>NZ_JBVJXS010000010.1:0-391741 GCF_055601245.1 Streptomyces sp. NPDC038135 | reverse complement strand
AAACCACCCAAACCATCAACATCCACCAGTAACACCCCCACCCCCGACACCCCACCCCCGACAACCAAAACCCAAGACACAAACCAGAATTGACCGAGACCGGAGCCGGGGCCGGGTCAGGCCGAAGCCACGCCGGGGCAGCCCGGACCGGGATTCAAGGCCGGGGCCGGGTGAAGCCAAGGCCGGGCCGCGGCCCGGACCGGAATTCAGGGCCGACATAAGGCCCGGACCGGACCAGGAGCCGGCCCTGAGACCACAACCAGAGCCGGGACAGGACCCGGCCCGAGGCCGGGCCCGCCCCGAACCAGGACCGGGGGCCGGGATAGGGGCCGGGACCGGACCGACAAACACACCCGACCCCGGCCCCACCCCTCCGCACACCACGCCCATGTGTCCAACCGTCAACCGCGCCCAGGAGAAGACCATGCCGGCGTCCGACGACCAGAGCCGCGCCACCCTGCAGGCCCACTCTCCACACCCCGGGCAGATCCCCGGCCAGGCAGCCGCCCCCCTCGCACCCGACGGCCACGCATCCGACGACTCGGCGCACTCCGCACCCTTCGCGACGGCCCGTACCCCCGCACCCCTGCAGGGCGCACCCGTGCCGCGGCCGAGCCAGGGTCTGCAGACTCTCGGTGAGTACCAGGGATCAGGCTTCACCGAACGCCGTTACATCGTCCGCCGCGGTGACGGACAGATGATTCAACTCTCCCGCCTGCTGTATCTCGTCGTCGCCAGCATCGACGGCATCCGCGACGCCGAGGCCATCTCCCACCGGGTCAGCGGCCGCTACGGCGACGAAGTCACCACCGACAACATCCTCCATCTCGTGGAGCACAAGCTCACCCCGCTCGGTATCACCCTCCCCCTTCACGGGCAGCCCGCTGAGATCGCCGCGCCTCGCTCCGATCTGCTGCTGGCCCTGCGCGGCCACAGGACGATCTTCCACGAGAGGCACGTGGCCCGTATCGCCGCCGCCCTCGCCTGGCTGCACCGCCCTTCGGTCGTGGCACTGACGCTGGCCGGCGCCGTCGTCATGGACGTCTGGCTCTTCGCCGTCCACGGCGCCATGACCGCCGTGTTGCAGGTACTCGAACAACCCCTGTGGATGCTCATCGTCTTCCTGCTGACCGTGGCGTCCCTCCTCTTCCACGAGTTCGGCCACGCATCCGCCTGCCGCTACAGCGGAGCGGTACCGGGAAAGATCGGCTGCGGCATTTTTCTGATCTGGCCGTCCATGTACACCGACGTCACCGACGTCTATCGGGTCGGGAGAGCCGGCCGGCTGCGCACCGGACTCGGCGGCGTCTACTTCAACGTCCTTTTCATGCTGGCCCTCACCGCCGCCTATCTCCTCACCGGCCAGCCGTTCCTCCTCGCCGCCGTCTATCTCGCCCACTTCGAGGTCCTCGAACAGCTCATGCCCGCCGTCCGCCTTGACGGCTACTACATCCTCGGTGACCTCGCCGGCGTACCCGACCTCTACGGCAAGATCAAACCGATCCTGCTCAGCCTGCTCCCCGGCAGACGACACCGCGCCGCCGCCGCACAGGTAACCGAGCTCAAACGCTCCGCACGCACCATCATCACCGCGTGGGTCCTCACCATGGTCCCGCTGCTTCTCGCCGAAGCCGCCTACGCCCTGTGGAACCTGCCCCGTCTCGTCGCCACCGCCGCCCGCGCCCTGCACCAGCAAGTCCTAGGAACCATCGCGGCGTTCACCGACGGGCACCCGGCGGCCGGGCTGGTCGGAGTCGTCGGCACCGTCATGCTGCTGTGCCCCCTGGCGGGAGGCGCCTACCTCACCGCCCGCATCACCACCCGCCTCTGGCGCGCCGCCGCCAAAGCCACCCGGGGAAAACCCCTGATGCGTCTGGCGCTGGCCACCGCCACCGTCGCGGGCTGCGCCGTCCTCGCCACCGCCTGGATCCAGGGCCTCACCCCGAAGCCGCTCCCTCAAGCGGCCCCCGCCACCCCCGCTCTGCAACCCGGCACACCCACCCGCACCCCCGACGCCAGCCCCAGACAATCGGCCACCGCCGGCCCGGCCAGCAGTCCTTCCCCGGCCGCCACGCCCGGTCAAAGCCACTCCGTACAACTTCCCCGCCCAAGCGAGGGTGTTCAGCGCACCCCCACGGCGACACCCTCCACCACACCCCTGGCAAGCGAGGCCTCTGGCACCCGCACACCCAGCCCTACGACGTCGCCCCGCGCCACCCCCACCCGCCCACGGCCCAGCACATCACCGACTCGCACCCCCACCGAAACCCCCTCCCAGACCTCCTCACCCTCACAGCCTCCCCCCACCTCGCCCTCACCGACGGCGACCACGCCGCCGAACCCGAGCCAGTCCTGACACCACGTCACGCATCCCTTCGCAGGAGAAGACCATGCACCACCGCAAGCCCCGCACCCCCAAGAGCAGCACGACGGCTGTCCGGCTGGGCGCCGTCGTCACCGCCGGCCTCGCCATCACCGCCGCCACCACCACAGCACGCGCCACACCCAACCGCACCGGCTTCCCCCACCAGGTCGCCATCGCCGTCGACACCGCCCTCAGCCACGCCGACAGGACCCACGTGAACCAGTCCGACAGTTCCTTCGCCATCCACGAGTACGGCCCCACCATCGCCGTGACCGCCAACAACCGCGCCACCGCCGTCTCCGCCGGCTGCTCACTGAACAACCCTTGCCGCTCCGTCGCGCTCTCCTACCAGATCGTCACGACAGCCGGCCGCAACGCTCGCCTCATCAACGCCACCAACATCAGCAGGTCCGTCAATGAGCACTGCCCGGCCTGCGAGACCGTCTCCGCCGCCTACCAGTTCGTCGTGGCCACCCCCCGGCAGTTCAGCCTGAGCCGCCAGGCGCGCAGCGAACTCAACGGCATCAACCGCCAGGTCGACGCCCTCAGGGCGTCCCGCCTGCCCATCGACCAGATCACCCACCACGCCGACGAACTCGCCCGGCAGGTCAAAGCCATCCTCGACCGCGAAGCGGCACGCGCTCCCCGCACCAGCGGCACCACCGACCCGCTGGCCAACTTCGCCCCCACCGTCACCATGCACCGCCACATCCGCTGACCTGCCAAGCCCAAACCCCGGCCGGCCCGGACCTTCGACTTGCCGTCGAGGGCCGGCGCCGGCGTCGTAGAGGGTGTGCTGCACCCGGTCGACCCGGTGCCCGTCGGCGGTCATCCCCGGGATACTGGTCGGCCATGGACGAGGTCGAAGTCGTAGTCGCCCATTCCGAGCGCGCGACCCTACGCGTCGGCGACACGTTCCTGAAGGTGGACGCCGATCGGGGGCGCATCGACGTCGAGGTCGAGGCGATGGCTCTGGCGCCGGTTCCGACGCCGGAGGTGCTGTGGTGCAAACCGCCGGTACTCGCGATGGCCGCTCTCCCAGGGACGACGCTCGGGCGCCTCGGCGGCCCCTCGACCGGGTCGCCGGCGGCGTGGGCCGCGGCGGGCGCCGCCATCCGGACGCTGCATGACGCGCCGTTGCCGGCCCGGCCCGGCAGGGCCGGCCGGAGCATCGTCGCGCTGGCGGCGGAACTCGACGACGAGTGCGAGTTGCTCGTGACGAACGGCGTCCTGCCCGCCGACCTGGTCACGCGCAACCGCCAGGTCGCCGAGGCCGCGCTCCGGCCCTGGACTCCGGCGTTCACGCACGGCGACCTGCAGATCGACCACGTCTTCGTCGACGGCGACGAGGTCACCGGCATCATCGACTGGTCCGAGGCGGGCCGGGGCGACCCCCTGTACGACCTCGCCACCTTCACGCTCGGGCACGAGGAGCACCTCGACGACGTCATCGCCGGGTACGGCGTCGACGTCGACCTCGAGGTGATCCACGCGTGGTGGTCGCTGCGAAGCCTGCTGATCGTTCGCTGGCTGACCGAGCACGGCTTCGACCCCTTCGCGCCGGGCTGTGAGGTCGACGTGCTGAGAGCCCGGATGTGAGGCCGCGCGGGCCCGCCGCCGAAGCCGTCTGACCTGCAGCATCGATCATGGGCCGGATGATCTCGGCAGGTCGCATCCAGTCGCGAAGATGTCTCTGTGTTTGTCGTGAGCGACTTGTGATGGCTGCGCCGTGAGGGCTGCTGTCAGTGGGCTCTGCGATCGTGTGCACCGTGGACGAAGTCGTGGAACGCGTTGACGCACAGGACCGCGCGCTGGGGCCGGTGAGCCGGAGGGACGCCGTCCGAAAGGGCTGGCTGCACCGGATCGCCGTGGCCGTGTGTCACGACCGGCAGGGTCGGATCCTCGTCCATCGGCGTGCTGATCAGGTGTCCAGATTCCCTGGGTGCTACGAGGTCGGAATCGGCGGGGCTTTGGGAGTTGGGGAGTCTTATGAGCAGGCAGCCACCCGTGAACTGGAGGAGGAGCTGGGGGTGTCGGTGGCAGTGCGCTACCGGTTCAAGTTCCTCAACCGAAGCGGTCTGAGCCCTCACTGGCTCGGGGTGTGCGATGCCGTCGTTCCGCGGGCTGTCATGCCGAACTCGGGCGAAGTCGCCTGGCACGGCTGGCTGAACGAGTCCGACCTGCCGCGGATCCTCCAGGAGTGGACCTTCACTCCCGACAGTCCGGAGATACTGCATCGGTATTTCGATGATCGCCCCGATGGGACCTCTGTGCGGTGACCGTGCTCTGGAGCTGGCGGTCTCGTGATCCGGCTAAGCGTCGAGGTAGCGGTAGTCCCCATCGGGAGGGCCCATCACCAAGCCGCCGTTCTGGACCCTCCACTCGCTCATGCCGTCGACGTCGTGGCTGACCAGAAACAGGCCCCGGGGCCTCTCGTCGTACTCCTCGTCCTGGTAGGAGGCCGGTATTCGGGCTATCTGACGCAACCTCTCCTCGAACCAGTCGAGGGACACGGCGCGGATGTCGCCCCCGTAGAAGGCCCACCTGACGTTGTTGTACTGCCGAGCGGGGAAGGCCCAGCCACCGCTGTAGGTGCGCTCCGGATCGTCCGCTTCCACGATCTCCTTGATCTGGGCCAGCTGTCCGTCGTCACACTGCAGCCAGCCCCTGACCGAGACCATGGTTCCCACGGCGGTTGCCCCTCGTGCGTGTGGTGCGCTGCCCCGGCGCACCGTTCCTGTGCGCTTGCACGCTAGGTGTGAACTGCTCCGTCAGGCAAAGGGTTTGGCAGGTGGGTCAGCCGCCTCGGGCGGGCGGGTGGCAGGAGGGCGCCATCTCCATACGGTCGGAGGGCCCTCACGAGTGGAGTGTCAGGGGGTACCGCGTCGGCAGAAGGATCGGGCGTCATCTCACGCTGTGGCCTCCGTTGGCTCCTGCACCGAAACCGACGGCCTCGGTGGCGCGGATCAGGTGGTCGAGGCTATCGCTCGGGTGACGGCCCTGATCGCCGAGGTGGGGCGCCCCGGGAGTCGGGCCACGAGGACCCGGCGGATCTCGGGCGGTGCTCCTTCGACGTGCAGCAGGCTCACCCCGGGCGGCAGCACGGGCGAGAGTCGCGAGGGCACCGTGGTCACTCCGAAGCCGCCGGCGACCAGCTGGAGCTTCGTCAGCCAGTCGCGTGCGGTGTGGACGATGTTCGGCCGTCCGGGCAGGCCGGGCCAGACGCCGAGCAGTGGTTCGGCGTTCGACGCCGGGGTGGCGATCCACCGGGCGTCGACCAGTTCGTCGATGTGCACCGCGGTGCGGCCGGCGAACTCTCCGGTCGAGGGCACCGCCACGACCAGTTCGGCGTCCGCGACGGTCTCGACGTGCAGGCGCGGCGACTCGCCGTCCAGCGGCCGGTGAGGCGGGCGGGACGTCAGTACGGCCAGGTCGATCGAGCCCGCGCGCAGTGCCCGGATCAGGGAGGGTGTGGTGCCCTCGGTGGTCGTGACCGTGATCTGCGGGTCGGTCGCCGCGAGGCGGGTGAGCGCGGGAGGCAGGAGGGCCGCGCCCGCGCTCAGGAACAGCCCGAGCCGCACCAGTTCGGTCCGCGGGACGGTGCCGGTGAGGTCGCGCTGGGCAGCCGTCAGGCAGTCCAGGATCGTGCGAGCGTGACGCAACAGAGTCAGACCCGCGGGGGTGAGCCGCACACCGTCGGGGCGGCGTTCGAACAGGGCGGCGCCCGCACTTCGTTCGAGGGAGGCGGCCTGGCGTGAGACCGCCGACTGGGTGTAGCCGAGCCGGGTGGCGGCTGCGGTGAAGCTGCCGGACTCGGCGATCTGCCGCAGGACCCGTAGGCCTGCGCTGGAGATGTCCATGCGCCAGAGGCATACCACAGATGCCTGATCGTCGCTTCCCGCATGCCTGCCGGGCTCCTAGTGTCGATCTCGACGAACCAACACGGAGGTCATCACGTGCGAGCAGCAGTTCTGACGGGGTTCGGCGCCCCGCTCACAGTGCGGGAGGTTCCCGACCCGGAGGCGGGCGGCGGCGAGGTGGTGGTCGAGGTCCTCGCCGCCACCGTGGCGCCCTACGCCGCCGAGGTCTTCAGCGGCGAGCGGAAGTACCCTCTGGTCCCTCCCGTCGTGCCCGGGATCGGGGGCGTGGGACGGATCGTCCACGTGGGCCCGGACGCCACCCGGCTGCGCTCCGGCGACCTGGTGTGGTGCGACTCGACGGTGCGCTCACGGGACGACGCCCTGACGCCCGACATCACGCTCCAGGGCTGGAGCTCCCGCGGCGAGGGCGGCGCGCGCCTTGCCCGGTACCTGCACGACGGATCGTTCGCCGAGCTCATGAGGGTCCCGACGGAGAACGTCTTCCCGCTCCCCACAGCGGCCGGGGACGACCCGGCCCGTTGGGCCGCGCTCGGCGTGCACGTCATCCCTTACGGCGGGCTGCTGGCCGGCGGGCTCGCAGCCGGTGAGACGCTGCTCGTCAGCGGGGCCACCGGCAACCTCGGCAGCAGCGCGGTCGCGGTGGCGATCGCCATGGGGGCGGGCCGCGTGGTCGCCCCGGGCCGCAACCAGGCCGCGCTGGACCTCCTCGCCGACCGGTTCGGACCGCTCGTGCGCCCGGTCACGCTCACCGGGGACGAGGCCGGCGATCGCGCGGCCATGTGCGCGGCGGCCGACGGTCCGATCGACATGGTGATCGACCTGCTGCCGCCGAGCGCACCCAGCTCGGCGGCGCGTACGGCAGCCATGACCGTGCGCGAGCAAGGCCGCGTCGTCCTCATGGGCGGCGTCGGCATGCTCGGTGGTGACGACCTCGCGCTCCCCTACCCATGGATCATGCGCAACTCGATCACCGTGCGCGGCCAGTGGATGTACCCGCGCACAGCGAACGTCGGCATCATCCGGCTCCTCACCTCGGGCACCCTGGACCTCGCCCCCGAACGAGTCCGGTCGTTCGGCCTGGACGCGGTCAACGACGCGGTTTCGTACGCGGCCTCACATGGCGGCCCGTTCGACCGCACAGCCCTCATCCCGGCAGCTCGCTGAGGCGGTATAGCCAGTCATCTGCCTCAGAACGCCCCGAGAATCGAGAGCCTGGGCAAGCCGGCGCCCGCCACGCACACGTTCGCTACTCACCCGTCTGATGCTCCGAACGGTCCTGAGTGAGAGGCTCGTTGTACGTGATCACGACCGGCGCGTTCGCCTCCGCCCGTGCGCGGTCGGAAGCCGCTGCTATCTCCTCGTAGGTCCATTCCTTGTACAGCCGCTCTCCGTTCGCATCGGTGATGTCGATAACCAGGCCGGTCCATTCCTCGGCGGGCTGTTCGGGGACGAGCCCCAGTTCGTACGTGGCATCCTGAAGGAGGGATTCGGTAACGCGTATGCCGGTGAGCCTCTCGGTCAGAGCGAGGACCGCCGCCTTCCCGTCGACGCCCGGGGCGTTCTCGTCGTGTTCTCCCTCGGGGGTCAACGGAAAGCCGACTTGCCGCAACAGGGCGATCAGTTCATCGGGGCTGCTGCCATCGCGCGCCGAGGGGCCCTCGAACGTCGTACGGAGTTCACCGTCCTCGAACCAGTGGAAGAGGTGGATGGGTTTGCCGCCGTTGCTCGAGTGCGCCACGACCCGGCCGCCCACCGATAGCGTCTCCGCACACGGCAGCCCGAGGCCGCCGTCGAAGCCGAGGACGACTGTCCAGTCGCCGCTCTCGCCCGGGGCTTCGAAGGCGCCCGCGACATAGGAATCGTCCCAGTAGTCGTGATCCACGCCGGCACGGTGAGCGTCGTCGGCGTTGATCAGCCCGGCCGTGCCTTCCCCGGTGCCGCGCGGTTCCGCCTCCATCGCGCGCAGCACCTCCTGGGGGCTCCTCCCCCGTATCAGTGTCAGGGTGTATCCGCTTCTCATCATGTGGCGGAAGAGTGGCGAGGTGCGGATCCAGGCGTAGTCGTGTGCGGTTACCGAGTTCATACGGCGCAGTGTGCCGGACGCCCCTGACAGTGCACCTGGCAGGAGCTTCCCCGCAGTAGAAGTGACTGACCGCTGCAGCCGACGCGGCGAGCTCTCAGGCCGTGTTCATCCGTATCTCAGGACGCCCGTCGGTCCACTATGTGTGGAAACACCCCATTCATCTGGAGGCCTTGCATGCACCGTGAGGGTTTTCCTGCCCCGGATTCCGGGCTTCTCCTCACTCACTTCCTGACGGTGGCCGACGTGGACCGGTCTCGCGCCTTCTACACCGACGTGCTCGGCGGGGAGGTGGTGCTCGAGGAGAACCCTTGCACCATCAAGCTCGCCAACGGATGGATCATCATGAATCCGGGCGGCGGCCCCACCCCGGACAAGCCGGACGTCACCCTGCGGCCACCCTCCGACCCGAGCACGGTCAGCAGCTTCCTCAACCTCCGCGTAGCCGACATCGAGGCATGTCACCGAGAGTGGAGCGCGAAGGGGGCCGAATTCCTCACGCCGCCCATCGATCGCAAGGCCGAAGTGCGGTGCTACCTGCGCGACCCGGACGGCTACCTCATCGAAGTGGGGCAGGCCACCGGCATGCTGCGGGGCGTCTACGCGGACCCGCCGGCCGGTAGAGGCTAGGCCGTGTCCGCAAAGTCGCGTCTGCGTCACGACGCCCGGCACGCACTCTCGCCGCGACGCCCGCCCTGCGGGCGAACGACGCGACTTTGCGGACACGACCTAGGGCCTCGTCGTCGGACGGACCCTGCCGCGCGCGGGAACGGAGCGGGACTGGCCGCTGTCTCCTGGGAGGCGGCGGTCAGCCGCGCGCCGCCCCACGCCGTTCGTGCTCGGAAGTATGGTCAGCCGCCATGGCCGGCGCTGCCCACCGGACCGACCGTCACCTGGGAGGCGGTGCCGTCCGTGACGGGCAGCGTGGCGGCGCCGGGCCACTTGAGGGTGACCGTACGGGTCTCGTTCGGCGGCGTCACCTGCAACCCCGTGACGCGGACGCCGGAGCCGCCCGAGTCGTTGGACGGGTAGTGGATGCCGAAGGCGATCGACTGCCCGTTCCTGAGGACCGACGAGGTGGCCTTCTCGCCCGTGCGCTTCGCGGACAGCGAGCCCTCCCTGAGCTTCAGGTCGACTCCCGCGTACCCCGAGATCGTGCAGTCCCGGCCACCGTGGTTCTTCATCGTCACGGCGACGGTGCGGTCGGGATCGCCGTCGATGGTGCTGTCCACCGCCGTGATCTCCAGCTCGTCGGTACGGCACCTGGCGGCCTTGCCGGTCCCGTCCGCCGCGCCGGATCCGCCGCCCGCGGCCGCGCCCTGCGCGGAGGAGCCCTTGCCCGCTGAGCCGTTTCCGGCGGAGCCCGCGCCGTCGGAACCCTGCGCGCCGCCGCTCTGACCGGAGCCGCTGCCCGCGCCCTTACCACCGTCCGAAGAAGAAGCGGTGGACGCGGCCGACGGTTCGTTCCGTCCCGTCGTGCCGCCGTCGCCTTCCTGGCAAGCGGTGAGCGAAAGGCTCGTGGCGACTGCCAGAGCGGCGAGGGTGAGCTTGTGAACGCGCATCGTCAGTTCCTCGGATCGGTTGTGGGGACCGGCCGCTCGGTACCGTCCTGCACATCTCCGTACGAGGTGGTGTCAGTCGGTACCGGCGAGCGTTTCTGACCAACAGGAGTGGTCGGGCACGGCGAGCCGTTCCCCCGGCGGACCGCTGGGTACATGCCTGTTACACGCGCGCCGTGGCATCGCATGCCACCACCGGCCACGCCCCTCCTCCGCCTGTCGGAGACCGGTACCCGCTGGGACAGAACCGGGACCTTCGTGCCTTGGGCCGGCCGCACTGATGTCCCGGCCCCCGGCGGACGTTGGGTCAGTGAGTCTCCTGCAGGTGGCTCAGAGCCTGGCGGAAGTCGTCGAGGGCGCCCCCGAACTCGTGGGCTGCCGCATGGAAGGTCGATCGGTCGATCAGCGCTCTGGCCAACGCTCGCGCTCCGTCCGCCGGAGCGTGCTGAAACAGGCGACGGGCCAGACCCACCCCGTCGTCGAACAGAGGGCGCACTCGCTCTGCGAACTGATGGGTGCGGTGCTCCCAGTGAAGGGCGGAGCGGATGGTGAAGGCCCTCTGCAGCCGGACCAGTTCGGCCAAATCCTCGTCCGGGTTCTCCATGGCTCGCACCGCAAGGGAGTCCACCGCTTCCCGGAGAGCGTGACGGCCGTCGACGTAACGTCGCCTGGCATCGGGCGACCAGGGCATTGGTGCCGCCCCTGAGTCGAGACGCGGTTCACCGGGCGCGGGCCGATCGCTCTCCGTGCCGGAGAAGGACAACAGCACCGCCCAGAAGGACGACTGATAGCCACTCCAGACCTTCCGCTCACCGGTGTCGGCCAACTCCGTCAGCAAGGCGAGTGCCTCCTGCCGGACGAGGGTCGCCTGTGCGCCTCGGCCATAGGTGTCCAGCATCAGGGCGTACCCGATGAGCGAATAGAGGTGGCAGGCCATCGGGCCGCGGTCGTGCGCCGCTTCGTCGGCTTCCAAACTGACGAGTCTCCCGAACGCGGCGAGTGCCTCGTCTGCCCGGCCGGCGTCATGGAGAGCGCCTATCCAATCCAGGAGCGACCAGGCGAGAGAACCTTGATGGGGTCCGTCGGGCAGGAGCGCCGAGACCAACTCGGTCATGGCATCGGCAGCCTCGGCGTACCGGCCTTCCTCGGCAAGGCCGGCGGCCCACTCACGTAGCCCCTTGACCACGGGATCTCCGGACAGTTCGGCTCGGGCGCGGCCGATGGCGAGCATCTCCGCACGCATGGCGAGTCCTTCGGCGCTGCGCCCCTGGATGTACAGCTCGCTTTGGCATGCGTCGAGAGCCCTGTACAGAACCTCCGCACGGGTCGGCTCGGCGGGATCGATGGACCGTGCCGCGGTCACCGCCTCCTCGTACAGCGCGAGACAGGCGGCATGCTTTGTTCCGGTGCTGGTGTCATAGCTGAGGCGGTGCAACGCCCTGACCAGGAGCGGCAGGTACGAGGCGGGACCGACCTGGGCGAGCACCCTGTAGGCGTCGACCTCCTCGCGCGCGGTGCGGCGCCCCGTCCCGAGCAACGCATTTCTGGCTCGCAGGACGTCGTCTTGGTCGATTTTCCCCGTGTGATTCATGACGGAGATTCTGAGTGTCCGGGAGAGGGCCGAACAAGGGTGGTCAGCTGTGCCGTTCCTCCTACGAAATGCCACTACGACCTGTCATGATGGGTGTGGCATCACTCTTTCTCCTTACTTTGCTCATGGCTCTGGGTTCCAGCAGTTTCCAGCTCCCTGCGGAACAACCCTCTACAGTGCGGTACCGGCACCGACGCCTCGATATCCGTGGGAGCCGCTCTCATCGGAGAAGGTGATTCAGGGTCTGGTCGTTCACAGGGTAGGGGCGTTCGCTGGGCAGGAGTTGCCGTGCGGCGTCCAGGTCTCCGTCTCGTACGTGCGCGTGGATCGTGTGGGCGAGCGGTGTGACGTCGGTGATGGAGACGGTCCACTCATCGGCGTAGAGACGCGCGGCTTCGCCTGCGAGGCCGAGTTGAAGCGACCGGTGGGCGAGCGGCTGTAGGCGCAGGTCGCGCTCGGGGTCCCATTGCACCCGGGCCGGGGCCTTCCTCAGTTGGTGTTTCCATGCGGCTCGGTCGGCGTGGAGCCCGCGCTCATAGTGGGACAGGCAGGCGTTTTCCAGTGCCCACTCGAAGCCGTCACGGGAGATCTCGACGGCGAGGACGGTCTCCTGTCCTTCTTTGGTGCCCCAGCCGCAGCGGTACATCATCCATAGGAACGACGGCTTGATCCATGTCATGCGGTCCCGCTTCCACACCGCTGGGAAACGGCCCTCCCGGGCCGCCGGGAGGCCTATCTCCTGGGCGTACGCCTGGTACACGGTGACCGTGGAGTCCGTGTGCAGGGCTCGAATCTGGTACTTGGGTTCTGACACGGGAACCAGGGTGGGCGCGCTGTTCGATACGCGCCATCCAATTACGGTGACGCGAGCCGCCGTTCCTGCAGGGTGGGTGCCAATTTCGGGCTCGGGATGCGCCATGATGCCTGGACGAGTCCGGGTTGGGCTTTCGCGGTGGTGGCGAGCGCGGGGTCGTTTCTGGAGGAGGAGGGCGACGACGTTCGGCTCCCCCACCGGTGGACGCCCGGCGGCGTCGGGGTGCGGTCGGCGTTCACCGGTGGCCACGTGCTGAACCTGGCGGTTAGCGGCGTGCGTACTCAACGACCTCTACCGTGAGGCCGAGGCCGGCGGGGTGGAACTACGGGGTGTCCGGGTCCGGGCAGAGGGCGGCTTCGACACTTCCTGCTGGAAGTCCGGTCCTCACACTGGAGCTGCAACACTGAAGGTGCTCACTCATCGGCTCAGCGGTACTTCCGAACCGTCTTCACCATGGCCTCGGCCTCTCCTGAGCAGCCGGCCAGCTCCCCAGCATGACGAATGTCCTCGTCGGTCAGGCTGCGCGCGAGGGTGATCGCATCGTGGAGCACGTCGGCGTCGCCCGCGTGGATCGCCGCGAAGTAGCACGTCAGGGCCTCGACGCTCTCGCCCATGGCGGTGAGCAGGTCACCGAGCGGGCCGTACGCCTCTTCGACCCCGCCCTCGGCGGCGGAGCGCAGGAGCTCGGCCACGGTCTGAGGGTCGCGCTTGCCCCACCACAACCGTGCCAGGTTGAACCGGGCGTGAGCGTCGTCGGCTGCCTCCTGGAACAGTCGCTCTGCCTCAGCGAGGTCTTGGGTAACCCCCAGCCCGTCGGCAAGGAGATGACCGAGGCTGCGCTTACCCGCGGGACTGCCCGCCCCGGCGGCTTTGCCGAACCAGAAGGCGGCGCCGGAGGGATCCCCTATGTGTTCGAGGAGGATGCCGCCGAGCACGTTCTGAGCACCCGTGTCACCCGATTCCGCCGCGGCGGTGAGGGACGGCATCAGATCGCCCAGCTGGTCGGCGGCGGCCGCGTCCCCGTTGTGCGCCGACTGCAATAAAGATAGAGCGGTTGCGGCTACGTCGGAGAGGTGGTCTGTCATCTCAGTCATCCTACGTAGGTGCCACTGCGGCCGTGGTGCGCATGTGGCCGCACTCACGATCTGACCGCCGCACGCACCCACCGGATCATCCGAATCTGCGAGCGCCAGGGCATTCCCATCGTGGCCGATCTCGCCTACCAGGGCGCCGGCCCGTGGCTGACCACCGGCATCAAGCGCAGGCCCCTCCAGGAGCTCACTCCTGCCGACAGGACCCGCAACCGTACCCTGGCCGCGGCACGAGCACCCGTCGAACGCGGCGTCGCCCGCCTGAAGTCTGGCGGATCTTCCGCAGATCCCGCTCCAGCCCCAACCGCATGACGTCAATCGCCAAGGCCGTCCTCACCCTGGAGCGGCAACGCTGAAGAAACTCACTGATCGCAACCGTCGACGAGGTCGCCGAGGTCCCCCTGCGCCAGGGTGCCGCGGTCACCCGCTCGGCGGGCTGAGAGGCACTGGCAGGGTGGCGGATGGGTTCTCCGGACTCCACGCTGCGGAGCCAGGCACGAGCGGAGGCCGGGGTCCCGTGGACGGGTGGATGCCCGCGAAGCGGCAGGGGTTTTCAGCGTCGGCCCTTGACCTCGTCGAGCGTTACTTCGACCGGGCCCGCCAGGACGTCGAGCAGGCCGTAGCGGCTCCGGACCTCGCGGTTCGTCTGCTCGGAGAAGGTGCGGTTCTCCTCGCCCACCGGCGCGATGACCGGCACAACGTCGACACCGTGCACGCCGAAAGACCAGTAGGTAGTGATGCGGCGTTTGTGTCTCGTGAATTGATCAATCGCGTTGTTTTCTTGCATATTGGCCGTTTGAATGATGGTGTCGAACTTTTTCTCCTTCTGCTCCTTCTTCATCCATTGCGGTACAGCACTGCCCCGCCAGGAGTAGCTGAAACCTGCGAATTGATCCATCCTGAGCCGGTCTTTACGCGCCAGGTTCAAGGTAGCGTAGAACGTCAGCTTGTCGAAGTCCGTGTTGCTGGGAAGCTGAACAACGGTTCGCGTGAGCAACTCGTCGTTCGCCTCGACCCAGTATCCGGGCAGCATCCACGGCTGCGCCGCCACCAGCTTGCCCGGTTGGTAGACCTCCCTGCGGGTGAGCGGGTGCTTCTCCCTGTATTGAGCCCATTGCTCGGCGTCCCGTCGCCACTTCTCCGAGGCCTGGTCCCTCGGGCTCACCGCGACGTCCTCTCCCATGGCATGGAACTCGGCGCCCAGCACGTAGAAGCCCATGTCGTTGTGATTCACGAGCTTGATGTCGACCGGCACGGAGAGCACCTTGCCGTCCGCGCTGAGCACAGCCTTGCCCGGATTGAGCTGCACGAGAGGGGTGGCCTCGCGTCGGTACGGCTGGAAAAGGTACTGGTAGCTGAAATTGGCGACCGCTACGAGCGTGGAGATGATGAGCGCCGCAGCCACCCGCTTCGGAGTGGGGACCTCATCCAGCCTTCGCCACACCAGGGCGACAGCGGACAGCGAACTTACGCTGAGCACAATGGACAGCACTTGGTAGACGACTTTCTCGCCGTCGTTCCATGCCTGTAAGGCGAGCAGGACGTTCGTCAACAGCGCCACGCCGGTGGAGATCAGCGCGACCACCCGGAAGTTGGAAGTCGGCCCGCGGAGCCAGCAGTCCACGACCGCTCCGACGCCCACGAGCATGATGAGAGCCGCCATCATGAGGGCCGCTCCGGTGACGCACCCCGCGAAAGTCAGGGCCTGGCTGAAGTCCTGGAAGCCACACCAGCCCACGGGCACCGCGGTCGCGAGCAGGACCAGCACGACCCATGCCATTTCGGTCCGCGAGCACGGGCATCTCAGGCCTCTTCGCCCCATCACGTAGGCGCCGAAACGGGCCTCTGGGTCGGGCCCTGCGGAAGTCGTCACGTGATCACCTTCCTGGTACACACCGGCATCCGATCACCATGCTCCGAGTGATCAACGCGGTGCAGTGAGCGATCCACGCGATCACTGCGCACATTCCGCCAAGATCACTACACGCATTCCATCGGTCGGCCCACTCGTCCGGCGCGACGGCATGCGGTGTTGCCGCCTTTACCGGGTCAGCGTTCCGGGCCGCGGATGCCCTCGAGAAGACCGGTGGCATGGCCTTCCCGCCAGTGTCGGCTGTCGGGGGGTGCCTGCGGGACGGTGAGCCGGTGCGGCGATTGGCGTCTGGGGCGTGCGTGGGTACGTATTGAGGACCCGTGGCTACGCTGACGCGGTGACAGCGATGAGTACGGCCGCGATCGCGACGGACGAGACCGATCCACCAATGCGTCCCCTCCCCGGGCGCGCCGCGGAGCTGCTGGCCGGCGTCGACGCCTCGCCGCGGCTGGTGGCCCACCTGCGGGCGGTGCACGATGTGGCGGCCCAGCTCGTTGAGTGGGTGGAATTGCGGTGTCCAGCACTGGAGTTCGATGTCGAAGCGGTGCTGTTCGGGGCCGCGACCCACGACATCGGCAAGGCCCTCCACCCGGCCGAGCTGTCCGGCCCCGGTGCCCGGCACGAGGAGGCGGGCCGTGAGCTGCTGCTCGGGCACGGCGTGGAGCCGGACCTCGCCCGGTTCGCCGGCACGCACGCCTCTTGGGCCGCCCCCGGCGTCGGGGCGGAGGATCTGCTGGTGAGCCTCGCCGACAAGATCTGGAAGAACAAGCGCGTCACCGAACTGGAGGACCTGATCGTCGCCCTGCTGGCCGGCGCCGACGAGCGGGCCGCCTGGGAGTGGTTCATGGAGCTGGACGAGGTGCTCACGGAGATCGGAGACGGCGCCGACCGCACCCGCTGGCGTACCAGATGTCCCACTCACTCACCGGGTGACGCCAGCGCGCCCGGCCGCCCCCGGGGTTGCGAGGAACCACCCCGGCCGGGTTCACCAGGTCCGCCCCTCCCGCACCAGCAGTTCGCGGACGCGGACCACGTCCGGGTTGTCGGAGGCGCCGGGGCGCTGGACGAGGAAGCCGGTGTTGATCGGCGCGTCCTCGGGCTCCAGCAGTTCCACCAGTGCCCCGGATCGCAGCGGCTCCGCGCACAGATAGCGGGGCAGAACGGAGAATCCCGCGCCCGCGACCACCGCCGCCAGCACCCCGCGCAGGTCGGGCACGGTGACGGCGGCGGTGCGAGACAGCCGCTGACCGAAGACGTGCCGCCAGTAGCGGCGGGCGATGGGCAGGTCCTCGGCGTAGGTGATCAGCGGGACCGGCTGCAGGGCGGCCGGGCCCTCGGCGGACAGCCGGCCGGCCAGCCGTTCGGCCCAGACCGGGGCGGCGACCAGCACGAACTCCTCGTCTCCGAGGGGCACGGCGTGAAGCGTTCGGCCGCGCGGGCGGGCGGTGGCGATCACCAGGTCGTGGCGGCCCGCTCGCAGCTCGTCGAGCAGCGGCTCGGTCAGGCCGGTGGCCACCCGCAGCCGTACGCCCTCCGCGATCAGCGGTGCGAGGGCGGGCAGCACCTGCGTGCACAGGAACTCGGCGGGCCCCGCGATGTGGACGGGTTCCGGGCGGGCGCCTTCCAGGGGGTCGGGGCCTGCCACTGCGGCCAGTTCGTCCAGGGGTGCGGCGACGCGGGCGGCCAGTTCGTCGGCCACCGGCGTCGGAGTGACCCCCCGCGGCAGCCGTTCGAACAGTTCCCGCCCGCTCAGCCGTTCCAGCGTGCGCATCTGTGTCGTCACCGTCGGTTGCGACAGGCCCAGCAGGCGGGCGGCGCCGGTGAAGGAGCCGGAGCGGTAGACCGCGAGGAAGGTACGCAGCAGGTTCAGGTCGAGCGAGGGGGTGTCCACACGACCGAGTATTCCGCGCGCCCACGCCTCAGTGACCCATAGAGGATCCAATGTCTGTCATCCAGGACTTCATTGGTTGCCTATGGGTCGGCTCGCCTACGTTTTGCCCGTAAGCCGCACTTACCGAGAGAAGACGACCATGACGAAGATTCTTTTTGTGCTGACCGGCGCCGACCGCCTGACCCTTGCCGACGGTACCAAGCACCCCACCGGCTTCTGGGCCGAGGAGGCTGTGGTCCCCTACCGCGCCCTGAAGGCCGCCGGCCACGAGATCGTCGTCGCCACGCCGGGCGGCACGCTGCCCCCGGTCGACCGGGCGAGCCTGGCCGCCGAGGTCAACGGCGGCCAGGACCGGGCCGACGACATCGCGCGCGGCCTTGAGGAGATGACCGAGCTGCGGGAGCCGGTGAAGCTGGCGGAGGTCGACCTCGACGACTTCGCCGCGGTCTTCTACCCCGGCGGGCACGGGCCGATGGAGGACCTGGCCGTGGACGAGGACTCGGGGCGGCTGCTCGTCGCGGCCCTCGACTCCGGCAAGCCGCTCGCCGTCGTCTGCCACGGTCCGGCCGCGCTGCTCGCGGCGGTGCGCGCCGACGGGGCGAACGCCTTCGCCGGGCGCCCGGTGGCCGCCTTCACCAATGAGGAGGAGACGCAGGGCGGCCTGGCCCCTCGTGTCCGGTGGCTGCTCGAGGACCGGCTGACCGAGGCGGGCGTCGACGTCCGGACGGCCGCGCCGTGGGCGCCGCACGTGGTCGTCGACCGCAATCTGATCACCGGTCAGAACCCGGCCTCCTCGGCGGGGGTGGCGCAGGAGCTGCTGAAGCGGCTGGGCTGATCCCGGGGCACCCCGGATGCGGTGACGGCCGCGCGCCGGTGAAAGGGCTCGCCCCGAACCACCCAGGAGCGCGCGGCCGACCACACGCTTGAGCCTCGTCCGAGCGACGTCGTACAGGGAAGAGCTGAAATCGCTTCCCCCGGTGTCTCTGACATCGCGTGTGATGCACTGCGCCGAGTGCCATGATCGAGGGGCTCGGGGCGCAGAGTCACGGTGAGTCCACGATTGGGGGGGCGTTGTGGAGGGCCAGCTACTAGGGGGCCGGTACCGGTTGGTCCGGCAGCTCGGCGAGGGCGGCATGGGCGAGGTGTGGGAGGCGCGGGACGAGACGCTGGACCGGCCGGTGGCCGTGAAAGTGATCTCCCTACTCGCCGGCGGCGGAAGCCGTGGCGATGAGGCCCGCGCGCGCTTTCTGCGCGAAGCGCGGATCACGGCCCGGCTGGAGCATGCGCACATCGTGACCGTCCACGATCTGGGCGAGAGCACTACGCAGAGCGGCACGGCGCCCTTTCTGGTCATGGAGTTGGTGCGTGGCGAAGGCCTCGATGCCAAGATCCGCAAAGGGGCCGTCGATCTCGCTGAGGCGGCCCATTGGGGTGCTCAGATCTGTGACGCACTGGGTGACGCGCACGCTCACGGCATCCTGCACCGGGACATCAAACCGTCCAACATCCTTGTCACACCTGCCGGATCGGTGAAGGTGCTCGACTTCGGTGTCGCTCGCGCCGCCGACCCCTACGCGACCGCGGACCGGCTGACCCAGACCGGGTTCATCGTGGGCACGCCCCCTTACATGGCACCGGAGCAGGCGCGCGGCTACCCGGAACCGAGGAGCGATCTGTACGCCCTGGGCTGCCTGCTCTTCGAACTGGTCACCGGCAGGCTGCCGTTCCAGGCCCCGGACAGTGTCGGCTACCTGACGGCGCACTTGAGTCAGCAGCCGCCCGCGCCCAGTTCCGCGGCCGAGGGTGTGCCAGGGGCATGGGACGCTCCCTTGCTCAAGCTGTTGCGCAAGGACCCCGCAGAGCGGTACGCGGACGCCGCCGACGCCGCCCGGGCCCTGCGCAGGCTCGCGGCCGCGTCCGATCCCGTGCCGGCGGCGACCGCGCCGCTGCCGGAGCCTCTGCCGTCGCCGCCTTCGGTCGGCTCGGCTTCCGGGAAGCCTGCTGTGGCGCGCTCCTGGATCGCGGTTGCGGTCTGGTTCCTCGCCACGCTGGTGGCCGCCACGGTGACCGCGGTCAATCTCGACGGAGTCTCCGACGGTCGCGACGTAGCCAGCGGCGCCGGTGCGGTCGCCGTCGCCACTGGAGGGCTGATCGCGTGGTTCGCCGTCCGGGCACGACCCCACTGGCAGGCACACGTGGCCCTGTCGCTCCGATTCCTCGCGCCGATGCTCCTCTTCGGCGCCTACGCCGTGGTGGTCGCGGTGTCCATTGCCGACGACGCATCGCTTGGCGGGATCGACTGGAGTCGCTGGCTTCGCGTCGGCGGGATCTCCACTCTCGCGTTGGCAGGTCTCCTGGCCGTGACCGCAGCCCTCACCCCCCGGGCGAGGCGCCGGACGCGTGGAATCGGCTACAGCCTCGTCGGCGTCAACACCCTCGCGGTACTCGGCACGTTCAGGGAAGTGGTGTCGGATCATCGGTTCTGGTTCCAGTACGTCTGGTTCGTCTCACCGGAATGGGTCCCCCTCGCCGTGGGCGTGTCGGCCATCGCGCTCTACTGCACGCGCGAGATCACGACGCGCCGGGCGAGTTCGGCGTCGGTGCGTGCCCAGACCGTGGCTCACACACCGGACCGCGTCTGACCGCCGTGGAGTTTGCTGCGGCCGTGCATCGAGGACTGACGCCGCCGTTCGGTCGTCGGATGTGCCGCGTTCCTGGCCTTGCGGGTGCGATCAGCGAGGGGGACCCATCGACCGGGAGACCAGGGTGTCGAAGGCGCGGTCGCTGAGGAGGCGCCGTAGGCCGATGAGGGGGCGTGCGCCGAAGCCGGTAGCGTAGCGGGTCCTGGGCCGGCGTCCCGTGACGGCCTTGCCGATGGCGTCGGCGACGACGGTGGGCGGGGACATGCGCTTGGTCATGTTCCCGGAGCGCATGGCGGCGGCTACGGCCTCGGCCTCGTCGGAGTAGGCACCCGTGGCGGAATACTTCTCCAGCCGGTCGGCGACGATGCCGCGCCACTCGGTGCGGATGGCGCCGGACCCAGACGCCGGCCTGACGCGCTCCTCGCCGACCGCGGCTACGACCACGACAAGCACCGGCGCCTCCTCTGGCAGCGCGGCACCCGACCCGTGATCGCTGAGCGAGGCGTGCAACACGGCTCTGGCCTGGGTATTGTCCGCAGCGTGGTGGAACGCACCATCTCCTGGCTCCGTGGCTTTCGCCGCTTACGCATCCGCTGGGAACGACGCGACCACATCCTCGAGGCCTTCCTCTGCCTCGCCACCTGCCTCATCACCGCCACGTCCAACGCCTTTGTCAGGACCTTTTAGCAGCGGAAGTCTCGGTCATCACGCAAACGAGCAGCTTGCTCTCGCAGAGAGGCCACCGTTGCAGCAGTTTCCGCCCGTAGACGAGCGGCCTGCTGACGCAGCGCTTCCAAAGACGCAACTGTCTCTTCCTCGAGCCGATCCGCAAGCGCTTCTAGCACCTCCGGCATCGGTGTCTCGGCAACCTCAGCCCCATCAGGCCGCATATTCTCGCTCCCTCCCCACTAGACGACTTCGCGGAACCATACCGTCGATCTTGCTCGCCAGGCTTGGGGAAACACTCACCGACGGACGGCAGGCCTGGAGGACGAAGACTAGGTCGGCGGAGTCTTAGACGTCGTTTCTTATGGCTCCGGTGAGGGTTGGGCGGCCTGGGGAAAGCCCAACTCGTCCAGCAGCGCGCTGAAGAGGTCCTCCGCCAAGGTCTCCCGCGAGCGCAGTAGCTCTTCGATCCGGGGCTGCTGCCCTGTGGCTGGGATGCCAGCCGCTGCCGCCCAAACAAGGGCGCCTTCAGCGTCGGCTGGAACTTTCACTTCGAGCTCCGCGCGCTTGCGCCTCACAGCCTCGTTGAACTCGGGTGTGCCCACCCAAAGGCTCACGTCGTCCAGATCCTCGGGTTCCTCGGTGAGGAGTGCCGCAGCGTTATCCAGGTTGAGCCACGCCTGCCAATGCTGCCTGTTGGTTCCCAGCCCGGTCACGAGGGCGATGTCGCTCTCAGAGACGTCTGCGACGCAGGCCGGTGCGCCGGTCCATCCGACCAGGGCGGACAGGTACTCCTCTTCCCATAGTCCGTGATCGAACTGGAGGGTCTGCCAACCGCCCGGTCGCGGCCACCACGCACGCACGGTGTCCTTCAGCTCCTGATGAATGCCGTCGAACACGGGAGCTTCCAGCAGCGGACGCTTGCTACGAGCAAAGACCAGGTGACCCGAAAATCCCACGGAACCTCCTCCTCGGAGACGCTGCGCGCACCTTATGGGTTGCCACCGACACAGCAGGCTTGAGCCGGCTCAGCTGCTGAGCCGGCGGTAGCCAATGGGGGCGGCAGCTATGCCGACGAGAGCGAGGAAGTGCTCGGCCTTGCCCTCGCAGCGGCGGTGCACTTGTGTGGCCAGGTCCGCGGTGATGCCCGCGGCCGTGTCCTGTCGCGGCCGCGCAGTTGGATGTGCTGGGCATGCACTGCGGTGAGAGCGATGGCGGCGACCGTTTCGGCGTGGCGCACGCCTCGTGCGGCGAGCCAGCGGGTCAGACGGGCCTGGCCGCAGCCGCGCAGGGCGCCGGAGGTCTGGTAGCCGGTGAGCAGGACCAGGGCGCCCTTGTGGCCGGCGTGGTCGAAGGCCGCTTCTAGGGCAGGGCTGATGCCGCTGAGCACGTCGTGGAGACGGCTGAGCAGAAGGACCCGGTCGGCGATCAAGTGGGAGCGGTGTGTCGTGAGCAGAGCCAGGTCAGCAATCTGGTTCGTGGGCACCTCGACGGGGGGCGAAGTCCCTTCTCAAACGGTCTGTCTCGGCGATGAGGTAGGCGTCGCGGGCATCGGTCTTGGCCTCGCCCCGGTAGGCGCCGGCCATGCCGTTGACCGTCCGGCCTGGTACGTAGACGACTCGTTGGCCGTGGTCGGCTCATCGGCCCGGACCGGGTGGTCGGGGTCGGCGGGGTGGATGCGATCGGCCAGCTCGTGCTGCGCGGGACCGCGCAGAAGGGTGGTGCGGGCGACCATGCGCGGCTGCGGCTCGCCGTCGTAGCGGGCGAGGAGCAGCGTGGGGGCGCGCTGGCGGGTCTGGTGCGCGCCTACTGGTGAAGATTCAGTATCTCAAGCCTGCGCAATTCGCGCATGAAACAGGACATTGACCTCCGTCGGCGAATCGGCAGCGGTCATAGGCGGCAACGTTACATCCAGGACATTTTGGGCACTGGTGAGCGCCGGGGTATCCGACGAGGAGGGTCCGGTCATGCGGGAGTCGTCGCAGGGCGTTACGGTCGTGGCTCTCTTGGCGGATCCGGATGCGCCGACGGAGATCGCGCAGCATATGGCCCGGGTACTTCCTGCCCGGCTCGCCAAAAAGTCGGGGCAAGGGCGGCGGTTCGCGGTGGAGGTGGTCAGTGAGCCCTTCACCGCGGGGACCGAGGACCTGTCCACACTGACGCGCAGGATCTTGGACCGCAGGCGAGGGGAGAACTGGGACATCGTCGTGGCCCTCACCGATCTTCCGCTGCACACGCACGGGCGCAAGCTCGTCGTGGATCTGAGTCATGAGCACGGCTTGGCGCTACTGTCCCTTCCTCCGCTGGGAGGCCTGCGTCTTCAGACAAGAGCCATGCGGGCGGTGGAAGAAACCGTGCTCAGCTTGGCGAGTCCGCAAGCCACCGGGGCTGAGAAACCTCCGGAGCGTCAGCCGCTGGGGCGCTTCGTCAGTCGTCTCGCGCCGATTCACCGGGGCCCTATCGGTGAGGAGGAGACCGCTGATCTGCGGTACGTCGTCAGCGGGCCGCGCGGTTACCTGAGGGTGCTCGGCGGTATGGTCCGCGCCAACCAGCCGTGGCGCTTGGTGCCGGGGCTGACGAAAGCCCTGGCGGCCGCCCTCGCCACGGGAGCCATCGCCACCATGAACTCCACCATCTGGAGCCTGTCCGAGGCCCTGAGTACGCCACGCCTTCTGATCGCCATGGTGGGGTCTGTGACGCTCATGATCGGCTGGCTGATCGTGAACGCGCACTTGTGGCATCGATCAACAGACACCTCGCCGGAGGAGAGGAAGAGGACGAGCCTCTACAACGCCTCGACGGTCATGACCGTGGGTATCGGGGTGATCGTCTGCTACGGAGGCTTGATCGTCATCAATTTGGTGTGGGCCCTGTTCATCCTCAACGACCGCGTCTTCGCCTCCATGACACGGACCCCACTGCATGCCGCGGAGTATTGGACTCTGTCCTGGTTCGTCGCTTCGGTCGCCACGGTGGGCGGCGCGCTGGGCTCGGGCTTCGAGAGTGACGAGGCGATCCGGGCAGCCGCCTTCTCCAAGCGCGAGCAGGAACGTCGCGACACGCTCCGCGACGACCACGGTGACCAGCCCTCGAAGTGAACCGAGTGAACCGATACCGGTGTAAATGGTTTCTGGGTGCGTGTGCCCGCATCGCCGCTCACCGCTGGCGAGCGTGTCGGCGGTACAGGCTGCACACGCCGGTCATTCCAGACCAGCCCACGCCTGTTTCGCTTGAATGACCGCTGTGCGGGTTCAGCTTTGCGAGCGTCCGCGTACCGGCGTGACGAATGCCCTCGCGGCAGCCGCGAGGGCGTGAGCCAGCGTGCGCTGAGGGCCACGTCACCCGGATGGCCCTGAGCGGCGCCACCCGTACGACCTCGGGCATACCATCCGGACGGGCCATAAGCCGCCGCGGCTGGACTTCGAGCGTGCTCCAATCCCTATAGTTCCGGTCACGGACTTCCGCCCACGGGTACGCCCTGCCACCGAGGACCACGGTCGGGAACGGCGACTGTCAACGCGGCGGTGGGCGCGACCGTTGACCTGCCAGGCCGGTTCTCAGGACAGAGGTAATCCGATGAAAGTGCTGGTGACCGGCGGGACGAGCGGACTCGGACTCGCCATGGCCTCCGCCCTGGCCGCGACGGGAGCCACCGTCGCGCTGACCGGACGGTCCGGCGAGCGTGCGGAGTCCGTCGCCGCAGGGCTGCCAGGGGCGACCGGCGTCGAAATGGACGTGCGGGACGAGTCGTCGGTGGCCAGGGCCGTCGACCGAGCGTGGTCGCGGCTCGGTGGCATCGACATGCTGGTGAACAACGCCGGCATCGGCATGCGCACAGTCAACCCGCGCTTCATGACACAGCCGCAGGGATTCTGGGAGGTACCGTCCGACGCTTTCCGCGCGGTGATCGACACCAACCTGACCGGCTATTTCCTGGTCGCCCGCGAGATCACGCCACGGATGCTGGCATCCGGCGGTGGCCGCATCGTCAACATCTCGATCAACCACTCGACCATGCGACGCGCCGGCTTCGTTCCCTACGGGCCGTCGCGTGCCGGCAGCGAGGCGCTGTCCCGCATCATGGCGGCCGACCTGCGGGGCACGGGCGTCACCGTCAACCTGCTGCTGCCCGGAGGCGCGACGGCCACCGGGATGCTGCCCCAGGACGTCGTCGCCCCCGAGGGCCACGGGTTCCTGAGGCCGGCGGTGATGGGCCCGCCCATCGTCTGGCTGACCTCCGACGACGCAGCCGGCGTGCATGACGAGCGCATCGTCGCCACGGAGTTCGAACAATGGCTGCGGGACTGGGAGAGCCGACAGTGAGGGCGTGAGCGTGCGTCTGGGCCTGGAGGCGTGGGTTAGCGAGCGCCGCCAAGCAGTGACTCTCAGACACGGAGCAATCACACGGGGTACTGGGGTTCTCTCATCGTCGCCCGCCATCGGCACCCGCTCAACAGGGCGGCAACCTTCACGGACGGGGTGGACATGGAGCTGCTTCAGGAGCGCGCTGATGACTGGCGGCTCTGGTCGCTGGAAGGGCAGACCTCACTCAACGAGGAGACCCTCATCGAGCTTGTGGGAGTCACTGGCCGCCCGGTCCTTGCCGGATCACCTCGCGGATCGGTTCACGGGTCGTGCCGCCCTCGCTGACGGGTCGCTCTGCGCGAGCCCATGCTGTGTGCACTTCCTATGCCCGGCGGCGGTTCACCGGACTGCAGTAGCGCGGGGGCCTCGGCCGCTGTAGGCGACGGGGTCGCCACACCATGCGCAGGTGCGTTCCGGAAGCTCCTCGCGGATGGGCCATGTCTCGTGCGCGTCGCGCGGTTCCGTACCGTCGCGCTCATTGGCACTGGGCTCGTTTTCGTCACCCGGTCCAGGATCGGCAGCCGAAGGAGCGGGCCCTGGCTGGAGTGGCCGGCCAGGGCCCGCGGTGCACGCGGCGCACCCGATCAACGATCAGGCGCACGCCTGCCGGTCACCGCTCACACCCCCGGAGACGGCGGCTTCGCCATCACCATCCGCGCCTCTTCGAAGAAGAGGCCACGCAGCTCGTGCAACTGCTGCAGTCGCTCCACCAGCTCCATCCCTTTGTCATCCACCTCATCCGGTGTTCGCTCATCACGAGCGAACGTGACCAACTCGTTCACCACGTCGTTCAAGCCGTCCCCCATCGCCCTCGCCCTGGCCGCCGCGTCCGCCGGACCGAGCAACTGCACACTCTCCACAGCCTTCACCGCCGGCCCCGTCGCACCGAGAAGGTCCCTCACCACTGTCGCTACGTTCAGCGCCCAGCCCTGCATGCCGCGGCTTCCGCCGAGCCTGAGGTGGTCGCTCAGGTGGGTGAGGATCGGTCCAGTCTGGTTGATGGCGGTATCCCAGGCGGCGAGGAACCGGGTGTAGGTCTGTTGCCGTTGCCCGCGTATCCACTGCTGGTGTTCGACGTCGGCTTGGTCGCTCGTTTGTCGGCGGCCGACATAGATGCCGGCGAGGATGCCTGCGATGCCGAATACACCGCCGGCAATGGCCGCGATGATGGCGGCCCATGCTTCGTTCATGCCCACATCCTGCCGTGATGGGGCGGGGGTTGGGGATCCCTAACACCTCCGGCACTCCGCCACACCGGGCCGCGTGCGGACCCACGCCCTGACCCTCATGCTGCGGCGCGCCAGGACGACACCCCATGAGCGCGGAACACCGAAGGCGGACCGCACCTAGTGGGTGCGGCCCGCCTTCGGTGGAAGTTCTCAGCTTCAGCTCTGGGGCACCTGGAGTCGCTCGACGAGCCACTGGTCGACCTCGATCGCGCCTCGCACCCAGCTGACCGTGGAGGAGACGGCGTGCTCCAGGCTCACCCCCGTACCGTCCAGATGCTCCTCTCCCGGTGCGCTGCCTGGTCACGATTCACCTGCCCCGGACACAAACTGAGGGGCAGGCCGGTAGGTGAAGCGGGCTGGAGGGTCGGTGGTCAGCGGACGAGATGGAGTCGCGGGGCTTCATGCCCACTTCGCGGGCGTCAGGAGTCGGCTTTCGCCGACTCGTCGTCCGCGCTGAGCACCGGGGCACTGCGAATGAGGCGCAGTCCGGTCGTCAGCAGGAGGCCGCCGACGATGTTGCCAAGGACCGCCCAGGCCAGCCACCTCAGCCAGTCGGCGTAACCGTAAGACGTCCTGCCGGTGTGCAGGCCGGCGAACGCGATCAGGGAGTCCAGCACTGAGTGCCACAGCCCGAGCCCCGCCAAGACGAACGCGGTGGTGATCGATGCGATGATCTTCCCGGTCATGGACTCGGTGCCGTGATGCATGCGAGTCATGAGGGTGATGACGCCGCCGCCCAGCACGGTGAGGCAGAAGGTGCCCAGTGTGTAGCCTGCGTCGACGAAGTGCGCGCCCAGAGCAGCCGCGGTGCGGTGCAGGTCCGGGTAGGCCTGCATGACCAGCCACATGAAGAGCCAGCCGCCGATCAGGTTCATCACCAGGACCGTCGCCCACATGCGCACCAGATCGAGCCAGGTGGCCGCGCCGGCGATGACGGTGGCGACGGGCACCAGGAACCCTTCCGTGAAGAGCTCGCTGTGCCCGAGCAACAGAGCGATGAGCCCTACGGAGAAGGCCAGTCCGGCCAGAAGTTCGCTGCCGGTCGTGTGCCGCACGAACAGCAGCGTCATGACACCGACACCGACGTCGATACCGCCCAGCAGCGAGGTCGCCACCAGCGACGTCCAGGTGCGGTGCAGCCGTGGCCGGCCCTCGGCCACGATGCGTTCCGCCGCTTCAGCGACTCTCTGCTCCCCGGGACCCCGCATGATCTGGTCATCCGGCTCCATGGCGGTTCCTCCGGTCTCGCGTCAGCACGGAAACGTTCCCCGGCCCAGTGACGTGAACGTTCCCCGAGAGATCTTCGGTCAGCCCGCCTCCGGATTCCGTCACCCACGCCATCCGACCCTGCAGAGTTCACAGACCTGATCGAGCCGCCGACTACGGCTGAACCCGCGTAGTGCCGCCAGGCAGCACTGCGCGCCCGCCGCCGGCGCGAGCAGGACCGCGCGCGAGGTCAGATCCACCCCGCGCAGCGGTGAGGATCCCGCCCGTCCGGCCGCCGCAGGCGGCGGGGCCACGCACAGCGACTGCCCCGGCACCGGACGGGCCCGCCGGAGGACCGCGCAGCGGGCACGGTGGGGTTGAGGGGCAGGAAAAGCGTGCGCAGGGCGCGTCCGGGGCGCGCAGCGACCCGGCCTCTCACCCGGGCGTGAGCGCGCGCAGCGCGCGATCCGCGAGTGCGCAGCGCGCGCGGGCACGCCCCAGCGACACGACGGCCGGGCCCCGCCCCGCTGCTCCCCAAAGGGAGGGCCCACTCCCCCGACCGGCGGCCGCCGGACCGCCGCACCCGAGCCGCCGTCAGACTCCCGGCCTCGGCAGCTGACTGGGGTGCTGGGTACGCGCACGTAGCGACTCGGCTGAATTAGGCTCACCTGCGCACAACAATGGGTGCTCGAGCACATCCTCGGCATCGCACGGCCGGTGAGGGAGAGAAGCCCAAGCCGCGGCGCAGCCAGGCCGACACATGGGCCACCGGCCTCACCACCGGGGTCGGCCTCGCCACCCCGTGAATCGTTTATGACACGACCCGCATCGGATGTCTGTCCTGGGTCGGTCACCGGGTGCGGAGACTGCCGGTGTACACATCCGTGCGGTTCGATGGTGAGCCGGAGTGGGTCTCGGTGAGTACCGCTCGTACTCGCTTTGCGTCCGCCACCAGGCCTTGGTAGTCGCCGAGGAAGTAGCCCCCGGCGAACGGCGCCTGCAGCCAGTCAAAGACCCGTGAGATCCGTCGTTCGGTCCGGCGCTCGGGGTCTCCATGCGGCAGTGTGACCAACTGGTAGGCGGTGGGCAGGGTGGTGGTGTCACCCGGCTTGAGAAAGCGCAGGTCATAGTAGGTGAGCGCGACTGTGCCCCGTTCGTCGACCGCGATCGACGGTGAGAAGGCCGGCACGCCTTCCGGGCTGATCAGCTGCGGGGTCTCCCAGGTGCGTCCGCCATCGGTGGAGCGCACGAGCTGGACGGAGTCGAACTTACCGCCGGAGAAGTCTGAGCCCTCGTAGGCCATGTACAACGCGCCGGTCTCGGGGTCAACGGCCGGGCTGGGCAGGGTGGCCGCGGCGCGCAGCGGTTTGTCGGGGTCGTTCGGGTCGACCTCTGGTACAGAGGTGTCCCGGGCCACGATCACCGGCGCGCTCCAGGTCTTTCCGGCGTCGGTCGACGTGACCATCGCGTAGTGGGCTTCTGTCACGGTGTTCAGGTCATCGGAGTAGGTGATCTGGTCGAAGTAGTCATACAGGGTGGCGGTGCGCCGGTTGGCGACGATCACATGGCCGATGGTCTGAGTGTTGGGGACGGTGCTGGTGTCGACGAAGGCGCGGCCCTTGCTCCAGGTGCGGCCACCGTCGCGGGTGAGCGAGATGTAACCCGGACCGTCGAGGGAGCTGGGGCCGGGCGGATCGTTGTCGAGGCGGTTCCAGACCTGGTAGGCGGTGCCGTGGCGGACCGGGTCGGCGGTGAGCGAAGGCTTGTCGTTGAAGAACGGCTGCTGGTCGACGTGCGTGGTGGTGAGGTTCTGCCAGGTGCGGCCGCCGTCGCGGGAGGTGGCGGCCAGGAGGGCGCTGCGTGTGCTCCTCGTGAAGTCGACGCCCTCTCCGCTGGCGTAGACGGTACCGTCCGGTCCGGTGCTCACCCAAGGGTCGGAGGCCCGTTCAAAGTCCGCGCCGCCGGGGGCACACAGGCTGAACGGCAGCGCGCTCCGGTGGAAGGTGTGGCCGTCAGTTGTCCAGCTGGCCGCCAGGCCACGGGCGCCGCCATCATTCCAGCGATCCTGCTGGAACACAGTGACCACGCGCTTGGGGCGCGCGGATCAACGGACAGATACGGTTCGACCTCGGTGCCCGGGTAGACGACGCTGTCGGGGGACCTCCTACCGATGGTGCAATCCGCATACGGGTCGCCCCGGGACACCTTGATCAGTGGTGTGCTGTCCGGGTTTCGGTCCGCTGCGGCGGGATTGGCGCCGGCGACCGCGTTGAGGAGGAGTGCGGCGGTGGTGACGGCGGTCAGGGGCAGGAAGACACGCATGCGGAAACTCCTCCGGGCCTGACGGCCGGAATACGGGACCGCCGTATCACGGGGCGGCCAGTGACGCGGAGGGATGCTGGACCGGCAGGAGCGGGGCGACTCCGCCTGATCCTTTTCGGCGTTGCGTCCGGCGCCCTTGATGGGCTGAACGGCGGAGTTTCCCCCAGGGGCCGACGACGATATCGGTCCCGGGCCGCAGGGCATGGCCGATATCGTCGCCGGCCCCTCCCCCCACCACCCCACCGGCCGGTACCTGCTCACCCTGAGACTCAAGGCGTACGCGAGTAACGGCGTTCAAGCCATCCGCCCCAACCCGTAGCCGCCAGTCGGCCGGATGCCAGCCCGACCTCCTTGTGCGCCCGCGGTACGCGTACTTCAGGCATGTCCTCGGGGGCACCTGAAGCACTACGCACCTCTTCTGCGGATGGTTTGGAACGACCACGATCCACGGCCTCTCGTGCCTGATCCACGGTTGCTGCTTCCACGGCGGGCCGTCCAACGATGCCGGGAGTAGCGTCCTGCAGCCCGAGCCCCGGCCAAGGCGCACACCGTGAAGGTCCCGGCGCCCCGCCGGCCGCCCCGCCCCTCTCCACAGGCAAGTGGTGACCGCCACCCCCTCGAGCGGGCTGGGCTCGGGTCGCGCGACTTCCCCGGTCGGAGCGCAGCCGTGCGCGCCGCCCTTAGGGTGCGGGCACGACGGCCCCCGCCCCGCTGTCCGCCCTCCTCGCCGACCGGCTCATCGCCGCCCTGCGGCACGGCCAGGCCGTCGACGAAGCGGCCGCCGGGCTGGGCATCGACCTGCGTGCCGTCTGAGTGCGGCCGCACCAACACCCACTTGGCCGTCGCGCTCGCCGGCCGGAACCGGGACGCCCTCGACGAACGCGGCCGCGCCCTGCGCGCCGACTACCTCCGCCTCCTGGCCCTCGGCCTGCCCGTCCCGCGCCGAGCTGATCCTGGGCACCGGAGACCCGGGAACGTGGCGCGTGACGACCCGGCTTTCGCGGCCGCCTGCGACGTCATCAGCGCCGCCTCGGTGCCGCACGGCTTCCTCAAGCCCATGCGGCTGGCCCCGGAGCGCGTCGCCCGGTTCCTCGCCGAATTGCGCACTCCGGGGACGACCGTCCTCGCGGCCGCGGCCGCTGTCGGCGTCTCCGACGCCGCGATCTACCAGCGGCGCACCCGATCAGCAACGAGGCGGTCCGACCACCGGTGAGGGGCCCTCAGGAGCCGTACAGCGCTTCGATGTCGGCCGCGTACGCCTGCACGATCGCGGCGCGACGCAGCTTCAGCGACGGCGTCATGAGGCCGTCGGCCGTGCTGAACTCGTTCGGGATGATCCGGAACGCGCGGATCGCCTCCGCCTGGGAGACCGCCGCGTTCGCCATCGTCACGGCCCGCTGGATCTCGCCACGCAGTTCCTCGTTGATCGGCGCCTCCCCGGGGCGGGCGTGCTGCTGTGCGCGAAGCCGGCACCAGTGCTGGGACGCCTCGGGATCCAGGGTGATCAGTGCCGCGATGAAGGGACGGTTGTCGCCTACGACGAGGCACTGGGAGATCAGGGGATGTCTGAGCAGCCGCTCCTCGAGCACCCGGGGATTGACGCTCTTGCCGCCACTGGTGATGAGGATGTCCTTCTTGCGTCCGGTGATGACCAGGAAGCCGTCGTCGTCCAGCCGGCCCACGTCGCCCGTCGCGAACCACCCGTCGCGCAGCACCGACCCGGTGGCCGCCGGATCGCCGAGGTAGCCGGAGAAGACGACGTCCCCGCGGACCCAGATCTCCCCGTCCCGTGCCACGTGGACGGAGCAGCCGGGCAGGGGTCTGCCGACGGTCCCGAAGCGGGGCCGGCCCGGTGGCTGGCTGGTGACGGCGGCGGTCGTCTCGGTGAGCCCGTATCCGTCGTGAATGGTGACCCCGGCTCCGGCGAAGAACAGGCCGAGTTCCCGGTCGAGACTCGACCCGCCGGAGGTGGCGTACCGGACCCGGCCGCCGAGGACGGCCCGCAGCCGCCCGTACACCAGACGGTCGAAGACGGTGTGCGAGGCCTTCAGCAGCGGTCCGGGCCCCGAGCCCTCGCCCCTGTCCCGGCGCTCCACTTCCTCGGCGTAGCGCACCGCGACGTCCGCGGCCCGGTCGAAGAGCGCCTCCCGGCCGGCTGCTTCGGCCGAACGCCTGGCCGAATGGAAGATCTTCTCGAAGATGTACGGCACGGCGAAGACGTACGTCGGCCGGAACGACGCCAGGGCGGGCAGCAGCGCGGCGGGGGACAGGTCCGGCTGATGCCCCAGCCGGATGCCACCGCGCATGCAGACGACCTGCACCATCAGACCGTAGATGTGGGAGAGGGGCAGGAAGGCCAGAACGGCCGGCTGTTCACCGGGCTCGGCGAGGACCTCCCGCCAGCCCGCGTTCAGGGTGTCGCATTCGGCCGCGAGACCGGCGTGGGTGATCAGGCAGCCCTTGGGGTGGGGGCCGGTGGTGCCGGAGGTGTAGGCGATGGTGGCGACCGAGCCCGGCTGCACTGCGCTGCGGTGCTGGTGCACCACGTCGTCGGGGATGCCCCAGCCCGCGTCCGCCAGCCACTGGACGCAGTTGGCGTCCAGTTGCCATATCGCCCTCAGCAGCGGCAGCTGGTCGCAGACCGCCCCCACGGTCATGGCATGGTCCTCGTGTTCCACCACGACGGCCACCACCTGCGCGTCCGACAGGATCCAGCGGACCTGGTCCGCCGAGGAGGTGGGGTAGACGGGGACCACCTGGGCGCCGAGGGACCACAACGCGTAGCTGAAGAGCGTCCACTCGTAACGGGTGCGGGACATCACGGCGACGCGGTGACCGAATTGGATCCCGCCGGCCAGCAGCCCCTTGGCCAGCGCCAGGACCTCGTCGCGGAACTCGGCCGCGGTGACCGCACACCATCTCTGGTCGTCCAGGGGGTCGCACCGCGCCAACTGCTCCAGTTTCGGGTCGCGTTCCGCCACCTCGTACACCGAGTCCGCAAGGCCTCCCGCCGCCAGGGTCTCCACCAGTGCCGGAAGGCTGAAGTCGCGCACGCTACCCCCATGATGAGCCGTTCACCGTGCCCGCCTCGCGGCGGGCAGGGGCGCAACATACCGGCCGTCATCCCGGGAGCCTAGGGGCTGTCCGCCAATTCTCGTTGCATTGGTGCGCGGTGTCCGGTGCCGGGGGTTCTCCCACGCCGTAGAAGCCGGTGCAGCCGGCGCGGGACCGTCCCCGCGGGCGCGGGGAGCACGGAGCCGCGGCGTCGGTCCGCGACGTGATGTTGGGACTATCCGCGCGGGCGCGGGGAGCACGAGTGCCCGTGGGCGGCTCCCTTGACGTGCCCCCAGGAATCGTCTCGCCCCGATCATGCCCCGACAGCCACGAGCAGCGCTTGAGGCCACCCCTCTCGAGGCCGCGCCGCCATCGCCGGTCGCGTCCGCGACGACGGTGCCCTGCGACCGCAGCGGGGCAACTGCCACTGTCAGACCCAAGTGGCAGCATTACCGAAGTGAACGCCCTGAGGCGTCCTCAACTCACCTCCGTAGCAAACGAAGAGGAGCACTCCCCTTGCGACTTCATCGCGTAACGCCCTGCATCGCCGCGGGCATCCTCGCCCCGGCCCTGCTGCTCGCCACCCCGTCCTTCGCCGCCACGGCGGCACCGACCGCGGTGACGGCGTCTCCGGTGCCCTCGTCCGCGGACGAGCCGGACGCCGACGACCTGAGGGTGGCCATAGTCCGGATCCTCGCCGACCCGGACAGCGGCCGGCGTGTGACACGAGAAGCCAACGCCCTCCTGGACGCCAACGACCCCGAGGCTATGCGCGCCTGGCTGGAGACCGGCTACCGCATCGCCCAGGCCGAGGACGACCGCGTCGCCATCACGCGCCTGCTCGCCGACCCCGACAGCGGCCGGCGCGTCATCGCCGAGGTCAACGCCCTCCTGGACGCCGACGACTCCGACGCGATCCGCGCCTGGCTGGAGACCGGCTACCGCATCGCCCAGGCCGAGGACGACCGCGTCGCCATCGCCCGCATCCTCGCCGACCCGTCCGTCAGCCCGGCCCTGCGCGCGGCAGCCAACGCCGCCCTCGACGACAACACACCCGAAGCACTGCGCCACTTCCTGGAAGTCGGCAGGTACCAGGTCGCCTGACCGGCACAGCGCGCCGCACCACAGCGGGTAGCCCGGGCGGCACCCCCTGCCGCACGCACGGTCGCCGGAACGCCGAGAACCCGGGCGAGGTCGCCTGCACCTCTGTGTGCCGGCGGCCCCGCCCGGCAGGCCCTGTGCCGGATCGACGCCCTCCGCAGAGCTCTGTGGCCTCGCCGCCCGGTGCGGCACGGGCCACTGACCCCTCCGACAGCAGAAAGCACATTCTTCGATGACCACACAACCCCTACGCACCGAACGCAGCGGTCCGCGGACCGCTTCCGTCGTGACCGACCTGCCCTTCAGGCCTCAGCTCGTCAAAGCGGTGTTCAGGGACGTGACCTCGTTGCCCGTCTCCCGGCCGGCCGCGTGGGCCGCCGCGTCGGTGACACGGACCGTGCTGACGGAGATCATCGACGGGGCCAGAAGCGCGGCGGCCGAGGAGACCATGAAGAGGCTGATTCCCAAGGACCTCATCTCGGCGATCGACCGGAACGTCGAGTTGGAGGTGGGATCGGCGTGGTACCTGCACAGCCCGACCTTCCACGGCCTGATGGGCGAGGTACGCAACGCCGATGGTGCGCTCGTGTCTCTTCGTGAGCGCCGCGGGGCGCGTACACCGAGTGGTGTGGCCGGCGCCCACCGGTTCGAGGCCGGAGTGAGAAGGCTGCTGAGGAGCCGGCGGGTAAGGGCGGTCCCGGCGATGGTCCGCGACCTGGACGGCATCGCAAGCGTGTTCCTGACGGACCTGGCCCGGGACGCGGCCAAGGTCGTCCGCGAGGGCGGGGTCAAGCAGTTCGGGACAGTCAGCCTGGTCATGCCCGGCGAGCCAGCCCCAGCCCCGCTGCTCAAGAACCCCCTCCTCACCCTGTCCACCCGCCGCGGGGACGGGCGGACTGTTGGCGGGGACGACGTCCTGGCCGCCGTCACGATGCAGCTGTTCGGCGATCTCAGACAACGCGCCATCACCGAGGCAGCCGAGATGACACGGACCACGTCGGCCAACTGATCGGGCTGCGCTTGTCGGGGTCTGGGGTCTTGCCGTCGGAGCCGAGAACGCGGTCACTGTTCATGCCGCGCAGGTAGACGGATACTTGCCTGCTCTGTGTGCCGGTGGAGATACCGGTGAGGTGGGTGACCTGCTGGTAGCCGCGCCATATGGACCAGGTGCGCTCCTTGGCGGGAGTCAGAGCAGACCTGCCAGTAGTACCAAGCCTGTTGCGCTGGCGATACGCGCGGACCAACGTCTTCTGGCCCTAGGCCCACGACCCTTCCGGAGGCCGCGGTATGGCAAACGGGTTCATGATGGGTTCTTCCTACGCGGCGCCTGGGGGCTGGCCTGGCCGGGCGCGTGCCGTTGAGAACGGGAGTGCAAGAACGGTGTGGCGGGACTGGGGGGATGGCTGTTCGGGCGGCCTGCTCGCTGAGCGGGCCGCCCGTCGAAACGCGTCCTACATCCCGTCGAGGGTGCCCAAGACCTGGGAGTGCACCTGGTCGTAGGTCATGGCGCCCGTCCAGACCCTCAAGTCCTCCAGGCCGCCGGGCAGGTAGTGGCGAGTGTCTAACTGCGTGACAAGGCAGACGAACAGCAGCGGACAACCGCTGACGCCTGTGGACCGTTGCACTAGGTGAGAGCCAGATCAGCCCAAGGCCACACCCCCGCCGTAGTTGCTTCGGGACGAAGAAGTCATTACCCATCTCTCGCCGTAAGCCGTCGCGGTCGGCTTGGAGTACGCGACGCTTGGGGCATGGCCCCTGAACCCAGCGCTGCCCCGTCGACGAACACTCACCAACGCCGGACCCGCACCTAAGGGAGCCTGCCGCCAACCGTGGCGCACCGCACACAGCGGGCGGCACCTCCTCCGGACAGGAAGGGCCGCCCCGCTCATGGTCGTCACCGCGTCGCCGATGGCTGCGGGGGCTCCAGCACGGGCTCCGCGGGAAGCCCGCCGTTCTTCTCGCAGCGCAGTTCCTTGGCCATGGCCAGGGAGACGGAGTGCGCCACAGTCGCGTAGGCGTCCTTCAACGCCTCGACGTCGCCCTCGGGCGGCTTCGGCATGTCCCAGCGCTCGACCCCCACGACGATGTGGGCCGCCTCCGACGAGCCGGCCAGCTTGTCGCTCCGGCACGCGAAGAAGACGTACGCCATGTCCGCCGCCGTCACGGCTCGCTCCCCCATCTTCAGCACCGTGAATTTCGGGGCCGAGGTACCGGTCGGGGCGCCGTCCTTCAGATCCCAGGTGATCCTGAGCTGGACCTCCGGCGTGCCGATGGGCGTGAAGACACGGCAGACGTCCTCGGTCACGGTGGAGCCCGCGGAGGCCTCGACAAGGTTCGCCGCAGCTTTTGCCACGGAGTACTCCTTGCCCGACGCCTCGAACCGCGACGACCCTGTGATCACCTTCAGTGCCTTGGATGCGTCGGCGGACACGGCATTGCCACCGCAGAGCTGTGTCCCCGCGACCGCCTTGTAGTCCTTGGGCGTTTTCTCCTCGTCCCCGTCCCCGTCCCCTCCGCAACCGGTGGCTCCGAGAACCAGCGAGCCGGCCACGGCCGCGGAGAGCAGTCCCGCGCGTACCGACCCACGACTGATCACTGTCCGCATCCTCATGTCTCCTCGGCCGGCCACCGGAATCAGCCGGTCTCCGGGTCGTTGCCCTGCTGGTTCTCCCGGTCGTTACCGACCCCGTAGCCGATCAGCATCGACTCGCGCAGATCCTGGCCGAACACGCTGTCCTTGCCTACACCGTGACGATCCAGGAACTCCCCCATCGGGGCCTCGGCCATGCTCTCACCACCGGAGTAGATCTTGGTCTTCTCCTCCCTGGTGAGCTCCTCCAGCTTCTCCTTGTGCTCATCTACCGAGTTGTCGGAGAAGTCGCCGACCATCTGGCCGATGACCTGCTCGGCGGCACCACTGGCGGTGTCCGTCGCCAGCGGGATGAGTACCGCGGCCGTGCCCACGGCCGCGGTCGCGGGCAGGAAGGCGACACCTGCCGCGAGGCCCGCCGTGGCCCCGAACTCGACCCAGCCCGACCGCTTGGCGACCGCCTTCTCGTAGTCCTCGTGGGTCTTGAGGTTCGTCGCCTCTACTTGGTCGGCACGGGACTGGTCGAGCATGCCCTGCACCTCGGCGCCCACGCGCATGGTCGCCCTGGCAGCGCCCTCGTGGATCTTTCCGTCCGGGCCCACTGTGTCTTCCAGCGCGCTTCGGGTGTAGACCTGCTCCGCGGTCGAGACGGTCGCGTAGGCGTCCGGGTGCTGGCCGAGGGTGCTGAGGAAGCCCCGGACGGCGCTCCGCCCGTTCCCGTCCGCGGTGTCCGCGAAGTCGATGTGCCCGTCCGCGTTCCCGCCGGGCGCGAACACGCTGTCCGGATCGTTCTTGTCCAACGCCCAGTTGATGTCGTCGATGTAGCCGGCGCCCATGACGCCCAGGCTGTCGGCCATCGTCTCCTGGTGCTCCTTGAGCAGACCCGGGTCCGCGCCGTACTTCTCGATGACCTTCTGCATGACCGCGGCGTTGTCCCCGTCCCGCTCCACGCCGGCGTCCGGGTGGCCGGCAGGGTAGCCGAGGGTCGCCGCCTCCAGGGCGTGGCCGAGGGCGTCGGGCATCTGGCCGAGCGACGCCTTGAGTTCCTTGTCGTCGAGCGAGTTGACGTCGGGGAAGGACTCCCACTTCTCGTTGCCGAAGAAGTCGAGGTAGTTGTCGATCGCCTCGCCGTCCTTGTTCTTGCCGAGGCCGGCCGTGGCACCGTGGTTGACCGTGCCGTCCTCGTTGTACGCGGTCGGCGGATCGGCGAAGAACCTCTTCGCCGCTTCCGGACTGTTGCCGAGCGCTTCCAGCATGGCGGTGGTGGGGCCCAGCCTCGCCGGGCCCCACGGGGCCAGGCGTTGCACCTGGCGCATCGGCACGGCCAGCCTACGGGCGCCGGAAGCGTCCGTGCCGCCCGGGCCGAGCTGCAGGAGGCTCTTTCGGCGACGGAGCAAGTGGAGGCGGCGAAGGAGCGGTTGGAGGACATACGAACCCGCCAGGATGCGGACGTCAAACTCCCGAAGGCGCGCCTGGCCCTGGATGACGCTCGGCGTGCGTGGCAGAGCCGTACGGGACAACGTCCTCGGTAGGCGTGGCTCGGTGACGGGCGCAGCCAGCGCCCATCAGGGTGCCGCCCCAGACCGGTTTCGAGCCTCTCCCCCACCGGTTGGGAGGCCCCCATGGGGCGCAGGCTCACCGGTCGGCGTCACCTACAGCTACTGGCAAAGGGGGGATCAGTGGCGGTGCTCGCGGTGGCAACCCACCCGGACACCTCGTCGACGAACCGGCCCCGGTCGTTACGCAGCATCGCGGTGTCGTGGTCGTTGTTCAACACGTACGCCCGCCGGTCCTGGAAGACGTCGGTGACGCCCCCGGGGTGGACGCGGGCCGTGGAACGCCCGTCGAGGCGAAAGTGGGAATGTGTAGGAGTGACCCTCCTCGTCCTTGAGGGTCCAGCCGTCCTGGTTCACCACCCGGCGGGTGTGCTGGTCTTCCGAATCCTCATTGGAACAGCAAGCGGTCGCGTACGCAGAAGTCCGGAGTTACCTGGATCTCCAGTGCGCCGGCACTTTCGCCCATGTGGAAGTCGACTGAGATGTGCATGGCCGCAGAAATCAATGCTAGCCGCGTCCCGCCCTCGCGAAAGATGTCCAGCAGCAGCTCACCGCCATTCGTCCAGTGGACTCTCACGGCCGAGCCTGCCGAGCGGTGGGGCGGTGGCCCAGGCGGAGACGCCGCCCAGCATAGCGAGAGCGGCGACGGCGGGATTGGCATTCGGCCTCCAACACAAGATCGCGAGAGCTCGTGCAGCGGTGAGACAGCGAAGCGAGAACGTGTGAGTCCGGCGGCGTGCACGGTGAACTCGTTCAAGGGACCTTCGGCTGTCCGGTCCTGCTGGTCCCGCAGCCATCCATTCGAACCTGCTCGAATCATGGCACCAACCGTCGCGGTACCAGGCCTGACCGACTCAAGCTAGTGGCCAGCTGTCGGTGGTCGGAACGCCGGAGCATCACGACCCGCACACCTGACCCATGTCTCTCGCGCTTGGAGGACGATCGTTTTGAACCGTACGAGCCGGTGCCTAGTCGCCGCTGCCGTCACTGGTGCCGCCGCCCTCGGAGGTCTTGTGCCCGGCACTGCCGCGGCGGCTCCACAGGCCGTCTGCGCGCCCAACTACCTGCACTACAAGTACTACACGTCAAGCGGCACCATCGCCGACTGGGCCAAGAACTGTGAGGGCAGCTACACCCTCAACTCCGGTGGCTACAGCATCCAGGCAGGAGAGTGGTCGGGGTACGTCTACTTCAAGGACGGCACCTCCAGCACGTTCTGCCAGGGGGAGACGCGATACCTGGGTGGCCGCCGGGTCATCAGGATCTACATGGTGCACGACAGGATCGAGCCCTGCTTGTAGACACCTCAACGAGGCAGACCCGCCGGCATTACAGCACTCCAGCTGCGGCGGTGTGCTGAAGGCGGCAACCTCATGCAGCATCCGTGACTGGGCCTGCTGCGAGCACCGCTGCCCTACTCACAACGAACGCATGGACGATCGCATGGCGTCCATCTTTCGCGCCCCGTGCGTACGCCGGGGGTTGCTGGCTGGGTCGCCCCGAGCGGCGGCCCAGCCAGCGCCGCATCAGCCGAGGAGCCAGTCCAGTCCGAGCAGTCCACCACCGGTCAGACGACCGCTGTTGACTCCCGCCGTGGCCTGGGTGCCGTATGTCGTCACGTCGTCGGGGTCCGCCATGCTGCCGCTGCTGGAGAAGTAGGACCCACCGTCCCCGTAGGTGAGGACGAGGAGGACGGGCGGCAGACCCAGGCTGATGAGATGGCGGGCAAGCTGCGGGGCTGCCTGGAGGAGCCGAACTGCACATCGTTCTCCACATGGGGATTCACCGACCGGTACGGTTCCACCGCCGACACCAAGATCTATCCTGCGCGCACGGCCGATTCTCTGCCATGGGACGCAGCCCTACGGCCGAAGCCGGCGTACGAGCGCCTGCTCGAGGCCTTTGACGAGGCGTGAGGAAGCAAGGTGCGATCTCTCGGTTTGGAGATGCTCGCCGGGCCCCTGCCCGGCATCTACGAACCCGCCGGTCCGAGGAAACTTCTGTTCGCGTTTTTCGCGGCGATGGCGGAGACCGAGCGGGAGAACATCTGCGAGTCGACGCTGGAGGGCTCGACACCGCGGCCCGCAAGGGCAAGCACGGCGGCCGGCCGCCGGTCATCACCGACGACATGCTGCACACCGTGCTCCGGCGCCGCGCAAGCGGCGAGTCCGTCGAGCAGATCCAGCCCGACCTGATCATCCCCACCGGCAAACGCCAGGGACACCACCCTTCGGTGGCCAGCATCCACCGGGCGCTCGCCTAGCACGCCAAGCGCGAGGCGTACCCGGAAGCCGTCGAGCAGGCCCACACCGCGGCCCTGCCGACCCTGCGGCTCAACGCGCCCAAGCAGCGGCAGGCCGCCCCGCACCGCCTTCCGCCGGCTGCATCCACGGGCGCTCCCCGGCCGGAGAGCGCCACGGGCAGCCCGGGGTCAGCCGCCAGCCGAGCCGGCCGAGGCCGAACCGCCGGAGGTCCAGCCGGAGTTGGACAGCGGCCGAGGGCGCGTGCTGCGCTCGGTGCGCAGCTCCACCACGACCCCTGCCGGACCGAGCAGGGCCTCCAGCGCGTCGGCGAGCCGCTGCGGGTCGCCGCCGAACGGGAGCGGGGCGAGCCGCTCCCGGCCGCCCCGCAGGACGAGTTCCAGCGCGAGCGTGGAGACGGTCGGCTTGCGGTCCCCCTCGTACGGCTCCACCACCTCGTGCGTCAGCCGCACCTCGCGCAGGGTGTCGACGGGAAGCCAGTCGTCCGGCCTGGCGGCCCGGACCAACCGCAGGGACGCGGGCACCCCGGCCGGCGCGAACTCCACCCGCAGGATGCGCCGGGCCCGGGAATAGGCCACCGCCGGCCAGCCGAGCAGGTACTCCAACCCGGCGATCACCCCCACCACCACGAACACGGTCGACGCCCGCGCCCCGGCCAGCGCCATCCAGAAGGCGACGAGCAGAGTCGGCACGACCAGGGCGAGCGGAGTGAACAGCGCCGGCCCCGCCGAGGTCAGCGCGATCCGCGCCGGCCCGGCCGGCGAGCCGCCGCGCAGGATCAGATCCGTCGAGTCGGGACCTTGTCTGAGCAAGGGATCGGTGGCCATGCATCCAGCGTAGGACCGGTCCGCAAGAGCGCCCCGACCCCACCACGGCCGCCGTCCTGCTGAGCCTGCTGGTGTCTCAGCAACTCAATGCGCTGAAGGCACCGGATCCAACCCGGCTCACTGCCATAGCCGCACGGCCCGGCGCCCGGCCAGCACTACCGCGCGCCAAGGTGCCGGGGACGGGTACATCGGAGCAGTGGCTCAACGCCTCGGCCGGCGCGGACCGGGCAGGCTGCGGCGTCGGCCGAAGCACCGCTGCCTCCCCGGCGGGGAAGTCCGCACTGAGGGCGCTACCACTCGCAACGCGAGGATCGATGGGTCTTCGGTGACCGGAGACGGAGAGATAGCTGTACAAGTTCGCCTGGACCAAGATCGTGAGGCACATCCCCGTCAAGGGAACGGCATCAAAAGACGATCCGAGCCTCATGGACTACTGGGCCGAACGCACCCGGAAGCGCAAGCATCCTCAGGCGGACGGAGCCAAGCGCTTGGGCCGGCCTCCCGCCTGGTGCCCCCGCTCGCCGTGGACTTTCCGGCCTGACCCACCAGGCGAGAACCACCGCGCTGCTGTCCACCGTCGTCCGCGCTGCCAGGGCGAACTGGACGGAAGCCCGTGAGGGGATGGACGCCCTGCAGGCCGCCCCACTCGGCGGCCAGTTCACGTTCAGGGGCCGTACCTACACGCGCCAAAATAAGGACTCGTCGACTCCGTTCCGGGCCTACGACGAGTCCGGCCGACGCCTCCATCCGGGGCTGCTCGAGGAGCGGGCGTTCTGAGCCTGGGCCACGATCGACTTCCTGCAGCACACCGGCGTCCGGATCGAGGAGATGCTGGAGGCCAGCCATCACGCCCTGATCCAGTACAAGCTGCCCACCATACGACGACCAGGTTCAACGGGGCGGGCGGGGCCGGGCGGTAGCGGCCGATGTGGCAGCGGACCGCCTCGGCCAGGCGCGGGGGGTCGTCGGTGACGGTGGCCCGGCCTTCGAGGGTGACCCAGCCGAAAGCCGTCCGCCTGGCAGAGCGCGACGCGGACCGCCGGGCAGCCCGCCGCCACATTCCGGGGCTTTCGGGCCTTGGCCCGGGTGGTGACCTGGGCCAGGCCGGTGGACGCGTCGAAGGTGAAGGGGACTGGGGTGACGTGCGGGGTGCAGTCGCGGCGGAGGGTGGTGAAGGTGGCCGGGTACGTGTGCCTGCAACTCGAACCGTCTCCCGGGCATTGGGGCCGTATCAGCGAAGGCTGCCCAGCCATCGCCACTGGGGGGAACACGCGGCTGCAGGCGACGAGCCGGTGCATGACGTGCATGGGGACTCTCGGCGGCTGACGATCGGCAGGGATGCTGGGCCGTGGGGTACCAAGCAGAACGGGTTCTTCCTCTCGCAGCCGTTCCTCGACGCGGAGGTCGTGCCCACGATGCGCCGGCTGCCCGCCGCAGCCACGTTCCGTCCGGGCTTACGTCCACGGCCTGCGGTCGCACGGCGACGAGTTCATCGACCTCTGCCGCTGCGCACGGCATCCGCTCACCGCGGAGATGTTCGACACCGACACGCGCTGCCAGGTGGTATGGGAGGCCCGGCTGGGCATGGGCACTCCCGCTCTGGGACCGCCGAACAGCTCGCCGGCCTCGTGGCCCGGCTGGAGAGCCTGCCGGACGAACGATCCGCGGCATCCGGCGCGGGCGTGCCGGTCATCGTTGGTTCTTGATGTCCCACAGGGTCGTCTCAACCGGACCCGCGGACACCACGCGTACCCCGTACCGGTTCTCCACCACTTCCTGGGACTCGTCCTTTCCGGTGCCCGCAATGTTGATTGTTTCCATGATGTTGACGCCGTGCAGACCGAACTGCCAGTACACGGTGATGTACCGCGGCTTCCTCGTTCTTGCGTCGACCGAGTTGTTTTCCCGTATCTCGCTCTTGTATATGACGGAGTCGAAGTCCTTCTGACTCTTCACCCATGCGGGCACCTGGGCTTTCTTCCAGGTGAACGCAGGGGGACCGAAACGCACTACGGAAGAGAGGTCCTTGCGTGTGAGGTGCGCGTTGGCGTAGAAGGTCAGCTGGTCGTACGGGGTCCTCTTGGGGAGCTGAACGACCACTCGCGCGGAGAACTTGTCCCTGGCGTAGATCCATCGTCCCACGGGCATCCACGGCTGCGCCGACACCAATTGGCCGGGCTGGTGGATCTCCCTACGGGATACCGGGTTGAACGCTTGGAAGTCCCTCCATTTCTCCGAGTCGCCCTGCCATTCCCGACGGGACCTGTCCTTCCGGCTCAGGTGCACCGTCTCCGCCATGGCGTGGAATTCGGTGCCCAGGACGTAGAAAGCCGCATCACCGCGGTTCTCGATCTCGATGTCCACCGGCACGGAGAACGACTTGCCGCCCCGGTTCTGCATGCTTTTCCCCACGGTCAGTTTGACGACCGGCGTGGTTTCGTGCTGGGACGGTTGGTAGAGGTTCTGGTAGCCGAAGTTCGCCACCGCGATGACCGTGGTGACGATCACCGTGGCGGCCACTCGCTTGGGAGCGGGGATCAGAACCGATGTGCGGAACACCGCAAAGGCAGCCCAGGCCGAGCCCACCGTCAGGACGATGAACAGCGCCTTGAAATACCAGTAATCACCGTCCTTCAGGATCTCGGCCGCGACGAGGAGGTTGGTCAGCGCGGCCGCGAACGAGGCCATCAGAGCGATCACCCCGGAGTATTCGTACTTGTGCGACAACCAGTGGTCCGTGGCCGCGATAGCGCCCAACAGCGTGGTGAAGGCCACCGCCATGAGCACGGCACCGGTGAGGCGGCCGGCGAACGTCAGCGCCCCCACGAAGTCCTCGTAGCCGAACCAGGCCAGCATCCCGATCGTCACGAGGAGAACCAGCGTGATCAACGCGAGAGAGACGGGCGATGGTCTGGGCCACGCCTGTGCCAGCGTCCGTTGCGCCCGCTGGCGAGAGCTGGCGGGTGAGTTGCTGTGAATCCTCACGGGACCACCTCCTCGCGGCCGATCGGAGCCCGGGCAGCGAGACCGTGTCCGTGAACACGATTCGTTCCTTGCTCTCGTCCGGCGTGGACGTGCGCAGGAACGCGCCCTCGCGGGGTTCGTCATGTGGGATGAACTCGACCTCGCGGACCCGTACCTGCAGGGGCCCCGGTGCCCGGGGGCGGCCGGAAATCGCCCGTCCACTCCCTGACCCGCGACAGGCCGACCACGACCGTCTTCGGGGCCGGACTGAGCACGTACTCGCGCTGCCATGCCGGGGCCGCGGCGGGGCTCGTGGGAAGCGACGAGGTCGACCTGAACCGCCGGCCCGTTCGTCGGCGGACGGCAGGGTTCCAGGACTATGTCGACCCGGCGGATGCGCGCCGCGGACTCGCTCACTCCCACGCTAGTCACCGTGCGGGCGTGCTGCACCCCGGCGGAGGCGGCGGAACCGCCTGGTGCGGCCAGCCGCGGGTCGCGGTGACGGTCACCTCGCCGCCCGGGGCGGCCAGGACGCGTGCGTCGCCGGCGGCCGTGACGCGCCAGGGGCCCGGCGGCAGGGACAGGGTGGTCGTCCGGGGACCGTGGGGGCCGCGCGGTAGGTGAGGCGGTAGACGCCCGCCCCGGGGTCGTACCCGGCGGAGCGGATCGTGCCCGCCACCGCCTCCGCGGACGGTTCGGCGGTCAGCTACTTGTGGGGGCGGAAGGCGCCGGTGTCGTCCACGGCGCAGCACCCACCGCCATAGCACCACACGTAGCCCGCCCAGCCGGAGTCTCAACGGCGCAGGGAGGCCAGCGCGTCCCGGTAGAAGAGATTCATGTGCGGCACAGCGTGCTGTCCGGCGGCCCCCACTTGCCGACGACCACCCGGACCCGGTAGCGCCTGGGGTACCCGGTGACGGCCCGCTGGTGCGCCTCGACCCAGCCGGCCCCGGGGTCGTAGTCGGCGCCTCCTCCATGGCGGTGCCGTAGAAGTGCGGCGCGTACACCACCCGAGGGGCCTCCACGCGGCCGAGGCCGGTCGGTACGCCCTCGCCCACGACCGGGGCAGGCTCCACGAACAGCCAGGCGTCCCGGTCGGCCGAACGGACGGCGTGGGCGAGGCGGTTGTACATCGGTGACAGCGGCTCGCGTTCGACACGGCGCGCTGCCGTCGCCAAGTCTTCTCCCGGCCGCTGCTCGCCCATCGGTTCCTTGATCAGGTCGTAGCCGAGCAGGGCCGGGTGGTGGGCGAACCGGGCGGCGAGGGTGCGCCACATGGCAGCCTGGGCGCGCCGTAGGTCCGCTTCCTCGTACAGGTGGGTGAAGGCCCGCTGCACGGCGGGCTCCAAGTACTCGGCGAACCAGTCGTGCGGGTGCGCGGTGCACGGCAGTCCGTCGGTCCTGTTCGCCGACTCGGGTATGCCGCGGTGGCCGAACGCGGGCCGTAAGACGTCCTGGTGGGGGTCGAAGACGACCTTCACGTCGCGGCTCCAGGTCGTCCCAGAAGACCAGCAGCCGGGCGAAGTCCAAGCCCCGGGCCCGCAGGTCGCGAAGATGGCGTTCGGTGACGGCGGTCAGGCCTCCTCGCCCCGATGCGTCTTGTCCCGATGTTCCAGTCGTGCCCGGTGAGCACCCGCCCCTGCCGGTCGGTGAGCCGGGGGACGTCCTGCCCGGTTTCCTCGGCGTGGGTGGTGGCGCGGGCCAGGAAGCCGGCGAGGACCGCGTCCGCCGTCAGCATCGCAGGCAGTACAGGAGACCTCCGGTGAGCCGGCGTCGGGTTCCGTGACTTCGCGTGCACTTCAAGCCGAACACTCCCGTGCTGCCAGCCATGCACGGGGAGGACCAGCATGAAGTACCGCACCGTCGGCACCGATCCGGCCACCCGCCGCGACGTGAGCGTGCCCGCCCTCGGCGCGATGCTGTTCGGGTCGCGCACCGATGAGAAGACCTCGTTCGGCGTCCTCGACCGCTATGCCGAGGCCGTCGGGACCCTCGTCGACACCTCCGACAACTACGCCTTTCACACGGATGGGTCTAGACGGTCAGCGTGATCGACACGACATTGCGGAGCCCGCGTCAGCGATGTGCCCTGAGAGTGCCTCGGGGAGGGCGGCCGGCCCGGAGTCCCCTGCTGTGCGCAGAGGGTGCCGCCTCTCCGTGTATGAACTCTGACCCGGTGCCTCCCGGGCTGCTGCTCGATGCACCCATCAGCGAGGACGGTCAGACGTTGGGGACCTGCAGCTTGTCCCAGCTGATCTTGCCGGGGATGCCGTTGGCGTCGTCACCTGTGAGGCCGAGCTTTCGCTGAAAGGCGGCGTAGGACTTCACATCGCCCGGGCCCCAGACGTCGGTGTTGGCGCTCGACTGGTACCGGTCGCAACCTTCGGCGACGAGCCGACGGTGCATTGCGGCGATGATCGGCGATTTCCGTCCGGTCTGGAAGAACGACGCACCCGGGAACGGCTCGGTGTGCGGCCCGGGGGCCGGGTGTGAATCCTTGAAGTGGTCGTACGCCTCCTGAGCCGCCGCGAGGACCTTGTCGTAGATCTTGTCCATGTACGGGCCGGCGCAGGCGGTCGAGGACCAGTGGTGGTGGTAGAAGAGGTTGTTCCTGCTGGGGCGTTCGCCGATCACCTTGGCGAAGTGCCAGCCGGCGAGACGTGCGGCGTTCTTCCAGGTGGCCTCGGTGATCGTCCAGCCGGGCGCGAGCGTTTCGTTCGCCATTTCGATGCTGATGGTGCTCTGGTTGCCGGCCGTGTCGCCGACGGCCCAGGCGTACTCGTTCACCTTGACGTACTGAGCGACGGCACCGGCGGCGTCCACGTCGAAGTGGGCCGAGGCCGGACGCGTCTTCCAGACGTTGAGCACACCCTGGTGCGAAAGCCGGGCGCCGTTGTGGTGCAGCGTGACCGACGTCTTCCTGTAGGACTTGTGGGTGACGTGGCCCGTCGCGCTGAGCTCGTCGATGAGGTTCGAGACGGCACGGTCGTAAGCGATGGTGGCGGTCACTTGGAGTCCTCCGCGTCGTTCTCGACGTCGTCCTCGGCGAAGGCGACGAAGTCGCTTTCCGGAAGGCCGTCGAGGTTGTCGGTTCCGGGTCCATCGCCGGTATCGGTCTTCTCGAGGGCCGCCTTCACGTCCTCGTCATCGAAGTTCTTGTGGGGCATGAGCTGTCCTTTGAGTTCCACAGATTCGCGTCGCCGGTTCACATTCGACGAGCGACCGGGGACGAATTCCCTCGTCGCCGCTCCTCCGATCGCTTCTGCGACGACCATGGCCTCGGCCTCTAGACGTTGGGGACCTGCAGCTTGTCCCAGCTGGTCTTGCCGGGGATGCCGTTGGCATCGTCACCTGCGAGGCCGAGCTTTCGCTGAAAGGCGGCGTAGGACCTCACATCGCCCGGGCCCCAGACGTCGGAGTTGGCGCTCGACTGGTACCGGTTGCAACCTTCGGCGACGAGCCGACGGTGCATTGCGGCGACGATCGGCGATTTCCGACCGGTGTGGAAGAACGACGCCCCAGGGAACGGTTCGAAGCTGCTTGGGGTGGCGGGCCCGCCGTCCATGTACTTCTTGTAGGCCCCGCTCGCGAACGTGGACCATTGATTCCAGTCGTGTGCGTCCTTGATGGCCTTTGCCGTCTTGGCGTTGTAGAGCGGGTCCTTGAGCTTTCCCTCAATCCTGAGCGTGTCCGGCGGGGAGAACTGCCCTGGATGCTTGAGGGAGCGTATCTGGAAGAGACCAATGGACGGCCCCCACTTGTGGTCGACCAGACCCTGGTCTCCGATGATGCCTGGGTCTCCTTTGGACTCTGCCATGGCGACGGCCGCCGCGATTTTGATGTCACTGTCGGTGAACCCGGCCTGTTTGGCGAGGGCGCGCAGCTCGGTCAGGCTCATTGTCATTATTTCGACGCCCCTCTAACTTGTTGATCAGACTTGTGATCAGAAGTCGTGCCCGCATGGCGCATGGCGCATCACGGTGGGATCGAGAAACCGGGAACTGCCCGGAATTCGAACCGGGAGGGGATATTGCCGAAATGTGCTAACTAGGCCTGCGGGTTAAGGGATGATATTCCGCCGCGAGCTTCCCCCAATTGACACGCACACACATAGGAGATCACGGATCCTCTTAACCGCGCCTCCGTGGAGTACGGGGCGGCTGCACGAGGCGTGAAAACGTCACTTATTTCCACCGTATGACGATGCCGGGGGTCGCGCAAACAGAGCGGGGAGGTCCGAAGCTGCCCGGCGCTCTTCCATTGGGAGATCGACCCGCTTGGAGGACGGGAAGGCTACCGAGCCCTCCACACCTCACTTTTGATTAAGAAGGCCTGACTGCCGGCACGAGGGAAGCCGCTGCTGAAGGTGCCCTGAAAGTGACTTGGTAGAGGCGGCAGTTGGAAGGTTCCCGGCTCAGGTTGCTGTTCTTACACCCTGTGCGGGGGTGCCGCCCCTTCGCACGCCGTCCGCGGAGACTTCTCGGCTACGCCGGGAAGGCTGCCGCTCGTTGGCGTCGGTCGCCGCCGAACCGGCCCGAAGCCGCTGTGCCATAGGTGTGGCCGTAGATGCGGGCGGAGGCGCCCGGGGCGCGGACGGGGAGGTAGGCGTTGAAGATGGTCAGCAGGACGTACAGGCGGTTGCCGGTGGCCCGCGCCGGGGCCCGGTGGACCTCGACGTCCGCGAGCTGGACGGCAGCACGTCGGACGCGTCCCCGACGGCCGAGAGCAGTGCGCGCAGTTGGTCCCGCTGCCGTTCGGTCGCGCGGGCGGCGGCGCGTCCGGCGATCAACGTGTCGATGTGGCATCGCACTTCGCAGACCTCGCCGATCCAGTCGGGGCTGTGCCGGACGAGCATCGGCAGCAGGTCGGCCCCGCCGAGCCGCAGGTAGTGGCGGACGCGGGTACCGAGGCCGTGCCGGGTCTCCAGCAGACCGGCCTGCGTCAGACGGCCGAACGCGTGCCTGAGCGTGATGCGCGTGACACCGTACCCGTCGGCGAGGGTGCGCTCAGGTGGCAGGTGACTGCCCGCCGGATGACGGCCAGCGAGGATGTCCTCCCGCAGCCGGGCCCTCCAAACCGTCGACGATGGTCTCGCGGGGCAGTGCCTCCACGCCGTTCTCCTGAATGGCTCAGTGGATGAGTCCTCAACCAACACGAGCCCGAGCAGTCAATGGCCGGGCGTGAAGATCGGCTACTCGGCCAACGGCTCCTGGTGCGAACGGGTTCGGTAGCGGGCGCGGAACTCGGCCAGCAGCTCGTCGGTGGCCTCGGCGCCGGCGCTCACGGCAGCGTGGACGTCGCGGAAGTAGTCCTCGTAGCCAGCGGGCGTGTAGAGGCACAAGGCGCGCGCCGTGACGTCCCCGGCGTTGCGGAAGCCGTGCGGGGTGCCCCGGGTCGCGGCGAGCAGGGCTCCTGGAGGGGCGGCTGTCTCGCCGTCCCCGGTGTGGAGTGTCAACTCGCCCTCCAGGACGTAGAAGTACTCGTCGTGCCCCTCGTGCACGTGCGGCCTGGCACCGATGGTGCCGGGGGCGAGGCTGAACTCCTCGAAGGCGAACCGCCCGCCCGTGTGCTCGCCGGTGAGCCGGAAGAAGTGCGCGACCCCGGCGATGTCGATCAGCTCACCCTCACCGGGGCGGCGCAGGAGCGGGTGGTCGGGCGTGCGGGGCTGGTCTGCGGTCATGGAGGCATGGTGACAGGCCGGGGCGCGCGTACCGGGCGGTCGGCGTGGCGCGCCCCGTCACCCGACCGGCCGCGCTCACCTTGATACCCGACCGGCGTGGTCCCGTACTGACAGTGAGGGCCTCCCGGTCGGAGCTGCCCTGTGGGGGGATGCCATCAACTCCCATCTCCCGATCCCATGGAGGCGCCATGACGGTGCAGCAGCACGCCGCGATGCCCACGGTTCTGGTGTACGAGGACGACCCGGGATTTCCTCCCGAGGTCCACATGCCCGTACCGCATCCGGTCCCGCACCTCGACGGCCAGCCCTTCCCGATGGCCATAGCCGATCCCGCGCCGCAACCCGACGGCGCCGGACCGGGCACCGAGGCCTTCCGCTACTGGGTGGCGGCCGACGGGCTCAGCAGGGCCGGCCAGACCTGGGGCCCGCTGGTCCCAGCCGGAACGCGGTGGCACGCGTCGGTCGGCAGCGCCCTCACCGCGCACCTCGACGCGGGCGACGACCTCAACGCCTTCTACGACCGCGAGGGCCTGTGGTTCTTCCGCCACACGGTGGCGGGTGTCACCGTCGCCGCATGCGAGAGCACCGAGGTCGTCGCACACGAGACGGGACACGCGATCCTCGACGCGCTGCGCCCGCAGCTGTTCAACACGGCGAGCGCGGAGACGGCCGCCCTGCACGAGGCGTTCGGCGACATCAGCGCGCTGCTGACCTCGCTCAGGCTGGAGTCCCTGCGGGTCGCGGTGCTGGCCGAGACGCAGGGCGACCTCGAACTGTCCTCGCGGGTGTCGCGGATGGCCGAGCAGCTGGGTGCCGCGATCCGCAAGGGCCACCCGAACGCGGTCGACCAGGACTGCCTGCGCAACCTGGCGAACAGCTTCTTCTACCGCGACCCGGTACAGCTGCCGCCGAGCGGACCGGCGAACACGCTGTCCAGCGAGCCGCACTCCTTCTCCCGGGTGTTCAGCGGCGCGTTCCTGAAGGTCGTCGCCGGGATCTTCCGGCAGCAGGACCCGCAGGACCAGGCGGGCCTGGCCAGAGCCGCCGAGATCGCCGGACAGCTGCTGGTGGACGCAGCGGTAGCCACGCCCGTGGTGGCCGCGTACTACGCGCAGCTCGCGGGTCACATGATCGCGGCGGACCAGCGCCGCAACGGTGGCCTGTACGGCCAGGCTCTGCGCTCGGCGTTCATCCGGCACGGCATCCTCTCCCTGGAGGCCGCCGCGTCCCTCACCGAGCCCGAGGTGACGCGCCGGGCCGCCGGGATCGACGAGTCGATGCCGGGCGGTGCCGACGACGACGGGCTCGCGGACGTCACGGTCCACGGTGCGCCGTACGGCGTCACGCAGCCCGTGACCCTCTCCGCTCCTTCGGGGGAACGCCGGTTCGGCATCGCCGGTTCCGACCCTGCCGGCGGCTCCCTGCAGCCCGCCGATCCCGACCGGGTGGCCACGTCGTACCTGGAGGACCTGTTCCGCCGCGGCCGCGTCCACGTGCCCGCCGAGCACCGCTCCGCCGCCGCGTTCGTCGACGACAGCCCCTCGCGGATCAAGACGCACGAGATCGTGCCGAGCACGACCGGTGAGGGTCTCGCCCTGGTCCGGCGGGGCTTCGACTGAGCGGTCGGCCGGACCGGCGGACGACCGGATCAGTGGAAGCGCAGACGACGGACGGTCAGCCGTCCGTCGTCCTCGCGCCTGACGACGTGCGTGGTCCTGGCCGTCGGCTCCTCCCCTTCGAATACCGCCTCACCGCGCGCCAACAGATCGGTGACGAACCTCTCGGCGGCCCGGCGCTCGGCGTCACCGCCCTGCTCCCCCGCGTCGCCGCCCGCCGGGTCCTCCTCGCCGCTCGCGGTCGTACCGGGCACGGTGTCACCGGCCGGGTCGCGGCGCGTTCGCGAGCGGCGCCTGCGGCACCGGACGGGCCTGCGCCGAGGGGAAGGTCTCCGTGGCGTCGACCGGGCCGCGCGGTTCCACCGTGAAACCGGCCCGCTCCAGCGCCTGGGCGCCCTCGGTGGTCACCATGGCGAGGGCGAGCCGCTCGGAGACGGTCTGCACGACGACGGCCTCGGTCTCGTTCATGGCCGTGGTCAGCTCGGACAGGTCCCGTCCGTCCGGCAGTGCGACGCGCGCCCGGAGCACGGCCCGGTTCTGCGTCGCGGCGAGGGCGAACACCGGGTGCGCCGCCGTCCGTATCCCCGCCTCGCGCGCGAAGGCGCGCTCCTGGGCGTCCTCGCCGACGAAGACGCACGCGTCGGGCGCCGTTTCGCCGGTGCTCGCGACCGCCCGGTCGAAGATGCCACGGCCGTCCTTCACGCCCCAGTGCAGCAGCGCCCCCTCGCTGAACCGGCCGGGGAACGCCGTGTGCAGCGCGGCCGCGACGCGCCGGACGTCGTCCTCGCTCGGGCCGGGGTTGGAGATGATGCCCTGGCGCACCTCGTGGAGGGCGTCGAGCACGGCCATGACGCGCGGCAGGGGCCGGAGCACCAGGGAGCCGTCTGGTCCCGTACGGACGTCCGCCAGGGTTGCCCCGATGTCGAAGAAGATCACAGGCATGTGCGGTGCCTGCCCTCGGTGAACCCTTCCGAGTCGGTCCGCCCGGGTGAAAGAGCCGCGGCGGGCCGCCCGGACACGGCGACGCCGCGGGGGCCCGGGCCGGTCGGCCCGGGCCCTCGCGGGGGTGTCGCGTGGTCGTCACACAGTGGTGGCCCGCAGGCTCGCGCCCGCCGTGACGCCCTGCGGGGAGGCGACGGCCAGGAGGTCGACGCCGACTGTCCCGAGCGGGGCTCCAGGTAGAGGCAGCCGGCACCCGCGGCGGCGAGACCGCCGGAAACCCCGCGGCCGAGCTCCCGCCGATCGAGCAGCTCCTTGCATGGCCGTGGCCGGAGTGGGTCACTGCCCCCTTGAACGATGGTGTTGAGGTGTTCGCTCTGCCGCCGCGGTTGATCCGGGCATTGGCCGACGCCACCTCCGTTGAGCTGGAGGAACTGGCAGATCGCTGGACCGCGATGCTCAGGTCCGCCGACGGGGACGAAATGACCGACGAAGATCTCCTGGCGGTCCTGCAGGCAGTGTCCCGGCTTGCGGCGTCTGCGGGGACCACGGGCGGCGGCCTCTACAGCTGGAGTTTCTGACCGTCCAGTGAACCTCTTCTTGGGCGGCGGCGTCGCCGTTTCTGGCTGGGCGAGCCGGGAAAAGGACACGGCGCTGGGAATCCAGCACACGACATGGCGTGGGAAGTCCAAGAACCGTCGAGGTCAGAGGTACGGCAGATGACACGGGTCGAGGGAACCTACACCTCTTTTCGGCGCTGGCCCACACCGGCCGGGGCGATGAAGCTGCCGCAGGTGCTGCTCGCGTCCGTTGCCGGCTGAGGCGTGGTCCGGCCTGTCGGGGCCTGCCATCGAGTTTGGAGCGGTTACGGGCTGCACCATCCTCATCGAGCCGGTCACGTTTCTCCTGATGGCGCTCGGGCGCCGGGGCCAGTGGGGTCCCCTCGCTCAGGGCCGCATCCTGGTCGGGGGCGCAAGCCCTGGCTCGCTCCGCGTTTCCCGGCTCTGTTCAAGGCGCCCTGAGCGCGACGGGCCGCGGCGGCCCGACGGTGGCCGGCTGCCTGTGGTCGTACGGGCTCGGTGGTCACCCGGGTTCGGGGGCGGTGACGGCCGGGGCGGCGCCGAGGAGGCCGAGGAGGGTCTCGCGGTGGAGGTCCGCGATCGGGCCGAGGAAGTCCGGGTGGCGCAGCAGGGGGGCCGCGCGGTGGTCGCGCGGGCTGGGGATGGTCAGCCGGCGCGCGTCGCCCACGCTGTCGGGGCCGTGGTGGGTGGCGGCCAGGCAGGCGGCGGCCAGGGCGGCGAGGTCGGCGTCGGCCAGCAGGCAGGCAGCCCAGCTGACGACGGTCTCGTCGACCTGGGTGCGCCAGGCGTGGGTGGCGTCCGTCAGCGGGGGTGCGTCGGCGCCGGTGACGAAGTCCAGCCGGCCGGAGCCGCCGGGGCCGAGAAGGTCCAGCAGTTCGGCGTCCAGCGCGGTGGGGTAGCGCAGGGCGGCGGCGATGGTGGCCGCATGGCCTGCCTGGGCTTCGGCCAGGGCCTGGTTCAGCGGGCCGGTGGCCGGGGGGAAGGCCGCCAGCAGCCAGCGTGCGGAGGCGGCGATGACGGGCGAGAGCGCGGTGGGCATGGTGGACCGTCCTGTGCGTATGCCCGCCTGTCCTGGGTGTTCCGGTGTGGGTGATTCGGTCGCGGGCACTGCGCGCCCGGGCGGGGAGGTGCGGACAACGGTACGGCGGCCTCCCCCGGGGGCGACAGGAGCTGCGTCACAGCCGGGGTCGGTGGGGCCTGGCCGGGCGCGGTCTAGCCGGGCATGTCCGCCCCTGGATGATCAACGTATCCGATGCAGCTTTGAGGTCTGCCCTCATCATTATCAGGTCGACACGGGGGGCCGGCGACGTCGATCAACCGGCTGAAATCCTCGGCTGATCGGTCGTCGACGTTCGGCACAGGTCGCGGTTGTCCGTGCCTTTCGAGCCTTCCGTCGCTGGACCGGACTCACCCCGGAGGCCGCACGCGCCGGCGGCCGTCTCGCCCGTGCATGATCGGTGTATCGATCCACATCGCCCGGACGATCACAAGGGGTGTCCGCGGAGGGTGCGGGAGCGGGCGGTCAGGCGTCGGGGTCGACTTCGGGGTGCGTGAACCGCACGGGCCTGCCCAGCGACCGGGCGTAGGCGATTTCGGCTCGGGTGCTGTCCCCGATGTAGTCGCCGACTACGAGCACCTCGTCGGCGAGCCGGATCTTCGCCCGGTGCAGATCGTCGAGTCGGGCCTTCAGCGCCTCGGCCTCGACAGGATCGGACCAGAGTTCGTGCGGCGACTTCATGTCGAGACCCGGCTTGACGACGATCTTTCCGGCTGTGGTCTCCCGGAGATCGGCCTCGGCCATCTCGGTCATGAAACGGGTGGAGCCGCAGATCACGACGATGCGCGGGAGGCTCAACTGTCTTTTGGCTTCGACGAGTTGTTCATCGGGGGTGAGCGGTTGAGGGTACGACACTGGTTCTTCCTCCTGGTGGTGCGGTCCACGGAGGCCTGCGGAGACGAGAACCTCGCGACCAGGGAAGGCGATCCGGGTAAGGCTGCCTAGTCCTGCGGTGCCAACGTGCGCACGACGTCGAACTCGTTGCCCTCCGGGTCGGCCATGACGACCCAGCTCCGGTCCGCTCCCTGGCCCACGTCCACCTTGACGGCTCCGAGACCGAGCAGTCTGGTCACCTCGTCCTCGGTGCTGACGTCGATCGGGCTGACGTCGAGGTGAAGCCGGTTCTTGACGGTCTTGCCCTCAGGCACACGGATGAACACCAGGGTGGGCGGCATCTGGCGGGCCCGGACATCCTCGACGGTCGGCTCCCAAGAGCCGATCTCGACCTTGTCCTCGCCGCGGTCGATCACCTTGAAGTCCAGGACCTCGCACCAGAAGGCCGCGAGCCTCTCCGGATCGTGGCAGTCGACCGTCAGCTCGGTGAACCTGCTCGTCATGCTTCCCCCCAGGTAGTGCGGACGGGGCTCAGCCTAGGCCGCCCGCCCGGCAGGTCCGAGATCCTTTCGGCCAGAGACTTCGAACGGGCTTGATCTGGAGGAGACCACCCAAGGGGGCGCCGACCTTGCGCTCGCCCGCGGATGCAGGGCGCCGGGAGCGCTCTACCGGCGGACCGCCGAGATCAGACCCCCGGGTCCCTCCTCGTGCTGCGGCGGTGTGCTGATCGGGCGGCCGTAGGCGGCGGCGCGGTCGCGCAGGGTGTGGCTGCCGGCCTCCCAGCCGTGCTCGGCCAGCCAGCGCACCGGGTCGTCGGGCGCCTCCGAGATCCACATGGACGCCGCCGATCCTGGCGCGGCGTCCGCGCCGAAGCGCTCGATGACGCCGCGCGAGCCCAGTGTCAGCCCCATCCGGCTGCCCGCCGCCGACTGCGAGCTGATGCGGGCCAGCAGCAACTCCACCGCGTCCTCGGGCAGATAGATCAGTAGTCCTTCGGCGATCCACACGGTCGGCGCGGCCGGGTCGTGGCCGGCGGCGGCCAGCGCGCCCGGCCAGTCCTCGCGCAGATCCACCGCGACGGTGATCCGCTCGCAGCGCGCGACGGCCCGCTCCTGGCGCAGCACCGAGGCCTTGAAGTCCAGTGGGGCGGCGGTGTCGACCTCGAACAGCCGGGTGCCCTCGGGCCAGTCCATCCGGAAGGCCCGGCTGTCCATGCCGGCGCCGAGCAGCACGACCTGCCGGATCCCGGACGCGCAGGCCTGCCGCAACAGGTCGTCGAGGAACTTCGTCCTGATGACGATGGAGAGCGACACGGCCAGCCGGCGGCGTCGCGCGGCCTCGTCATCGGGCAGCGGCGACGAGGAGGGCCACAGGCCGCCGGCGGCGGCGAAGGCCCGGGCCAGTGGGTCGCGGAACAACGCGTTCTCCCGCTCGGTCTCCAGCGCCCGAACCCTGGCCACACCCACCGCCGTTGCCCACACTCCCGACGGCCGCACGGGCCCCTGCTCATCAGTCACCGCGCCAGCCTAGGTGATCGACCACTCGGCCGCGCCGGGCCGCTGCGTTCGATTCCTGGCCCCCCGCCGGCTCGTGTTCGGCTTCTGCCGCCGTGGGTGAGAGCCTTGACCCTCACGTGGCGTCAGGCTGCACAGTCGGTGCCGTGGAAGATCACTGGACCGTAGGACGCGTGGCCGAGCTGGCCGGCGTGAGCGTCCGCACGCTGCACCACTACGACGCGATCGGGCTCGTCCGCCCTTCGGCGCGGACCGCGGCCGGGTACCGGGCCTATTCGGCGGCCGACGTGGAGCGGCTGCGGGAGGTGCTGGCCTACCGGCGGCTCGGCTTCGGGCTGCGTGAGGTCGCGGAACTGGTCGGTGACGCGTCCGCCGACGCGGTCGCGCGCCTGCGTCGGCTGCGCGGCCTGCTCCTGGAACGGCGTGATCGCGCCGATGCCATGGTGGCGGCCATCGACAGGGAACTCGAAGCACGGTCGAAGGGACTGACGGTGACACCGGAGGAGCAACTGGAGATGCTCGGTGCACGGCTGTACGACGCGATCGGCGGCGCCTACACCGCGACACGGCGTACCGAGCCGCGGATCGCCGCACAGATCTGGGACGCGCTCGGGGACGCGCGGACGGTGCTGAACGTCGGGGCGGGCACCGGCTCCTACGAGCCTGCCGACCGCGACGTGACCGCGGTGGAGCCCTCGGCGGTCATGCGCGGGCAGCGGCCCGCAGGCTCGGCGCCCTGCCTGGCCGCCGCCGCGGAGAGCCTGCCGTTCGGCGACCGGTCCTTCGACGTCGCGATGGCCGTCTCCACCGTTCACCACTGGGGTGATCCGATAGCGGGGCTGCGCGAGATGCGGCGCGTGGCCCGCCGCGTGGTGGTGCTCACCTTCGACACCGACGAACCCGGATGGCCGGACCGGTTCTGGCTCACGCGCGACTACCTGCCCGAATTCGTGGCTCTCCTCGCGGAGTTCCCCTCCCTCGCCGCGATGGCCGACGCGATCGGCGCCCGCGCCGAGCCGGTGCCCATCCCGTGGGACTGCGCCGACGGGCTGTTCGAGGCGTACTGGCGCCGACCGGCGGCGTATCTGCAGGATCACGTGCGCCGTGCCATGTCGGTGTGGACGAGGGTCGGGCCGGAGGCCGAGCAGCGGGCGGTGCGCGCCCTCGGCGACGACCTGGCCTCCGGCCGCTGGACCGACCGCAACAGCGACATCGTCGACCTCGACACGGCGGATCTCGGCCTCCGTCTGCTCGTAGCCTGACCGCGTCCCGGTTCGCTGTTATGGCTGTCTTGGCGGCTCACGTCTGTCCGGTCCGCGCTTGTCCATGGTGGTGCAACCGACCGACGGCACAACCGGTCTTCCTCTGATGAGGCCGCGGCCTCGCGGCCGGAGGAGGAGCGAGGATGCCGAGAGCGCGGTCGTTATGGACGGAGTACTGGCCCCTGGCCGTACTCCCCCTCGCCGCCGGGGCCATGGATCTGTTCCTGTGGTGGCGCGGCGAGCCGTGGAGCTGGTCGGACTGGGCGTCCAGCTTCGGTTTGGGAGCCGTCACCACGATGATCGTCGGCATGCTGCTCGCCCGGCGGCAGGGGAACATCCAGGAGGCACTCGCCGATCTCGAACTCACCGAGAAGGTCGCCTACTTGACCTTCTCCCTGTCCCAGTTGCGCGCAGCCGGCGCGCCCGAGCTCACCTACCGGGCGCTGTACGACTGCAGAGCCGGCCTGTCACTCGTGCCCCTCGCCCGGCGGCCGATGCAGGAGGAGTATCTGCGGACGGTGTCGAGAGTGCTGGAGACGATCACCGACAGGCTCAGCTCCTCCCTTCGTTCCCGTGCTCAGTGGACGCACGACGACTGGTCCGATTTCGCCTCGGTGGTCGGGACACTGCGGGAGACCGCCGTGTTCCATGCGCGGAGATCGAAGATCGTGGCTGCTCACTGGGCCGGCGGAATCGACACCAGGACGCAGGAGCTCCTGCGGATCGGGACCGATCCCGTGCCGTTCGACGTGTTCCGCGCCCACTTCACCGAGGGCGCCGACCGGATCCGCACCACCCTGGACTGGGAGGCGTTGTCGGAGATGGCCCGACGGGACGACGGAACCGTCCGGCTGTCCATGATCACCACCGAGCTCACGCCGTACCGTCCGGCCGCCCTGGAGGGCTACCACGCCCCCTGGTACCGGGACGCGTCCTGGTCCGGCGAGGTCGCGTACGACCAGCACGACGCGGTGCCGATCCGCCACACGGAGCTCGTGACGGACTTCTCCGTCCTCAAGATCGACCGGCGCCTGCGGATCGGGGCGTTGCGGGACCAGTACGCGACCCGGCTCGACGACCAGGGTGTCTCACTGATCCTCGCGACATATGCCCTGGGTCCGGACCGGTTCCTGGTACTCGACGGCAACCACCGCCTGACCGCTCTCGCGCAGCTGGTCGCCAAGGGCTGTCCGGCCCGGCTGATCGAGTTCCGGCTGACTGCTCCGGTGAGTCCCGCGATCCTGCCGGACCTGATCCACTACCGGACTGGCTGATCACCCTCGCCCGTGCCGTCGGCACGTGTGTCGCGCCCTCTTGTGTGGCGGTGCTCCCGGTCGCGCACGAGACTGGGAGGGGCCGGGCCCGGCAGGCGACGACGCGTGGCGAGACGGGGTGGCAGATGGCGAGCGGCACACCGGGGACCATGGGGGCGTGGGAGGTGGCCGAGCCCGGCCCCGTCGAGGGGACGCCGCTGCGTTTCGTCGAGAAGCCCGTGCCGGTTCCGGGCCCCGACGAACTCCTCGTGCGTGTGCGCACGTGCGGCGTGTGCAGGACCGATCTTCATGTCGTCGAGGGCGATCTGCCGCTGCACCGGCGGCATGTGACGCCGGGTCACGAGGTCGTCGGTCTGGTCGTGGCCATGGGCGAGGCGGTGAGCGGGTACGCCGTCGGGGACCGGGTCGGTGTCGCCTGGCTGCGGCGCACGGACGGCACGTGCGCGTACTGCCGGCGCGGGAACGAGAACCTCTGCCCGGACTCGCGGTACACCGGCTGGGACGCCGACGGCGGCTACGCCGAGTACACGACCGTACCGGGCGCTTTCGCCTATCCGCTGCCCGGTGAGGTGGAGGACGTCGCGTTGTCTCCGCTGCTGTGCGCGGGCATCATCGGCTACCGCGCGCTGCGCCGGGCGTCGCTGCCTTCGGGCGGGCGGCTCGGGTTGTACGGGTTCGGGGGCAGCGCCCATCTGTGCGCCCAGTTGGCGCTCGCGCAGGGCGCTGTCGTACACGTGCTGACGCGTGGCGAGGCGTCGCAGCGGCTGGCGCTCGAGCTGGGTGCCGCGTCCGCCGGCGGAGCCTACGACATGCCGCCGGAACCCCTCGACAGCGCGATCCTTTTCGCGCCGGCCGGTGAACTGGTCCCGGTCGCGCTGCGTGCCCTGGATCGCGGCGGAGTGCTGTCCGTCGCGGGCATCCATCTCACCGACACACCGCCGCTGGACTACCAGCGAGAGCTCTTCTACGAGAAGGAGTTGCGCAGCGTCACGTCCAACACCCGGGCGGACGGCCGCGAGTTCCTGGTGCTGGCCGCGCGCTACGGGGTACGCGCCACCATCCACCCGTATCCCCTGTCCCAGGCCCCGGTCGCCCTGCGGGACTTGAAGGCGGGCCGGTTCGACGGGGCAGCGGTGCTGGTCAACGACATCGGCTAGGCTGCGCGGGCCCCGTCGGATCAGCCGGAGGTGACCGGCGAAGGCGATGCGGGTGGCGCCCCTCCCCCACGCCGGACGACGCGGCGCGCGTCGTCCGGCGTGGGGGCTTTCACGGGGCGGGGGCCCTGCGGCCGGGCGTCAGCCCTGGCGGGCCTTGAAGCGGGGGTCCTTCTTGTTGATGACGAAGGTCACGCCCCTCCGGCGCACCACTTGGGCGCCGGGCCTGGCCTTCAGCGAGCGCAGGGACTTGCGCACCTTCATGAGGGCTCCTCTCGGGAGATCGAACGGGGCCCGCGGTCAGTGGCGGGCCGGGGTGGTACGGCCGTAGCGCCGCTCGAAGCGCTGCACGCGGCCCGCGGTGTCCACGACGCGCGTGTTGCCGGTGTAGAACGGGTGGCTCGCCGACGAGATCTCGACGTCGACGACCGGGTAGGTGATCCCGTCCTCCCACTCGACCGTCTGCCGGGTGTCGACGGTCGAGCGGGTGAGCAGGTGGAACCCCGACGCCCGGTCGCGGAAGACGACGGGGCGGGAGACGGGGTGGATGCCGGGCCTCATGGAGTGTCCCTCCTCGGGAACCTCCGTCGCCGGGCGACGAAGGCGGGTGTCAGCGTTCCTCGCGGAACGGGACGTGCTTGCCGATCACGGGGTCGTACTTGCGCAGGACCAGCCGGTCGGGATCGTTCAGACGGTTCTTGCGGGTCACGTGGACGGCTCCGGTACCGGCCGTCGACTTCAGCGTGACGACGAGCCGCGCCGTGCTGCGTGCCATGGGGGTCTCCTTCCGTCGTCCCACATCCCGAGTCCATGACTCGGTCATGTCAGACAGCCTGCTCAACAACACCCCCCGGCGGTCCATTCCCACCGGCCGGTCCCCTCGACGCGATCATGGTCGGGGCACCGCCCTCTCAGAGGCGGGGCTGCAGGACCTCCAGGGCGCCGGTCTCCGTGTCGTAGCTGCGCAGGGTGACGAGCCGGACCGACAGCGGTGGCGCCGGCAGCAGGTCGAGGACCCGTCTGCCGGTGAAGGCGCCGGCTCGCCGGGTGCGGCCGAGAGTGATGTGCGGGCTCCAGCGCGCGGGCTGGTGGAAAGGGTTCAGGGCCGCGGGCGGAGTGTCCGAAGCCACCGCCTCCCACACCCGCCGGTGCAGGTCGGCGAGGACGGAGTCGAGGTCCAGCGCCCACGCCAGCACCGAGGTCGGCCGTTCGAAGCGGACCACTCCGGTGAAGCGCACCGGCAGCGGCAGGGCGGCGGCCACCTCGGCGAGCTCCCAGCGGATCGGGGCGGTCAGCTCCGGGCAGGCGGCCAGGGTGAGGTGCGGACTGTTGGTCGGTGAGCGGTGGCGCGCCTGACTGGGCAGCCCCGCGTCCGCGAGCCGTCGCCAGGCCTCCCGGACCTCCAGCTCCGCCGCCTCGTCCAACAGGAGCTCGACCGTGCGCACCGCCGCAGCCTACCGGCGTGTGGGACCGTGCCGCACGGCCGGGAGGAGCGGCGGTGGGCGGCGGGCCAGGTCGCCGCGGAGAGGGGGCCGCGCGCCGGCCATCGGGCCAGTGGCGTCTATCCGCCGGATCCGCGCACCGCGCTCCGCAGGTACCGCAGGTGTTCCTCCGCGGCGGCGCGCTCCTCACGGGTGGCGCTCGGGTGCGCGGCCGGCCAGTTCTCCCAGTGGCGGATCGCGCGTTCGGCCATGTGTGCGGTGGACGGCTCGTCCGTCCCACCGGGGAGGCCGGGCCGGGGTCTGGTCGGCGTGCCGCCTTTGTGCCGCAGTCTGTGTGTCACCTGTTGCAGCAGGGCGGTGGCCCGGGCGTCCTCCGGCCAGGCGTCCAGCCAGTCGAGCGAGACGCGCACCACCTTCTCCATCGGTGTCCCGCCGTCGGCCTCCGCCGCCGGGAGGGCGGCGAGGTCACCCTGGCGGAGGAGCTCCAGGAGCAGCCCGCCGCCTTCCCGCTTGCGCACGGTGTCCGGGGAGACCATCCGGCAGCCGGCCGCGGAGACGGTGCGCCGGGCGGTCGCCGAGAGCGGGCGGGTGGTGAGCACGGTGCGCAGGAGGGCGAGCGCGGTCGAGGACAGCGGGCGGACCTCGCACCAGGCGGCACACGTCGCGAACAGGGCGTCCCTCGTCGGCTGGTCCAGTCTGTCGGCGCCCTCGAGCATCGGGCGCAGCACGGTCAGGCCGGACGGGGGGAAGCCCGCGGCGGCCAGCACCTGACCGGCGCGGGCCACGAAGCGGTTCCATTCGGGGACTATCTCGTCCCGGTGCGCGAGGAGGCGCTTGGTGAGGCGGTGCTGCGCGTCGGTGGCGAGGAGTTCGGCGGAAAGCAGCTCGATGACGCGCCCGGCCAGCCTGCTGCGTTCGGCCGGTCCTGCCAGGGGGCTGTTGAGGGCGCCGGACAGGAGACGGAAGGCGCTGGTCTGTCTGGGGTGGGCGTCGATCCAGTCGAGGGTCGCGGTCATGACGTCCTGGAACTGCCGCTCGGTGAGGTCCTGGCGGGAGACGAGCACGGTCAGCGGAAAGCTGGTGTGCTCGCTTCGGGGATGGCGCCGGAGGTAGCCGAAGGTGGCCTCCAGTACGGCCTCCCTGTCCTGGGCCGGAAGCGAGTTCTTGGCCAGGAGCGGTGGCAGCAGCGCCCGTGCCGCGGTGGGGACCGGGGATCGCCGCAACAGCTCCAGTGCCTGCCCGGCGAGGCGGGGCAGCTCCTCGTCGTCGCCGTCGAAGAGCCGGGTCCGGAGCAGCGCGCCGAGGAGACTGATCTTGTTGCGGGGTTCCGCGCCGGGCTCGCGCAACCAGGACACCGCGTGGGTCGCGAGCTCCGCGCACTCGTCGTCGGTGAGCATCGCCTCGGCGCGGGTGGCGGGCTTGCGGACCTTGGTGAGCAGCGGAGCGAGCACGCGCCAGGCGTCGGGATGGGTCGCCCGCGTCTCCAGCCAGTTCAGGGCGCACTGCGCGGCACGGGGGGCGTCGTCGCGGCCGGGCAGCTCGCGGCGCAGGAGCTCCCCCAGTACGTAGGCGGCCTCGGGGAGCAGCCCGAGGTTGCCGTCCTCCAGCCAGGCGAGGGCGTCCTTCACCGTCTGCTTGAAGACCGGGTGGGGCAGGTCCCGGCGCAGCCGGTGCCGTTTGAGCAGCGGCTCCAGGGAGTAGCTGGCGTTGCCGCGGGCGCGGGGAATCACGGTGTCGAGCAGGTACTGCGCCGTGGTGGCGAGTCGCCGGCCGGTGAGTTCGGGCCGGAGCACCAACTGGGGTGCGAAGTAGCCCGCTTCGGTTCTGGTGGGATGGCGCCGGAGCCAGGTGAGGGCCCAGTCGATCACCTGCGCGACGCGCGGGTCGCCCTCGCTCAGGGCCAGCCCCTTGGCGCTGTCGAGCAGCCGGTCGTAGACGCGCGAGGCCTCGGGGCGGTCCCAGTTGCGGGTGAGGTACTCGTACATGCCGTCGACGGTCCACTCGGTGAAGGCCGGGTCCGCGTCGGCGGCGGGGACCGCGTGGTGGAAGACGTAGGCCGCTTCCGGCAGGACGGCGTTCTTGTCGATCCAGCCCATGAGGTACGCCATGCTGTGCGAGGCGTCGAGGTGGGACCGCACGGCCACCAGGGCGTGCCGGGCGGCGGAGTCACGGTAGTGGGCGCGGAGCCAGGGCTCGACCATCTGCTGCGGGTACCGCTGGGCGAGGTGCCGCCAGGGGCGGCCGCGCAGCAGGGTGAGCAGGGCGCGGCCCCGCGGGTCCGCGGCGATGAGCTCGCCGGCCCGGGCGGTCCGTGTTCCGTCCGCCTCCCCGAACCACTGGGCGACGGCTTCGGCGAGCAAGTCGCTGCGGGACTCCCCCAGTGCGTCGTGGAGCCGGCTGACGGACCTCAGGACGTTGCCGAAGAGTTGCGGACGAGCGAGGCCGGTGTCCAGCACCGTGCCCAAGGCTTCGTGGCGTACGGTCTCCTCGTCGCCCATGAGGACGGCGCGCGCCAGCAGTTGGTCGGTGAAGAGGCCGTGCACCATGTGCACTTCGCCGCCGCGCTCCTCCAGCAGTCCGCGCAGGCGCAGTCCGTTGACGCACTTCTCCGCCGTGTCCTCGCCGAGGACGCCGGCCAGTTCGCGGGAGGCGCAGGGGGTGGCGGCCGCGACCCTGGCGGAGTCCATCAGCAGGGGGGAGGGCGGCGGCTCGTCCTCCCACTGGTCGGCCGCGGTCCGGACGCCGGGTCCGGCGAGGCCTTCCGCGTCCAGCACGTCGCCCATCCACACGGTGACCCGGCGCGCGTCGAGGGGGACGGCGCGGCGCAGGTCCTGGCCGCGGGAGGCCTGCAGTCCGCGCAGGTGGGCGAGGTGGAGCGCGATCGCCGGCGGGCCGCCGCAGAGCCGCATGGTCCGCCGCTCCCCGATCTGGCGTACCGCCGGGCCGGCCAGGGCGCGTACCGCGGCGCGGCGGACGCCGGCGTAGTAGGCCGAGTCGTCGGGTGCCTCGATCCGCTGGAAGAACGGCTTGAGGCGCGTCTGGTGCAGACGCCAGGCCGTCGTCCGGGCGGCGACCATCACGGCCAGCTCGACGTTCTTGTCGTCGGCGGCCCAGCAGAGCCGGTCCGCGACACGGCGGCTGAGTTCCGAGAGCGACGCGACGTCCTCCACGACGAGCAGGATGCGCCGGGCGAGGGGGTGCACGCACGACCAGGCGGCGTCCAGCGGGACGTCGTCGAGGTGGACGACCAGCCAGCCCTCCCGGTCGGCGAGCCGGGCCGTCTCCAGGCAGATCCGGCTCTTGCCGGTGCCCGCCGGGCCGGTGAGCACGACGCCGAGCGGCGCCTGGACGTCGCCGGCGAACTCGCCGAGCTTCCTGAGGACGTTCTTGGGGGCCGCGGGGTGACCGGGTTCGGGGTCGACGAAGGGCAGCGCGTGCCGGGTGAACACCGACTCGTTGCCGGCCAGGGCCGCCATGTGCTGATGGTGGAGGACCAGGCGGCCTCCGGTGGTGTTCCAGCCGTCCGGCGGGGCCAGGCGCGGTTCGGGGTGGACGCCTTCCTCGTCCAACAACTCGCGCCACCGGGTGTCGTCGATGGCGGCCAGGTCGGTGACGTCGTGTGCGCTGACGCCCATCGCGGGCACGTGCTCGCGGAAGACCCCGACGAGCAGTCCGCTGTCCCGGGTGACGACGGCCGCTCCCGACATGCCCCGCCACGGGCTGTCGCCGCCGGCATAGGGGTCCGGGGTGCTGTCGAGCTCCAGGCGCAGGGTCTTGGGGCGCCCCCTGGCCGCGGTGACGACCCGGCACCGCACGTGCTGCCTGCCGCGGTAGTGATCTCCGGTGAGGTCGTCGACGACGAGGGCGTGGACGGGGTAGCCGAGCGCGTCGGCGGTCACCCGGCCGGCTGTGGTGCCGTCCACCCGGCCCAGGTGCACGGGCGTCACCGTGGTGTCCGGCGTCGGCTCCAACCGCAGTAACGCGACGTCGACTTCGGGGTCCTCCCACACGCGCTCGGCAGCGGACCACTCAACGTCGTCGCCGAGACTCACCAGGACGTCGCCGTCGCCCTCGACGACGTGGGCGGCGGTCAGCACCAGCCGGTGGGAGATGTGGTACCCGGTGCCCAGGGCGTAGTTCCCCTGACGGGTGTCGTGGACGGCCACCCGCGCGACGCGGGAGGGCTCGACGGCGGCCTGGGAGGCCTGCCCGCCCGTCATCGCGGCAGCTGGGTCAGCCGGTCCTTGGTCTGCACCGGGGTGCCCGCGGTGGTGCGGGCGTCGAGCTGGATCCGCAGGGTTTGCACCGCGCTGTCGCTGTGCGAGCGCTTGCCGCCCGCGGAGATGACGTGGACCTTGATGCCGCCGTTCAGGTCGCTGCTGCGGGTGAGGGTGGTCTGCAGCTCGAGTTCCAGCGAGGTGACGCCCAGGCGCACCGGACCGCCCTCGTGCTCGGCTTCCGCCATGGCCTCGGCCAACTCGCGGCGAATGGCGCCCAGAGCGGCCGACAGGCCGATCTCCTGGAACTCCTCCGAAGAACTCACTGCCCCTCCTCCGAGGTCCGCCGGACCGCCCCGCTTCCGGCCGCTCGCAGGCGGCCCAGTGCTGACGATGGTAACCCCACGCATGTTCTCCAGGTCAGGGGTTGACGGATCTTCGGGACTCGCGGGCGGGGCCGTCGCCCTTCGACCATCCTTCGTTCTGCCGTCGGGCAGGGCGAGCCCGAAGGCAGGTCACTACTCTGCACGAGTGCTCTCATACGACGAGTTGGCGGCCCCGGAGCGGGAGTTGTGGGACGCGTTCCCCGAGGGGTGCCGCGTGGACCTGCGCACGGGCTCGCAGGAGGACGACCGGGTGGACGCGGGCGGGCGGTGGGGCCATGAGCGGAGGGTGCGGGCTGCCGTGATCGCGGCGCTGCTCCTGGGTGCGAACACCACGCAGCCGGGCGCCGTGGCGTGCCTGAGACTCGCCGGGGCGCGGATAACCGGACGTCTCAATCTGGCCGGCGCGCAGATCGCTCACGCCTTGTGGCTGGACGGCTGCTGGTTCGAAGAGTCGGTCGACCTGCTAGGAGCGTCGACTCGGACCGTCGTGATCTCGGACAGCCGGGTGCCGGGCATCGAAGCCGACGCGGCCAACATCGAGGGGGTCCTCGACCTGCGGCGCTCCGTCGTGGAGAGCCTCGACTCCTCGCCTTTCAACCACATCGGCACCGCGCTGTCGCTGACCGACGCCCGGGTGAGCGGCGGCATCCTCCTCAGCGGGGCCGAGATCAGCGCGCCCGGAGGATGGGCCGTGGCCGCCGGCGGCCTGGTCATGGAAGGCGGCGTCTTCTGCAACCGCGGGTTCGTGGCACGAGGTGAAGTACGGCTGCTGGGCGCTCAGTTGCCGGGCGGACTGTTCATGAAAGGCGCCCGCCTGGAGGGCCCCTCCGAGCGCGGAGTGGCTCTCGCCCTGGACAACGCCGTGGCCTCGACGATCGACCTCTCCGGCGGGTTCACCGCGAACGGGACCGTACGGCTGCGGGGCGCCCGGATCTCCGACAGCCTGTCCTTCGCGGGAGCCGTCCTCAACGGACCGGCCGAGGGCCACGGCCCGTCGCTGGTGGCCCCGCTGGTGCAGACCGTCGACCTCGACTTCACCCTCGCCCAGGCGCCGTCCGGCACGGTGGACCTGCGGGGCGCGCAGGTGTCCTACCTCTATGACAGTGAGCGCAGTTGGCCGGAGGTGGTGGAGCTGGACGGATTCGTCTACGGCTCCATCAAGACGGACGAAGCAGGCGAGCGTCGGGAGGCGGTGGGCCAGCGGGACTCCGTCGCCCGCCGCGTGGCGTGGATACGCCGCAGCCCGGGGTACAGCCCGCAGCCCTACGAGCAGTTGGCGAGCTGGTACCGGAAGGCCGGCCACGACGACGACGCCCGCCGTGTGCTCCTGGCCAAACAGCGCCATCGTCGTGGGACTCTGCACGCGGCCGCGCGCGGGTGGGGGCACCTGCTCGACCTGACCGTCGGTTACGGATACCGCCCCTGGCTGGCCGGCGTCTGGCTCCTCGCACTGACCCTGCTCGGCACGCTGTCCTTCAGCGCCAGCACCCCCAAGCCGGTGCAGAAGGGCGAAGGCGCGCCGTTCCAGTCCTTCGTCTACACGCTCGACCTCCTGATCCCCATCGGTGGTTTGGGCCAGCGCTCGGCCTGGTACTGGCCCGACGGCAGCCTCCAGTGGCTGGCCTATCTGCTGACCGCGTTCGGCTGGGTGCTGACGACCGCCGTCATCGCGGGTGTCACCCGCACCGTGCAGAAGAGCTAGCGGGCGCTGCTCATCGAGCCAGTGCGCCCAGGGCGGTGAGGCGTCGCGGAGGTCGATGCCGGGCGGGGGTAAGGGGCGGACTCGGCCAGGAGCAGCGGACAGGCCCTAGGCCGTGTCCGCAAAGTCGCGTCTGCGTCGCGACTTTGCGGACACGACCTAGTAGGGGCCGCCCCGGAACAGCATGCTGCGGTGGTGGCGCGGGCGGTCGCCCCGGTCGTGGGCCGCGTCGGAACGGTCCGCGGGCGTCGAGAGCGCGGCGAGGGACCGGAGGGCTGCCAGGCCGGCCAGTACCTCGTCACGGTGCCCGGCCGACTTCATCCAGGCCGGCAGGCGGGCGAACATCCCCATCGTCGGGGAGGCGTGGCGCTCACGGAGCCGGGCGCGCACGTAGGCGTCGAGGGCGTCCACGTGCTCCTCGTCGTAGGCCCACAGGACGCGTCCCGCACAGCGGGTCTGCAGCCAGAGCGGCCGCCGGAAGAAGGGGTCCTCGGTGCCGCCGGGTACCGCGCCTACCAAGCCGGCGCCCCGCTCCTCAGCCGTCCAGTCGGCGGTCGCGCCGCAGTGGGCGCAGGCGAGGCGGCGGGGCTGGAAGAGCAGTGCGCTGAAGTACTTCGGCGGCGCGACGCCGGGCCGGGGGACGACGAGGGCGCGGCCACCGCACCTCGGGCAGACCACGAGCACCTGACCGGTGAACTGGACGAGCCACTGGCCGTGGTCGCGGTGGCGGACCGGGGCGGGATGGGCGGGCTCAGTGCGCATGAAGGACACCCTGCCAGGCCGCCGTCCGCTCCGGCGACCGAGATACCGCGCGACGGCGAGAGGCAGATCGCTGCCGTCGGCGGCCGACGAGAGGTTCGCTGTCCTCGGCGGTCGGCGCAAGGCCCTTCACTGACCGTCCTCGGCGGCCGGCGCGGGGCGCCGCACACGGCGCTACCGCCCCGCCTCGGCGCCCAGTTCGGCCAGGCGGGTCAGGGCCGGCAGGGCCGCGGCGATCGCCTGTCGTTCCGCCGGTGTCAGCTGGGCGATCAGCGGGACCAGGTGGCGGCCGCGGTCCTCCTGCCGGGACTGGCCGATCCTTCGGCCGCTGTCGGTCAGGACGACGAGGACGGCGCGGCCGTCCGTCGGGTCGGGGCGGCGTTCCACGAGACCGTCGCGCTCGAGCCGGGTGACCAGCTGGGTGAGGCCCGGCTGGCTGATCTGCTCCGTTCTGGCCAGTTCGGTCAGCCGCTTCGGGCCGCCGACGGCCAGGGTGTCCAGCACGGACAGCGTCGTGAAGGACAGCTTCTGCACGGCTGGCAGCCGGATGTAGTAGCGGTTGAAGTTCTCGATCGCCGTGGTGAGGTCACCGACGTCCAAGTCGGTCTCGTGGTCGGCACGCTGAGGAAATGTCACCCTGGAAATATATCGCAGACTTATATAAGCTCCTGATCGATTGCGCACCGGCCGTCTCGTCCAGGCGCACGGTTCGCAGTGCAGCTCGGCGCAACGGCGCGTCGCTGGATTTGTAGAGCGCTAGGTGAGGAACACACCCATGACTGTGCGAATCGGCATCAACGGCTTCGGGCGCATCGGCCGCAACGTCTTCCGTGCCGCGGCCACGCGGGCTTCGGAGCTGGAGATCGTCGCCGTCAACGACCTGGGCGACGTGCCCACGATGGCCCACCTGCTGGCCTACGACTCGATCCTGGGACGCTTCCCCGAGGAGATCACCGCCGAGCCGGGCGCGATCCGCGTGGGCGACCGGACGGTCAAGGTCCTCGCCGAGCGCGACCCCGGCGCCCTGCCCTGGGGCGATCTGGGAGTGGACATCGTGATCGAGTCCACCGGCATCTTCACCGACGCCGCGAAGGCGCGCTCGCACGTCGACGGCGGAGCGAAGAAGGTCATCATCGCCGCTCCGGCCAGCGGCGAGGACTTCACCGTGGTGCTGGGCGTCAACGACGGCGGCTACGACCCCGAACGCCACACCATCATCTCCAACGCCTCCTGCACCACCAACTGCCTCGGCGTGCTGGCCAAGGTGCTGCACGACGCCGTCGGCATCGACTCCGGCATGATGACCACGGTCCACGCCTACACGCAGGACCAGAACCTCCAGGACGCCCCGCACAAGGACCTGCGCCGGGCGCGGGCCGCGGGCCTGAACATCGTGCCCACCTCCAGTGGCGCCGCCAAGGCCATCGGCCTCGTCCTGCCGGAACTCGCCGGCCGGCTTGACGCCTTCGCCCTGCGCGTGCCGGTCCCCACCGGTTCGGTCACCGACCTCACGGTCACCACCCGACGCGGCACCACTGTGGAGGAGGTGAAGGAGGCGTACGCGGCGGCTGCCTCGGGACCGTACAAGGGCCTGCTCTCCTACGTGGACGCGCCGTTGGTCAGCACCGACATCGTGGGCGACGCGGCCTCCTGCGTCTTCGACGCCGGGCTCACCCGGGTGTCCGGCCCCCAGGTCAAGGTCGTCGGCTGGTACGACAACGAGTGGGGCTACTCGAACCGCCTCATCGACCTGGCGCTGCTCGTCGGGTCGTCCCTGTAGTACGCCGCCGCGGGGCTCAGTGGCATCGCCCTCGTGGTGGTGCTCGTCGGATGCGTCCTCCTCTGAGGCTCCTCAAGTCGCTTGGTCCGCGGTGGGCTTGACCGTCAGGCTTGTTCTCATGACAGGAATCATGGGACTGAGCAGGAAGAACAGCGTCGTGCTGACGATTCGGGACGCGGACGTGGTCGGGGCGGCTCTGCGCAGGGCGCTGGCCGAGGCCTCGCCGGAGGAGCGCCCCGGTCTGGAACGGGCCGCCGCGCTTGTCGAGGCCACTGCCGCCGCCAGCGAGGGCGAGCTGCGTGCGCGTTGGGTCCGCTCCCGGCTGGCCGCCGTCGGCTTCACCGGCGACATCGCCTCGGTCTCGGCGGTGAGGGCGCTGCGCCAGGCGGCTCCGGAGCTGAGCCTGCTCGCGGCGGTGCAGCTTCAGAAGGAGGCCGTGGCTCGTCCGGAGTGATCCGGTGCCCCTGGGGTGGTGTGGGCTTCGGTCGGCGGGTGCGACCCCGATGACGGGTTGCTTCCGCTGATCGGGCGTCCCAGGCAGTCCTTCGGCGGTGCGTTCAGCGCGGTAGCACCCAGTCCGGTGTCCACGTCCCGGGGGCGTCGTGGCCGGTCGTCACGGCGGCGAGGTGGGCGCGGAGGGTGGGCAGGGCCGGGTGGGGGTTGTCGCGGTGCCAGAGGAGCGAGTGCGGGTAGACGAGCGTCGGGTCGGTCACCGGGATGCGGCGCAGGCCGTGTCCGGCGGGCCAGACGAGGCGGGTGTGCTCGCTCATGAAGGTGGCCAGGGCCGGGGTGTCGGCGATGGTGTCCAGGAGCGCGTCGGAGCCGAAGTTGGGGCCGGTGGCCTCGATGGTGAGCCCGTATTCCGCCACCAGGTCGTCGTAGTAGGCGGCCCACTCGGTGCCGGGGACGATGCCGGGCATCCAGATGCGGTGCCCGACCAGCTCGGCGACGGTCACCGACGTGGCGTCCGCCAGCGCGTGGGCGGGGCCGGTGAGGAGCTGGAGCGGCTCGTCGAGCACGCGGACGGACTCGATGTCCTCGGGAAGGGGCCGGCCGGGCGCGGCGACGGCGCGGAAGGACGCGTCGACCATGCCGGAGCGGATGGCGGCGACGGCCGTCTCGACGTCGAACAGCATCACCACGTCGAGGTCGACCTCGGGGCGCGCCCGGTGGAAGCCGCGCATCAGGCCCGAGGCCGCGCCGCGTGAGTTGATCACGTCGACGCGCAGTGGGCGGTGCCCGGTGCGCACGGACGCGACCGCGCGCTCCGCGACGCGCAGCAGCTCGCGTGCGTGCGGGAGGAACGCCTGCCCGTCGATGGTGAGTTCGGCGCCGCGCGGCGTGCGGGTGAACAGGCGCACGCCGAGCTCGCGCTCCAGCGCGGCGACGCGCTTGGAGACGGCCTGCTGGGTGACCGCCAGGTCGACGGCCGCCTTCTGGAACTGGCCGGTTCGCGCGATGGCGGCGAAGGTGCGCACTGCTTCGAGATCCACGCCGCCACCTTAGGAGACAACCGGTGGTTGTGCGAAGTCGGCTGGGTGGTTGTTTGACCTGCTGTTGTGCCGCCCGGTTTGCTCTCGTGGGTCAACGCCGGTTTGTTCGGCGGGGACGGCGGAGGGAGTGGACGAGCATGGCGGGCAGGAGACGGCTGGGCCGGGAGTTCGGTTGGCTGTGGGCGGCGTACGCGGTGAGCGCGTACGGGTCCGGGCTGGGGTTCGGGGCCCTGCCGCTGATCGCCGTACTGGTGTTGCACGCCGGCCCCGCCGAGGTGTCGGCGCTGTCCGCGGTGGGGCCTGCGGTGGGCGCGCTGATCGCGGTGCCGCTGGCGCCGTGGGTGGAGTTCCGGCGCAAGCGCCCCGTCATGATCGCGATGGACCTGACCCGGTTCGCGGCCATGGCGACGCTCCCGGTCGCCTATGCCGTCGGCCGGCTCGGGTTCGTCCAGCTGCTCGTGGTGTCGGTCGTGGTCGCCGCGGCCAAGATCGCTTTCAACGCGGCGAGTGGCGCCTACCTCAAGGCCCTGGTCCGGCCGGGGGACGACCTGCTCGTAGCCAACGCGCGGTTCGAGTCGACCAACTGGAGCTCCATCGCGATCGGCCCACCACTGGGCGGGGCGGCGATCGGCCTCTTCGGGCCGGTCACCACCGTGGTGGCCGACGCGCTCAGCTATCTGCTCTCCGCGCTGGGCATCACCGCGATCCGCGGCCGGGAGGAGGCACCACGGCAGAAGACGGTGCGGGCGGGCGCGATCCTCGGCGGCTGGCGGCACATCATGGGCGAGCCCGGCCTGCGGGCGCTCTACCTCAACAACATGCTCGTCGCCGGGCTGATCATGGCGACCGAACCGGTGCTCGCCGTGCTGCTGCTCCGCCAACTCCACTTCGCACCCTGGCAGTACGGCCTCGCCTTCGCCGCCCCCTGCCTCGGCGGACTCATCGGCTCACGGCTGGCCCAGCGGGTCGTGGCCCGCTACGGCCGGCACCGGGTCCTGAGGACCGCCGGCACTCTGCGCGCCGTCTGGCTGATCGGCCTGGCCTTCGTCCGCCCCGGCGTCGTCGGCCTCGTCACCGTGATCGCCGTCGAGCTGGCGATCATCATCAACATGAGTCTGTACACCCCGGTGCTCGCCACCCACCGGCTCGAACTCACGCCCCAGCACCTGGTCGCCCGCACCCTGTCGGCCTGGGCGATCGGCCAGCAGGCGGCCATCGCCGTGCTCACCGCGCTCGGCGGGCTGCTCGCCGACCTCACCAGCCCGCGCACCGCTCTGACGGCCGCGGGGCTGCTCATCCTGGCCACGCCGCTCCTGCTGCCCCGGCGCGAGCACGCCTCGCGAAACGAGCCGGAGCCGTCCCGCAGCCGCGTATGACGCACCGCCTCACGCCGCGGCGGCGGCCCGCGGGTCACGGCATCTGGACGACGAACGCAGGACGCGGCCGATCACCGGCGCATGTCCTGCGACCGGCCCGGCCGCGCGTGTCGTCAGCGCGTGGAGTCGGCGCCGGAGGCGTCGTCGGCGAGGGGCAGACGGGCGGTGACGCGTTTGCCGACCGGCTCCCGTACGGCTTCGACGCTCCGGCAGACGGCCGTCACGATCTCCAGGCCGTGCTGTCCGACCCGGCTGACGTCGGCGTCCCGGGCCACCGGCATGTCCGGGCTGGAGTCCCACACCTGCACCTCCACCAGGTCACCGACGATGCTCAGATCGAGCAGGATCGGGCCCTCGGCGTACTTGCGGGCGTTGGTGACCAGCTCGCTCACCACCAACTGGGTCAGCTCCAGAGCACGCTGGGAGACCGGGATCCGGTGCTCGCTCCGCATCCGGGACAGGAAGCCGACGGCGAGATGGCGGGCCTCGGCGATGCAGCCGCCCCGTCCGTCCAGGGCCGCCGCGGCACGTAGGTGACCGTCGTCGCGGGACATGGTGCTGTCCTCGCCCGACAAGGTCCGATTCATCCGGTTCGCCTCAACCACCTCACAAGTCCACACCCGGATACCCGTGATCGGCCGCCGTACACAAAGGATTTCACGCGTCGATTCGGCCGAGGGCAACGACGTGTGCCGGTGAGTCCTGGCTGACCGGCAGGGCGGACCGCTCCGGCCTTGTGGCACGAGCCGCGGGCGCCTCACCGGGCGCCGTCTTCACCCTCGTCGGAGTCGGCTGTGCGCTGACCCTGTGGTCCACGGCCGCCTGGTCCATCGCCGGGGCCAGACGGGCCGCCGCCCGGGCGTAGCGAGATTGCGGGGCGGGCGTAGCGAGATGGCCGAGCGCGCCGACGTCAGGGGCCCCGCTTACCGTCGGAATCCTCACCCGGCCCGCTCGTCCCACGGGGCCGACCGGCACCTGAGTACCTTCTGAGTAGGCGCGCTCATGCCCTGCGGGGCGGCGCGGCCCACACTTTCGAACCATGACACCTGTTCCGCCACCGGCCGAGGAACTGCGGCTCATCGACGCCGAGCTGTGGCAACTGGACGCCCGCCGCGTCCAGTTGCTGGCGCGCCGCGCCTGGCTGCTCGGCCTTCTTTCGTCACCGCCGCAGCCCGGTGCGGTGCCGCCCGCCGCCGCGGCGGCACCGCAGCGCCCCGAGGCCACCGCGCCGCGCGTGCAGAATGTGCTGCTGCTCCTGGGCGGCCTGCTGCTGACCATCGCCGCGGTCGCGTTCACGCTGGTGGGCTGGGGGCATCTCGGCATCGCCGGACGCTCCCTGGTGCTGGGCGCGGTCACCGTGGCCGCCCTGGCCGCCCCGCTGCCGCTGCTGAAGCGCGGCCTGCGCTCGACGGCCGAGGCGGTGGCCGGCCTCGCGCTGGCGCTCACCGTGCTCGACGCCTACGCGCTGCACGCGGTCGCCCTCACCGGCGTGGACGCCACGGCGTACGCGGCCTGGGCGTCGGCGGTGCTGGCGGCCGTGTGGTCGGGCTACGGACTGCTGCCGCGCGTGAGGACGCTGCGGCTGCCGCTTCCGGCCGCGCTGACCGCGGCCCAACTGCCGCTGCCGCTGGGGGCGGTGGCGGCCGACGCGGGGACGCTGGCGATCACCGGTGCGCTGCTCCTGATCGCCGCGCTCGACACGGCGGCGGCACTTCGCGCTCCGGCCGGCCTGATACGGATCACCGCCACGGCCGGCGCGTACGGCGTGGGGGCGTGGGGAGCGCTGGGTGCGGTCTGGCTCTCGTGGACGGCGGGTGGTCCTGGTGCCGGCGCCCGGGCGGCCGCGCTGCTGGTGTTCGCTGCCGGTGTCGCGCTGGCCGCGGCATGGCGGGACCGTGCCGCCGGGCACGCCGTCGGGCTGTCCATCGCGGCCGGTCTGCTCGCCGTCATCGCGCTCGGCGGCGTCGTCCGCCCGGTGCTGCCGGCCGTCTGGGCGGTTCCCGCCCATCTCCTGCTCGGGGTGGCGCTGCTGGCGGCGGTACGGGCCGATCGGCTGCCGGAGCGGGTGCGGCGCGGGCTCGCCGTCGCCTCCGCAGTCGTGCAGGCCCTCGCGGTGCTGTGGGCGCTGCCGCTGCTCGCGCTGACGCTGCTGGGGCCGGCCGGCTGGGCGGCACAGGTGTGGTCGGGGGCGCCGAGTGGGGCCCGGCAGGCCGTGTCGGTGTCCGCGCCGTGGCTGCCGTGGGCGCTGCCCGCGCCGCTGGTCCTGGCCACCGTCGCCACCGTCCTGGCACTCGCGATCCGTAGCGAGGCCTGGCGGCCCAAGGCGCTCACGGGCGCGCTGGTCCTCGGATGGGCCGCGGTCGTGGTCGTCCCGGTGGTGACGGACCTGCCCTATCCGGCGGTGCTCGTGATGGAGTCGCTGACGACGGCGGTCCTGCTCGCGATGGCGACACGACCCCGGCTGACGGAGCGCACCGGCACGCTCCCGGCGCTGGTCCTCGCCCTGCTGACGTCCTTCTCGCTGGCGCTTCTCTCACTGCCGACGAGGTTCGCGACCGTGGCCGTGCTCACCGCTCTGACGGCGCTCTTCGCGGGCGTGTCCCGCAAGCGGCGTCTCGCCGCGGTCACCGTCCCGGCCGCGCTCGGGTACGGCGCCGCCTGGGCCTGCGCTGTGGGCGCCGCGGCGGGCTGGGCACCGCAGCACACCGCCCTGCTCGTCCTGCTGGTACCGGCGGTCGCGGCGCTGTTCGCCGCACGCGCCGCCGACGCGCGCACGACCGTGGTCGCCGAGGTGACGGGTGCGGCCGCCGGTCTCCTCGCGATCGGGCTGGCGCTCGGCGATCCGGCGGTCCTCTCCCTGACGCTGGGCCTGTGCGCGGCGATCCTGGCCGGGACTGCCCTGCGCGCGGACCGCCGCCCCGCCGCCCACGCGGCCACCGCGCTGTTCGCGCTGGCTGCCTGGGTGCGTCTGGCGGCCTGGGGCGTGACGGCGCCGGAGGCGTACACGGCGCCCGTGTCCGTCGTGGCGCTCGTGCTGGGCGTCCTGCGGCGGCGCCGGGACCCGCAGGCGTCGTCGTGGGTGGCGTACGGCCCGGGGTTGGCCACCACGCTCGTCCCGAGTCTCGCGGCCGCCTGGACCGACGCCTACGCCACCCGCCCGTGGCTGCTCGGCGCGGCGGCTCTGCTGGTGACCCTGGCAGGCGCCCGCCACCGGCTGCGGGCGCCGCTGCTGCTCGGCGGCGGGGTGCTCGTGCTGGACGCGCTGCACGAACTCGCCCCGTATCTGGTGCAGATCACCGGCCTGCTCCCCCGCTGGGCGCCCCCGGCGCTCGCCGGTCTGCTGCTGCTCGCCGTCGGCGCGACGTACGAACAGCGGCTGCGGGACGTGCGGCGGGCGCGGGACGTGCTGAGCCGGATGAACTAGGGGTGTCGCCGGCGGGGGCCGGGCGGGAGGTCTGCCGTCCGGCAGCTGGTGCGCGGCCCTGCCCCACCGTGCCGAAAGGGCCGGCAGCAGTTCTTCGCGCCAGCGTGCTGAAAGCACTTCTGATCGCCGCCAGAGTTCGGCCGTGTTGGATAGGCCCATGAGCCAGACAGCAGCCCTGCGCCTTCGGCAGGCCATCGCCCGGACCGAAGATGCGACGCGAGAACGTACCCCCGTCGGGCGCCGCCCGGAGGAAGCCGACGATCTACTGGGCACCTTCGCCACCGACGGGGCACTCGGCTTCGACCCTTTCCCCTTCCTCCAAGCAATCCACGACGCCGGCTCGCGCGCGATAGTTGTCGGCCAGGTCGCCGGCATCATGCACGGCTCCACCGAATTGACCGGAGACCTCGACCTGCTCTGGGACGGCACCCGTGACGAGGCGCAAGCCCTGCGCGACGCCCTGACCCTGTGCGGCTGCTCCGAACTGCCCGATCTCGACCGCTCACAAGCGGGCTACCGAGTCACCGGCGCCAGCGGAGACCTGTGCACTCCCGAGCTGCGCTGGGGTGCGATGGATGTCACCCCCTGCCTGACCTCGGCGGAAACCACCCGCGACCCCGCAGGATTCGTCATCCGCTACGCCGCACTCGAAGACCTGATCCGCATGCGTCGGGCCCTCGGTCGCCCAAAGGACCACCGTCGAGCAGACGAACTCGCCCGACTACGCACCTGACTCGATATGACCAGCGCTCACCGTCGTTTTCCATGAACAGCCGTGCTAGCGGGGCATCGTCGGCGTCATCCGCTCTTGGCGTACCTCCAACTGAGACGACGTTTTATGCGTGCGGGTCCCCTGCCGAGTGGGTCTGTCCCAGCATCGCCCGTGCCCCGCGTCCCTGCATGGGCAGCGGGAGTCGCCGGAGAAGCAGGATGGCCAAGAAGAACCAGGGGCCGCACAGCGGCGGGTTCTCGCTGTACTGAGCCCTCGCCGCAGGGGTCAGCTCCGCTGCCGGCGGTACAGGTCGATGGCCGTATGCGTCGGGTAGTTGGGCACGGTGACGGCCTCGCCGGTCTCCTTGGAGACCACGATCCTGCTGCCGCCCGGGGGAGCCGGCTGAGGCCGTCCCGCGGCATCCGTGCTCGCACCTTCTGGCCGAGATCGAGACGGTCTGTGACGTCCTGGTCGTCATCCGTTTCGGCCACGGCCTCACCCCGCGCGGCCGAGCGAAGTGCCTGTGCCTCCTTCTCCGCCTGGTCCTTCTCGCGGACCGGCTGAACGCCTTTCGCATCTCTCAGTGCGCCGTCCCACCGGGACATCGCCAGAGCCTAGGTGCAGTGCCTCCCAGTACGCCATGACGGCCGCATCGCCACCGTCCCCCACCAGCTCGGAGCCACTCTCCGTAACGAGCCCGACCCCCTCTGTTCGCATCCCCGCACGCTAGAACGCACCCGTACCGCACACTCGTGGAATCGGGCAGAACGATCCCGAACGCCCTGCGGCGTTCAGCTCCGCATCCCTGCACAGGCCATGTGACCTGCAACGAACGGGTTCATACGCGGGCGACCTGAGCCCTGTCGCCAGTCCCCGGCGCACCCGACGATGACCGTGCACCGCACCCCCGCAGCCGGCGCCGGGCCGCATGAACATGCGCAGCCACGGAACACCAGACGCCCCGGCAAGGCGAAGCGAGGCCGCCCACCAGACTGCCTCCAGGCCATGGCAGCGGCCTGCTCGCAGGCGCTCGCCTCGCCAACCTTGTCCAGGCGTTTTGTCATGGAGGTAGGGGGCATTTGCAGCCTGCGCCGCAGCGTTCATCGTTACCGCGAACCGGCGACCAGGACGGGACCGGCCGAAACAGATGACGAGGGACTGATCACGATGACCACGGCACGGCAGCAGGGCGGTGGAGGCGGTTCCAGCGGCCTGTACGACGTCCTGGAACTCATTCTCGACCGCGGGCTGGTCATAGACGCGTTCATACGCGTCTCCGTCATCGGCATCGAGCTCATCACCATCGACGTCCGGATAGTCATCGCCAGCATCGACACCTACCTACGCTTCGCAGAGGCATGCAACCGCATGGACCTGGAATCCGGGCCGCGTAGACCAGTCGGCATCCCCCAAACCGCCGAAGACCCTGCGGGCCAGCCCGACGCCGAGGGCGAGAAGTCCAAAGGCGTCCTCGCCGACGCAGCCGAAACTCTCTTCGACGCCTACCAGCAGGCCCGCGACCAGAGCGCAGAACGCACTGGCGGGCGCACTTCCCCCGAGAGTGTCGGCGACCGCTGAAAAGGGACCGGTAGCGACGCTTGAAGTTGACCCTCCAAGGGGTCTGGCTCGTTGAGTCAGGCCGGGTCGAGTGGTGATCAGCGTCGAGGATTACGGACGCGCGGCCACCGAGACCCTGATCGCCCTGAGCCCGCGGCCGCGATACCTGGCACCACAGCGACCGCACCGCGTTCGAACTCGGAGCCCAGCGGCTCACCTACGCCGATCCGCACGCCTTCGCCGGCCGCACCGCCGCCTTCCTCGCCGCCCGTGGCGTCCGCCCCGGCGACCGGGTGGGCCTGATGCTGCCCAGTGTCCCCGAGTTCCCCGTCCTGTACTACGGCATCCTGCGCGCCGGCGCCGATGAACCCACTGCTGTGGCACCGCGAAACCTCTGGCGTATCGACATCGACTGGCCGGTGTCGGTTCGACTCCGACACGATGACGGTGCTTCAGGAGATCACCGAGCGGTACGCAAACGGCATATATGTCGGCACCACCTACGTCTACACGCTCTGTCGCGCGGACGGTACGACGCTCAAGGTGACCGGCTTCTACGACCAGCCCGAGCGCTGGGGCCCGGCGTTGCAGCAGGAGATCACCCACGCAGCTCCCCGGACTGCTCACCGGGCTGGAGCAGGGCGGGACCCTGACCTACGGGGAGCTCTCGGCTACGGCGGGCCGCGCCAGGACGCGTGACCACCGGAGCGCCGTCAAGGGCAACGCGTGGAGGGGCAGTCGCAGATGTGGAGGCTTCCCAGCCGGCGTACTGCTGCCAGCAGCGCCTGGCGGGAAAGAACGGGGAACCACGGCGAGCCCTCCACATACCAGGCCTCGTGCGTGGACGGGTGCTTGACCAGTAGAGGCAGTTGCAACTCAGCCGCCATGGCTGGTGCTTGGGTCAGTCCCCCTTCGAGCTTCCGCGATGTGGCGGACCGTGTTCGGCAGCTCGTAGCAGTGACTGGGCCACCCGTTCGGCATCGTCGGGGTGCAGGTAGATCTGCTGGGTCCACAGGTCCGCCCGGGACGTGCCGCGGGAGGGAATCTCGCGGCACGTCGGGCACTCGAGCACCGCCGTGACCGAGGAGGCCTACCGGAAGCAGATCCGGCCCGTGCTTCAAACCGGTGCCTGGTCCACGACCTCCTCGTCCCGAAGCAACTTAGGCGAGGGATCCGCCTGATTCACGGGCGCCATGGCCCGAGCATGTCCTTCATCACGTCCGCCAAGGCGAGTTGCAGCAGTGGGCCGTTGGTGATGCGTCCGACGCCGAGGCGGCGGAAGCGGTCGAGGTCGTGCGTTCCCGGATGGGCGGTGGAGTTCACAGGAACGGCGACGGCGCCGGTCACCGCCGCGAGCAATTCGTCGTTGTCCTGGATACCCACTGGATACACACTGTCGGCGCCTGCCTGCTCCAGGGCCCGCAGTCGCTCGATCGCCTCGTCGAGGACAGCGGAGGCGTCGGCGGCGTGTTTGAAGAGGTCGGTGCGTCCGTTGACCCACACCGGGATCCCTTTGTCGTCTGCCGCCGCACGCAGACCGGCAACATACTCCGCGTGCTCCTGCGTGCTGCGCACACGTCCGCCCTCCGAGTGGACGGTGTCCTCGATGTTGAGGCCGGCGCCGCCGGCTTCGGTGAGGCCGGCGATCAGTTCCGCAGGCGTCTGTCCGTACCCGGACTCGAGGTCGACGGACACGGGAATATCGACCGCCGCGATGATCGGCCGGACAGCGACGAGTACCTCCTCGAAGGTCTGCCCTTCCTGGTCGGCCGCCCCGCGAGAGTCGGCGAGCGGATGGCTGCCGATCGTCAGCGCGGGGAATCCGGCCCTGGCCGCCGTCCGCGCGGACCAGACGTCCCACACGGTCGGCAGCACGAGAGGCTTGTACTCAGCGTGCAGGCGCCCGAGGCGCTGAGCGCGCTCAACAGTGGTGCGGAAATCCATGATGTGCTCCTTAAATGAGCGAGACTCCGCCCACCCGGCGCTGGGTGGGCCAGGAAAACGGTGACAGATCGGCCCCCTTAGGCCTGCCCACCCATGGCCGATAACGGTGTCCGCCACGCAGGTGTACCCGAGGAGAACGGGGCGCCGTGTTCGCTGCCTCGGGCGCCGGCTCTCCCCTGCTGGTCGTCGAAACGGCGGGGAGGTCCCCCGCTCCCATTTCTCTCGGCCGGACGGCCCGACCAGCCCAGAGGTTCCCGGTGTCGAAGCCGGTGCCGTGCCCCCTTAGGCGCAGGCGTCACCGCTGTGTAAGAAGACCGCATGCCAAGGGCTGCCGTACTCGAACGTGTCCCTGCAGTCCCGGGACACGCAGCCGCTGACTGCCATATGGCGAAAGTCGTCGAAAGCCCTCAGCCACGTGGGGGCAGCGCCATACCGCAGCTTCTGCGTGTGGCCGCCTCAGCGACCACCTCCGCCCTGGTCCGAGAAACGCGAGGCTGGTGTTCGTGGACGGTGGACGGATTCGCCGCGGCCACCATCGTGCCGCAGCTGGTCTGCACGGGCGTGGGGCGGTCACGGCGTCTTCGGGTCTCCCTGCGGGAGACCGAACGGTCCCGCATCCAGTAGCCTCCCTGAGCGGATCGGCTGCAGACCCTCGATAAGGCGCGTATTACCCCGTTGCGGCGGCGAGTTGACTCCGCTACCGCCCTCGGCGACGGGCCGCCCCGTACCGCGGGGCATGGCCGCGGCTTCCCATGTCGACAGTGTGGTGAACCAGATCGCCCAGCGGCGCATTTTCGGTGGTCAGCAGCCACAACGAGAGCACGGCTTCAGGGATGAAAATGCTCACCACGGACTCACTTGCCCCGCGTCAAGCTCGCTCGCGCTGTGTTGGCCCTGAAGGTCGCGGCAATCGTCGTCGGACGACGAAGCGAGGTGAAGCACCACGTAACCAGCGAATGGCATGAGGCGGATCCACGCCGTCGACAACCCGGCGACCCCATAGGGCAGACCAGGTGAGGCCAGGTCGTGTATACGACTTTCCGACCCCTACGGGCCCGCATCGGACAGCGTCTCCTGGCTTCATGTCGTTGAAGGCTGGTCAAAGATGAGGCATAAGAGTCGAGGTCGAGGTTGAGGGAGCGGCTGGTGGTGGAGGCGTCGGTGACGAACTCGCCCGCGAGGTGGTGCATGAACCAGGTGTCGTTGGTGGTCACGACTCCCTCGCGCGTGAGGTTGCGGCGCAGCCAGGCCCTCTTCGGGGCGGAGAAGTACGGGTCGAGGACCAGGCCGGTGCGCTGGGCCAGGGCTTCACCGTGCTCGGCGAGCACCCCGCAGATGCTCTTCGCGGGGCGGTCCTGGAGGACGATCGCCGGGGTCAGGGGCGTTTCCGTGGCCGGACTCCAGGCCAGGACGGTCTCTCCCTGGTTGGCCAGCGCCACCGCGTCGATGGGGCGGCTGGCCAAGCCGACCTCCCGGCGCCCGGCGGTGAGGACGGAGTCGAGCAGTTCGTGCAGGTTCTGCTCGACGCCTCCTCCATCGGGGTAGGTGGGGCGGACGGCTTCCTCGGCGACGACGACGGTGCCGTCCTCCGCGTCGAGGACGATCACCTTGGTGCCCGAGGTGCCTTGGTCGATCGCGAGGATCGCGGTCATCGCGCAGTCCTTTCGGTGGCGGCCGCGGGCGGTGTGCCGACGGCGCCGTCCAGGGCGCGGCCGACGTCCGCTCCGCCCGGGGTGGCTCGGTGCGGCGGGGCTGTGCCGGGCGACGACGCGGCGGCCGGCGTCGATCGCGCACGGCGCCGGGATGCGGGTCCCGGGTCCGCGCAAGGAATCGTGGCGGAAGCCGAGCGGTTCGTACGCCGGCCCTACGGCGGCCAGGGCGCGGACCGGAACCTGCCGGAGGGCTCGGGCAGAAGCCGCGGGAGGGTGGCGGGGAACGCCGCTCGAACGCGTTCGTCGCATCGTCGTGGGCTGATCACTGCGGCCCGGCCCAGCCCCCGGGTCTTTCGAGATGCCGCCGAGGGCCGCCCGGAGCACGCTGTAGATGGGCGGCCGAGAAGTACCGGCGCGGCCGGCACCGCCCGCACGGTCCTCCGTCGCGGCGGAACTCCGCGTCCTGGTCGTGGGCCTCATTCAGCAGGGCCGGAAGGACGGTGTCGCACGATGGCCGCTAGTGGGACGGCCGAGCGGGTCCTGGCGGGTCTGGACGCCACTCTGACCCGGGATCTCGAAGCGCTGTACCAGGATCTGCACGCCCACCCCGAGCTTTCCTTCGCCGAGCACCGCACGGGCGCGGAGGTCGCGCGTCGTGGCCGCGAACTGGGTTACGAGGTCACCGAGGGTGTGGGGCGTACCGGTGTGGTGGCCAGGCTGGTGAACGGGGCCGGCCCGACCGTGCTGCTGCGCGCCGACTTCGACGCGCTGCCCGTGACCGAGCGGACCGGACTGCCCTACGCCTCGACGAACCAGGGCGTCATGCACGCCTGCGGGCACGACGTGCACGCCACCTGTCTGCTGGGCACCATGGCCCTGCTCGCCCGGGCACGCGACGAGTGGGCGGGGACGGTCCTGGCCGTGTTCCAGCCCGCTGAGGAACTCGGCCAAGGGGCTCAGGCCATGGTCGACGACGACCTCTACGCCCGCTTCGGGCCCCCCGAGGTGGTTCTGGGCCAGCACGTGATGGCGATACCGGCGGGCACGGTGGCCTGTCATCCCGGTCTCGCCTTCGCCGCCACCGACGCGTTGAAGGTGCGCATGGCCGGGCGTGGCGCCCACGCGTCGATGCCGGAGGCGGCCATCGACCCGGTGGTGATGGCGGCGTCCACCGTGATGCGGCTGCAGACCGTGGTGTCCCGTGAGATCGCGTCCGAGGACCGGGCCGTCGTCACGGTGGGCGCCCTCCAGGCGGGCACCAAGGACAACGTCATTCCGGACCTGGCGGAGCTGCAGCTGAACATCCGCCCCTACACCCCGCAGGTGCGGAAGGCGGTCCTGGCCGCCGTCGAACGGATCGTGCGCGGCGAGGCGGCCGCCGCCGGAGCGGAGGAGGAACCTGGGATCAGCACCATGCACACCTTCCCCCTCATGGTCAACGACGAGGGCGCCTGCACCCGCACCATGGCCGCTATCGGTGACGTGATCGGCCAGGACAGGCTGACCGACCCCGGCGCCTCCTCCGGCAGCGAGGACGTCGGCGTCTTCGGCACCAGCGCGGACGTCCCGGTGTGCTACTGGCTGATCGGCGGCGTCGACCCGGACGTGTATGCGGAGGCCGACGCCGCGGGCACCAGGAACCGCGACATCCCGCAGAACCACTCACCGTTCTTCGCACCCGTCATGCAGCCCACCCTCACCAACGGTGTCACGGCGCTGACCGCCGCGGCCCTCGCATGGCTCGGCCCGCTCCCGGATGCGTCCTCACCAGCCGCGTGACCACGCCGTACGACCCGGCGGGCCGTGCGGCGGCGCGGGCGCATGAGCCGACGGGTCCCACACCGGAGGAGGTACGACGATGAAGGTCGGGGTCATCGGGGTGGGGGCGGTGGGATCGGCCACGGCCCTGTCACTCGTCGAACGCGGGGGCATGTGCAGGGAGATCGTGCTGATCGACCGCGACAGGGCCCGCGCCGACGGGGTGGCCGCCGATCTGCGCTACGCGGCCCCGCTGTCGCCGACGGTCGATCTGCGGTCGGGCGACTACCGGGACCTCGACGGCGCCGTTGTCGTCGTGATCACCGCAGGGGTGAACGAGAAGGCCGGCGGCGCCACCGACCGGTCCGACCCCGAGGGGCGCCTGCGGCTGCTGGAGACCAACGCCAGGGTCTTCGCCGACATCGTGCCGCGGGTGATGGAGGTCGCGCCGCAGGCCGTGCTCATGGTCGTGACCGACCCGCCCGATCCGCTGGCCGACCTCACCCGCCATCTAGCGGGCCACGACCGGGTGTTCTCGACCGGCACGCTCATCGACAGCCTGCGCTTCCGCGTACAGCTCGCGGACCGCCTCCGGGTCCGGGCGCGTGACGTGCAGGCTCTGGTGGTGGGCGAGCACGGCACCTCCGAGGTGCTGCTGTGGTCCTCCGCGAGCGTCGGCGGCATCCCCGTCACCGACCTGCTGGCCCGGGACGGCCGGCCGGTGGACCGGATACGCGCGGACGTCGAGGACGGCATCCGGTACGCCAACATCACGATCATCGAGGGCACCGGCGCGAGCCAGTACGGGATCGGCGCCGTCTCCGCCCGGCTCGTCGACGCGGTCCTGCGGGACGAACACGCGGTGCTGCCCGTCGCGGCCTACTCGGCCACCCGTGAGGTCACCCTCTCCCTGTCCGCCGTTCTCGGCGCGGGAGGCGTGCAGCAGATGCACGAACCCGCGATAACTCCGGAGGAGTCCCGGGCGCTTGACGACAGTGTCGGCGTGCTGCGCGAGGCCGCCCAGCGAGCCATCGCCATGGGGAAGGCCTGACACGGGCAAGGCTCGAAGGGCGGGTTGGTGTTCGTCGGGCGGTGTGCTCGGAAGACTCCGCACCCCGGGGCTCCCGGCCGGGCGGCGGCACCCGCCGCCGAGCCGGGGGCCGGGGCGGCGCGGTGTTCACCGCACCAGGCAGGGCCGCTTGGGGTCGAACTCCCAGCCGGGAACCAGTTGCCGCATCCCGGCGGCGTCGTCCCGGGCGCCCAGCGCCTTCGTGCGGTAGAGCTCGTGAGCGGCCAGGAGGCGGTCCATGTCGAGTTGTACGCCGAGGCCCGGGGCCTTGGGTACGGCGATCTCGCCGTCGACGATGCGGGGCGGGGCGACGGTGAGCCGCTCCAGGCCCTCCTGCCAGATCCAGTGCGTGTCCAGGGCGTTGTACTCCCCGGGCGCCGCGGCTCCGCAGTGCGTGACCATCGCCAGCGAGATGTCGAAGTGGTTGTTGGAGTGGCAGCCCCAGGTGAGCCCCATCGCGTTGCACAGTTGCGCCACGCGCACGGAGCCCTGCATGGTCCAGAAGTGCGGGTCGGCCAGGGGGATGGAGACCGACTGCAGGGCGAGGGCGTGGGTCAGCTGCCGCCAGTCGGTGGCGATCATGTTGGTCGCGGTGGGCAGGCCGGTGGCGCGGCGGAACTCGGCGAGCACCTCGCGTCCGGAGTAGCCGCCTTCGGCTCCGCAGGGGTCCTCGGCGTAGGCGAGCGTGCCCACGAGCGGCTTGCACAGTTCGACGGCTTCCCGCAGCGACCAGGCGCCGTTGGGGTCGAGGGTGATGCGGGCCTCGGGGAAGCGGGCCTTCAGGGCGCGGACCGCCTCGACCTCGTCGGCGCCGTCCAGGACTCCGCCCTTCAGTTTGAAGTCGCGGAAGCCGTAGCGGTCGTAGGTGGCTTCGGCCTGGCGGACGATGGCCTCGGGGGTCAGCGCCTCTTCGTGGCGGATGCGGTACCAGTCGACGTCCGCGTCGGGTGCGCGGTGGTACTCCAGGTCGGTGCGGCCCGGGTCGCCGACGTAGAAGAGGTAGCCCAGTACGCGGACGCTGTCGCGCTGCCGGCCGTCGCCGAGGAGCGCTGCGACGGGCACGTCGAGGTGCTGGCCGAGGAGGTCCAGCAGGCCCGACTCGACGGCGGTGACGGCGTGGACGGTGGTGCGCAGGTCGAAGGTCTGCGCACCGCGTCCACCGGAGTCGCGGTCGGCGAAGCGGTCCCCGATCTCGCGCAGCACCCGCTTGTAGTCGCCGACCTTCGCCCCGACCACGAGGGACTCCGCGTCCCGCAGGGTCTGGGTGATCCTCTCCCCGCCCGGCACCTCGCCGAGGCCCGTACGTCCCTCGGAGTCGGTGAGAACGACGATGTTGCGCGTGAAGTAGGGGCCGTGGGCGCCGGAGAGGTTGAGTTCCATGCTGTCGCGGCCCGCGACGGGATAGACGGAGTACCCGGTGACGGTCGGCCGGCTCGTGCTCATGCTGCCTTCAGACTCCTTGGACGAGGGTGAGCGGGAAAGGGGTTGGGAATCGGGCGAGGGGTCACAGGCCGAGGGCGCCGACGGCCCACTCGCCTGCGAGGACGCCGCCCAGGCCGAGGACCGACAGTACCGTCGTGTACGTGGTGCGAACCTTGAGCGCCTGGACGACGGAGAGGTCGAAGTACTCCTTGAACAGCCAGAACCCGGGGTCGTTGACGTGCGAGAAGGCGATGGAACCGCAGGAGACGGCGAGCACCATCATCTCGGGGCTCGCGCCGCTGCCGGCCATCAAGGGCAGCACCACACCGGAGGCGGTGACGACGGCGACCGTCGCCGAGCCGAGCGCCACGCGGAGGATGACCGCGACGAGCCAGGCGAGGACGATCGGTGAGACGGACCAACCGCTGGTGAAGTCCTTGATGTAGTCGGAGATGCCGCCCTCGACGAGGACGTTCTTGAAGGCGCCGCCGGCGCCGATCACCAGCAGGATCATCGCCATCGCCTGGGCGGCCGAGGAGCACGAGGAGCTGACGTCCGACAGGCTCCGGCCGATCCTCGGCCCGAACGCCCAGACGGCCAGGACCAGGGTGAGCAGGAGCGCGATGGGCGCCGAGCCGATGAAGGCGACGGTGTGCAGGAACGGGTTGTCCCCGGGGACGGCCATGTCGATCACCGCGGCGCCGGCGATGAGGACGACGGGGAAGAGGGCCACGAACAGCGACCAGCCGAGGCCGGGCATCTCCTCGTCGGTGAACTCGCCGTCGCTGACGAGCCCCTTGGGGATGGAGGGGGACATGGCCCTGACGAACGGCAGGCGCGGCCAGAGCAGGGCGATGAACGCGCCGACCGGGACCGCGATGAACAGTCCGTAGAACAGGGTGAGTCCGGCGGAGGCGTGGAAGGTCGCGGCGACGGCGGTGGGTCCGGGGTGCGGCGGCAGGAAGCTGTGCATCGTGGACAGGGCGATCGACATCGGCAGGCCGACCCACAGCAGGTTCGCGCCGGTGACCCTGACCAGGGTGAAGGCTATGGGCACGATGATGATGAACGCGACCTCGTAGAACATCGTCACGCCGATGAGCATCGAGGTGACGACCATGGCGACCTGGACCCAGCGCGGGCCGAAGGCGTCGAGGAGTTTGCCGGCTATGCGCTGGGCCGCGCCGGAGTCGCCCATGACGCGGCCGACCATGGCGCCGAGCCCGATGGTCAGCATCGTGTCGCCGACCTGGCCGCCGATGCCCTCCGAGAGGACGTCCGGGATGTCCTTGACCGGGATGCCCTGGACCACGGCGACCCCGACCGCCACCAGCAGGAGGGCCGCGAAGCCGTTCAGCCTGAGTCTGGTCATGAGCAGGAGCAGAACCAGAACGCTGATACCGACTACGACAAGTGGCATGTCAGTTCCCCTTTGAACTGTGGTTCGGGCGGGCGGGCTTGAAACGGCGGTTCGGCGTGGTCGGGTGGTGCGGCGAGGCGTACGGCGGGACGGCGCCGCGGCGGGTGGGGGCGCGCCGCGGCGGTCGAGACGCGGGCACCGCACGGTCGGGCAGCTCCTTGTGAGGGGTCCGACGGCCGTGCTTCAGCGACCGCGCGCCGCCTGCGCTTCGGGGCCCGCCACCGGCCGTGCGCTCCCCGACGCGGGTCGCGCCGACGGGGCTCGGTGCCGGTGGCCGCCGGCTCCTCCCGCCGGACCCGAGCGGGCATGATCCATCTCTCCCGGACCCTGGTCGCGCGGCAGCGGCGCCGTGCGCTCCGAGCCACGCGACCGGCGGCTGCACCGACCGTAGAGACGGTTCTGATTCACGTCCATGTCAAGTTTTGTTGGGTGCGATACCTTGCCCGCATGACCGCCGTCCGCCGGGCCGGGCGGCCGGGTGTCACATGTGCCGCAGCAGGGCCTCGAGAGCCGGGTTGTCATTGCCCTTGCGCCACACGACGTTCAGCTCGACGGGGTTCGGGTCGGGCAGGGTCACCGGCCGGAAGGCGATTCCGCCGAAGCGCATCCGGGCCGCCGACTCGGGTACGAGGGCGATGCCCCAGCCCCCGTCGACCAGGGCGAGGATGCTGTGCACCTGGGTGAGGTACTGCGTGAAGACCGGCCGGACCCGCGCCGTCCGGAAGATGCTGACCAGCAGCTCGTGGAAGTAGCGGGCCTCGACGGGCGAGTACATCAGGAAGTCCTCGCCCGCGAGGTCCGCCACCGGCATGGGTCCCGTCTGCGCGGCCAGCGGGTGCTGGGCGGGGAGCGCGGCCAGCAGCCCTTCGCGGACCACCATGTGGGCGGTGAGATCGGCTCCCACGGCGGCCGGCCGGATCAGCCCGAGGTCGAGCGAGCCCTCCGCGAGCGCTTTCAACTGGTCCCTGGTGACCAGTTCCTGCAGCAGGATCTCCACGCCCGGCAGGGCGGCCCGCGCGGTTTCCAGCAGACGGCCGAGGGCCGAGTACGCGCTGGCGGCCGTGAACCCTACGGCGATCGTGCCCGCCTCCCCGGTGGAGACCCGGCGCACGGCGAGGGTGGCCTGCTCGGTCTGGCGCAGGATCCGGCGCGCCTCGACCAGGAAGGCCCGGCCGGCCGGGGTCAGCCGCACGGAACGGTTCGTGCGGTCCAGCAGTTGGACGCCCACCTCGTTCTCCAGCAGCTGGATCTGCCGGCTGAGCGGCGGCTGCGTCATGTTGAGCCGTTCCGCGGCGCGGGTGAAGTGCAGTTCCTCGGCGACGGCTATGAAGCTGGTCAACTGTGTAAAAGTGAACACTGATGCTCTCCGGGTATCGCCACATCCAAAATCCGTGTTGGACGTGAATCATTCGCGGAGCGTAGCGTCAGCCGTCGACGGGCTGCGGGGCGCCGGTGGTCGCACCCCTCGTCGGACAGGGACCGGCGTCTGCGCCGCCGGCGTCCGCGGGGACCGGCGCTGACGGCTCGGACGACGAACGGCCGCCCCTCCCCCGCCGGTTGCACGTCACGGCGGCGCCCGTCCGGCACCCGGCCGACGACTGCGGTGCACGCCGCACCGGCACACGACTTCGACCCTCAGGAGCAGTCCGATGACATCGTTCAGCCCGGCAGAACTCGGCCGCCGTATCGGCTCCGGGCTGCTGTCCTTCCCCGTGACGCACTTCCGGGACGACCTGTCCTTCGACGAGGACGCCTACCGCGCCCACATCGTCCGTATGGCCGGGTACGACGTGGGCGGTCTCTTCGCGGCCGGCGGCACGGGCGAGTTCTTCTCCCTCACGCCCGCCGAGGTCGAGCGCGTCGTCACCGCCGCAGCCGGCAGCGCGCCCGCCGGCACGCCGGTGCTGGCCCCGGCCGGCTACGGCACCGCGACCGCCGTCGAGTTCGCCGCGGCCGCCGAGCGCGCCGGCGCCGACGGCATCCTGCTCTTCCCGCCGTACCTGACCGAAGCCTCCCAGGAGGGCCTGGTCCGGCACGTTCAAGCCGTCTGTCGCGCCACCTCCCTCGGTGTCGTGGTCTACAGCCGCGCCAACGCGGTCTACTCCGCGGACAGCGTCGCGCGCCTGGCCGAGTCGTGTCCCAACCTCGTCGGCTACAAGGACGGCGTCGGTGACATCGACACCATGACCCGCATCCACGCCCGGCTCGGTGAGCGCCTCACCTACATCGGCGGCCTGCCCACCGCCGAGCTGTTCGCGCTGCCCTACCTGCAGTTGGGCGTGACTACGTACTCCTCCGCGATCTACAACTTCCTGCCCGAGTTCGCCTTGGCCTTCTACGCCGCCGTACGCGAACTCCGGCAGGCCGACGTCACGCGGATGCTGTCCGACTTCGTGCTGCCGTACACCGAGATCCGCAACCGCCGGGCCGGTTACGCGGTCAGCGTGGTCAAGGCCGGTATGACGGCCACCGGTCACGGCGCGGGTCCGGTCCGGCCGCCGCTCACGGATCTGACCGCGCAGGAACTCGACGAGCTCAGGGCACTGATCGCCAAGCTGCCCTCCCCCGCGGCCTGACCGCGCACCGGCCGTCGCGGAAGGACGGCTCCGCGTCCGGGCGCGGGGCGGGATGTCCCCGACCACTCGGGGGCGGGGGCCTCGCCTGGCCGGACAGACTCTCGGACGACGAGCCCACCCCGATGCTCTACAGCGGCACGGCCGGGATCGTCCCCGTCCTGCTGGAGGCGTGGCGGCACTTCGGCGACGACTCCTACGCCGACACCGCCCTGCGTGCGGCCCGCGGCATCGCGGACCGCGTCGACGGCATGGACGACGACTCGCTCTACTTCGGACGCACCGGGATGGCGCTCGTCCTGCGGGCCGTGCACGACGAGCTCGGCGACACGGCCGCCGGCGCCGCCGCGGACCGCGCGCCGGCACTCGTGCGCTCACGCTTCGACGGCACCCGCTGGGGCGAGCTGTTCGAGCTGATGGGCGGCAACGCGGGGATCGGTCTCGGCGCCCTCGTCGCCGGCGACGCCGAACTGGCCGTCCTCGCCGTGGAGCCGGACCTGCTGACGGCCGAGCGGACCCCGGCGGGTGTCCATTGGGCGTGGCGCACGGATACCGACTCCCGACTGCACCACGTCTCGCACGGCACGCTCGGCATCGCCCTGGCGCTGGCCCGGGTCGGCCGGGCCGTCCGCCGCGCGGACCTGGTCGAACTGGCCCTGGCCGGGGCCGCGGACGTGACGGCGCGGGACGAGGCGCCGCCCGAGGGCTTCCTGGTGCCGCACTCCACTCCGCGGTACCGCCCGGACGTGATCGATCCCGTCAGCTACGGCTGGTGCCACGGCCCGGCGGGCGACGCCCAGGCCTTCCGGCTGCTGCGGGACGTCACGGCCGACCCCGGCTGGGCCGACCTGGCCGACCGCTGCTGGCACACGGTCGCCCACTCCGGTCTGCCCCGGCGGCTGCGCCCCGGCTGGGCGATGGGCAACGCGGGCATCGTCCGCGAACTCCTGCGCTTCGTACGACTGAGCCGCGGGGGCGACCCCCGGTACGCGTTCGCCTGGCCGGACCAGCCCCCGGTCGCGATGCCCCGGCCCGGTTCCGACGCCGGCCCCGCCACGGCCGACGCCCGGGCGCTGTGACGCACCGCCGCGTACGCGGCCGTAGCGTGTCGTCGCCGTCGGGACCGTCCCCCGTTCGACCGCCGTGTGCCGGGGCGACGACGCGATGCCCGATCCCGCCGCCGACCCTACGGTGGGGTCATGGTGGTGATCAGCGACCAAAGTCGGAAAGCGCCGGCCCGGACCAGTGTGGCCGAGGCGCTGGGCCTGGCCGTCCTCTTCCTGCTGTCCGTGGTGGCCGCCTCGGTCGTCCCGCATGAGCACCGGTTCTCGTTGCGCTGGTCCGCCGTGCTCCTGGCGGGCATCGGCTGCTCCGCGCTCGTCCGGCGGCGCAGTCACCCGATCGGCGTACTGGCCGTCGCACTCGGCTGCGGGGTGAGTTTCCTCGTCCTGGGGTTCCGGGAGAGCCCGCTGGTGCTCGGCCCTGTCCTGCTGTCCGTCTACACCGTGGCCCTGCTGACCGACCGGCGTACCACCTGGATCAGTGCGTCCGCCTCGGCCGCCATCCTGGTGGGCGCCGCCATCCTGTGCGCCCCACGTTCGTGGCTGAACCCCGACAATGTGGCGCTGCTGGCGTGGACGGCGCTGCCGGCCGCGGTCGGCGACGGCCTGCGCTCCCGCCGCGCCTACGTGGCGGCCGTGGAGGAACGCGCGGTGCACGCGGAGCGCACGCGCGAACAGGAGGCGCAGCAACGGGTGGCGGCCGAACGGGTGCGCATCGCCCGCGAGTTGCACGACATCGTCGCGCACCACATCGCACTGATCAACGCCCAGGCGGGCGTGGCCGCCCATCTCGCGAAGCGGCAGCCGGAGCAGATACTGACGGCCCTGGAGGACATCCGGGACACCAGCCGGTCGGCGCTGGACGAGCTGCGCGTCACCGTGGGGCTGCTCAGGCAGTCCGGCGATCCGGTCGCCCCGCGCACCCCGGCGCCGGGGCTGGCCGACGTGCCGGTGCTGCTGGCGTCCTTCGCCCGGGCCGGCCTGGCCGTCGACCACACCCGGCAAGGCACCGCCGCTCCCCTGACGCCGGCGGTCGATCTGACCGCGTACCGCATCGTCCAGGAGGCCCTGACCAACGTGCGCAAGCACGCGGGCGCCGACCACGCCCGGCTGATCCTGCACCACCACCCGGAGCGGCTGACGATCACCGTGGAGGACGACGGGGGGACCGCGCGGAACAACCCGCCGCCCGCCGGTACCGGGCACGGGCTGATCGGGATGCGGGAGCGGGTGGCCACGGTCGGGGGCCGGCTGCACGCGGGACCGCGACCCGGTGGCGGCTTCAGCGTGACGGCGGACCTGCCGCTGCGTCCCGGCCGGCTGGTCGGCGAGACACCGAGGAGAGACGGGCATGACGATTCGCGTACTGCTTGCCGATGACCAGGCCCTGCTGCGGGGCACCTTCAGGATGCTGTTCGAGTCCACCGGTGACATGGAGACGGTGGGCGAGGCGTCCAACGGCCAGGAGGCGGTGGAGCTGGCGCGGACCCAGCACCCGGACGTGGTGCTGATGGACATCCGGATGCCGGAGATGGACGGCCTGGAGGCCACCCGGCTGATCAGCGAGTCCGAGGACCTCGCGGCGGTGAAGGTGCTCATCCTGACCACGTTCGAGGACGACGAGCACGTGGCCGAAGCGCTGCGCGCGGGTGCGAGCGGGTTCCTGGGCAAGGGCGCGCGCCCGGAGGAACTGGTCGAGGCCGTCCGCACGGTGGCCGCCGGCGACGCCCTGCTGTCACCGGCGGCCACCGGCGCGCTGATCAGGCGTTTCCTCGCCCAGCCGGACCTCTGCCCGGGTGAGGTGCACGAGCGGCTCGAGTGCCTGACGCCGCGGGAACGCGACGTCCTGGCGCTGGTCGCCCTCGGCCTGTCGAACGACGAGATCGCCGAGCACCTGTTCGTGAGCCCGCTGACCGCGAAGACGCACGTCAACCGGGCCATGACCAAGCTGGCGGCGCGCGACCGCGCACAGCTCGTGGTCATCGCCTACCAGTGCGGCCTGGCCAGTGCGGTGTCGTGACCGCGTCCCGGGGTGCGGGCCGGCGGGTCTGTCGCGGCTGTAGGCGGGCGCTCCGGCTACCACGGCCGTGGTAGCCGGGAATCGCTGCGGCAGGACGACGCGCGAGGGGGTGCCGCTGAGGGAAGGTGAGAGGGCGAACGGAGGTCTCACCATGATTGAAGCTCCCAGCCGGATCAGCGAAGGCGACCGGACCACGGCGGCGGACCGCCGGCAGGACGACTGCCTCGAGGCCGTGGCACCGCATCTGTCCCTCCTGCGGCATTCTCTGGCCGGCGGAACCCGCCGTGACCGGTACGGACGCGCCGGCGGCCGATCGGAGCGCGGTCACGTGCAGCTTCCGCGCCGCAGGCCGGCTCCCGCGGCCGGGCGGCTCACGCTGCCGCAGTGGGTCAGCAGGACCAAGAACGTGGGCTGACGGCGCCGGCCCCGCGGAGATAGGAGGCGCAGGGTTCCACTGCGGCTTCCGCGGGGCCGGTGCATGGCACACATACCCCGCGGCGCGCCCGATACGCCCGATCCATCCCGGGGACCTTCAGCGGTCCCCGCCCGCACGACGAACGTGGGGCCCGGCCGTACCCGGCCGGGCCCCACGTCGATTGCCGTCACCGGCAGCGCTTCTCACACCGGAGCCGCGCCTACCAGCGATACCAGCGGCCCTTGCGGCCCGCGCCGTCCGCGGATCGGACGACGAAGCCCAGCAGCCACACGATCAGCACGATCACTGCGATCCACCACAGTGCCTTCAGGGCGAAGCCCGCACCGAAGAGGATCAGAGCCAGCAGAAGAACCAGAAGCAGGGGAACCATTGTTATCAACCTCCTGGCCACCGGTTGCCCTTATCTCATCCCTACAAGCCCACGAAATATGAGTTATTTCCGCAGGGTGCGGGGAACGCACGCCACGCACGATTCCCCCTCCCTGGCATCTGATGCACCGCCGCCGCGCCTTCACGATGCACTCAGCGCGAATCTCTGGCCCAAGGTTTGCCGGGGTCGAGCGGGGTCATGCGCACAGTCAGCACCGCACGCGAGAGCCAAGGAGGGTGAGCAGCATGGCCGCCAGTGAGAAGGCCCGTGCCAAGGCCGAGCAGGCCGTCGGCAAGGCCGCCCAGGCAGTCGGACGAGCCACGGGCAACGAGAAGCTGATCGCCAAGGGCCACGTGGCCGAGGCGGCGGGCCACGCCCGCGAGGGCAAGGAGTCGCTCAAGGACACGGGCCGACCCTGACCGGCATACGTCAACCGCGTGGGGCGGTCCCGGTATCGGGGCCGCCCCACTCCTTTTCGTGAGGCTCGGCGGGAACACCTGGTCCGGCCGGTGATGTTGCACCACCCTGGGGACCGGCGCCGGGGCGGGAACGGATCGAAGAGGCCGAGAGGCCGTCCGCTGCGGCATGATCCGGGCCCGATGCCCACTCACACAGGAGGACAGTTTCATGAGTGACCGACCCTTGACGCTCATGGCGGTGCACGCCCACCCCGACGACGAGGCCACCGGTACGGGAGGCGTCCTCGCGCGGTACGCGGCGGAGGGTGTCCGTACGGTCCTCGTGACGTGTACCGACGGCGGTTGCGGTGACGGACCGGGGGGCGTCAAGCCGGGCGATCCCGGCCACGATCCCGCTGCCGTCGCCTCTATGCGGCGTGCGGAGCTCGAGGCCAGCTGCGGCATTCTGAAGGTCGGTCACCTGGAGACGCTGGACTACGCCGACTCCGGGATGATGGGCTGGCCGGCGAACGACGCCCCAGGGTCCTTCTGGCGGACGCCCGTGGAGGAGGGCGCCGCCCGGCTCGCGGAACTCATGCGCCACTACCGCCCCGATGTGGTCGTCACCTATGACGAGAACGGCTTCTACGGCCACCCCGACCACATCCAGGCGAACCGCATCACGATGAAGGCGCTGACGATGACCGAGCTGACGCCCAAGGTGTACTGGACGACGGCGCCCCACTCCATGATGCGGCGGTTCGGGGAGCTCATGCGCGAGTTCGGCGGCGACTGGGAGGAGCCGGACCCCGCCGAGACCGACGCGATGGCCGAGATCGGGCTCCCCGACGAGGAGATCACCACCTGGGTGGACACCACGGCGTTCGGCGCTCAGAAGTTCGACGCGCTGGCCGCTCACGCCAGCCAGGGCGAGAACATCTTCTTCCTCAGGATGGGCCAGGAGAGGTTCACCGAGCTGATGGGCGTCGAGACCTTCGTACGCGTTCGGGACACCACCGGCGCGGCCGTGCCCGAGAACGACCTTTTCGCCGGTCTGCGCTGAGCGACCGCGCGCGGGGTCCGCCCCGGCGGACCCCGCGAAGCGGCCCCGCCCGGTGGCGGGGGTGAGGTCAGGCGGGTTCGAGTTGCGGTTCGGGCTGCTGTGCCGGCGCGGTCGCCGGTTCCCACAGTTCGGTGGTCCGCACATAGCCGTAGATCACCGAGACCATCGCCAGAACGAGAAGCGGCCCGAAGAGCCACGGATGTCCGGCCAGCTGCGTCGGCAGGTAGCGGTAGGAGACCAGGAGCGCGGCGAAGACCGTGACGCCGTAGCAGGCCAGTTGGATTCCCGCGCGGTCCCAGCCCCGGTCGAATGAGCGCAGGGCCGCCTCGACCGTCAGGGCGAAGACCACGCCGGCGATCAGGTCCGCTCCGTAGTGGTAGCCGAATCCCAGCGTCGCGCTGAGCGTGGCGACCAGCCAGAACGTGCCCGCGAACCGCAGGATGCGTGGCGCCCTGCGGGAATGGATGAAGATCGCGGTGGCCCACGCGGTGTGCAGACTGGGCATGCAGTTGCGGGGGGTGATCCCGTCGTACGGCATCGAGTGCGGAGTGCCGAGCGCCGGCGGCGCGTCCGGCCACAGATCGGCCACCGCCCACTGCACGCCGCCGGTGCCGGAGGCGCCCGGGCCGTAGGCGAAGACGGGCCCGACCACCGGGAAGATCATGTAGATGGCCGGCCCGAGAAGGCCGATCACCAGGAAGGTGCGCACCAGGTGGTGGCGTGGGAAGCGGCGTTCGGCCGCCACGTCACGCAGCTGGTAGAGCGCGACGACGACCGCGGCGACCGCGAGCTGCGCGTAGACCAGGTGGAGAACGTGGGGGCCGATCGGGTCGGTGGCGTCGACGATCCGGCCCATCAGCCACGACGGGTTGCCCAGCGCGTGGTCGGCGGTCGCCACGTACTGGTCGAGCACCGCCGGTCTGGACTTCGCGGTGATGAGCAGCCAGGTGTCGCCGGTCTTGCGGCCGGCCACCAGCAGCAGGCCCAGACCGACGCCCTTCAGCAGCAGGGTGCGTTCGGCGCCGGTGCGGCGCGTGACGGCGACGACCGCGCAGCCCAGCATCACCCAGAGCGCACCGTTGCCGAAGAAGCGGCCGTCGGCCGTCTCGGCCCCGACCGCCCACCGCACCAGCACGAAGACGGCGTCGATACCGACGGCCGCACCAGCCGCGATGAACCGCTGCCGCCAGGTGAGGACCACCATCATCAACGCCAGACCGCCGTACAGCGGACCCGGTTTCGGGGCGAACAACAGCCCGCTCAACTGGTCCGTGATCGGACCCGGTTGACCGTAGCGGCGTGCGGCGATCTCCAGTGCGACGAGGATTCCCAGGGCAGCGACGCCCGCCACGGCCCACAGCACGGCCCGTCGTTGACGGCAGGCCGCCAACGCGGCGCCGGCGTCTATTCGTGAGAACACCCGCGATGGTTTGAGTATCAATCGTTTGGCCGATTTGCTCGATATGGAGTGAATGGACGGAAAGCGATGACGGTCGCCATCGCGAGTTCGAACATGCTATCGGAGCGTCGCACGGCTTCCACGGCTCAGCCCTCCCGCTCCCGGAAGGCCCTCCGTACGGCTGCCAGCACGGTGTCCTCCTCGAAACCCAGGGCGGCCGCCCAGGCCACGAAGTCCCTTGTGCCCGCACTCAGTTCCGGTGATTCCCGGAGGCCGGCGCCCGGCAGCGGCGGAGCCACGCGGGTTCCCGCGCCGCGGCGGGTACGGATCAGGCCGGCCGCCTCCAGCTCGCGGTAGGCCCGGGCCACGGTGCCCGTCGCGAGGCCGAGGTCCGAGGCCAGTTGCCGCACCGTCGGCAGCCGCTCGCCCTCGGTCAGCCGGCCGGCGCCGATCAGGTCGGCGAGCTGGGCGCGTATCTGCTCGTACGGCGGGACGGGTGTGGTCGTGTCGACCCGGACGGCGGCGCCGGTCACCCGCGCGCCCCCCGGTCCGTACGGTGCCACCACGCGGCCCGGGGCGAGCAGACGGTGAAGAGCATCCAGGGCGCGGTCACCAGGGAGACGAGCGCCAGGGGCAGGAGGACCGCGTTGGCGGCCGTGCCGGCGGCGCCGTCGCACGTCATATCCGACAGGGCGCCCGAGGCCGTCGAGGCCGCGCCGAGCAGCGAGGTGGAGACGACGACGCCCCATGCGGCCACGATCGCCAGTGAGCGGTCGCGCCGCGAACGGTCGTCGCCGGGCCGGGTGGCGATACGCCGCAGCGACCAACCGCACGCCGCCGTGGCGATGGCGAGGGCGGCCAGCATGGGCGCACCGTAGTGGAACCCGGGCCAGGCTCCGTGCCCCTCGGCCACTCCCCCGCAGGTGAGGATGAGTCGCCGACCGGCCCGCCCGAGGTCGTCCGGACCGGCCACCGCGCCCGCGACCGCCAGCAGGGCCACCAGGGCGACGGCGAGGACGAGCAGCAGGACGGTCATGCGAGGCGGTACGTAGTCGCGCACCCGGCGCGGCGTGAGGCCGGCGGCGCGGACGGCGCCGCGGGCCGGCGCGGTCAGCGCGTCCCCCAGCAGCACGCCGCCGACGGCGCAGAGGCCGAACGCCGGGATGGCGTAGAGCACGCCGTCGCCGTCGCGGAGCGGGGACAGCAGGCCGCCGGCCAGGGCGCCCACGGCCAGACCCGTGTACCTGGCGTAGCGGTCGACGGGACCGTGGGATGCGGTCGGCGCGGTGCGCACGTCGGAATCAGCCATGGAAATACCCCCCGTGTCGGGGCGACTTGCGCCCCCTGTTTGTATCAACCCCTGGATACAAGATGGCCGCCTCAAGGGGCTTGTGTCAACACGTCGCTACAAGTCGGCGATCATTCCCCAGCTCGTCCCGCCTGCCCGTGAAAGGCCGTCAGACCGCGGGGCGGCGCAGCTCGGTGAGAAGGGGCGGCTTCGGCGAGGAAGCCCACCGCATGGGGCCAGACCACGTCGGCGTCCCGGGACATGTGCGGACGCGACCGGGCCGCCTCACGCCTCCGAGCGACGGCGTCCGGGGCGGAGTCGAGGCGAAAACACGAAGGCGAGGAGATCCCTCTCCTCGCCACTCTCAACTTATAGCGCACCGGGGGGCTTGCGGCAAGGCCCCGGTCCTGGCGCAGAATCGTCCGCCGAGCCCACAAGCTGCGGAAACGAGGCACGACCTGTGTGTCGTGGCCGACGTACGGGGGGCGAGGCGACGTCGATGCGGTGGTGGGAGAGGTCATGACCGAGCGGTATGTGCTGGATCTTCGAGAGGTCGACGAGAGCCAGGTCGAGGCGGTCGGCGGCAAGGGCGCGAACCTGGGCGCGCTGTCGCGTGTCGCGGGCGTGCGGGTGCCGGACGGCTTCTGCGTGACGACGGGCGCCTTCCGGCGGGTCATGGCGCAAGCGCCGTCGCTCGACGCCCGGCTGGAGGAGCTGTCACGGCTGCCGCTGAACGACCCGGAGGCGATCCGGACCCTCAGCGCGGAGATCCGCCGGACCGTCGAGGACATCGCCGTCCCCGACGACATCGCGGCACAGATCACACGCGCCCTCCTCGGCGACGGCGAACAGGCCGCCTACGCCGTCCGGTCGAGCGCGACGGCGGAGGACTCGCCGACGGCCTCCTTCGCCGGCCAGCAGGACACCTATCTGAACGTCGTGGGGCCGGCGGCGGTCCTCCGGCACGTCGGCCGGTGCTGGGCCTCGCTGTTCACCGAGCGCGCCGTCGTCTACCGCCTGCGCAACGGCATCGACCACCGCACGGTGCGCATGGCAGTGGTCGTGCAGCGGATGGTCTTCCCGCAGGCCGCCGGCATCCTGTTCACCGCCGACCCCGTGACCGGCGACCGGAAGACGGCCACCGTGGACGCCGGGTTCGGCCTCGGCGAGGCACTGGTCTCCGGCCTGGTGAACCCGGACGTCTTCCGGGTGCGGGACGGCGAGGTCGTCTCCGAGGCGGTCGCCGCCAAGCGGCGCGCCGTTCAGGCCCTGCCCGGTGGCGGTACGCGGGAAGTCGCGGTCGACGCACAGCGACAGGAGGAGCCGGCGCTGACGCGTGCGCAGGTGGTCCGGCTCGTGCGGCTCGGACGGCGGATCGAGGCGTACTTCGGCCGGCCGCAGGACATCGAATGGTGCCTGGTCGACGACGACTTCCGGATCGTCCAGAGCCGGCCGATCACGACGCTGTTCCCCGTCCCGGAGCGGGACGACCAGGAGAACCACGTGTACGTCTCCGTCGGTCACCAGCAGATGATGACCGACGCCATGAGACCCCTGGGGCTCTCCATGTGGAAGCTGACGGCCATGATCCGGATGCACGACGCCGGCGGCCGGCTGTTCGTCGACGTCACCGGGCGTCTGGCGTCACCGGCGAGCCGCGGCGCCTTCCTGGACCTGGTGGGGAGGTCCGATCCGCTGATCAGGGACGCGCTGGACACGGTGCTGGAGCGCGACGGCTTCGTCCCGTCCCTTCCGGAGGCCGCTCCCGCCGGGCCGCCCGCCGGCGGCGCCTCCGCCTCCCCCTCCGTCGAGACCGATCCCGCCGTCGTCACCGAACTGATCGAACGCAGCCGGAGGTCGGTCGCCGCCCTGGAGCGCGACATCCGGACGAAGACCGGACCGGAGCTGTTCGACTTCCTGCTGGACGCCTTCGAGGAGCACAAGCGGGTCCTCGCCGATCCGCTGAGCATTCAGGTGATCATGGCGGGGATGGAGGCCACCTGGTGGCTCAACGACAAGCTGTACGAGTGGCTGGGCGAGAAGAACGCGGCCGACACCCTCACCCTGTCCGCTCCGGGCAACGTCACCTCGGAGATGGGGCTGGCGCTGCTCGACGTCGCGGACGCCGTCCGCCCGCACGCCGAGGTGGTCGCCTTCCTGCGGGGTGCAAGGGACGAGGGCTTCCTGGAGGAACTGGCGAAACTGCCGGGCGGGACCGAGGCCCGCGACGCCATCGAGGGCTATCTCGATCTGTACGGCATGCGCTGCGTCGGCGAGATCGACATCACGAGGCCGCGCTGGCGTGAGCGCCCCACCGCGCTCGTACCGGCGATCCTCGACAACGTGCGGAACTTCGCGCCGGGCGCCGCGCGACGGCGTTTCGAGCAGGGGCTCCGGGAGGCGGAGAAGAAGGAACAGGACGTGCTGTCACGTCTGCGGGCCCTGCCGGACGGGGAGCGGAAGGCGGGCGAGGCCAAGCGCATGATCGACCGGGTCCGCACCTTCGCCGGATACCGGGAGTACCCGAAGTACGGCATCATCAGCCGCTACTTCGTCTACAAGCAGGCCCTGTTGGCGGAGGCCGAGCGCCTGGTGCACGCCGGTGTGCTCGCCGAGCGGGAGGATGTCTTCCACCTCACGTTCGAGGAGTTCCGCGACGCCGCGCGTTCGAACCAGGTCGACCACCGGCTCGTCCGGCGGCGCAGGGATGCCTTCCGGTCGTACCAGGCGCTGACGCCGCCCCGGGTGCTGACATCGGACGGGGAGTGCGTCACCGGCGCGTACCGGCGTGACGACGCGCCCGACGGCGCCCTGCTCGGCCTGCCGGTGTCCGCCGGGACGGTGGAGGGCAGGGCCCGGGTCGTCCTCGACATCTCCGAGGCCGACCTCGAGCCGGGCGACATCCTGGTCACGGCCTACACCGACCCCAGTTGGTCGCCCCTGTTCGTCGGGATCGCGGGCCTGGTGACGGAGGTGGGCGGCCTGATGACCCACGGTGCGGTGATCGCCCGGGAGTACGGTCTGCCCGCCGTGGTCGGTGTCGAGCGGGCCACCCGGCTGGTCCGCGACGGGCAGCGGATCCGGGTGCACGGCACCGAGGGGTACGTCGAGATCCTTCCCTGACGGGCCCGTCGGCGTCAGGTCCCCGGGCGTTGAGCACTCCGGCGTTCACCGTGCCCTCCGCCGCCGCCTGATGGGCTCTCCGACCCGGTGCAGATGGGTCAGCGCCTCGCGGTAGGAGCGGAGCAGTCCTGTCTCGTGGTAGGGCACGCCGATCTCGGCGCAGTACCGCCGGACGACGGCCTGGGCGCGACGCAGGTGGGGCGTGGGCATGCTCGGGAACAGGTGGTGCTCGATCTGGTAGTTGAGGCCGCCGAGCAGCGCGTCGGTGATCCGGCCGCCGCGCACGTTGCGGGAGGTGACGACCTGGCGCCGCAGGAAGTCGGGCCGCTCGTCGCCGGTGAAGGTGGGCATGCCCTTGTGGTTCGGGGCGAAGGTGCAGCCGAGGTACACGCCGAACAGGCACTGGTTCAGCGCCAGGAACGCCACCGCCTTGCCGGGCGGGAGAACCAGGAACAGGGCGGACAGCACGCCCGCGATGTGCAGCAGGAGCAGGGCGCCCTCCAGCGTCCGGTTCCTCATGTACGGCGAGCGCAGCGCCCGCAGGCTCGCGACGTGCAGGTTGAAGCCTTCGAGGGTGAGCAACGGGAAGAACAGCAGGGCCTGGTGGCCACCGATCAGACGGGCCACCCCACGGCTGGCCCGCGCCTGATCGGTGGACCACACCAGGATGTCGGGGGCGACATCGGGATCCAGGTCCTCGTGGTTGGGGTTGGCGTGGTGGCGCGTGTGCTTGTTCATCCACCAGCCGTAGCTCATGCCCACGCCCAGATTCCCGAACAGCCGGCCCATGATTTCGCTGGGGCGGCGTCGCCGGAAGACCTGGCGGTGGGCCAGGTCGTGCGCGAGCAGGGCGACCTGCCCGAAGACGAAGGCCAGGAAGGCCGCGACGGCCAGTTGCCCCCAGGTGTCGCCCAGGGCGAAGAAGGCTCCCCAGCCCGCCGCGTACAGCGCGACCACCAGGCCGACGCGCGCCGCGTAGTAGCCGGGGCGCCGGCGCATCAGGCCGGCCTCGGCGATCCGCCGGGAGAGCCGTGCGAAGTCACTGCCGCCGGGGGCGCCGGACCCGTCCGCGACGGAACTGTCCGTGACGGACCTGTCCGCGGCGGCAGGACGGGACCGGGACGAGGAGATGTCGGTGGATGTCGTCATGCCCGGAAGTCTTCTGTCGGGCGGTGCCCGGAGTAAGCCTGCCAGCCACCCACTGCCCGCCGGGCATTCCCCCTGGCCGGCCGGGGGTTATCCCCCGCCACGACGGCCCGGCGACGCCGAGCCGGGCGGTGTGCGGGAACGGCTCGGACGACCATGAGGCGGACGGCCCTGGAGGGCGCGTCCGTTACGCTCCCGGCCACGCCGGAGAAACGGGCGCCGAAGGGGAGCCGCCGGCTCCGGCCCGCCCTACTACTCTCGCTCAAGGGGGACTTGGCGATGTGGCCCAGCATCGTTGCCGTGGTCGGCACACTGCTCGGAGGCGCCCTGACGGGGCTGCTGCAGATCAGGAGTACGCGGATCGCCCAGAGCGCCGCCCGTGCCGACCAGAGGGCGGAAGCCCTGCGCCGGGCGCTGGGCGAACTGGTGGCCTCGCTCGGCGACCATCGGCGGCCCATGTGGCACCGCGAGGTCCTCCGTCTGGACGGCGCGGGCGAGGAAGCCGTCGAGGCGGCCCGCACGGCTTCCCGTGCCACGCGTTCGGCCGTGACCGCCCCGCTGGTCGCGGTGTCCGTCCTCGACCGCTCCCTCGCCGAGCCGGCCCGGCAGGCCGCCCTGGCCGCGTTCGGCCTGCGCGAGGCCTCCGACCACACCGACCTGGCCGCCCGCCGTGAAGTCGCGATCGCGGCGACCGACGAACTGGTCGCCGCCGCCGGCCGCGCGATGGCCTGACGTCCCGGCCCGGACGGCCCCGCTCGCCGCCCTCGTACTGGTGTTTTGTCCCAGGTGGCGGGGGCATCCGCACCTTGAAGCCCAGGTCGCGGCGGGCGCCCGCGAGGCCGTCGCGCCGCCGACGGGCTCCACCCACCACAGCATGCCGGAACCGGACGATGAGGGGTTGGTCGCGATGACCGTGGCGACACAGCAGGGCGGCGGAGGCGGTTCCAGTGGCCTGTACGACGTTCTGGAGCTCATCCTCGACCGCGGGCTGGTGATCGACGCGTTCGTGCGGGTCTCCCTCGTCGGTATCGAGATCCTCAAGATCGACATACGGATCGTGGTCGCGAGCGTCGACACCTATCTGCGCTTCGCGGAGGCGTGCAACCGGCTCGACCTGGAATCGGGGCCGCGCAAGCCGGCCGGGCTCACCGAGCTGAAGGGCAAGCTCACGGAGTCCGGCGCGCAGGGTGCGGCCAAGGGAGCCCTCTCCGGTGCCGCGGAGACCATTTCGGACGCCTTCAAGCAGGCACGAGACGAGCACAGGGCGCGATAGGGCGACGGGGCCCGGCCGGTTCGCGAGACCGCGCCGGGCCCCGCAGCAGAGGGCCGCGGGCAGGACTCGCGCAGGACCGCCCGGCGGCCGGGCTACCCGAGGCGCGCGGCGTCCTCGCAGACGGGGTCCGCGAGCGCGAGTCGTGCGGTCATGCGCTTGCCGACCGTTTCCCGCACCGCTTCGACGCTCTGGCAGACGGCTTTCACGATCTCCAGGCCGTGCTGCCCCACCCGGCCCGCGTCGGCCGCCCGCACAATCGGCAGCGCGGGGTCGGAGTCCCACACCTGGACCTCCACCGAATCGTCGGCCAGCCGCAGATCGAGCAGGATCGGCCCGGAGGCGTACTTGCGGGCGTTGGTGACCAGCTCGCTCACCACGAGCTGGGTCAGCTCGACGGCTCGCTGGGAGACCGGGACACGGTGTTCGGCGCGCATCCGGGACAGGAAACCGGCGGCCAGTCGGCGGGCCTCCGCGATGCAGGGGCTCTGCCCGTCCAGGGCTGCCGCGGCACGTGGACGACCGTCGTCGTGGAGCGTCATGCTGTCCTCACCGACCAGATTCGTTCGGTCCGCTCGCGGCTGATGCCGCTGCCTCCACGTCCAGGTACCCGAAGACGCCGGGTACATCACACGTGCGTTGCGCGGCATTTGTCGGGGCGGACGGGGTACGGATACGGACTCGCGCGCCGCCGAGCCGTGATTCGGGGATGCCTCGGCCGCTACCGGGCACTAGTGCGAAGAGGTATGCGCGCTCGTATCTGATCTCGAGGATGTTGAGGAACGCCGTGGTGGAGACCGACACCGACAAGCCCCAGGAGCCCGAGCTGCTGGAGGTGGTGACGAGCACCACCGACGGCGTCACGGTGGTGAGCGCGGCCGGTGAGATAGACCACGGCAGCGCCGGCCACCTCGTCCGGGCCCTCGACGTCAGCGGTCTCGGTCAGCGGCCCCGCGTGATCGTCGACATGGCGGGGGTGACCTTCATCGACTCCAGCGGCATCAACGTCCTGCTCGCCGCCCACCGCGACCTCACCGCGGCGGACGGCTGGCTGCGCCTGGCGAACGCCTCGGCGTACGTGCTGCGCACCCTGCAGATCGTCGGCATCGACACCCTCGTCCCCTGCTGCGGCAGCGTGCGCGAAGCCCTCACGGCCTGACTCGGCGGGCCGGCCCGCCGCTGCCGTTCCGGCGGGGCTACGGCACCGTGCGCCAGGCGCTCGGTGTGCGGCCGGTGTGGGTGTTGTTCCAGTCCAGGCGCAGGACGGCGAGATCGTCGGTGTGCCGGTCGGCGTTGAGCGTGCGGCTGCGGGCGATGAGCTGGTCCAGGTGGGAGCCGGGATCCGGTGTGTCGATGGTGCCGATGATGTCCAGCAGGCCTTCGACGCCGAGCCGCGCGGAGCGGTCGCCGGCGAAACCCTCGATCAGGCCGTCCGTGTAGGCGACGAGTGCGCCGCGGTCCGGCAGGGCGATGGTGGTGGACGGCCACTTGCCCAGCCCGGGGACGATCCCCAGCGCGACCCCGTGGGCGGCGGTCACCACCCGTGCTCCCTCGGGCGTGACGAGGAGGGGTTCGTGGTGCCCGGCCAGGTGGAGGGTGACGGTGGCCGCGTCCGGGTTCAGGGTGATGAGGGTGCAGGTGGTGAAGAGGTCGCTGCCGGCTCGTTCGGCGATGTGGATCTGCTCCAGCAGATGGAGCAGCCCCTGGTCGCGGTGCCCGCCGAGGACGAGGGCCCGCCAGGCGATGCGCAGGCAGACGCCCAGTGCCGCGGCGTCGGGGCCGTGGCCGCTGACGTCGCCGATGACCGCGTGGATGTGCCCGTCGTCGGTCTGGACGACGTCGAGGAAGTCCCCTCCCAGCAGGGCCTGGGCCCGGCCGGGGTAGTAGCGGCTGGAAGCCGTGACGGTGGAGGACGACAGGAGGGGTTCGGGGAGCAGACCGCGTTCGAGGCGTGCGTTCTCCTCGGCGCGCAGGCGGCCGATCTGCAGCGCCGCGTTGGCGCGTTCGGCCTGCTTGCGCTGGACGGCGTAACGCAGGGCACGCTGCATGAGGTCGGGTTCGACCTTGCCCTTGATCAGGTAGTCCTGGGCGCCGGCCGCGAGCGCGTCGACGCCCGCGCGGGGCTCGTCCAGGCCGGTCAGGACGATGATCGCGGCGTGGGTGTTCGACTGGATCGCCCGGACCGACTCCAGTCCGGAGGCGTCGGGCAGGTGCAGGTCGAGGAGAACGCAGTCCACGGCGTCCGAGGCGAGTGCCGCACGGGCCTCGGCGGCCGTGCGGCAGCGCGTGAGGGTGTGCGGCAGGTCGGTGTCGTGGAGGAGTTCCTCGACGAGGAGCGCGTCCCCGTCGTCGTCCTCCACGAGCAGGATGGCGTACCGCAGGTCGCGGGTCGGGGCCGGATCGGTCACGGCTGGACCTCTCTTCGCGGGGCCTCGGACGCGGAGCCGGTGGCGGGCAGGGTGAAGACGACACGGGTGCCCGAAGTGTGGCCGGCGTCGATGCCGATCGTGCCGCCGTGGAACTCCACGACCTTCTTGCACATGGCGAGGCCGATGCCGGTGCCCGGGTAGGCGTCCTTGGTGTGCAGGCGCTGGAAGAGGACGAAGACCTTGTCGTGGAACTCGGGCGCGATGCCGATCCCGTTGTCGGTCACCGAGAACGTCCACACGCCTCCGTCGCAGGCCGCGCCGACCCGAACGCGGGGCGGCCGGTCGGGACTGCGGAACTTGATGGCGTTCGAGAGCAGGTTCTGCCAGAGCATGCCGAGCTGGGTGGCGTCCCCGACGACGGTGGGCAGCGGGTCGTGGATGATCTCGGCGCCCGTCTCCTCGATGGTCACGCTGAGATCGTCCAGGACCTTGCCCAGCACCGATTCCAGATCGACGGTCTGGTGGTCGTTGTGGACCCGGCCGACCCGGGAGAATGCCAGGAGGTCGTTGATGAGCGTCTGCATGCGGTTGGCGCCGTCGACGGCGAAGGCGATGTACTGGTCGGCCTTGTCGTCCAGCTGACCGCCGTAACGGCGCTGCAGGAGCTGGGTGAAGCTGGACACCTTCCGCAGCGGCTCCTGCAGGTCGTGCGAGGCCACGTAGGCGAACTGCTCCAGTTCCGTGTTGGAGCGCCGCAGGTCCTCGGCCTGCTCGTCCAGGAGCCCGCGTGCCTGCTCGCTGAACTGCAGTTCCCGCACCAGCCGCTGACGCATGGCCTCGGTGTCGGATGCCAGTTGCCGCAGGTCGGCGGGTCCGGTGCCGGAGAGGGAGCGGTCGAATCGGCCCTGCGCCACCTCACGTGCCGCCGAGCCGAGCCGGGTCAGCGGACGGGTCACGCCGCGGCGCAGCCCCTCCGAGACGAGGACCGCGACCAGGACGATGACGACGGCGATGACGGCGAACATCCAGTTACGCAGCGTCTCCGCTCGCTTCAGCGTCCTCGTGGCCGCCGACCGCTCGCTCTGCAGGTGGTCCTGCTGGCGTGCCATGGCACGCCGCAGCACGTCGAAGCTCGACTTGCCCTCGCCCGCACGCCGGGTGGCGAGTTTCACGGCCTCGTCGGGCGAGGCTTCCGAGATGGGGCGGGCGAAGTTCCGCTGCCAGGTGTCGGCGAGCCTCTCGACCTCGGCCAGGTCGGCGGCGGCCCGCTCGTCCGTGACCAGCGGTCGCAGCAGGCGCAGGGCGGTCTTCTCGTCGCTCACGCCACGCGCGTAGGGCTGGAGGAAGTCGGTGCGGCCGGACAGGCCGTATCCGCGGATGCCGGTCTCCTGGTTGACCAGGGCCTGCTCCACCCGCATGGCCTCGATCAGGGCGGGCGAGCGGCGGTCGACCAGCTCGGAGGTGATCTGCGACGTTCGCCACATCGCCCAGCCGCCCAGTGAGCCCAGGACCGCGAGGACCGCGAGGGTGGTGGCGACTCCGGTACGCAGCCAGCGCCGCGTCGTCCAGCCGGAGAGAACGCCGTTGCCGGACGACTCGGTTTCTATGGCGGTCTGCATCTTTTCCTCGGACGAGTGGGCCGCTGTTGCCATGTGGCAAGCACAACTGTACCCACGCCTCGACAACGCATGTTGTCCCTGTCGGGAACATCACCGTAGAGTGACGTCATGCCTGGTCACGCTTCCACTCCGCCTTTGCCCGGGGAGACGGCCGCGCTGGTGACCCAGGTGGTGGACGAACTCACCCGGCGACTCACGCAGGACGTCCCCCACCCACCCGCGGACCTCGCGGACACGGCCGGTGACGCCCGACGGCACGCCTTGGCTCGCCTGCGTGTGCTGCGCGGCGTCCAGCAGGCCGTGAGACGTCTGGAGGACCAGGCGGCGCATGCGGCGGCAGCGAGCGGGGCGGGCTACCCCGAGATCGGCCAGGCCATGAGCATGAGCAGGCAAGGGGCCCGTCGCCGCTGGCCCGGTCTCATCACCAACAGCACACCCACCCCGCCGTCCCCCGAACCCCGGAGCTTGTGAAACATGGCTGCCGCCGCTACCCGCCCCTACGACGTCCTGCTGGTCGAAGACGACGTCGCCGATGCCATGCTCATCCAGGACGCCCTCGCCGAGCGCGGTACCCGCAACCTCACCCAGGTCTCCGACGGCATGGCGGCCCTGGAATACCTGCGCGACCCGGAGAACGAGCGCCCGGACCTCATCGTCCTGGACCTCAACATGCCGCGGATGAACGGTCGCGAGTTCCTCGCCGTGGTCAAGGAGGACGCCGATCTGCGGACGATTCCGGTGGTCGTGCTGACCACGTCCGCGGCTCCCGACGACGTCACCGGCGCCTACCACCATCACGCCAACGCCTACGTGACCAAGCCGGTCAACCTCGAGGAGTTCGAGGCGGCGGTCCGCAGCATCGACGCCTTCTACCTCGACATCACCGTCAAGCCGCCCAAGGAGTAGGGCCTGTCCCCACGCCGGGAGCAGCCGTGCGCCGTGACGCGGCACACGGCTGCTCCCGGCGTGGACCTCTCATGGGAACGACGGCAGCGGGTAAGCGGAAGTGCACGACACAGAGATCACACGGTCAGAAGGCAAAGACACCCCCCACAGGAACACTCATGGTCATCCCGCTTAGGAATCAGGCGCCGGATGGACGAGAACCGGCAGGGGCCCTGCGGTACAGCACGGCCTGGGACGAGGAACAGCCGCCGATAGCCGACGCTCGCCAAGCCGTGCGCGCACTGCTGGCCCAGGCAGGACATCCGCCGGAGCACCGGGCGTGCCAGGACGCCCAGCTCGTGGTCAGCGAGCTCGTCACGAACGCGCACCGGCACGCGCCCGGCCCCGGCGGGCTGGAGCTGGAGGTCGTACCGGACGCCGCCCTGCTGCGGATCACGGTCCGCGACAGCTCTCCGCTGCGGCCCGAGCCGCAGGAGCACGACGCCCGCCGCGTCGGAGGCCATGGCCTCCGCCTGGTGACCATGCTGTGCGGGCAGTTGCACACCGTCGCCCTGGCGACCGGCAAGCAGGTGGTGGTCCACCTGCACCTACCGGCCCCTCCGCCCGATCAGGCCTAGCCACGGCCCCGACGAGGCTGGACGGCCGGCGAGCGGGTAACCGGACTCCACCGGGCCCGGCAGCAGCCGGGCACCCATGGCGATAGGAGTGACATGCCGGGCGTTCTCCAGCGACTCAAGCAGTTCGCACAAAGTCCGCAGGGTCGGCGCACCATCGAGCAGGCCCGACGCGCCGCGGCCGATCCGCGCCGCCGGGCCCAGGCCCAGCGCCTCTTCGACAAGCTGCGTACCCGTCGGCAGGCCTAGCGGAGTCGCCCCCCGCGACCGCGGTTGATCAAGTTTGGCCCAAAAGCTTTCACGCGACAACAGTTGAGCATTGGACTGGTGTAGACCGGGTAGCAGTGCACCGCGCGCGGTCACGGTCAGCGCAGACACCGTTTTTGGGGGGAATGGATGCCGAGGTTCGGCGGACGAAGACGTACGACGATCTCCGGCCCGGCCGTCGACGCCGCGCTCGTCGACGGCCGCCGGGACGACGGACCGCCGGTGTTCGAGCTGTCCCCGCCCGAATACCGGGCTCTCCTCCGCGTCATCGAGCACGCCCGGGCCTGCCTGGTGCTGCGCAGCGGCGCCGACGCCGAGACGATCCGCAACGCCAGCGGCGCCGAGCTGGCAATACTGCTGCGTCGGCGAGCCACCGCCGGGGCCGGGGAGGACGGCGCCGTGATCATGCGGGCCGACGAGATCCGGCACCTGGAGGCGGCGGTCGTGAACCTGGAGTCCTACGGCGGTCACGAAACCGCTCTCTGCGAGGGCTACGCGCTGCTCGAACGGTGCGAAGCCCTTCAGCGGGGCGCCCGGACGGGGCACGAGACCGAGGGCATTCTCAGCATCGGCCGACTCGCGCCACCCGCGCCCGGCCCCTGAGCCCCGCCCCCCTGACCGGGCGCCCGCCTCTGTCCCGGTGGACGCCCGCGTTCACCGCCGCCCGCCCACCCGTTCGGCGGGCTCCCCGTCATCGGCGGCCACGCCGGCCCGGCCGCGGTCGCGCGTCAGCGTCCGCATGATCCCCGCCCCCGCGAGCACGGCCGTGAGGTGCAGGGCCACGGCGAGCGTGGCGTTCTCCGGGTAGGCGACGTCGCTCGGGTGGGCCAGGGCCACGTACACCGTGGCCGGCAGCCGCCAGCCGCTCCACGCGAACATCGAGCCGGAGCCGAGCCACGCCAGGGCGAGCACGAGCGGATACGGCAGCCTGGCCGGGCGACGGCGGCCGAGGACCGCCACGGCGGCGGACGCGGCCAGGGCCCAGCACGCGCTGACCCCGACCAGTACATGCCAGTCGGCCGGCCGCTCCTCGCGGTGCGCGATGCCCAGCAGGCCGCCGGCCGCCCAGTAGAGCCAGACCAGGCCGGTCACCGCGCCGGTCACGGCGGGCCACAGCGGTTCCCGGGAAGCGGGCGCCCACTCGGGCCTGCGCAGCGCGTGGGGCCAGCGCCGGCGCAGATAGGCGGGCAGCGCGACGGCGAGCGCGATCCCGGTGCCCACGAAACTGCACTGCAGCAGCACCGCCTCCCAGCCCGGCATCGCCGCGTCACCGCCGGAGCTCCCTGAGCCTCCCGAACCCGGCGCCCGCGCACCGGAGTTCATCAGCGTGCTGACGACCACGAACGGCAGGATCGACACCAGGAACCCCGCGCCCACCCAGCCGACGAATCCCACCAGACGACCGGGGATCCGCATCCCCCACGGCCGCACCAGCGCCAGCCCCAAGGTGATCCCGGCCCCGGCCATGCCGATCGTGACGGTGTTGAGCACCAGCCACCCGCCGAGGCTGAACCCCCGTCCGACGGGCAGCAGTCCGAGCAGCGAACCGACCACCCACGACACCTTGATCACCAGGTACGGCACGAGGGCCAGTGCCGCTCCGTACGCCGCCGCACGCCCGATCCGGTCAAAACGCTCCACGACGTCTCCCTCCGCTGGGCCCCATCGTCCGGCGCCCCCGCGGGCCTTCGCATCAGCCCCCGGGCGTGCCCCGCTCCCCCGCTGGGCGAACCCGGCACTCCACCCCGCGGACGATGGCGTGCGCACCGCGGCCTGGAACGGCAGGGCCCCCGCCCGGCTGCGACGCCGGACGGGGGCCCCTCATGCTCTTTGGGGTGTCAGCCGTCGGACTCCGACGACGGGATGTAGGCGCCCGGCACGTCGTCCGGCGCGAAGAGCCTGCTCTCACCGGGGTACGGCTTCTTCCAGTTGTGCGTCTCGTACCACGTGAAGTGGTTCATCTGCGCGGGGTTGGCGTAGTCGGGCACCGCGTTGGGGCCGGTCAGACGCTGCTTCGACTTCCAGCGGTCCCACTTCGCGGCGAGCGACCGCTGGTCCGCGGGGACCTTCGCCGACGGCGCGGGGGCCGCCGCGGGGTCCTGCGGCGCCGGTGTGTCCACGCCGCAGGCGGGCGGGGTCTTCAGGCCGCCGGTCAGTGAGGTCCGGTTGGGCAGCGCGGTGAACGGCGTGGGGTCCTCCTTCTGGGTGAAGGCCCCCCGCATCGGGGTGGCCGCGCTGTCCTTCTGGTTCATCGGATGGATCCCGAGGATCTGCTCGATGGTCCGGATCACCGTGATCTGGGAGTAGTAGCGGCTGTCGACCGTGCCGTGCCGGGCCCAGGGGCTGATGATCTGGATCGGGGCGCGGTGGCCGTCGACGTGGTCGAGGCCGGCCTGGGAGTCGTCCTCCACGACGAAGATCGCCGAGTCCTTCCAGTACTTGCTGTGCGAGATCTCGTCGACGATCCGGCCGGTGGCGAGGTCGTTGTCGGCGACCTGGGCGGCCGCGTTCGCCGGGCCGCCGGTGTGGTCGCTGGAGAGCCAGAACATGTTGAGGTTCGCCGGACCGTTCTTCTGGAAGTCGCGCTTCCAGATCTGGTGCCGGTAGATGTCCGGGACGCTGGTGTCGAACTTCGCGAAGCCGTGCACGGACACGTCGTTGAGCGACGGGATCGGCGAGGACGAGTTCAGCGTGTACGCGGTGTCCTGCCCGGTCGCGTCCATGTTCTTGGCGTCGCAGTACAGGTTCTGCCAGCTCGCGTCCGCGGGCTTCGACAGGAACTGCTGGAACTCGCCGAAGTTCCGCACGCTCTTGCCCGCCGCCTGGGCGCCGGACCAGATGAACCCGGTGCGCTGGTGGCCGAGAGCGTCGTCCTCGGTGTCGTAACTGCGCTTGTACTCACCGGCCGAGGACTCCGTGTACTCCGGATTGTCGGCCTGCATCAGCCAGTTGTGACCCTCGGCGGAGTTCGTGCCGATGTCGTAGGTGTTGTCGTACAGCCCGAACTGCTCGGCGAGGGCGTGCTGGTTCGGGGTCACGTTCTCGCCGAACTGAGCGAGCGACGGGTCGCCGTTGCCCTGCGGGAGATCGCCGAAGAGCTGGTCGTAGGTCCGGTTCTCCTTGACTATCAGGAACACGTGCTTGATCGTCGAGGGGTCGCCGAGCCGCTGCGGGACCGGCACCGGCTTCGCGTGGCCCTTGCCCTCGGCGAACTGCACCGAGCCGCGGCTCCAGCCGTTCTGCCGGAAGACCTTGGGGGTCTGGGACCTGATGACGCTGTCGTCGGGCAGCGCGAACCGCGTCAGGCTCGACGTCGTGTCGTGGGTGGCGTGCCCGGCGGCGCTGGTGGGACGGCGGGCGTCGACACCGCGCGTGTTGGAGACCAGCACCTGGTCGCCGACGGTGGCGATCTCCGCCGGGAAGTAGTCCGTGGGAAGCAGACCGACGTAACTGACCGGCTCCTGGGGGGTGCTGTACCGGTAGACGGCGACCGCGTTGGCGCGGCCGAGCGTCACCAGCAGGTGGCCGTCGTCGGTGAGCGTCACCGCGTCGGGCTCGTAGCCCACCGAGGCCTCGGGCCAGGGCTGCGTCGCGATGGTCTGCACGACCTTGTCGCGGCGGGTGTCGATGACCGACACGTCGTTGGTGGCGGTGTTGGTGACGAACAGCGCCCCGCGCTTGGCGTACAGGGCGGTCGGGTGCAGACCGACGTCGATGCTCGTGGGGGCGGCGTCCGGGTGCGCCAGGTCGATGACGCCGACCGTGCCGGTCGTGGTGGCGCCCGTCTTCGGGTCGGCCGGCACCTGGGTGTCGTAGGAGTTCAGGGTGGTGTCGCCGGATCCGGCCGGGCGCCCGCCCTCGTTGCTCACGTACAGCTTGTCGCCCACCCGGACCAGGTCGCGCGGGGCGTTGCCGACGGCCCAGCTCCGGCGGACGGCGCCGGTCGCCGCGTCGAGGGCGACGACCCGGTTCTGGCCGTTGACCGCGGAGTACACGGTGGAGCCGTCGGGCGAGAACACCGCCTCCCCCACCAGCGCGTGCCTGGTTCCGTCCGCCGGGATCTTCACGGAGGTGGGATCGGCGACGCTGCCGTCCGGGTTCACGCTGAACCTGGTGTAGCCGTCGGTCTGGCCGAGCCAGAGCTGCGAGCCGTCGGGCGAGTAGGTGGGGCCTTCCTGGCCGACCTCGTTGCTGCCGAGGCGCGGGCTGGACGAGGCGGCGGTGCCGACGAGTTGCTGCACCGTCCACTTCTTCAGGTCGACGATGGACAGCGCGGCGCCGCCGTCGGTGACCGAGGCTGCCAGGTGGGTGCCGTCCGGGCTCACCGAGGACGACATGATCTTGCCGTTGTCGACGACGAGTCGCTCGCCGTACGGCGCGATGTACTGGTCGGCGGAGACCACCTGGCCCCGGTCGGTGACCTGTCCGACCTGGTCGGTGCCGAACTGGTGCGTCTGGGCGAACGCGGTGCCCGCGGCGGTGACGGCGACGGCGGTGATGCCCGCGGTCAGCAGCGTCCGGCGGCCGACGCGTCTGCCGAGGAGAGTGACACCGTTCGTCTGGACACGCCTGCGGTGGCGTGTTACCTGCATGGGTTCATCCCTTCGAGGTGGACAGCAGAGCGACGTTGCCGTCGAACTGCCAGAGCGGGTTCGGCGCGTCCCCGGTCGGGGTGCGCACCAGGAAGTAGCCGTTCACTTCCTTCGGTCCGTCGCCGTCGGCGACGAACCGCCCGTCCGCGGTGACGTCGAGCTGGTAGACGGCCGAGCCGGTGGCAGCGACGCCGGGCAGGTGCCACGAGACGACGCAGCGCCAGTCGTTGCCCGGTCCCTCGGCGGCGACCCGGACACTGCCCTTGTCACAGGTCGCGGTCGTCCTCAGCTGCGCCTCGGAGACGTCGGGGCGGTGCAGTTGACCGGTCTGCAGCCGGTAGAGATGGGCGAACTCCGTGGCGAGGGAGCGCTGTACCTTCTCCTGCTCGATCCCGGAGCCGGAGGACGGGGTGGTCGTGGCGACCACCAGCACCGTCGCGGCGAGCAGTCCGGCCGGCACGAGCACCCCGGCCGTCAGGGCGCGGCGCCCCGAGCCGTCGTAGGCGGCGTTGGTGAAGTCGCGGCGTACGAAGAGCAGGCAGGCGAGCGTCGTCGCGACCACGGCCCAGGCGAGAGCGACCGCGACGCCGATCAGCAGCGGCCGCAGCTGCGCCGGGCTGGTGAACAGGCCGTTCCAGGCGATGAAGGCGTAGCCGGGCAGGGCGAGGCGCACGGCGACGGGCAGCGGCAGCATCTGGGCGAGCTGTGTGGCGAGCGCGAACAGCGCGGGCAGCAGCAGGCCCATCGGGGAGCGCCCCAGCGTGACGGAGCCGAGCAGTCCGATCGCGGCGAGAGCCAGCGTCGGGGCGAGCCCGCAGGTCCAGGCGAGCAGGACCCGGCCGGCGGCGTCGGCCGGTGTCAGCAGGTGGCCGTCGAGGCCGACCAGCGGATGGTCGCCGACGGCCGCGGCTCCGCCGGCCGCGCTGGAACAGGCGAGCCCGGCCACCAGCAGCAGGATGACGGTGAGGGCGGCCAGTGCCTTGGCCGCGAAGATCCGCCGCGGTGACCGTACCGCCACGAGCAGGTGGCGCCAGGTGCCGAGACGGTCCTCGGCGGCGAACACGTCGCCGGCGACCACCGACGTCAGCAGCGGCAGCGCCCAGGTGCCCGCGAATCCGAGCACCACCAGCGGCCCGGCCCAGCCCGTGGCGTGCATCCAGCGGCCGAAGAGGGTGTCGACGGGGAGCGTGCTCTGCCGGCTCACCGCCGCCACGAAGAGCGCCGGGATGATCCAGCAGGCGAGGACCAGCAGGCGCGTGCGCCACTGCGAGACCAGTTTGACCAGCTCGAACCGGTAGCCGCGCAGCAGCGGAACGGGGCGGGGTCGGACGTCGCCGCGGGGTGCGAGGGTCGTGGTCATGCGGCCCGCTCCTGCTGGTGCTGCTCGGTCAGGGCGAGGAACGCGGCTTCGAGGGGCGACACCACGGGGGTGAGCTCGCGCGGCGCGACGCCGGCCCGTACGAGTGCCGTCACCAGTTCGTCGAGGGCGGGCACCAGCGCGCGTACCACCAGTACCTGGGCGCCGTACCGGGTCCCGGCGTCGTCGACGGTCTGGACGCCCTCCGTGCCGGCGGCCAGGCGGCGGGCGGCCTCGGCGTCGGAGGTCACCAGCCGGTATTCGAGTTCGCGCTTCTCGGCGGCCAGCTTGTCCAGCGGGCCGGAGAAGACGACCCGTCCGGTGGCGATGATCGTCACCTCGGAGCACAGTGTCTCGAGGTCGTCCATGCGGTGGCTCGAGAGGACGACGCTGGTGCCGTCCGCCGCGAGCCGGGTGAGGACCCCGTGCACATGCCTCTTGCCCGCCGGGTCGAGGCCGTTGGCGGGTTCGTCGAGCACGAGCAGCCGGGGCCGGGTGAGCAGGGCGGCGGCGAGTCCGAGCCGCTGGCGCATGCCGAGGGAGAATCCCCGTACCCGGTCGTCGGCGACGTCGGTGAGCCCGACCTCGCCGAGCACGTCGTCGATGCGCGTCGTCCGTGCGCCGTTCGCGTGCAGGGCGGCCAGCGCGGCGAGGTTCCGCCGGGCGGTGAGCGAGGGGTAGAGGCCGGGCCCGTCCACGAAGCCCGCGACCCCGCCGGGGGCGGTGAGCGCGCGGCCGACCGGCGTGCCCAGGATCTCGAGGCGGCCGCTGTCCGCCGCGGCCAGCCCCAGCAGGAGGCCGAGCAGTGTCGTCTTGCCGGCGCCGTTCGGTCCGACCAGGCCGTGGATCTGACCCTGCGTCACATCCAGGTCGACGCCGTCGAGCGCGACCACGTCGCCGAAACACTTGGTGATCCCGCGAGCGCGGACGGCGAGGAGTTCGTCCATGAGTCCCTTCTTCCGCAACGCTCAGGGACCTTACGGACGGCACACAGCTCCGGCGGGGTAGGCCGGTTGAACGTCCGGGGAACGAGTTGTCAAAGCATGGACAAGATCGGGGGTGCGAACCGGGCGTCATGCGGCCAGACTTGGGCAGAACTCGGTGCGGTCGGCACCGGACGGTCGTTCACGGGCGGACCGTCGCGGTGAGACGTTCGAGCGCGGCGTGGGCGGGCGGGCCCCAGGTCCGCTTGCCTCCGGGGCGGCCGTGGACGCCGGCGTCCCCGATGTGGATGCCGGCCAGTGCGCGCAGCACCGCCCAGCCGCGGGCGCGGCGCAGGGTAGCGCTGTCCGGGCGCGGCCGGTAGGACGCGTGGAAGAGGTCCGCGGCGCCGTCGGGCAGCAGGATCCAGGCGGCGGCCAGGTCGCAGGCCGGGTCGCCGGCGAAGAGGTCGCCGAAGTCGATCACTCCGGCGAGACCGCCGTGCGCGGTGAGGACGTTGGCCGGGTGCAGGTCGCCGTGGAGCCAGAGCCGGGGGCCGGCCCACTCGGGCGCCGCGGCGGCGTCCTCCCACACCGCGCGGACGGCCTCCGGGTCGCGGACCAGCCCTCGTTCGACGGCCGAGTCGAGCGCCCCGGTGAACCGTCCGGCGGTGCCGGCCAGCGAGCCGCCGCGGTCCCGGCCCGCCGGTGCTTCGTCGGGGGCGGGGCGGTGGAGAGCGGTCAGGAAGCCGGCCAGGGCGGCGGCCGCCTCGGCGGGGCGCGTGACGGGGGCGCGGTCGGCGGGCTCGCCCGGTACCCAGGTGGTGACGAGCCAGGGCCGCGGGAAGCGTTCGGAGGGCTCACCGAGGCGCCGCGGGACCGGAACCGGGAGCGGGAGGTGCGGGGCGAGCCGGGGCAGCCAGGCGTGTTCCTTGCGCAGCAGCGCGTCCGCGGACTCGGTCGCCCAGGGCATCCGGACGGCTAGGTCCTCGCCGAGCCGCCACACCTGGTTGTCCCAGCCGAGCGCTCCCAGTTCCAGCGGAAGATCCGCCAGGTCGGGGTGCTGTTCGCGGAGCAGATCCCGGATCAGGTCCGCCGTGATGTCCGTCTCGGTCGCCGTCATGCGGAGCAACGCTAGCCGGGGCGGCACGGTGTGCCACCCTCCGTTCCGTTCCGTTACGGAGGACGGTCCAGGGCGGCGGGCGTCGCGTCCACGTGCGGACGGCGGGCGTCCGTTTAATCGCACGCTGGGCGGCCGCGCTTGCGGGTAGACGCACAGAGCCGCCGTCGGCGGCCGATGAGGAATCGGGGGGCGGCAGATGCCTGGGACAGTGACGGCGGCCGGGTGCGGCGTCCGGGTGCTCCCGGCCCCACCGGGCCGCGAGGAGAGGTGAATGGGCACCGCCACGAAGGTTCCCGAGACACGGGACATGAGCGGGGAGGAACTGTCCGGCGACGAGGCGTGGGCGGCGCTGCGCCGTTACGGCGGCTGGTCCCTCCTGCGGGACGCGTTCGTCCGCTTCCGGTACGCCGACGGCTTCAGCCACTCACGGGCCCTCGCCCTGCAGACGGTGCTGGCACTGGTCCCGCTGGCCATCGCCTTCGTCGGGCTCTCGACCGTCCTGCACACCGAGAACGTGGGCCGGCTGGCGGAACTGACGATCCACCGGATCACCCGCGGACCCAGCGCCGGCGTCGTCGACGACGCACTCGCCCGCGGCCGGCGGACCGCGGGGGACGGCGCGGCCGTCACCCTCTGGCTATGCGCCGCCTTCTCCCTCGTCAACGTCACGACCGCGATGTGCCAGATAGAGCGGGGCGCCAACCGCATCTACGGCAACGAACGCGACCGCCCCTTCCACCTCAAGTACCTTCGCGGCCTGCTGATGGCCGTCGGCGCTGGGCTTCCGCTCGGCCTCGGCTTCGTCGTCATGGTCGCCGGGGGCGACCTCGCCTCGGCGGCGGTGACGGTCTACCACCTGGACTCCGGCGCGCGGACCGCCTGGGACGTCCTGCGCTGGCCGTTCGGGCTGCTGCTCGCGCTCATCTCCGCGAGCACGGTCTTCCGCCGATCGCCGCGCCGCAAGCAGCCCGGCTACACCTGGCTGGCCTTCGGTGCGGCCGTCTACCTGGTGCTGTGGATGACGCTGACCTGGCTGCTGAGCCTCTACCTGAACGTCAGCGGCTCCTTCGACACCCTCTACGGGCCTCTGAGCGTCTTCATGTCCCTGCTCCTGTGGGCCTACCTGACCTCGATCGCGCTGTTCCTCGGGCTGTCCTTCGCCGCGCAGCTGGAAGCGGCGCGCGGGCGTCGGCCCGGCCCTGTCGAAGCCGACCCAGGGGTCTGAGGGTCCGGCTCCGCGGGCCCGCGGGTCACTTCCCGCCGGGGGTGAACTGCGCCAGCTGGTCCTTGACCCAGGGGTCGTAGACCGCGAGCCGCCGGGCGGCCGCGGGGTCGAACTGCGCGATCTGGCCCGCGACCCAGGAGTCGATGTGCCGGTGTCCCGCGGACGGCTGTGACGGGTGGTGACCGGCCGTCGCCTGGGCGGAAGCGGGCGACGCCTGCGGCGTCGTGGCCGTGGCCGCGCTCGCGGGACCACCCACGGCGACGAGGGCCCCCACAGCGGCGAAGGCGGAAACGCCCGTGACGGCACAACGCCGTATCAGCTTGCTCACGGTCTGTCCTCCAGCATCTCTAGCGGCGGATCCCTGAGTGGAATCATCCGTTCCGGTTGGTTCGCTTACCCACCCGCACCGCCGCCACACACCTCCGTCATCGGCGCCGAGCGATCTGATGTGGGCGAAGCGACTCCCGGTGTTATTCAATGAGGTGTGCGATCAGGGATCTCGGGGCCCCGACGCACGGGTCCGCGTACGGCCCCGGCGGCGCGCCGGGGATTGCTGAGAGAGCCGCATGGACTCCACACCGTCCCCTTCGTCCTCTTCGCCGTTCGAACTGGTCAGCAGCGCTCTTGGGCGCTACATCCCGCGCGGCGGACGTGCGGCGCCGGCCGGTACCGCCGACGCGCCGGCCGACCGCGCGGTCGGCCGGCGCGTGCCGGAAGACGCGGCGGACGGCCCGCAGGACCAGATCCTCGGCGCGATCAACGTGGACACGGAGCTGAGGATCACCCGCTGCAATCTGGACGCCCCCGTCTTCGCGGGCGTGGAGGCCGTGCCCGGACGTCCCTTCGTCGATCTCCTGCCCGCCGGGGACGTACCGACGGTCACCCGGCGGTTGCGCCAGGTACTGGAGACCGGTGAGGCGCACGTGGCGCGGATCCAGCGCCTGCGGCGCCGCGACGGTTCGGAGCTGGTGGTCTCGCTGAGCATCCTGCCCGCAGCGGTGCCTCAGGACGGCCTGACGGTCTCGGTGATCGCCATGGCCACGAGGCTGCACCTGTACGCCGCCGAGACCGCGATCGGCACCTCGCTGGACATCGGCGAGACCGCGCAGTCTCTGGCGGAGTCCCTGCTGGCCTGGGGAGACGTGGCAGCCGTCGACCTGGACTTCGCCGTGTGGACGGGCGAGGGAGTCATCGAGCAGGGCCGGGGACGCATCCGGCTGCGGCGGGCGGCCCTGGTGCCGGACCGGGCCTGGCCCGAGGGCTACGTCACCCCCGGCCACGATCTGCCCGGCGACGCCAGTCGCCTGCTGGCGCAGGCGGTACGGCGTGGCGACGCTCCGCAGGCCATCGTCATGCCCGACCGGGAGGCCGTCGAGCGGGTCCTCGGCACCCCGCGGGTGATGCGTGCCCTGGTGCCCGGCGACCCGTCGGCGGGTGTGGCGTGCATACCGCTGGTCCTCGACGGCGCGCCGCCCGTCGTGCTGGGCGTGGCGGAGGTCTGGCGGCGGGCGGACGTCCCCTTCCGCGACAACGAGCTGTTCGACCTGCAGGAACTGGTGGCCAGAACCGCCCACCACGTGGACCTGGCCCGTCAGCACCAGCGGGAGCACACGCAGGTGCTGGCGCTGCAGCGCCGGCTGCTGCCCCGGACCGGCGGCGACACCGTCGAGATAGCCAGCGTCTACCAGCCCGCCACCCCTGACAGCGCGGGCGTCGGCGGCGACTGGGTGAACAGCTTCCCGCTGCCGGACGGCCGGACCGCGCTGGTGGTCGGCGACGTGGTCGGGCACGGCCTGGGGGCCGCCGCGACCATGGGCCAGCTGAGCATGGAGGCCCGCGCGCTGCTCTCCGCGGGGCTGGCCCCCGACGAGGTGCTGGAGCACCTGGACGAGACCGTGACGATGCTGGACGACTCGGAGTCGGGGCTGGCGGCCGGCTACAGCGCCCTAGGCTCGACCTGCTGCATCGCCCTGTACGACCCGGTCGGCCACCACGTGACGCTGTCCAGCGCCGGTCACCTGCCCCCGGTCCTGGTGTCGCCGGACGGGCGCGCGGGCCCGCTCGCCATCCGCCCCCACCCCGGGCTGGGGGCCGAGTTCGCGCTGCGGGAACCGTTTCACGTGCACACGTTCGACGCGCCCCCGGGCTCCCTGCTAGCCCTCTACACCGACGGGCTGGTGGAGGATCCGGCCGTCCCCATCGACGAGGGCATCGACAGACTGGCGGGCGCCGTGTCCGCGGTGCACCCCTGGGACACCCTGCAGCAGGCCGCACGGCGGGTCGTCGCCACGCTGGCGCCGGCGCGGCAGCGCGACGACGTGACCCTGCTGCTCGCGCGCATGATCGGCTACCGCAAGGAGGACACGGCGACCTGGCGGCTGCCCGCCCGCTACGACGCGCCCGGCCGTGCCCGCGCGCTGGTGTCCGCGCTGCTGCGGCGGTGGCGCACCCGGGACGACACCCGGGAGAACGTGCTGCTCCTGGTCAGCGAGCTGGTCACGAACGCGGTGCGCTTCGCCACCGGTCCCGTCACCGTGCGGCTGATCAGGTCCGGTCACGGTCTGCTGTGCGAGGTGGGCGACACCGGCAACGGCAGGCCGCGGCTGAGCCGGGGCGGCCTCCTCGACGACGGCGGGCGCGGCCTGCACGTCGTGCACGGGCTCACCAGCCGGTGGGGGGTGCGGTGGACGGACACCGGCAAGGTGGTCTGGGCCGAAGTCGGACGCTGACGGGGGTGCGGGCCCGCCGTGTCCCCGGGCCGGCCGGGCACCGGCGGGCGCGGACCGGGACTAGAGCCACTCCCCTTCGAGGGCGGTGGCGGTGAGCCCGGGCGCCGCCGCGTACAGCACGGCGCGGGTGCCCGGCTTCTGCCCGGCGTCGTGCGCCCGCCGCATGATGTCGAACACGGCGGCGCCGCCGCGGTTGCCGCTGGCGTAGCTGTCCCGGCTGTAGTCCAGGAGCCCCGAGGGCCAGGTGTCGGGCATCGTCTGCTCCATGTACTCGAGCACCCGGGTGCCGCCGGGGTGCGCGAGCAGCACGTCGGGGTGCCAGGAGTCGGCGTCGTCCTGGCAGCGGGTGCGCAGCCACTCCCACATCGCGGTGACCGTCTCCTGCACGGCGCGCGGACCGCGCCGGTCCATCACGAAGTGGGTGCCGTCGGCGCGCGTCTCCAGGCGGTGCAGGTCCTGGGTGCCGGGCAGAGTGTGGTGCCAGGCGGCGTCGAGCCGCAGCACCGACTCGCGCCGCGGGCGGCCGGTGACCACCGTGGCGACCGCGGTGTCCGCGAACAGCAGGCGCACGATCAGGGACTCGAGGGTGTCGTCCGCGGGCTGGTAGGTCGTGCTCAGCGCCTCCGAGATCACGACCAGGACCACCCGGTCGGGGTCGGCGGCGACGAGATCCGCCGCCAGCGCCAGCGAGCGGGTCCCCGCCACGCAGGCCCACTGCGTGGCCGGCAGCAGCATCGCGTCGGAGCGGAGCGCGAGCTTGTTGGCCAGGGCGACGTCCAGGCCCGGCAGCGCCGGAGTGGTGGAGTGACTGGTGATCAGGCAGTCGACGTCGGCGACGTCGAGCCCGGCGATCTGCAGGGCTCCGCGCGCCGCACGCTCGCCGTAGGACTGCACGGCCTCCCAGGCCGGCGCGGTGCGCTCCTGGACGGTCTGCGGCGCGGGTACCGCCTCGAGGGCGGCGATGGCGCGGTCGACGTCCTGCTCGGTGAACCCCTCGCGCGCCAGCGCCTCTTGGGCCCGCCCGACGCCGAGGTTCCGCAGGCCGCCGCCGTCACCCGGGGCCACGGCCGTCTCCAGCGGCAGCATCCAGCCACGGGTCTCGATGCCCGTGCTCGCCGCGATGCCGTCGATCCGCGGCGCCCACGCCGCGTCCGGGTGCCGGTCGCGCACCTCCGCCACGATCTCGCTGGTCTTCACTGCGTGCTCGCCGTGTATCACGGCAGGAGGACAGAGGTAAGCAGCCATGGTGGGCACCTTTCCGGGAGAACTGGGGAGAACTTCGCGAGTGGTATGGCGGGCGTCACATCGGACTTCGCGCCCAAGGCGACGCCGACTGGCCCCACTTCGGAAGCCGGTAGCCGCTTCGAGGATGGGGCCTAAAAGGACATTTGCGCTGTGATGCACACAACTTGGGCGACATTTCGGGTGCGTGACACGGCACACACCATCGGTCGGCCCCGGATGGCTCCGAGGTTCGAAACTGACCCACCGTCAGTCATGAGTCGCGCCGTCAGGGTGTCAGCAGGACCACCCCTGATCCGGGGCTCACGCCCAGCGACGAGGAGCGGCGGGAGCGGCAGCATTCACCTCACCGGCAACCGACCGACCAGGGCCCCGGGGCACGGGGCCGAGGGGGATCTCCATGAACGAAACCGGCGTCAGGCGCCTGACGGGGCTCGCGGGCATCGCCACCGCGGCCGCGCTCATCGTCGAAGTACCCCTGTACTTCCTCTACTCCGGGCCGCCACCGGACTCGAACGTCCTGGCCAGACTGCTCATCGGGATCCTGGCGCTGGCGTTCCTGATCGTCTTCGCCACCGCCTTCCGCGAGCTCGTCAAGAGGGCGGACCCCGCCTGCGAGTGGGTGGGCACGACGGCCTTCGCCGCCGGGCTGGTCTACGCGACGATCACCTTGGTCTCCCACGGGCTGGAGGCCGGCGCTGTCATCGCCGCCGACCACCCGATCGACCCGACCGTCACGGTCGAGGGCACCTACATCCTGTACGGGTCGATCGGCCGCGTCATGCTCGCGCTCTTCCTGACCGCCGTGGGCCACGGGATCTCCCGGACCGACCTGCTCCCGCGGTGGACCGGCCGCTCCGCGTTCGTGCTGGCAGGGGTCAACCTGGCCTTCGTGCCCTCACTGTTCTTCGGCAACACGCCCGCGCACTTCTACGCGGCGAACGGCTGGGGCACCACCGCGCTGATGGGCGCCGTCCTCAGCTACTGGATGCTCGCCCTGGGCATCTCGATCCACCGCAGCGCGGCCCGGCGGCCGTCCAGCTGATCCCGGACCGCCGGCTCACGGCCGCACCGGCGCGTTCGGCGCCTTCGAGGAGGCGGGCGAGGCGGTCCGTCACTCCCCCACCGGCCGCAGCCGCCGGACCCGCGCGGGCACGGGACCGGTGGACTCGCGCGAGACGTAGGCGGCGCGCAGGGTGTGCCTGCGGGGACGGGCCGTGGAGCCGTTGATCCGGCGGACCAGGATGTCGGCCGCCAGCCCGCCCAGTTCCTGCACCGGCTGGCTGACCACGCTCAGCCTCGGCCGGACGAGGGTGGCCCACTCGGCGTCGTCGAAGCCGATGACCGAGACGTCGGCGGGGATGTGCGCGTCCAGGTCGAGCAGGGCGTCGAGTGTGCCGAGCGTGGCCACGTTGTCGGTGGTGAACAGCGCGGTGGGCCGGTCGGGGGCGGTCATCAGGTCCAGTACGGCCGATCGAGCCCAGGCCCGGTCGTACCCGGTGTGCCGGATCAGCTCCGCCCTGCGCGGGATGCCCGCTGCGCGCAGGGCCTGCCGGTATCCGGTGAGCCGCTCCGTGGTGGTCCATATGTCGGCGCCGGGAGCGAGCCGCGCGGCGTCCTCGTCGGGGGAGGCCGAGGTGACCACCGCGATACGGGTGTGCCCCGCTTCGGTGAACCTGGACACCGCCGCCTTGGCGGCACCGCGGTTGTCCACCACGACCGTGTCCAGCGCGGCGCCGCCGAGCGCGCGGTCCAGGAGGACCACGGGGATGCCCGCGGCGACGGCCTTGTCGAGGTGTTCGTGGTCGGCCGCGGCGGGCGCCACGACCAGGCCGTCCACCCGCCGCTCGATGAACATCTGCACGGCGGACCTCTCGGTCTCGCCCTTCTCGTCGCTGTTGGCGAGGACGACCTGCAGTCCGGCCTTGGCCGCGACGTCGGTGACGCCGCGCACCGCGCGGGCGAAGTAGGCGTTCTCCACGTCGGCGACGACCACGCCCAGCGTGTGGGTCCGCCCGCTGATCATGCTCCGGGCCACCGCGTTGGTGCTGTAACCCAGTTCGGCGGCGGCGGCCAGCACGCGTTCCCGGGTGGCCGCGCTGGACGAGCCGTATCCGCCCAGGACCCGGGCGGCGGTGGCCTGTCCCACGCCGGCGTGCCGGGCGACGTCGGGGATGGTGACGCGACGCGGCGGCCTGGGGGTGCTGGGCATGGGCGGTCTCTCATGGGTGGCGGGCCGGCGGCGGCCGGGGAAACGGCCGATGGAATTCGAGGCCATTCAACCATTGACGGACGAGGCATGTCCGTGGGTAAGGTCGGCCTCGTTGGTAACGTTATCAACTCTCACCGGCACCCGCCCCGGTCCGCCTTTTCCCCGGCCGGCCACGGCATGCCCCTGCCCGCGTCAGCCCAGATCCCACGCCCCGAACACCGGAGGTACCACGGATGGCAACCGACACCCCCTCGCCGCCGAAGACCGCTGGCCCTGCCATCACCCTCGTCGATGTGGTCAAGGACTTCGGCGGCGCCGGCGCCCGGGACGCGGCGGTCGTCCGCGGCGTCAGCCTCGCCATCGGCGAGGGCGAGTTCTTCTCGCTCCTCGGGCCCTCCGGCTGCGGCAAGACCACCACCCTGCGGATGATCGCGGGCTTCGAGGAACCGACGTCCGGGCAGATCCTGCTGCACGGCCGCGACATGGTCGGGGTGCCCGCCAACAGGCGTGACATCAACATGGTGTTCCAGTCCTACGCCCTGTTCCCGCACCTGAGCGTCGCCGACAACGTGGCGTTCGGACTGCGCCGCAAGCGCGTGCCCAAGGACGAGATCCGCGAGCGGGTGCAGAAGATCCTCACCACCGTCGAACTCGCCGACAAGGCCGACCGCCGCCCCCGCCAGCTCTCCGGCGGCCAGCAGCAGCGCGTCGCCCTCGCCCGCGCCCTGGTCAACCGCCCGCGCGCGCTGCTCCTCGACGAACCCCTCGGCGCCCTCGACCTCAAGCTCCGCCAGACGATGCAGCTGGAACTCAAGCGCATCCAGCGCGAGGTCGGCATCACCTTCGTCTACGTCACGCACGACCAGGCCGAGGCCCTGACCATGTCCGACCGGATCGCGGTGATGAACCGGGGCCTGGTCGAGCAGGTCGGCGCCCCGCAGGAGGTGTACGAGCGGCCCGCCACCGCGTTCGTCGCCGGGTTCATCGGCACCTCCAACCTGATCGGCGGCCGCCTGTCCTCCGTGAGCGCGGGGACCGGGGTGATCGACCTCGGCGACGGTCAGCGCGTCACGGTCCCGCTGCACGGCTCCCACGCCGCCGGAGAGTCGGTCGAACTCACCGTGCGGCCCGAGAAGATCACGCTGACCACAGAGCCGGCCGGCACCGCCAGCCAAGTCCGCGGCACCGTCCGGGAGGTGGTCTACCTCGGCACCTCCACCAGCTACACGGTGGACACCGGCGCCGGTGCGGAGATGACGGTCTTCCAGCCCAACGACGGCACCGCCTGCGCGTCCCCGTCCCGCGGCGACACCGTCTGGCTCTCCTGGGCCACCGGCCACTCCTACCCGCTCAACCCCGCCCCGGCCCCCGCGGCGACCGCCGCCGCGGACCCGGTTTCCCTCACCTCGCGCTGACGACAGGCGGACCGACCACCATGCCCGAGCACTCCACACCCTTCGCGCCCCGGCCGCGCGGACTGGTCCCGCGCGGCTGGACGCGGCGCGGCCTGCTGCGCGCCGCGGCCGGCGCCGCCGCGCTGGCCCCGCTCGCCGCGTGCAGCGTCCCCGGCGCCCGCGTGCACGTCCCCACCGGAAAAGCCGAGATCGCCGCCGCCGTCACCGACTTCTGGGCCGGCAGGAAGCGGTCCGGAAAGCTGGACTTCGTCAACTACACGCAGTACATCGACGTCGACCCCGCCGACCAGAGCAAGCACCCGACCCTGGACGCCTTCACCCGCGAGAGCGGCATCGAGGTCGCCTACGACGAGCTGATCGACGACAGCGCCTCCTGGTTCGGCAGGATCCAGCCGGAGTTCGCCTCCGGCCAGGGCATCGGCTACGACCTGATGGTCGTCGGCGGCGACAGCTACCTCGGCAAGTACATCGAACTCGGCTACCTCGCCCCGCTCGACCACAGCCGCCTGCCCAACTTCGCGAGGTACGGCGGAGCCGCGTTCAAGAACACCTCCTTCGACCACGGCAACGTCTACACCGTCCCCTGGCAGTCCGGCATGACCGGCATCGGCTACGATCCGGCCCGGGTCGGCCGGAAGATCACCAGTTGGCAGGACCTGCTCGACCCCGGGCTGCGCGGCAGGGTCGGCATGTGGAACGACGCGGTGCAGATGGGCAACATCGCGCTGCTGGCCGTCGGGGTGGACCCGGAGACCTCCACGCACGCCGACTGGCGCAAGGCGGCGGCCTGGCTGCGCGGGCAGCGCGACGCCGGGATGGTCCGCTCCTACTCCACCTCGACGTACCAGTCCTCCCTGCAGCGCGGCGACCTGGCGGCCTCGCTCGTGTACTCGGGCGACGTCTTCCAGGCCAACCAGAGCGGCTCACGACTGGAGTTCGTCATCCCGGAGGAAGGCGGTCTGCTGTGGACCGACAACCTCTGCATCCCGTCGACGGCCGCCCACCCCGTCGACGCGCTGACCTACATGGACTACGCCTACCGGCCCGAGGTCGCCGCGCGGATCAGCGAGACCGTGCAGTTCGTCTGCCCCGTCCCCGCCGCGCAGCGGGTCGTCGCACGCGACGCGGCCGCCGCCACCGGCAAGCGGCGCACCGTGCTGGACGCCCTGAGCACCAGTCCCCTGGTCTTCCCGACCGAGGCCGACCAGTCGAAGCTGCGCCGTCTGCGGGTGCTCGACGAAGAGGAGGAGAAGCAGTGGAACGCGCTGTTCGAACCGATCTACCAGGCGTGACCCGGCGGTGGCGCCGCCGTCCCGGTGATGCGCTGGCCCCCTATCTGATGATCCTGCCGGGCTGGCTCTGGCTGGCCGCCTTCTTCGTCACTCCCGTGATCGTGATGGTGTCCCTGTCGCTACAGACCGGCAACTTCATCGACGGCTTCCGCCAGACCTTCCACTTCGGCACCTACGCTGACGTGGTCCGCACCTACCACGTGCAACTGGTCCGATCCCTGGTCTACGGCGCCGCGGCGACCGCGGCCTGCGCCGTCGTCGGCTACCCGGTGGCCTACTGGATCGCCTTCCGGGCAGGCCGGCACAAGTCGGTGTTCCTCTTCCTGCTCCTGCTGCCGTTCTTCGTGTCCTTCGTCATCCGCACCCAGTCCTGGAACGTGGTGCTCGCCGACCACGGCGTCCTGCTCGGGCCGCTGAAGGACGTCGGTCTGCTCCCGGCGGGCTTCCACCTGCTGGCCACGCCCTACGCGGTGATCGGCGGACTGACCTACAACTTCCTGCCGTTCATGGTGCTGCCCGTCTACGTGGCGCTGGAACGGGTGGACCCCAAGGTGATCGAGGCGTCCACCGACCTGTACGCCTCCCGGGCGGGAACCTTCCTCCGCGTGGTGCTGCCGCTGTCGCTGCCCGGCGTCTTCGCGGGAGTGCTGCTGACGTTCGTGCCGGCCTGTGCCGACTACGTCAACGCCGGCATCCTCGGCGGCCCCTCGACGACGATGATCGGCAACATCATCCAGACCGAGTACTTCACCAACCTGGACTACCCCGGCGCCTCCGCCCTGTCCTTCGTCCTCATGGGCGCGCTGCTGCTGGCCGTGTTCACCTACGCCCGGGCCCTGGGCACCGACGAGGTCCTGGAGGCGGCCGCGCGATGACCACCACGACCGCCGCCCCCGTGACCGAGGCGCCCGCCGGGCCCCGTGCCCGGCGCGCACCGCGCCGCCCGGCCCTCACCGTGTACACCGTGCTGGTGCTGGTCTGGCTGCTGCTGCCGATCGCCGTCATGATCCTGTTCGGGTTCAACGACACCGGCAGCAAGGTGAACTTCACCTGGCAGGGCTTCACGCTCGACTGGTACCGGCACCTGTTCGCCATCCCCAACCTGACCTCCGCCCTGGTCAACAGCCTCACCATCGCCCTGGTGGTCGCCGTGGTGGCCACGCTCCTGGGCACTCCGATCGGGCTGGCGCTCGGCCGGCACCGCTTCCGCGGCAGGGGCTCCGTCGACCTGCTGATGTTCGCCGCCATCGCGGCTCCCGAGATCGCCCTCGGCGCCGCGCTGCTGTCGCTGTTCATCGTGCTGGGCGTGCCCCGCGGCTACTGGACGGTCGTCATCGCGCACGTGGCCTTCTGCATCCCCTACGTCGCCATCACCGTACGGGCGCGCATGGCGGGGCACGACCCGACGCTGGAGGAGGCCGCCCGTGACCTCGGAGCGGGCCCCTGGACGGCGTTCCGGCTGGTCACCCTGCCGATGCTGCTGCCCGGCGTGGCCTCCGGCGCCCTGCTCTGCTTCGCCCTGTCCGTCGACGACTACGTCATCACCAGCTTCAACGCCGGCCGTACGGTCACGTTCCCGCTGTGGGTCTACAGCGCCAGCCGTACCGGCGTGCCCCCGCAGGTCAACGTCATGGGAACGCTGATCTTCGCCGGCGGCCTGATCATCGCCGGGGCCAACGTGCTGTTCTCCCGGCGTCGCGCGGCCTGACCCGATCCGGTCCCCGCGCACCTCGCAACACCGGCTCCCCGGCACACGCCGGCCGGTGCGGAACAACCCCTGAGGAAGTCATCACCGTGCTCAAGTTCAACGAAGCCGAGTTCGTCTCCCAGACGGAGAGCCTGCTGGCGCTGCGTCCCGAGATCGAGAAGACCGTCGACCGGCTGGCCGACGAGGGCTACGACAACGTCCTCCTCGTGGGCGCCGGCGGCACGTACGCGCAGATGTGGCCCTACGAGCACCTCGCCCGGCGCAGTTCGGTGCTCCCGGTCCGGGCCGCCGTCGCCGCCGAACTGGTCGTCTCCGGCGACGCCCGCCTCGGCGAGCGCACCATCGCCGTCTTCACGTCCGTCTCCGGCACCACCGACGACAGCCTCCGCGCCATCGACTACTGCAAGTCCCGTGGCGCCCACACGATCGGCTTCACCGGCTACCCCGACTCCCCCGTCGCCCGGAACGTCGACACCGCGCTGGTCTCCGAGCCCAAGGCCTGGCCGTTCGACGTGCAGTTGCTGCTCTTCATGGGCCGACTGCTCTCCCGTCGCGGTGAGTTCGACGGCTACGAGCGGCTCGCCGGCGAACTCGCGGCGCTGCCCCGCGTCCTGGTGGACGTCGCCCGGCAGGCCGAGCCGGTGGCGTCGGACTTCGCCGAGGCCCACAAGGACACCGACTACCACTTCCTCGTCGGCGGCGGGAACCTGTGGGGGTTCACCTACCTGTACTCCATGTGCATCCTGGAGGAGATGCAGTGGCTGCGCACGACCCGGGTGCACAGCGCGGAGTTCTTCCACGGCTCGCTGGAACTGCTGGAGGAGGACACCAGCGTCATCGTGTTCCAGGGTGAGGACGAGACCCGGGCGCTGACCGACCGGGCCGAGGCCTTCGCCAGGCGCGTCTCCAAGGACGTCACCGTCTTCGACACCCGCGACTACCCGCTCGACGGCATCAGCCCGGAGTTCCGCGGACTGCTCGCGCCGCTCGTGCTCGACACCGTGATGGACCGGGTCAGCAAGCACCTCGAGCGGGTGCGCGACCACTCGCTGGACCTGCGCCGCTACTACCGCGTCATGGACTACTGAGCCCTACGACCGGTTCCACCCCGTCCATCCGCCCCGCGCGCCGGTGCCCCGGCCCCGGCGCGCCCACGGCGGGCGCCGCGCACCAGCGCATCCGCGTCCGCGCCTCGGGAGACCCTGATGAACGTCCTCGGCTTCGGCGACAACACCGTCGACCGTTTCGTGGACCGCGGCACCGACTACCCCGGTGGCAACTGCGTCAACGTCGCCGTCTACGCCCGCCGGCTCGGCCTGGACGCCGCCTACCTCGGGGTGTTCGGCGACGACGGTCCCGGCGCCAGGCTGCGCGCGGCCGTGGCGGCGCAAGGCGTCACCGCGGACCGCAGCCTGGTCCGCCCTGGAACGACCTCGGTCTCCACCCTGCGGGTGAAGGACGGCGACCGGGTCTTCCTCGGCTACGAACCCGGCGGCGGCGCGGTGGCGGAGCCGCTCCCCCTCACTCCCGAGCTGCTCGCCTACGCCGCGTCCTTCAGCCTCGTGCACTCCAGCGTCTACTCCGGCACGGAGGCCGAACTCCCCGCGCTCGCGGCGGCCGGACCGCTGGTCAGCTTCGACTTCTCGGACGAGGAGGAGTTCCGCGCGCCCGCCTACCTCGACCGCGTCTGCCCCCATGTGGACCTGGCGCTGCTGTCGTGCTCGCACCTGGACGAGACCGCGACCCGCGGCCTGCTCGCCGAGGCGGTGCGGCGCGGGGCGGGACTGGCGCTGGCCACCCGCGGCCTGCACGGGGCGGTCGCGTACGACGGCCGGAACACCGCCGTCGCGCCGGCCCGCACCGCGGATCCGGGGGCCATGTCCGACACGATGGGCTGCGGCGACGCCTTCCTCACCGGGTTCGCCGTGTCCCTGCTCCGCGCCGGATGGTCCCGAAGTGTTCCACCGTCCCCGCAGGCCCTGCGGGACGCTCTGCGCCGGGGCGCGGAGGCGGCGTACGACCAGTGCTTCGTGGAGGCCGCCTTCGGCTGCGGCTGGCCGGCGCCGGCGGGCCGGGACTAGTCCGCGTCGGCCCCGCCGCGAGCCCGCCCGCCCGGGCCTGTCGCGTGCCACTCCGGTTCCAGGCTGTCGAGGAGGGCCTGGAAGGCCGCGTCGGCACGGTCCCAGTGGCCGTCCGCCAGCGGGGCGAGCAGCAGGCCGAAGGTGGCGTCGGTCAGGAGCGTGGCCTGGGTCCGGGCCCCGTCCCGGGGCATGCCCAGGTCCTGGAGGACGGACGTCAGCAGGTCGGTCCACGAGGTGACGACGTCGCGCATGACGGAGCCGTAGCGGTCGGGGTGCAGGACACCGGCGCTCATGATCTCCAGGTAGAGAGGGAGCGCGGTGCGTACGTCGGAGGCCCGGAACTGCCGCCACACCTCGGTCATGAAGCGCCTCAGGGCCGCTGGGTCCCTGGGCGGGCCGGCCGACTCCAGCAGTTCGCGGGCGCGCAGGAGGGGGCGGCGTTCGTAGTCGGCGAGAGCCTCGGCGACCATCCGCTCCTTGGTGCCGAAGTAGTAGAGGAGCATCCGGTCACTGGTGCCCAGCGCCCGCGCCAGCGGCCGCAGCGAGAGGTTCGCGAGACCGTTGCGCAGCACGTAGTCGCGGACCTGGTCGAGAAGGTCTCGTCGTCTGGCCGTATCCGGTGGGCGGGGCATGACGGCTCCTGACATCGCAGTGGTCTCACATCTGTCCGGTATGAGATTTTTTGTATAGGTCTTTACCGTAGCAGCCGCTACGTGTATATTTTTTGGTGTAGCAACCGCTACATGTTTGCGCCCGACGTGTCCAGCAGCGCGCATCTCGGGGAACCGAACAGCTCACTTCCGGAAAGGACTGATTCCCATGGCCGTCCTGGCCATCGGCCTCCCCGCCGCGGCTCGCCGCAGGAGGCCCCTCTCGCGCGCCGCAGTGAACGCCTGGGCCGTCAGGCAGTGGGCCCTGTGGTCCCGTACGCTCGCACCCCTGCGCCCGTTGGACGCACCCCGTGCACGCGCCACCGCCTGGGACGCGTCCTGGCCCCTGAAGCAGGAACCGCTCTCCGTGCGCCAGGCGCGGCGGCTGGTTTCCGCGCAGCTGGCCGACTGGGCCGTGCCCGACCTCGGCGACACCGCCGAGCTCCTGGTCAGCGAAGTCGTCACCAACGCGCTGCGGCACACCCGCGGTCCGCTCCGGCTCAATCTGCGCCTGAGTGAATCCCGGCTGCTCTGCGAGGTGGAGGACACCGAGTCCGCAGGACCGGTGCGCAACATCGCCGGCCCGGACGCGGAGGGCGGTCGCGGAACGGAACTGCTGGACCTGCTGGCGGACGCCTGGGGCAGCGCGCGAACGGCGACCGGCAAGAGCGTCTGGTTCGCGCTGCACCGCCCGGCCGGGCCAGCGGAGCCCGAGCAGGCGCCGGTCGCACCACGGTGACGACGCTCCGGGAGAGCCGTCCCGCATCGCTCAGATGCGGGAGTCCGGCGTCCGCCGCTCGGTGCGCGTCCGCGCGTCCGCATGGGCCGCCAGCTCCAGCAGTTCGTCGACCGACCACTGGTCGTAGGCGTGCTCGCCGTACTTCGCGGCGAGCACCCGGCCGTCCGGCGCGACGAGGAAGTCGCCGGGGAGACCGAGCCGGCCGCCGTGCGGGCTGCGGGAGGGCAGCCGCTCCCGCCCGCGCGCCACGTTCCACACCCCGCTGACGACCGCCCACAGGATCGGCCCCCAGACACGCGGGTCGAGCAGCGCGCGCGGCGAACGCTCCACACCGAACTCCTCGTAGAGCCGCCGGTCCGGGTCGGCGACCACCGCGAACGGCAGATCCGCCACGTGCGGCGCCAGTTCACCGGCGGGCGAATGGAACACCACGACCTCACGGACACCGGCGGCCTCGATCTCCCGGTGCCGCAGCACCACCGAGCGCAGGTGCAGGTTGCAGACCGGGCATCCGGCGAAGCGCCGGAACTGCAGGTGGATGAGCCGATCGGGGTCGGGAACGGCGATGCGATCACCCGAGACGCATGTGAGTTCGCGTCGCTCGACGGTGGTCCTGTGCTGTGCCGTGCTGCGGGCCATGGCGCATGCCTCTCTTCGTAGGCGTACGGCGTACGCTCACCAGCGTAGGCGTATGCCGTACGCTGTCAACCGCCATGCCACGCCCGCGTTCGCTCACCGACCACCGGCTAGCCTCGGCCGCCCTCGCCGTCATCGACCGCGACGGCCTGAGCGCGCTGTCCATGCGCGCCGTCGCCCAGGAACTCGGCATGAGCACCATGGGGGTCTACCGGTACGTCCAGGACCGCGAGGACCTCGAACGACTCGTCGTCGAGCGGGTACTGAGCGAGGTGGACACCGGCGCGCCGGACGCCGGCGTGCCATGGCGCGACCGGATCGAGGTCATGGCACGGCGCCTGCGCGACACCGTGGGCGCCCACCCGGCGGCCATCCCCCTCACCGTGGTGCACCGGCACCGCTCCCCCGCCGGGCTGCGCTGGTCGGAGACCGTGCTCGCCATCCTCACCACGGCCGGTATCAGCGGCGAGCGGCGCGTCATCGCCCTGCGCGCCCTGCTCGGCTATCTCATCGGAGCCATCCAGCTCGAACACCTGGGCCCGCTGGCCGGGCCGGGAACCACGGCCATCACCCGGCTACCGCCCGACGAGTTCCCCCACATGACGGAGACCGCCCGCACCGCCCGGACCATGGACGCCGACCGGGAGTTCCTCGGAGGACTCAGGTTGCTGCTCGACGGACTCGACGGGTGACACGGCGTGCCCAAGGACCCCCTCCTCGCCCTGTCCACCCGCAGCGGGGAGAGGCGGACTGTCGGCGGGGACGACGCCCTGGCCGCCGTCACGGTGCAGCTGTTCGGCGATCTCGGACAACGCGCCAGCACCGAGGCAGCCGAGATGACACGGAACATGTCGGCCAACTGATCGGGCCCGCCCCCTGCGCTCTGCGACGAGACCTGTGGCCGGTCCTCGATGTCGCTCAACGTCAACTCCCTGTCCATGGCCCGGTCTGAGCCTGGACCTGTCCTCTGCAGTGGACAGGTAACAGGTCACGCAACACGGTCTTCGACGGCCACGGCGACAGGCCGGCCGGCGCGATCGGGAGAGCGAGGACGCGCCATCCGTCACGAACACCGAGCGGGTGTGCGCGGGCGGATGCCCGGGGCGTGCAACCGGTGACGGTCTCCGCTCCCTGCTCATGAGGCGGTCACCGTGCAACTCTCCATGTTGGCCCGCAAGTTCGACGCAGGAGGTGCGCGGTGACCTTGTCCCGGCCTGACTTACTCCGCCTGCTGGAGTCACTGCGTTCGGCGGACCGAGTCGAACTCGTGCGGAGTGTGGCCGAGCGGATGCTGCAGGAGCTGATCGAGTCCGAGGCCGCGGCCCGGATCGGCGCCGAGTGGACGGAGCACACCGAGGCCCGCACCGCCTACCGCAAGGGGCTCCTGCGGCTGGTCACCGCCGTGCTCTTCGAGACGCACAACCAATGGAGCGTCTTCCCCCGCCGCTACCGACCTATCCGACCAGGCCGGTCGACATCGGCGGCCTTCTGCTTCCGGGCGACTGCCGGTGGTCATCGGTCACACCGCCTGAAACACCGACTCCCGGCTGGGATCCCACCGGCCGCTGGGCACTCGGGCCTACCCGGCCCGCACCCTGCCCGGCTGGATCGCATGCGTACCTCATCGCGGAAGCCGGCGTCCTCCTCGCCGTCGACGCTCTGCCCGTGATGGACCTCGACGGCCATCGGGACGACGTCGTCTGGCGTCCCGCTCCCTTCCACCGGTGCCTGATCGCCCGGCCCGTCACGTTCCCCACGAGCTGAAAGAGACCTCACCGTGTCCGAACAGCAGATACTCGTCCTCGACCCGACCGGATCCGACCCGGACGCCGAACACCAGGCCCTGCGCGAGCGCGGCCCTGCGACGCTGGTGGACATCCTCGGCGTGCGCGCCTGGTCGGTCTCCGACCCAGCCCTCCTCAAGCAGCTTCTGACCAGCAAGGACGTCTCCAAGGACGGCCGCGCCCACTGGCCGGCCTTCGCAGAGACCGTCACCACCTGGCCGCTGGCCCTGTGGGTCGCGGTGGAGAACATGTTCACCGCCTACGGCAAGGATCACAGCCGCCTGCGCCGCATGGTTGCCCCCGCCCTCTCCGCCCGCCGTACCGCCGCCCTCCAGGCGGACATCGAGGCCCTCGTCGACGGCATCCTCGACGGCCTCCCGGCCGGCGGGACGGTCGACCTGCGCGCGCACCTCGCCTACCCGCTCCCGATCGCTGTCATCGGCAAGCTCGTGGGCGTCCCCGCCGACCAGCGCGCCGAGTTCCGCACCGTGGTGGACAACGTGTTCGCCACCCATCTCTCCGTCGAGGAACAGGCGGCGAACACCACCGCCCTCTACGGCCTGCTGGACGTCCTGATCGAGACCAAGCGCAGCGAACCCGGTGAGGACATGGCCTCGCTGCTGATCGCCACCCGCGACGAGGAAGACGGCTCCGCCCTCAGCCACGCCGAGCTACGCGACACGCTCCTGCTGGTGATCAGCGCCGGATACGAGACCACCGTCAACGTGATCGACCAGGCCATTACCACCCTGCTGACCGATCCCCAGCAGCTCGCCCACATCCGGGAAGGCCGCTGCACCTGGCAGGACGTCGTCGAGGAGACCTTGCGCCACCAGCCCGCGGTCAAGCACCTTCCCCTGCGCTACGCCCGTACCGACATCCCGCTCCCCGACGGCCGGACGATCAAGGCCGGCGAGGCGATCCTTGCCTCCTACGCCGCCGCCAACCGCCACCCCGACTGGCACAAGGAGGCCGACCGTTTCGACGCCACCCGCCCCAGCAAGGAACACCTCGCCTTCGGACACGGCGTTCACTTCTGCCTCGGTGCCCCGCTGGCCCGACTCGAAGTCGCCACCGCGCTGCGCCTGCTCTTCGAACGCTTCCCCGACGCTCAACTCGCCACGGAGCGAAGCGCGCTGAAGAAACTGCCGAGCCTCATCAGCAACGGACACGCCTCCGTCCCCGTGCGCCTGCGCCCGATGCCGGGCCACTGACCGATACCGACGCGGAAGACCACCATGTTTCCGGCCCAGGTTCCCCGAACGAACCCTGAGCAGTCCGATGACAGCACACCGGACAGCGACGGGTCGTCGGTCAGGGAAGCGGCCCGCGGCACAGCACAGCAAAACGCCCACGCCTACGGCGTGGGCAAAGGGAACTTCCGAGCCACGACAGCTGACGCGGACGGTACACGCCCGCACACGCTGTCACGACAGGAAACAAGTACACATTGTGGACCGTGTGCGGGCAGGTCCGCCGTCTGGGGCGGCAGGCGCGCTCAGGTCAAGCCGCGGCCGTCGGATTCGCTGATTCGGCGGCGCGACGGTACTCGGCGTTGATGCGTTGGGCCTCTTCGAGCTGGTCCTCGAGGATGACGATCCGGCAGGCCGCCTCGATGGGGGTGCCCTGGTCGACGATTTCCCGGGCGCGGGCGGCGATGCGCAGCTGGTAGCGGGAGTAGCGGCGGTGTCCGCCGGCCGAGCGCAGCGGGGTGATGAGGCGGTGCTCTCCGAGGGCGCGGAGGAAGCCCTGGGTGGTGCCGAGCATTTCAGCGGCCCGGCCCATGGTGTAGGCGGGGTAGTCGTCGTCGTCGAGACGGCCGAACGAATCGTCTGCGGTCATTGCACCTCTCTGTGGAACGCGTGGAGGGGCCCGGGAGCAGGTGACTCCCGGGCCCCGAAGGAACTGCTACACCATCTGCCGGCCCTGCTACTGCGCCGGCCTTCTGTTTCCGCAGACCCGACCTGACTGCTGCCGGGGGCGCGGGGATCGCGGATGCGTGACCGGAGACCACCTCACTATCGATGTCCTGCGGTACCCGGGCTCCCTTGCTCTCCCGGGCGATCCTGATGGCGCTTCGCTCCTCCGTTCTTCCCTCTGGATCGATCACTTACCAAACGGGAACTGCGTACTGCTGGTGGCCTCTCACAGCGCCACTTCGGCAGCCAGCCCCGTCGCCCATCCTGCATCTGCTCTGGCTTGGAACCCCGCTGCCGAACCTCCCGGTGCGTGCGCCCGCAGCCGACGCCTTCACCGAGGTACCGCTCATTGACTTCGCTGCTGGGTACTGCCGACTGCACTTCCTACGGGTACTGCTCACGGCGGCCCCTGATCACCGCGGGCCACCCGGTCCGGTCACCAGTCCCGTCGCCGTCCTGCAACCAACCTGGCTTCGAAACTCCGTCACCGCACCGTCCTGCGCACTGCAACTGCGGGAACTACGGTCCCACTGCCCGGCAGTTCGTCTCTGCCGGGCCTTCGATCCCTTCGGCTACGACAGAAACCATAACCAGATCACAACCCAATGTCTACTCCGGCCAGCATAGATTTCCGAGCGTTCGACGATGAGGTAATCAACCTCGAGCAGCGACACCGAAAGGCGCCAAGGTGGCCTTCGCCGGGTGCCCGCCACGAGTCCGGCGCACAAGCACTGAACGGACGGGACCGGGCATCGGCGATCCAGAGGAGGGCGTTGGTCGCGGCCTCGCCTGACATCCCGACGCCCGCGACCGCCGACCGCACCGGACGGCACCGGACGCGGAGGGTGCGGAGGGCAGGCTCCGGGGGCTTCAGCGACCTGCTGCGGGGTCCGACCGACTGCCGCGCACGCTCGACGCCGGCGGCGACCCGTCGGCGGTGTGCGCCGCGCCCACCCCGCCGTGGGCGGGGCGGGCGGGTCAGCGATCGCCGGTGGGGGCCTGCAGGACGCCGACGCTGGCCGGGCCGGCGGGGGCCAGCGGTGGCGCCTCGGCGGCGGCAAGGCTTTCCCGGGCCGCGGCGACGACCGCGTCCGCGGTGAGCCCGAACTGCTCGTACAGCACGGTGTAGGCCGCGCTGGCGCCGTAGTGGTCAAGGCCGACGATGCGGCCGGCGTCGCCGACGAACTCCCGCCAGCCCATGGGCACGCCGGCCTCGACGCTCACCCGGGCGCGCACCGCAGGCGGCAACACCTGCTCGCGGTAGGCCCGGTCCTGGGCCGCGAACCACTCCCAGCACGGCAGTGACACGACCCTCGTCGGGATGCCGTCGGCCTCCAGCGTCTCCCGGGCGGCGACGGCGATCTGCACCTCGCTTCCGGTGCCCATCAGAATGACCTCAGGACTGCCGCTGGAGGCTTCGGCCAGCACGTAGCCGCCCCGGGCGACGCCCTCGGCCGACGCGAACTGTGTGCGGTCGAAGACAGGCAGGTTCTGCCGGGACAGGGCGAGTCCGGCCGGGCGGTCGTTGTGCTCGAGGATGGTGCGCCAGGCCACCGCGGTCTCGTTGGCGTCGGCCGGGCGGACGAAGTCCAGGCCGGGGATGGCCCGCAGCGCCGCGTAGTGCTCGATGGGCTGGTGGGTGGGGCCGTCCTCGCCCAGCCCGATGGAGTCGTGCGTCCATACGTAGGTGACCGGGAGCTGCATGAGGGCGGCCAGCCGCACCGCAGCGCGCATGTAGTCGGAGAAGGTGAGGAACGTGCCGCCGTACACGCGGGTCCCGCCGTGCAGCGCGATGCCGTTCATGATCGCGCCCATGGCGTGCTCGCGGACGCCGAAGTGCAGCGTGCGCCCGTACGGGCCGCCCGACCACATCTTGGTCTGCCGGTTCTCGGGCAGGAACGAAGCCTCCCCCTTGACCGCGGTGTTGTTGCTCTCCGCCAGGTCGGCCGAACCACCCCACAGTTCCGGCAGGACCGGGTACAGGGCGGCGAGGACCTCGCCGGATGCCTTCCGGGTCGCCACGCCCTTCGGATCGGCGTCCCAGACCGGCAGGTCGTCCGCCCAGCCCTGCGGCAGCCGACGGGTGGACATCCGGTCGAGCAGCGCGGCGCCGTCGGGGTTGCCGGCCCGCCACGCGTCGAAGCGCTGCTGCCACGTAGCGTGCGCCTGCGCGCCGCGCTCGGCGACCCGGCGGGCGTGCTCGAGGACCTCCGGGTCGACCTCGAACGTCTTGTCGGGGTCGAAGCCGAGGATCTCCTTGGTCGCCCGGACCTCGTCCTCGCCCAGCGCGGATCCATGGGCCGCGCCGGTGTTCTGCTTGTTCGGCGCGGGCCAGCCGATGATCGTGTGCAGCACGATCAGCGACGGGCGGCCGGTCTCGGCCTTGGCAGCGGCCAGCGCGCGGTCGACCGCGGCCAGGTCCTCGCCGTCGTCGACGTGCTGCACGTGCCAGCCGTAAGCCTCGTACCGCTTGCCGACGTCCTCGGTGAACGCGACGTCGGTGTCGTCCTCGATCGAGATCCGGTTGGCGTCGTAGACCAGGACCAGATTGCCCAGCTCCTGAGTGCCGGCCAGCGATGACGCCTCGCCGCTGACGCCCTCCTCCAGGTCGCCGTCGGAGGCGAACGCCCAGATCGTGTGGTCGAAGACGCTTTCGCCCTCGGGGGCGTCGGGGTCCAGCAGACCGCGCTCGCGGCGGGCGGCCATCGCCATGCCGACGGCGTTGCCGACGCCCTGGCCGAGCGGGCCGGTCGTCGTCTCCACCCCCGGTGTGTGGTTGACCTCGGGATGGCCCGGGGTCGCAGAGCCCCAGGTGCGCAGCGCCTGAAGGTCGGCCAGGTCCAGGCCATAGCCGGAGAGGAAGAGCTGGATGTACAAGGTGAGGCTCGAGTGCCCCATCGACAGCACGAAGCGGTCACGGCCGACCCAGTTCGGTTCGCCCGGGTCGTGGCGCAGCCACTTCTGGAACAGCAGGTAGGCGGTGGGGGCCATGCTCATCGCGGTGCCGGGGTGGCCGTTGCCGGTCTTCTGCACGGCATCCATCGCCAGCACGCGCACGGTGTCGATCGCGCGGCGGTCGAGATCGCCCATCCCCTCAGGGAGGGTGGGGTGCGGCTGGAAGGGGTTGCCGGTGGCTGCGTCGCTCGCGGCCTCGGCGGGAGCCTCGGGGCGGGTGCTCTTCGCCTCGGTGGCGGGGTCTGCCTCATTGGCGGTCATGGTTGGCGGTACTCCCTTGGGGGTGGGACGGTAGATGCTTTTCACCGAGCGGCCGATATCGGGCGCCGCAACCGGGCGGGCCCGGCGACGGTGGGGGCGTCAGGCGAGCGGGGTGTCGTCCAGTGCCTTCGCGAGGTCGCCCGGGGTGTCATAGAGGGCGATGGCGCCGGCCTTCCGCAGCTCGTCGTCCCCGAAGCCGCCGGAACGGACGACGATCGCCGGCATCCCCGCTCTCTTGGCCGCCTCGACGTCCCACACCGAGTCGCCGACCATCACACTCGACGCGTCGGGCGGCGCTCCCAGCTTCTTCAGCGCCACCTGCAGCAGATCCGGCGCCGGCTTGGAGGACTCCACATCGGCGCTGGTGGTCCAGTCGTCGACGATGTCACGGGCGTCCAGCATGTCCAGAAAGACCTCCACGTGACGCTGCTGAGCAGAGCTGGCCAGCACCAGCCGGTGCCCGCGCTCTTTGACCGCCAGTAGGAGATCGCGAGCACCGGGCAACGGCGCCATCTCCTCCAGCAGCTCGTCGACCTCCCTGCCCTGCTGCTCCCTGGCCCGGTCGCCCACCCGGCGTTCCAGTTCCTCGCCACCGACAGCGGTGACCAACTGGTCCCCGCCCATCCCGATCAGCCGGTGCAGCCGCCACACCGGATAAATCTCGCCCACCGAGCGCAGTGCCCGGTACCAGGCGAGGGCGTGGTGGTAGTTGGAGTCGATGAGTGTCCCGTCGATGTCAAGGACGGCGATGGCGGATGCGGTCACGCTCACCGGCTACCCGCCGGCCCGATACCCACACGGAGACCGCGGAACCAACAAGGCGATCGTCGGTACGGTTACGGCTCGCGTACCCAGAAAGCACCTGCGGCGGCGACGAGGAGAAGGAGCGGCAGCCCCGGCTCGGGGCATGGATCGGGAACCAGCGCAGCCGGGCCGCAGCACTTCGAAGTGGCGGGTGGCGGCTCCTCCGGAGAAGGTCGCCGCGACGGCCACCGGGTCGCCAGCCGACCGGCTCTGGGTCTGGGCGGCGAGGTGGTGGTGCACGTCGTACGACAGCCGGTGGTCCTCGAACCGCCGCGCCGGCGTGCGCTCGGCCGGCCACAGGTGCACAACCATCGGTGACGCCTGTCCGGGGCGTCGCCGACGTCGGTCACGTTGCTCGACGGCGGGACTCCGGCGCGCACCCGTGGCACGGGAGTTCCGGTCGGCCGTCGCACCTGTGCCTACTTGGAGCCCGCCGACGTGGGCGAGGGTGCTGTGCGGGGCGCGGTGTCCACGGAGGCGGCTGCGCCGTGAGCCCGAGACGGCCGCAGTCCTCCGGCCAGCCCTCCGATCACCACCGCGATCCCCAGCCACACCGAGGATTCCGGCACCCCCGTGCCCGTCGCCGTGCCGGCCGCTGCCGCCGCGAGCGGGGCGATGCCCGTGAGTAGGCCCGCGCGACCGGCGCCGACAGTGCGTACGGTCGAGTACCAGAGCACGAAGGCGACCGCCGTGACCAGCAGTGCGAGGTAGCCCACGGCCGCCCACTGCGCTCCCGTCAACTCTCCCGCCGCCGTGAGACCTTCGCGTGTCACGCCGAGGACGGTGAACAGTACCGCTCCCAGCCACGACGCGTGCACCGACACCCCCCAGGGCGTGTGCCGGCCGAGCACGGGTACCGCCAGCAGCGTGAACGCCGCCTCACAGCCCAGGGCCAGGGCCGCCCAGGCCACCCCGGCCGCATCCGTACGGCCCGTGCCTTCCACCAGGACCGCGCCCGCCACCACCACGGGCGCCGCCAGCAACACCTGCCGGTTCGGAGCGCGCCGTTCCAGCAGCGGGCCCAGGACCCCGAGGACCACCGGCACCGACGCCACCGCGACCGCGATCACCGCGGGCTCCGCATGCGCGACGCCCCGCACCACGGCCACGTTGAACAGCACCAGCCCCGTCACCGCGAGCCCCGCCAGCCACAGCCACTCCCGGCCGCGCGGCCGGACCGGGCGAGTACCGGCGAGCCGGGCGAGGAGCAGCAGGATCGCGGTCGCGGCCGCGTAGCGCACGGCCTGGGCGGTGAACAGGGGCGCATCGACGAGCGCGTGCGACACGCTGACGCTGCTGCCGACCAGCACCATCCCGAGCATGCCGGGGGCCAGGGGCGCGAAGGATGCGGAAGGGGTGTCCATGGGTCCACCCTGGTCGCACAATGGACGCCATGGGCAGGTCCAAAGAGCCGTCGGCCGAGGGGTCCAAAGCCGCCGCAGCGGACGCGCCGGTGAGATCGGCCGGTACGGCTTCCGGGGCCGGCGGTGCGGCCGACGGCCGTCCGTCTCGGCCCGGCGCCTCCCTCGGCTCCGACTTCCTCCAGCTCGACATCGCCGACGCGCCCCCGGGCGGGCGGACCGCCTGGCTCGCCGACCGGCTGCGGTCGGCCATCGCCGACGGCCGGCTGCCGGTCGGGACGCGGCTCCCCGCCAGCCGCGTGCTCGCCGAGGAGCTGCGCGTCACCCGGGGCGTGGTCACCGAGGCCTACCATCGGCTGTCCGAGTCAGGCCAGATCGCCGGCCGGGGCAGAGGCGGCACGGTGGTCGTCGCCGCCCCGGCGCCCCCGGCGTCCCCTTCAGCACCGCCCACAGCCTCCTCGGCAACCGGCCGTCCTTCGTCCTCGTCACCCCCCGCCGCCGCCGGGCATCGGGCCTCCCCCTTCCCCGACGCCTTCTTCGCCTCCCCCCACCGCGACGGCCTCGTCGACGCCCTGCGCGGCCTGCCCTGCCGGATCGACCTCTCCCCGGGCGTGCCCGACCTCGCCGCCTTTCCCCGGACCGCCTGGCTGCGCGCCGAACGCGCCGTCCTCGCCGCCGTCACCCCAGCCGACTTCGGCTACGGCAGCCCCCAGGGAGCGCTCGCGCTGCGGCGGGCCGTCGTCGGCTGGCTGGCCCGCAACCGCGGCATCCGCGCCGACCCGGACGAGGTCGTGGTGGTCGCCGGTGTGGCGCAGGCCCTGGGGCTGCTCGGGCAACTGCTGCGTGCCGAGGGCGTCGACCGTGTCGCCGTCGAGGACCCCGGCTCGCTCGGCGCCCGTCAGCAGCTGGAGTACGGCGGCCACACGACCGTCCCCGTCCCCGTGGACGCCGGCGGCCTGGACGTCGACGCGCTGCGCGCCTGCGGGGCCCGGGCGGTGCTGATGACCCCGGCGCACCAGTTCCCCACCGGCGTGGTCCTGGACGGGGAACGCCGACGCGAGCTGCTGCGCTGGGCGGCCGAGGGCGGCGTCGTGATCGAGGACGACTACGACGCCGAGCACCGCTACGACCGGCCCCCCGTACCGGCACTGCGCTCCCTCCTGCCCGACGGGGTCTGCTACGCGGGCAGCGTCTCCAAGCTGCTCGCCCCCGCCCTGCGGGTCGGCTGGCTCCTGGTCCCGCCGCGCCTGCGCGACGCCCTGGTCACCGCCAAGCGGTACGCCGACCTCGGCAACGGCATCCTCACCCAACTGGTCCTGGCCCGGCTCATGGACTCGGGCGAGCTCGAACGGCACCTGCGCCACGTCCGGCGCCGCCACCGCAGGCGCCGGGACGTGATGGTGCGGGCCGTCGATGCACACCTGCCCGGCGCCCGCGTCCACGGGGCGGCCGCCGGACTGCACCTCATGGTCACCTTCACCGACGGGCCCGGCAGCCGCGTCCGCGACACCGACCTCGCCGCGGCCGCGCTCGCCCGGGAGGTGAAGGCCCACCCCCTGTCCTGGCACCGCCTCACCCCCGGCCCACCCGGCCTCATCCTCGGCTACGCGGCGGGCGCCGCCCACGAGATCGAGGAAGGCATCGCCCTCATCGGGGAGGCGCTGCGGGCCCTGCCCGCTGCCGCCTGACCCCGCCGCAGCCCGGGACACCCACGGGCAGCCTGGCGGGCCGCGCCGCGCGAGGAACTGAACGCGACGACGGTGAGCCCGACCGGGCGGGCCTTGTTCCGGGAGCCGGAGGATCGGCATGCGGTGGACCTGACGGCGAGCAGCTCGGCCGGCCTGGCGTAACGGCTACGCCGCCGAACCGGCTGTGAGGCAAGCAGGGGGATGGCGGTGGCACACCTCAGACTGCCACTGGTCAAGCAGTATCAGGCAAGCATCGTTCGGACGCAGCGTTGCAGTCCCGCGTCACCCCCGAGATCGACCGCGCGCATCCACGGCAGCGGCGCCATCAGCCGGGCAGTGGCGTCGGTGGCACACTCGTCCATGGCAGTGCGCAACTCGTCCGGCACGGCCGCATCGGTCAGGCACAGCCATCCCAGCGCGGCGCTCACCCGCATCTCGCGCGGCACCGCGGGGTCGGACCACAGCATCCGGGTCCATGCCTCGCCGTCGGCGTCACCGTCTTCGAGGGCCAGCTGTGCGAGGGCAAGGACCATACCGGCGCGCACGGCCGGGTCGTCCTCGGCGCTCAGCCTCGTGCGCAAGGCGCCCTTAATATCGCTTTCGCTTCTGAAAGAGGCGGCCAGCGCGTAGGCGGCCGCGCAGCGCACATGCGGCTCGGGGTCGGCGAGCAGCGTCATGACGAGGCCGGCGTCCGCGGTGATCGCGTCGCGGGCGGCTTGGATCGACCAGTGCCCCGGGTAGCCGCTCGGCTCGCTGATCCAGACACCGTCGGCGTAGGCGACGCGCAGCAGCTCCTCGCGTGTACACAGGCCGGGGCCCGTGGTCTGGCGGGCGATCTCCGCCGCCATGACCAGGATGTCGGCGCGGAAGTGGGCGTGAGGATCGGCACCGATGCGCAGGAGGAACGGCACGGTCAGCGCGCACGCCGACCGTGCGCTGTTCGCCAACTCGCCCTCCAGACCGCGGAGTCCGTGGCGGGCGGCCTCGGCATCGACGTCTCGCAGGTGTTCCAGGTCTGCCCGGGTCTCGGGACCGCGTGGGAACCGCCCCCAGGGAACGTCGTCAAACCCGAACGCGTCCTTCGCCCCCTGCGGCAGGGACGCCACCACGGCACGGACATCGAGGAGACCCCCTAGCTGGTCGTCCGGATCACCGTCCAGGAACGCCTCCTCGATCGCCTGGTAGACCGGATCGTCTTCCCACCCCGACATACCCAAGTCCTTCCCGCCCCTATCCGGAGCGCCGCATCCCTGAACCCTAGGACCACTGCTCGACACGCGCGTCGGATCATCTCCCAAGCGCTGTCGACGAGGTCCGAGCAGCCCGTCGCTATCAGCCGCCGTTGTCCGCACATGAGGGATGATCAGCCGCAGGTCACGTCCGACCAGTCCCACACCCGGGCACGAACAGCAGGCGGCCGACGCCGTACCTCAGTGGGCGGTCAGCCGAGACGTTGACCGACGTCGGCGTCCCCCACGATCGACCTGATAAGGATGCCAGGTGGTGCGGAGTGCGGAGCCAACCTGGTCGGCGAGGGTGACGGCGACCAGCCGCGCCTGGAGAGGCGGAGTGTGGCCGGGCGTCGGTTCCAGGAGGAAGCGGCCTTGGACGTGGCCGCCCGCGCAGACGCGCAGCTCGATGTCCTGGTCGGGCAGGCCAAGGCGGTCGACGTCTCAAGCTGACGCGGCGCATCACCTTCCACCACCGCACCATCGCAGCCCGGCCCCTCGCCGAAGGACTGGGACGGGCCGCGAAGCGGTTGCACGCCGAAGCGCCTCGGGGCGGCAGCGGGTGCGCGGCCCCGATGTCGCATGCCCCGGCCCCCGGAGGCCACGTGCACTCTTGATCGTCTTCTGAGCGGCGCCTAGGCTCTCATGCCCATGGAGATGGGGGAACCAGACCCCGGGCGGCGGGCACGGCACGACGGGCTGGTCAGGCGTCGTGTAGCCGCAGGTCTGCTGGCCGTGGCAGGACTGGTCGTTCTGGGCACAGTGTTCGTCGTACTGCCGGAGGTGGTGGTCGACCACGATCTCGGCGGGGCGAGCGTCGCCGCGCAGGATCGGCTGAAGGCGGTGAACGATGTCCGTACGACGCTTCTGCAGGTGGTCGGCGGCCTGGTCGTGCTTTTCGGCGCGTACGCCACCTGGCGGCAACTGCGTGTGAGTCAGGACGGTTTGCGCGCCACCCAGGAGGGCTACGTCACCGACCGGTTCAGCCGGGCCGTCGACCAGCTCGGCAGCGACAAGCTGGATGTGCGCATCGGCGGGCTGCACGCGCTGTGGCGGATCGCGGAGCAGTCCGCCCGCGACCGGGAGGCCATCATCTCCATCCAGGCCGCGTATCTGCGTACACACCAGCCCTGGCCACCCGCCGGGTCGGAATCACCGGCGGCAGACGTGCCCATCAACGACATCGCACCCCTGGAGACCCGCGCCGCCGACACCCAGGTGGCGCTGACCGCGCTCGGCGTGCTGTGCCAGCACCGTGAGCAGTCCTGGGTCAATCTCAGCGTCACCGACTTGCGCCGGGCCGACTGCGACGGACTGTGGTTCCCCGAGGTCAACTTCGACCGCGCTTGCATGGAAGCGGCGGGCCTCTACCACGCCAATCTGACCCAGGCGTCCCTGGTCTCGGTCAACCTGCGACACGCCGACCTCACAACGGTGATTCTCCGCCGGGCTCGCTGCGTTCTCGCCGACCTACGGGCCGCGAAGCTGGTCGAAACCGACTTGCGTGACGCCGACTTCACCCAGACGGACCTGCGCGAGGCGAACCTGCGCAAGGCCTCCGCCCACGGTGCGGTCTTCCACCGCGCCGACCTCCGCCTGGCCGACTTGCGCGGCACCGACCTGAGCACCGCCAACCTCGCCGAAGCACGCCTGACCGGCGCCCTGGCCAGCGAGCACACCCGCTGGCCCGCCGACTTCGACCACACGGCCGCTGGAGTCGTCGACACCGACGACCCCGGACCCGAGCCCTCACCCCTACTCCAGCCACCCGGGATGACATGGCAGGCACCACCGCTGCGGTCCACTCCCTGACCAAGCACGGCGCGGGCATGGGTCTGTGGCAGCGGGCCGGGCGGGCGGGCCCATGCGGGCGGGACTGCTCAGCCGCCGGCCGGCGACAGCCGCACCGTGACCGAGCATGAGCCGGCGGGAAGATGCGCGGGCCCCGGGGCGGTACCCGCCCCTCACGCGCACGCAACAGCCACATCCGGCGACGACGGCGGTCGACACGAGAACGGACCGGAAGATGCCACGTATCCGGCGGGACGAAACGGGCGCATCATCACCGGCGCCCCCACAGGCACCGGCCCGGAAGGACCGCAGGCGGAGAGTGGCAGCGGACGCAACAGCCGCGGGCCGGGAGCCCGGCCTGGCCCTCGACGACCCGCAGCAGCTACCGCGTCAACACCGGAGAGACGTTCGCGGAAGATCTCCCCCGCGCGGGGGAGAAAGTCCCCCCGCACGCGGGATCTCGCCACAGCGCCCGACGGCTGTACTGGAACGGTCAGCAGGCCGAGGAAGAGACCGCTGCGCCGCTCGGGTACCCGGTGCCGTCGCTGCGGCCGCCGCACAGGAGGAATCACATGCACACGTGGACGAGACGGCGTCTTTTGACCTCGGCGGCGGCGACTGCAGGCCTCACCGTAACGGCGGCCGCACCCGCGACTGCCGCGGGGAGGCCCCGCAACCGCCTCGGCGGCGACATCCTGACCGCCCTGCGGGCCCTGCCGGGGCTGAGGGTGATCGAGGAACGCCAGGGCGCCGAGGCGGGGTACCGCTTTTTCGTCCTCGGCCTGCGCCAGCCGGCAGACCACACAAACCCCGCGGCCGGGACCTTCGAGCAGCGCCTGACCCTGCTCCACACCTCCGTCGACCGCACCACCGTCCTGTTCAGCACAGGCTATGAGGCGTCGCTCACGCCCCGGCGGGCTGAACCGACCGTGCTGCTGGGCGGCAACCAGCTTCAGGTCGAGCACCGCTTCTTCGGGACCTCGCGCCCGGCGAACGCCGACCACTCCCTGCTGGCCATCCGTCAGGCAGCCGACGACCACCACCGCGTCGTCCGCCTCTTCCGCCGGCTCTACCGCGGCGCGTGGATCTCGACCGGCAGCAGCAAAGGCGGCATGACCACCGTCTACCACCGCCGCTTCCACCCCGGCGACGTGGACGGCACGGTGGCCTACTCGGCCCCGAACAACGTCAACGACCGTGACGACACCGCCTACGCGCGGTTCCTGGAGCGAGTGGGCAGCGCGGAGTGCCGCGAAGCCCTGCGGACCGTGCAGCAACAGGCACTGCTGCGTCGCTCCGACCTGGTCGCCCGCTATGAGTCCTGGGCCGCCGCGAACAACACCTCGTTCCGCGTCGTCGGCAGCGCCGACAAAGCCCTCGAAATCGCCGTCCTGCGAGCTCCGTTCATGTTCTGGCAGCGCAATACGGCCGCGGACCTCGCCGCCATACCCGGCTCGAACTGTAGCGCCGACGAGCTGTACAGGTGGCTGGACGACATCACGGGCCTGGCCCTCTACGCCGACACGGCGCTGCAGCGCTACATCCCTTACTTCTACCAACTCGGCACCCAGCTGGGGTACGTCAGTTTCCCCACCCGACACTTGGCCGGACTACTGCGCTACCCGGACGCCGGCGAGCCCCGTACCTTCGTTCCGCGCGACATCCCCATGCGGTTCGATCGTGACGCCATGCCGGACATCGACCGCTGGGTCCACCGCCACGGCAGCCGGTTGCTGTTCGTCAACGGCGCCCAGGACCCCTCGGTCGCCGAGCCCTTCCGGCCCGGCGTCAGAGACTCACGTCTCCTCTGGGCGCCCGACGCCAACCACAGCACCGCGATCGCGGAACTGTCCCCCGCCGACCGTACGGAGGCCATCGGCATGCTGACCCGCTGGACGGGGGGCACGTCGCCCTCGGCGTGAAGAAGAAGTGCGCAGGGGCCGTCGACGTTCTCGCGATGAGCGGCGGCTCCGCCAGAAGACAAGACAACTGGCTGCTTGCCGCTCGCGAGCATGCGGTGCCCTCACGCGAGGGCAGGCGTTTCGCGGAGCAGGCGATCCAGAGGAAAGGTGGCCGGGTTGGTCTCCGCGGCCAGACGCAGCAGCCGGAGCGGCTGCGGGCGCAACCCTATGAGGGTGATGCGGCGGTCCGGACGGTCGGGCGGGGTGGATCAGCAACCAATGCTCCAGAGCCGCCACCCTCTCGCCGGAACGCATCGAACAGCTCGCCGCCATCGGCATGCGATGGACCCGACCACCACCACGCTCGGGCCGCCCAGACGCAGCGGCCGCACCGCCTAGCCGACGTGAATCATGCCGGGTACAGGGGCCGCCGCTCCCTGGTGACCCGGCGCAGGGCCCCGGGCAGCGGCTCCACGCCTATGCCGGGGGTGTCCGGGACGGGGAGATGGCCGCCGTCGAGGACGAACGGCTCGGTGATGTCCTCGGTGAAGTAGCGAGAGGAGGCGGAGGTGTCGCCGGGGAGGGTGAATCCGGGCAGGGCGGCCAGGGCGAGGTTGGGGGCGCGGCCGATGCCCGTCTCCAGCATGCCGCCGCACCACACCGGCACCCCGTGCGCCTGCGCCACGTCGTGGACGCGGCGGGCCTCCAGGTAGCCGCCGACCCGGGCCGGTTTGACGTTGACCACCCGGCAGGCGTCCATGGCGATCGCGGCGGCGGTGTCCCGTGCGTGGTGCAGGGACTCGTCCAGGCAGACCGGGGTGCGCAGCCGCTTCTGCAGCTGGGCGTGGGCGTGCAGGTTGTTCTCCTCAAGCGGCTCCTCGATCAGCAGCAGCCCGTACTCGTCGAGTCGCCGCAAATGCTCCACGTCCGCGAGGGTGTAGGCCGTGTTCGCGTCGACCTGCAGGGGCAGCGCGCCGCCGAAGCGCTCGCGGACCGCGCGGACGGGCTCGACGTCCCAGCCCGGCTCGATCTTCAGCTTGATGCGGACGTAGCCCTCGGCGAGGTAGCGCTCGACGTCGTCCAGCAGCTCGGCAACGGAGTTCTTGATGCCGACGGAGACTCCGGCGGGCACTCGGTCCCGTACGGCGCCCAAGTAGGTGGCGAGCGGCATGCCGTAGGCCCGCAGCTCGGCGTCGAGTACCGCCGTCTCCAGGGCCGCCTTAGCCAGCTCGTGCCCCTTGACCTTCGCCAGCGCCGGGGCCAGTGCGACCGTGGTGAGGTGCGGCAGGGCGGCCGCCCGGGGGAGCAGGAAGTCGCGCAGCACGATCTCGGCTCCGGCGACGAACTCCGAGCAGTACAGGGGCTCCGGGTCGGCGGCGAACTCCGACCAGCCCTCCGCCTCGTCGGTGACGACGTGCAGCAGGAAGGTGTCCTTCGTGGTCATCGTGCCGAAGGAGGTGCGGAAGGGGGTCACGAGCGGGATCGCGACGTGCACGATGTCGACGCGTTCGAGCTTCACGCCGCGGCCTCCTCGTGCGAGAGCGTGTACCAGCCGTCGCGGGACATCCCCGTGGCCCGGAATCCCTCCTGGAAGGCATCGAGGAACACCTCGCGCACGGCGTACCGCCAGCGCAGCGCCAGGGCGGGCTCCGCGGCGCGCAGCTTGACGACGTCGTCGGGGACGCGGCACCACAGGTGCCGGCCGTCCGGGTCCCGGCGGGCGAGCGGGCCGCCGTCCGGAGCCATGCGGACGACGGGCCCCTGGCTGTCGACGCCGGACGGCTCGCTCTGCGCGGTCAGGTCCCAGGTCACCGTCAGCCGGTCGCTCTCGTCGCCGTCGTTCACGCCGTCAGCCATGGGGCCGTAGAAGTCGACCAGATATTCCGTGCCGACGGCACCCAGCTTGACGAGGTTGAAGCGGGCGTTGCGGGCGACCAGCGGGTCGAACGTCCAGCGCATGGTGTGGGCGCCGAGCCCGGCCGCCCAGTCCCGCTGGGCCTGCTTCACCTGCAGTCCGAGCCCCCGGTCGGCGGCGGCGACCAGCGAGTATGTGCTGCGCTCGGGACCGAGCACGGCCACGGACGCCCCGGCGAGGCGCGGGCCGTCGTAGGCCGCGTGCACGGCACCTCCGGCATGCACCAGGCTGTGCAGGACCTCGGCCGGATAGGGCGGGGCGGTGCGGGGGGTCTGCCAGACGTCGCTGAAGTAGTCGGACACGGCCGCGAACCCGGTGACGTTGTGGACGGTACGGATGGTGACTTCTGCTGTCATGGCACGAGTGTCGCCAGGCGACGCACCCGCGGTGTTGTGGGAACAGCCAACAGATGCGTACTGTCGTTTCACGATCAGCCAATCGCCTCGCCAAGGACCCGCCATGGACGCCTGCACCCTCGGCGATCTTCTGGACGTCGTCGGCGGCCCCACCCTGCGCCTGCACACCGCCCCGGCCGGTTGCGGAGCGCCGGTCACCGAGGTCCTGCTCTACGACGGTCACACCCCGCTCCCCCGGCTGCCCGGAGCGCTGCTGTTGGCGGTCGGGACACGGGCGGCGGACGCGGGCCCGTTGCTACGGGCGGCCGCGCAGGCGGAGCTGACCGGCGTGGTGGTGCGGGGGGCCGACGGCCCGGTCGCGGAGGCCGAGGCCCACGGCGTGGCGCTGCTGTCGGTCGCCGAGGACGCCGCCTGGCACCATGTCCACCTGCTGCTGGCCTCCGCCATCGCCGCCCGGCCCGCCGCGGCCACCGCCGACCTGGGGCTCGGCGACCTGTTCGCGCTGGCCGACGCCATCGCCACGGCCACCGGCGGCGCCACCGCCGTCGAGGACGCACGCCAGCGGATCCTCGCCTACTCGACGGTCTCCGGCCAGCCGGTGGACGAGGACCGCCGGCAGGGCATCCTCGGCCGCCAGGTGCCGGCCAGCGAGGACAACACCCAGCAGTACCGGCGCCTGTTCGCCGCCGACCGGCCGCTGCGGCTGCCCGCGCTGACCGGCTCGGACCTGCCCCGGCTGGCGATGCCGGTACGGGCCGGCGGGGAGACGCTGGGCTCGGTGTGGGTGGTCGACGGCGGCTCGCTCGCGCCGGACGCGGAGGACACCCTTGCCCAGGGCGCCACCACGGCCGCGCTGCTCCTGCTGCGGGCGCGTGCCGCCCGGGAGCTGGCCCGGCACCGGGGCAGCGACCTGCTGCGCCGCCTGCTGGACGGCACGGCACCGGACCCGGCGACCGCCGCCGCCCGCCTGGGCGTCGACGGCCCGGCCCGGGCGGCCGCGTTCGTCCTGGACTCCGCCGCGAGCGTCCCGGACGCCGAGCGCACCGCGCTGCGTCTGCTGGACGTCGTGCGCCTGCAGTGCGAGGCCCGCTACGGACGGCACGCGTGCGTGCTGCTCGACGGGGTGGTGTACGCCGTACTGCCCGGTCCCGGCGAGCGGCACAGGAAGCTGGCCGAGGACATCGTGGCTCGGGCCGGACAGGCGTTGCGCGTGCCGGTGCGGGCGGCGCTGGGCGAGGTCGTGCCGGGCGCGGCCGGGCTGCCCGGCTCGCGGGCGGACGCCGACCTGGTGCTGCGAGTGCTGGACGCCCGGCTGCCGGTGGCCACCGTGGACGAGGTCCGGCCCCGGGTCACGCTGCTGCGTCTGGCCGAAGTGATGAGCGAACACCGGGAGTTGAACGCGGGGGCGTGGCGGCGGGTGCTGGCGTACGACGCCGAGCACGGCACGGAGTACGCCCGCACGCTGGTCTGCTGGTTCGACGCCGGTTGTGACATGGCGGGCGCGGCGCGACTCCTCGCCGTGCACCCCAACACCTGCCGCTACCGCCTCCGGCAGTTGCAGCAGCACGCCGGGGTCGACCTGGACGACCCCGACGAACGACTGCTGCTGTGGCTTCAGTTGAGGGCGCTCGCGGGGCTCAGCTCAGCCACGCCCTAAGCCTGCTCTCGCACCGCTCGAGATGCTCGACGGGGACGTGCTCCGCGGCCGTGTGGGCGAGCGACGGGTCCCCCGGGCCGTAGTTGAGTGCGGGCACGCCGAGCGCGGCGAAGCGGGCCACGTCCGTCCACCCGAGCTTGGCCCTCGGCTCGGCGCCCAGCGCGCGGGCCAGCCCGCCGATCCGGTCCAGGTGGGGCGGGGCCCCCGCAACGACCTCGGTGACGCGGACCTCGTACTCCGGGAACAGCCCGCGCACGTACGCCTCCGCCTCCTCGGCCGAACGGCTCGGTGCGAAGCGGCAGTTGACGGTGACGACGCACTCGTCGGGCACGACGTTCCCGGCGACCCCGGCCCGCACGGCGACCGCGCTCAGCCCCTCCCGGTACTCCAACCCGTCCATCACCACCCGCTCGGGCGTGTGGTCGTCCAACCGCTGCAGCACCCGGGCTGCCTTGTGCGCGGCGTTCACCCCCTGCCAGGCGCGGGCGGTGTGCGCGCGGGCGCCCTCGACCACGATGTCGGCGGTCAGGGTGCCCTGGCAGCCGGCCTCGACGCCGGCGTCGGACGGTTCCATGAGGATCGCGAGGCCGGCGTCGGCGAGCAGGGCCGGGCGCTCGGCGCCGATGCGGGCGAGCCCGTTCCTGTCGCCCTCGACCTCCTCGCACTCGTAGAAGACGTACGTGACGTCGCGGACCGGCTCCAGGATCCCGGCGGCCAGCCGCAACGCCACGGCGACCCCGCCCTTCATGTCGCAGGCGCCGAGCCCGTGCACGCTGCCGTCGGCGAGCCGGGACGGCAGGTTCCCGGCGGCCGGGACGGTGTCCAAATGCCCGGCGATCAGTGCCCGTTCGGGGCGGCCGAGACCGGTGCGGGCGACGACGGAGTTGCCGACCCGCCCCACAGCGAGGTGGGGCAGCGCCCGCAGGGCCGCCTCCACGGCGTCCGCCAGTTCCGCCTCCCGGCCGCTCTCGGACGGCAGGTCGATCAGGGCGCGGGTGAGGGTGACCACGCTGGCGGTGAGGTCCAGGGAGTGGGTCATGCGAGGTCCTGCTTCCGGTCGAGCCTGGAGTGCCGGATGCCGTAGAGGCCGTAGATCACGAGCCCGGCCGCCATCCACGCCCCGAACGCCACCCAGGTGTCGGTGCCGAGGCTGCCCAGCATGTAGACGCAGAAGCAGACCCCGATGAGCGGGGTGAACGGGGTGAACGGCACCCGGAAGGAGCGCGGGGCATCGGGGCTGCGCCGACGCAGCAGCACGACGGCCAGGTTGACCAGCATGAACGCGAAGAGTGTGCCGATGCTGGTGGCGTCCGCGAGGCTGCCGAGCGGGACGAGGGCGGCGAGGACGGCGATGAACGAAGAGACGATCACGGTGTTGGCCCGAGGCACACCGGTGCGCGGGTGGACGCGGGAGAACAGCGGGGGCACGAGGCCGTCCCGGGACATGGCGAACAGGATGCGGATCTGCCCGTACTGCACGGTCAGCACCACGCTGGTGGTGGCGACCACGGCCCCGATGGACAGCAGGATCGGCCACAGGTTCCCACCGCCGACGGACCGCACCAGTACCTCGCTCAGCGTCGCCTCCGTCCCCGCGAACTGCTTCCAGGGCATCGCGCCGAGCGCGGCGACTGCGACGAGCACGTACAGGGCGGTGACGAGGACGAGGGACAGGATGATGGCGCGGGGCAGGTCCCGCTGCGGGTTTCGGGCCTCCTCGCCGGCCGTGGAGGCCGCGTCGAAGCCGATGTAGGAGAAGAAGAGGGAGGCCGCTCCGGCACTCATCCCGGCGGCGCCGAGAGGAAAGAGGGGATGGAAGTTCCCGGCCCGGAAGGCGGTGAACGCGACCGCGCAGAACAGCACGAGCGCGGCGATCTTGACGGCGACCATGACGGTGTTGGCGACGGCACTCTCCCTCGCGCCGCGCAGCAGCACCACCATCGCGAGGACGACGATGAGGGCGGCCGGGACGTTGAGCACGCCGCCCGTGCCGGGCGGGGCGCTCAGCGAGTCGGGAAGGGTCATGCCGAACACGAGACTCAGCAACTCGTTGACGTACTGCCCCCAGCCCACGGCGACGGCGGCCACCGACACCCCGTACTCCAGGATCAGACACCACCCGCACACCCAGGCGACCAGCTCCCCGAGGGTGGCGTAGGCGTAGCTGTAGGACGATCCAGAGCCGGGGATCATGCCTGCCAGCTCGGCGTACGACAGCGCCGAGAACAGGGCGGTGACACCGGCGAGGACGAAGGAGACGACGACGGCGGGCCCCGCCTCGGGCACGGCCTGCCCGAGCACCACGAAGATGCCGGTGCCGAGGGTCGCCCCCACGCTGAGCAGGGTCAGCTGGGCGACGCCCATGGTCCGCTTCAGGGGGCTCGCCGCCGCTTCTCCGACCAGCGTTCCCATGGCCTGCCGCCGGGTGAACCGGCCGGTACGTGTTCTCTCCTGTCCGGCCGATGGCCGGGTCCCCACACTTCCCATCACACCGCTCCTCCGCCTCCGGGTTTTGTCTGGCCCTTGATGATGCGGAGGGGCGAACACCCACGGTTGTACGGATCGGCCAAAGGTGCGGCGAGCACATTGGGCAGAGGGCCAAAACAGTCCACGTCCGCCAGCACCAGCGCAGCACTCGGCGCGTGGCCGACCTGCTCGGCATCAGCCAGCGCACCGTCGAACGCTATGTGAAGAACCAGACCAAAAGCCCCGCCCGGAACTCGCTGATCGCCTCGAGTGTGGGGTCCGCAGGTGGGGCCATGCGGTCCATGGCGTAGACCGTCCCCCACAGATCCTCGTACTCCCCGTGCCCCAGGTCCGCCCGGGTCAGATCCAGATACATCCGCAGCTTCCTGTGCCAGACGATGTTGGCCACCCACAACCGGCCAAGTGCCGCCGCCGCGGCTTCGGCCGCTTGAGGGTGAACACGTGCGTACCGCTCGAAAGGATCACCATCAGCGGCAGCGCGGACGGCCACGACGGTGAGAACGACGGCCGCGGCAGTGGCGGGTCAGCAACCTAGTAACAGAAACGACTCAGCCGGCTGGGCGTGACAGCCGAGCGGATGCTCAGGGGCCGCCTGAACCCCTCCTCCCTGCCTTGCAGGCGGCTCACAGAATGCCCAGGCTGGAAAGAGCGAGGCCGGGAAGTGGTCGTCGGCCGCGCCGGCCGGCGACCGGCCGTCACCGTGCCGGTGCGACGTCCCGGCGTACGGCAGCGACGACCCGTCTCGAGGTGGCACATGACATCAGCGACGACGACCGACGCGGCGGAGGAGTTCCGCCGGCTGAGCGACGACGATCCGGAACTGCAGGCCCACGGCACGTACTACTCGTGCAGCTTCCTGCTGGACATGGACCCGCACCGGTTCCTCGTGCGGATGCACAAAGGAAAGGTGGACGAACTGATCACCGACCCCGAGCCATTGGCGGCCTACGACTTCGCGATCCGCGCGGACGCGGAGACATGGCAGGGCTTCTGCCAGCAGACGCCTCCACCGATGTGCCACGGCATCTGGGCGGCCACGTTCCGGCGGGGCATGCGCCTGGAGGGCGACCTGCTCGTGCTCATGCAAAACCTGCGCTGCGTGACGCGGCAACTGGAACTGCTGCGCGTCACGGGCCCCCTCGGGCCGGCGGACGAGACCGGGCCCGCCCCATCCTCTCGTGAGACATAGGAGCTCCCCATGGTCAGCGGCAGGATTTCTCCGGTCACCGGCCACTACGTCACCATCGACGTGGAGGACGCACACTACAAGGTGTTCTACCTGGAGAACGGGCAGGGCACGCCTCTGGTGTGCCAGCACACCGCGGGCTGCCACAACCACCAGTGGCGGGGCCTCCTCGAGGACGAGGAGATCACCGGCCGCTACCGGGTGATCGCCTACGACCTCCCCCGGCACGGCAAGTCGGACCCGCCGTCGAATCAGGAGTGGTGGAAGGAGGAGTACCGACTCACAGCGGACCACTTCACGTCCTTCATCGTCGCCTTCTGCGACGCCCTCGAACTGCAGGACCCGATCTTCATGGGGTCGTCGTTCGGGGGGAACGTGGCCCTGCAACTCGCCCTGCGGCACCCGGACCGATTCAAAGCGGTGATCCCCGTCGAGGGCGCGGACTACTCACCCGGCTTCTACCTCGACTGGTGGCAGCATCCCCACGCGAATGCCGCCCAAGTGTGCGCCAGCGGCGTGTGGGACCTCATGGCACCGCAGTCCCCGGAGCAGGACCGCTGGGCCACCTGGTTCTACTACACCCAGGGATCGGAGGCGTTCAAGGGCGACCTGTACTTCTACTCCGTCGACCACGATCTGAGGGACCGGCTGGACGACATCGACGGCGACCGGTGTCCCGTGATCATGCTGACCGGCGAGTACGACTACCTCACCACCCCCCAGGACGGGCGCCGGACCGCAGAGGCCATCCGTGGAGCAGAGTTCATCGAGATGAAGGAGATCGGCCACTTCCCGATGAGCGAGAACCACCCGCGCTTCGCTCAATACCTGGGGCAGGCCCTGGAGCGGATCGAGAAGCGAACCGGCTCCTGAGGGCCACGGCGTACGTCCGTGTGTCCCGCACCCACGGTCGCACGCGTGCCACTGACGCACAGCGACTCGGCTTCGACAAACTCACCGGCGCCTAGATGGCTGTGCGAACACATCCTCGGCATCCAACTCGCCGGTGACAACGAGAAACCGGCACCGCGGCGCAGCCAGCACTACCTCTGAGTCCCGAGGAAGCACATTGAGACGATCGCCATCGGCGGCGAGGCCTGTGGCCGCGACGGTGAGGCGGAGACGCCAAGCTCCGCAACGCGAACCTCTTGGACATCTCGCGGGGTCGACGGCTCACACATCCGGGCGTTCAAGGGGGCTTGAAGACGGGACGAAATCCCGTTGACCGGGGCAGGACGGGCAGCAAGCATCACCTGATCACCGATGCCACCGGCATCCCGCTCGCCGTCACGCTGACCGGCGGCAACCGCAACGACGTCACGAGGCCGGCCCCGGAGCCGCCCCGACGTAGTGCTGGGAGACCGAGGCTACGACCACAACAAGTACCGCCGACTGATCTGGGACCTGGGTGTGAAGCCGCTCATCGCCCGCCGGGGCACCGGGCACGGCTCCGGCTTGGGCGCCCAGCGCTGGGTCGTGGGAGCCTCGGATGCTCGCTGATCTGCTGGCGTCGACTGGCGGCAGACGACGCCCCGGCAGCCAGGCGCGAGTCAGCATTCAAGGGGGCGTGGATGACGTCGAGCAGGACAGCCGCCGAAGAAGCCTTGACCGGCTCACCCAACCGCGTACGCGGCGAGAAACGGACGTACCACCGGCAGGGCGAGGTCAAGACGCAGGAATAGGTCAAGACGCAGGAATACGTCGAGGTGCCCGCAGCCAGGCAGTTCGGCGCAGGTTGCGCCCGAGATCGAGCAGCGGTGTCCTGGATCGACCGTAGCCGGGGGTGCCGGGAGTGGTCCTTGACGTTCCAGCATCTCGATGAAGGAAGCGGTTCCCCGAGCGCGGATCAGTCCGACCTCCTGCTGAACCGCCGCCGGAGCAGCTGTGACGCGTCCGCCATGTGCCCCGCCGGCAATCAGCGCGGTCAGCCGTTCGGGATGCCCCGCTAGCAGGTTGAGGCACCCCCTTTTCGCCCGGACGGACGCGGCGTCGATGATCGCTGAGGTCCAGTCAAGCTCGCCCCATGCAAGGAAGTTCGTCCAGGAAGCATCGAGACCCTGGTGCGGACGTGGGACGGTGATGGCCTCGACGCCTTCCTCTCCTCACTGGCCGATGACTTCCGCGGCTGGGAAGGAGCGCGCACCTGGCGCTCCCTGGAACGCGACCTGACGATCTCGGCGGAACACCGCCCGGGCGGTTATGTCCACCTGACGTGGGGCATCCACGACCGGCCTCCGTCCGAGGAGTGGCACTTCGAGACCACCACCGTTCATGCGGCCGGCGAGGACATGCGAATCCTCGCCGCTGAGTTCCACACATTTCTCACGAGTGCGGTCGAGTAGCTACACCACCACGTGAGACAACCTCTAAAGGGTGAGCGGAAGGCCCTGACTGACGGGCATGGACGGAGCGCGGCGTCTCCAGCAAGGCCTGACCGCCCGTCACACGAGACGCATTATTGGACCGAGACCCAGATGAGGTCACAAACGCGAATCTGCCGCTCGGCAGGGTAGATGCTGTAATTGAAGAACACGTTCTCCCAGGGAACAGGAATGCTATACCATACGATTCCGTCGATAACAATCGGAAGGCCTGGCGGTGTCTTGCCGACTTCCACCGCACTCCCGACTTCCAGAGCCAGTGCCCGCAGGAAGCGAACGATCGTTTGTTGCAGTTGAGCCGCTCCCGACGCCTGCATGTGCGCCAACACCTGGGACGCTGTGGCCTCGGTGACAGCCGTCCAGCCTATGGAGTCTGTGCTCAACTGGCTTCCTCTACGATTTCAGGCAGCGGGACGAGCCCGCGACCGGCGACGGTATTGGCCAGACGCTGTTCGCGTCCGGGAACTCCCTCGAACATCGCTTCCATCCACCAAAGGCTCATCACGTCGTTCAGCCTCTCACCCTGCTCCGCCCCGCCGACGGCTGCGAAGAAGGCCATGCGCCTGCCGGGGCTGAGCGCGTCGCCGATGGCGTTGATCGTGCGTGGTATCGCCGCCACCCGCGGGTCTACTATCGGCCGCTGGCTGAGTTCACTCATGTTGTATCTCCTGGGTCTGTGCGATGAGAGCGAGCCAATCGCGCTGTATCTGAAAGATACTCATCCCTCGCCGATCACCGCGAAGATCTGAGAATATGCATCGCAGCGCCTGCGCCACCCCTATACTGTCAGCGCCAGTGCCAGCTGGTTTCGCTGTGCGGGATGCGGTCGGGCCGATGACTCACCGAGCGCGAGCGCCGTGAGTGCACGCACGACGTCCACGTCATAGGCGGCGGCGAGCAGTCGCGGAACGCCGTTTCCGCCAAGACGTGCGTTGGCCTCGATGAAACGCTCCTGGCCATCCGTGCCGAGGACGGCGTCGAAGTTCGCCGGCCCATCGAAATGCCGAGGGCACGACAAAGCCGTTCGACGGTGGCCTTGAGTTGATTGTTTGTCCTCGAGGGCAACTGAGCGGTGCTCAGCCGCCAGACGACGAAGGTCCCGGCGACGATGACTGAAGATCTCGATGGCTAGTGGGCGGCCTTCGATGAACTTCTCAGCGATCACGGGCGTAGGCGACGGCGTCGGGCAAGTCGTCAGAGCGGGTGATGCGGGTGACGCCCTTGCTGCCTGATCCGTCCGCAGGTTTGATCAAGAGCGGGAAGCGCAGCGCTGCCGCCTTTGCGACGACCTCGATGCCGCAGGTCGCGGCGATTGCGTGGAAGGTGGCTCGTCGCGAGCCGCGAGGGCGAGGGGAGCGACTGCCGCTCACCGCCAACTCTCCGTAGGTCAGGACGCTGTCCAAGTCGCCCTCGGGCGCTGCGAGCGCCCCTCGGCATCGGTTGATCAAAGACTGTACGAGCAAGTGACACAGCTCGAAGAGGAAGTCGCCCAGCTCCGCCAGGCCGTCGTCTCTCACGCCATCGTCGCCCAGTTTGCCTGCACCAGCTCAGGCCAGCTGACGGTTTCACCGTCCTGCGTGCGGCCTCCAGCTCGCCAACATCAAGCTCCACACCATCACCCAAGCGATCACCGACTGGGCCCAGACCCGTCAGCCCCTGCCCATACCCCTCAAAAAACCCTCGACGATGCCCTCCAGGCGTACCCGAGCGCAAGCACTCCCGGGACCTGATCACTCCAGCCGACCGGGAGAGCCGAAGCCCTCAACACTCACAAGCGGCGCGCGCTCCCCGGCCGCTGACGGGTGTGCCGTGGCCAAGCGACGGCGACCGGACCGGGGGGTAGCTGTTGGCCACGGCTCGTAAGGTGATCACGGACTCCTGCACGAAGCTTCACCGCCCGCCGCACCGCCCACCTCCCGGAGCGGCACCAACTCTGTCCCCCCGGTTGGCCGCGCAGACGAGACGGAACGGTAGGCCACCGCTCATAGGCGGAAGAGGCGATGCCAGCTGCCGTCCTGGGCCAGGGGACAGGCCCTCGACTCGCTAGTAGCTGTCGTAGCCGGGCTCGCCGTGAGGCCGGTAGACGCTGAGGATGGTGCCGCTCTTTGTCGTCGAGACACTGACCGGCTTCAGTGCAGTGGGGATCGCTCCGTCGGCGAACAGCCGCTTGCCGGTGCCGATGATCACTGGATGGATGGTCAGCCGGTATTCATCGACGAGGCCGTGCTGCATGAGGGTCTGGGCGAGATCGCCGCTGCCGACGACATTGATGTTGCCGCCGTCGGACTCCTTCAGCTTGCGTACGGCATCGACGATGTCCCCTTTCAGCAGCGTGGAGTTCTGCCACTCGACGGACGTCAAGCTCCGAGACGCTACGTACTTGTGCATGCCGTTCATCCGACTCGTGAACGGGTTGCCGGGATCGGCGGTCGGCCAGTACGACGCGAAGATCTCGTACGTCTTGCGGCCGAGCAGCATCGCGTCGGAGTGCTCGTACCACCCGGCAACGGCCCTGCCGACCTCGTCGTCAGACACGGGTTTCTGCCAACCGCCGTGCTGGAATCCGCTCTCAGCATCCTCATCCGAAGCGCCAGGCGCCTGCATGACGCCGTCCAGCGTCAGGAACGTGCAAACGATGATCTCGCGCATGGTGCGCTCCCTTCGTCGAAGTGGGTAGACCGCGCACCCGCCCAAAACTCATCGCCGGTTCCGCGCCGCCGGGCCCGCGACGGCCGGCTGCCAATCGCGTGCCACGGCCTGGAGGGCGGCAACGGCGCGGAGGATTGAAGCGGAGCCACTCACGGCAACCAGCGCCATTCCTCAGGTGGGGCTGGTCTGGTGACGGGTGAGGCGCGCGGTGAGGAACGCGCGCTCCGCCTCGTTGCCCGTCAGCTCCAGCGCCTGCCGGTACGCGGCCGCCGCCTCGTCTGTCCGGCCGAGGCGCTGCAGTAGGTCCGCCTTGACCGCCGGCAGGTACTGGTACCGGGATAGCCGGCCGTCCTTCTCCAGCGCCTCGACCTGCGCCAGCGCGACCGCCGGTCCGTGGGCCATCGATACCGGCACCGTCCGGTTCAGTGCGACGACCGGTGAGGGCCATAGCGACAGCAGCCTGTCGTAGAGGGCCACGATCTGTGGCCAGTCCGTCTCCTCGTACGTCGGTGCCTCGGTGTACAGCGAGGCGATCGCCGCCTGCAGCAGATAGCGTCCCGCGCGGTCGCCGCGCAGCCCGGCCACGATCAACTCGTGCGCCTCGGCCAGCGCGGTACGTTCCCACAGCGAGCGGTCCTGCTCCTCAAGCCGCAGCAGCCGGCCGTCGGCGCCGGTCCGGGTCGCGCGCCGGGCGTCGGTCACCAGGAGCAGCGCCAGCAGCCCGCGGACCTCGGGCTCGTCGGGCATGAGGTCGTGCAGGGCGCGGGTCATGTGCAGTGCGCGGGTCATGTGCAGTGCGCGGTCGGCCAGGTCGGTGCGCATGAGCGCGGGGCCTGATGGGGCGGTGTGCCCGGCGGTGAACAGCAGGTGGATCACGCCGAGCACGGCCGTCAGCCGGTCCGGTAGCTCCGCCGGTCGCGGCACCCGGTAAGGGATGCGGGCGGCGGAGATCTTTTTCTTCGCCCGGGTGATTCGGGCGGCCATCGTCTGTTCCGACACCAGCAGCGCCCGGGCGACGTCCGGTGTCGGCAGTCCGCACACCAGCCGCAGTGTCAGCGCGAGTTGTGCCTCCTGCGCGAGCGCGGGATGGCAGCAGGTGAAGATGAGCCGCAGCCGTTCGTCGGGGACGACACCCTCCGAGTCCTGATCCTCCTTCTGTCCGCCCAGCTCTTCCAGGGCGAGCTCGTCGACGGCCTCTTCCGGCTCCACCAGCAGCGGCAGCTTCGATCGGAACGTCCGCTCGCGGCGGATCGCGTCCATCGCCCGGCGCTTGGCCGCAGTGGTCAGCCACGCCGCGGGGCTGTCCGGGATCCCGTCGCGTTCCCAGGCCGACAGCGCCGCGGCGTACGCCTCCTGTACACACTCCTCGGCCAGGTCCAGGTCGCGGGCGACGCGCACTGTCGCGGCGAGCACGAAGGCCCACTCGCGCCGGTGTGCGTCGGCGACCGCCTGTCCTGTGTCGGTCGCAGCCGTCATCGGGCCATGGGCGGGATGCCGCCCGCGACGGGCCGCACCTCGACACCGCCGCGGCCCCACTGGACGGCGGGGTTACGCCGCGCCAGCTCCAGCGCGGCGTCCAGGTCGGGGGCCTCGATGATGCAGACGCCGGCGATGACCTCCTTGGAGTCGATGAAGGGGCCGTCGGTGACCACATCACCGCGCAACGAGGTGGCGGTGTCGGCGGACTGCAGCGCGTAAGCCGTGATCATGGCGCCGGAGTCGATGAGGTCGTCGGCGTGCCGCTTGCTCGCCGCCTGTTGGTCGGGGGTGTAGTCGCCGGCCGCGGGGTTGTCGAAGATGAGGATCGCGTACTGGGCCATCACGGGTCTCCCTGGCTGTGTGTCTGGTCGGTACGCCTCTACGTCGGACGGGCGACGCGAATTCGACAGACCTCGCTGAAGTTTTTCAGATGCCCCCGGGCCGGCTCCCGGTACCTCTGCTGCTCAGAGGCGTCGGTCCTGGCATGGCGAGGTTTGTCCCGACGTTCCTCAGCCCCTGGAACCGGGGCGCGCCCATGTGCGCAGCCAGATCATGAGGGCCGTTGCCGTGGCGCCGCCCAGGCAGACGTAGCCGCGCTTGTCCTACCGCGTGGCCACGGCCCTGAACTGCTTCAACCTATTGATCGCCCGCTCCACCGTGGCGCGCTTGTTGTACCGCTCCGCATCGACATCGCAAGGCCGCCCGCCGCGCGAACCCCGGCCCTGGCGGGCGGCCTTGTGGTTCTTCTTCACCGGGATCACGTGCCGGATGTCGCGACTGCTTACCAGGAGCCGCAGGTTCACCGCCTTCGGTACTGGAACCGATAGTGCTGGAACCTTTTTGAGAAGTTGGGCGGTGCCGGCGGAGGCTCCGTGGGGCCCCGGCGGCGTGCTGGTGGGCACGAACGGAGGTGGCGTCGCGCACGGCGGGAGAAGACTTCAGCTCCCGCGAAGTCCTCGACCGCCGAACACCGGCGGCCGATCGCGGGTGAACCCACGCGTGCTGCGCCACGTCCTGCAAGAGAACAGCACCACAGCTACGGCACCGACGCCCGCCTACGATGTTTACGCGCGCCACGGGCAGGCATGCAGTAGTCCACTAAACGCCCCAACTGCCCGAGTACTGCTTCGTTGGCTTCCCGGACCGCCCCGCCCAGCCCAGCAACGGCCGCAGCCACACCAGCGTGCCCAGCCGGGACGAGCAGGTGGCGCGGCAGACGGGTTCGCGGTGCTGCGGGAGGTCTCCCAGCACACCAACGATCAAACTGTCCGGCGTCGCGGAACACATTCTCAAATACGCCCAATGCGCCGCGCTGCCCGACGTCCTGCTGGAAGAACTGCGCGGCCTTAACCCGCCACGCGGTCAGCGACCGACCCCTTTGAGCGGCAGGCGGTCGACCGGTGTTACAGAGGTGGGCGTCCTGCGATGGCACCGCCGGGGTCGTCGGCCAGAGCGAGGCGGGGCGGTGATGTCCCACCGGACGCGGTCCTGTTCCACCAGCGGCACCACCTCGCTGGAGGGGCTCGTGCGGGCGGGGCGGCGGGGCGGCGCTGGCCGCAGGGGCTGTGCCTGCGCCGTGCTTGTGTCGCAGGATGGGCGACTACGACTACCGGCCGCGGGTGATCGTCTTGTGCTCGATGTAACCGGTCAAGCCGACCTTGCCGTATTCACGGCCGAGGCCACTCGCCTTGTAGCCGCCGAACGGACCGTCGAAGCTCATCGGGGAGCCGTTCAGGGTGACCGTGCCGGTGCGCAGTCGGCGGGCGACGGCGAGGGCCCGCTCAGGGTCGGTGGTCCAGATGCCGCCGGACAGGCCGTAGGCGGAGTCGTTCGTGATGCGGACGGCGTCGTCCTCGTCGTCGTAGGCGATGACGGACAGAACCGGGCCGAAGATCTCCTCCTGCGCGATGCGCATGGAGTTGTCGACGTCGGCGAAGACAGTCGGGGTGACGTAGTTGCCCTTCCTCAGGTCTTCGGGGATCTGCGGTCCGCCGGTGACCAGCCGGGCGCCCTCCGCTATGCCGACGTGGATGTAGTCGATGACGCGCTGCTGCTGGTCGGGGCGGATCATCGGGCCGATGAAGGTGTCCGGAGCGGACGGGTCGCCGACCTTCAGCGATTCGACCATGGCCTTGATAACGGCGACGACCTCCTCGTAGCGGCTGCGCGGGGCCAGGATGCGGGTTTGGAGGATGCATGCCTCGCCGTTGTTCGCCAAGGAGCCGAATCGCAGGCCCTGGACGGCGGCGTCCAGGTCGGCATCGTCGAGGATCAGGGCGGCCGACTTGCCGCCCAACTCCAGGCTGACCCGCTTGAGGTGCTCGCCCGCGATGGAGGCGATGCGCCGACCGGCGCGGGTGGAGCCGGTAAAGGCGATCTTGTCGACGTCCGGGTGAGAGACGAGGTACTCGCTGGTCTCGCGGTCGGCGGGAAGGATGCTGAGCACGCCCGCGGGAAGCCCAGCCTCGTGCCACAGGTCCGCCAGCAGCATCATGCTGAGAGAATTCTCCGGGGAGACCTTCAGGACGACGGTGTTTCCGGCCAGCAAGGCCGGGACCAGCTTGGCAGTGGCTGCGGAGAACGGCGAGTTCCACGGGATGACGGCGGCGACCACGCCGATCGCCTCCCGTCGGATGATGGTGTCGAAGGACACCGACGGGTCGGACGGCTCGATGATCTCCTCCCAGCCGAACTCCTCGGCCGCCTTCAGGTACGCCTTCACCTGGCGGGTCAGGAAGGGCTGGCCGGCCCTGGTGAACCAGCCGGCCGAGCCGTTCTCGAGGGAGATGGCCCGAGCGACCTCGTCGGCGTGGGCAGCGCGCAGGGCGTCGTAGCGCCGGACGATCCCCTGTCGTTCCTCAGGGCTGGTGCGCGGCCAGAGCCCGTCGTCGAAGGCCGCGCGGGCCGCGGCGACGGCGGCGTCGACGTCAGCGGGCGCGGCCTGTGCGGCGCTGCCCAGCAGGGACTGGTCGTGCGGGGAAAGGATGTCGATCCGCAGATTCGGGTCGCTGGGCGCGACCCATGCGCCGCCGATGTAGAGCTTGTCGCGAACAGTCATGTCTTTCACGGTTCCTTTGTGCGAAAGGGCGAGAGGGCGGTGGGGAGGCGGGAGCGGGGAGCGCGCGGGCTTGCCACTCCACAGTAGAGGAATTTCCCCTCACTGCAACAGTAAAGATGCACTTATGGCTTGTGTTGCCGCTCACGCGCCGTGTTTCATGTCGAAAGTGACGACTGGGCGTAGAATCTCAACATCATGAGAGCTGACGCCGCACGCAACCTCACCGCTGTGCTCCAAGCCGGGGCCCAGTTGCTGGCCGAGGACCCGGGCACCTCGATGGCGGCCATCGCCGCCGCTGCCGGAGTAGACCGCACCACCGTCCACCGCCGCTTCTCCAGCCGCGAGGCGCTGCTCAGTGCCGTCTTCCAGGCCAAACTCGACTCCGCCGAACAGGTCCTGGACGAGGCACGCCTCACCGAGGCCCCTGTTCCGGTCGCCCTCCACCGCTACCTGGAAGGGATCATCCCCGTCAGCCGTAAATGGCCCGTCGACACGCGCCGCATGATGCAGAGGGACCCCGAGGCCGGCATCCGACGCCAGGAGCAGAGCGCCCGACTCGACTCCTTCGTCCGCCGCACCATCGACGAGGGCTACCTGCGCGCCGGCACCGACGCGGCCTGGGCGCGGGCGGTCCTCGACCAACTCGTCGACACGGCCGCCCACAAGTTCCCCGCCATGGATCCCCCGCAAGCCGCCGACCTCATCGCCAGCACCTTCCTCAGCGGCCTCGGCGCCACCTGACGACCGACCGGCCCGGCCGCAGTGGCCCAAGGCGACCTCTGGGCAGCCGTGCGGATTGCCCTGCGGATGCAGCAACTCGCCAGAAGCCGCAACCCTGTCGCCGGAGCGGGTGGAGCAGTACAGCAGGGGCGGTGACAGCCGCCAACCTGATCCAGCATCCGCATGGACGTGCCCGCACCCAGCGCCGCCACATTCCCCGCCTGCGCCCAACGGATCCGGTGCGGGGCGGGCTGGTGACGACGTTCCTGGGCGGCGGGCACGGGCTGTCGCGGGTGTCTCGGTCGGCTTCAACTGCGAAGTCACCCGCCCGTTCCTCGGCGAACGGACCGTCCTCGGCCACCGGATCGGCGTGAACCGCCCCCTGGTCGGCGCGGACACCCGCCTGTCCGCCAACGTCACTGTCGCCGCCATCAGCATGTGAAGCCCCCACATGAGCAACCCCGAACGAGAGATCGTGCTCCGCGCCCCCGGCGGCCTGTACCGATGCGGCACACCCCAGTTCGGCGCCCTGATCGGTGACCGGCTCTAGACCGGCAACCACATCAGCCTCGGCCCTGGCCTCGCAATCGGCCGTGACTGCCGGATCGCGAGCGGCGTCACCCTTGCCGGACCCACCATCCCTGCTCACAGCGCCATCACTGCCCCGCACACCGCCGAAGCCCACGTTCGGCAGCGCCCGCTCGGCGTACCCCCCCGGCTCCGGAGGCTGCAAGCAAAGACTTTCCTGGGCAGGTGAACACTTGACCCACCCCGCGGACGGTCACGGTCCCGGGTGCCTCTAGCGGGGCCATCGGGCAGTGTTCCCTGAGCTCAGGTCGCGGAAGGCTCGTCAGCGATGAGCTACAAGAGCTGGTCGGGGGTGAGGGTGGCAAGATCGACGGAAGAAACGGGGTGACGGGGTGCCAGTGATCGGGCGAGACTCCGGTCGTGCGTGATCACATGGAGACATCATCCGGACTACTGCTGCGTCGCTGGTGCGGGCTGGACGCCCGCGCGGTGATGAGCGCGTTTGCAGATCCTCTGATGCGTGGGCAGTCCGCAGAGGCCATCGACTCGGAGGCCGCTGCAGAGCAGTGGATCCTCAGGTGGACAGAGCGATGGGACACGGGCTCGGCGCATGCCTTCGCCGTGGTTGACGGCGACGGCGGCATCCTCGGGCACGTTGCCGTTGGCGCCGTCGATCGGCGCCATGCCGTCGGGTGGGTCTCGTACTGGACAACGGTCGCAGCCCGGAGGCGGGGCGTCGCCTCGCAGGCATGCCGAGCTCTGGCGCGGTGGGCGTTCGATGACGCTGAGCTGTTCCGCCTCGAACTAGGACACCGGGTCAACAACCCGGCGTCTTGCCGGGTCGCTGCGGCCGCTGGCTTCGCGGTGGAAGGGCTCCAACGGCAGAAGCTCGAATACGACGGTATTCGCTATGACGTAGAGCTCCACGCGAGGTTGGCGAGCGATCCACCGCCTCAGGGCTGAAGCTCAGCAGTTCAGCAATGTCGCCTTCGGCCTGGAGAGCCCATCAGCGCTTGCTCCGTCCTCGGCGCGGAGAAGCGCTGCGATCGCGGCCCGCTTTTGTCCGTCGATGACAAGGCTGCGTGCCTGCACCACCCCGAGCAGTACCCGCTCGCGAGGCGTCGCGAGGGTATACCGCTCACGCTCCACGGAAGCCGTGGCGGGGACGACGGCTGCCCGCGAGTGGCCGATGTCCCTTGCCTGGTGAGCCACTGCCCGCAGGATGTGGCCGGGAGGGGCGCGTCGTCGGCTTCCGCCGCGGCCTGAGCGCCTGCTCACCGCCACCTGACCGGCGGCAATCACTAACGACGTCCCCCAGCTCATCCCGCTGCTCGAAGCCGTTCCGCCGGTGCGCGGCAAGCGTGGCCGGCCCCGGCGCCGCCCGAACATCGTGCTCGGTGACCGCGGTTACGGCCACGACAAGTACCGCCACCTCGTCTGGGCGCTCGGCGTGAAGCCGGAGATCGCCTGCGGCACCGAGCGCGGCTCGGTGCCCGGCACCCAACGCTGTGTCGTGGAGCGCGCCTTCGCTCACCTGCACTGGTTCCGTCGCCTGCGGATCCACCTGAGAGGTCCGCGCCGACGTCCACGGGGCCTCCCTGACCCTCGGATGCGCGCTGATCGGCTGGCGTCGACTGGGTCAGCTCGGTCGCAGCTGTCCGTGATGGGACGACGAAACGCCGACTGCCTACTTCGACGGCGGCTGACGGACGCGCTCCAGGCGCCTGCGCAGCTCTGCAACCCGGCCGGCTCCAGGTCGAAGGCGAACCGTTGGACCGAGCTGGAGCCATACAGGCCTGCTGCCCCGTGCAGTAGGTCAGCGAGAGCGTTTGTGCAGTAGCTGACATGATCATTGCGTTCCGAAGATCCGTCCGCGATGCGGCACGTTGCCCAACCGGCTCCGCCCAGTTCCCTCAGAAGCGGAACAGCTCGGCGAACCGACGGAGAAGGACAGGATCGCCCTCAACGCGCACGCTGCCGTCGGAGAGTACTTCGTCGGGGGCCTTGCTGCCGCTCATCAGCTCGCGGACCGGGTGTCCGGATAGGCGCTCGATCACGAGGTCAGGAGCAGGGTGTGCGCCGAGGCCGACGGTCAGCACACCGCCTGTGATCTGGAGGTTGATGGTGAACTCACCCAGGCGGACCTCAAACCCGACGGTGGCACCCTGGGCCGCTTCCGGCCGGTAGGCGGTGCGGAAGGACATGGCCACCGATTCGGCGGTGATGACTTCGCCGGGGCGCGGCTCGGTCATCGTTCGGGCTCCCCAGCGGCCCAGTGCAATGAGAGCCGGTTCCAGGTCACGCCCACAGTCGGTGAGCTCATAGACGACCGCGCGCTCAGGGTGCGGCAGTGCTCGGCGGGTGGCCAGTCCGTGCTCTTCAAGCTGCTTGAGACGGGTCGAAAGGATGTTGGTGGGGATCGCGGGCAGGCCGTTGCGAAGGTCCGTGTATCGCTGGGGTCCGCTGAGCAGATTGCGGACGATCAACACCGCCCACCGTTCACCAAGCACTTCCATTGCCCGGGCCAGTCCACAGAACTGTCCGTACTCGCGAGTCGCCATGATGCAGATAGTAACCCAAGATTCCCTTGACAAAGCATGCTTGCAAAGAACAAGCTCACTTCACATTCGGTTGTCCGCGAGTCCCAGACTCATCCGAGGAGTGATCGCATGACCGCAGCACGCACGATCGTGGCCGGGCTGTTCGTCCCGATGGACGGCGTCGTAGAAGGCCCGGAGAGGTGGGGTATGCCCTACACACCGGCGAGGCGGCCGAAGCAGTTACGCGGCTGTTCGACGACGGCGACGCCCGGCCTGCTGGGCCGCAGCACCCACCAGCTGTGGAGCTCCCCTTCCCGCGAGTCACCAGCGAGCAGCTGCCCACCGCCGACTGGCTGAATGCCGTGCCGAGGTACGTCGTCTCCTCCACCCTCACCGACGTCGGCGAGTGGTAGGGCAGCCGCCTGATCACGGGCGAAGACATCGCCGGCCAGACCCGAGCCCTCAAGCACCAGCCCGGCGGCAACATCAAGGTCGGCGGCAGCATCACCCTCGTCCAGTGGCTCATGAGCAACGGCCTGCTGGACGACCTCTACCTGCAGATCGCCCCCGTCATCGCCGGCACCAGCCGCACGGCGACAGATCCCCATGCACCTAGCGGCCACCCGCGCCTTCGCCAACCGCGTCATCGAAGCCCACTACACCCCCCAGCCCCGCTGACCCGCCCCACACCATTCCGTCCGCCCGTAACGACGACCAGGAAAGAACTTTGAAATGTCCCAGACACTCAAACCCCCGGCGGCCCTCAGCATGAGCCCGGCCCGCCCGGCGCCACGACTCCTTTCGGCCGCCGGCATCGCAGCGGGCCCGCTCTTCCTCGCCACCGGCCTGGCCCAGGGCCTGACCCGGCCCGGATTCGACTTCACCCGCAACGCTCTCAGCCAGCTCAGCCTCGGCGCCCTCGGCTGGATCCAGGTCACCGTCTTCCTACTCATCGGCCTGTTGGTCATCGGCGGTGCGATCGCGATACGCCATACGCTGCGCGATACGCCGGGCGGCACTTGGGCACCCCGACTGCTCGCTGTGTTCGGCACGTCGTTCCTTCTCGCTGGGGTCTTCAGCGCAGACCCAGGGGCCGGATTCCCCGCTGGTGCCCCCGAGGACCGGGCCACCTCGCTGAGTGCACACGGCACCGTCCACATGCTCAGCGGCGCCGTTGGCTACCTCGCGCTGTGCGCCGCCTTCCTCGTGCTCGCACGGCACTTCGCCGCCGACCGACAGCGCGGCTGGGCGCTCGCCGTCCGCCTCGTGCCGGTCGGCGTCCTGGCCGGATTCGCCGCCTCCGCCACCACCGCCGCGGCTTTCACCGCCGGAGCGGGACTAGGCCTGCTCGCACTCAGCGCCGTTACCGCTCGCCTAGCCGTGCCCAAGTGCCGGTAGCGGCCCTGTACCGCCGCCACATAAACCGCACCAGAACCGTCGCCAACCGACAGGAGCCTTCCCTCATGACGTCACCGGCCAAAGGTCCAGCCAGCTACTTTCCCGCGATCGAGAGGAAGTACGGCCGCCCGATAGAGGAGTGGCGTGATCTCATCCGCACCTCACCGCTGACCAAGCACATGGAACTCGTCGCCTGGCTCAAGGCCGAACACGGCCTAGGCCACGGTCACGCCAACGCACTGGTCTCGCACACACTGGCCGGCAACAACAGGTGATGCACTCCACCTCGCGGGCATTCACATCTGGACCCGACACTGACCGAAGAGACGCGAATGAACCGTGCCCCCTGGCGCGTCATCGGCGAGCGTCCGCGAGCCACTCGTCGAAGGTGATTGGCGCGATGCGGGCGCCCTCGCCGGGCAGAAGGACGTTGCCGGCCATCTCTGGCCCCAGGAGCGAGGACCATGTCGGGATCAACTTGACCGTGTGCCCGCGGGCATCGCTCGTGCGGCGGGCCATGTCCACCAGATCCTGCGGTTCCGGGCCGGCGACGTCGCGGTAGCGCCCCTGCGGTGCGTCCGTGGCGATCTCGGCGAGGATGTCGGCCACGTCCGCGGGCGCGATTGGCTGAACGAGCAGCGGCGGGATCGGGGCGACGCCGTCCTGCTCGGTCCAACTGGTCACCGTGGCGGCGAAGTCGTGGAACTGGGTGAAGGGAACGATCGTCCACGGCACCGGGCCCTGGGCCACGAGGCGCTCCTGCTCACGCTTACCGGCATAGTGGGCGTTGCCTTCGATACGGTCGATGCCGACGATCGAGAGCAGTACATGGTGACGGACACCGGCCCGTTTCTCGGCGGCAAGCAGGTTGCGGACGACGCGGTACCGAAGTGCGCCACCGCGTCGTCCGGATCGGCCGCCTCGTAGCTCGTGGTGTCCACGACGGCGTCGACGCCCCTCAGGTCGAGGGGATCTGGTCCCTCCTGCGACGCGGCTGGCTCTCCAACGTCGCGTTCAGTACCCCCGAACACCTCGTCCAGCGCATCCGGCGCGGCCTACGGCACATCCAGTACCGCAGCGAACTCATAGACGGCTGCCTCGCCGAGACCGGCCTGACGATCAGACCCACCTGAGCAACCCGGCCACATCACAAGTTCAACCTCAGTCATGCAGGGCGGCCGCGAGTGCCTCGGCCAAGGTCACGGGCGGGCGGCCGATCAGGCGGCGCAAGTCGCCAGAGTCGGTGTACATCTCGCCGCGGTTCATACCGCGGTCAGCGTCAGCGAGGACCTCCGCCAGCTCGGCGGGCAGGCCCGCGGAGGCCAGTACCTGGGCGAAGTCGGCCACCGGAAGGTCAGCATAAGTGACCTGCTTTCCGGCCGCAGCGGAGATCGCGGCGGCGAGCTCAGTCAGGGTGAAGGATTCGTCGCCGCCAAGCTCGTACACGGCGCCGGTGTGGCCTTCAGCGGTGAGGACGACCGCTGCGGCCTCGGCGTAGTCGGCGCGGGACGCGGCGCTGATCCGCCCCTCGCCTGCGGCGCCGACGACCGCGCCGTTCTGCAGGATCTGCGGCAGTTGGCTGGTGTAATTCTCCAGGTACCAGCCGTTGCGCAGCAGCACGCTGGGGATTCCGCGGTCCCGCAGATACGCCTCGGTCTCGCCGTGCGTGGCACCGATGACGGTGGTGGCCGTGTCCGCGTGCGTCGTGCTCGTGTACGCCACTAGCGACACGCCTGCGGACGCCGCGGCGTCGATCACGCGGCGGTGGTTGGCGACCCGCTCGCCCACGGGGACCGAGGCCGAGATCAGCAGCAGCCTTTCCGCTCCCGCGAATGCCTCGGCCAGGCCGTCGGTGTCCGCGAAGTCGGCGCGGCGTACCGTGATGCCTCGGTCGGCCAAATCCTTGATCCCGGCGATGTCCCGGCCGGTCGCGATGATGTCCGTGGCCGGGATCCCGCGCCGCAGCAGTGCCTCGACGGTGAGCCTGCCCAGCTGGCCGGTGGCTCCGGTGACGACGATCGGCATGATGGTCATTCCTTCCTTCCGCGCGTGCCTCGCACGCCTGCCGCGGTCCGTCCGCCGCGGGATGGAATACAGAATGACCTGGACACTCTCTGTTGGGGAGTAGCCACTCCTTGGTAGGGTACTTACCGCAGCGAAAGCATTGAGGTGAGCCGTATGGCTGCTGTCGAGAATGTGACCGGGCCCATTCCGTCATTCGATCCGTACGAGCGCGGCTGCCCGTCGCGGGACCTGCTCGACCAGATCGGCAGCAAGTGGGCGGTCCTCGTGCTCGGCGAACTCGGCCGGAACGGGACCTCCCGTTTCGGCCAGCTCCGGCAGGCGCTGGCGGGCGTGAGCGAGAAGATGCTCACCCAGACGCTGCGCACCCTCGAACGCGACGGGCTGGTCAGCCGGACCGTCTACCCAGAGGTGCCGCCGCACGTGGAGTATGAGCTGACCGCGCTCGGCCAGACGCTACGGGAACCGCTGAAGGCGCTCACGGAGTGGTCCGTGCTGCACATCGAAGAAGTCATCACCGCCCGCGAAGAGTACGACGACCGCACTGAGCGCACCAGGTAATCAGCGGCGGCCAGCGGTCTGGTCATAGACGGCCGCCTCGCCGAGACCGGCCCGACAGTCAGACCCACTTAAGCCACCCGGCGACATCACGAGTTCAACCTCAGTTAGTCATTCGGGGTGCTCCTCCGACTCAGGCGCAGCGGAGCAGACGCGGCCCCTGGAGTCCAGCTGGTCGTGCAGCGGCGAACCGGACTGGACGAGCCCGGTGTCCCTGCGGTCGCCAGACCACCGACATCTTGGGGGTCACCCAGGGTCTGGGGCCGTGCTCGACATGATGAGGCCAGTCGCAACGCCACCCTCCGGTACGGGCGCCGTGCGCACACCATCGGCCGGCGCCCGTCGCCTTGACTCAGTCACAGGCTCCGCGGCCCTACTGACGCCCTCATGTAGTTGATCGCTTCTACATCCGCGCCCCGTCTCTCTCCGGCTGGGCAGGCGAGGGCGCGGCCTTGGGAGGGCGCTTCCGGAGCGGCTTGCGCTCGGGAAGGGCGGGAGGGTTACTTGCCGACCTGGCTTTCCGCTTGGTGCTTGAGGTTGTTGACCCAGTTGTGGAGGGAGTTGTCCAGGGCAGTCTGCAGGGTGTCCTTGTTGGCGGTGACGGGGTCGCCGGTCCAGGATTCCTCGGTGTGGACGAGGACGCCGTCGGCGGCGGGGGTGAAGGTCCATACGTGGATGGCGGTGATGCCCTGGGCGGGGCCGCCCCAGGCCAGGCGCTTGCCGTAGTCGACCTGCTTGACGGTCGAGGTGATGTTCAGTCCTTCGGTGGTCCAGCGGAAGACGGAGCCGGGGCGCAGGCGTCCGGGGGTGTCTTTGACGACGACGTCGACGTTGGGCTGCCAGGTGGGCCAGTTCTCGACGTCGGTCTGGATCTTCCAAATGGTGTGCAGGGGGGCGTGGATGAGGATGTCGTCGCGGCTGATGACCGGGGCGCTGGCGTCGATCTGCACGTCGTCGGTGTGAGTGGCGGTGCCGGCCGTGATGGTGGTGGCGGTGGTGGTGGGCGGGTCGTCGTTGAGAGCGTGGGCGGTGCCGGTGGCGAGGAGGACAGCGCCGGCCGTGGCGGCGGCGAACTTCGTTGCGGTGAGGATGCGCATGGTGGGGCCTTTCATCACGTGTGGCGGTGGTTGTCTGCTGGCAGCGGACCGGGCCGGGCAAGGGAGTGGGTGTAGTTACGGGGCGCCTGAGGCGGATCGCGTCAGGCGTGCAGGACGACCTTTCCTGCAACGGTGCCGGACTCGGCCAGCCGCATCGCCTCGGCGGCCCGGGCGAGGGGTAGTTCGGCGGCGATGTGGGCGGTGATCTCACCGCGCCGGAGGGCTTCGAAGACCTCGGTGAGGTCGGTGCGCAGCCGGGCGCGGAAGCGGCTGCGGTTCAGGGCTCGGCCGGCCCAGACGTTGAAGAAGTAGGCGCGGCGGCGGTTGGGCAGGGCGTTCCACAGCCAGACCCGACCGAGGAGCTTGAGGACGGGCCACTGCTTGGAGCCCTCGTCGTCGCGGGTGGAGGCGCTGCCGTAGGAGACGAGGGTGCCGCCGGGCGCGAGCAGGCGCCAGGAGTCGATGATGCCGCGGCCGCCGACGTGATCGAAGACGGCGTCCACGCCGCGCGGGGCGAGCTCGCGGACGCGAGCGGGGATGTCCTCGCTGCGATAGTCGATCGGGCTCACCCCCCGCTCCCGCAGGGCAGCGTGGTGGCGCACGGACGCGGTGCCGATCACCTTCGCTCCCGCGGCCTGCGCGAGCTGGACGAGCACGGAGCCGACGCCGCCGTTGGCCCCGTGCAACAGAACCGTCTGCCCGGCGCGGACGCGGGCCTTGCGGTGCAGCATCTGCCAGGCCGTGATGCCGTTGATCACCACGGTCTCGGCCTCGGCCGCGCTGATCCCCTCCGGGACCGGTACGACGTCGGCGGCGTCGACGACCACGTGGCTGGCCCAGCCGCCGACCTTCAGCAGTACGGCCACCCGGCTGCCGGCAAGCGCGGGGGCGACGCCGTCCCCGGTCTGCGCGACGGTGCCGACCAGGTCGTAGCCGGGGACGAAGGGGAAGGGCGGCTGGTCGTAGTAACGGCCGCGGCGCATCTGCTGCTCGGCGAAGGAGACACCGGTCGCCTCCATGCGGATGACGACCTGCCCCGGCCCCGCACTGGGGACGGCACCCTGCCGCACCTGCAGTTCCTCCGGCTCGACCTTGCCCGGCAGTACGACCTCGATCATTTCTGCGGCGTTCATGGCGACCTCCATCGACTCCACCAACTTCGTTAGTGGCTAGTGCGTTCGTTAGAAGTTATAACTGGACGCGCAGTGACAGTCAAGCGCGTTCGTAATAGGGTCTAACTCAGAGCGGGCGGGCAGCCGCTCACCCGGACTACGAAAAGCCGGCGAACACGCCAGGGAAGGGATGAGCACATGGCCATCGCGGGCAAGGACACCCCACGCGAGCGCTACCGCGCCCAGCTACGCGCCGAGATCAAGCAGCACGCCTGGGAACAGATCGCCGCCGCCGGAGCGCCCGGGTTGTCCTTGAACGCCATCGCCAAACAGATGGGCATGAGCGGCCCCGCGCTCTACCGGTACTTCGCCAGCCGCGACGAGCTGATCACCGAACTGATCCGCGACGCCTACCGCAGCCTCGCCGACACCATCCGCGCTACCGCCGACTCCGGCGCAGACCTGGCCGGACTGGGACACGCCCTGCGCGCCTGGGCCCTGGACGACCCCCAGCGCTACTTCCTCATCTACGGCACACCCGTCCCCGGCTACCACGCCCCCGACGACATCACCACGATCGCCTCCGAGATCATGGACGCCCTCCTCAACGCCGCCACCGGCGGCACCCCCGCCGACACCCCGGACGACGCCCGCTTGGAGGCCCACCTCGCCGAGCACCGCGAGTGGGCAGCCGACCACCCCGCACCCCCCTCCGCCCTGCGCCGCGCCCTGCTCTTCTGGACCCGCCTGCACGGCATCCTGTCCCTGGAACTGGCAGGCCAATTCACCGGCATGGGGCTCGACCCGGCAGAGCTGTACAACAGCGAATTGCGCCACCTGACCTGTACCGATCTCTGCAAAGCTACGGACCAGGAGGTCGCTGACGTCCACGGCTGACAGGGAGGATCGGTTTCTCCCGCCGGACCTCTGCTCGGACTGTGGGGGGCGCAGTACTGTGCGGAGCGCAAAGTGCCGGAAGACGCAGAGGTGTTGATCGATGCAGTGGATGACCCGGGTCGATGTCGAAGCGTCGCCGGAGGCTTTGTGGCGGGTCGTCGCGGAGGTGGAACGCTGGCCGGAGTTCATCGTCACCATGCGGCGCGTCGAGCGCCTCGACGGCAAGGAGCCGGGGCCGGGCTCGCTGGTGCGCATCGCCCAACCACGCATGCCGGTGCTGACGTGGCGGATCACCGAATGGACACCCGGCCGGTCCTTCAGCTGGCAGTCCGCGTCCGGCGGTGTGACGACGACCGGCACACATGTCGTCGCCCCCAGAGGCCACGGGAGCACCCTGACCCTGGGCATCGACCAAACCGGTTTCGCAGCACCACTCGTAGGCCTGCTGACGGGCTGGCAGACGCGACGATACGTCGAGGTCGAGGCGACGAGCCTGAGGTCGCGTGCCGAGGCATCGGGCTGACGCAGTTCGGGTGACGCCTTCTCGCCCCAGCCGGTGACCCGGGCACCGGCCCGTGCTCCCAGTGGGTGCCCGAAGGGCGGCCGGGACAGCCTGCGGATCTGGCGGCAGCGGTGGAGACGAAGGGGGGCGAGGAGTGGCGTGCGTTGCTACTTCTGCCGTCGCCGCATGCTTGCTCGTACGAGCTCTTAGGGCTTCGTAATGGTGCCCTTCCAACCGGGCCCTCACTTCAGCGACGGGCAGGTGGCTGCCGGAAAGAACATCACGCCGAACTGGCAGACCACCAGGTCGAAGCCTCCGTCCGAGAACGGCAGCCGCTGCGCGTCGGCCTGCCGCCACTCCGCGCCTGAGGCCCAGGCCGACCCGAAGACGACCACGGCCTCATTCAGGTCAGTGGCCGTCACGCCGGCCGACGGTGCTGCGGCGAGTAGGCTCGACGTCAACACGCCTGTACCCGCAGCCAGTTCGAGAATGCGCCGAGGGTGGGGTGCCGCCGCCCTCGCGGTCAGGTCCGCGGCGAAGGGCCGGAAGACCACGGGCACGAGGTACTGCTCATAGGCCGCTGGCATGGACTCGGGCCACCGCTGGTCGGCGTTGATTCCCGTCACCCTTATGACGGAAGTGCCGCACCCGGAGGCCCCCTGTTCCGCCGCGCCGCCCTGCACCCCGGAGCCGGCCCTGCCTGACAAGTCGGCAGGGCAATCGTTCTCCGACGCGGCACTACCGACAGCTTTGCGCGGGGGATGAACTTGCCTGGACCCCCTGAACGACCTGCACGGGTTTCGTAACGCGTCCAATCTCGTCGCTCGCCTGAGCGATCCGGTGGAACGTCGTGTGCGCCATGGTCGCTGCATGACTGATACCCCCCACCACAACGCCACGGACCCGCAGTGCGCCCCCGAGCCGGCCACCCGCAGGTCCGTCATCGCCGCCCTCGGCGCCACCGCGCTCGGCGTGGCCGCAGCTGGACTCGCCGCCACGCAGACCGCGGCGGCGGCGCCCCCGAGCGCGGACCGGTCCGCTCCCCCGCTCGCTGCGGCGTGCGTCCTCACGCCCGAGCAGACCGAGGGCCCCTACTACCTGGACCTGGAGCGAGTCCGCAAGGACATCACCGAGGGCAAGGCCGGCGTTCCGCTGACCCTGCGCGTCACGGTCATAGACAGCACCACCTGCGCCACGCTGCCCAACACGGCAGTCGACATCTGGCACTGTGACGCGCTGGGGATCTACTCCGGCTACGTCGCCGGCGGATCCACCCCCGACACGACCTTCCTGCGCGGTGTGCAACTGACCGACGCGTCCGGGGTCGCGGAGTTCACCACCGTCTACCCGGGGTGGTACGTCGGCCGGGCCCTTCACATCCACGTCAAGACGCACGCGGGCGGCACCGTCTCCAACGGGACCTATCACGGAGGCCATGTCTCCCACACCGGCCAGCTCTACTTCCCGGAGACGTACAACGCCAGGGTCGCCGCCCTGTCGCCTTACCGGAACAACACGGCCTCGCGCACGCTCAACGCGAGGGACGGTATCTACCGCAACGGCGGTTCGGCCACCCTGTTGACCCTCACCCAGACGGGTAGTGACCTGGGCAAGGGCGTAACGGGGTCCGTCGTACTCGGGATCGACCCCACTGCCACACCCTGACGGTCCCGAGGGAGCGGTGGCCGAGTCCGGCCGCCGCGCTCACTGCCCAGTCGTCTTGCATGGTTTCGGCGCGAGAACGTGCGGCCAGGAATCGGGGATGAGCCGGAGTCGAACGTGCGAGGTATGCGGTACGGCGCTGATTCCGAGGCCGCGGAGCGGCCGGCCGGCTCGGTACTGTTCCAACGCCTGCCGGCAACGGGCGTTCCGGCGTCGGACGGCAGCGCGGGACACCTTCCGGGCCCAGGGTGCCGCGTCGGCCGCGGCCCCCACAGCAGCATCCGCCGCGGCGATCGCAGCAACCCGTGGCCGAGCCCTGCCGCCGGCGCTCGACTCCTTCGTCGGCCGGCGGCAGGAGTTGTCGGACCTGCGCGCGCTGCTCAGGAGCACACGGCTGCTCACGCTGACCGGAGCGGGCGGTGTGGGCAAGACGCGGCTGGCGCTGGAGTTCGCCCGCGGGATATCCAGCCGGTACGCCCGGCTCGACCTGGTGGAGCTCGACGCGCTGCGGGACGGCGCAACTCTGACCCAGTCCGTGGCCGCCGCGCTGGGCATGGGCGAACGGGCGGGCCCTACCGGCGTCGACGTCGTGGTCCGTGCCATCGGTGATGCCTCCCGGCTGCTGATTCTGGACAACTGCGAGCACCTCGCCGAGCCGTGCGCCAGGCTGGTTGTGACACTGCTGGGCCGTTGCCCCCGGCTGCGGATCCTGGCCACGAGCCGTGAGGCATTGCGGGTGCCCGGGGAGACCGTGTTCCGGGTCGGCGAGCTGTCCCTGCCGCCGGCTGACGCCGGGAACGACGTGACGGCCCTGCAGCGGGCGGACGCGGTACGGCTGTTCGTGGAGCGTGCCGCGCACCGCTCGCCCGGGTTTGCGCTGGACCGAACCAACGGCCCATTGGTCGCGGAGATCTGCCGACGGCTGGACGGCCTGACTCTCGCCGTAGAGCTAGCGGCCTGCCACATCGGCGCCTTCGCGCCGGGCGACATCCTCGCGGGCCTGGACGACCATGCGTCTGAGCTGGACCTCCTGGCCGGTGGCAGCAGGACCGGGCCCCGGCGGCACAGCACGCTCGCCACCGCCGTCGACTGGAGTTACCGGCTGCTGGATCCGGCGGAACAGGCCGTCTTCCGGCGCCTCGCGGTCCTCGCCGGAGGGTTCGATCTGGCCGCGGCGCGCTCGGTGTGCGCCGGCGGCGGCATCGGGCCGCAAGACGTCTTTCCCCTCCTGCGCGCGCTTGAGGCGAAGTCACTGATCGCACGGTTGCCCGGGGGTACGGCACCCACCCGCTTCCGGCAGCTCGGTGTCATCCGCGCCTACGCCATGGAACGTCTGCGCGCATCCGGCGAGCTGGGCCCCACCCTGCGCGACGCCCTCGCATGGCTCCACGAGGTGGCCGAGCGAGCTTGTGGGGATGTGTTCGCCGACCAGGCGAGCAGCCCGCTGACGGTGGAACGGGACAACCTCGCCTCGGTGCCGGCCCACGCCACCGGCCAGGACGAGACCACGCGGGTACGGCTGACCCTTGAACTGGCCCGGGTGCACTACCAGCAAGAGCAACCTTCAGTTGCGGGCGCACTGCTGACCGGACTGCTGCGAGAGCCCGGCGGTCAGGCACTGGGCGGGGAGGTGGCCGCGCTCGCCACACGGGTGGCCGCCCAGCAGGCCGACCCGCACCGAGCACTGTCCCTGGGCGAGCGGGCGGTGAACCTGGAGCGGCAGCGTCACGTGCCCTCCGGACTCGCCAACGCACTCGACGCCAGGGCCGCGGCGTGGCTGTGTCGCGGCGAATTCACCGAGGCCGTCTCAGATCTGCGCGCGTGCCTGGACGTCGTCGCCCCGCTCGGCTCGCCCGAGGACGTCGCCTGGTGCACCCAGCACCTGGCCTGGGCTCTGCTCCAGGCGGGCGGGGAGCGCGAGGCCGACGAGCTGATGGCGGATTGCCTTCCGGTGCTCAGGGAGCAGGCGCCCTGGCCCCGGGTCGCGGCCGCGCTACACACGGCAGGCGCCGTTCGGCTGGCTCTGGGGCAGATGGAGAGCGCCGAGGCCCTCTTCACCGAAGTGCTGCGCATTGCCCCCGGGGGGAGCTTCCACGCGCTGTACCCCGTCGAGGGCCTGGCGCTGGTGGCTGCAGAGAGCGGTGACATGCAGCGCGCCCTGAGGTTGTGCGAGGCGAGTGCGCTGGCGCGACGCCTGCTGGACACCGAGCCCGAGGCGTCCTGGCGACGCACGATCGAGGAGGCGGCGGCCCGCGCCCGGACTGTGCTGCCGACGGCGGCGCGGGAGGCCGCGGTCGTCGGCGCTCACGAGCTGCGCGGGGACCGGCTCGTCGCCTACGCCCTGCGGACAGGCAGCGGTGAGCAGGTCCGGCGGGGGCTGGACACCATGGGGGTCGACGACGAGCGGTGGCGGCTGACCGCGAGGGAGTCCATGGTGGTCGAACTCGTCGCGGAGGGGCTGACGAACCGGCAGATCGCAAGTGAGCTCGGCCTTTCGGCGCATACGGTCGCCACGCACCTGGACAGGGTGCGCGACAAGCTGGGTCTTCGCTCACGTACACAGATCGCTCTGTGGTTCGACCGGCCTCGGAGCTACAGGAGGTAGGACGGCGGGGCGGGCAGACGTCATCGTGGTGATTCCTTCTGGTGCGACCTGCGCTCGGGGGTTCGGGGCTCGTCTGGCGGACAAGCTGCACGTCGACAGGCAGTGCAACTGCCGGCACTGTCCTGCCGGACAGCACGGGGGCGACGCGGTGTGCAGGCGTCGCGGTATCGGAGAGTCAAGCGCCTACCACCTCCTCCCCGCCGAAGGCGTCACCGACGACACCGCCCTGGTCGTCTTCAGCCTGTGAGGGGGAAAGCTGGGGGGCTGACCAACTTCAGCGGCTCGCCGGCCTCGGCCTCGACCGGGCGCAGCAGTTGGCTGTCCGAGTCTCCGCGCTGACGGGCCTCGGCATTACCTGCGGCTCGCCCGCCACCGCCCCGTCGTCGAGCACGAACCGGCAGCCCTCGTCGTCGGTCACGACGCCGACCACCGGACCCCGACGGTCGCCTACGCCATCGAGCTCGGGTACGACGCGGTCCGCTGCGGGCGTGGGTGTGCCGCAAGAGCGGCCGGTTCCTGGACGGCTGGTCCCAGCAGCACGCCGTGGCAGCCGGTGTGGGCGTGGTGGCGGCCGGCCCACTGGTTCCTGGTCCACCCGAGCCTGGACGGCGACTGCGGCCGGGGTCGACGACACCTTCGGTGGCGCGCGGCACGTGGTGCGCATCGCCGAAGGCGACCTGCCCGTGGGGCTCATCCACGCAGGCAGCAGGGGGTATCTGCGGGAGGTCTGCGGGAGATCGGTCTGCCCGCCTGGGGGATGTGCCACAGCGCTCAGTACGAGATCCACCCGCTGGACGCCTGCGCCCGCCGGCGGAGGATGCCCTGCCGGACGAGAGCTGCCCGACGGGGTGGCCGCCGCGGACCTGATCGCCTTCGGCGCCACCGAGTACGGCGAGCTGTGCCTCCACCGTCACGACGGCACGGTGCGCATCCGCAGCCGCCTGACCCGCCATACCGACGAGGTAATGGTGCCGCTCGCCCCGGGCCTCGACGTCTTCACCCGCGCCCTGGAGGCCGTCGACCGCTACCGCAATGCCTGCTGGCACCCCTACCCGCTGGAGGGCGGTCAGACCCGGTCCGGCTCACTGCTCGCTCGGCGGACCGATGTCGACGACCGCCTGTACGCCCGGGGCTGCGGGCCCGGGGACCGGCTCGGCGCTCTCGCCGAGGAAGCCGCCTGACTGGTGCTGCCAGAGCTTGGCATAGGCACCGTTCGCCGCGAGCAACTCCTCATGGGCGCCCTGCTCGACGACGCTTCCGCGGTCGAGGACGACGAGACGGTCCATTCCGGCGACGGTGCTCAGACGGTGGGCGACCACGAGGGCCGTACGCCCGTCCATCAACCGCCACAGGGCGTCCTGGACGAGGACCTCGCTCTCCGAGTCCAGCGCGCTGGTCGCCTCGTCGAGCAGCAGGATCGGGGCGTCGCGCAGGATGGCCCTGGCGAGGGCGACGCGCTGGCGCTGCCCGCCCGAGAGTTTGACCCCCCGCTCCCCCACCAGGGTGCCGAAGCCGTTGGGGAGTTGGTCGGCGAACTCCGTGACGTGCGCGGCTGCGGCGGCTGCGTGGATCTCCTCGTCGGTGGCGCCGGGCCGGGCGAAGGCGATGTTGTCCCGCAGGCTGCGGTGGAACATGGCGGGTTCCTGCGGGACGTAGGCGATCAGTGAGCGCAAGTCGGTCTGGCGCAGCCGGCTGATGTCCTGCCCACCGATCAGGATGCGTCCGTCGTCGATGTCCGACATGCGCAGCAGGAGCCGGGTGAGTGTGGTCTTGCCGCCGCCGGACCTGCCGACCAGACCGATCCGTGCGCCTGTCGGCACGTCCAGGTCGAGCCCTTCGAAAATCGGCTTCGCGCCCGTGTGGGCGAAAGTCACCGCCTCGAACCGGATGCCGGCGTCCCGCGGTGCGAGCGGTTCGGGTTCCGCCAGGTCGAGCACGGTGGGCGGATCCAGCAGCAGCTCTGTGAACTGCGCGGCCTCGGTCATCGAGCTTTCCAGACGCCGGTAGATCTGGTTGAACTCGAACATGATCTGGGTCGCGTTGGAGTAGTAGGTGAACGCGACGACGACCTCCTCAACTCCCTGACCTGGGCCGCCGAAGGCAACGGCGATCAACAGGCCCAGCACGTTGGTCAGCACGGACAGGGGGGCGATCAGGGTGTCGACGCGCAGGTTGCCGTAGTCCCACGACCTCAGCGTCAGGCGCCGGGAGTCCGCGACACGGGTGCGGTGTTCGGCCGCCTCCCGCCGCTCGGCCGCGAACGCGCGGATGGTCTCCATGTTCATGAGACTGTCGGCGACGTGCCCGGAAACCCGGGCGATCGCAGCCTCGCGGTCGTTGACGAGCCGCTGCCGGCGACGGATCAGAGGCGTCGCGGCCACCACCGTCGACGCGATCATTGCCAGAAGGCCGACGACGAGCATCGGCTCGTAGCTCCACAGCACGACGGCACCGAACACCAGGGGGACGAGGCTGCCCACAATTCGGTACGTCACCGTGTCGACGAAGTCTTCGAAGCGCTTGCCGAAACTCAGGACCCGTTTGGTCAGGGAGCCGGCGAAGTTGTCGTGGAAGAACGCCGCGTCCTTGGCGAGGAGTTCGTCCATGCCGCTCACGTACAGGTGTTCCATGCCCAGGGCGTCCACGCGGTTCAGGCAGTGCTGCCCGACCCGCCACACGGCCTCGGCGAGCAACAGCGTCACCCCGAAGCCCAGCACGTACGGCAGTGCCGAGCCGAGGGTGAGACCGCCGCCGCCGGCGGCCTGCCCGGCCAGTTTGGCGATCAGCAGCGGGGCGACGTAGCGAATGCCGATGTTGCCCACGGCCGGCAGCAGCAGGGCGGGCAGGGCCAGTCGTCGTAGTCGCAGCAGCTCCCGGCCGTAGCGGCGCAGTGCCAGAACGACCGCGCCCCTGCCCGGCGTCGGTCCTCGCGTGTTTGTCGTCGCCATCACACTCCCGGAGATTCGGAAGTCGGAAGTGTCCCGTCAGGGGAGGTCCCCAGTCCAGGCATTTAACGCGGAACGGCGAGAATCGGACACCGCTGCGTTCGCGTCACGTACTCCCTCAGTGGCCGTGACCGCCGTACTCGTCGTGCCACCTCGCGCCGGTCGTCGTCATCGTCGCCCCGGTTGCCGCGATGGTTGTCACCCATGGGTGGGAGGTCGACGGTGTAGCGGTAGATCACCGGCCCGGCAGGCGTCGCCGGGGTGGGGCCGTCGGCCGGGATGCCCTCGGTCTCCATGGCCAGCAGGCGCAGGGGGACCCTGGTGCCACTGTGCTGATGCCCCTTAACCCTTTCCTCGTTCATGACGCCAGCGCAATGCGTCTGGGTGCCCGGGTGTTCCTCGCGTTGTCGAGCCAAGCGGCAGCCACGCCGGACAGTAGCGACAAGCTGTACGTCGACAGGGAGTGCCACTTCCTGCAATCCCGCCCGGTAGCACGGGGACGAGGCGGTGTGCCGGCGTCGCGGTGTGGGCGAGTCGATCGCCGACCACCTGTATGTGAAGGGCGCGCTGCAGACATCCTTGGCGAAGCACGGGCGAGCGGCCAGCTTCTCCTATCCGACCTGATCGGCTCGGCCTGGACGTCGACCGCTGCAGAAGCTCGCCGCTTCCTATGCAGGAGTCGGTCGACGGTCGCAGGGTCTTGAGCATGATCCGACGTCGATACGATCGCGCGGCCGCCACTCGCCGACCTTGCTCATAACAGCATCGTCCCCTGCCTCTCCCTGCCACCGGGCGAGGTCGTTCCGTGAGCGGAGGGTGTGGGGGGTGGTTCGGGCCCAGTACCCGCATCCGGTCGGCCAGCAGTTCGGCGAAGGCGGCGGCGGCTCCGGCCGCATCGCCCGCCTCCCCCCACCACACGGCAAGGCCATGCTGGGAGACGGAGGCTTGGGGGCGGTCGGGGCCCAGTACTGTTCCAGCAGTCCCGGTGAAGAAGGGCAAGACCCTCACCGTCACCGGCGCCCTCACCCGGGCTGACTGGGAGTCGCTCAAGTACGGCGGTTACGGCTCCCAGGCGGTCAAGCTGCAGTTCCACAAGAAGAGTTCTAGCAGCTACACCACGCTGAAGACCGTCACGGCGGACTCCAAGGGCAACCTGAAGACGACGACCACCGCCAAGGAGGACGGCTACGTCCGCTTCTCCTTCGCGGGCAACTCGACCACCGCGGCTGTCAGCGCCACGGGCGACCACGTCGACCTGCAGTAGGTTCTCCGAGCCAACGGCCGCGCCACCGGATTCGCACCGGTGGCGCGGCGGTTCGCTAGGCGGCGTCGCGTTCGGACAGGAAATGCGATCAGCACGGTGAACAGATGGTCCACCGCCACCTGCTGCCGGCTGTCCGACAATTGTCGCCAGTGGTGGATCCCGGCGCCGGGAAAGGCGTCCTCGAGGACGAGTGGGATGCACGTGAAGCTGCTTTCCTCACCCTTGCGGGCGAGTATCGGCCCCTTGCAGTTTCACCGGCCGGGAAGAGGACTCGGCCGGGCCGGGTTCAGGAGACGGCAGCCGTCAGGTACGTCAGGTACACCCCTCCCTCGCAGTCGGGCATCTTCCGCAGGGCCCAGCGGCCCCGGACGGTCTCGGTAAAGAAGTTGGACTCGGCGTCGTCCTCCTCTACTTCGCCCTCCTCGGGGATGTAGCCAGCTTTGGGCAGCTGCGTGTGCAGGAACGCCAGGGTGGTGTCGAAGCCGCCCCGTACGACGGTAGCGACGACGAGTCGGCCGCCGGTGCGGTGCTCCACCGAGGTCACAACCGCGCCGTCGGGCACCGGCAGGTTGTCCGGGAAGTCCTTGGGGAGCGGCAGTGAGGCTGCCGTGGGACAGCCGTGGGGCGCGGCACTGGCCGTGTTCCCGGCCGGCGGATCGGTTACCCGCTTCGCCTGGTACGGCGTCACCCCCGGGCGCTCGGCGTGTTTGCTCGCTGCCGAGCATCCGGTGACTGCGGCCAGGCTGAGGACGGCTCCTGCTAGTACGGCAGCCGAGAGCGGTGTTCCCATCTAGTGGCTTCCTCCGGGCTTCTTGTGCTTGCCGCTGACCATGGCGTCGTATGCTCCGTACAGCGTGTTGCCGGAGGACTGGCGGGCGATGGAGGCCAGCGCGTCGTAGTTCTGCGCTCCTCCGGTCGCGCAGGCGCCGGTGCAGCCGTCGGCGTAGGCGGCGAGCACGCGGCCCTGGGCGTCGGTGGTGACGTCGATGAAGTCCAGGAGATTGCGGTCCTTGCCGCAGGTGGTGCCGCCCGTGCAGATCGAACCCTTCTGGACGGGGTCGGTGGGGGTGGCGTCGGCGGTGACCCAGGACTGGCCGCTGTCGTAGGTGGTGGCCACGTAAAGGTGCCACACTCCCTGGAAGGCCGGGTCCTGGTAGTTGCCGCCCGTGGTGGTGCCAAGGAAGGCGAAGGCGGCGCGGTTGTCGTCGCCCGCGGTGACGGTGGGGAAGACGACGTTCTTGATACCGAGGGCCGCGCCGACGTTCTGGTCGTACAGCCAGGTCTTGCCTTTGTCGTGGCTGACGGCGATACGCGGCGTGCCGTCGCTGTTCTGGTAGCCCATGTAGACAGTCCCGCCGAGTCCGATCCCCACGCTCGGGTCCGAGTCCCCGGCCGTGCTGGACGGGTTCTTGCGGACGGTCCACGTCAGCCCGTTGTCCTCGGAGACGGCCACGGCTTGATGGCCACCGCAACCCTTGTTGGGCACATATACCGTGCCGTCCGGGGCGACCTTCACATGCCCGTGCAGGCCACCGCAGTCCAGCAGCGAGTACATCGGAACGGCGGGCCCGTACGTCAAGCCGCCGTCCCGGCTGACCGCGCAGGAGGCATCAGCGATGTCCTGCGAGCAGTAGTAGACGGCGTTCGGGTATGACGTGAGGGCGCCTGGTCCGCCCGGGGCGAAGGGACCGCCACCGATGGTCTGGTGGTCCACACCGGAGTTGAGGCCCGAGCCGCCTGTCGGCGTCCACGTTTCACCGTCGTCGTCGGTGTAGCAGGTCAGCGCGGTCTTGCCGGCGAGCTGCGACTCGAAGGTGCGGTGGGTGACCGGGTCGGTGAACAGGATCGGGTCGAGGCTGGCGGTGCTGCCCTGGGGACAGCCGTTGGCCGTACTCGCGCTTTTGTCCTGCCATTTCGCGGCACCGGCACTGTCGTAGGTGACCTTGAGCGTCGAGGTGTACGCCTGGAACATCGCGGCGCCACTCGCACGGTCGACGCCGATCGAGGGTTCACCGGCGTTGTGCGCATCCGTGATGCCATCGGGTGCCCATGAGTTCGCGTACGTCGGCGGTGTGGCCGTACTCGGTGGTGGATCGACCGGAGCGGTGATCAGGCTTGCGGTGCCGGTGAAACTGTCGCCGAGCGGCGCGTACGGCACCACGCGCACGGTGTACGACGCCGACACCGCCGGAAGCAGCACGGTCTCGGGGTCGCTGGATGAGGCTGAGGCGGCCACCTCCCGGCCGTCCGCATCGAGGACGTACAGGTCGAAGTCTGCGGCGGAGTCCGGCCATCTGACGTCGATACGCAGGCCGTGACCGACGTCGTAGTCCGCGGGCACCGACACCTTCAGCGCGTAGTCGTCGCAGGGTTGCGCTGTCGCGCAGCTCACCGTCCCGGCAGTGCCAGAGACGTTCGGGACGGCGAAGGGCCCGGCAGTCCATGTGGTCGTGGGCGCGGTGTCGCTGACCGATCCGGAGGGCGGGGTGGCGGCGTCGGCGGCAGCACTCGGCAGGGTTGCGGCGATGAGCGCCAGCAACCCGACGGCGAGACGACCTCGTGATCTCGGGTGGTGGTGAAGACGGAGCGTGGAGAGCAGAGCCACAGGTACCTCGTGGGTTCGCGAGTCGGACGAAGGGTGGTGATGTGTGGCGGTAGGGGTGATGCCTTCGTGTGCTCTACGGGGAGGCAGGCGGCGTCCGTCGCGAGAAAGCGAACTCTTCTCGAAAGAGGAGGAACGCCGCGCGGGGCCGCCATACCATTCGGGCCGCGCCCCACTCCCCTGTGCGGCTGCGCAACAGCACTTACGGAGGCTTGGTCAGAGGGCGTCGACGCCGCTCACCTTCCAGCCGTCGGAGGCGCGGGTGAGTGTCATACGCACCCGGTTGAGGTCTAGCCGGGGCTGTGGGACCTGAGTGCTTTGGGTGACCTGGTTGACGAAGAGCAGGACGACGGCCCGGTCCGACGTGGCCGACACGACGGACACCGCTGGGGCGCTGCCGTTCGCGGGTGTGGCCACGGTGGCTTTCACAACGCCGTGATACTTCGTCGCGGTCGGCGCGACGGCCGCCTTCGTGGTCTTGCCGTATTGGTCGCGGAAGTGCCCGGTCAGCAGGGCGCGGGCCCGGGAGAAGTCCCGGTCCAGGTGCCGGTAGTCGTACGACAGCACGACCGGTGCCGCCTTACGGGCGGCTGCCAGGGCCTCGCCACGGGCCTGCTCCGTCTGTCGCTCCTGCAAGTACTGCCACCCGAGTACGGCGGCCGTAATCAGGGCTGCTACGAGGACGACGCTCGGCACTGCGGTGAGCACGCCCGGCAGGCCGGCCTTGCGCGGGCGCGCGCCGTCCTCTGGCTCAGCCTCGAACGACTCGGGCTCCGGCGGGTCCTCCAAGCCGTTCGTCGAGGGCTCGGCGAGCATGGTGCGCCCGGAGGGAGTCTGCTCTTCCTGGTGGGCGCCGCGCTCGGGGCGCACAGGCCGCCCGGCGCGCTTGGCTGCCGCGCGGGCGGCCGCAGTCATGGTGCGCCGGGCCGGTGAGCCGGTCCCGCGGGTGCGGGAGGTGGGGTTCGCCACGGTGTCTCTCCTCATTGATGGCCTCACATCGGTTCAGCCCACGAACGTGACATCGGAGGTCAGCCACCGGCCGGCCACGGGCGTCAGGTCGAGCTGGAGGCGGTAGGTGCGCGCCTGGCCCTCGGGCGCCCCGGTGTTGGTCACCTTGCTGTCGGCCACGATCAGGACCCGGGCGGAGCGCGCGTCCGACCGCACGATGCCCGCTTCCAGAACCTGCCCCTGTGAAACCGACTTGTTCTGCGCAACCAGCTTGGTCAGCTGTGCGGTCTGCGCGGCGAACTGCTTCTTAAACTCGCCGGTGGCGCCCCTCAGCACATTGCCGCTGTCCCGGTCGTAGTGCCGGTAGTCGAGCGAGGTGAAGTTCAGCGCCGACTGGCGGGCCGCCGCCAGGACGTCCTGACGGCGCTGTTCGGCCGCGCGCTGGTCGGCCAGCTTCAGGCCCAGCCAGACACACAGCACGGTCGTCAGCACGGTCGTGGCGACGAGCCCTGCCGCCAGCAGCCTCGCCCGGCTTCCTGTCACGCCATCGGTCCTACGAGCAGCCATTGCCACGACTCCTTTCCGAACACGGTCTGTTCTCCGCCCGTCGAGCCGATCTCCACGGGCGTTCCGTCCGGGCCGGTCACGGTGCCCGTCTCCGGGTCGTAGGGGGCCACGAAGGCGGCCTGGTCGGCGCTGTATTTACCTGTGGTCGGGCCGGGCGCGTTCTGGGCACCACGCACGGAGGTCTTGCTGCCGCGCGGTACCGTGCAGCGCGCGTCGGTGTTCGCCGGGCGGGTGCTGGTGTCGGCCGGGTCGCGCCGCTGGGTGCTGTAGCCCTGGGTGCACGCGGGGGGATCGTCGGCGTTCACGGTCAGCCCGAAGTGGGTGGTGCCGTCACCGGGGATGACCGTGTAGCTGCCCGCGACCGTGAGCGGAAGGGTGACCAGAGCTTGTTCGACGCCGGGCAGCCGGGCCAGGGTGATCTGGCCGCCGCTGATGAGGTTGGCCAGCAGTACCGGTACGTGCGACCGGGTGGACTTCAGCAGGGATTCCAACTGCTGAGCAGTGGGCGTGGTGTTGCCGACCAGCCGGCGCAGATCGCCGTCGCTCGACTTCAGTTGCTCGGTGAGCGTGGCCAGGTCGTGGGAGAACGACTTGATGGCCGAACCCTGGTCGGCCTGTGTCTTGAGCACCTTCCGCGAGTCTTCGATCAGCGAGACCGTCTGAGGGAGCGACTCGGATCCGGATTCCACCAGCGCGTTGCCGGAGTTCACCAGTCGGCTCAGGTTCGGTCCGGTGCCGGCGAAGGCCTTACCCAGCTCGTCTACGGTGACCCGCAGATCGTCCTTGCCGACCGAGTTGACCAGTCGGTCGAGGCTGAGGACAAGGTCGGTGACCGGCAGCGGGGTCCGGGTGCGGCTGCGCGGGATCGGGCTGCCATCCGTGAGGTACGGCTCGCCCGACCGCCGCGGCTGGAGGTCGACGTACTGCTCGCCCACCGCCGAACGGTCGGCTACCACCGCGAGCGTGTCGGCCGGGATTCTCGGGGCGCCGTGCTCGATCTTGAGCGCCACTGAGACCCCGGACCCGGTCAGCCGCAGATCGTCTACGCGGCCTACCGGCACGCCCCGGTAGGTGACCTCGGCGCCGGGGAAGATGCCTCCGGACTCGGCGAAGTCGGCGCGCACGGTGTACCCACGGTGCAGAACGTCGTCCGCGAGCCCTGTGTACCGGGCGCCGACGTACGACATCCCGAGGGCGGTGACGGCCGTGAAGGCGAGCAGTTGTGCCTTGACCGTGCGTGTGATCACGGCAGTATCCCCTTCAGCATCAGTTCGGCGAGGCCGGGGTCGATTCCTGGCGGGAGGCGATTCGAGTCGTCCCCGGTGCTGTAGGCGGCGGTGCACACTGGCGGGCACAGCAGGCTGCTGCCGTCGGAGGGCGTCGAGGGTGCGGAGGGCGCGGGCGGGTTTGAAGGCAGAGACGGGGTGGACGGCAGGGTAGGGAGGGACGGGAGGGGGGTGGGAGTGGGCAGGCTGGGATGACGCGGTGTTCCGGGTTTCGGGGACTTCCTGCCCTTGCCGGGCTTGCCGGTGGCGTTGCCGTAGAGGTCCGCCAGGTCGAGGTCGGCGGTGATCTTCAGGTTGACGTAGTCGCCCTTGACGGCGTCCGTCGCGTTGCGCGGGAACGGGTACGTGGTGAGGATCTCGAGGGAGTCGGGCAGGTCGTCGCCCGCCTTGTTGAGCTCCTGCAGGATGGGCTGGAGCTTCCTTAGGTTCGCGACGGTGTCGTCGTGGGAGGCGTTCACCACCTTGGTGGCGGTTTTACCGAGCCCGGACAGGGCGGTGAGCATCTTCGTCAGGTCCTTGCGCTGGTCGGCGAGGGCCTTCAGGGCGGACGGCATGGTGTCGACGGCCAGGGTGATCGTCTTCTTCTCTTTCTTCAGCCGCTTAGCGAGCCGGTCGACGCCCTTCAGCGCGCGCACGATCTCCGCCCGCTGGTCGTCGAGGCCGCCGAGGAACGTATCGAGCTGCTTCAGCAGGGACCTGACCCGGTCCTCGCGGCCGTCGAGGGCCTTGTTCAACTCGACGGTGATCGTCTTCAGCTGGGCTACCCCGCCGCCGTTGAGCAGCGCGGACAGGGCCGTCAGCACCTCCTCGACCTCCGGGTTGCGGCCGCTGCGGGACAGCGGGATGCGGTCGCCGTCGCGGAGCCGTCCGAGGGGTCGCGTGCCGGCCGGCGTAGACAGGGCGACGTACTTCTCGCCGAGCATGCTGGTCTGCCTCAGATCGGCGATCGCGTTGCCGGGCAGCTTCACCGAGTCGGCGACTCGGAGCCGCACTCGGGCGTGCCAGCCGTCCAGTTCCACCTTCTCCACCGCGCCGACGGTCACGTCGTTGACCTTGACCGCCGACTGCGGCACGAGGTCCAGGACGTCCCTGAATTCGACGGTGATGTGGTAGGCGTGGCCGTCCGAGGCTGCGCCGCCGGGGAGCGGGACGTCGTACCAGCCGTTGAACTGGCAGCCGGTCAGCAGCAGCGAGCCGACCGTCGCCCAGGCGGCCGTCCGGCCCTTGCGCCGCGCGCTCATGCCGGTGCCTTCAGGATTCCGCCGAGGGTCTTGTCGACCGTGCCCGTCGACGCGGGAGTCGACGGAAGCTCGGGGAGGGAGTCGAGGAGTTTCTTCAGGCCGGCACAGTTGTCGTGGTCCTTGCCGGTCGTCTTCAGGATGGAGCAGAGGAGGGAAGCCGGATTCTGTGGGGTTTGCGCGTTGTTGCGGGTGTCGAGCGTCCCGGCGGCGGGGTTGTAGGCGTTCTGCAGGTTCGACAGGCCCGTGGGGGTGACGGTCAACAGCTCCTCCAGAGCTTTCCGTTGGGTGACGAGGACCTTGGTGACCTTGGCCAGGCCCCGCACGTTCGAGGTCAGCGCCTTCTTGTTGCCCTTCACGAAGTCGGACACGTCGCCGAGGGCGGCGGCCAGGTACTTCAGCGCGGCCGCGAGGTCCTTGCGCTCCCCCGCGAGCTGCCCGGCCACGACGGCGAGGTCGGTGTTGAACGACCGCACGCTGGTGTCGTCCGCCGCCAGCGCGGCCGTGAACACCTGTAGGTTCCGCACAGTCCCGAACAGGTCGCCGCGCCCGTCGGACAGGGTGGTGACCGCCTGGGACAGGTCTTGCACCGTCTGGTGGAGGTTCTTGCCCTGCCCCTGGAGGTTGTCCGCGCTCACCCCGAGTAGCCGGGACAGCGAGCCCTTCTTGTTGGCGCCGTTCGGGCCGAGCACCTCGGCGGTGGTGTGCAGGCTGTCGAAGATCCGGTCGAGTTCCACAGGGACGGCTGTACGGGACTCGGGGATGACGTCTCCGTCCCGCATCACCGCGCCCTTGCGATACACCGGCAGCAGCTGCACGTAGCGGTCGCTGACGACGGAGGAGTTGATGATGGCGGCCTGTGCGCCGGCCGGCACCTTGCGGCCCCGGTCGTACTCCAGCTCGACCCGTACCCGGCCGCCCTCGGGCGTGATCTTCCTAACCTCGCCGATGCGGACGCCGAGGACGCGGACGTCGGAGCCGGGGTAGATGCCGACGGTACGCGGGAAGTACGCCGTGACGCGGACGGGGCCGGGGCCCGGCCAGAGGACGACGGTGATGCCGACGAGAATAGCGAGTGTGGTGAACAGGGCCAGGAGCCTGCGGGTCATCGGGTGCCTCCCGTCCGGGGCGTGACCGGGGCGGCGACCAGGTTTTGGATGTAGGAGTCGAACCAGCGCCCGTTGCCGAGTGTGTTGGTGAAGAGCCGGACGTAGGGGGCGAGCAGCCGGACGCTGCGGTCGAGGCTCGCCTGGTTACGTTCGAGCATCGTCACGAAGGTGTTGAGGTTCTTCAGCGCGGGCCCGATCTCCTTGCTGTTGTCGTCGACCAGGCCGGACAACTCGATGCCCAGCAGCGCGGAGCTTTTGAGTAGCGCGTGGATCGCCGTGCGTCGCTTGTCGATCTCCTTGAACAGGGCGTCGCCGTCCTTCACCAGCGCGGAGAAGTCCTTCGTGTGACCGGCCAGTACCTTGGTGACGCCGTTCGCATGGTCGAGGAGTCCGCGCAGAGCCTTGTCACGGGCGGCGACGGTCCGGGAAATCCGTGACAGCCCCTTGATCGACGCCCGCACCTCCTCTGGGGAGTTCTGGAAGGTGACGGAGATCGTGTCCAGCGCCTTCGCGAGCCGGTCGGTGTCGACCTCCTCGGTGGTGGTCGTCAGGTCGCTGAAGGCCTGAACGACGTCGTAGGCCGACACGGTCCGCCGGAGCGGGATCTCGCCGCCCGCCTTGAGCTGACCGGGCCCTTTTGGGTACAGGGCCAGGTACTTGGCGCCGAGGATCGTCTTGACCCGGATCGCCGCACCCGTGTCGGTACCGAACGCCGGGCCGCCCTTCACCTTGAAGGTCACCTTGACGTGGTCGCCGTCGAGGTCGACCTGCTCGACCTTGCCGACCTTGACCCCGGCGATGCGTACCTCGTCGCCCGGCTTCAGCCCGCCGGCTTCGGAGAAATCCGCGCTGTAGGTGTCACCGCCGCCGATCAGCGGCAGGCTGTCTGCGTTGAAGGCAGCGACGGTGAGCAGCGCGAGGACGGTGAGGCCCACGGCGCCGACGATGACCGGGTTCCTCCCCCGGCTACCGCTGGGAGGTGCCCCCGTGCGGTAGAGGTTCAGGCGTGGGTGCTCGAGCCGGATCCTGGGCAGCTTCGGCGGCAGGACGCGCACCTTCACGAGGGGCTCCGGGCGACGTGCGCGCCTGGGCAGCAGTCTGGGGAGTTTCGGCAGCTTCGGCGGCAGGACCCGGACCCTTACCAGCGGCTCGGGGTGGGGTGCGCGCCTGGGCAGCAGCCTGGTAAGCCTCGGCAGCTTCGGCGGCATTACACGCACCTTCACCAGCGGCTCCGGGTGGCGGGCGGTGCCCCGCCTGATGCGCGTGCTCATCCGCCGCACCTCGCCCGCGCCACGTGCATGTCTGGGGTGATCACCTGCTTCGTCTTCGGCAGCACGATCCGGCCGTCGAAGTCGCAGAGGTAGAAGTTGAACCACGAGCCATATGAGGCGGTGCCCGTCAGTTTGTCGAGCTTGTTCGGCAGCCGCTTCAGGACGCCCTCCACGGTGTTCTCGTTCTTGTTAAGCGTTCCGGTGAGATCGCCGATCCCGGCGATGTCGTCCTTTAGCGGCGGACGCGCGTCCTTCAGCAGCCCCGACGTGACGTCCGTCAGGTCGCCGATGCTCGCCAGCGACTCCCCGATGGGCTTGCGGTCGGCCGACAGCCCCGAGACCACCCGGCGCAGCTGCGTGAGCAGACCGGAGAAACGGGAGCCGCGCTTGTCGAGCGTCTCCAGGACGGTGTTGAGGTTGTCGATCACCGACCCGATCAGCTTGTCGCGGTCGGCGAGGGTGCTGGTGAGCGAGGCTGTGTGCGCGAGCAGGCTGTTCACCGTGCCGCCCTCGCCCTGGAGGGTCCGGACGATCTCGGTGGCGAGCTGGTTGACGTCGCTCGGGCTGAGCGCGGCGAACAGCGGCTTGAATCCGTTCAGCAGGGCGTTGAGGTCCAGCGCCGGCCGGGTCCGGGACAGCGGGATGGTGGCGCCCGGGCGCAGCCGGGTGGTGCCGTCGCCCGGGCCCTCGGTGAGTGCTATGTACCGTTGCCCGACCAAGTTGCGGTAGCGGACGACCGCGTGAGTCCCGGCAAGCAGCGGCCGTTGCGTGCTGACGGTGAAGGTGACCTCCGCCAGGGTTCGGTCTTTGATCCGGATGCCCTCGACCTCTCCCACCCGCACTCCGGCCACCCGGATGTCGTCGCCGGTTTCCAGCCCGGTGACGTCGGTGAACACCGCGTGATACGTCTCCTTGGAGGTGAAGGAGACGTTCACGATGGTGGCGGCGAGTAGCGCCGTCGCCGCGATTGTGACCAGCGCGAAGAGACTGAACTTGATCAGCGGGGCGGCGGTCTGCCGGGCTCCTGACTCGCTCATGCGACACTCACCGCCGTCCCGCGCGCGAGCGGCCCGAACAGCAGAGTCGCCACGGGCGGCACCTGGTCCGCGGGGACGCCCATGACCGGGGCCACGAGGGAACCGACGGCCCGCTGCTCGGCCCGGGTGGCGGACACGCCGGAGCCTCCGGGCGGTGCGCCGCCGGAATCTCCGGCCAACGTACCGTCGTGGAGTCGAGGCTTAGGCCCCGGCACCTGCGGATGCGGCAGGCCGCGGCAGTCCGGGCCGGACCGCTCGCCGTACACCGGCTCCTCTCCGGGCCGATACGCTCCCTGGGGCCGGACGACCTCGAGGGTGATCCGCATCTCGCCGCCCCGGAACGCGTCCTCGGACGCCTTCTCCTGTCGGACAAGGCCCTGCAACAGGCACGGGTACTCCGGGGAGTAGCGGGCGAACAGCTCCAGCGTGGGGCGGGAGACCCGGCCCAGAGTGATCAGCCGGTCGCCGTTCTCGGTCAGGAAGTCGTTCGCCGTGCCCGCCACGGAGGCGGTCGCGCGCAGAGCCGATGCCAACTGGTCCTTCTTCTCGACGATCGTCCGGCTGGTGGTGACCGTGTTACGCAGGATGCGCATCAGGTCCGGGGCGGCGTCGCCGTACACCTCGGCGACGTCCGCGAACCGTGTGATGTCCTCCTTGAGGGAGGGCATGTGCGGGTTGAGGCGGCGCAGGTAGCTGTCGACCCGGGCGAGGTTGCCACCGATCCGGTCGCCGCGTCCCTCCAGTGCCGTGGCGAACGCCGAGAGGGTGGCGTTGAGTTCGCCCGGCCGGACCGTGCGCAGCAGTGGCAGCAGGTCGTTCATCAGCTGCTGCACCTCGATGCCGGCCCTGGTGCGGTCCTGGGTGATGACGTCGCCTGCTCGGATGGGCCGGGCCGTCGGGTGCGCGGTGCCGGCGGGAGCGACCAGGTCGACGTACTTCTCGCCGAACAGGGTCTTGGGCAGCAGCCGCGCGTGGACGTTCGAAGGGATGTCCGACGCGTACTGCGGCTTGAGCGCGATGTCGAGGGTCGCCTTCGTGCCGTCGGCGTGCACCTCGCGCACCTCGCCGACCAGCAGCCCGCGCAGTTTGACGTCGGCGCGTGGCTCGAGCTGGTTGCCCAGAGTGCCGGCCTCCAGGGTGATGGGTACGACGGAGGTGAAGGCCTGCTGGTAGACGGCCACTGCGAGCGACAGCAGCAGCGCGAGCACGGCGAGGAATGCGATGCCGTACAGCCTGAGTTTCGTTCTGTGCGTATACACCGCTCTCACCCCGCTATCCGTACGGTCGTGTTGGCGCCCCAGATCGCGAGGCTCAGGAAGAAGTCCAGGACGTTGACGGCGACGATGGAGGTCCGCACCGCCCGGCCCACCGCGACGCCGACGCCGGCCGGGCCGCCGCTCGCGTGGTAGCCGTAGTAGCAGTGCACCAGGATGATCAGCAGGGCGAAGACGATCACCTTGCCGAAGGACCAGAACACGTCGACGGGCGGCAGGTACTGGTGGAAGTAGTGGTCGTAGGTGCCGGTGGACTGCCCGTAGTAGCCGGTGGTGATGGTGCGGGCGGCCAGGTACGAGGACAGCAGCCCGACCACGTACAGCGGGATCACGGCGACGAATCCGGCGATCATCCGCGTCGTCACCAGGAACGGCAGTGACGGTACGCCCATCACCTCAAGCGCGTCGGTCTCCTCGCTGATTCGCATCGCGCCGAGCTGCGCGGTGAACCCGGCGCCGACCGTCGCGGACAGGGCGAGTCCGGCCACCAGCGGGGCGATCTCCCGGGTGTTGAAGTACGCCGACAGGAACGCCACGAAGTTGGAGGTGCCGAGTTGGTTGAGGGCTGCGTAGCCCTGGAGGCCGACCTCGGTGCCGGTGAAGAAGGACAGGAACGCGATCACGCCGACCGTGCCGCCGACGACGGCGAGCGCGCCGCGTCCGAAGCTCACCTCGGCGAGCAGCCGCAGGATTTCCTTCTTGTAGCGGCGCAGGGTGCGGCCCGTCCAGGCCAGGGCGCGCCCGTAGAAGGACAGCTGCGCGCCCAAGTCTTCGAGTGAGCGCAGGGGGCGATCGAGGAGGTCTCTCGGATTCATCGGCTAACCCCTCTGCGGGACGACCTGGAAGTACACGGCGGTCATCACGAAGTTGGTCACGAACAGCAACATGAAGGTGATCACCACGGACTGGTTGACGGCGTCGCCCACGCCCTTCGGGCCGCCCTGCGCCGTCAGCCCCTTGTACGAGGCGACGATCGCCGCTATGGCCCCGAACACCAGCGCCTTGATCTCCGCCGCCCACAGGTCGGACAGCTGCGCGAGGGTGGTGAAGGACGCCAGGTAGGCGCCGGGCGTGCCGTGCTGGAGGACGACGTTGAAGAAGTAGCCGCCTGCGACACCGACCACCGAGACGAGGCCGTTGAGCAGGACGGCCACGACCATCGACGCCAGCACCCGCGGTACGACGAGCCGGTGGATCGGGTCGATGCCGAGCACTTGCATCGCGTCGATCTCGTCCCGGATCTTGCGCGCCCCGAGGTCCGCGCAGATCGCGGTGCCGCCCGCGCCCGCGATTAGCAGCGCGGTGACGATCGGCGAGGCCTCCCGCAGCACGGCGAGCACAGACGCGGCACCAGAGAAGGACTGCGCGCCCAGCTGTCTGGTCAGGCTGCCGATCTGCAGCGCGATGACCGCACCGAAGGGGATGGAGACGAGAGCCGTCGGCAGGATCGTGACACTGGCGATGAACCACGCCTGCTGGATGAACTCCCGTGCCTGGAAGGGCCGTCGGGGAAGGGCCCGGGCCACGTCAAGCGCCATCGTGAAGAGGGTGCCCGAGTGCCGGAGCGCACCGGTCGGGGAGAACCTCATGGGCCCGTCACCCCGGTCGCGCGCAGCTCCGCCTCGCGTCTTGCGATCGCCTCCCAGCGGGGCGGGCGGGTGATGCCGGGGCCGGGGAGCAGCCGGGGAGTCGGCGCGTCGGTCGGACCGTCTTCGTCGATCTGAGCCAGTTCCTGCTCCACCTGGGCCGCGTCCTTCTCCTCCGCCATGCCGATCGGCCCCTGCATGCGGCCGTTCAGGAATTGCCGTACGACGGGTTCGTCACTGGCCAGCAGTTCCTCGCGGGGGCCGAACATCACCAGTTCGCGCCGGAACAGTAGCCCGATGTTGTCCGGAACCTGGCGGGCGGAGGCTATGTCGTGAGTGACGATCAGGAAGGTCGCGTCGATCTGCGCGTTGAGGTCGACGATGAGCTGGTTGAGGTAGGCCACGCGGACCGGGTCCAGGCCCGAGTCGGGCTCGTCGAACAGGATGATCTCCGGGTCGAGTACCAGGGCACGGGCGAGTCCGGCGCGCTTGCGCATACCGCCGGAGATTTCGCCGGGCAGTTTCCCCTCGGCACCGATTAGCCCGACCATGTCCATCTTGTCGAGGACGGTCCGTTTGATCTCGGCCTCGGACCTTCGGGTGTGTTCGCGCAGCGGGAAGGCGATGTTGTCGTAGAGGTTCATCGAGCCGAACAGCGCTCCGTCCTGGAACAGCACGCCGAACAGCTTCCGCACCTCGTACAGGTCGCGCTCGCGGAGCCTGGTGATGTCCCGGCCCTGGATTGTGATGGAGCCCCGCTCTGGCTTCAGCAGTCCCACGAGCGTCTTGAGGAACACCGACTTGCCCGTCCCTGAGGGGCCGAGCATTACCGAGACCTCGCCGGCCGGCAGCGTCAGCGAGACGTCCTGCCAGATGACCTGGTTGCCGAAGGACTTGGTCAGCCCTTCCACACAGATCTCGACACCCATCCGGTATCACCCTTCGCCCGTGGAGCAGCTCCGACGTCTGCTCTACGGGGAGGGGAGGGGTGTCCGTCGCGGCGGACGAAGAATTTTTTGCGGACGTGGGTGCTGGGCGCTACGGCAGCTTCGGCGACGGCGTCCCCTGGGCGGGGACGGAGAGCGGGGCGGCCGGTACGGCCGAGGCCGGGGGAAGCGACGGGAGCGACGGGGCGGCCGGCTTCGTCGGCAGGTCCGGCACGGCGGTCGGCAGGTCCGGCGCGGCGGCCGTCAGACCCGGCACCTCGGGCACCTGCGGAACCCGCGTCACCGCCAGCTTCGGGAGCGCGGACGCGGCCGGCAGGGACGGCACCTTCGCCATCCGCAGTGCCTCCGACCCCGGCAGCAGAGACGTTTCTCCGGTGGGTGAGGGCATCCGGCCCCAGTCCCCCGGCGCCGAGCGGGAGGTAGCGGGCGTCCCAGGGGTGCGCCCTCGGCCCGCGGCCTCGCCGCTCAGGACCTGCACTTCGCTGGAGATGGCCGGTCTAGGCACCGGACCGCTTCCGTGTCGGCCCCCGTCGAGCGCGAACGGCATCACGAACCCCGCCACCACCAGGGTCGCCGCCGTCGAGGTGACCGCGACCGCCTGGGCATTGCCGCCCCCACGCAGCCGCCCGCGCTCGATCAGGACCAGCACCAGCCCGAGCGTCCCGGCCAGTGAGGCGCGCAGCGTCCGCCGGGCCCGGGCCAGCAGCGACTCGACCGTCCGGTAGCTGAGCCCCATCCGCACCGCGACCTGGCTCACGTCCAGGTCCTCGGCCCTCAACCGAAGCGCCTCCGCCTGCCGGGCGGGCAGCTCACCACTGCGCACGGCGAGCCACTGCGCCTCCGCCCGGTCGCACACCACCTCCTCGACGGGTACCGGGCTTGGCGCGATGAGCGTGGGGCGCCTGCCTACCTCGGCCTCGCGGTTCACCTGCCGGTACCGGTCGACGCACAGCCGCATCGTCACCGTCGTCAGCCAGGCGCCGAGCCGCTCGTCGTCGAGGTGCGGGCGCTCCGCTGCTCGCAACATCGCCTCGTGAACGGCGTCCTCTGCGTCCTCTTGACTCATGGACCGTCGCCGGGCCACCTTCAGCAACTGCTCGCGATGGCTCCACATGCGCTGCCAACGCTCGTCGGCGGCCATTGTGTCCGCAGGCATGTCCGTCGCCATGAGGGCCCCTTCGCACTCAGCCGCCGGTCCTTTGCTCCCGGCCATGGCGACATTACCGCCGAGTAGTGGCAGTTGTGGAGGGGGAAGGCACCCATCATGTTTCAGCCGTTGTCGGTGATCAGCGGCCTCGCGTCGGGCAGCACACCGCCGCCGGGGAGCGTGAGGGTCGGTTCGGGGACCGGAACCAGCGGTGTCCTGGTCTCCTTGGGGACGCCCGGTCTGGGGGGCGGGCTGGGGGAAGATGAGGTGGGCGGCGTCGACGGCGAGCGCGAGGGACCGGGGCCCGGCTTCCGGTCATCTGACGGCTTCGACGGTGAGGGCTTCGGCCTCTTCGGGCGGGACGGCTCCGGCCAGTCCGCCCGGGATCCGTCGGACGCGTCCGGCACCACGCGGTGTCCGGTCAGGTAGTACGCGTACCACGCCTTGACCGTGCGCAGGTAGGCGTCCGAGTGGTTGTAGCCCAGGATCGCCCGGTCCAGGCCGGCGGGGTTCGATAGGTGCCGGCCGTCCGCGCAGAGATAGCGGGCGGCGGCGAGCGCCGCGTCGTAGACGTTGTTCGGATCCGTCCGCCCGTCAGCGTTGCCGTCGGCGCCCCAGCGAGCCCAGGTGGACGGGATGAACTGCATAGGGCCGACCGCGCGGTCGTACACCGCGTCCCCGTCGTACGCGCCGCCGTCGGTGTCCGGCACCCTGGCGAAGGCACCGCCGGTCAGCCGCGGGCCGAGGACGGGTGTCACAGTCGTACCGTCCCGGGTCACCCGGCCGCCCTGTGCCTGTCCGGACTCCACCTGGCCGATCGCGGCCAGCAGTTGCCAGCGCAGTCGGCAGCGTGGCGCGCTGCGCGCCAACTCCTCCTCGGCATGCCGGTAGGCGGCGAACACGGTCGCGGGCAGGGCGCCACCGCCCGCCACCTCCTGTGCCGAACCCTTCTTCCGCGTTCGCAGCGGGGGAAGACCGGTGCGGTACGGGGTGTCGCCGGTCATGCTCAGGCCGTGCTCGGGAGGTGCCGCCTCCCGCCCAAGCTCTGTGGTCTCGGCCGAGAGCGCCCTCGGTGCCTGCGACGCGGTCAGCACGGCCATCACCGCCGCCGCGATCGCCGTAGCCCTAGCACCCCTCAGTGCCTGCTTGAGTGCACGCGCTGTCACTGTGCAGCCCCCTCCGTGGGTGAATCCGTCGTCCGCTCTACGCGGCCGGAGGACGGGTCCGTCGCGCGAAACTGGAGGGATCGGGCGGCTGCATCTGCTGGAGCGGAGTACGCATGCGTGTCTCTCAAGGTCTCAGGGGCGCCGTCGCAGCGGCAGGCACAGCACTGGCAGGGGCGGCGCGAGGCGGAGCCAGTCCCTCGGTCCGCTCGTGGCCCCCGCCTGGCGGGCTTCGAGATCGGGCAGGAGTCGCAGCAGCCGTCGCTGGAGCTCCTCCTGGGGCCCCGGCCCCGTCGACCGTAATTGCGCGCTGAGCTCGATGCACGGGCGGCGCAGGGACTGTTGTGCCACAGTGGGCAGCAACTCAGCCGTCAGAGTGCTGCTTCTTACTTTCCCCCCGCCCGTGCTTGTGTTGGCCTCTGTGCTCCTGGTCGTCGCCGCGTTCCCGTGCGGGCAGCACGGTGCGGGTCGGAGCGGCGGAGGAGGCGGCCGGGGACGGTGTCGGGTTTGCGGGTTCGGAAATGACCGTGGCCGGGGCGGCCGTCGCCGGGGCGGGCGAGGATGGCGACGACGGGGCACCCTCGCTGGATCGCATCGACGCACCTAGTGCTGCTGCGGCAGCGAAGAGACCTAGGCCAATGCCACAGAAAGTGGCTTGGGTGGCCAATCTGCGGCGGCCGCGCGGGCGGGAATGCGTCGCGCTCCGGGACTGCGGGCCAGGAGCGGGAGCGGGAGCCATGGACGGCGCCGACATGACCGTCGCACTGCGGGGCGCGGGCGGGGTCGATGTCCGGTGAGAGCCGGCGAGCCAGTAGGCCGCCTGCTCGGCGGTGGGCCGGTGGGCCGGGTCCTTGGCGAGCAGGAGTAGCACATAGTCAGAGAGCTGCTGCGGTATCTCGGGGCGCAGCCGGTTGGGCGGTGCTGGGATGACGTCGACGTGCTGCTGCACCACGGCCAGGGAGGTCGCGCCGCGGAACGGGGGCCTGCCCGTGAGGAGTTCGTGCAGCACGCAGCCGAGGGAGTAGACGTCGGACGCGGGTTGGGCGGGGCGCCCGAGGGCGCGTTCGGGGGCAAGGTAATCGGCGGTGCCGAGGACCTTCCCGGTGACGGTCAGAGCACTGGCCGCCTCATCGGCGAAGCGAGCGATCCCGAAGTCGGCGATCTTCGCTGTGCGGTCCTGGCTCAGCATCACGTTGGCGGGCTTGATGTCCCGGTGGATCACTCCGCGCTGATGCGCCGCGGCCAGACCGGCTGCCGCCTGAGCGGCGATGGCCGCCGCGTCCTGCGGGCTCAGCACACCGCGCAGGGACCGTTCCTGTGCGAGAGTCCAGCCTTCGACGAGTTCCATGACGAGGTAGTACTGGTCATAGTGCGAGCCGAAGTCGTACATGCCGACGACGTTGGGGTGGTTGAGCCGGCCCGCGGTCTGCGCTTCCAGGCGAAGACGCTCGGCGTCCGCAGCCGCCTCCGCGAACAGCAGCTTGATGGCAACGGGGCGTTCCAGGAGCTGGTCGGCGGCCCGCCACACCTCCCCCATCGCCCCGCGCCCCAGCCGTTCCTGCAACTGATAGCGGTCCGCCAGCAGCGCCTGCACACCCACCCCGATCACCACAACGCTCGCAATTCCACGGCCCCTACCCCCCCAACGGGCCGTGGTCCCTCGGCCGCAGGTGCCCGGCCGACCGGTACTGCGGCCGAGCGCGTCGGCCCTCGACAGCACCCCGTGCGGGGCAGGCAGACGACGGGGGGACGTACCTGCCTGCCGCTTGTACGCGACTGCTCACTCAAACGGGGGACGAGCGAGCGTCACGGGACCCCTGGGTCCACCCCATACAGCGCCGAAAGTACCGACGGTGTCACAGCCCTCGCGCACAGACAGCGGCGCCTGCCTGGGAGTACTCCGTGGAGCGAGCGAGGGCAGGCCCGGTTACGGGGGAAACCGGGCCTGCCCCTGAGGCGCCCGTTTGCCTCCCCCCGGAGACTGGGCGCCATGACCCCGCCCGGGGTCACTTAGATCAGCGCCCGGCCCGACGGGAGTGTCACGGGTTGACGGGGATGATTGCTGGAGCAGCACCTTCATGGAGGTGCACGTCGACAGCCGTCACAACTTGATCACCCATGACACACACTGTCCCGGGCTTCTTCGACGCAACCTGTCACAGACCGCTTAGCCGACGGTCAGCGCTCCAACCGGCAGACGGGCGCTGCCGCTGACGGGACACATCCATACGCCCTTGACCGCGCGCCGGGCTTTACAGGGGGCGGTGTCCGGCGATGGCGCCGCCGGGGTCGTCCAGCAGGGCGATGCGGGCGGTGATGCGTTTGCCGACCGGTTCCCGCTGGGCTTCGAAGCCCTGGCAGACGGCCATGACGATCTCCAGGCCGTGCTGGCCGACCCGGCCGGCGTCCGCGGCCCGGGCGATGGGCAGCACCGGGTCGGAGTCCCACACCGCGACCTCGACCGTGTCCCCGGTGATCCGCACATCCAGCAGCACCGGGCCGGGAGCGTACTTGATGGCATTGGTGACCAGCTCGCTGACCACCAGCTGGGTCAGGTCCATGGCGCGCTGCGAGACCGGCAGGCCGTGGTCGGCCTGCACGCGGGTGAGGAAGTCGGCGGCCAGGTGACGCGCGTGGGCGATGACCGTGTCGTTCCCGTCCAGGGCAATGGTGGCCTGCAGAGCCTGTTCGCCCGGCGTGATGCCGTCCTCACCCACAGGCACTGCTTCCATCCTGGCCACCTCAAATGCCCCATTCATATTTGGCGCGGATACCCGCCTCAGCGAGAGTGATACACGATGCCCCTGTGTTACTTCCGTCTCACTCAGCATCACCCGATACATCCAGGGCAGCGATTTCGGATGAAGACCTGGCTGTGCCAGGATCACCGACATGGCTGAGGAAGAAGTGTCAGACGCCGAGCAGCTGGAGCAGCTGTCCATCGTGGCCACCGCTACCAACGGCATCCACGTCCTGACAGTGGCCGGAGAAATCGACCACCACACCGGTGACGCCCTTAGCCAGGCCCTTGACCTCTCCGGCACGTCCCGCCCCCACGTCGTGGTGGACCTGCAGCAGGTGGCGTTCATGGACTCCAGCGGCATCAACGTTCTCATCGCCGCCCACCGCGCCCTCAGCGAGGCCGGCGGTTGGCTCCGCCTAGCAGGTCCGACAGGTCCGGTGCTGCGCACCCTGCAGCTCGTCGGCCTCGACACTGTCATCGACTGCCACGAAACCCTCGACCAAGCGCTGGCCGACTGACCCTCGCCGGCCGACTTGGAGCGGGGCCTGCATGCCGCTGCCCTGTTTAGGGCCGCTGACGCGGTGATGAGGGTTACTCGTACCCCGCGCCGGCCAGACCAGGACCTGTCAACAGCGATGCTCTCGGCGCCTTCCGTGAGGTTTGCGCGCCGCTGTCGCGCAGCACTCCGCGGACGGTGGCGATGTGCTCCGCGGCCTGCGGGGAGAAGGCGTCGACGACGTGCAGGACCAGATCCGACCGTGCGACCTCCTCGAACGTCGACCGCAAGGCGTCGACCAACTGATCGGGAAGGTGACGGACGAATCCGACCCTGTTGGTGACGGTGTAGGACCCTCCGTCAGTGGTGCGGACCTGGCGCACGAGCGGGTCCAGGGTGGCGAACAGCACGTCGCGACCTCGGCGTCCGCGCCCGCCAACCGGTTCAGCAGAGCCGACTCCCCGGCAGCGCTGGTCAGGCAGGGAGGTAGCAGCGAATGGTGGTGCCGTTGGGGCCAGTGTGGACACGGACCAGGTCGGCGAGCTGGTGGACGAGTATGAGTCCACGGCCACCAGGCTGCGTGGGATTCGGCGGGCGGCGGCCGGCCAGAGGATCGGCCAACTGTCCGCCGTCGTGGACCTCGCAGATGATCCGGTCGCTCTCGGCCCAGATCCGCAACGTCCCTGAGCCAGCGCCGTGGACAACGCTGTTGGTGGTCAGCTCCGCCACCGCGAGTTCCAGATCCCCCAGGTTCACGCCGGACACGCCGAGAGACCGCGCCTGGGACACGGCGAAGTCCCGAGCGTTGGGAAGTGTCTGGGTGGCGAAAGGGCAGGACGCGGCGCCAAGTGGGGCGAGCAGGGACTCGTTGTAACGGGCGATGATCTGCTCAGGGCTGTACGCGGCAGACTTCGTCTCGCCGTCCGCGTCGATGACGACTGGGTGGGTCGCCAGAGCGTCACTGAGGACCTGCTTCTCCAGCCGGTCGGCGTCGTAGGGGCACAAGATGGTTACCGAGCGCCCGGCGAAAGCGGCGTTGATCAGCGCCTCGTGCTGGACGCACGCCGGATACTCCACGGCGGAACGACTTCGCCAGATCGGCTCGCCGATGATGCGGACCCGGCGGGCTCCCATGTGGGCGTCGGCGAACTTGCGCAGCACACTGGGGATGATGCGGCCGGGGTTACGGCCGGCCTCGGTCATGTCGATGAAGCGGACCTCTGCTGCTCGCTCTCCGAGCCCCTCGCGGATCAGCTCCAGGCGGTCCGGCGGGGCGGCGACGGCAGCGGGCTCACCGGCGTCCAGCCCTTCTCGCAGGAAGGGAACCGTTCCCGCGATGTACTGATCCGTGCCGCGGTAGAAGAGCGCCGGGTGAACGAACGGCTCGTGCGAGGTGGCCGTGCTCATCACGCAGTCACCTCGATCGCGGCAAGCCCGGGCCAGAAGAGCTCAAGGATGCGTGGCACCTGCGCCGGAGGTCGGTGAAGCACCATCCGCCGGCCTTCGGGGAGACACTCGGCGGTGACCGCCAGGTCCGTTACACCGGCCACATCTACGAACCTCACCCGGGACAGATCCACATGCAGCACGTCCGTGCGACGCTCGACCAGTTGCTTCAAAGCCTGCTGCCAAACGGTCCGTGTGCTCACGCTGATCTCCCCGATCACCCTCAGACCAGCATTGTCGGGCAACGTATCGATCTGCAGCACCACGCCACGAGGCGACACGACAGTCGACTCGCCAACGCCAGGTGCGACGCCCACGCTCTGCCCCCAGTTCCCCGGGCGGCCGCACGGCGGCCCCCTACCGATCAGCCAGCACGATACCCGGTCAGGCACCGAGGACGCCCAGCCTGGCCAAGAGATGGAATGCGGCCTGCGGTCCTCTCACGTCGAGCGCGAACTGTGATCCGCGCCTCACATCCGTTGCCGCGGCGGTGGCAGGCGGCAAGGCAGGAATCGTTGAGTGGTGGCCGGGGAATGGCGGCGAGCATGCCGACGTGATGGATGCCGTAGTCGTGTAGCACGACCCGGCCAAGCCGGTGCCCTGCTGGGCGCTGCGATTTATTCGGTGACCGTCTCAGGGGAGATAGACGAGGATCGCTCCGGGACCAAAGCCTGGCCGGGAGGCGGTCATCATGGGCGGGGATGGACGCGATGCCAGCGGGGGCGTGCTTCCCCGCCTCGGCGTCCGGCTACGGAGGCGCAGCGTCGGCACACCCGCTGCACCCGGTCTGCGGCACCGCCGGATTCCGGGAAGATGTCGGGCCAGCCGACATGCGAGAAGCGCGCGAGTTGCGAGCGGCTGAGCGACAGCCCGCAAACGGTCTCGTTGCGGCCCCGGCTCCCAGGCGTGGACCTCGCCGGCGGGAAGCCTGCGTCGGCCGTCCTCCTCGTCCGTCCACGCCCGGAGGCAGCAACGGCGAACTGTTTGCCGCTTTTCATCGACTGGACCGCCTCATGAGCGGACTGTCTTCCGTCACCTCGGCACCGCCCTCCACTCGGCTGGTACGACACCTCTGCGGCCACGCCGTCAGACCGGGCCAGACCGGGCCGCACACGGCGAGTGCCACGCGCGCCTTGTCTCACACCTACCAGGTGCCACCGACGATCATGCGATGACCGCTGCATGCGCGAGCTGAGCCTCGACGGGGCCGCCGCCCGATACGCTGGCGGCCCCGCACGGTTCTGGGTGCAGGGACGTCCCTCGAGGAGGGCTCTCCCCCGGCCGTGACCAGCTCACTGACTACCAACGAGGCGGCGTCGTTTGATCACTGGTCGCGGAGTGTTGAGTGCGCCAGTCATGGCCGGCTGCAGGGTCAGAGACACCTTCTAAGACGTCGTTCCTTCTGGCATGGTGGGTCGTTGAACGGTTCATGGTGGACGTGGTGCAGCGGCAGGTGCCGGATGACCTGTGGGTGCTGTTCCGACGGGTGGTGCTACCGACCGAGGTGAAGCGCCCCCAGGGCGGTGGCCGGTGTCGTGCGGGTGATCGCGATCATCTTTGTTGCCACTTTGGGCTGCACTTGGCGCCAGCTGCCGCCGGTCTTCGGCCCGGCCCTGGCCCACGGTCTACCGGCGCTTCGCTCAATGGAGCAGGGGCCGATCCGTCCTTCGCTGGAGAGGGTGCTGGGGCCGCGGTTGCAACACCCGGCCGTCCTCACGCTGCTGGAGCGGTTCGGATCTCCGGCCCAGATCCGCAAGGCCGGCCGTCGGCGGCTGGTCACCCTGCTGCGGCCAACGGCGCCGAGGATGGCCGAGCGGCTGGTCGAGGAGATCTTCGCCGCCCTGGAGGAGCAGACCGTCACCGTTCCGGGGACCGAGGCGGCCACGCTGATCGTCCCGAGCCTGGCCGCCTCATCGACGGCCGGAGCCAGGCCCCAGCGGGCGTGACGCCTTCCCGGCGAATCGGCACGGTCGGCAAGATGATCGCGGCCGCTTCCGAAGGCATGTGAGAGGGACCCGGTTGATGCCGGTCCCTCTTCGTAGCGGGGGCAGGAGTAGGAGACGGCGTGACCTTTCCGTACGCTCCGGCGTTGAGCACGGCACGCATGCGGACCCCCGTGCAGGCGTGCGCAGCGGAGGGGCCCGGACCGTTGCCCGGCTTGCGGGCCCCTCCTGGCGCGCAGTGGTCCCTGCCATGAGGCCCGCGAAGTCGGGTCCGCGAGACGATGAACGCGTCCGCGGGCGTCAGGTGGCAGTGGGCCAGGTTCGCAACAAAGCGGCGATCTTCCCCGCGGTGCAGGCGGGATCGAGAAGCAGGTCCTTGAGTGCGATCGCGTCCTCGCGGGCGGGTTTGACGGTGATCCCGGCGGCTTCGAGGTACATGACGCCGGACGCGGCGGCGACGGCCAGGTTGGAGCGCTCCAGCCAGCGGCAGCGGCCCAGCGTGTGCACCAGGGCGGCGGCCTTGGCGTAGGGACCGTCGTAGACGGGCTGCTCGAACAGTTCCGCCCGGTGCCGGGCTACCGCAGAGACGGGCACGCCGTAGTCGTCGGGAGCCGGATCGTTCGCCCCGGCGGCCTCGGCGACCTGCAGGATCCAGGGAACGTCGATGTTCAGATCCATCAGGCTGCGCGCGCTCCTCGAGGCGTCTGCTGGGCTTGTTCAGCCTCGTCGAAGAGTGCCTGGTGTTCGGCCAGGAAACGTGCGGCCGCGTCCACCGCGCGGGCGCGCAGACCGCTCGTGTCGTCTTGCACCAGGCGGCCGAGGTAGTCGCCGATGCTCAGCCCCAAGTCAGCGGCGCGCTTCTTCGCGAGTTCCGCCACGTCCTCGTCCACGCGCGCGCCCAGCTGTGTCTTCGCCATGCCAGCATGGTAACAGCTGTTACCGGGCGGGCGGGGCAGCGGGTGGCGCGGGCGCCGGCCGCCGAACGGGCGTGAACGGCGCGCCCGGCCATTCGGTGCCCCGGGAGGGGCCGGAGGGCTTATGGCGAATGGTCCGCTGATTCGCGGTACGGCTGTCCCACGGGTCCGGCGCGCCCAACACACTCGGGCAATCGGCGCACCGTCGCTGAGCGAGTCTTGTTCAAGTAGCTGCGACCGAGGATATTTGCGCCGGCCGGTACAGGAGGCGCTGACGGACCGACTCCGAGGACCGCCCGGCCGGCCGCCGCGGTCACGGCTTCCGGCCATCGAATGCGCATCAACGGCACTGTGACGCAGATCACTTGCGGGACTGGAACTCCCTACCCGGCATCGGCGAACAACGGGTGACCACGACCCGACCCGACCCGACCCGAGGACGTGCATGAACCACAGAGGTGGAACGTGACCCCGATGCGAGACAACGGCGCCGCGACCGTCCCGGCGACGGCCGCGAGCGGCGGGTGCGACGGCTCGGTCATCGAACGGTCCTGGGAGACGCCCGACGCGTTCGCCGTGATCTTCGACCGCTACGCCGACGACATCCACCGCTACATCGCCCGGCGCCTCGGCTCCGACACCGCAGACGACCTGATGGCGGAGACCTTCGTGATCGCCTTCCAGCGGCGGCGGCGCTACGACCCGGCCATTCCGCACGCCCGCCCCTGGCTGTACGGGATCGCCACGAAGCTGATCGGACGTCACCGCCGCCACGAGGCACGTCGGTTGCGGGCGCTGTCACGGGTGGCCTCCCTGGCGCCCGGCACGGAACACGACGGTTCCGAGGACGGGGTCGCCGAACGGCTCAGCGGCAACTCGCACAGCGCGCTGGCCGGCGCCCTCGCCGGGCTGCCCGCCCGGTACCGGGACGTGCTGCTGGTGATCGCCTGGGGCGAGCTGAACTACGAGGAGGCCGCGCAGGCCTTGGGCGTGCCGGTCGGCACCGTGCGCTCCCGTCTGCACCGGGCCCGCGCCAGGCTGCACAAGGCACTGACCGCAGCCGGCCACCCCACCTCGACCGCACCTCAGAAGGAGACCGATCGTGGATGAGCTGACGCAGGTGCGGGACTGGGACACCGGCGCCGAGGGTCTCTCCGACCAGGCCCGTGCGGCGGCCCGGGCCCGCCTGGAGACCGCCGTTGCCGAGGAGTCCCGCGGCCGCACCGCCCGCACGGGCGGGCTGAACCGGCGCCTGATGCTGCGCACCGCGCTCGCCGGCGCCGTCGCGGCGGGCGCTGGCGTCGCCGTCGTCGTCACGCGCGACGGCGACGGACACGACCGCACGACCCGGCTGGACACGGTCAGCGCCGCCGAGGTGCTGCGGCGGGCCGCCGACCGGTCCCGCACCGCGAACCGCGACCTGCCCGTCCCGCGCGACGACCAGTACTTCTACACCCGGACGTACGTCGTCCAGACGTACCTCAAGGGCGGCAGGACTCGGACGTGGACCGACGAGAGCTGGACGTCGGTGGACGGCTCGAAGCCGTCCCTGCGCCAGGAGAACGGGAAGATCCACCATGACCCGCCGCTCGGCAAGCACGAAGTGCGCTGGCCGCCGACCGTCTACTCCAAGCTCCAGCAGATGCCGACGGATCCCGACCGGCTCCTGGACCAGTTCAGGCACGGCATGAAGAGCTCGCCGCTGAACGACGTGCAAGCGTTCTTCGAGGGGTGCATGCTGCTGACGGAACCCCGGGTGCTGCCTCCGGCGCTGCAGGCCGCCGCCTTCGAGGCGCTGTCGAAGCTTCCGCGGATCAAGCTCGACTACCACGACGCGACCGTGACCGGCCGTCGCGCCGTCGGCGTCTCGCACCCTAAGGCCTCCTTCACCTTCCTCTTCGACCGCAAGACCTACGACTACCTGGGCCTGCGCACCAAGGGCAGTTCCGCGAAGAAGGTGCACGGCGAGTGGAAGCAGGTCAACTACTACTACAAGACCACGACGCTGGAGGACATCCAGGTGGTCGACCGCATGGGACAGCACCACTGAGCCGCCCGACGAGGGGCTCCCGCGCCCGGACCGGCTGCCCCTGCGGCCCGTCTAGGTCTCCCGCCGGAAGGTGAAGTCCACTCCCTCGTCGGAGAGTTCGGCCAGCCACAAAGCTGCACGGGCGGCGGTCTCCGCCGCCCGTTCAGGCCGGCAGGCAGGGATCCGGCGAGGATGTGACGGATAGCCCAGGGCGGGGGCTTGGTGAGCCGTACGTACCTCGACGTGCCGATACAGACCGAGTGACACCACCCGTCGGCACAGGGCCCGCGCCGTAGCCCCCCTCGGGTGCCCAGGCGCGGGCCCTTGGCGCTGCCGCCGTGCTCCGACGCGCCGGCCGCATGCGCGCCGACCACCTCCGCCTCCTGGCCCTCGGCCAGCCTGCCCCCGTCCCGCGCCGAGCCGATCCTGGGCACCGCAGACCCAGGATGCGCGGCGACGAGCCAGCGTCACGGCCGCCTGCGACGCCGTCAGCGTCTCCTCAGCCGTGTACGGCTCCCTCAAGCCCATGCGGCTGACCCCGGAGCGCGTCGCCCAATTCCTCGAGGAAGTGCGCACTCCGGGGATGGCCATCTCGCGGCCGCTGTCTGCGTCTTTCGACGTCGCGATCTATCAGCGGTGGACCCGGGACCGAGAGTTCGCCAAGGCCATGGACGTCGCCCGCGCCGAGGCGAAGCCGGCGATGTGATCAGGTGACGGCACGCGGCCAGAGCTTGTTTTCGCGTCACGTCAACTCACAGCGCACCTTGCTACAAAGCCGTCTCGGGCGGCGTGGACCCGGTCACTAGAGTAAGCCGCATGGACATGCGGAGGGTCGTCGCGGTGCTGGCAGAAGAGGCCATGCAGCAACTCCAGGACCAACTGTGGAAACTGGCTGCGAGCGACCGCGCCCTCGCTTCCCAGACCGAGGCTCGCCTGCGCAACGTTGTCGGACCGGCAAACAGCCAGGAGGCATTGCCGCAGATAGACCGGCTAGAACATCTACGGGAAGCGCTCGCCGTCCTGGCGATCTCCCTCGCTCGCACTCACGGCCGCATGGCCTGGTTCCTCTCCGGTGCCCTCAACGCGCTCGAACCGGTTCTGCGCTGGCGTGCCCTGCCAGCTGAAGGTGGTGGCACCTTTGGCACCGTCCTCGCGGGCCCCGAGGAATACACGGAGGCGGAGGAGGCCGTCCGCCAACTCCAGGACGCCCTTGCGCGGATCACCGCCGCGTAGGTCAGCTTGCCGCAGGCCCTGGGAGTGCGAAGGCACTGGCTGTCTTCCGTGAAGGCGGGAATCCGGCTGGGCTGAAGTGCGCGAGTCGCGAAATGTACCGGTGCCCGTGTGGCCAGGCAGCGCGCCGGTCACCACTCTCACCGTGAGGGTGGTGACGGTGCGGAAGAGCAACTGTCGCTCTGTCACAGTGACTAGCATCCGGCAGCAACAACCAGGCGCAAGGAGTGTGAGGGAGACAGAACACCGTGGCTCACGGGGACAAGGGTGCAGCAAGACCAGGGGGACTGATGGGGTGTCGCACAGTCAGCCTTATCCCTTCGCCCTCGCCGCGTAGAGGGGCACGTACTCCTGGCCGGAGACCTCTGCTATGGCCTGCGTGATCAGGTCGGAGACAGCCCTTCGGGTGCCGGCGTCAGCGGCGGAGCCCTCGTACATGGAGAGGTCGACGGGCTTGCCGAAGGTGACCTTGACCTTGGCCGGACGCGGAAGCATGCGCCCGGGCGGCAGGACGCGGTCGGTGCCGCTCATGGCCACCGGCACCACGGGCGCGCCGGACATGAGAGCCAGCCAAGCCACGCCTGTTTTGGCCCGGTAGAGCCTGCCGTCCGGGGATCGTGTGCCCTCAGGGTAGATGCAGAAGACGCTGCCGTCCTTCACCACCCGAAGACACGCGTCAAGCGAGGCTACTGCCGCGCGTTGGTTCGCCCGGTCGACTGGAACCTGCCCGCTGCCCCGCATGAAGGACGAGACGATCCGCGTCGGCCAGGAACCTCCCTCAAAGTACTCCGCCTTCGCCATGAAGGTCACCTGCCGGTCCAGCACCAGCGGCAGGAAGGTGGAGTCCACGATGGACAGGTGGTTGGACGCGAGGATGACGCCGTTCGACTGCGGCACATTTTCCAGGCCCACGGCTTCGAGTCGCGCCGCGGCACGCAGCACCGGCCCGGCCAGCCGCTTCACGTGCTCATACATCAATTCGTTCCCCTATTGATCCGTGTCCATCGCGCGTCAGCGCGACCGCCCCGGCCACGCTGACGAGAAGCGGGACCGGGCGTCGCAGCCGCCCGGTCATGAGGCCATCGGTCCGAGATGGGCGTCCAGCACTGCTTCGATCAGCCGGTCGTGACTGTCAAAACCCTCGCCGCCGAGGGCGAGTTGCAGGCTGCCCCAGGACCACAGTTGCGCGATGCCGTGCAGGTTCGCCCACAGGGCGGCCGCGGTGACAGCCGCCGAAGGTTCCAGCTCCTGTGCCCGGCACCGAGCGACGAGCTCGGTGACGCGCTGGAACATCGGGAGCGTCGCCTCTCGCAGCCGAGGGCCGTCCGGAGCTCCGCTCCGCTCGCTGCCGTCGAGCAGGTCGTGACGGAACATCAACTCGAACATGCCGCGCCGTTCCAGTGCGTAGGTGACGTACACCCGTGCCAGCGCCGCCAACTCATCACGCGGCACGGCCATGCCGGCCGTGGCCGCCGCGGACCGCGCGCCCAGCTCTTCGAAGCCTCTGCGCGCGATGGCCAACAGCAGCGCCCGGTGTGTCGGGAAGTAGCGCCGCGGCGCACCGTGCGACACACCTGCCCGGCGGGCGATCTCCCGAAGACCAACCGAAGCGGTGCCCTCAGACAGCACCAGTTCTACGCCTGCATCGACCAGCCGTTCCTGCAGGGATCCCTCAACATCCACAGACAGTGTCTACCAGAGACGCGTAGACAGCGTCTACCGATAACTCATCTGCAGGAACTGAGACTTGCGCGGAAGGTTGGTGCGGACCCAGATACTGCAGCGCCCGCCCGGAGGGGATGGACAGGCGGGGCCGGGGCGGGTACTGGGACGGGGAGCCGCGACACCGCGGCGAGCTCCTCCCCCGGTCGGGTGGCCACGTACGGCCGGGCGGACTCCAGCGGGCGGATGACGGACAGAGAGCGGGGCGAGAACGGGCGCCTGCTCACGTCCAGGGCTCCTCAGAGAAGACGGGAAGCGTTGGCTGGGCATGGGTGATCTCAGCAGGGGCGGCCCTCCACCAGAAGGGACAAAGCTGGACCCAATGCGTTCATTCCTCAGGGTGGCAGAGGAGTTGGTCCGGCGGTCTGGGCTGCGGAACGAAACCTTTCCCACGCCGCGGTCCCGATCTGTCCGACGGACCGCCTGGCCGCCCTCGCCTCGTGCCGCTGCCGGGTGGTTCCGGCTACTTCAGCAGCCGGAAGCCGGGCTGCCGAGCCCATGCTCTGAGGAACTCCGCCGAACCGTACGCGGTGGGCCATGGATTGCTTCCCATTGCGATGACGCCGGGGAGACTGGCCACGACGGGTACCTGGTGCTCCCTCAGTTCGGCGTTGGCAACGCCGCCGATGACGTCCATGACGGCGGCGGTCAGCAGGGCCGTGACGACGTGGTCGACCGGACGGTTGCAGAAGGCGATGACCTGGACGGCGTGGGTCGGCGTGAAGCCGATGAGAGGCTTCGGATCGACTTGGTCGGCGTGCTCGGCCTCGAAGACGGTCTCGTCGCCGATGCCGGGCCCCATCGCGGAGACCAGGACGGGCCGCCGTCCGTCCACGCCCCCGGTGGCCGAGATGCCGAGGCTTTCCGCACGAATGGTCAGGTCGTACTCGCCGACCCGCTTCTCCTCGAACCGTGCCGAGGAGCGCACCAGAAGGTCACGAAGCTGCTGAAGCGCAACGCGGGGGACGGCCTCCGCCAACTCGATCACCAACACCGGTCCACTCATGGCTGGGAGCCTAACCAGCCGTAGCCGTCCTTCCCATCGCGCGGCTCGTCTCACACCGGGGTGGGTGCGGGCGCGGTGCGCGTCGAGAAGAGCAATGCGCAGCCGGCGGCGGCCACGAGCGGGACGGTGAAGTGGCCGTCGAGGGGGCCGTCCAGGGCCGCGCCGCGGCCAGGCCGAGGCGGATCGCGCTGAACATACAGCCGACCGCCTCGCTTGGCCGGCGCGTCGGTGATGCGGGGGACGTACGCGACCTGCGCGTGGGCCATCGCCTGTCTTCCTCTCGAGTCGAGATGCTGCGGGGGGGCGGCACGGCGGGCTCGTCAGGGGCAGGCCGTGCGGACGATGGGCAGCGGCACGGGGACACCGCCGGGTGAGAGCAGCCCAACAGGCCGGTGGCGCTTCAACGCCGCTTCCTTTTCCACGGTCGGCATCAGGCATCCGTCGCAGCCTCTGATGCGGCGTTCCCCCGCACCGGTCCGCCTCACAGGTCCGCCGGGCCGCACCGCTGCTCCCGCCCCGGCGACGACGCTGACGGCACCTGCTTGCGGTGGCCCCGCCTGCCGGTTCCGCTGGCCGCGCTTTCCCCGAAAGGCCGCATCCGCCGGGCGCCAGCCGGTGTCTGGTGTGGTTGCAGCGCCCGGTCGGCAGCTATGTCCGTGGGACGGGAGACGCAGCCGGGTTGTTCGAGAAATCGTCCCGCCCGGCGACGTGTGAGGCGCGCAGGCGGCCTGCGGCAGCGAGGGCGGGCGTAGATGGGGTGGCATTTGCTGCCTTGAGCGGTCCGTATGGAGCCGATGACGTGAGCCTCCGCGCGTCCGTTGGTGACGATCACGGCGATCTCCGCCCCGTGCACCTGCCGCGCAGTCCCGTTGAGGACCTGCAGATCAGGGGTGCCGAGCCGGCCAGCCGCTGCGCGCACAACGGCTTGGGGCAATCCGGCTCGTGGCGGTGCGGGGGATCCGCCGGACCGGCGGGTTCGCTGGCCTTGGCACCTCGCCTGGTCCCACCTGGCCCGGCTTGATCCGGACCGGTGCGGACTGATCCAGTTGGCGTCCGGTTGCAGGCGAGGCCTCAGCCGCCGAGCCGTTCGGCGACCGCCGCCTCGATCTCGCGGGCCGTGGCGCTGTCGGACGCCCAGGCCGCGTGTCCGTCGGGGCGGACCAGCACGGTCGTACGGCGCTCGCTCGCCCAGCGAGCCACGGTCAGCCGGTCCGCGCGGCCGGCGCCGGCCGTGTACGGCTCGGCGGTGATCAGCACGAACCGGCCACCGCGCAGGGCCTCGTACAGGCGGGTGCCGCCGGCGAGGGCGACGTCCGGGACGCGGGCGCCGGTGAGGCGGTGGGCACCGCGGGGTGCGGGATAACGGTAGCCGATGCCCGTGACCTGCGCCGCGAGTGCGCGGCGGGCGGGGCCCACTGCGTTCAGGAACGCGGTAAACGCGGCGCGGGCCGCCAGGGTCCAGGGACGCTTGGCCATGGCGAGGCGGACGATCCCGCCGCTGCTGCGCAGCACGGCCCTGCCCACGGGGTGCCGCTCGGCCTGGTACGTGTCGAGCAGGCCGGGGTCGGTGTAGGCGGTGAGGACCGCGGCCAGCTTCCAGCTGAGGTTCGCCGCGTCCTGGAGGCCGGTGTTCATGCCCTGCCCACCGGCCGGGGTGTGCACGTGGGCGGCGTCACCGGCCAGGAAGACGCGCCCGACCCGGTAGGCCGGCGCCTGCCGTTCGTCGCTGTGGAAGCGGGACATCCAGCGGGCGTCGTACATCCCGAAGTCCCGGCCCAGCGCGAGCCGGGCGATCTCCTGGACCTCGGCCAGTTCGAGCGGCTCGTCGTCGGCGACGTCGCGGGCGCGGTTCCAGCCGATCACCCGGTAGTAACCGTCGCCGAACGGCGCGATGAAGGCGAAGGCGTCGCCAACGGCGCTGACCGTGAGCAGACTCGGCGGCTCCTCGGCGAGCCGGACGTCGGCCAGGACGACGGAGCGGAGCACCGACCGGCCCGGGAAAGGCAGCCCGATCGCCTCCCTGACGGAGCTGCGCATGCCGTCGGCGCCGACGACGTACGCGGCGCGCAGGCTGTGCGTGACTCCCGCGGGCCCGCGCGCCTGGGCCGTGACCCCGTCCGCGTCTTGAGTGAGCCCGGTCAGCTCGGTCGCGTACAGAAACTCCACGCCCGCCCGCTCGGCCCGCTGCCGCAGGACCTTCTCCAGCTCGTACTGGGGCAGGACGAGGAGGTGGTTGAAGCGCGAGTGCAGAGCGCCGAGATCGATGCTGAGCCGGCCGAACATGCGCAGGCGCTCCAGGCACTGCCCGGCGGCTTCCAGACCCTCGGAGAGGCCGCGGGCGTCGAGCAGTTCCAGGGTGCGGGCGTGCAGAACGAAGGCGCGGGACAGGTTGCTGATCTCCTCGGAGCGCTTTTCCAGGACGGTCACCGCAACGCCGGCGGCGGCGAGGTCGCCGGCGAGGAGCAGGCCGGTCGGCCCGGCGCCGACGACGATGACGTGCCCGGGGGTGGGCGCCGTGGTGCCGGCCATGGGAGCCTCCCTATGATGCCAACGATCGTTGGCCAACGACTGTTGGTCAACGCTTGTTGGCAACAGTAGGCCGGTGCCCAGCGGGAGTCAACACTTGTTGGCCCACACGTGTGGGCATACCCTCGCCGCCATGAACGCCAGCACGAACGCACCCTCGTCTCGCCGCTCGGACGCCAGCATGGCCCCCCCGTCCCGCCGCTCGGACGCCACCCGCGGCGCCATCCTCGTCGCGGCCCGCGAGCGGTTCGCCGCCGACGGCTACGAGCGGGCCACCATCCGGGCGATCGCCAGGGACGCGGGCATCGACCCGTCGATGGTGATGCGGTACTACGGCAGCAAGGAAGGCCTGTTCGCGGCGGCCGTCACGCTGGATCTGCGGCTACCCGACCTGCGGCGGGTGCCACCGGACGAGGTCGGGCGGGCGCTGGTGGGCCACTTCCTCGACCTATGGGAGGAGAACGGGGAGCTGACGGCCGTGCTGCGGGTCGGCGTCACCAACCGGACCGGGGCCGAGCGGATGCAGGCCATCTTCGGCGAGCAGCTGCTGCCGGTGGCCCGGCAGGTGTGCCCGGACCCCGAACGTGCCCCGGCCCAGGCCGCACTGTGCGCCGCTCAGCTGCTGGGCGTGGCCCTGACCCGGTATGTTCTGCGCCTGCCCGCGGTGATGGATCTGCACCGGGACGAACTGGTGGCCTGGCTAGGCCCGACCATCCAGCGCTACCTCACGGCCCCGAGCCCCTGAGCGACGCAGCGGCGGCGCAGCAGCAGGAGCCGCTGCGCCGCCCACACCGTGCCCGCCCAGGCACCCCGTGCCTTCCTGCCCGCCGGGTCGGCTCGCCGCCGGGGAAACGAGCGCCCGACCGCATCAGGCGGAAGCCACTGCCGGATCAAGCCGCCTCAGTCGTCGCCGAGGCACTGGGCTGAAACACTCACTACTGAACCGGTGCTGCGCACCCGCAATCCCGATACAGGGGGCCGGGCGCCGCAGGCCGGCTCGCGGAAGTCGGTGACACCTGTGGAGGATCTTCGTTGTCACGACGGCTGACGCCCCGCTGCTGACCGACCGCGCCCACATGCCCGGAGCCGTCGTCCGGCCGGCCATGCTGGGCTACGGCGCCGGCGCCCTGCGTCGCGATGCCGGTGAGGCGGCGCCAGCGCCGGGCCAATCACACTCGGGGGCACGGCTGCGGTCATCGACGATCTCCCGTGCTGGGACTGTTGCGGGCGCCGTCGCCGTTGGGCGGGCGTACTGTCCTCTTGCCCCGTAGACGCATTGTCCGTCACTCATGTTCATCCTCTGAAGTGCGAGGCCGCACCTCTGCCCATAACGTCGCAGGTGGGGAGCAAGCAGGGAGTGGAAATGAGCCCACCTAGGCGCGGCAGAACCTTCAGCGCGACTCGTAGGCGGACGCCGAGGATCGCGTCCCGCGTCGTGACGGAACCGGCGGCGCCCGCCTTGACGGAACACGAAATCGAGTCGCCGAAGCCGGGGCCGGTTGCTCATCCGGCGCTGCCCCAGACTCCGTCACATTGGTTCACCCGAATGCGCATATTCGAGACCAATCCCTGGTCGATCACGGTGATGAGCTTCCTGGTACTGGGGGGCTTGGGGGTGTGCGTTCTCGGCGCCGTGTTCACCGCATCCATGATTTTGTACGTCGTGGCCCCAGGCGAGGGGCCGTCGCTGACGCGAACGCTGGTCATCGCCATCGTGGTCGTCGCCCTGGAGGTCCTCGTAGGCACTGTCATGGCATGCCTGTGCAGCCTCGCGCTCAACCACACGGCACGGCTCAGCCGCGGTGTCGAAGTGGCCCTGACCGGCGATTGCGGCGATCCGGCACCGGCACCGGCACCGGCACCGGCACCGGCAGGAAGCCTTGGAGAAGAAGCGCACTGTTCATCAGAGGCGTCGACGCCGGATGACATCCCCAACTGACGAAACGGCAACGGACGCGCGGGCATCTGATCTCGCATCGCCGCCCAGACGCTCCAACAGAGCGTGAGGGTTCCACGTTCAGGCCTCCGGCGGACTCGGCAACCTGTACGCGCCGGCGCTGTCGCCGACGGGCGGCGACACGGAACGGCCCAGCCTGCTCGGCTCGCTACATCAAGGGGCTACGGTTCATCCGGATCGAGGCGTTCGACACCGACGTCGCGGTCACCTATACCGAGTTGCTGCGGTTCGGGCGCTCCTGGGCCCGTCCAAGCCATCCACTCCGCCCGCCCCTCCCCCACTCACCCCACCGGGCGGTATCTGCTCACCCTCACGCCCAAGGCGGACGCGGGCACCGGCGTCCACGCCGTTCACACCGATGAGTAAGCGCCAACCGCCCCGACCGGCAGACCTCGGACGCCCGGACCGTCGGTACGTTGGGGAGAAGAAACTTGAGGATCATGGTCGTATCGGGCACCACTGGGTAGGCCGCGCCCCGGACGCACATCCGCCGTTCCTCATCCTTGAGGAGTACCTGGCCCGCTTCGGGCTCGACGGCCTGTGGTCGAACATCGAGATCCTCGACAAGAAGCCAGGCGTCTAGATCCGTCGGCGTCGGCCTCCTGTCCGGCGCCGAAAGGCCTGCCGAGAAGCGCGGCCGCTGCCGGCAGTGGCGTCCGCTAAGTACGCCCCAGCACAGGACGGCTTCGTAGGCGCCCAACTGCCCGGCGACGGCCAACCCGGCACGACGACCGGCCCCCAGTCCTCAGTCCCCGGCCCGCCCGAACACCGGCGCCAGCAGCAACCGCGCGGCCCCTTCGCCGACGATCCGCTCCCAGCCGCCGGCCGCGTTCGCACCGACACGACGCGCGCCTCGTCCAGCACCAGCAGCGACCTTCCGTCGCCGGGCCTTGAACGGGTGTCGTCAAGCATGTGATGCATCCGCGACGGGGAGCCGTTCCGTCACGCCGCCGAAGGGGAGGAAAACAGTACGGCTGGCGAGGAACCACGTGCCGTCGATCTTGCGGAAGATGTCCTCGTAATGGCCGACGTTTGCCGGGAGTCTGGGCTCGATCATCCCACCTGAATAGCCATCGACCCGGTATGTCGTCAGATAGGAGACGCCCCGCGCTGTCGCCTCGGAATCCACCGTGACCAGGATGTTCGTCATCAGACGGCGTGACAGCCTGTCCGCCGGCCGAGAGGCGAAGTAGGCGCGCAGGGCCTCGCACCCCTCGATACGCCGGTCCCCGGATGGCCAGTGCCAGACACCATCGGGCGTGAACAGTTCGGCCACCGAACTCGGGTCACCGAGGTCGAGACGGTGGATGAAGTCCACAATGATTCGCTCGCAAGCGCGTTCCGCGAGCATCCGCTCGACTGAGGGCATGATCTCGTCGTCCATACCCCTGTCTATCAGTCGTAACATGTTCTAGGGCAACGGCTTTTCCGCACCAGCAGCGGCAGGGTGGCGCCGGTGCAGCAGAAGGGCTGTTCGACGGTGATGTTGGTGGTGGCAACGACTTACTGATGCGCAGCGGGGTCGGAATACAGCAAGTCGGCAAGGCCCACGTCCCAGACGCCTGCGACCACATCACACGGCGCGGAAACGGCGCCATGGGCGCGCGCCCATGGCGCACCATGCAGCACACACTGCTGCGCCGAGCGGGTGAAAAGCCGCCGCAGGCAGAACCCGTGACCGCAGGGAGTCCGTCGTGGCAGGCGTGGATGCCTTCAGCGACGTGCACGTGTCGGAGCCCGGTCTGGTTGTCGTGGACGTCGCAGCCGCCGACGACCAGACCGCTTTCGCCTTCCAACAAGCGCTCGCGTCGATATGGACGACCACCGCGGTGGAACGCACCAGCCGGGATTCCGGCCAACCCGGTGTACGGCTGCGCTGCTACCTGGACATGCGCCAGGCACCGAGCTAGAACGCCCCGATCGGGACCGCTCTCCTACCGGCCGAAAGTCACGGTGACGGGCATGTCGGAGCACCGACCGAGTCGGTCGACCAGGGTGTGGCGTCCGGTGGCGTCGACGGTCAGGCGCTTGTCGGCCACCCTTTCGACCGGTTCGACGCCGCCAACACCACGATCAACGCCGTAAATCCTCGTGGTCGTTGGTGTAAGCGGTCCAGAGGCGTAGGCGCCGCCCCCCCAGTCCCCCGGTCCACGCTGCGTAGGACTGCGTGCCGTCCTGCCATTCTGGCAGCGGAACCCCTTGAGCAGCCGGTCGTGTGGCGGACGTCCAGCGACCCGGGGGCCGGTTGCCTGGACAGTCCGCCTCGGACCTGAGCTCGACATGCTCCGGTGGAGATCCTCTTTGCGGAGGGCAGCAGATGCCCTGCAACCCGCTACCGATCCCGGTACCGGTCGCTTCCGTCTATCGGTACACGTACGCCGGAGCTGCGTCCCCGATCCCTGGAACGGCGCCGAGCGTGGCGGCGGCGCGCATGACGGGGCTGGGTAGGTGGCGCCGTCGATGCGGGCGAGCCCCGCGGGCGCGGCGATGGCGCTGGGGGCCGGGACGAGATGGGTTCGCGGGGCGACGGGCGGCGCGATGATTCCCGGCGCGTGCGGGAGTCTGTCTCTCGACACGGTCTTCTGGAAGGCGGCCTCATGACCACCCTGCACGACTTGCTCGAAGCCCACGTCGGTGCCGGAACGGTGCCAGGAGCGGTTGGCGTCGTGGCCCGGGGTGATCGGGTCGAGATCGCAGCCGTCGGTTCACAGGACGTCGGGGGCAGCGTTCCCATGGCGAGAGACTCCATCTTCAGGGTGGCTTCGATTACCAAGTCGGTCACCGCCGCCGCACTGCTGATCCTGGTGGAGGAGGGCAGAATCGCGCTGAACGACCCCATCAGGACGTGGCTGCCGGAGTTGGCAGAACCGATGGTCGTACGTACCCCGGCAAGCCCGGTGGACGACGTGGTGCCGGCCGCCCGGCCCATCTCGGTCTTCGACGTGCTGGCCTCCCAGGCAGGGTATGGATTCCCTTCCGACTTCACGCTGCCGGCGGTGCAAGAGTTGTTCACGGTGCAAAAGGACGGGCGGGTGCCGAGCAACTTCCCGCCGGCCGACAAGTGGATGACTGCTCTCGGCAGAGTCCCGCTCCTCTACCAGCCTGGCGACGCCTGGCTGTACGACACCTGCTCCGCGCTGCAGGGTGTGCTGATCTCGCGGGTCACCAGGCAGCCGCTGCCGGAATTTCTGGCGGAGAGGATCTTCCAGCCACTGGGCATGGTCGACACCGGTTTCGAGGTGCCGGCCGCCAAGCGGGGCCGATTCACCAGCTTCTACAGGCCGAGCGGCGACGGCAGCCTGGAGCTCGCCGACGGCCCGGACGGAGAGTGGAGCAGCCTGCCTGCGCTGCCTCTCGGCAACGGCGGCCTGGCCTCGACCGCCGAGGACTGGTTGGCCTTCTCCCGGATGCTGCTGGCCGACGGGGTGGCGGCCAACGGCCGACGAGTGCTGACGGCCGGCTCCGTACGCATGATGACCACCGACCACACGAATCCCGCCCAGCGCCACATCGGCCGGCTGTTCCTGGAGGGTCAGGGCTGGGGCTTCGGCGGCTCGGTCGACATCGCCCGGACCCACCCGTGGAATGTTCCCGGCCGCTACGGCTGGGTCGGTGGCACGGGCACAGCGGCGCACATCGTCCCAGACACGGGAGCAGTCACCATCCTGCTGACTCAGGTGGCAGCGACGGGTCCTGCACCAGCACCGGTGATCAGGCGGTTTTGGCGATACGCGTCGAACGCCTGACACGCCTCTCATACCCGTAACGCCGAGCTTCGTGTGGTGGACCCTTACGCCTTTCAAATCACCGAACAACTCCCCCTTGGCACGGACAGCTTCAACCTGGTGTTCTGCGGCTTCAGGGGGCTCAGCCGGGCGCCCCCTGCACCTTGCCGTCCCGCAGGCCCCACGCGTCCTGCGCCGCGGTGAGCGCCTGGTGTTCGCCGACAGCACCAGCTGTCATCCGGCTCATCGTCTGGTGACCTGCACAGCCTGATGAGCGCCGAGGTGCGGACCGCGCAGAGTGTGGCTGGACGAGTTTGGTCTGGCACCCACTAGGGAAGCGCGTCGGCATGACGAGGCACGAACTGACGCCGCCGCACGAGTCCATGACCGGCAGTGCCGCCCACGCCTGCGGGGTCGGCCTGCGCGAGGGGGGCCAGGTGTGGATGAGCGGTGGTCAGCGCGGCCGCGGAGCCGATCAGAACGGGCGCGCCGCTGTCGAGTGACCGCTGCACGAGGGAGCGGGCCGTGGCGTCGAGGACCTGCAGGGAGTTCTCACCGCGCTCGTCGTCGGAGCACGAGGCGTCGACGTTCGGCCGGTTCCCCTCCGACGAACCGCGCGCGTGGACGGGCGACCAGGCGGCGATCGTCGACTTGCTTGCGAGCCATCTACCGGCCACGGGCGGTAGGTCTCTCCCGGGTGGCTCCGTGGCGGAGCTCCTCGTGGGGCGGCCACGAGGGCCGTTGTCAGTGGCGATTGGCAAGATTGCGGCCATGAATGTCACTCCCGTCACTCCGCCACGGCCGATCGACGTTGTCGCGGTCTTTCCCCAACTGGCCCCGCTGGCCCGCACGGCGACCCGCCTGCACCCCCGCCCTGGGGCCCCGACGTGGCACGACAGCTCAATCGGCGGGCCGCTGCTGTGGCCCGCTGGGGAACCGTGGCCGCACTGCGAGGAATCGCATGTGGTGGACGGCATCAATCCAGCTCAATCCCCGGCGGATCTGCGGTTGGAACGACGGATCTTCGCCGCCTCGCACGGCCGGGACCTGACTCCGGAGGAACGGGAGACTCTGGAGCGGATCCGGCCCCCTCAGACATATCCGGTGAGGCTGGCGGTCCAGTCGTACGACGGTCCCATAGCGATGCTGCCCGTCGCGCAGCTGTACGTACGGGATGTGCCCGACCTGAGCCCGCCGGAGGGTAAGGACCTGCTGCAGGTTCTGTGGTGCCCCTTCGATCACCCGATCATGCCCAGGACCCTGCTCTTCTGGCGTTCCGCAGCCGCCGTCACCGACATCCTCGACACGCCCCCCGAGCCGCCCGCAGTGCAGTTCGACGGCTATCTACCGGAACCGTGCGTGCTCGAACCGGAGCAGATCACCGAGTACCCCGACCATCTGGAGCTGAGCGAAGAACTGCAGGAGCAGCTCAAGCAATGGAGTGTGCCGCAGGCTGCAGAGGAAGACATGGACCCGGACACGTACTACGACTGTGTGCTGTCCAACGCACCCGGCTGGAAGGTCGGCGGCTGGCCCGCTTGGAACTCCACCGACCCCAGCCCGCAGCCCTGCTCCGAGTGCGGCACCGGCATGCAGGTCCTGATGACCGTCGCCACGTTCGAGGAAGGGGACGACGCCGGGAACAGCTGGTCTCCGCACCCCCACCCAGGTGCGGGACCGTACCCGGGCCACCGCGGCTACAACGCGACCGGGGTCCAGATAGGCAGCGGCTACCGGCAGCATCTGTTCGTCTGCCCGGCAAAGCCCGAGCATCCGCACATCGAGTTGATGACGTAGCCCGTCCGCGGTGTGCAGCCGGAGCGTCACGGTGCAGGCATGCCGTGACGCAGGGCGTCGGCGAGGCTCAAGGTTCCGGACAGCCGACGGACTTTGTTGACCTGCAGGAACGTGACATCCGGCGTCCCTTAGGGTCCAGCCGTTCAGGTTCTTGTCGTCGAGCGGGTTGAAACAGCCTCACTCTGCTGCGGAAGCCCGGCACTCAGGCAAGTTTGCTCATCGAGTGCAGCTGCACAAACTTGTCAGCGACTATGCCCATCAAGATCAGATGATGTCGGCCGGCGAAGAACACGTGATGTGGGCCGCTATCTCCGCCTGCTCGACGGCGTTGCCCCAGTGCTCGCAAGATGTCGTCCGTGACGATGCCGTTGACATCGAACACCCGGCATCCAGCGTCGCAGGCGATGCCCCGAGGTCCCGGCCACCCCCGAACCGGCCAGCCGTTCGGTGTTCCTCAGGGCACCCAGGGAGACGACCGCCACCTGAACGTCGATCGCCGTGCCGTCGGACAGGTGAGCACGCCTGAGCCGACCGGAATCGTCGCCCTCCAGGGCCGTGACGCTGACGCCGCATCGGAGGTCGACGCCGTTCCTGCGCTGCATCCGGTCGGCGACCGCGCCGATCACACCACCGAGTGCGCCCACCAGGGGCGCCGGGCCGCGTTCGGCGACCGTGACATCGAGATTCAACTCGCGGCACGCGGAAGCGACTTCACAGCCGGTGAAGCCCGCGCCGATCACCAGTACTCGCGCGGAGCCGCTGGTCAATTTCCGTTTCAGGCGTGCGGAGTCGTCGCGGGTTCGCAGGACGAACACCCCGTCCAGCTCCGCCTGTTCAGGATGGAACCACGGGCGCGCCCTGGTTCCGGTGGCGATCAGCAAACGGTCGTAACCGACGGTGTCGCCGTTCGCCAGGCGTACCTGCTTGGCGTCCCTGTCCAGGCCCTCGGCGGGAACACCGAGACGCCATTGCGCATTGACGTCACGCCGCCGTGGGAGTTGTGTGTCCTCGGCCCGGGCTCGCCCGAGCAGCACTTGCTTGGACAGTGGAGGCCGGTCGTAGGGCTCGTACGGCTCGTCGCCGATCATGGTGAGTGATCCGGTGAAGCCCTGCTCGCGCAGGGTCTCCGCGGCACGCAGGCCCGCCAGGGACGCGCCCACGACGACGATCCGGCCGTCCCGGCGCAGGGCTGCGACGTCGGTGTCAGCCGACACGGGGCTGCACCCCCTTCGTCGGCTTGTCGGAGTAGTCGACGAGAATGGCCTGGACCGGGCAGGCGGCCGCGGCCTCTTCCACTCGGTCACGCAGCCCCTCGTCGAAACGGGGCGAGAACAGCAGCCCCTCGTCGCCGTGCAGGGCGAAGACGTCCGGGGCGAGGAAGACGCACTGCGCGTACGCCTGACACCGATTGAGATCGACGACAAGCCTCATTGGTAGCCCGCTCCCTGCGCGGCCCGCCGCAGTCGAAAGCCCGCAGCCGCCTGCGCTGGTCCATACGGTGGGTTGGCATGCCTCTACCTCAGAATCAACCCGTGCACAAACGCCTCGCAAGGCGAGCGGGCCGAGCGTCCCCGGACCTGCGCTTGGCCGGCGCCAGTGCCCTGGATCCTCAGCCAGAGGCGGTAGAGAGTCCCGGCATCCGCCGGCACGGCCCCGCAACGGCCCTGCGCCTCATCGTGGACGGTCCGCTACCAGGAATCTACCCGGCTCCTGGCGTAGCGTGATGGGTGGAACGTTGTGGCCACGAAGTGAAGAGGTGCGCTGCGGCGAGCAGTCGTGGTCACGGGGCTGAGTGTTGTCGCGGTCATCCGCAGTCCATGGTGGTCCGCGCGGCGACGCCGATGAAAGCTCGGGGCTGGCGATGCCGACGACGGCGACGCCTGTGAAGAACGGAAAGGCCGCTCATGTCTTCGACCATGCGCGCGCTCGTGGCGGTGAAGGCCGGTGAGCCCGCTGACGTCCTGCGGCTGGAATCTCGCTCCGTTCCCGCGCCGGGACCGGGTCAAGCACTGATTCGGGTGGACGTGACCCCGATCCATGCCAGCGATCTGCACGTGCTGCGCGGCCGCTACGGCTTCTCCCTCGACTTCCCCGCCGTCGGGGGCCACATGGAGTGCGTGGGCCGTGTCGCGGACCTGGGCGCGGACACCGAGGGACCGGCGATCGGCGAGCGGGTGGTGGTCGCCGCGATCCCGGCGGTACCCGGGCCCTCTCCGGTCGGCACCTGGCAGGAGTACCTAGTGGCCGACACGCGGAGACTTCTGCCGGTCCCTGACCTGCTCAGTGACTTCAGCGCCTGCCAGCTCGCGGTCAACCCGCTGACCGCGCTGCTCCTGGTCACGCGCGAACTCGACTGTGAGCCCGGCGAATGGCTGCTGCAGACGGCCGCGGGCTCCACCGTCGGCCGCCTAGTCATCCAGGTGTGCAGGCATCTCGGCATCCGCACCCTCAATGTCGTACGCCGACGCGCTGCCGTCGAAGAGATCAAAGCGGTCGGTGGTGACGCGGTCATCTGCACCGAGGACGAGGACCTACTGCGGCGGGTGGCCGAGACAGCGGGACCGGCCGGCGTGCGCAAGGCCCTCGACTGTGTAGCGGGTCCCGTGGGCGCCCAGGTGTCCCAGGCACTGGCCCCGGGAGGAGAAGTCATCGTCTACGGCGCCCTCTCCACCCATCGGCAGACGGACCCGGCTGCGCTGACGATCCCCCTCCAGGCGCGCTCGGTCATTTACGAGACCAAAACCGTCCGGGGTTTCTGGCTGAACCGCTGGTTCGGCGCCGCCTCACCCGATGTCGCGCTGCAGGCGCTGTCCCAGGTCCGCGATCTCGTCACCACCGAGGTGCTGACCATCCCGCAAGGCCGACCGTTCCCGCTCGAGCGCTTCACCGAAGCTGTCTCGCTCGCCGAGGCACCCGTACACGGCGCCAAGCCACTCTTCGTCCTCGACGACGGCTAGGGGAGGTAGGCAGCGGCCGTGCTGGTGCGGGCAACGCTGCCCAGCCGCGAGAAGCCTGCGCACGCCAAATCGTTCTCCATTTCGCATGGGGGCGAACCGGCCGCTCTGAGACTCTGGGGACGCGGTCGCCTACTGCGTGGTGTCCGCCGTCTACATGCTCCTCGCCGTTCTGGGATGCGTGCCAACGGTGTCGATCATGTTGGCCGCGGCCCTCCCGTCGAACACGGGGCACGGGTCCCGGCCAACGCAAGCAGTTCCGCACGCGTTCCATAGGCACGATGTTGCTGCCAGGCCGGGGGTCGGTATCCCGCGTGAGCGTGAGGCTCTGGGAGCCTGCACGGCCGAGAAGAGCGTGAAAAGGGCATATGCGTCTACGCGATATCCGTGGGGAGCGGCTCCCCGAGCACCGGCGCGGGCTGTCGGCTCTGGTGGTCTTCGTCTGTTACGTACGGGAGCGGCATGCCCGGGAGCTGAGCCGGTTGCGGTCGGTGGCCGAGATGGCGCAGCGAGCTTTGCTGCGGCCGCCACCCCGCCGGATCGGGCCGCTGCGGGTGGCCTGGCTGTATCTTGCCGCCGAGGACGAGGCTCAGATCGGAGGCGACCTGTTGGCCGTCGCCCGCGCTGATCATCCCTGCTGGGACTGCGCGCCCTCAGCGTAGGCAGCGATCGCACCGACCGGTTCACCTTCGAACCGGGTGACATGCTGCTGCTGTACACCGACGGCGTGATCGAAGCCCGCTCACCGACCGGCTCCTTTTACCCGCTCGCCGATCGGGTCGCTTCCTTTCAGGCATCAAGCCCGGATGCCCTGCTGCAGGAGATCCACCGCGACCTGCTCGTGCACACCGGCGAGCAGCTCACCGACGACGCAGCCTTCCTGATCATCGAACGCACCCCCTCACGCCATCCGCACCGGCCGCACCTCGTATCCCAGGCCGACGGATCACCATCGTTCTGACCGGCCACCCGCCACAATCTGGCACGCTCCGCGTGTGCGGCACTCGGGCCCTACTCGATCACCATTGCCTTCTCCAGGCCGGCATGCCGCAGGGTGCGCAGCACGGCGCGTCGCGCACCGCACACGGCGGCCGTTCCGGAGTGCTCTGTCACGGCCCGCAGCAGGGCGTAGACGCACGCCAGGTCGATGCCGGTCACCTTGTGCAGGTCCAGTACCCAGTGCTCTGCGGCGTGCAGGCGCGGATCAGCTAGTAGCGCTTCGAGGTCGCGGAGCAGGAGGGTGCTGATTTCCCCCGACAGGGTCACCTCGGCATGCCGGCCGTCGACTGCAGTGATCACCATGTCTGGTTGCGCGGAATGTGGTTCAGCTGTCACAGCGGCCTCCCGCACGGGTTCGGGTGCGTACATTCAGTCTGCAGATGCCGGGCCACAGGGCACATCCGCAACCATTGGACGGCGGTGGGGCACGGACGGTTGAGCGCCGCAGGCCCGGAGGTGCCGGCGACGGCCAACGGCGGCCTCCTACGAGCACGGCCGACTGCACCGCCTCGCTTGCACGCAAGACGCTCGACGGCCGATCTAGGCGCCCTTCCAGCACACCTTTCGTTCCGCAGCCTGCAGGGCAGGCCCCAGCACCACGCGCCCTGTCGCTACGGTCCGGAAGGCAGTCAGCGTGCCAGGACGACAGTGATCGGAGCATCCGCGCAGTTGCCGAGTTCCTCAGACAGTGCGCTTTGCTCGGCGATGTCGATGCTCAGGCCCCAGCGGGTCTTGTCGGCCCCAGTCGGTGACGTACCGGCAGCGAGCGGTATGCGGTGGCCGGCGGCAGCCAGGTGGTGGGATCCTGGTCCGCCTTGGACCGGTTCGAGCCGGCCGACACGGCGATCAGCGCGCGGGTCAGCCGCAGGAGTAGCCGGGTTCGTTCACAAGAACCCCGGGCTGTTCACTGGCTGACGCCGACAACGCCGTGAGGCGCCATGCACCACACTGCGACGGCAGTGCCCGCACCTCCGACCGCAATCCGAGGCCGGCTATTTGCCGGGCGTCGCAGCAGCTGAGGGCCGCCTGCTCCCTTCTTGTGCGCGGCACGGGGCCAAGAACGTGGTCAACGCCGACAGCACTCCTGGGGGCTTCCTCGGCCACCCATGCAGCTCATTGGATGAGGTCGGTGTGCGGATGATCGGGGGAAGCCGGGTCGATTGCTGTTCGGCGCCGAGCCCGCCAAGCGCCGCGACGGATACGCCAACTTCGCCCTCACCGAGCCGCCGCTCAAGCTCGTCCTCCTCGAGGGGCAGGCGGGCGAGGAGACCCGCCTGGACCACCTCGGCGTCGAGGTCGCCACCACTGAGGAGGTCACCGACTCCTCCACCCGGCTGAAATCAGGGCTGGCCACCTTCGAGCAGAACGTCACCTCCTGCTGCTACGCCCTGCAGGACAAGGTGTGGGTGACCGGATCTGGCAAGGAACCGTAGGAGATCTACGTCGTCAAGGCGAGTGCCGACACCCTCGGCAGGAGCGCCTACAGCACGCCGCAGGCATGCTGCCGGACCGCCGCTTGCTGCACGCCCGGCGACCAGGCCATCGACCCCTCCCACACCCCGGCCGAAGCGAAGGCCGCTGCCGGGTGTGCATGCGTCACCTGACCCACCGCATGGCGACCGGCCCAGCGGCGACGTCCCGGCTCCACGCTCCCACAGCCCAGGCGTCGCAGCGGGCCCGGGGATGAGGAGGGTCAGGCCCGCTGCATGCCGGACGTCTTTGGTGTTCGACGTCAGCGCAGTGCGATCGCGCCCGTGTGGACGGCGCGCATGGCACGCTCGATGGTCTCCCGGCTTTCGCCGACTGGAGCCACGTAGCCGATGACGTCTTGCGCGGCGCCTTCCCCGAGCACGCGGGTGATCACCCAGGTGGCGAGGTACTGGGACGCCAGGCAGCCGCCTGCTGTGGCGATGTTCCCCTCGGCGTGGAACGGCGCGTCCAGCACGGTCACGTCGCAGGCTTCGACAAAGGGTCGGCTCTTCACATCGGTGCAAGCCGGCATGCCGTCCAACAACCCCAGCCGGGCGAGCACGAGCGCGCCGGAGCATTGCGCACCGATGAGTTGTCGCGAAGGGTCAAGCGGCAACCGGGAGATCAACTGGTCGTCGGCGACCACGTCTCGTGTCTTCACGCCGCTGCCGATCAGCACCACCTCGGCTTCGGTCACAAATTCCATCGGGCGCTGTCCGGTCACCTCGACACCGTTCATCGACCTGACTACCGGTGTCGGGGTGGTGATGAAAGCTTCCAAGCCGTCCTTGCGACATCGGTTGATCAGCGCGGATGCGATGAAGCTGTCGAGTTCGTTGAACCCGTCGAAGGTGACCACGGCTACCTGCATCACGTCTCCTTCCAGTACGGCCCTGGCATGTGCATCCTTCCATGGCGCGCGTTTCCGAGGTGTGAGCCGGATCAGGGGCCGGCTCGGCGGATGACCATCGCATCTTTGTCGCACCGGGCTCCATCGGCCACAGCACAGCCGCCCGGCGAACATGTCATAGCGCTCTGGGGCCGCCGCGCTCCGCCAGGTCTTCCACGGCGAGCCACGCCCCATGCAGCGGCCCGGCACCGTAGACCGCGTCGACATCGCTGCGCAACGGACCCACAGTGCGCGGCGTCGCTCACGGAAGTCGGACGTCAGTTCATCGTGGCGGTGGTGTGGTGCGGTCGGTTCTGTATCAGCAGGGCCGAGGCGAGGGCCGCGCACAAGAACACGGCGGCGATGACGGTCATGCCGACATGGACGCCGGAGGTGAAGGCGTCGTCAATCGCGGCGGTCACGTTCGGCGGGACCGCTCGGTGGGCGCCGCTGCCGGTGGAGACGGCGTGCTCGACGGCGGGCCAGGCCGCGCGGGGGACGTGGTGGGCGCCGAGCCGTGCCGGCAGTTGGGACTGGAGTCGGCTGGCGAGGAGTGCGCCCAGCAGTGAGGAGCCGGTGACGGATCCGATCTGGCGGAAGGTGTTGACGGCTCCGGAAGCCATGCCGGCGCGCTCGTGCGAGACGCTGACCAAGGCGGCGGCGGTGCTCGGCGCGGCCACCATCCCGCTTGCGGCGCCGAAGAGCGCGTACAGCCACCACACCCGGGCATAGGGGGTGGTCGGATCCAGCGTGGTGAGTCCTGCTGCTGCTGCGGCGCCGAGGATGAAACCGAGGGTCAACGGGAGCTTGAAGCCGGTACGGCGGATCACGCGTCCGGTCGCGTAGGCGACGACGACGTAGACGCCGAAGAAGGCCAGCAGCCGCCATCCCACGTCCAGGGCGGACAGTCGCTGAACGCGCTCGTAGAAGAGCACCGACAGGATGGCCATGCCGGTGAAGCCGAACAGGGAGACCGCACCTACGAACATGACGGCGCTGAACGACGCCGACCGAAACAAGGTCATGTCCAGCATAGGGGTGCGGCCGGCGCGCTCGACGAGGACGAAACCGCTCAGAGCCGCGACCGCGATGATCAAGGCGGTGAGGATGCTGGGGCTGGTGTAACCGTCGTGTCCGCCTTCGATCAGGGCGTAGACGAGAGCGGCGATGCCCACGACGGCCAGGATCTGGCCGGGGATGTCGAGCTTGCCGTCGGGGCCGCGCGATTCGGTGACGAAGGCGGCGACGGCCATGGTGACCAGGGCGAGGACAGCGGTCGACAGAAAGACCGTGTTCCAGTGGAAGTGGTCCAGGAGGGTGCCCGCAATCAGGGGGCCGGCGGCCAGCCCGATGCCCGAGGAGGCCGCCCAGGCGGTGACGACTTCGGTGCGCCGGTGGGGGTCGGGGAATGCCGCTCCCAGGATGGCCAGGCTGTTGGGCAGGATGAGAGCGCCGCCGAGGCCGGAGACGAGCTGGCCGGCGATGACGCCTCCCGCTGAATGCGCGGCATAGACGGTGAGCGAGCCGACGATCATGATCGCGGCGCCGGTGAGGAAGGTGCGCTTGCGGCCGTAGAGATTGCCGACGGTGCCGGCGGACATCACCAGGCAGGCCACGAGCAAGGCGTACGCGGAGGGAATCCAGACCAGGCCGGTGGGAGTGACGTGCAGATCATCCTGGATGGCCGACATCGCTGACACCGATGCGGTGATCAGCAGGAAGGTCGTCATGGCGCCCAGGCACATCGCGATGAGCGTGACGGCGGCGGCGCGCCGGGAGAGCTGGTCCGAGGAGAGTCGGACATCGGTGTGCGGGTCGGTCGGCCGGAGTCGGCCCGGCGCGGGGGATGGAGTGGAGGTCACGGTGTCCTCGTCTCAGCCGAGCTGCGGGTACAGGGCGGCGACGCCACCGGAGAGGTCGGCCTGTACCTGACGGCTGCGGTCATCGACGACGATCTCGGCAGCCCCGGAGGCGATGCCGTCGACCGCAGCGCGGGCGACGTCCACCGGGTCGGTCTTGGGCTCGGTGACGTGGCGGGCCATGTCGGTGTCCATGTATCCGACGTGAAGTCCGGCCACGGTTATGCCCCGGGGTGCGAGCTGCTGTCGCAACGCGTTGGTCAGGCTCCACTCCGCGGACTTGGCTGCGGCGTAGGCGCCGACGGCGGGAAAGCTGATCCACGACAGCACGGAAAGGACATTGAGGACGGAGCCCCCGCCCTGGGCCTCCATCAGCGGGGCGAAAGCACGGATCATGCCGAGGGTGCCCAGGTAATGGGTCTCCATCTCCAGACGGACGGCGTCCCAGCTGCCGGTCAGGAGATCGGCGCCCGTGGAACTGCCCGCGTTGTTGATCAGCACGGTGATGTCACGGGCTTCCTTCGCCGCCGCGGCGACGGAGGCGGGGTCGGTGACATCGAGCCGTATCGCTTTCACGCCGGGCAGATCGATCTGATCCGGTCGGCGGGATGCCCCGTACACCGTGGCACTGCGCGCGACCAGTTCTTCGGCCAGTGCCCTGCCGAGCCCGCGGTTGGCCCCTGTGACCAGAACCCTTGATGTGCTGATGTCCATGATTCCTCCTCGGGAGGCACGCCTCTAGGCTGACTTACGCTTCCAAAAGTCAGCCTCGACGGTATAGGCTGGCTTCGCATAAGGCAAGCCAGGCGGAAGGTGGGGAAATGAAGGATCTGCTGAAGGAACGGGACGCCTGGTCCATGGCCAATTGCTCAATCGCCAGGGCTCTGGAGATCGTCGGAAACAGGACCGCGATGCTGATCATGCGTGAGGCGTTCCTCGGCACACGCCGGTTCGACGACTTCGCCAGGCGTGTGGGCATTGGAGAACCTGCCGCCGCGGCGCGCCTGAAAGAGCTGACCGCCGCAGGTCTCCTGGAGCGCGTCCCTTACCAGGAGCCCGGCCAGCGGACGCGGTACGCCTATCAACTGACGCAGAAGGGGCGGGACTTTCGGGCCGTCATCATGGCGCTGCGCCAGTGGGGCGACACCTGGGCCGCCGACGAACAGGGGCCCCCGGTGGTCGTACGCCACGAGAACTGCGGTGCGCCGGTGCATGCGGTGCTCCGCTGCGACAACGGCCACGACGTGCAACCTGGGGAGTCGTTCGTCGATGCCGGCCCGGGCCTCATTCGCGTCGCCCCGGAATGAGCGGCCTGCACACACCTACGGTGCCCACCAGCAGGCTGCGGAACGTGCACGTGCGCTCGAGCATCGTGCCGGTCATGCCGCAGCCGAAGGTGTCTGTCGGCGCTGCGAGCAGGACTGAGTCCAGCGGTTCCGCTTCAAGGACGACGGGATGTGCTTCCCGCTCTGCCCCGAGTGCGACTCGCTGCGGTGGTTCCACGAGACGGTCGGCGTCCCCGCACGCTTCCTCGATGATGTCGTCGCGGCGCGCCTCGGCATGAAGGGCAACTCGTGGGGCGATCCAGTCTGCGTCCCGACGTCATCGAGCCGGCACCCGGTCTCCAGCGCTGAGTTCCAAGAGCTATCGACCGAGCCGGGAACAGCCCGCGGGCCACGGTGACGGCAACCGGTCGCCTCGCATCACGAGTCGGCTGCTCGCCCAGCCGTTGACCCGGTCGCGCCCCGCCCGGGCCCGCCGGTGCGGGAGGTTCGGTGTTGTTCGCATGCCGGTCGGTGGCCGCGCGGCCGGTCAGTTCGGAAGTCGGGTCACGGTCCCCGTGCCGGCGGCACGGCCGTGGTGTCGGAAGGCGAAGGGCTGGCCTTCCTCGAGGGCGACGGGCCGTTCGAGGGCGGCCGTGACCATTCCCCTGTGCAGTGGTGGGAGTGCGTCCGTGTCGGGGGCCAGCATGACCGTCCCCCGGACTACGGCGGTACGGACGTGGAACTGCAGGCGCTCACCACTGCGTATCTCCGCGCCGCCGTGGTCCTCGGCCAGCAGTGCGATGTCCGCCGTGAAGCGAGCATAAGCTGCGACCGAGCCAGGCGCCGCCAGCACCTGTCCGCGTTCGATCGAGCCGGACGCCACGCCGGGCAGCAGCAGGCCCACATGCGTGTCCGCACCCGCCTCGTCGATACGTCGGTGGTGCACTTCGACGCCTCTGACGGGCAGAAGTGTGCCGCCGTCGAGGCCGACGGTCTCCACCATGTCGCCTTCACGGACCCGGCCGCGCTCGATCCGGCCCGTCAGCAAGACCATCCGGCCCTGATTGCGGTCGAAGACGTCTTCGACGCACATCAGGAACGGTTCACTTCCTGCCGTCATCAAGCCCCTCGTTACCCCCGCCACGACCGGGGACCGAAGTTAGCAGGACCGAGGCCGGGACAGGACCGCGGGGCGCTGCGTCCGGTTCTCCGCCACAGCGGCTGGCCTCCGGGGGAGCGGGCGAAAGCTGCTAGTCGTGGCTGTCCTGACTCCCGCCGCTTCGGTAAGTGGAAGCGGCGGGAGTCGCGAGCGGGCCGGCCGTGGGAAGCGGGCCGGCCGTGGGAAGCGGGCCGGCCGTGGGAAGCGGATCAGTCGTGGAACTGGTTCGCGGGCACCGGGAGCCCGTAGTGCTCACGCAGGGTGGTGCCTTCGTACTCCTCGCGGAACAACCCCTTGCCGCGCAGGATCGGCAGCACGCGCTCGACGAAGGCAGTCAGGCCCGAGGGGAGTGCGGGGGCCATGATGTTGAACCCGTCCGCGGCACCGCCCTCGAACCAGGCGATGATCGTGTCCGCCACCTGCTCGGGTGTGCCGACGAACTCGAAGTGGCCGCGTCCGCCCCCGAGCCGGGAGATGATCTGCCGGACCGTGAGCTTCTCGCGCACCGCGAGATCGATGATCAGGTCGGAACGGCTCTGCGAACCCTCCAGCTTCGGCCTCGCCAGAATGAACTCCGGCAGCGGCTGGTCGAGTTCGAGGACCGACGGCTCGGTCTCGAACACCGCGGCCAGCTGACGCAGCCCGTACTCAGGGACGCGCAGCTCGTCGAACTGCCGCGCAAGCGCCCGGGCCTCCTCCTCGGTCGAGCCGATGTACGGGACGATGCCCGGCAGGACGATGACACCGTCCGGGTCGCGCCCCGCGGCCCTGGTCCGTGCCTTGATGTCCGCGTAGAAGCCGGCCGCACGCTCGTACGTCGTGTGCGCGGTGAAGATCGCCTCGGCGTGCCGTGCCGCGAAGTCCTTGCCGTCCTCCGAGGAGCCGGCCTGGACCAGCAGCGGGTAACCCTGCGGCGGACGCTCGACGTTGAGCGGGCCGGCCACCTTGAAGTACCTGCCCTCATGGCTGAGCCGGTGCAGGCGTGCGGGGTCGGCGTAGCGTCCGGCGGCCTTGTCCGCGACGACGGCCTCGGACTCCCAGCTGTCCCACAGCGCCTTGGCGACCTTCAGGAACTCGTCGGCGCGGGCGTAGCGCTCGGCGTGGCCGGGGCGGTCGTCGAGGCCGAAGTTGGCCGCCTCGTCGGCCCCTGCCGAGGTGACTATGTTCCAGCCGGCCCGGCCGCCGCTGACGTGGTCGACGGACGCGAGTCGACGGGCGAGGTTGTACGGCTCGTTGTACGTCGAGGACACGGTCGCGATGAGGCCGATCCTGCTGGTCGCCTGGGACAGCGCGGTCAGCAGCGTCAGCGGTTCGAGCTGGCCCGGCGGCCGGAACTCACCGGTGCCGATGAGGGCCGGGCCGTCCGCGAGGAACAGCGAGTCGAACTTGGCGCTCTCCGCCAGTTGTGCCAGCTCGATCCAGTGCCGTAGGTCGAAGTCGGCCCGGGGATTGCTGTGCGGCAGCCGCCACGCCGCCTCGTGGTGGCCCGCTTCCATGAGGAAGGCGTTGAGGTGGAGCCTCCTCCGTCGCGCGCTCATGAGGTGACCTTCAGCTTCGAGCTGTCGTAACCGGCCGGCAGAAGGTTGTCGACGATCGATGGGACGTCGACCTTCTTGGTGATCTGCCCCGCCTCCAGGAAGGCGTCGGCGAGCTTCTGCTCCAGTTCGATGTCCGACTGCTCCACCGGAGTCACCCGGTTCGAGTAGGCGGCCAGGGACGCCTTGGCGTCATCCAGCGGGATGCCCTGCTCCTTCGACAGCGCCTGCGCGTATTCGTCGGGGTTCTTGACCGCCCAGGCGAACTCTCGCGACAGCCTCTTCAGGACGTCTGTAAGAGCCGCACGCTTGGTCTTGTCCTTCAGCGACGTGTCGCTCGCGACGTAGTAACTGCTCGTCTGGTCGATCGGCGGGAGGCCCTTCACCAGGATCCGCGCGCCGTTCTTGACCGCGATCGCCGACTGCGGGTTCCAGATCGACCAAGCGTCCACCTTCCCGGTGTTGAACGCCGTGGCGCCGGCCGCCGGGTCGAGGAAGACCAGCTTCACGTCCTTGGGGGTGAGACCGGCGCTCTTCAGCGCGTTCAAGGCCAGACCGTGGGCCGAACTGCCCTGCGGGACAGCGATCCTCTTGCCCTTGAGGTCGGCGGCCGTCTTCAGCTTCGAGCCCTTTGGCACGATGATGTTCTCGTTCGACTGGGTGGGTGTGAGCGAGCGGTTGACGGCCACGACCTTGAAGCCGTACTCCTTCGCGGCGCCGGTGATCGGCGGTACGTCGCCGACGCTGCCCAGGTCGATGCCGCCCGAGGCGGCGGCCTGCACAAGCGGCGGACCGTAGGTGAAGCGGGCGAACTTCACCTTGTAGGGCGCGTTGTCGAACACGCCGGTGACCTTCGCCAGTTCCTGGCTGCCGTCACCGCCGTTGTCGCCGATCGTGAAGGTGTACTTGCTCCACTCGGGGTGCTTGGCGTCACTCGCGTCGACGGCGTTGCTCAGCGGCGCGGCGGTGTCCGACGACGATCCTCCGCAGGCGACGAGGGTACTCGCCAGGGCGAGCGAGCCGACTGCGCCGATAAGTCTCGTGGTTCTCTTTCGCATGGGTGTGGTGCTTTCTGTGCTGGGTGAGGGTGTTCGGGGAGGTCAGTGCTGGCCGGCGAGGCCGAGGTCTTCCAGGAGCCGGGCGCGCAGTTCCTCGCGTGCGATGCCCGCCTCGCGGTCCGCGGCGGTGAGGTGCACCTCGTGCGAGGTGCCGATGCGGCCGTTGCTCATGACGACGATGCGGTCCGCCAGGGCGATCGCCTCGTCGACGTCGTGGGTGACCAGCAGCATGGCCGCCTGATGCTTGGTCCGCAGCGCGCGTACGAGGTCGTGCATGCGCAGCCGGGTGATCGCGTCGAGGGCGGCGAACGGTTCGTCGAGCAGGACGAGTTCGGGCTCGGAGACGAGCGCCCGCGCGAGTGAGACCCGCTGGGCCTCGCCGCCGGAGAGTTCCTTGGGCCACGCCTTCTCGCGGCCGGCGAGGCCGACCTCGGCCAGTACGTCGCGGGCCCGCTGCTCAGCGTCGTACCCGTGCAGGCCGAGCGTGACGTTGCGCAGTACCCGCTGCCAGGGCAGCAGCCGGTCGGCCTGGAAGACGATCGCACGCCGGGCCGGGACCTCCACGCGCCCGCCGTCGGGCCGGTCCAGTCCGGCGAGCAGCCGCAGCAGGGTGCTCTTGCCGCAGCCCGAAGGGCCGAGCAGGATCACCAACTCCTCGTCGGCGATGGTGAGGTCGAGGTGGTCGAGCACCACCCGGTCACCGAACTGCCGGACCACCTGTTCGACGACTGCCCCGGTCTGTCGACGGGGCTCTGTCGCGGTCGTGCTGCTCATGACGCCTCATAACTGGGTCGCCACCGCAGCAGCACCCGCTCGAGAGCCCGGACGAGCTGGTCGGCGAGCAGACCGAGGAGCGAGTAGATCACCAGCCCCACGAAGACCTGGTTGGTCTGGAGATAGGTCTGCCCCTGAGTGATGAGGAAGCCAAGTCCCGCGTCGGCGTTGACGGTTTCGGCGGCGACGAGACCCAGGACGCTGTATGCGAGGGAGAACCGGAGGCCCACCAGGAACCCTGGCAGGGCCCCGGGCACCAGCACGCGCGTCACCAGGCGCCAGGTGCCCGCGCCCGTCGTGCGCGCCATTTCGATCAGCCGCTGGTCGACGCCCCGTATCGCGGCGAACAGGTTGAGATACATCGGGACACCGGCGCCGAAGGAGATCAGCAGCACCTTCGTGAGCTCGTCGATGCCGAACCACACGATCATCAGCGGCAGCACCGCGAGGAGGGGGATCGTGTTCAGCACCTGTACCAAGCCGTTGAACAGGTACTCACCGCTGCGTAGCAGCCCGCCGAGCACCCCGCTGACGATGCCCACCGTCAGACCGATCGCGAGACCGATGCCGGCCCTTTGCAGCGAGATGGCCAAGTCCGGCCCGAGGACGCCCTGTTGCCAAAGATCGACGGCGGACCTCACGATCGACGTCGGCGCGGGGGCGTAGGTCTTCGCCAACACTCCGGCCCGGGCGAGGATCTCCCAGGCGATGAGGATCGCGACCGGAGTCGTGTAGATGCCCAGCGGCCAGCGCAGGCGCTCGCGGAGCGTACTGAGCGGCGTCCGGCGGCGGGCGTCGCGCGGCAGGAACACCTCGCGTTCCCGCGTGCCCGTCGTCCCGGCGTCCGGGACCTTGGTGACGGCCGGCGCCTTGAGGCCGAGATCGGTCATGCCGCCACCGCCAGCACGCTGCTGTAGTGCGAGGCATCGCCGATCAGTTGCTCGCTGCGGCGGCCGTCGACACCGGTCGGTACCTCTCCTGCGATCGTCACCCGGTTGAGGCGGCGCGGGTGGTCGTCGTGGTTGTCCACCGCGTAGTGCTGGGTGATCCGGTTGTCGAAGATCAGCAGCTGGTTCGGAGACCAGGTCCAGCTCAGGATGTTCTCCGGACGGGTCACATACGACTGGAGGATGCGCAGCAGATCTGCCGAGTCGCCGCTCGACAGGCCGACGATCCGCTTGGCGAAGCCACCGATGAACAGCCCGCGTTCGCCGGTGAGCGGATGGACTCGCACGACCGGGTGCTCGGTCTCGTAGGGCGTCGAGACGAAGGCCCGGTCGTACTCCTGTCGCTGCGCCGTCGTGGCTGCGGGGCGGGCGTAGTCGTGCTGGTTGGTGTGCACGACGCGCAGCGTGTCCGCGAGGGAGCGCAGCGGTTCGGGCAGGTCGCGGTAGGCCGCGGCGGCGTTGGCGATGAGCGTCTGGCCGCCGTAGGGCGTGGTCACGATGGACCGGAGCGTGGTGAGCTGCGGCGGGTTGACCACGAAGGTGACGTCCGTGTGCCACTCGTTGGCCTTGGACGTCGCGCTGTCGACGGCAAGGACATTCGTCGTGCCGTCGGCGGCCGGCACGTTCGGATGGGCGGTGGTGAGTTCGCCGAACCACCCGGCCACGCGCTCTTGGCCGGCGTTGTCGAGCTGCACGTCGTCGAACACGATCGCCTTGTGCTCGTTGAGGGCGTCTCGGAGCGTCGTGACTGTCGCGATGTCGGGTGGCGCCGCGAGGTCGACGCCGTCGACGACCGCGCCGATGCGGCCGGTGAGCTTTCGGATGGACGGAGGCATGAGGGGATCCCTCCCGGGCAGATGGGCACGCCAAGGGGTGCTGGAGAACGGGGAGTCGAGTGAAGGGGGTTGGGTACCGCGCAGGACTGATCGACCATGCGGAATACCGGACTGGGCCGGCCGGAGAGAGGACGCGTGGTCGCAGAAGGCGCGTGGTCGCAGGACCGCTACAGCCGCGATCTCAGCGGCCGCGTCGACGTGCGCGAACAGGCTCCCGGCTCATACGAGGGAGGTGGGAGGGAGGGGAGCCCTCAAAAGGTGGATACGACGATCCCTTGCCGCGTCAGCGACAACAAAACGCGCTGGAGACGTGCGCCAGGTCGATGTGGCGCCGCCGAGTGAGGTCCACGCGCGGGTTCATAAGACGGGAGTTCAGCAGAGGTCCACCACGTCGGTCAATAATTTTCCGGGCAGGTCTTGCATTGCGGACACGGCACCCCGGTGAGCGTCAGCGGGCGGCCGCAGAGCGGGCCGAGGCCGAGAACGTCAGCCGGGAGTTGCGGGCGGTGCGCCGGGGTGGGGTCATGCGGCCCAGGCGCTGCGCGAGGCGGCGGCGTTCGAATGAGCCTGGCCCACCGAGGCCCCACACAACGGCGAGGCCTCGGTACGGTCATCGCCTGCGTTTCGTCAGCACCGCGGATTGGGTGCCGCGCTGCCGTTGAGCGCTCGGAGGGTCAGCGTGGGGCGAGGAGCCGTCCCGCGTTCTGCAGGACGTACCGTGCCACGTTCGTGCCAAGCGTGATCCCTGCCTCGTCGGCCGACCGGGTGTGGATGCCGGAGAAGACCCGAGCGTCCACGTTCTCGTCCGCGAGCTGCTTCCAGGCGGTGTACGTCCTCGTCACCCCGGGCGCGGTGGGGCTGGTCAGGTCGAACGGGGCGGTACGCGGCCCGACCAGTGCCGACAGCACGGTCTGTGCGGCGCCCGCGTAGGTGTTGTGGCCGCTGGGGTAGTCCGGATGAGCGGGGGTGGTGTGCAGCGGCGTCCAGTCCGGGTCAGGGTCGATGGTGCCGGTGCGGATCGCGGTGACGGGACGCCAGCGTTCGTAGGTGTACTTGCTGTCGGAGGTGGCGATCTGTGTGTCCACCAGCGCCACGTGGAAGAGCGCGACCAGCCGCGCCTGCCCGGCGATCCCCTGGTCCGCGCGCGAGAGCGCCACCCGCAGCGGCTCGGTGTAGAGGGTGAGGGAGGAGCCCAGCCAGAAGGCGGCCGTCTCGGTCTGGCGGGCGCTGCGCACCGCGCTGTCCGCGGCACCGTACGCCCGCACCTCCGCGAGGTCGGCGGCGTAACGCCGGGAGTCGAGGGCGGGCGGCGGGCCGAGCCGGAACTGGTTCTGCGTTTTGAGCAGGAACGGCTTGGCGAGACGGTTGCCGTACTGGGCCGCCGGTGCGTAGTCGGGCGGCGTCGGCTGCCACACGCCCGGCGCCGCGGGCTTCACGGGATAGGGCGCGTTGACCGAGGCGGGATCCAGGCCGTCGCCCTCCCTCGACTTCAGGGCAAGATCGGCCTGCTTCTCCCCGGCTGCGACACCCCGCTCCTCAGCGGGGCCATCGGGGATCGCGTCGAGGGTCTCCCTGTACGTCGCGTCGAGCTGCTCCGCACGGCTCGGGACCAGTGTCACCAGCGCACGGTGTACGGCCCCGGCGAGCGCCGCCGGCTGATACACGCCGCGCTCGACGCCCGTGGGCACGCTCCGGGTGGCCCTGGCGGCCGCGAGCCAACTGATGGCCCACGTACGGCTGTTGGTGATCTGGGTGGATGCCCCGGCCGCCGCGACGGTCTCGGCGGTGGCGTCGTACCAGGCGAGGGACGTGGACGTACGGCCGGCAGCCGAGGCCTGGGGAACGGCGACGGACGCGGTCAACAGCGCCGCCGCACCCAGGACTACGAGGGCGGGCCGCATTCTGGTCGAACTCACGTGATCTCCTTCGGTTTTCGGTAGGGGTGAAAGAGCCGCTGAGGCATGAGGAGGGCGAGGTGCGACACCCGCGCCACGGGGAATCAGGTCGATTCCCTGGAACGGGGAACCGCGTCGGCGTGGCGCGCCTCCGCGGGTGCGGACAGGCGAGACGGCGGGACGGGGCGGCGCCTCGAGGACAGCAGCAGGGCCACGGCGAGCAGGCCCGCGCAGACACAGGAGGCCAGCGCATACCCCGACCGAGGTTGACCGTCTCCCGGGGGACCGGAAGCGGCGTGCAGATAGACCGCCGGGACGGCGCTGAGGCAGATGGCCGCCGCGATGCGCTGGGCCATCTGCAGGACGCCGCCGCCCACTCCCGCGGCCTCGGCCGGCGCGTGCTGCAGCACCTGGGTCTGGTTGGGCGAGACGGTGAGCCCTCCGGCGGTGCCGGACATCAGCTGCGTCCCCGCCAGTGTCATCGGCAGCGCCTCCGTCGGCGCGTAGAGCGCGACTGCCGCTCCCGTCAGAGCGGCACCGATGCCCAGGGTCAGTCCGACGGTCACCGTACGCGGTCCGATCCGTCGCACGAGCCGCCAGGCCAGGGCCGAGGAGACGCCCATCCCGACCGCCCCGGGGAGGGTGACCGCCGCCGTGAGCAGAGCGGACAGACCGAGGCCGCTTTGCAGGAAGACGGTGAGTACGAGGAACGCGGCCAGTGAGGAGCCGAACTGGGCCATGGCGACGGCTGTGCCCAGCATGTACGGCTTCGATGAGGTCAGCGCGGGGTGCACCAGCGGCTGACGGCCCCGCCGCACCCGCAGGCGCTGGTGCACGGCGAAAACGGCTGCCAGCACGCCCGCCGCGGTGCCCCACAGCAGTGTTTCTCCCCCGCCGTCCGGGGTGCGGATGAAGGGCACCATCAACGTCAGCGTGCAGCCGCAGAGCAGACCGAGGCCGAGGACGTCCAGCCGGGAGTTGTGGGCGGTGCGCCTGGGCGGGGGCAGCAGGCGGGCCGCGAGGATCAGGGTGAGCACCGCGCACGGAGTGCTCATCAACAGGCAGCACCGCCAGCCCTCCTCGGGGCCGAGTCCGGCGACGAGCCCACCGCCGAGTGGCGGGCCGAGGGCCGTGGCCACGCCGCCGGTGACCGCGTACAGGCCAAGCGCACGCCCGCGGGCCGGACCGTGGAAGACATCCTGCAGGGTGCCGAACACCTGCGAGTTGACGAGCCCAGCCGCAGCACCCTGGACCAGCCGGGCACCGATCAGGGTCTCCGGCTCATCTCCGGTCGCGGCCGTCACCCCGGCCAGGAGGAAGACCGCCACCCCGGCCATGAAGAGACGCTTGCGCCCGTGCAGGTCACCGAGGCTGCCACCGGGCACGAGGGCCAGGCCGAAGGCCAGCGAGTACCCGGCCACGATCCACTGGACGTCCGCCCCGGTGGCCCCGAGCGACTGGCGCATGCCGGGGATCGCGATGTTGAGCACAGCCTGGTCCAGCAGGGTCGTCGCGCCCGCCGCCATGCACACCAGCAGCACCCGTCGTGCGGCGCGGTCTTCTCCCGGGAGCACTACGCCCGCCGGGACGACCGCGGCAGGCCCAGGTGATCGCGCAGTGGGCGGCGCGTGCAGTAGGTGCGGAACCTGCTGCGGCGCCGCAGCCAGGGGATGACGCGCTCGGCGAAGGCGTCCAGGCTGCTCGCCCCTGCGTTCACCGGGTCGTCGGCCGCGCCGGTGCCACAGGCGATCGCGGCCAGGCCGGCGAGGACTGAGTCGGCGGCGAGCCGGAGGGCGGTGCTGCGGCGCATGGCGGACCGTGTTCCTCGGGTGCCGGCGACGGGGTTCATACGGCGGCTGCTCTCAGCCCTGCTTCGAGGTCGGCGATCAGGTCGTCGACGCCCTCGATCCCGACCGACAGCCGCACCAGGCCGGGGGTGGCCCCGGCCGCGGCCTGCTGACCGGCGTCCAGTTGGGCGTGGGTGGTGTGGGCGGGCTGGATGACGAGGCTGCGTACGTCGCCGATGTTCGCGAGATGGCTGAACAGCCTGACGCCCTCGACGAAACGCCGGCCCGCCTCCAGGCCACCGGCGAGTTCGAAGGCGAGGACCGCTCCGGCACCGCGCGGCAGATACCGCTTGGCCTGCGTCTGCCATGGGCTGGAGGGCAGGGAGGCGTAGTGCACCCGCGTCACCTGGGGCTGTTCCTCCAGCCATTCCGCGAGCGACTGGGTGTTGGAGACGTGCCGTTCGATGCGCAGGCTGAGCGTCTCCAGGCCCTGCAGGAGCAGGAAGCTGTTGAAGGGCGAGACGGCCGGTCCCAGATCCCGGACCAGGCGGGTACGCAGACGCAACAAGTAGGCGAGGCCGAGGTCGGAGAAGGAGTCCCAGAAGGACAGGCCGTTGTACGTCGGATCGGGGCGGGTCAGTCCCGGCCATCGATCGGGGTCGGCACCGAAGTCGAAGTGCCCGCCGTCCACGACGACCCCGCCGATACCGGTGCCGTGGCCGGAGAGGAACTTGGTGGTGGAGTGCACGACGATGTCGGCGCCGTGCTCGAACGGGCGCAGCAGGTAGGGCGTGAGCACGGTGTTGTCGACGACGAGCGGCACGCCGACCTCGTGGGCGATGCGGGCCACCGTCTCGATGTCGAGGACGTTGCCGCGTGGGTTGCCGATGGTCTCACCGAAGAACGCCTTCGTGGTGGGACGTACGGCCGTGTACCAGGCGCCCAGGTCGTCCGGGTCGTCGACGAAGGTGACATCGATGCCGAAGTCGGCGAAGGTGTGCTCCAAGAGGGTGCGGGCCCCGCCGTACAGGGACGACGAAGCGACGATGTGATCGCCTGCGCGTGCCAGGTTGAGCAGGGCGAGGCTCGTCGCGGCCTGGCCGCTGGCCACGGCGACCGCGGCCGACCCGCCCTCCAGGGAGGCGATCCTCTCCTCGGCCACCGCGGTGGTCGGGTTCGACAGCCGCGTGTAGGCGTGAGTGGTCAGGTCGGCCAGTTCGAAGGCCGCGGCGGCGTGCGCGGTGTCCCGGAAGACGTAGCTGGTGGCCTGGTGGATCGGCACCGCCCGGGCGCCGGTCGCGGGGTCGGGAACGGCGCCGGCATGCACCTGACGGGTCTCGAAGGCCCAGTTGCTCATGGGTTCTAGGCCTCCCGTTTCACCAGGACGTCGGACCACCAGCGCTCGGCGACCCGCGGATGCGAGCGGAGCCAGCCGACGACCGCGTTCTCCCCGAAGGCCGCGAGCAACGGGCTGTCCGGGTCGTCGGTCACGCCACGGCTCAACGCCGCTAGCTCCGGGGGAAGTTGCAGCGGCTGGACAACCGCGTCCAGGCGCGGACCGAGGAAGAAGGGGGTCGAGTAACGGTGAACACCGGGCAGCGAACTGACCACCCGGTGCTGAGTGGCCTTCAGATAGCCCTGGGTGGCGATCTCCAGCATCTCACCGATGTTGAACACGAACGCGCCGGGCACGGGTACCGCGTCGATCCACTCGCCGTCCTCGCGCTGCACCTGGAGCCCGCCGACCTCGTCCTGCTGCAACAGCGCGAGATAGCCGTAGTCCTTGTGCGCACCCACGCCCTGGTCTGTGCCCTCGGCGACGCGCGGCGGATAGTGCACGATCTTCACGTGCACGGCCGCCTCGTCGTCGAACCACTGGTCGAAGTAGCCCTCGTCCTGCCCGAGCGCCGCGGCGAGCGCCCGCAGCACCTCACGACTCACCCGCAGCGCCTCCGCCTGCCAGCGCAGCACGATGTCCCGCAGCTCCGGTAGGGCGGAGGGCCATTGGTTGGGGCCGATCAGGCGCAGATAGTCGGGATCGTCCGGGCCGGTCTCGAGCGCTGCCCGCTCCGGGCCGATGTCGATCTGCTCGCGCCAGTCGGCGCTGCCCCCCGTGTATTCGGTGCCGGTGCGCGTATAGCCGCGGAACTGCGGTGAGTTGAGGTTCTCGATCTCCAGCCGCTGCTCTTCCGGCAGCGCGAAGAAGCGGCGGGCCGCGCTCAGTACCTCTTCCCGCAGTGCCGCTGACACACCGTGCCCGGTGACGTAGAAGAAGCCCACCTCGTGGGCGGCGGAGCGGAGTTCGGCGAGGAGAGCGTCACGGTCCGCGTCCGGGGCGCGGAAGCGGGAGATGTCGATGACAGGCAAGGCTGTGGACTGGGCCATGGGAGATTCCTTCACGGCAAGGCCGACACGCGCGCTCCACAACTACGCCCTGAAAATGTCTAGTTGAGGGCGAAAGGAGGCAGCAGGCAGAAAGAGATGAACGAGATCGCGAGCCGTCGAATGGCGGTCAGCAACAGACCTGGTCGAACTGGTCGGCGCGGCGGCTCACCCAGAACGGGTCGAGCAGCACCGTGTGTGCCGTGCCAGTGGTCTCCATGGCCGGATCAAAGCACACTCGGAAAGATGAGTCCACCATGCGTCCCAGCGGGCGAGACGGCCCTGCGCCCATGGTCGACCTTGACATTCAGCGGGGTGGACGACATACGTTGAACGGGGAAGTTCCTGACAGGTGGAGGCTTCGATGCACGTACTGGGCACGGCACCGCGCGGTGCGTGCACTGGTGCGCGGCTGATCACCCGGCGGCATGTCGACTACTGCCGCACCTCCTCCGCCGTTTGTCCTTCCGTGCACGTCTGACCCCTGCCGGCTGTCTCGTCGTGGCCTGTGGCCGCGCGCGCTCGCGTTTTCGTGCTCCCGTGTTCCCGGAAGGAACCCCATTGTCCGGCTCTGCCCTGCACCTCGCCGTCGAGCTCGACGGCGACGGCGCCCACCCCGCGGCCTGGCGCCGCGCCGCCCACTCCCCCGATCAACTGCTCACGCCGCGCCGCGTGGCCCGGGTCGCGGCCATCGCCGAGAACGCCGGGTTCACCCTGATCACCCTGGACGACGGCGTGCTGCCGCCGAGCGCCGCACCGGATCCGGTGGGCCGGATCGGCGCAGTCGAGCGGGCGGCTTTCGTCGCGGCGTCCACGAGCACCATTGGGATCGCGCCGGTCGTCCCGGTCACGTATGCGGAGCCCTTCCACGTCTCCAGTCAGTTGGCGTCCCTGGACCACATATCCGCCGGTCGCGCCGGGTGGGTGGTGACGGAGGAGGAGCGTCCCGAGGCGGCCCGGGCCTGGGGGCGCCCGCTCGTCGCCGGCGCCGACGCGCGGGCCCGGGAGTCCCGTGACGGGATCGAGGTGGCCCGCGCCCTGTGGGACTCGTGGGAGGACGACGCGGTCGTCCGGTCCGTGGCCACCAGCCGCTACCTCGACCGCGAACGGCTCCACTACGTCGACTTCACCGGTGAGACGTATGCCGTCAAGGGCCCGGCCATCGTGCCGCGCCCGCCCCAGGGGCAGCTTGTCGTCCTGGGCCGTCCGGACCGGGTTCCCGACGCACAGCTCGACGTCGCGCTCGTCACAGGGCGCGACCTCGCGTCGGTCGCCACGGCCGCCGCAGCCGCCGGTACGCCCCGCGTCTTCGCGGAGGTCGAAGTGGCACTGGACACACCTGAGGCCACAGCCGCCGAACGCGTCGCAGATCTCGAACGACACGCGGAATGGACCGACCGGGGAAGGCTGCGGCACATCGGCCCCGCCAACCAACTCATTGCCTTGCTTAGTGAATTGGGCCGTCACGTCGACGGCGTACGGCTGCATCCGCTGGTGCTGGACGAGGACCTGTCCGTCCTCTCCCGCCTCGTCCTGCCGGACCTGTCCGAGCGGCGTCTTGTCGCCCGTCCGGTGCCCGGCACGTCCCTGCGCTCGACCCTGGGTCTGCAGCGCCCCGCCAACCGCTTCGCCACCGCCGCCGCGGCCGCCCCGGAGGACGCCCGATGACCCGCACCGACCCCCTCGACGTCCCCCGGCCCGAAGCCCAGCTCCACTTCGGGGTGTTCTTCCAGGGCGTCAACCACTGGACCATCTGGTCCGCCCCCGACAGCGGCTCCCAGATCGACCCAGCCTCCTTCCGCCGGGTCGCCCAGACCGCCGAACGCGGCCTGTTCGACGCCTTCTTTCTCGGTGAGGGGCTGCGGCTGCGTGAGGTCGACGGCAGGATCCACGACCTCGACGTGGCCGGACGGCCGGACGCCATCACCCAGCTCGCCGCGCTGGCCGCGGTCACCCGCCGCATCGGCCTGGTCTCCACGTCCAACTCCACCTTCAACGAACCCGCCGATCTGGCCCGCCGCCTGTCCGGTCTGGACCTGCTCTCCGAGGGCCGCGCCGGCTGGAACGTGGTGACCACGGACAACGCCTGGACCGGCGCGAACTTCCGCCGCGGCGGCTACCTCGACCACGCCGACCGCTACCGGCGCGCCGAGGAGTTCCTCACCCTGGCCCGCGCCCTCTGGGACGGCTGGGAGGACGGGGCAGTCGCCGACTCCATCGGCGCGCCCGCCTGGGCGGCGCCCGGCGCCGTACGCCAAGTGCGGCACAAGGGAACGCAGTTCGACCTCGACCTCGCTCCGACCCTGCCGCGCAGCGCCCAGGGTCATCCGGTGATCTTCCAGGCCGGTGACTCCGGTGAGGGGCGCGACTTCGCCGCCCGCAACGCCGACGTCATCTTCTCCGCGCACGGCACCGACTTCGACGACGCACTGGCCTTCGCCGACGACATCCGGCGCCGGCTGCGCGCGGTCGGGCGGCCCGAAGACGATCTGCGGATCCTGCCCGGCACCGAGATCATCATCGGCGCCACGGAGGAGGAGGCTCAGGAGAAGAAGCGCTGGGTCCGGCTCCAACAGGTCACCCATGCAACGGCCTTGGGGATCGCCGGGCTGCTGTGGGGCATCGACCTGTCGGACCACGACGCCGACGGCCCCTTGCCCAAGGAGGACCCGGTCGTCACCGAGAACGACGGCTCCTTCGGTGCTCGGCGCGTCGCCGACCCGCGTGCCGTCGTCGCGGAGTGGCGGGCGAAGGCGGAGGCGCACGGCTGGTCGCTGCGCGAGACCGTCATCGCGCTGGGCCCGCAGCGCGGGCACGTCGGCACTCCGTCCGGCCTCGCCGACAAGTTCGCCCACTATGTACGGCACGGCGCGGTCGACGGATTCAACGTCACGCCGTACCTCATCCCCGACGGCCTCGACGACATCGTCGACCTGCTCGTCCCGGAACTGCAGGAACGCGGGATCTACCGCACCGAATACACCGGCAACACCCTGCGCGAGAACCTCGGCCTGCGCGCACCCCTCACCCACCGGTCCGCACCGCGCCAGCGGCAGGCGGGCTGAACCTCCGGCCCGGCGCGACGAGAAGACGTTCGAGGCCGAGGTGCGCCGTCACGACGCGGGCGCCACCGAGGTCGTGTTCTCGGTCACCGAGATCGCGGGAGCAGCCGACCGCCGACGCACCTGGCGACTCCTCGGCGAACTGGCCGGCTGAGTACACCCGTCGGCCCGACAACCCCTTGCATCCCCTGCCCGAAGGCACCCCCGGCACAAAGGAGATTCCCCATATGACCACCGAGGCCACCACCACGGACCTCCACGCCTTCACCGAGACCTGGCTGGAGTGGTACCGCAGCCAGGATGCCCGGCTCGCCGCCCCGCACGGATTTCTGGCGGTCACCGGCCTGCACTGGCTCGACGACCGGCCCCAGCGCTTCCCGGACGCGCCCGGCTCGTGGCACACCGGCCCCGAAGGCGTCGTCGTGGACCTCGACGAGGGAGAGGAGCTGGTCGTCGACGGGACGCCGGTGCGCGGCCAGCACCGCTTCGGCGTGCTGCCCGAGCGCGGCGGCGTCGACGCCGTCTGGGGAGACGCCGTCATCGAGGTCGCCAAGCGCGGCGGCAACGACATCGTGCGCCCCCGGCACCCGGACGCGCCGCTGCGCACGGCTTTCACCGGCACGCCCGCCTACGCCCCCGATCCGCGCTGGGCCGTGCCTGGCCGCTACATCCCCTTCGACACACCGCGGCCGACCACCGTGGGCGCCGCGGTCGAAGGCCTTGAGCATGTGTACGACGCTCCGGGCAGGGTCGAGTTCGAGCTCGACGGGCGCCCGCTGTCGCTGACCGCATTTCCCGGCCCTGGTGCGGGACGGCTGTTGGTGCTGTTCACCGACGCGACCTCCGGGGTCACCACCTACGCCGCCAACCGGTCCCTGGCGCTCGATCCGCCCGCCGCCGACGGCACGGTCGTCCTGGACTTCAACCGCGCCGCGAACCTGCCGTGCGCCTACACGGACCTGGCCACCTGCCCGCTGCCCCCGGCCGAGAACCGGCTGCCCGTGGCGATCGAGGCCGGCCAGAAGATCCCCCGCGAGCGTGGAGGCTCCTGAGCCGGACGCACTCACGCCCCGACTCCCCTGACGGAGCGTCCTTTTGCGCCATTGACGCACGCCAAGACCGCTCCGTAGGATCACGAACGGCATTGAGTGTCAGCGTCAAGCCCTGGCTCGCTGACCGGCAACCCTCCCGCGCGGTGGGGTGCTCCAGGTGAAAGCCCGGCGGGATCACCGACGATCCCGCAAGCGCGTGGCCCCGTGACCGGGGCCGGATAGGCGGAGGACCGATATGCGGCACGGTGGTGACCTCAGCGCCCGTTTCGCCGGCGCCACCGTGTTCTCCCGGCTCTCGCGTCGGCGCCACATCGACCTCAAGCGCTCGACCAGCTGTCTCTGTCAGGCCTGACGGGTCTTCCCGCCCCAGGCCGCGGTACGACACCTGTCGTCGCCGCACCCGCCTGCGCCTGATCTCCGCCTGCCTTTGATCCTCCCTTTTCCCTCTGATCCCCGCCTGCACAGCGCCCCCTCGGCACCGGCGTCGCGCCGGCCGGGGCCGCATGCCCACGCACGGCCATGCCTCGTACGGCGTCCGTGCCTGGTGACACGAGTTGGAGAAGCCCTCCGTGACTGCACTTTCCCATGTCAGATCCTCCCGGTGGGCGGCACTGACCGCCCTTGTGACCACCAGTGTTCTGCTGAGCGCCTGCGGCTCCGGCGGCGGCGATTCCGGCAGCGGCGCCGGGCAGCCCAAGTCCGGCGGCACCCTGACCTTCGCGGTGGGTTCGGACGCCGGCTGCGTGGATCCGCAGCAGGTCGCCAGCAACGAGACCATCTACTCGGTGCGCCAGGTCGTGGACTCCCTGACGGACCAGGACCCCAAGACCGGCAAGATCGTGCCGTGGCTGGCGAAGAGCTGGGATGTCAGCTCCGACGCCACGACGTTCACGTTCCATCTGAGGTCGGGCGTCACCTTCAGCGACGGCTCGAAGCTGACCGCGCAGGTGGTCAAGGACAACTTCGACGCGGTGCCGAAGCTCGGCGCCCTGGGGACGCTCGCCGAGGGCTATCTGAGCGGCGTCAAGAGCACCACCGTGGTCGACCCGCTCACCGTGAAGGTGACCTTCAGCCAGCCCAACGCCCAGTTTCTTCAGGCCACTTCGACACACTCGCTGGGGATCGAGTCCTCGGCGAGCGTGAAGAAGACCCCGCAGCGGAAGTGCAGCGAGGGGGTGATCGGGTCCGGGCCCTTCGTGCTGAAGCAGTACGTGCAGAACCAGTCCCTCACCCTCGCCAAGCGCACCGGATACGCCTGGGGTTCCTCGCTGTGGTCCAGGAAGGGCGAGGCGTACCTGGACAAGCTGGTGTTCAAGGTGGTGCCGGAGGCGGGTGTGCGGGCCGGCAGCCTGCAGTCCGGCCAGGTCGACGCCGTCTCCAGCGTCGGCAAGGCCAACGAGGCGGCCCTCAAGGGCGGCCAGGTCACCCTCCAGCGACGGGCCAACCCCGGCGTCGTGTTCGGTCTCGGCCTCAACAACTCACGGCCGCTGCTCAAGGACGCCAAGGTGCGCCAGGCGATCCTGTACGCCGTTGACCGGCAGCAGATCGCCGACACCGTGTTTCCGACCGGCACCCGCCCGGCCACCAGCGTCCTCGCGCACACCACGCCCGACTACACCGACTTCGCCTCCGGCCTGACCTTCGACGCCGCCGCGGCCAAGTCCTCGCTGGACGGGGCCGGCTGGAAGACCGGCAGCGACGGCATCCGCGCCAAGGACGGCAAGAAGCTCAGCCTGACCATCAAGTGGTTCCCCAACGCGGCCACCAACCAGCCCGCGCTGGAGCTGATCCAGCAGCAGCTCAAGGCCGTCGGCGTCGAAGTGGTTCTCAAGCAGCTCCAGATCACGCAGTTCGCCCCGACCCTCCAGTCGGGTGACTACGACGCGGTGTGGGGCAACGTGACCCGTGCCGACCCCGACATCCTGCGCAGCTCCTTCTCCACCAAGCTGGCCAACTTCTACCGCCTGCCCGTCAGTTCCCTTGACACCGCCCTGTCCGACCAGGCCGCAACCGTCGATGGGGCCAAGCGCAGGCAACTGGTCACCCAGGCGCAGCGGTTGATCGTGCAGAACGCCCACTACGTGCCGGTGGTTGAGCTCCAGACCCAGTTGGGCGTGGCGAAGAAGGTGCACGACCTGAACTTCGACGCCTCCAGCCGGATCCAACTGCACGACACCTGGATCGGCTAGCGCATGCGCCGCTATGTGATCAAGCGGCTGGCCCAGGCGGTCGGGGTGCTGTGGGCGGCCTACACGGTCTCGTTCCTGGTGCTGGACTATCTGCCGGGCGACCCGGTCACGGCGATGGCCAGCGCTGGTATGGACTCGGGGCAGGTCGACCCGAAGCAGCTCGCCGCCCTGCGGCACGAGTACGGCTTCGACAAGCCGGTGCTGGTGCAGTACGCCGAGTACCTCGGCCGGGCGGTGCGCGGGGACTTCGGCGACTCGGTGTCCACCGGTCGGCCGGTGACCTCAACGCTGGCCGATGCGCTGCCGCAGACGCTGCAGCTGACCGGCGCGGCCCTTTTGCTCGCGGTGCTCCTCGGCGGCGGTCTGGCGGTGCTGGCGACCTACACCGCCCAGCGCTGGCTGCGGCAGCTGCTGCTGTCGCTGCCGCCGCTGGGGGTGTCCGTCCCGACGTTCTGGGTGGGGCTCCTGCTGGTCGAGTTGTTCTCGTTCCGGCTGCGCTGGTTCCCGGCGTTCGGCAACGACGGATTCAAGGGGCTGGTATTGCCGGCGCTTACGCTGGCGGTGCCGACGGGCGCGCAGGTCGCGCAGGTCCTCGCCAAAAGCCTGCTCACCTCGCTCGACCAGGCGTATGTGGAGACCGCGCGGGCCAAGGGCGCCGGGCGGTGGCGGGTTCATCTGCGGCATGCGCTGCGCAACGCGTCCCTGCCGGCCCTGACGGTCGTCGGCTTGCTGGTGGGGCAGCTGATCGCCGGTTCGGTCGTCGTCGAAACGGTGTTCTCCCGCGACGGCCTCGGCCGGGTCACCGCGGCGGCGGTCACGGCCCAGGACATCCCGCTGGTCCAGGGGGTGGTGGTCTTCGGTGCGCTGATCTTCGTGACGACGAACCTGGTCATCGACCTGGTCTATCCACTCCTGGACCCGCGGATCGTGGTGGCCTCGGGCAGAAGGGCGGTACTCACATGAGCCAGAGCCTTGTCGACGACCCCGCCGAAACAGCACTGGGACCGGCCCGCCCGGTCGAGGCGGGGCCGAAGCCTGATCCCGGGCGCCGCGTGGACGTACGACGGTTGCTGCGCTTCGTGGTACGCCGCCCGGGGCTGCTCCTGTCCGTGACCCTCCTCGTGCTGGTGGTGCTGGCCTCGTTCTGGCCGGATCTGTTCACCTCCCAGGACCCGCTGAAGGGTGTGCCGTCGCAGAACTTCCGTGCTCCGAGTGGCAGTCACTGGTTCGGCACCGACGAGTTGGGCCGCGACGTGTTCTCGCGGGTCGTCCACGGCGCCCAGCTGTCACTGAAGGCAACGCTGATCGCCGTGCTGGTCGCGTTCGTGGTCGGCGGGCTACTCGGGGTGGTCGCCGGCTTCGTGGGCCGCTGGGTGGACGACCTGCTCATGCGCTTCGTCGACGTACTCCTGTCCATCCCCGCCCTGTTCATGTCCCTGGCCCTGGTCACGGCTCTCGGCTACGGCACGGTGAAGGTGGCAGTCGCGGTCGGCATCGCCAGCGTCGCCGCGTTCGCGCGGGTGGCGCGCTCAGAGGTGCTGCGGGTGCGGCAGGCCGTCTTCGTCGAGGCCTCACGCGCCAGCGGAGCACGCTGGTACTCGGCACTGGGCCGCCATGTGCTGCCCAACGCGGCAGGCCCGGTGATCGTCCTGGCCACCCTCGACTTCGGCTCCTCCATCCTGGCCGTGTCGGCCCTGAGCTTCCTCGGCTACGGCGCTCCCCCGCCGGCTCCGGAATGGGGAACCTTGATCTCCGACGGCCGCAACTACCTCGCCAACGCCTGGTGGCTGACCGCACTGCCCGGGCTGGTGATCGCCGCGACCGTACTGGCCACCAACCGCATCGCCCGGGCGCTGGACGGCGAATGGTCCCGGCAGCGATGACCGACGAGCGTGAGAAAGGTGAGGACGTGACCACACCACTGCTGGAGATACGCGACCTGTCGGTGTCGTACCGCACCCGGGGCGGCACAGTCCAGGCCGTCCGCGGCGTCGACCTCGACGTGTGGCCGGGACAGGTGACCGCGGTGGTCGGCGAGTCCGGCTCCGGCAAAAGCACGACCGCGCACGCGATCACCCGGCTCCTGTCGGCGAACGGCAGCATCGACGCGGGCACCGTCCGCTTCGGCCGACACGACCTGGCCACCCTGTCGGAGGCGGAACTGCGCACCGTACGCGGGGCACGTATCGGACTGGTCCCCCAGGATCCGACGGTCTCCCTCAACCCCGTCAAGCGCATCGGCGACCAGGTCGCCGAAGTGCTGCGCATCCACGGTCTCGCAACCCGCCGCTCGGCCCCCGCAGAGGCGATCGCCGTCCTGGACCGGGCCGGACTGCCCGACGCGGCCACCCGCGCCCGGCAGTACCCGCACGAACTGTCCGGCGGCATGCGGCAACGCGCCCTGATCGCCATCGCCATCGCCGCGAAACCCGAGCTGATCATCGCCGACGAGCCCACCAGCGCGCTCGACGTCACCGTGCAGCAGGTCATCCTCGACCATCTCCAGCGCCTGACCGAGGAGTCCGGCACGGCGATCCTGCTCGTCACCCACGACCTCGGGGTCGCCGCCGACCGGGCCCAGCGCCTGGTAGTGATGTCCCAGGGCAAGGTCGTCGAGGCGGGCCCCACCCGCGACATCCTCGCCGACCCGCGGGACGACTACACCAGGCATCTGCTGACCAGCGCCCCCAGCCTGACCACCGCCCGGCCCCGCACACCAAGCCCCGCCGTCCCCAAGCCCGAGACGGCACCCCTGGTCGAGGTACGCAACCTGGTCAAGGAGTACAGGCTCCCCCGCACCAGCAACGGCCCCCGAACCCTGCGCGCCGTCGACGACGTCAGCTTCACCCTTCACCGGGGCCAGACCCTTGCTCTGGTCGGAGAGTCAGGGTCGGGCAAGTCAACCACCGCCCGCCTGATACTCCGCCTCGCCGACGCGACGTCCGGACGGATCCTCTTCGACGGCGTCGACGTCACCACCGCCAAGGGCGCCCAAGCCAGGCAACTTCGCCGCCGCGCCCAGCTTGTCTACCAGAACCCCTACGCCTCGCTCGACCCCCGGTTCTCCATCGGCGAGGTGATCACCGAACCGCTGCGCGCCTTCAAGATCGGCGACCGCGCCTCCCGGCTCGCCCTGGCCCGAGATCTGCTCGACCGGGTGGCACTTCCGGCCGCGACGCTGGAGCGCCGTCCGGCGGAACTGTCCGGCGGACAGCGGCAGCGCGTGGCCATCGCTCGTGCTCTCGCCCTCTCCCCCAACCTGGTGGTCTGCGACGAACCAGTCTCCGCGCTCGACGTGTCCGTGCAGGCCCAAGTCCTAGATCTGCTGGCCGAGTTGCAGGCCGGTACGGGAGTGGCGTACCTCTTCATCTCCCACGATCTGGCCGTCGTACGGCAGATCGCGCACCAGGTCGCCGTCATGCGGGCCGGCCGCCTCGTCGAGACGGGTCCGCCGGAAGAACTGTTCACCCGCCCCCGCCACGCATACACCCACGAACTACTCGCGGCCATTCCCGGCGGCCGCGTCCCCACCCTCGCCGCCGAGACCACCACGAGCTGAGGACCACGGTCGCATGAGCACTCCCACCATCACCTCATTGGCCTTTCTCACCCCGGGCAATTTCGCCGACGACGACCCGTACACCGGCCTGGAGGAGACACTCCGACTCTTCGAGTACGGTGAACGGCTCGGCTTCGACGGCGCCTGGATCCGCCAGCGCCACCTCGAACACGGCGTCGGCTCAGCTGCCGTATTCCTCACCGCGGCCGGCCAGCGCACCGAGCGGATCGAGCTGGGCACCGCGGTCATCCCTATCGGCTACGAAAGCCCGTTCCGTCTGGCCGAAGACCTGGCGCTTGCCGATGTGCTGTCCCGCGGCCGCCTCCAGGTCGGCTTCAGCACCGGCATGCCGCACGCCGACCTGCTCGGCGACCTCGTGTACGACGGCGACTGGCGCAGCTTCGACCTGTCATACGGCAGGATTGCCCGCCTCGTCGACAACCTGCGCGGGGACTATCTCGGCGACCCGCACACGGTCATCCGTTCGCCCGGCAACGTCCAGCGCCCGCGCCTGCAGCCTCACAACCCCGGCCTTGTGAAGCGGATCTGGTACGGCGGAGGCAGCCTGCGGTCGGTCCGATGGGCCGCTGAAAACCGTCTCAACCTGCTGTCCGGCAACATCGTCTCCGGCGAAGACACCGACGACTTCACCACGGCCCAGCTGAACCTGCTCCGCGAGTACCGGCACCGCCTGGACGACAACCGCCCGGCGGCGCGGGTGGCGCTGGGACGGGTGATCGTGCCGTTCGACAGCGCGGAAGGTGCCACCCGGGCCCGCTACCGGGACTACGCGGCCAGTCGGCACGAGCGCACGCTGAAACCGCAGACCCTGGGGGCGATGGGCCCGAAGCGATTCCTGTTCGCCCCGGACGTGGTCGGCACCGCGGAGCAGATCCTGGAACAGCTGACGACCGACCCCGTCCTCGCACAGGTGTCGGAGCTACGCCTGGAGCTGCCGTACGAGTTCCATCGTGAGGAGTACGAACAGATCCTGCACGACGTCCGGCACCTGATCGCCCCCGAGCTGGGCTGGCGCCCCGCTTCCTCGGCGCTTCAGCAGGCGGGCCAGTGAGCCCTGGTCCCGAGCGCCCGGTCCGGCTCCAGGCTCATGCCCGCGAGCCGCTCGCCGAGGCCCACCGTTTCCCGGGTATCGGGGCGTACGAACTGCTGGCCGCCAACACCCACTACGCCGTGGAACCGGAGGCGGCCGCCAACCGCTCGTTCCCCGACCTCGACCTCGCACCGCGCGACAACACCGGCAAGGCGCGCTTCAGCGGAGACGTCGAGATCCTGCGTTCGGTCGAGAGCGGGCGAAGGCGGCTGTTCTTCGAATGGGCCAACCGGGGCAGCAGTCGGGCCCTCGGGTACTTCTGCGATGCCTCACGCACCGACCGGCCACGCACGCTCACCGACGCCGGAAACGGCTGTTTGATGCGGCTCGGCTGCACGCCGAGGGCCAACACTGCCCGCATCGAATCTCGGGTCACTACCGAGGGGGGCCAGCGGTGACCTGGTTGACGGGATGCGCCAGCTTTTCCGCCGGTTTGTTGATTGCGGTGGTCACCGCGCCGGTAGGGGTCTCGGGGGCGGTGTTCCTGCTTCCCGTGCAGCTGAGTGTGCTAGGCGTGCCGAGTCCGGCGGTCACGCCCACCAACCTTCTCTACAACGTGACGGCCGGCCCCGGCGCGCTGATCCGCCACGCCAGGAGCGGCCGTCTCGGCGGACCACTCACCCGCCGACTGGCCCTGGGGACGCTGCCCGGCGTGGTCGCGGGCGCGGTGATCCGTGTATTCGTCGTGCCCGGTCCCGGTGTCTTCCGGGCCTTGGTCGCCGTACTCCTGCTGCCTCTGGGCCTGTGGCTGTGCCTGCGCACGATACGGCCATCCCGCACGGACACAACCCGGCCCGCCTCTTCCGGTCCGGCCCTCACCACGCTCGCCCTGGCAGTTGGCGTAGTCGGCGGGGTCTACGGCATAGGGGGCGGGTCCATACTCGGGCCGCTCCTGGTCGGTCTCGGCCTACCGGTCACCGTGGTGGCTCCGGCGGCGCTGGCTGCCACCTTCCTCACCTCCGTCGTCGGCACCATCACGTACGCGCTGCTGGCCCTGACCACCACCGGTCCGATCGCCCCGGACTGGCTGCTGGGCCTTGCCTGCGGACTGGGCGGCCTGCTCGGCGGCTACCTCGGCGCCCATCTGCAACCGCACCTGCCCGAGACCGCGCTGCGGCTCCTTCTGGGCGGGCTCGCCGCGACGGTCGGCCTCCTCTACACCGTTCAGGCTCTGGCCTGAAGCATCGGCTCTCAGACCGCCGAGGTCTACCCTGGTACCTGCGAGCACGCAGACTCACGGGCCGCCGACGGCTTCCAGGTCCGGATTGAGACACGTCGTCAAGACCTTCGCGCTGATCCAGCTTGAGGCCCGACTCCCCCCTTTGTGGAACCGGTCCGCGTGGGTCGGCGTCCTTCCATGAGTCCGCAAGATCGACTTCGCTGAAGGACGCATCCATGCCCGGTACGGCCGCCCGCTACCTCTATCTCACCCGTCACGGCGAGGCATCCCTGGACGAGAGTGAACTGACGGATGCGGGCCGCCGCCAGGCTGCCCTGCTGGGGGAGCGGCTGCGCGGGGTTCCGCTGGCGGCGATCCACCACGGGCCACTCGCCCGTGCCGAACAGACCGCCCGGCTGGTCGGCGAACGGCTCGACGGCGTCCGCGTGCAGCTCTCCGAAGCGGCTGGCGACTACATCCCGTACCTGCCGGCACGTGAGGAGCTGCCGCCCGAGACAGCTGACGCCATGCTCGGGTTCCTGGACCAGTTCCCAGCCCAGGAGCGCGAGGACGGACCCCGGCTCGCGGCGGCCGCGTTCGAGGAGTTCACCGGACCTGTCATCGGCGACGAGCCGCGCCACGAACTCGTCGTCACCCACAACTTCCTCGTCGCTTGGCTCGTCCGAGCCGCCCTCGACGCGCCCAAGTGGCGCTGGATGGGCATCAACCATGCCAACGCGGCACTGACCGTCATCCGCTACACACCCGGCCGCCCTCCGGCGATTCTCCTCTTCAACGACACCGGCCACCTCCCCGCCGAGCTCCGCTGGACCGGCTTCCCGCAGGAGCTCCACATCTGAGGCCTGTAGGTGCGGTCGGTGTTGATCCATAGAAAGACGGATCCGATCCTGTCGAGACTGCGTTGGCCTCGATGACACGCTCTCGGCCGTCCGTGCCCAGGACGGCGTCGAAGTTCGCATGCCCGTCGGTGATGCCGAACGTACGACCATGCCGTTCGCCGGTGCCCCGCATCCACTGGTGACGCCTTCTCAGGTGGCGTCCATCGCGCCACTCACCCGCTCTTCCCTCTCCCCCAGGCCTGCCGCTGATGCAACGTTGGCCGATGCGTCGGCACTGGGGGCGCGGCGGGCGCCGCCACGAACGGCGGCCAGGAGCCTGAGCGCCCTCGGCGGGGACTGTGTCGGGCGTGAGGACTTCAACCAGCGCGATCGCCTCTGTGGCGGCGAGTGGCTGGTCAGTGCACCAGCAGGTCGATCACGCCCGTCAGGTCCTCCTCGCCGCTGCCCTCGGCCAGGCGGCGACGCATCAGCTCGAAGTAGGGCCTGAGCAGTTCCGGGCTGACACCTTGCTGCTCGGCGGTGCTCAGGAAGGTCGGCGTGCCGGCCACCTGCATGGCGAGGTTGGAGACGACGCCCTTGGTGTAGTCGCCGCTGCGCAGCTGGTCGGCGGTGTGGTGAACTGCCGGGGTCATCGCGACGAGCCAGTCGGCGAGCAGCGGGGCGAGTGCCGTGGGGTCGATGTCCTCCTTGCGGATCAGGGCGAAGGCGTGCGCGGCCCCGGCGAACATCCCGTACATGGCGCTTAGCAGGGCCACGTCGTGCAGGGCCGCGAAGCCCGCGTCCCCGCCGACGTAGGTGGTGTCGGCCGGGACGGCCAGGGTTTCCTGGTGCCGCTCGAACAGCTCCCGCGAGCCGCTGTAGAAGACGTAGCCGCCGGCTTCCGGGACGCCGATCATCGGAGGGACAGCCATGATCCCGCCGTCCAGGTAGCGGGCGCCGCGCTCGCGGGCCCAATCGGCGCGGGCGCGGGCCTGGGCTGGGGTGCTGGTGGTCAGGTTGACCAGGTCCCGGCCCGCCAGGTCGGCGCCGGCCAGCACCTCCTCGACCGAGGCGTCGTCCAACAGGCAAACGATGATCAAGGTGTTCGCCGCGACCGCCTCAGCGGCGCTGTCCGCGACCCGTGCACCTTCGGTGGCGAGTGCCGCGGCGCGGGCCGGGGTGCGGTTCCAGACCGTGAGCGGGTGGCCGACGGCGAGCCAGGTTCGGGCCAGGACGGTGCCCATTGCGCCGAGGCCCAACAGCGTGACGGAAGTCTTCTCACCAGTGTTGTGTGTCATGCCGATTAGGCTGGTCACCGGCCCCGGGATGATCAAGTACGCACTTGGTAGTGGGTGGTTACCCCGGGATGAGCGAGCACGTCGGAAGGGTGGGGCATGACGACGCTGAACCGGCCGGGCGCACCAGACGGACACGTCTGCGGGATCGACACCGCGATGGAGGTGATCGGCGGCAAGTGGAAGGTGCTGATCCTCTGGGCGCTCCACGAGCACCCCTACCGCCGCTTCGGCGAGCTGCGCCGGCTGCTTCCCGGCATCACCGAGAAGGTGCTGGCCTCTCACCTACGGGAGCTGGAGGCGGACGGCGTCGTGCGCCGCGTCTCCTATGACGAGGTGCCGCCCCGTGTCGAGTACTCGCTGACCGAGGACGGCAGGCGCCTCAACGACGCACTCCAGCCGCTGGCCGCCTGGGGGCGCGAACGGCCGACCACTCGAGGGCTGGAGTTGTGAGTGTGCTGGACATAGCCAATCGTTGATGGGGCCGCGCCCAGCACGGTTGCCTCGTTCCATGCCCAGTGGCAGCCCACGTGAGCAGGCCTACCCCTAGAGCGTGTCTCTTTGATCGGTTGGTCAGTTGATCGGATGTGTCCGTCCGATTAGTGATCACTGATGCGATGTGGGACCGGATCGAGCCGCTGATGCCGGCCGATCCGGTCCGCGGTCGGCGGTCGGCGGTGGGCTGATCACCGCCGAACTCTGGAGGCCATCGCATGGAAGTACCGCACCTGCTCGCCCTGGCGGGACTTGCCCGAGGAGCAGAGGTACCCGCTGTCATCGCCTTCGCCCGCCGCCGCGCCGACGTCCTCTGGGCCCTGCTGCGGGACGACCGCCCCTTCACCACCAGCTCACCAGCCAGGACACCGGCCGCTCCAGCAGCTCGACTCGGTCATTAAGACTCCGCCGACCTCAGTGGGTCACTTCCGGACGGTCGCCACTAGGTAGCAGCTGTTTCTGAACCCTGATCATCTGGATGGGGGCACCGGAAGACGTATCGTGATGCCGTGAAGAGGCGGCGCTGGTGGTCTGTGGTCAGCTTGTGGGCTATGTGGTGGGCGGCTATCACCGCTGTATTTTGGCTCTTGGGCAAGGTGCTCGGTCAGTCAGCGAGCCTTGTGGGGTGCGCGGCGAGTGCTGTGCTGGTGATCGTCGTAGGTGAGATCGGTGACGGAATGCGGCGCCGCTTCTTGCCTCGCCGCGAGGTGGGCTGATCAGCCTGTGCAAGCTGGTCGGATCGGGGCGCTGCCGATGGTGGCACGCCGCCGCAGCGGTGGCCTCGGAGTGGATGGCGCGCTTGGGGTGAGGTGGGCCGGCCCGTCTGTGGGCCGTGCGGGGGTGCCCAACGACCACCAACGCTGACAACCGTCGACAGCGAAGTCGCAGGCCCCAGCGTTGATCGATAACACGGCCGCAGGTCAGAGACCCAACCCTTCACTTCTTCGGCTACTGGTCGCACACCGCGGCGTTTGACTCGCCCATTGAAACTCCCGGCCAAAGTCGCTACGCCGACCGCGTGCGCTACGCCGGAGGCTGCCCTTAAAGCGCGCCTTAACTGAGAGCCTGACGTCGAATCGGTGTGCGTAGGGTGCCTCCCATCCCGTACACCGTCGCCCCAGACAGAGCGGGGCCCTGAACCACCGCGGCTGCGGTCCCATTTGGGGGGGCCGCACGCCGTGCCGCGTGTGCGTTGGGATCGGCTGACTCAGTGGCCGCCGCCACCGCCACCACCGCGGCCGCCGTAGCCGCCGCCACCGTGGTCACCGCCGTAACCGCCGTGGTCACCGCCGGAGCCGCCGTTGTCGCAGTTGCCACCCCACCAGTCGTCGCAGTCGCTGCTGTAGCCGCCGTGGTCGTAGGAAGAGGTGGGCACGGCAGCGGTACTTGCCGCGCCTATCGCGGTGCCGCAGCCACAGCGTCCCCGTCCGTAACTGGCCCGGGGCGTGCTCCGCGTCGCCCACCAGCGCGAGTGCCATAGCGGCGGAGGCTCGCAAGGCCTGTGCGGCGGCCGGTTCGTCCGGGCGATACGGCCCGTGTCCTGCGAGGGCCCGCACGCTGGTCGCGGCGGCGGCTCTGGGAGCCAACAGCCGGTGGACGTCCGTCTCCCCGTCACACAGGATGCGCAGAACCTCGGTGTCCCCGGCGGCAACGCGTTCCCGCAGGTAAGCAAGGGCAGGCTGCTTTGGTGAGAGCAGAGCATCCCGCGCACGCCTGGCGGCCCCTCCGGTCAGTCAGCGACAGCTCCGACGTCTTTCGGCGTCTCGGCGTCGGCCTGGGAGTGGGTGCGCACCCTCATCCGGCTCGCCGACGCCAGCCCCGCCCTGCGCAAGGTCTGGGCCGAGGTCTGCCAGGCGGAGGAGGGTGCACTCGCGGAGATCCTGGCCCACCGGCTGTCCACGTACGCGGGGCGGGCGGCGACCGCCGGGGAGGCCGGCAGCTCTGGTGGGACAAGCCGTACCGGTGTCTACGAGGACACCCACGACAACGTTTCCCACCCGGACTCGACCTCGGGCCCGGACCTGGACCCGAGCCCGCCCCCGGACCCGAGCCCGGACCCTGCGGCCCCCGCCGCCGCCCCCGTCCCTCCCCGTCTGCGCTTCGCTGCGGCGGTCGCGGGGGCGGCGATCCGGGTCGCCGTCGAGTCCTGGGCCGCCACCACCGAGCCGCCCACGGGCGCCGGCGGCCCGGCCACGCTGGCCCTGCACAACCTCGACGCGCTGGCCCACTTCACCTGGGAGGAGGCGAACTAGCCCCGGTCGGCGGCCGGTTGCTCCCACGCGCCCGCGCGGCACAGCCGGTCGTCCCGCCCAGGCGACTCACCCGGCCGTGCCCGTACCGCGCGCGGCTCACTTGGCAGTACCGCCCGCGCGGCTCACCCCGCCGTGCCCGGTCCCGCCCGCGCGGCTCAGCCGGTCGCCCAGTTCCCGCGCGCAGTCCGCCAGTTCGGCCGGCGACCGTACGGTGAACTCGCAGCCCACCATGGCCAGGCGCACAGCCAGCCACTCCGGCTGGTCCCCGCCCGCGCCGCGCAGCACGCACCCGCCCTCCCCGTCCGCCTCCGGTGCGCCGAGCCATTCCGGCAGCCGCGCCGACACCGTCTCCACGGGGGCGGCGAACCGGACCTCGTACTCGTACCGGTCGTGCCGCTGCCCGATGGACCGGCGCAGGTACTCCGCCGCGCCGCCCTCCGGCAGTTCCCGCGGCGCGAACCGCATCCCGGTGGCCAACGGCTCCCGCACCCGGTCGACCCGGAACGTGCGCCAGTCCTCCCGGTCGAGGTCGTAGGCGACGAGGTACCACCGGCGCCCGGTCGAGACGAGCCGGTGCGGCTCGGTCAGCCGCCGGGTCTCACCGCCCTCCTTGTCGCGATAGGCGAAGCGCAGCCGCTCCCGGCCCGCCACCGTCGACGCCATCACGGTCAGCGTCTCCGGTGCGATGCTCGCCCCGTCCCCGCTGGTCAGCGGGGTCGTCGCGGCCTGCAGTGTGGAGACCCGGTGGCGCAGCCGGGCCGGCAGCACCTGCTCCAGCTTCGCCAGCGCCCGCACGGATGCCTCGTCCACGCCCGCCACCGCGTGCCCGGCGCCGGCCCGCAGGCCGACGGCGATCGCCACCGCCTCCTCGTCGTCGAGCACCAGCGGGGGCATCGCCTTGCCCGCGACCAGCCGGTACCCGCCGTCCGCGCCCATCGTGGCCTGCACCGGGTAGCCCAGCTCCCGCAGCCGGTCGATGTCCCGCCGGACGGTACGGCGGGACACCCCTAGCCGGTCGGCGAGCTCGCCGCCGGGCCACTCACGCGGGGTCTGGAGGAGGGAGAGCAGCTGGAGAAGCCGGGCCGGGGTGTCCGTCGTCATGCCTTCGAGGATGCCGCACCACTAGGACACGATCTGACCTACTGGGGTCCTAGCTTGGACGCATGACCTCCACGGAACCAACCCTCAGCACACAGCAGGCACCGGGCGACCGCCGCCGCTGGTTCGCGCTCGCGATCATCATGGCGGCGGCCTTCATGGACCTCGTCGACGTCACGATCGTCAACATCGCGATCCCCTCGATCCAGCGGGACGCGGACGCGTCCCGCTGCCAGATCCAGTGGATAACCGCGGGGTACGCCCTCGCTTTCGCCGCCGGCCTGATCACCGGTGGCCGTCTCGGCGACATCCACGGCCGCCGCCGGCTGTTCCTCGTCGGTATCGGCGGCTTCACCCTGGCTTCGGCGCTGTGCGGGTTCGCCGCGAATCCGGAGATGCTGGTCGCCTCCCGCCTCCTCCAGGGCGGCATGGCGGCGATGATGGTCCCGCAGGTCCTGTCGATCGTGCACGCCACCTTCCCCGCCCACGAACGCGGCAAGGTATTCGGGCTGTTCGGCGCGATCGTCGGCCTCGGCGCGGTATCCGGGCCGCTGCTCGGCGCGCTGCTGACGGAGTGGAACCTGTTCGGTCTGGAGTGGCGGCCCATCTTCCTGATCAACCTGCCGGTCGGCGTCGTCGCCTTCCTGCTCGGCCGCCGCTACATCACCGAGTCCCGCGCGCCGAGGGCGCTGAAGCTGGACCTGGTCGGCGTCGCCCTGGTGACCCTCGGCCTGCTGATGCTGCTCTACCCGCTCACCCGCGGCCGTGAGCTGGGCTGGCCGCTGTGGGGCCACCTGTGCATGGCGGGCGCGCTGGTGGTCTTCGCGGTGCTGGTGGCCTACGAGCGGCGCAAGGCCGCCCGCGACGGCTCCCCGCTGATCGAGCTGTCGCTGTTCAAGGTCAAGAGCTTCGCCGCCGGCGTCGCCGTGCAGACCGTCTTCGGTGTCGCGCTCGGCATCTTCTTCCTGGTCTGGACGCTGTACATGCAGATCGGTCTCGGCTGGAGCCCGCTGCGGGCCGGCCTGACCGGTGTGCCGTTCTCGCTCGCGGTGTCCACGGCGGCCGGGATGTCGGTGCAGAAGCTGGTCCCGCGGTTCGGCCGCAAGGTGCTCCAGGCGGGCGCGCTGGTGATGGCGGCGGGTGTCCTCCTCTACATCTGGGAGGCCCACCGGTACGGTCTCGCCATCGCCTCCTGGCAGATGGCCCTCCCGCTGGTCGTCATGGGGGCCGGCATGGGGCTGATCGTCGCCCCGCTGACGGACGCGGTGCTCTCGGAGGTCCCGCGCGAGCATGCCGGATCGGCGTCCGGTCTCATCAACACCGTGCAGCAGATGGGCAACGCGCTCGGCCTCGGGCTGGTGTCCGTGGTGTTCTTCGGGGTGATCGGCGACCGGCTGACGCGCGCCCAGGTGGGGCCGGCCTTCGCGCACGCCTTCCAGAACGCGCTGTGGTGGGTCGCCGGGATCATGAGCGTGATCTTCCTGCTGATGTCCGCCCTCCCGAAGCGTCCGGCGCAGCACGTGGAGGGTGCGCCGGACGACGGGCTCCCGGCGACCGAGCGGGAGCCCGAACTGGTGGGCTGAGACCGGCAGGCAGGACGAGGGTCCGGCACCGCACAGGTGCCGGGCCCTCCGCCGTCCGGGCCGTTACGGCGAACGATGGGGACGGTGCCGGGCCGGGCACCAAGGGACGCAACGGTGGCCGCGTGGCTGCCTGGTCGGCGGGCACATGGCCAGCGGTGTTCGGGCGCCAGGGGGGTGGTGCCGGGCGGCGCGCCGCGGTAGGGGTTTTGCGCGGCGTGGCCCGGTTGTTGCCGGTCGCCCTCCGTGCCAGAGAGGGGTCCGGGGCGTTCAGCGGCTGGGTGTGACGTCGTGGATGGCGGTGTAAGTGGCGCATGCCCGCTCCCCCGGCTCGGGCAGCGGCGCGTCCGGCCCGGCACGAGGGCGGGGCCGGGCCGGACGCGGTGGTCGCCCCGTTGGTCAGGCGTCCAGGGCGGCGTTCAGGGTGTGCAGGAGCTCCTTGGCGCGCTCGTGGCGCTGATCGGGCAGCGCACCGGCCCAGATTGCGTTTTCGAGCAGGTAGATGACAGGGCTCGGGTGCTGGGTTCGGTGACGTCGAGGAGTGGGGACTGAAGGGGGGTGGCCTCGTCAGTGAGGGTGATCCGGGCACCGGGCAGGCTGCCGTACTCGCCGCCCCAGACACGGAAGTTCCTCCGGGCGACCGCCTCCGTTCCCCACCAGCCGCGCAGAACCAGGCGACCGTCACAGGTGAACAGCAGGTAGTAGTGGTCGGGGCTGGTCATGCCAGGCGGATCCCTCTACGCTGTCCGGGCTCCCGGACGATCGCGTGCTTCGTCTCCAGCTCGCCCAGCTGGTAGTGCACCGAGGCGCGGCTCCGCAGGCCCGCGGCCGCCCGGATCTGCGTGATCGTCGGAGCTTCGCCATGGGTGGCGATGTGCTCACGGATCAAGCGCAGGATCCTTTCCTGGGTGTCGGTGAGGTAGCCGACGCGATGCGTAATGCTAATCAGAGCGCGTGTTCGCGAGGCGGAGCAGCGTCGGGGCAAGGAGATGCGCTCAACCACCTCGCGGACGGGTTCACGGGTTTTGCCGCCCTCGCTGACGCGGGCCTGTGCTGTTCGCACTTCCTGTGCCCGGCGGCGGCGCACCGGACTGCAGTCCGAGCGACCCGCGTTGCTGTCGTGGGGGCGCTGGTGGAGGAAGGCGCTGAGGGCCTGGTCGAAGTTCCGGAAAGACGGGCCGTCTGGCCGCGGCCCGGGAGCTGCTGATGCCGCTGCCGGAGCGTCCACCGCCCAGGTCGGGTTCATCTCCCGCCTGGGGGTCCCTGAGGCGCCGAGTTCCCCACCGTCCGAGCTGTCGGTATTCGAGGTCGAACTACCGGACCGCTGCATCGGCGTGCACCCCGGCAAGACATGCTGTCTGGTTCTCCCAGAGTGACGGCCGGATACGTCCGTGCCATCTGAACTGCCCCGAGGATCAACCCCGAAGCGCGCTGTGGAGTCCTCACGGTGAGGGTCGCGACCAGGCGGCCGAACGCTGAAAGGTGGCCGCATGAGAACTGAACCCCGTCTTCACCTGATGGTCCCTGACGACTTCGATGATTCCGACGCCGACTCCCAAGTGCACCCTATGGCGCGAAAGATGTTCTTCGGGTCGGCTATGGCGGAGCCCTTCGCGGAAGCCGCCGCATGGGTCGCGGCACACGATGTCCGGATCATCGACACGGCGTGGGAGAACGCCCCCGCCGGGGAAACCTTCTCGTGCGTGCTGAGCGTGTACTTCACCTTCGAGGACGACGGCAGAGACTGGGTGGGGGTAGCGGAGCATCCTGGCCGAGCACGCCCCGCGTCTGCTACTGCCGGACCGGTCGGCCGGCGAGCGGTGGCCGACGGCGCCGCCATTCGTCGAGCAAGCGGATCGTAGTGGCCATGGTCCTGACCACCGATCCCGTCAGGGACGAAACTAGCGATCAGCTCTGCTGACGCCGAGCGACCCACTGATGGGGGGACGAGGGCCGCTCAACATCCGTCATTGTGACCGCAGCCCCTGCGCCTGGCATGCCGAGACAGATGCTCAGGCGTGTACAGACGAACGTGCTCAGTCGTGGGACCGGGAGGACACGTCTGCGGCCGTGGGTGTGTCCGCGAGCGTCCATGACTCGACGGCGGTCCGTACCTGGTGCTCGCGGGCGTAGGCTTTCAGGGATGCGGATAGGCGAGTTGTCCAAGCGCACGGGCGTGAGTCCGCGCTCATTGCGGTACTACGAAGAGCAGGGCCTGCTGACCAGCTCACGCTCCGACGCGGGGCAGCGTCACTTTTCCGATGGTGCGGTCCAGCGCGTGTCACTCATCCGGCAGTTGTTCGACGCGGGTATGTCCAGCCGGGTGATCGCGACTGTGCTGCCGTGCGTGGATGTCCCGGGTGACCTGGGCGTCGCCGAGGAGACGTTCACGGCGATGATGCGCGAGCGCGACCGGATCGACGCCGACATCGCGCACCTGATCGAGACCCGGGACGCACTCGACGTGCTGATCGGGGCCAACAGCCGACACCGGGCGGAGCTGTCCGCGGCCCCGGAACCGGTGGCACAGTCGGCTTGACGCTGTGATCTGCGTCTCATCCCGTTGCCCCTCACATCGATGTCAGGGGTGAGGATGGCGACAACGCCCGGAATCACCGGGTCGGTCGTACGAGAGGCGGCGGAAGATGGGGCAGGCGTGGGGTTTCGGCAAGTACGGCGGGCCCGAAGTGCAGGAGTTCTTTGATCGTCCCGATCCCGTCCCAGGTCGCGACGAGGTGCTGATCCACGTCGACGTCGCCGGTGTGAATCCCCTCGACCACCTGCTGCGCTCGGGTCTGGTCGACGGGCTCGACGGCGGGCGTCCGTTTCCCCGCGTGCTGGGCATGGAGGCAGCCGGCACCGTTCTCGCACGGGGCGAGGACGTCAGCGGGCTCGAGGTGGGTGACGCGGTCTTCGGTTTCGCACTCACCGGTGGCGGCACCTACGCCGAGACGACGGTGCTGTCCGCGCCGAACACCGCGCGCATCCCGGAGGGTCTGTCCGCGACCGTGGCGGCGACGCTGCCAGTGGCCGGGACGACCGCGGTGGACGTGCTCGACCAGCTCGGCCTCCCGGCCGGTGCCACGGTCCTGGTCAACGGGGTCGGGGGCGGGGTCGGCCTCGCCGTCGCCCGTCTGGCTGTCGGGCGCGAACTGCGGGTCATCGGCACCGGGAGTACCGCCAAACGCGAGCACGCCGAGGCCATCGGGGTGCGGTTCATCGACTACACCGCCGAGGACGTCGCCGCCGCGGCACGCGAGTGGGTTCCGGACGGCTTCAACGGGATCGTCGACCTGGCCGGTGGCACCTCGCTGCGGACGGTCGCTCCGCTGGCCCAGGACCACCGCAACGTCATCTCTGTGGGTGATATGTCTGTGCCCGATCTCGGTGGGCGTTTCGTCGAGCGTCGCGTCGACCGCGAGAACCTGCAGCGGTCGGCCCGGCTGGCCCTCGACGGACTCCTCGCACCCGTCATCACCGCGGTCCATCCGCTCTCCGACGCCCCGGCCGCCCTCGCCACCGTCGAGAACGGTCACAGCTCGGGCAAGGTCGTCATCAAGGTGGCATGAGAAGTAGTGAGGAACGCCCGCGTGCTGACCGGGAGTTCGGCGGTCGCCCGGCTCACTTCTTCTTCACGCCCTCATTCCAGATCAGCTTGGCGATATTCGGCTTCACGGCCGTGGTGATGACGCCCATGGCTGTCCGGACGTAGCGCCGTTCCTTCAGCTCGCGCAGCATGCTCGCGGCGAGGTCGGCGCGGGCGGTGAAGACGCCGTCGGCGCTGGTCTCGGCGGTGTGGTATTCGGTGACGACGGGGTTCTCGAACAGGCCCGAGGGTCGCACGAGGGTCCAGTCGAGGCTGCTCTGACGGATCACGTCCTCCATGCGGCGCATGTCCTCGTGAAGGGTGCGGCCCAGGCGCCGGTTCACCAGCGGGTCGAGCACATGGTTGAAGAAGTGCGCGCCGGTGGGACGCCAGTTCGGGTCGGCGATGCTGGAGCTGACAGCGAGAAGTCGCTTGATGCCGTGGCGGGTCATAGCCCCGGTGATGGCCGTGGCGCTCGCCGAGTACGTGGTGATGGTCTCCTTGCTGAAGCGTGCGCCCAGCGCGGATAGGACGGCGTCCGTCCCGCCGAGCGCGGCATCGACGGCCACCGGGTCGGTGGCGTCGGCGACGGCTACGGTGAGGCCGGGCCGCGCGGGCAGGGAGCCGGGGCGGCGGGTCACGGCAACGACCTGGTGGCCGGCGGCGAGGGCCTGCTCGGTGAGGTGGCGGCCGGTCGGTCCATTGGCGCCGAAGACTGCGATACGCATGATGTCGGGTCATCCCTTCGTGTGCTTCCCGGAACGCCCTTGACTGTGCTGATCACGAAGCACAAGCTCAACGTTGATGAATAACGCCGCCCTCGCACCCGCCCGCACCCGAGGCCGCCCTCGCGGCAACCCGCCGACCCGCCAGGTGATCGTCTCGGCGGCCCGCGGGTTGTTCCTGGAGCACGGGTATCGGCGCACCACCGTGCGTGCGGTGGCCAAGGCGGCCGGGGTCGATCCGGCGCTGATCGCCTACCACTTCGGCTCAAAGAAGGGCCTGTTCGCAGAGGTGATGCAGTTCCAGTGCGCCAACGCACTGGCAGTGGACGACGTCCTCGGCGGCGACCCGGCCACCCTCCCCGACCGCCTGATCGACGCGGTCACGGATCTATGGGAGGACGACGACTTCCAGGAGCTCACCACCCGGGGCGACGAGGCCGCCGAAGTGATCCGCGAATACCTGGAACACGAGCTGCTGACCCGGCTTGTTGAATTTCTCGGTGGCCGGGACGCGACCGCCCGCGCCACAGCCGTGGTGACAATCCTCGGCGGCCTCATCTACACCCGCTACCTCAACCCGTTACCGACCCCCGCCGCCCTCACCCCGTCCGAGACCCGCCACATCCTTACCCCGGCACTGCGCACAGCTCTGGCCCCGAGGCTGCGCACCCCGACGACCGCCAGAGCAGGCCGTCGAGGCTCACCGACGCCCGTTGGAGGCGCTGTCCGGCATTGACCACCTCTGCACCTACGATGCGGGGGCTGCAGCTGGTCCGTGCTGCGTGCCTCCTTCACGTTCTGACCCGTGGCGTCCGTGAAGCGGACATATCGCGTACATATCCTGGTCTGAGTGCGCGGTGCGGCAAATGCGGCCCGGCCGGATCAACGGGCCCGAGACCGTAGTCCAGTGCCTCGTCGGCCTTCGCCGAACGCTCCACGCTCACCGGCGAACTCCTCGCGGGGTGCGGCGGCGGCCGCCGCACCCCGCAGCCGTGCCGAGGCCTCAGGGCATCATCTCGTACGCCCCGGACAGTGCCTCGACGCGCTGCCAGACGCGCTCCGAACGCGCCTCGTCGACCGCCGGGCGCCGGACAGCACCGAGTGCCCAGAGCTGCTGCTCCTCGGTCGCGGAGTCCTTGCCGTGCAACTCGACAGCGTGCGCGGAGAAGTCACGTACGAGGACGGCGAACAGTTCGTCGAGGACGTCCTCCTCGACGCCGGCCAGGGCCGCCTGCTCCAGGACCAGCTGCCCGTGGACGACGAGCGCGAAGAGCTGCCCGACGGCGAGGAGGAGGTCGAGGTCCCGGCTCTGCTCCTCGCCGGGAGCGGCCGTGCGTACGAACTCGCACAGCGCATCGGCCTGTTCACGGAACCGGGCAACGTTGGGCAGGTGTGCATAGGTGTCGAAGGCCGCCCGCCAGTCGTGGAAGCGCACCGAGCCGAGGCCGCGGGCCGGGCCCTGGCGGAAGAGGAAACCGTCGTCGGCCGCGTCGAGGCGGGTCGGGACGGGCTCGTAGGCGACCGGGTCGAGGAGGTGGTTCCGCATGAACTTGAGGATCAGAGCCAGGTTGACGTGGACGGTGCCCTCCAGCTTCGGCAGGCTGCGGATCTCGACGGCGGCCTGGGCGAAGTAGTTGTCCCTCTCGAAGCCCTTGGCGGCGATGACGTCCCACATCAGGTCGATGACCTTCTCGCCCTCGGTGGTCACCTTCATCTTCGTCATCGGGTTGAAGAGAAGGTAGCGGCGGTCGTCGGGGCCCGCGGTGCGGAAGTAGTCGACGGCGCGGTCGCTGAACAGCTTCATGCCGACGAGCCGGACGTACGCGTCGGCCAGCTCGCGCCGCACGTGCGGGAAGGCGGTGACGGGGCGGCCGTAGAGGATGCGATTCCGCGCGTGGGTGACGGCCTCGTACATGGCGTGCTCGCAGATGCCTATCGAGGCGGTGCACAGGTTGAACTTGCCTACGTTGACGCTGTTCAGGGCGGCGTCGAAGGCTGCTCGGCCGGTGTGCAGGACGTCTCCCGGAGCTACGGGGTAGTCCTCGAGGCGGAACTCGCTGACGTACTTCGAGGAATCGACGACGTTCTTGACCAGGTGGTAAGCCGGGTGGCGGCTGTCGGCGGCGAAGAAGACGTAGCCGTCGGGGCCCTCGACATCGGTGCGGCGTCCGAAGACGGAGACGAGCCCGGCGGCATTGCCGTTGCCGATGTAGTACTTGGAGCCGGTGGCCCGGAAGCCGCCCCTGCCGTCCGGTTCCAGGAGCATGTCGGTGGAGTAGATGTCGGCGCCGTGGGCCTTCTCGGACAGGCCGAAGGCGAAGACCTCCCCCTGGGAGAGCAGTTCGGCGGCGCGGGCGCGGACGGCGGGGTTGTCGCTCTGCCAGACGGGGCCGAGGCCGAGGATGGTGACCTGCCAGGCGTACCAGTAATCGAGGCCGTAGAAGCCGAGGATTTCGTTGAGGGCGGCGATGCGGGCGGTGTCCCAGCGCTTGTCGCCCTCGCCCTTTGCGGCGGCGGACGCAGGGGTGAGGAAAGTCGCGAAGAGGCCCTCCTTGGCGGCGAAAGCGAGGAAGTCACCGAGCCAGGCGCGGGTCCGGTAGTCCTCGATCAGCCGGCGCTTGCCTCGCTCTTCGAACCAGTCGACGGTGGCGCGCAGCAGCCTGCGGGTCTCGGGGTCGAAGTGCGCGGGGTCGTAAGTGCGCGGGTTGAAGAGCAGCGCGTCGGTCACGGGTGCCGCCTTTCGGCTGGGATGGATGAGGGTGGGTCCGGGCACGGTCACGGTCCGGTGAGTGCCTGCTCGGCCGGTCAGTGATCGTCGAAGCGGGCGAGTGTGGCGAGGACGTCGTCGAGCCAGGCGATCATCATGCGTTCGTACGCGATGCCGCCGCGCAGTACGACGTGCTGGAGTTCCCGTTCGGCGTCGGGCGGACCGTCCGCCGGGGGTTCTCCGAAGTCGCGGGTCTCGCCCGCGAGGTAGTGGGCGAGGCGGTCGGTGTGTGCCTGCCGGTGACGCTCGACCTCGTTGATCAGGGCGGCCGGATCGTCGAAGGCGGCGCCCCGGATCTTCACCGCCAGGTCGTGCCGCACGCTCTCCGGCTCGGTCGGTTCGCTCAGCCACGCAGCGAGCGCTTCCCGTCCGGGCGGGGCGACGGAGTATTCCTTTTTGTCGGGACGACCGTGTTGCGGGACGTCCCGGACGTCGATCCAGCGGTCGCTCTCCATCCGCTTGAGCACGCGGTAGATCTGCTGGTGGGTGGCGGTCCAGAAGTACCCGATGGACCGCTCGAACCGCCGGGCCAGCTCATAGCCGGAACCCGGCTTCTCCAGCAGGGAGACGAGGATCGCGTGCTCGAGCGCCATGCGCACGATCCTGCTATGCACCTCGTTGCATAGCAACGCTGCCCCTATGAGACACGGCTCACCCGGGGCGGGTCACGCAAATCGTTGCCGACGGCAGCGCGCCGAGGCCGGGAGAAATCCGACGGGGCATGATCGGCGGCCGCGGGCGTGATCGGCTGCCGCGGTGTCGTCGCTGGAGAACAGTGACAGAAGGCGACCGCGGTCACGGCCTTCTCATCATCCACGGCCTCGCAGGCAAGTCAGGAATGGTCGTCGAGCGCGGAGTGAAGGTAGGTCTAGCCGACCTTCCCGGTGCCCGGACCGGTGCGCTTGGAGGCCCGTGCGGCCTCGGTCCCCCCCGTGCATGCGCCAGCCGCCGCCGGCGGGGATGCGTCCGAGTTTCTCGATATCGAAGTGGACCAGGTCGCGGGGGCTCTCGTGCTCGTACAGGATGACCTCGCGCAATTGCTCGCCGGTCGACGGGTCTAGGTCGCGCAGCCGGTTGAGTCCTCGCCGGACGAGGATGCGGTGCACGGTGCCGGGCGCCATGGTGACGCCGTGCAGCCGCTTCCGGTCGACAGCGAGTCGGGCGGGCCTGTGCTTGGTCTGCCGCCGCAACGCCTCCGTAGGCAGACGGCCGCCGGTCCCACCGCCGACGTTCGTCCCTGACAACCCCCGACTTTCGTAGGGGGGACGATTCACAGGGACGCGTGCGTCCTTAGACGTCATCTCAATTGGTGGCTGATGACGTGGATAGTCGCTGGCAGGCGCGCTGTGGGGATAGTTGAATGTCGCCGTGAGCGACTACTGGACACCCGCGCATCAAGCGGTCGAGCAGGGGGATGCAGAGGCCCTGGCTCGGTTGCTGGCCGCTGGTTCCGATCCGGACGAGGTCTTCGGCAACATGACCCTGCTGACGCACGCAATCGACGCCGAGGGTGATGGCTCCCTTCAGAGCGGGCAGCCGTTGACTGTGCACACCACGGCCGTGTTGCTGGCCTTTGGGGCTGATCCAGAGCTCGCAGACCCAGACGGTCGCACCCCCATGGACATGACCGATCACTATGGCCACGACCTGGCCGTGAAGCTGCTGCAGGCCCACATCAGCAGACGAGCCGCCGATAACAGATGAGGGTGCAGGCGATGCTGGTGAAGGCGAGGAAGTGCTCGGCCTTGCGCTCATAGCGGCGGTGGAGGCGGCGGCAGCCGGCGAGCCAGGACATGGTGCGCTCGTGGTCCAACGGTGGCGGCAGAGCCGCTGCGAGGTCTCGGTCCCCTTGCGGGCGATGCGGTGCTTGACGCCACGCCCTCGTAACCATCGGCGCAGCTGAGAATAGTCGTAGCCCTTGTCTGCGTGGAGCTTGTCCGGCCCGCGGCGCCGCCGCCCGCGGCGGGAACGGACCGGAGGTATGCCCTTCACCAGCGGGATCAATGCCTGGCTGTCGTGCACGTTCGCACCCGAGATTCCGACGGACAGGGGCAGGCCCGTGCGATCGGTGATCAAATGGATCTTCGATCCGTACTTACCCCGGTCGGCAGGATTCGGGCCTGTCAGACCCCCCTTTTCCGGGCCCGCATGTTCACCGAGTCGATCGCGCAGCGGGACCAGTCCAACTCGCCGCGGGAGCCGAGCTCGTCGAGGACCAGACGGTGGAGCTTGGCCCACACCCTGGCCTTCGACCACTCGGTAAAACGGCGGTGAGCCGTCGCCCCCGAGAGACCGAACGACGCAGCGGGCAACTGCTGCCACGTGCAGCCCGACGTGGCCACGAACACGATCGCAGCCAGCACCTCACGGTCGCCATGCCGGCGACGTCCACCGCCCTGAGGCCGAGAAGGCGCCTCCGGCACCACCCGTTGGAACAACTCCCACAGTTCGTCCGACACCAGCCGGTCAACGATCCCCACCACGAACCACAGCCTACCGAGGCAACCAAATGAGATGACTTCTTAGTGTCGAAGGCACATACAACTGGAGCACCTGACACGACCCTGTCCTCGCGCAACGCAACGCCGAGGGCTGGATGTTCCTCCTCGAAGCCGCCCGCGACCTGCGCAGCATCGGTGCCGTCGCCCCAAGGCCTGCGCTGGCACCGGCATCCAAGCCGTCCACCCCGACCAGTAGCCGCTGGCCGCAGATGGCGGCCATGTGCGCTGTCACCGCTGCTGCGGGACAGACGGCTCTGGGCGCATGCCCACGGGCGGTGACTTGGGGCGGCCGGCACCAGTGCGATCCGCCATCACCGCAGCGGACCTGGACCGACCTGCAGCGCTCCATCCCGATGGGTTCGTCAGCCGAAACCGGTCAGGCCGGTGAGCGGTCCCAGAGCAATGATCCGGCACGATACCGCCTCGGCTACGGGCCCGTCAGGAAGCGGAACTGCGTAGAGGTGACCGCCGAGGTCAGAGACGTAGGCGAGTCCAGCCTCGCTGTCGACGGCCAAGCCGATGGCCTCGTCGAATCCATTGGCTAGTATCTCGGGTGTTTCGGATGGCGTACCCGCCGATGGCACGTGTGCCCGGTTGAGTGTGTTGCCGGATGGGGGTGCGCCGCGGTCGGTCCAGTACAGGCGATCGCCCTCCAAATGCAGGTCGATCGGCTCGGGCAATCCACTCCAGAGCACTTCGACGTCGGTGCGGCTCTCGGCGGTCTCACCGGCCGGTAGTTGGAGGCCGGCCCGGAGGATCTGCCCCTGACCGCCCTTGGGCGGGCCCTTTTGTGTCCAGTACAGATGGCCGGCGCCGGCATCCACGGCGACACCGACGCATTCGCCCATGATCCCCGTGTCGGCGGGGGTCACCACCAAGTCGGTCAGGTCGCTGCCGTCGGTGCGGACCCGGCTGATCCGATGCCCTTCCCGGTCAGCCCAGTACAGGGTGCCGGCCCGGTCTGAGGTGAGTTGTTTACCGGTGATGATCGTGCCGGGTGGCACCACGTCCCACTGTGTACCGCTGTCCATGTCCAGCGCGTGCAGACCACCGTTGCGGCGGGAGAAATCCTGTCCGCCCTCACCGGGGGTGTCAGGGTCTTGAATGGGTGCCCCCATGGTGGTCCAGTAGACGATCCCGGCGTCCATGACGATGCCGTCAGGGGCAACACCCGTCGTCTCGACCAAGACGCGTGCCTGTCCGTCGGGCAGACTCACCTGCAACACCTGTCCAGCCGCCACTTGGAGCGCCAGCAGTGCCTTCCACACTGTCGAAGTCCTTTCGCGTGCCGCGTGGTGGTCGAGTTCACTCCTGCGGGTCTTGGAGGGCGGAAGGCTGCTGCCATCCCAGCGGCCCAAGAGCGGCACGAGTGCGTACGTCCCGCAGGGCAACCAGTCGCTCGTAGGCCGACTCTCCCGTGCCGTAGGCGGACTCGACGGCCTCAAGGACGTCATTCATCCGGGCGGGATCCGGCTCGCCGATCTCAAATGTCATCTGGGAGCCGACATGCGTCACCAGATGTCGCATTCCTGCAGGGCCGCCGCCCAGACTTCCGCTCTGGAACGGTCCGATGGTCGCGTAGCGCAGTCCCAGTGAGGCGCGGACCAGGTCATCGAGGTCCGCCACGTCGATCACACCCTGCTGCACCAGATAGGTGCATTGATCATTGAAGACCTTCTGCAGCCGGTTGCCGACGAACCCCGGAATCTCTCGTTTCAGCCGGATGGGCAGTTTGTCCAGCGCACGGTAGATCTCGACCGCCCGCTCCACCGTGCGCGCGGACGTCCGGGGGCCAGGCACCACTTCCACAAGCGGCATCAACTCCGGCGGGTTGAACGGGTGGCCGATCACGATTCGGTCAGCCGCCGGGTTCCCGTCCGCGATGGCCGAGGGGAGCAGCGAAGAAGAGGACGAGGCGAGCACCACGTCATCACCTGTGTGCGCGGCAAGGGTCGCGAACATCTGCTCTTTGATCTTGATCCGCTCCGGTCCGGCCTCCTGCACGAAGTCCACTCCATCCGCGGCAAGGGCCAGATCCGGACCCAGGGTGACCGGCAGTCCACTCAAGTATTGGTCGGCTACGTCCTTCAGGTCCGGCCGCGGGTCACTGATCCGAACCTCCCAACCCGCCGCAGCGAAGAGTCGGGCCCACGAGACACCGATCACTCCGGCGCCGACGATGGTCACGACTGCCATAACGAACCACTCCCAAAGAACACATACAGACAGACAGATACGAGCACCGACAGGCGCGTGCCGCGGCAGGCGGACTTGCGGAAAGTCGAGGTCAGTGTGCGGATCGCCACGCGGGCTCGTCCGCCCCCATAGGACTGAGAACGGTGGCGAAGTGGCCTTGCCGCAAGGAGGTGAACTCCACCTGGTCGGTCATCCCCTGGTAGGTGCCTAGTGGGGTTTGCGCGGTGAACAGGTCCGGGTCGATCAGCGAGTGCTCCGGCGTGGAGCCCGCTGTTTCGTGCGTAAACTCGCGGTCGAAGACACCCAGGGACGTCAGCCACAGGCAGGTCTTGGTCAGCGAAACCCGGACCCGGTAGGAGCCGCCCTCGACCGCCCGCCGCCGCAGCGCCGCCAGCGTGCCGATCGTGCCTAGCCAGCCCACCACGTTGTCGACGATGGGCAACATCGGAGGCTGCTTCGGGTGCTCCAGAGTGCCCTCGAGCGCGAAGATCCCCGACACGCACGCGCCGATCTCATCGAACCCGGGACGCGACTTCCACGGACCTGACGGACCGTGCATCTGCACCTCGGTCTGAATCAAACCGGGGTGACGCACACACAGTTCCTCCGCTGCCAACTCCTGCTGAGCCAGATAACCAGGGTGTCGGTTCGAGAAGAACACGTCGGCATCCACGAGCAGCCCGTCGAGACGCAGCCTGTCCGGGCCGGATTCATCAAGGTAGGCCGAGCGCATACCCACCTGCGTGTCCCAGTAGAAGGACTCGATCTCGACATTGTCGGGGCGCCAGATGTTCAGCACATCAGCACCGAAGGAGGCGAGGTCACGCCCGATGCCCGCACCCGCAATGACATGACTCAAGCCCAAGGCCCTCACACCGTCCAACGGTTGCCGCGCCCCGGTTGCGAACGGCGCCGGTGCACTGTCCGCGAGTTTCTCGACATCGATCAACGGGAGGTCGGCAAGCACCTCGGTGTACTGCGCCTCGACGAGGAACTCCTCCAGCGAGCGTACTTTTGCCAGAACGATGCCCGCTTCCGCCGCAGCTTCCTCGAGCCCATCCGCGTCCCACGTGGCGATGGCCGCGTTCACCGCCTCGGAGCTGTCCGGACAATTCAGCAGGGCGAGTGCCTTGCTGCGCAGGCCGGGATAGACGTTCAGCGGAACGACGCTCCGCCCGTCCCTCGTACGACGGAAGAACGGCATGTCGATGAACGGGTTGCGCTTGTTCCATTTGTTCGACGGCGGCCGCCCGTTGACCAGTTCCCATCTGGCGTCGGCGAACCCGGCGAACCGCCGGAAGGCCTTGCGGACATCGATCGTGATGTCTTGCGGCTCTCCGCCCCGGTCCCGCCAGATCGCGGACGCCGCCACCCCCTTGCCCGCCAGTGTCAGGGCAGCAGCCGACCCGAACCGGAACCGGGCCGGCACGAGAGGGTCGACCCCCGCGATGATCGCGACCGCCCCTCCGCAGTCATCCGCTGTCAACCCTGCTTCGTGCAAAACTTCGCCTAGATGCGCTTCAAAATCGAAGGCGTCCGAGGAGATAGGGTGCTCCACCGCTTCACGGAGGCGTTCGGTCAGATTCATTGCTGCACCTTCTACCCAAGAGAAGATTCGACTGCAATGGGTCAGCTGCCCCTGCCGCATACCGCCCAGGATCCTCGGCGTAACGCTGGTGTGGAAAGCATCAACGTATGCGGCGTCCAAGGCGCTCACGGTTGAGTGAACAGCCCGCCCCGTGTCCGCGACGATGCTCTGCGCGGTGCGTTCGGCGATGCCGAAGGGACTGATGCCGGGTTCGCGTGCGGGCGTGGCTAGGATCCCCACGGATTAGGGCGATCATCAGCCATAATCGGCCTTTGCGTCGTAAACCTTGTGATGCGGTCAGCAGCCATGGGCGCGCCCGCCGCCGGCCGGCCCGTGGGCTTCCCGCGATGAGGACCGCACGGGCCCCGCAGCACGATCTGTTGACCTCTCTTCCACCTGCGCCCGCGCACCGGATGCACCACAGAGTGCTTCTTGCCGACACCGTCGTCCACGGCAAACGAGCGGCCGGTCACCCTGCCCATAGGTCGCGCACCCGTTTGAGGGGAGCCGGATCACTTCGATTCGCGCCGAAGGGGCCCGCGGGCAGTTCGGCCCACACGGTCTTGCCGTCTTCGTGATACCGGGTGCCCCAATTTTGGGCGAGGCTGGTCACGATGAAAAGACCGCGCCCCGTCTCGTCGACCGTTCGGGCGTGTCGCACGTGCGGTGCGCTCATGGCCGCGTCCGTGACTTCGCAGGTCAGAACCCTGTCGAGTATCAAGCGCATGCTCAGCGGTGGCTCTCCATAGCGAACAGCGTTGCCTACCAGTTCACTGGCCAGCAGCTCCGTGGTGTAGGCGGTCTCGTCGTCGACGCGCCAGCGCTCCATTTGGTCTCGGACGGTTGCACGGGCCATGGGTGCCGCTTCCGTGTCGGCGGGCAGGTCGCGCTCATGCACGCTGTGCGGTGGTATCCGCTTCGTCCGAGCCAGCAGCAGCAAGGCCTCGTCGTGGGAGTTCCCCGCTTGCAGGGCATAGGTCATGACGTCGCACAGCTCCCTCAGGTCGCGCCCGGCGTCGCGCTCCAAAACACCCCGCAAGAGGCCCGCCGGAGCCAGAATGTGGTCCGCCAGCGATGACGTCTCCATAGCGAGGACGCTGCCGTCAGGCAGAGGCACCGTTGCGGTGGCGAAGGGCGCGTCGTCCGAACCCGCCAGAAGTGGTGCCTCTGGAGTGGCGAGGACGCGCGAGGAGCCGTGGGGGTCGACGAGCAAGGGCTCGGGCAGCCCGGCGCGAGCGATCGTGCAGGTAAGGCCGACGGGGTCGTAAATGGCGATCACGCACCGGGCGGTCAGCGGCTCGTGTTGCAGAGGATCCCCGACCGGGAGCCAGGCGCGCTCGGCGGCGAGGCGGACGACCGTGTCGTTCAGCCGTGCCATCAACTCGTCTGCGCCCAGGTCCAGCGCGGCCAGCGAGTAGAGCGCCGTGCGCAATTGGCCCATCGCGGTCGTGGCGGCGATACCGTGTCCGGCGACGTCTCCAACGATGAGCGCGGTCCTCGCGCTCGGGAGTGGGATGGCGTCGTACCAGGCTCCCCCGCCCTCTGGCCCGGTGAGAAACAGCGGCGAGATCTCCACTGTTGACAGGTTGGCGGGCCGCTGCGGAAGCGATCTGCGCTGTACCGTCGCCGCGATCGCTCGCTCGCGGGCGTAGCGGCGGGCGTTGTCGATGCACAGGACAGTGTGGGCACAGATGTCGGTCGCCAGTGCGATGTCGTCCTCGGCGAAGGGGTCTTCTCCCTCGTGCCGGTAGAAGCTGACCACGCCAAACACCTCGCCGCGCAGCTCCAAGGGGACCACGAGGAGGGAGTGCACGGCGGAGAGACGGATGGCCTCGGCACGGTGCGGGTCGGCGGCGAGCCACGGGCTGGTCTCGTCGACGGGGACCAGGCGCGGCCGGAGGTCGGCGAGAACCCGGGTGAACGGGGTGCCATAAGGCAGATGCCGGATGTCGCCGACTGGATGTGCCGACACCACTCCCCTGAAGGCGGCCCTGCGCAAGGGTACGTCCGGATCCACAGGGGCCAGTGGAGGATCTTCGCCGCGCACGACGGCGTCGACGACCTCCACCACGACGATCCCGGTGAAGGTCGGTGCGACCGCGTCGACGAACTCTCCGCAGACGGCGATGACGTCCAGCCGCCGCCCCACCCGTTCACGGACGGCGCCGAGGATGTCCACTCCCCGGCGCGTGCGCTCGCGCTCCGTGACGTCGACGACTGAGGCCAGCAGCCCCAGAATCTCTCCGCCGTCGTTCTCCAGGCGCATCGTTGTCACGGAGTAGACACGCCGAGTGCGCCCGCCTTCTGCCGCACCGCCGCGAATGAGCCGGTTTGTCACCGGCACTCCTGTGTGGAGGACCTCACGCGCGGTCGCCTCCTCCGCCTCAGGATGCTCCAGATCCAACACATCGACGAAGCGTCTGCCGATTACATGCTCAACGGGAGTTTCCCGCATGGTGGACGTGCCCGTGCTCACGGTGACCACGCGCAACTGGTCGTCGAGCACGTGCAGCCCGACGGTCTGCTGGGCGAAGGCGGCCCTGAGCACCGCGTAGTCGGCTTGGGATGGAGTGTCGTCATCCCCGGTAAGCACCTCGAACGTCGTGTGCCCGTCGCAAAGTTTGGGTCGAATCCGCACGGAGGGCCAAGGAGCGGAACGAAGGCCACCGTTCTGGCCCGGGCCGGAGGAATCGGACAGGAGGGTGCCCACGGCACGGCCGAGGGCATCTCCCGGTGATTTGTGCAGGAGATCTTCGGCGAGCCGAGTCCACTCGACGACGTGACCGTGTTCGTCGACACACATAAGAACGCCGCTACGGGTCATGGGCACATACCTCCTGTGCGGTCCATGCCACCATGCATCTTCCTGGGTGCTCCCACGACTGCCTCTCCCCGCCGCTGGGGCGCTCAGGACGGCGGACAAGTCGCGCTCCTATGCGCGGTGCGAGGTCAGACCGACCATGCTCGTGGGGTCGACTATCCGGTCGAAGTCCTCTGCACTGACGTATCCGGTGGCCAGCGCGGCCTCGCGGAGGGTCGTCCCTTCGTCGTTCGCCTTGTGGGCGATGGCGGACGCCTTGTCGTAGCCGATCGCGGGTGAGAGCGCGGTGACCAGCATGAGCGACCGCTCCACGTACTCCCCGACCCTGTCATGGTCGAGTTCGACACCCTCCATGCAGAACTCCCGGAACTTCTGGCAGGCGTCGGCGAGGATGCCCGTCATGTGCAGGAAGTTGTTGATGATGACCGGACGCATGGCGTTCAGTTCGAAGTTGCCCTGCGAGCCCGCGAAGGCGATGGCCTGATCCTCCGAGAGCACCTGGATACACACCATCACCATGGCTTCACACTGAGTCGGATTGACCTTGCCGGGCATGATCGAGGAGCCCGGCTCATTGGCCGGCAGGACGAGTTCACCCAGGCCGCAACGGGGCCCGGACGCCAGCCAGCGAACGTCGTTGGCGATCTTCATCAGCGGCACGGCCAGCGCGCGTACGCCGGCGGATGCCCCCACCATGGCGTCGAGTCCGCCCTGGGCGGCGAACTTGTTCCGCGCGGTGACGAAAGAGTAACCGGTGTTGCGGGCGATTTCGTCCGCGACCTGGTCGGCGAAGCCCTCCGGCGCGTTCAGGCCGGTGCCGACCGCGGTGCCGCCCATGGCGATCTCCAGCAGTCCCTCGGCGGCCCGCACTGCGCGGTGACACGCCTGCTCCAGCTGGGTCGCGTAGCCGGACCATTCCTCACCCACGGTCAGGGGGACGGCGTCTTCCAGGTGGGTCCGGCCGATCTTCACGACCTCGCGCCAGCGTTCCGCCTTGTGCGCGATGGTCTGCTGGAGCGCGCGCACGCTGGGCAGCAGGGCCTCGTGAACCGCCTTGACGGCGGCGATGTGCATCGCGGTGGGGAAGGTGTCGTTGGAGGACTGACCCATGTTGACGTGGTCGTTGGGATGCACCGGCGTCTTGCTGCCGAGTTCGCCGCCCACGAGTTGGATCGCGCGATTGCTGATGACCTCGTTGGTGTTCATGTTGGACTGCGTGCCCGAGCCCGTCTGCCAGACGTAGAGCGGGAAATGGTCGTCCAGGTCACCTGCGATGACTTCGTCGGCCACCCGCTCGATAAGACCGGCCTTCCAGGCCGGCATCCGCCCGGCGCGGCCATTGACGATCGCTGCAGCGCGCTTCACCTGGCCGTAGGCGTGGTAGACGGCCTTCGGCATGTGGTCGTCGCCGATGGAGAAGTGGATCAGAGAGCGCTGTGTCTGGGCGCCCCAATAGCGGTCCGCAGGTACGTCGACGGCGCCCATGGAGTCCGTCTCGCGGCGCGTGCCGCCGGCGTCGAGTCCGATGGGCACGTCGTGGATCTCCGGCGTGGTGCCGTTGTTGTCACGGGAGGTCATGGGGTCACACCCTCCGCGTGTGGGTAATCGGGTTCCCACATCCGGTCGCGAACGGCGCGTCGCGGGTCATTGGGGCGATGTGTGGCGACGCCTTCGGCCATGGCCGCTTCAACGACGGCGGTGGCGGTGCGGGCGGACGACTCCCACAGGTCCTCGACGGGCGGCAGCAGTGCGGCCCCGGGTTCGGCAGGATCGACCTGATCGGCTACAGCCTGGGCGGCTGCGCGCAGCATGCCACCGGTCACCCGTTCCGCTCCCGCGACGATGGTGCCGAGACCGAGCCCGGGATAGAGCAAGGCGTTGTTGGCCTGGCCGATGCGGTAGGTGACACCCTGGTACTCGACGGGGTCGACCGGGATGCCCGTAGCCACCAGGGCCTTGCCGCCGGTCCAAGAGATGATGTCGGCTGGCATGGCCTCGATCTGCGAGGTCGGGTTGGACAGTGGCAGGACGATCGGCCGCTCCGTGCCAGCCGCCATCGCTTCTACGACGTCCCGGGTGAAGGCACCGGACACGGTGGAGGTACCCAGCAGTATGGTGGGCGCGACCCGGCGTACTGTCTCCAGCAGTGAGATGCCGTCGTCATCCGCGGCCCAGTCGTCCACTTCGGAGGGGTCGCGGGCGTAACGCCGCTGGAAGTCGCGCAGGTCGGGCATGTCACTGGTGAGCAGGCCCTGTCGGTCGATCAGCCAGATCCGCGAGACGGCATCCTGTTCGCCGGCGCCGTCGCGGACCATGGCATCGCGAAGCTGGTCGGCGATCCCCACTCCGGCGGAGCCGGAACCGAAGACCACCAACTTCTGCTCGCGCATCGGAACGCCGCTCACCTTCACGGCGGAGAGGGCGGCGGCCAGGCTGATGGCCCCGGTGCCCTGGACGTCATCATTGAAGATGCGATACCGGTCGCGGTACTTCTCCAGAATGCGGCGGGCGTTGCCCGGACCGAAGTCCTCGAAGTGCAGGAGGGCGCTGGGGAAGCGGGTGGAGGCGGTACGCAGGTACTGCTCGATGAAGGCGTCGTACTTCTCGCCGCGCACGCGGGGGAAGCGGTTGCCCAGATAGAGAGGGTCCTGTAGCAGCGACTCGCGGTCCGTGCCGACGTCCAGGGAAACGGCTATCACTCGGCTCGGGTCGATGCCGGCGGCGGCAGTGTAGACGGCCAGCTTCCCGACGGCTATCTGAACGCCGCCCACCCCCCAGTCACCGATGCCGAGGATCTCCTCGGCATCGGAGCAGACGATCAGGTCGACATCACCCGGGGCGAAACCAAGCGTGTCGAACGCCCGGTCCATGTCATCGGGACGGTCGATCGACAGGAACAGCCCGCGAGGGCTTCGGTACTCGTTGGAGTACTGCTCGATGGCCTCACCGACCGTAGGGTCGTAGACGATGGGCAGCAGTTCGGCCAGGTGGTCACGAAGGACCTTGAAGTAGAGGGTTTCGTTCCGGTCGTGCAGCTCCTCCAGGTAGACGTTCTTGGCGAGATTGTCGCCCTGGGCCTCCATCTGCCAGAACGCGCGGCCGGCCTGCTGTTCCAGGGTGAGTACCGCGGCCGGCAGGCGGCCCGTCAGGCCTAGCGCGTCGCGTTCGTCCTGCGTGAACGCCACACCGTGGTTCAGGAGCGGGTTCGTGAGGAAGTCAGGGATGGTCGGTGTGGTCTCACTGCTGTGTGCCATGGCGGACTCCTTGTGTGATCGCCGCTGAGTCCAGGAACGAGCGGGCCAACCGCACCACACCGACCACACCACCCGTCGAGGCGGTCAGGATGGAATGGTGAATCCAGCCGCTCAGGATGAAAAGGGCGCCAGCGACCGTGCTCAGCGTCGAGGCGAGGCTCCCGCACAGAACCGCTCCGCGGACGAGGATCGCTCCGAAGGCCACGGAGACCTGGCTCCGCAAGCCGTTGGTCGACATCGTGGTGATGTGGGTGCCCTGGGTGCAGATGCGACGTGTTTCGTCGGCGAAGCCCAGGCAGCCGAAGGCGAGGAAGATGCCGCCACACACTCCGGCGCCGTGCCGGTGCACGGACGTGCACTTGTGCTCTGCCGGGAACTCGTCGTACGGCTTCATGTCTGACCCTTTCGGAGCCAAGACCCCGCCCCTCATCAGAACGACGGCGACCATTCACATAGCCACCGGCAATCGTTCTTCCGCTCCAAGGCCTCTATCGGTTGCGTACGGCCACGAGCCGTTCCGGTGATCTGTACCGAGCAGGTGGAGGATCCATGTCCGTCTGCGGATCTGGCACAGCCCCGTCCGCATCGCGCTCTCCCTGTGTCTGCTGAAGACGTCGAGATGGTGGCGGCTGGCCACATCTGGCCGGCCACTTGTGAGCGATCAGCAAGGATTCTGAGGTGCGCGGTGGTGGGCCGGCTCGCTTCCTTGAACGAGGCGGTTCCGTTCTGCACACCGACCGGGACGGCCCGGGAGAGACGGCACCCACGTGCACGGTCTGTGACGAGGCAAGCCATCGGCAGCAGCAGGCTTGGTCATCACCGCGGCCGTAGCTGTCCGCACCCGTCGGTTGTCAGGGCGGCTGTCGGGCAAGGCCCATACGGCGTAGGCCAAGCTCAGCAGTTCGATCAGCCCCCAGATGGAGAATGCCCATCCGACGGGCACGATCGGGGGTTCTCCTGACCGATCCGGTGTGGTCAGCTGTGTCCCGGACGCCTGGCTGAAGATCGAGCTGATCACCTGTCCAACGGCAAGGACGACCAGCGCGCGTCGCCACGCCCTTGCATTGCGGACCGTGACGTGCAGTGATTCCTGCAAGGCGCGCATGGCATCTCCCTTGATTGGACGTGGTCCGCCGACCGATCCCCTGTGGGAATTTCCTCTGGCTGCCGATGAACACGGTGCTCGTCGCCACCCGAGAGACGACCCGCAACGGTCACCGACTGTGCGTGCTGCCCCCGCGAGAGCAGTGTTCCCCCAAAAGACGTGGAAGGGCCGTACGTCCGGGCAGCACAGCGTTGCGAGACGTGCCGTCGAACCCGCGCCGCGCCGCGGCCGGTTGTCACGGCCTGCTGTAGTGCTTCATGGTAGGAGGACGTGCGAAGTGCCCTGCGCGCATTGTCCGAGCCGATCTACCTGCACGGGGAGGCCGACTCCTGTACAGGATGGATCGGAGCCCGCCCTCCACCGGTCGGCAACGTACGTGACCGGGATCCCTGGTTGCTGGCCGCGGAAATGGGCGAGAGGAGCGAGGTCTCGACGATGGATTAAGTTCGGCCTTCAGCTTCGCTCGTCAGCAAGACCGGCCCGCCTGGATCTCCAAGCCCGGCGGTCACAACGGGCCGCTGCCGAGGAGACGCCGCCCGGGTCGCCGTCCGAAGACCCCTGCGCTCTGGCCGGGCTCGGGTAACCCCTTCTGCGCAAGAGGCCGGATAACCATGAGCAACGATTCATCACCAAGCGCCACAGGTGGGCCGATCATGCTGATCAAACCGGCCCAGGGGCGCACCCTGCGACTCGCCGTAGTGCTGTTGGTGGCGGCGTCTGGCGGCGTGGAGGCGACCTCCTTTCTCGGCCTCGGCCATGTCTTCGCCGGAGTCATGACCAGCAATCTTGCGCTGCTCGGTATGGCCGCCGGACGCGGCGAGCCGCTCGACATCACCGCGGCCTTGTTGGCACTGGGCGGCTTCGGCGCGGGCACGGCGCTCGTCGCCTGGTACACCCGCGCTTCGGTGACGTCGGCCATGCACTGGCCTCGTCGTGTGCTGGTCGTCCTCGCCGCTGAGGCGGTGCTGCTGGCCGCAGGCGCCCTGGTATGGGGACTCACGGGTGGCCGGCCCGGCGAGGCGCTCCGGAACATCCTGCAGTGCGGTGCCGCGCTCGCCATGGGCGCGCAGTCCGCGGCGATGGTCGCCGCCGGTAAGGCCGCCGCCCCCACCACTTACCTGACCGGCACCTTGGCCGCTTACATCGTCAAAGGCATAGGCACCGGGAGCCCGGGCCTGTGGGTCCCCTTGCGTTTCGCCGCGCTCGTCGCCGGTGCGGCCCTCTGCGCCGTCATGCTGGACGGGGCTCGCCCCTGGGCCCTGTTGCCATCGGTTGTCTTCGTCATGTGTGCCCTGGCCGTGGCCTGCCTGTCGGACACCCGCTCTCTTTCCAGCGCTGGCTACTCCTCCTGACCCTTCGCACCGCCGGCATCGCTGGTGTGTACTGGCAGGCTGCGCGACACGGTGGACCGCTGAAGGGCCGTTACGTCGTCCGGTGCAGTACGACCATGGTGCTCGCGCAGTCACCGTCCGGAAGAGCCGGTACCGGTAGGCCGTAGCCCATCAGCGTGGCCCCGGACCATTCGGCACCGGTGTCCTCGTCGCGGTACCGGGCGTCGGGGTCCAGGCCGCGCAGCCGCAGTGGAGGGCAGGCCGACCCGAAGGAGGCGCTGGACCGCCAGACGAGCACCGCGGCACGGTGGGCGTCGGAGTCGGTGTACTGGACGACCGTCAGCACCCCCTCGCCCGGAACCAACAACCGGTCCTGGCGGCCGTGCTGCACCAGCGGACGGATTTCCTTGTACCGCTGGACCAGCCGGGCCGCCTCCTCGATGTCCGGCGCGGTCCACCGGGTCAGGTCGCCACCGATGCCGAGGACCCCCGCCATGGCGGAGTGGAAACGAAAGGCGAGTGGGACCGACCGCCCTGTCAGTGGATTGGGGCTGTCGGTCACCCAGGCGGACATGACTCCCGCCGGGTACACCTGGCTGAAGCCGTGCTGGATGGCCAGCCGGTCCACGGCGTCGGTGTTGTCCGAGGTCCAGACCTGGTCGGTGCGGCGGAGTAGGCCCAGATCCGCTCGTCCGCCGCCGCCCGCGCACGCCTCGACGCGCAGCGCGGGGAAGGCGGCTCGCAGCCGGTCGAGCAGCAGATACACCCCCCGGGCATGCTCGATGTACACCCGCCGGGAGGGCCGGCCGCCGTGCCCGCCGGCTTCCGTGAACGAGCGGTTGAAGTCCCACTTGAGAAAGTCCACGCCGTTGTCGGCGACCAGAGTGTGGAGCCACCTGTATGCCCAGTCGGTCACCTCCGGCCGGGAGAAGTCCAGAACCAGCTGGTTGCGCAGCTTTGTCGCGTTGCGGTCAGGCAGATGCAGCACCCAGTCGGGGTGCGCGCGGAACAGGTCGCTGTCGGCGTTGACCATCTCCGGCTCCACCCACACGCCGAACGACATGCCCAGCCGGTGCACCTCCTCGGACAGCGGCCGCAGTCCGCGCGGGAACCGTCGCGGGTGCGGAGTCCAGTCGCCGAGCCCCGCGCGGTCGTCGTCTCGGGCGCCGAACCAGCCGTCGTCGACCACGAACAGTTCCACGCCCAGGGACGCGGCACGGCGAGCCAGCGCGAGCTGGTTGTCCTCGTCTACCTCGAAGGAGGTGGCCTCCCACGAGTTGTAGAGCACCGGCCGGAGCTCGTCCGGGTGAGGCAGGATGTGCCGCCGTACGTAAGTGTGGAAGGCACGGCTGACGTCGCCGAAGCCGCCCGTGGCATACACCGCCACGCTGATCGGGGTGACGTACCGCTGGCCGGGTGCCAAGGGGATCTCGACGCCCTCGTGTCCCTCCGAGGCGACGACACCGGCACGGCGGGCCGCCGTGCGTTGGATCGTCAGACGCCAACTGCCGCTGGTGGCGAGCGCCGTGGCCCATACCTCGCCGTGTTCCTCATCGGCGTGACCGGCGTCGAGCACGGCCCACGGGTTGGCGTGGTGGCCGGTGTGGCCGCGCCGGCTGGTCAGCGTGGTCTCCCCAACTCCCAGTGCCGTCCGCTCCAGACGGCTCTCCGCGGACCAACCGCCATGGACGCAGGACAGCCGCCAGCCGGATCGCTGAGGCAGCGGCCAGTGGGCGGAGGAATACCGCGTCAGGTGCAGCGGCTCCTCGTTCGCTTCGCCAGTGTGGATGAGTTCTGTCCAACGTTCGAGTACGTCCCCGCCAGACGGCACCCGGTAGTGCAGCTCCCAGGCCAAGGGCCGGGACCGGTCCCGCAGTGCGACCACGAGGTGGTTGCCGTCGGTGATCCGCACGTCATCGACGCGGGGTTCGAGGGGGCTGCTGCCGTCGGCGAACCGGACCTCCAGGGCCGGGACGCCGAACCGGGCACCGCCTTCGACGGGGTACTCCTCCACTCCGTCGAGGCGCCCTTCGAAACTGTCGTCGTGGCCTGCCCACACCGGCAGCGCCGCCGCGTCGGTCGGCGGTACGGGAGCCCCCCAGTGGACGTGACGAACGGTGCCCCCTGCACGGTCCACGCGCAGCACGTAGCAGGAGGCGTGGGTTCGCAGCACCACCGTGCCGCTGCGTTCGTCGAACTCCACGCTCGCGGGAAGTGCTTGGGAGGACACGGGGGCGGCCATGGCTGGCACTCCTTGACGGGTGGGGACAGGGCGGGCGCGGTGTACGACGGCGCGCGGTTCAGGAACGCGGTTCGACGGAGCTCTCCCGGAGGACGGCCACGCCTCCCGCGGGGATCTCCGTGAAGCAGCCGTCACCGGCGGCGTCGAGCAGGCGGGCTCCCTCGACCAGGACCTTGGCGGGATCCTCGCCGTGATTGATGAGAAAGAGGTAGGAGCCGTCCGTGCTCGATCGGCGGACCGCCTCGACCCCGTCGGGCACGTCGGCGACGGGCCGCAGCCCGGCCTCCTCGCCGAGTCGCCGGACGAGCTCCTGCAGCGTCGCTCCTGACGCGCGGGTGGCCACGTACCAGCTCGTGCCCGCGCCGTAGGTGTGCCGGGTCAGCGCGGCGCCGCCTGCAGCCGGGCCGCCGTCGGAGCCGTCCGCGAAGCGCAGCACCGGTGCGCAGCCGCGCGGCTCGACGCGTTCGGCCCACTGCACAGCCGTCGAGCCGTCGCTGAGGGAGACGGTGTCACCGGGGCGCAGCGGCAAGTATTCGTCGATCCGTAGTCCGAGCACCTCGCGCAGCGCGCCTGGGTAGCCGCCGAGGTGGACTCGGTCATGGGCGTCGACGACTCCGCTGAAGCAGCCGACGGCGAGGTGCCCGCCGTTGCGCACATACGCGGTGAGGGCGTCGGCGTGCTCGTCGGCCAACAAGTAGAGATTGGGCGCGACGACGGCCTTGTACGACGTGAGGTCGGCTCCGGGCGCGACCACGTCGCAGGTGATGTTCAGCCGCCATAGGGCCTCGTACCAGTCACGGACCAACTCGAGGTAGCGCATGGGCCCGCAGGGGCGGGCGTCCAGTTCGAGCGCCCACCAGTTGTGCCAGTCGAAGAGCAGCGCGACGTCCGCTGCGACCCGGGTCCCCATCACCTCGCCAAGGGCGGCCAGGTCCGCCCCGAGACCGCACACCTCCTTCCAGATTCGGGTGTCCGTGCCGCCGTGCGGGAGCATCGCGGAGTGCCACTTCTCGGCGCCCGCCCGGGACTGCCGCCACTGGAAGAACATGATGCCGTCGGCGCCGCGGGCCAGGTGCGTGAGGCTGTTGCGGCGCATCTCTTCGGGCCGCTTGGCCACATTGACGGGCTGCCAGTTGACGGCTGAGGTTGAGTGCTCCATGAGTAGCCACGGGCTTCCGGCGGCCATTCCCCGCGCGAGGTCGGCGTTCAACGCCAGGTCTATGTGGCCGTCCGGGTCGGCCGCAGGGAGGTAGTGGTCCAGGGAGATGAGGTCGCAGTCCGCAGCGAAGGAGTAGGCGTCCGCCTTCTTCTCCAGCGTGCCCAGGTGATTGGTGGTCAGCGGTATGCCGGGCGCGAGGCGCCGCAGCAGGGCAGCCTCGGCACGGTGGCGTGCCAGGAGTTCGTCGGAGGAGAAGCGGCGGTAGTCGAGGTCCTGACCCGGGTTGCGGAAGGCGGTCGTGTCCCGCGGGGGTTCGATCTCCTCCCAGTCACCGTAGCGCTGCCCCCAGAAGTCGGTGCCCCACACCTCGTTGAGGGTGTCCAGGGTGGTGTAGCGCTCCTGCAGCCACCGGCGGAACGCGGCGGCGCTGGTGTCGCAGTAGCACAGGGCGTTGTGGTTCCCGAACTCGTTGTGCACGTGCCACAGGACGACGGCGGGATGGCTCGCGTACCGCTCGGCCAGTGCGGCGACCAGGGCGTCGGCGGCCTCGGCGTAGGCGGGGTGGCTCGGACAGAAGGCCTGGCGGCTGCCGTGGGCGAGCCGGGTGCCGGAGGAGGTGACCGGCAGGGCGTCCGGGTGCAGATGCGTGAACCACGGGGGCGGGGCCGCGGTCGCGGTGGCGAGGTCCACGGCGACGCCGTTGGCGTGGAGCAGGTCGAGCACCTCGTCCAGCAGCCCGAAGTCGTAAGCGCCGGGGCGCGGTTGGATGCGCGACCAGGAGAAGACGCCGACGGTGACGAAGTTGACGCCCGCTTCCCGCATGAGGCGGACGTCCTCCTGCCATACATGCCTCGGCCACTGCTCCGGGTTGTAGTCCCCGCCGTAGGCGATGGAGCCCAGCTTGCGGGTGAGCGCGGTCAGGGGATGGACGGTCGGTGGTTGGGCCGGGGTGTGGGTCACGACTTCACCGCCCCTGCGGCGAGTCCGGCTCGCCAGTAGCGCTGCAGGAGAAGGAAGGTGAGCACGATGGGTACGACCGAGATCAGGGCGCCCACGATGGTCAGGGTCTGGAGCTGGGGCAGCCGGCTGGTCTGCGACTGCCACGTGAACAGGCCGAGGGTGACGGGGTAGAGGTCGTCGTCCTGGAGCATGACCAGGGGCAGCAGGAAGTTGTTCCAGATGACGACGAACTGGAACAGGAACACGGTCACCAGTGCCGGAGACATCAGGCGCAGGGCGATGGTGCGGAAGATGCGCAGTTCGCCGGCGCCGTCCATACGGGCCGCCTCGAGCACCTCGTCCGGCACCGACGCCGTGGCGAAGATCCGGGCGAGGTAGACGCCGAAGGGGCTCACGATGCTGGGCAGGAACACCGACCAGAAGGTGTTGGTGGCGTTCACCTGGGCGAACAGCAGGAACAGCGGCAGGGCGAGGGCGCTCGCGGGCACCAGGACCCCGCCGAGAACGACGGAGAACACCGCCTCACGCCCCCGGAACTCGTACTTGGCCAGGGCGTACCCGGCCGCGGCGGCCAGCGCGGTGGCGACCGCCGCGCCCGCTCCGGCGTAGAGCAGGCTGTTGAGCAGCCAGCGGACGAAGACGCCGTCCTGCTGCGCGAACAGCGCGGCGAGGTTGTCACCGAGGTGCCAGTGGGCGGGCAGCAGTCCGGGGGTGGAGACGAGGTCGCCCTGGCTCTTGGTCGAGGAGACGAGCAGCCAGTAGACCGGCAGCAGCATGTAGCAGGCGGCCAGGACCATGAAGGCCAACGCGGCCACCACGGAGAGCCGCCCGGGCGCGCCCCGGCCCCGCTTGGTAGTGGCGTGGGCCCCTTCGACGCGGGTGAGGACGCTCATCCCTGCCTCCTGGAGGTCAGGCGCAGAAACGCGAACGACAGCAGAAAGGTCACGATGGCGAGCAGGACCGAAAGGGCGGCCGCCTCGCTGTAGTTGTCGCCCGACGCCAGCGAGTAGGCCGCCAGGTTGGGCGTGTAGGTACTGGTCACGCTGGTGGAGATGGTCCGGAAGACCTGGGGCTCGGTGAACAGCTGGAAAGTGCCGATGATCGAGAACACCCCAGTGAGCACGAGTGCCGGGCGGATCATCGGAATTTTGATCCGGGTGACGATCGTCCAGCCGCCCGCTCCGTCGACGCGGGCCGCCTCGCCGATGTCGGCCGGGAGGGCCTGCAGGGCCGAGTAGAGGATGAGCATGTTGTAACCGGTGTACGTCCAGGTGACCACGTTGCCGATGGAGAACAGGATGAGATGGGAGCCCAGCAGGTCGACCTGTGCGCCTGCCGACCTCAGCAGTCTCACGATCGGTGAGAGCCGGGGGTCGTAGAGGAAGGCCCACATCACTGCCGCGACGACGCCGGGAATGCCGTACGGGACGAAGTACACCAGGCGGAAGAAGCGCCTGAGCCGGGCCACAGTCGAGTCCAGCAGCAGGGCCAGGACCAGCGCGAGCAGCAGCATCACGGGTATCTGCACCAGTGCGAACACGCCGACGCGCACGACGCTGTCGCCGAAGAAGGGCTCGTGTACGACGTCGGCGTACTGCTCGAAGCCGGCGAACACCGAGTGGGTGTGTCCGAAGGTGCCGCCCGTGCGCTCGGTCTTGTGCAGGCTCTGCCAGAAGGCGTAGGCGACCGGCAGCAGGGTGAACAGGACGAACGGGATGAGGAAGGGCAGGAGGAAGGCGTAGGGGGCGAGGGCCTGGCGCGCGGGTCTCCGGCGTGCCTTGGGTGGGGCGGTTGTGGTGGTCACGAGAGGGCCTTCGGCAGGGTGGGTGCCGCCCCCGCCGCGGTGGGGGCGGCGGGGACGCTCTGGGGGTGGACGACCGGGTCAGCCGGTCACGTCGAGGGACTGCTTGCGCAGCGACTCCACGCTCTGGGACTGGGTCTGCTTCAGCACGTTGGTGAGCGTGCCCTTGCCGCCTACGGCTCCCGCAGTGCCGTCGCTGATGAAGCGGTACGTGTCGGTCATCGTCGGCCCCCAGGTGAAGTTGTTGTCCACGTTGTCCGATGCCTTGGCGAAGACGTCGAAGATGTGCTGCCTGCCGTAGAAGTCGACCGGCTGCTTCAGTGCCGGGAGGTTCAGGCCCCCCTTCGCCGCCGGGTAGAGGCCGCCCTCGCGGTTGAGGATCTCGAGTGCCTTGGGGTCACTGTTGAGCCACAGCGCGAACCGGGCCGCCTCGGCGGGGTGCTTGCTGCCGGAGAGCACGGCCGTGGTCGAGCCGCCCCAGTTGCCGGCCTGCTGGTCGCCCGGGTGCCACTGCGGCATGGGGGCCACCGCCCACTTGCCCGCGGTGGACTTGGCGTTGTCGCGGATGGTGCTGTAGCCCCAGGCCGCACTGATCCAGGTGACGACCTCGCCGTCGTTCCAGGACTTGTACAGCGCGGGCGAGAAGCCCTGCAGGTCGGTGGCGACGAGCTTGTCGTCGATCAGCTTCTGCCAGTAGTCGGCGACCTGCCGGCTCTCGGGCCGGTCGACCGTGACCTTCCAGGAGTCGCCGCTGCGCTGAAACATGGTGGCCTTGTTCTGCCACAGCAGGCCGGTGAACCAGTTCGGGTCGGTCTGCGAGTAGTGGGTGATGTACTTGCCGGCCTTCTTCAGCTTGACCGCGTCGGCCGCGTACTCGTCCCACGTCGTGGGGGCCTTGAGGCCGAGCTTGTCGAAGATGTCCTTGCGGTAGAACAGGGCCATCGGGCCGGTGTCCTGGGGGACGGCCCAGATGCCGTCCTTGCCGCCTGCTCCGAAGCCGACCTGCGACCACGTCCAGTCGACGAACTTGCTCTGGGCGGCGTCCACTCCGGGGCACTTGGCGATGTCGCGCAGCCCGTCCTTGAGACGGAAACTCGCCAGTGAGTCGTACTCGATCTGGCCGAGATCGGGGGCCTTGCCGGCTTTCAGGGCGTTGGACATGTTCTGGTAGGTGCCCGCGTTGCCGGCCGGGGTGGTCTTCAGCTTGACCTGCACGTCGGGGTTCTCGCTGTTCCACAGGTCCACGGCCTTCTGCATGCCAGGGACCCACGACCAGTACTGCAGTGTCACCTTGCCGGAGGACGGCTTGCAGGACGAGCCTGCCGCGGCGTCGCCCTCTTCGCCACCGCTGCCGCAGCCGGTCGCCATGGCGAGTGCCATGACCGCCGCACCGATCATGCAGCGCCTGATCAGTGACCGTCTGATCAGGGATGAAGTGCGCTCGCCTATCGCCATGAGGTTGCTCCTTGCACCGGTTATCCCGCTCCGACAAGCAATGGCGGCAACCTTCACAACGGGAATCCCCAGAAGTCAACAGGCCGAACGAAGTTTTTCCCTAACGAGTCCACTTCGAGACGCACGTCCAGGACGCCTTACGATCCCTCAAATGTATCCTGAGCTGCTCTTTCACCGGGTCGGTGAGCATGCGTCGCGACTATCTCTCGTCAGGCGCAATCGATTACGCTACGGTGTTCGCCGGGCCACGGCGGTGTGGTGTCGGGGTGGGTGGGACGCCTCGGTAGGCGCGCGACGCCTCAGACCGAGGCCCGTGCGACGAACTCGGCCTTCACACGGACGGTCTTAGGTACGCGGCGCCCGTCGAAACGCTCCTTGAGCAACTGTGCGGCCGCGCGGCCGACGTCCTCCGCGGGATAGCGGATCGTCGTCAACTGCGGTCGCACCAACGAGGCGAAGGAGGCGTCGTCGTGACCCACGAGCGCAACGTCGCCGGGTACGTCGATGCCGAGCTCACGCGCCTTGTCCAGGGCGCCGACCGCGATCACGTCGTTGGAGCAGAACACCGCGTCCGGCGGGTAGCGCCGGCTCATCAGCTCGGCGAACCCGGCGGCCCCCGCCTCCCGGGTGTGCTCGCCGCGCACCACAAGCACTCGCGGCAGGGAGGTGCCGAACTGGCGGGAGAGCGCTCGCAGAAGCTCCAGACGGGGGTCGCCGCCGGTAGCGTCCCGAGGCCCGGCGATCACTGCTATGCGGCGACGTTTCGCGGCGGTCACCCTTTCCAACGCCTGCCGGGTCGCGGTCCGCGCGTCCGGCGTGACCTGGTCGACCGCCCCAAAATGCACATCGGCGCTCACCACGGTAGGGATGTCGGCCCTCGCCAGGGTGTCCAGATCCTTGGGCAGCAGACGGAACGGAGTGATCACCACCCCGGCGAAGCGCTGCTGCACGGCCTCCGCCAGCAGCGCCCGCTCCTCCTCACGGTCGGCTCGGGTGTTGCAGACGACGACGTGCATACCCAGGCCGCGGAGTTCCTCCTGCAGCGTGGCAGCGAGTTGCGCGAAGAACGGGTTGGCGATGTCGGGAACGATCAGCGCCACCAGGCTCGAGCGGCCGGTCCTCAGGCTGCGCGCCGCGGTGTTCACGGCGAACCCCAGGTCGGCGATGGCGGCCTCCACCGCCGCACGCGTCACCGGGGAGACGGGCCGCTTGCCGGACAGGACGTAGGAAACCGTAGCGGTCGACACGCCGGCGGCCCGCGCGACGTCCGCCATGGTGACCTGCTCTCGCACTGCTCACGCTCCTTCCGCGCCGTCACCCTACTTCACCGGCGGCGACGGCATGGAAGCGCTCTCTCCGAATCTCGAGGGCAAGGCGGCGCATGACCAGGCAAGTGGACTATTCGTAGGTCGGAACCGACGCCGGCGAGGCCCGTCGCACCTGGCGACCCGCCACCTGGCGGCATCGGCGGCCTGAGCCCTGGTGCGCAATCGCCGCCCCACCGGGGCCCGGGCCTTCGACGCCTTTCCGCGTCTCCAGTTCGGCTCTAGCTGCGGTCGATGCGAGTCACCCCAGCCACGGTCTTCTGCCCGACCTCGACCGCGACCTCCACGCCCTCGGGCAGGTAGAGGTCGACACGCGAGCCGAAGCGGATCAGACCGATGCGGTCGCCCTGCTCGACCTTCGTGCCCTCGGGGATGTACGGCACGATGCGGCGGGCCACCGCGCCGGCGATCTGGATCATCTCGATGTCGCCGAGTTCGGTGTCGAAATGCCAGACTACGCGCTCGTTGTTCTCGCTCTCCTTGTTGAACGCGGGAACGAAGCCGCCGGGGATGTGCTCGACCGACGTCACGGTGCCGGCGAGCGGCGCGCGGTTCACGTGCACGTTGAGCGGGCTCATGAAGATCGGGACGCGGGTGCGGCCGTCCTTCCAGGGCATGATGCTCTGCACCACGCCGTCGGCGGGCGAGATGACCCGGCCGGGGGCGATCTCGCGCTCGGGGTCGCGGAAGAACCACAGCATGCCCGCCGCGAGCGCGGTGGCGGGCACGGCGACGGCCTTGGCCGCGCCCGAGCGGCGGGCGCGGACCAGGCTGAGGGCTGCGGTGGCGACGGTCGGGAGAAGCCACGGCGATGCACCGCGCGCGAGACGTACCGGACGAGCATCGGCGGAATAGGGCATTGGGACTCCATCAACAGGACGGGCGGGCATGCACCCATCCTGCCGTCCTAGCGAGAGGCCGGAAGTACACCTTTTTGAGGGTTCGGGCAGCCGGCACCGGGTGGAGACGGGCGGACCAACTGATACTGCGGCGGTACGTCGACCTCCACCCGACGTAGTACAGCTCGCGCCTGTGATCCGCTGACGGCCCTGTCGGCGAAACAGCACAGGCCGTCGCTCGACTGTGCCGAGTTCGGCCGGTCAGGCATCGAAGTCGCCGGTGACGTCACTCACGGGGTCACACCCACGCTCCCAGCACGAGTCCTGGCCTGCAGCGTGTGCTCACGACGGAACCGAGGTCGTGGGCCGAGGCTTCTGGATGCACCACCACCCCTACGGCCCCCGACCACAACCCTATTCGTAGGTGGACAAGGCCAGTCCGAGACCGAAGAACGTGGGGGCCCATTCCCCGACGAAGATGCCCCATCGGTCGGCGCGCTCCTCACCCTTCTTCTCCACCTGCAGGGAGGCGGCCCAGGAGATGACGGACAGGCCGATTGAGACGAATGCGGCGGTGTAGGCATGCTCCGCTCGGATGCCGGACTCGTGCAGCTTCTTGACGAGCATCGCAGGTTCGCTCCCTGCCTCAGCCGAAGTGACAGTTCAGCCTCACCGCGGCCGGTGGGAATCGGCGAGGGGTGGGGGACCATTTGGCCCACTCGTGCACACGGCGTCGTCTGGTGCTGGTAGGCCGCGCCGCGCGCCCTGCGCCCGGCCACGGGGGTGATCACAAGCCGGAGGTTCGCTCGGCGGCAGCAGCTCCGAGGTGGGCGGGTGACTGGCGGCCGCGTAGGATCTCGGCGGCCTCGCGTCGCGGGTTGCTGGTGCTCAACCGGCGTAACGTCCACGAACGATGCTCTTCCCGGAATGATCGGGCTTGCCGTTGTAGGGCTGCACGGAAACGTCGACGATCGAGTACTCCCTGAGGTCGATGTTCTCCGGGACGGGCAGGGTTGCCTTTCCATCGGGGGCCAAGACCCCCACCGACACGAGTTTCGTGTGGGAGCGGTCCATGAGCCACACCTCGAAGTAGCCCGGGGTCGTGGGAAGCCCCTTGACCTGTATGGTCAAGCTGCGGTGAGCCCCCGTCCCGCGGAGGCTAGCGTAGCCGGTCGACGAGGGTCGCAGAGAGTCGAGCGCTCTGGTGTGGGCGACGGCCGCCGTGCTGTCCCCGCGAGTGACCCACCACGTGACCACGCTCCCCGCCGTGGCGCCGAGCAGGGCCGCGCACACAGCCAGAACGACACTGAAGCGCGCTCGGCGCGAAAGCAGCGGTCGACGCGCTGCTCTTGAGGCGGGAGCACTGTGCTCGGCAGCAGAGCCGATGCGTCCTTCCTTGTCGGCGGTGACCGCATGACGCCCTTCGCCGACGGCGTCGACAGCGCCGTCAGGCGCCTGGCCGAGGGCGAGTTCGGTTGCGATCTCGGTCCACAGTTCCGCCGGCGGCTGGAGGAGTCCGATGTCCTCGGGCTCTGGCACCCGAGCCGCCGTGACGACGCTTCGAAGCGCTTCAAGTTCACTGCGACAGGCCAGGCAGGTCTGCAGGTGGAGGTCGCCGCTGTCCGAAGGGAGCTCTCCGAGCGCCATCAGGGCCAGCTTCTCCTCATCAGTGTGCTTCACCGTCCACCTCCAGTCGATGCTTCAAGCGCATCATCCCGCGCCGTGTATGACTCTTGACCGTTCCCAGCGGCATGCCCGTCCGCTCGGCTATCTGCGACTGGCTCAAGTCGTCGTAGAACGCCAGTCGTAGCACGGTCTGTTGAGGTGCGGGCAACTGGCCCAGCTCATCCATGATGAGGATGTGGTCGACTATCGCATCCGCCGTCGCAGCGGAATTCGCCTCGTCGTCAGGGAACGCGACCTCGGCGACAGCCTCATGGTTCCGTAGATTCCGCGACCGCCGCTCCAGCGCGTCAGCGATCTTCTTGTACGTGATACCCACGAGCCATGTCTTGAGCGCGCCCCGGTCAGGATCGAAGCCCTTACGGCCCCTCCACGCTCCGACGAACACCTGCTGCGTGACATCCTTGGCCTCTTCAGAATCACCGAGCTTACGGAAGGCCATGGTGAAGAGCAGAGCTCCCCAGCGTCGGTAAGCCTCGGTCAGACATGCCTCATCTCCATCGGTGAACCCTTGAGCCAGCAGATCATCGGACAATGGTCTGGTCACCGGCGCCACCTTAGCCGCCAGTACCTCAGATCCGGCCCAGAGCGCCGTCATCGGTCAGCTCCTCCCGCATCGACCATCAGATCGTTTCTGTAACCCCTCACCTCGGCGGAGTGCGGGCGCGTGCACGCCATTGGCGACAACGCCGCCCCGTGCGGACCACACGAGCTCGCTGCCCCCGAGCGGTTCTTGGCGGCCTCCCGCTGTCCTGCAGATATGGCCCCGTCTATCACCGCTGCCGCTCCCCGGGCAGGTGAGCAGCGCCACCAACCCTTTCGGTTAGGTGTCGCGGATTGCTCGACTTGACTCAACTCCCCCACGCTCAAGTCAGAAGTCCGGCAGGACGCTCCGGCGGTGGCTCGACCCGATGACGCAGAGCGGCATCGCGGCTCCGACCGTGTCCAACGATGCGGCGACGCCCCTGTGTGGCAGAAATACACGATCGCTATCCGTTGAGAGCGCCATGGCCCGAGCCTGCTCATGAAACACCGCCATTTTCGCCATGAGGAAGAAGGGTGCTGCTGCATCGTGAGTTGCCGACCCCGGGCGGCACGTCGTCAGGTCCGGAGGCTGGTTGGACCCCGTGGCGTGCCGTGCCAGCGTCCATGACGGTTTCTCTTCCAGCCTGCGCTCCATTGGATGAGTCAAGGAGAGATTCCGTCCCCGGGCCCGTTTCGGTTGCAGATCTTCGAGCGATCAAGACAGAACGGGGACTTCAGTGCTCCAGGCCACAACAGAACCTGGAGATGAGGTACGAGGCGGACCAACCTTCCCCACGCGCAAAGTGCTGGGCTGTCGGCTGCATCCACTCCCGCGGCTGCGGCGGAATGCGTCCTCGTCATCTGCTTCACCCGGTACAACACGGCTCAGGAGTGAACTGCCATGACCCGCAACGCACTTGTCCCCGCTGTGTCTGCACTCGCGGCTCTGGTGATCGCAGCGCCCACCGCCTCCGCAACGCCCCACACCGTTCACATCAGGGGCGGCCACACCGCCGTGACGGTGGCTCCGGCGATCGCCACGGCGCTGCTGTCGAACGGGATCGCCCCGATTGTCACCCGTCCCGGCAAGCCCAGTCTCACCACGGTCGGTGGCCAGCCCACACTGAAGGCCACCTACCCGGTGACCGGCGGTTCGTTGACCACCAGCCCCCTCGGCGGAAAGATCAGGCACAGCGGTGGGCTGAAGTTCACCAACGTCTTCAACGGCCGCTCTCTGGAGGTCAAGAACTTCACTATCGACCTCACCAAGGCGCGGCTGACCGGCCTCGTCGCCGGCACCAAGACCCGTGTGCCCGTCTTCAAGCTCGACCTGACAACCGCCCACGTCCATCTCGGCAATCACAAGGCCGACGCCAGCAACGTCACCCTCAAGCTCACCAAGGAAGCAGCCGGCGCCCTCAACACCAGTCTCAGGACCAAGGTCTTCAGCACCGGCCTGACCGTCGGAACTGCGGGCACGCAGCCCACCTTCTGACCCACCCCCAGCAACACCAGCAGGCGGTGCCTTCACCATCAGGCACCGCCTGCACCACTCCGTCAGCCGGAAGCCCACATCCCCTTCACAGGCACCACGGGGGCGGGACGGTCCGTCCCGCCCCGTCCTCGGCGCGGGTGACGGCCCGGTTTGTCTTCCGGTCAGCGCCCGAGCGGCGTACGGGCAAAGGAGACGGAGGCCGCCTCACCCTCTGCTGCCGCGGCGTGGCTTCTGGCTTCAGCATCGGCCCATTCTCAAGGAGCCGGCGGTATGCACCGTCTCAGCCGTCGTCGTCGGGCCTGCGGTCATGCCTGCGAAGGGTGACACGGGTGCTTCATATCCGGTTGCTTGATCATTTGCGTGATCACTCGCGAGCTCTCGTATCGTGACGATCGCTTTGCATGTAGCACTGTCCCGCGGCACAGTCGACTCACTGGACGTCCCCCTCCCGGTGCCGCACGCCAACGAGGCGGGGCTTCCGCACGACCGCTGTCCCCCCGGAAAGCTGAGGCCATGGCCCTCGATCTGAACACTCTGCGAGCCCACTTCCCCTCCCTCGACACCGGCCTCGCCTTCTTCGACGGCCCCGGCGGGACCCAGACCCCCCGCCCCGTCGCCGACGCCATCACCACCACCATGACCGGCCCCCTCTCCAACCGGGGCGTCACCAGCCCGTCCGAACTGAACGCCGAGCACACGGTGATGGCCTTCCGGGCCGCCTACGCCGACCTGCTGAACATGCCCGCCGACGGTATCGTCCACGGCCGCAGCGCCACCCAGCTGACCTACGACTTCTCCCGTCACCTAGCCAAGGACTGGAAGAGCGGCGACGAGATCGTCCTCAGCCGTCTGGACCACGACTGCAACGTCCGCCCCTGGATCCAGGCCGCCGAGCGCGCCGGCGCCGGCGTGAAGGTTCGATGGATCGAGATCGATCCCGACACCACGGACCTCGACCTATGTTCCTTCCAGCGGGCACTCTCGACGCGAACCCGTCTGGTCGCACTCACCGCGGCTTCGAACGTGCTGGGCACCAAGCCGCCCGTCCGGCAGATCGCCGACTTGGCGCACGAGGCCGGCGCCCTCGTGTACGTGGACGGCGTTCACTACGCCGCCCACCACCTCGTCGACGTGCCCGCCCTGGGCGCGGACCTGTTCGTCTGCTCCCCCTACAAGTTCCTGGGACCACACTGCGGTGTGCTCGCTGGCTCCCCGGAACTCCTGGAGACGATCCGGCCCGACAAACTCCTTCCGTCATCCGACGCGGTGCCCGAGCGCTTCGAGTTCGGCACCCTTCCCTACGAGATCCTGGCGGGCGCCACCGCCGCCGTGGACTTCCTCACCGCCCTCGACCCTGGCACCCGGACGACGCGTCGAGAGCGGCTCACACACTCGCTGGGCTCCCTGCACGAGCACGAGCAGGCCCTGAGCACCAGGCTGGGAGAGGGCCTTCGAGCCCTGGGAGCTGCCGTGACCGTGCACAGCAGGGCGGCCGACCGCACCCCGACCCTGCTGATGAGCTTCGACGGCCGTGACGCCCGCGAAGCCCAGACACACCTGGCCGCCCGCGGCGTGGTGGCTCCCGCGGGTTCGTTCTACGCCTACGAGCCCTTCAACGCCCTCAAACTCGAAGACCCCGCACTGCGAGCCGGCCTCGCGCCGTACAACACCACCAACGACGTGGACCGGCTCCTCGAGGGCCTGTCCACGTTCATCTAATCTACGGCCTGTCAATCCTGAACGGTCTTGATGACGGCTTCACCGTCAAGATCATCGGCTGACTGACCTCGGGTTGGGAGCGGCTGGCCTGCTCCCAACCCGACGGTGTGCCACGAGCCGACAGGCCAAGACTGCACGATGTAATGCTCCACTCCCTCGATGCTCGCCTTGCTGTCCGCCAGAGCCCTGACTGCGGCGCGGCCCGAGGAGTTGACCCGTACGCGCCACACCGCGCCTGTTTCCGCGAGTGGTCCTGCGCTGGCGGAGATCCGTCCCACACCTCGACTTTCCGCGCGAACGGCCTAGACGCGGCCGTGCGGCGCGATCGCGTGTCGTGCCGGCCGGATGAAGCCGTTTCGATTGCGGGACCACGTGCTTCGCCGGAATCCACGGCTAGTCATAATGGACTTGAACGCGCCCCAACGTCACCTTTTACAGTCGACTGCGTGGAAGACACACAGCCCGACAGCGGAGCCGCTTGGCGAGTCGGCCAACTGGCCAATCTGACCGGTGTGACCGTTCGAACCCTGCGGCACTATGACCAGACTGGCCTGCTGCACCCCTCAACACAGACCGCCGGCGGGCACCGCCTCTACGATCATGCCAACGTGGTCAGGCTCTACCGCATCCTCGCGCTGCGCCGTCTACGATTCACCCTGGCCGAGATCCGCTCACTCCTGGACGACCCGGACTGGGACCTCGCATCCATGGTCGCCCGCCACGCCGCGGAGACTGACCGAGACCTCGCTGCCGCTGCAAGGCTGAGTACGCATCTGCGAGCCATCAACAGTGAGATCGCTCGCTCCGGAGCCGCCTCCCCCGAACATTTGTTCACAATCATGGAGGAGATGACGATGCTGGACACCCCGATCCGCAGTACCACGACGCTGCTGGTCTACGAGCATCTGAACGACGCGCACGCCTATCTGACCGACACCTTCGGACTGACCGCAGGGCCGCTGGAACTCGGCCCCGGCGGGCGAGCCGTGCACGCTGAGGTGTTCGCCGGGGACCAGGCGATCTGGCTGCACCCCAGCGGTGACGGCTACCGTTCTCCCCGGGAGCTCGGCGGTGTGAGCAGCATGGTCGTCATCGGTGTCGACGATGCCGATGCCCACCACGCCTACGTGTTGGAGCACGGGGCCGACATCCTCAATGCGCCGGTGGACCAGTCCTACGGCGTGCGCGAATACAGCGCGCGCGACCTGGAGGGCCACCTTTGGTACATCCACAGCCCGCTGGGCTGATCTGGTCACTGAGACTGTCGCACGACGGCTGGCGCTGGTTCTTCCTGACTTCTCGAACAAGACCACTGCGGGCTCGACCGACGGCGGCCAGCGGAGCCGGCCGCCGGCTTGGCCGGGGTGTTCGCCGTCGATCCCTTCCTCTGACACCCCGGTGATCCTGACACGCCCGAACTCCCTTACACAGTGCACTCAGCACGCCACGAGCGGCGCCGTCATGTGGCCGGTTCCACGAACGGCCAGTCTGTGGTCGGCAGCCGTCCTCACCCGGGTCCAGGCCGAGCAGGGTCTGCCCGTCTCGCAGCGTGCGATGGACCTCGCCCAGTCGGTTGTCAGTGGGCTGGTCACCAACGCCTGCAAGTACGTTCCCGGACCGGTCCTGCTGGACCTGCGCATCCTCGGCGGCCTGGTGGAGATCGTAGTGTGGGGCTCTGACCCCGGTCCTGCCGATCGCCCGGGCCGCGGATGCCGGCCGGGTCGGCCAGCACGGGGTGAAGATACCGCCAGCGCAGTGTTGGCCGACAGCCACGGCTGTAGTGCCTCAAGTTTTCCGGATGCCGAAACCCGAGCCCCTGACGCCCCTACATCACAGTTGCGTGAAAGCCTGGAGCGTCAGCCGCGCAGGCGTGTGGCGATGTCGGCCAAGTGGCGTCCCTGGTAATGGGCCGCTGCCAAGGTGCTTCCGTCAGGACCCTCACCGCCTCCACTGGGCCAGCTCGTGCCGTACGGATTGCCGCCGGCAGCGAACAGCAGTGGGTCCGTGTATCCCGGCGGCACGATGATGCAGCCCCAATGGTAAAAGGCATTGTTGAGGGAGAGAATGGTCGACTCCTGGCCGCCGTGGCGGTTCATGGCCGAAGTGAAGCTGGTTACGGGCTTGTTGTGGAAGACGCCCGCCTGCCACTGCTTGCCCGTTTGGTCGATGAACTGCTTGAGCTGCGCCGAGACGTTACCGAAGCGCGTGGGCGTACCGAACGCGTATGCCGTGGCCCACTCCAAGTCCTCAATAGTCGCTTCAGGCACCTGATCCTTTGTGGCGTCGACGTGGGCTCGCCATGCAGGATTCGAGTTGATCGCGTCGTCGGGTGCCAGCTCGGCAACCCGGCGCAGACGGACTTCGGCGTCTGTGGCAGCAGCCCCTTCTGCAACCGACTGAGCTAGCTGATGGACGTTCCCAGTAGCGCTGTAGTAGATCACTGCGACCCGAACACTCATAACAGGCTCCCTCCGGTCGAGCCCAACTCTTCTGATGCAAACGCCAGATCGCTGCCAACACACCGAACGCAGGCGATGGCAGCCCCCCAAGGGAGTAACGTACTGAATAGGACGAGGGATCGGCGAATGGGGCGCCGACGCACCGGAATCCGTGGAAGACAACGGCTTCGATACATTCGTCATCCCAGCTCTATCAGACGACAGGCCGGGTGAGGTCCGGTGGCCCAGATGCACTATCGGGGCATCGTTGACCCGCGCTGGCAGGACACTCAGCTGCGTTCCATAGAGGCGAGGCCCTCGGCGAAGGCATCGCGGCGCTGATGCGGGCCGCAGGCCAAATCCACAATCAACCAGGTCGAGGAGGTCTAGGCCGAAGGGGAATCCTGTGGCCCTCTCTCGGACCTCTGTCACACCCACTCGTCCTGCCCCCGTTCAGTGAGGGCGTCCAGGGCGGCGCCCTTTGGGCTGAGCAGGTTCTGGCAGGGGGGCAGGGCGTTTGACGGGACGTGTCTGCGGTCTGTCACGGAATACTGTCAGTGCCTCTCCGTAGTGCAGTAGTGTCAGCGATTCCCCGTCGGTCAGTGAGTAGACAGCCTGCGAGTGGTCGATCGACACCCGTAGGCACTGGTGTTGCACATGCACCGAAAACGTCAGGCGGGCGAGCCTCTCGGGCAATCTGGGAGCGAAGTGCAGAGTGCCGTCGCCGTAGCGCATGCCCCCGAAGCCGGCGACCAGTGCGATCCATGAGCCGGCCAGGGATGCGATGTGCAAGCCGTCGCGGGTGTTGTTCTCCAGATCGTCGAGGTCCATCAGCGCGGCCTCGCCGAGGTAGTCGTAGGCAAGGCGCAGATGGCCGACCTCGGCGGCCATAACAGCCTGGACGCACGCCGAGAGAGAGGAATCACGGACGGTGAGCGGCTCGTAGTAGGCGAACGAGCGGGCCTTTTGGTCGTCATCGAAAGCATCCGTTCGCAGGTACATGGCCAGTACGAGATCCGCTTGCTTGACCACCTGTTTTCGGTACAGCTCGAAGTAGGGGAAATGCAGCATCAGTGGATAGTCTTCAGGTCCGGTGGCGGAGAAGTCCCACCTTGCTTGGCGGGTGAAGCCGGCTGACTGCTCATGGATGCCGAGCTGAGCGTTGTAGGGGATGGCCATCGCATGGGCGGCGTCTCGCCAGGCGGCGATTTCTTCCTGCTCCGCGCCGAGGGCTGCGGCCTGTTGGCCGTGGCGTTCGGCAACGTCGGCGGCTGCCAGCAGGTTCTTCTGGGCCATGAGGTTGGTGTACACGTTGTCGTTCCCCACTGCGCTGTACTCGTCGGGGCCGGTGACGCCGTCTATGTGGAAACGACCGTGCGAGTCATGGTGACCGAGCGAGAGCCAGAGCCGCGCCGTTTCCACCAGCAACTCCACGCACGTGTCGCGTTCGAATTCCTGGTCGTTGGTGACTGAGACGTAGCACACCGCAGCATGGGCGACATCGGCATTGATGTGAAAAGCGGCGGTTCCGGCTGGCCAGTAACCTGAGCACTCCGATCCGTCGATGGTGCGCCAGGGGAATGCCGCACCCCTCAGACCGAATTGACGGGCACGTGCGCGCGCCGCGGGGAGGGTGTCCTGGCGCCAGCGCAGGGCCTCGGCGACGCAGGCAGGGTGGACAAAAGTGAGCAATGGGAGGACGAATATCTCGGTGTCCCAGAACCCATGTCCGTCGTATCCGGAACCGGTCAATCCTTTGGCCGGTACCGCACGTTGCTCGGCCCTGGCGGCGGCCTGAAGCACATGGTAGAGGGCAAAGCGGACAGCCTGCTGGATTTCCGTGTCGCCTTCGATCTCCACGTCCGCGTGTCTCCAGAAGTCGTCCAGGAATGCGCGCTGTTGGTCGACCAGACCCTGCCAGCCGGTGTTTCGAGCGCTGGCGAGGGCGGCCTCCACCTGGTCTCGCAGCGCAGGCAGGGATCGAGCCGCCGACCAGCCATAGGAGACGAACTTCTCGAGACGGAGCGTTTCGCCGTCCTTCAGTTCGGTGATGACCGTGAAGCGGCCCACGTCGACCGCGCTCTCCGACGAGGTACAGAGGTCTGACGGCCCGCTCACGTTGTGGTCGGCGGCGGCCGCGATCCGCAGATCGGTGTCGACTGTGCGATGGATCAGACGCAACCGTGCTTCCTGAGCGGCGTTTTCCTCTGCTCGTAGTGGGTGCTCCAAAGCAGCCGCGACCCGCGGATCGCCGGTGAGAGTGGGTAGCTGCTCATTGGCGATGAGTTCGGACTGGATGACGAGGCTTACCGGGCCGTCGAGTGGTTCCACCTCGTAGGCGATGGCAGCGACGGCCCGCTGGGTGAAAGAGACCAGACGAGTGGAGCGCACTCTGACGGTCCTGCCGGCGGGCGAGGTCCACTCGCAGGTGCGATGCAGCAGTCCGGCGCGCAAATCCAAAATCCGCTCGTGCATGCGTATCCGACCGTAACGAAGGTCAAACGGCTCGTCCTCGACCAAAAGTCGGATGAGCTTGCCGTTGGTGACGTTGATGACCGTCTGGCCGGACTCGGGAAACCCATAACCGGCCTCGGCGTACGGCAGCGGGTGTCGTTCATGGACACCGTTGAGATAGCAGCCGGGCAGGCCGTGGGGTTCGCCCTCGTCGAGGTTGCCACGCCAGCCCACATGACCGTTGGACAGAGCGAAGATGGATTCACTCTGGGCCAGCACGTCCCAGTGCAGCGCCGTTTCACGTACCTGCCATGGCTCCACCTCGTAGGCAGAATGATTGATCACGGCCTGCCCCTCAACAGTTCGGCAAGATCCTCGACGACGATGTCGGCACCGTGGCGACTCAGCGCTTCTGCTTGACCGACGCGGTCGACGCCGATCACGTAGCCGAAGTGACCGGACCGCCCGGCGTCCATACCTGCCAGCGCGTCCTCGAAGACTGCCGCTGTCTCAGGCTCCACACCGAGGTCCTGGGCAGCCGCGAGGAAGGTGGCGGGATGCGGCTTGCCCGGAAGACGGCGTTGCGCGGCGACGATGCCATCGATCCGCACGTCGAACTGATCGTGCATACCAACCGAGAGGAGGATGTCGCGGCAGTTGGCACTGGAAGACACCACGGCCGTGGACAATCCGCCCGCCCGCACCGCCTCGACGTAGCGGCGGGAACCGGGATAGGCCTCTATCCCCTCGGTGCGGATCTTTTGCAGCAGGAGCTCATTTTTGCGTCTACCGAGCCCGTGCACGGTGTCGGCCTCGGGCTCTTCGTTGTCCGAGCCCTCAGGAAGCGCGATGCCACGCGAGGCCAAAAACGTTCTCACCCCGTCGGCGCGGGGGCGACCGTCCACATATTCGTCGTAGTCGTTCACCGGGTCGAAGGCGCGGAAGCCGGGACCGTCATGGCGCCGCAGGAAGTCGTCGAAGGTCTCTTGCCACGCTGCAGCATGCACGACCGCCGTCTTCGTCAGCACCCCGTCGAGGTCGAAGAGACAGGCCCGGACGACGTCCGGGAGGCCCAAGTCATCCCTGCCCACACCACCAGTCTCCCGTCCGGTACGTGCCGCGCAAGTTGACTGGTGTGGGTCTGTGCCGATCGTCACCGCGTCGCCGTCCTCCGCGCACGAACCGGGAAGTCTGCCCCCTCACCGAGTCTCCCCCGCAGCTGTCACGAGCCTGATCGGCCAGACGCGCCGCCCGGCACGCCCGCCGTGTGCGATGCTCCGCCGGTGTGCGGGTGTGGGGCTGACCTGCTACTGGCCACCCGTTGAGGAAGCCGTGGCGATCCCGTACAGCCAGGGGCGGGCGTGCGGGATGGCCGGGTCGTAGCGCCGCCGCCGCGCCGCCGCTGGAAGGCGATCACGAAGGTCTCCGCCATCAGGTCGTCTGTGTCGGAGCCGAGGCGCCGGGCGATGTAGCGGTGGATGTCGTCGGCGTAGCGGTCGAAGATCACGGCGAACGCGTCGGGCGTCTCCCAGAACCGTTCGATGACCGAGCCGTCGCACCCGCCGCTCGCGGCCGTCGCCGGGACGGTCGCGGCGCCGTTGTCTCGCATCGGGGTCACGTTCCACCTCTGTGGTTCATGCACGTCCTTGGGAATCGGGTCGTGGTGTCGTGGTCACCCGTCTCCTGCAAGTGATCTGCGTCATGACGCTGTTGATCGCACGACTCCAGCGGCGAGCCGGTAGCTCGCCGTAGTACCGCTGGCGGCAGGACGTGAGGGACCTTGTATCCGACCGGCGCTGGGTGTCGGCCGTGCGGCGCATCAGCTTGTGCAGTCGGCCCGACTGCCTAGGGGCGAGGTGCGATGCCTTTGAGGATGATGTCGACCGTGTCGGCGATGGTGGGCAAGGACGGGAGGAGATTCTGATCGGGGGCCATGGGCGGGTTCAAAGCCATGCCGAACAGCAGGGCCAGCAGGACGACAGCGCTGTGGTCGGCGTCGGCATCGGCACGCAAGCGGCCGAGTTTCTGTTCGGCGCGTAGGTACTCGGCGAGACGTCCCGGTGGGCCCGGCAGCGCACCGGGGGGCGGTGCGACGCGAGCGAGTTCGGGGTCGGTGAGGATGGCCAGTTCGAGGGGCAGGATGTCGGCGCGCAGGGTGGCGAGCTGAGTGAGGCAGTCGGTGAGGTTGGCGGCGACCGTGTGGGTGCCGGCGCGGGCGGGCAGCGTGTCTATCCAGTCGACGACGTGCTTGTTCTGCTGCAGTACGGCTTCGGCGAAGAGAGTGGCCTTGTCGGGGAAGTGCCGGTAGAGGGTGCCTTCGGCGACGCCGGCCGCCTGTGCGATGGCACGCGTGGTGGTTTTGGCGTAGCCGACCTCACTCACGAGCCGGATGGTGGTGTCGACGAGCTTGGTCCGGGTGGCGTCGCCGCGTGCGCTCATGGCGTCTTCCCCTTCAAGGCGTGCGGGCTGCGGTCAGTCGGTGATGTCGCGGCGCTTGAACACGGTGAGCGCGACACCCAAGCCTAGAAGGGTGTAGAGGGCTCCGAGCGCCAGGGCGGTGCCGTAGGGGATGACGCTGGTGCCGCCCTGGGCCAGCGCACTGAGGGTTGCTCCGGGTGTCCAGTCCGCGATGGCGTCGAGGGCAGCGGTGATGACCGCCTCGACGACCAGGACGTAACCGACGCCGACCGAGATCGAGACGGCCGCGGAGCGGGTGACCAGCGCCAGCACGAGTCCGATGACACCCCAAACGAGCAGCGTGACGAACAGGTTGAACCACGCCCCGGCCAGGGTCGGCAGGACGTCCTGGCCCCACGCGGAGACATCCAGTTCCGCGCTCCGGGCCGCCATGGGGGCGATGATCAGGTTGGCGATGAGCGCCACCGTCGTGACGGCGGCCGTCCACAGCGCCAGTGCCCCGACCTTGCCGAGCAGTAGCTTGACGCGGTCGGGCTGGGCGGAGGCGGTCAGCCGGATCAGGCCGCTGCTGTAGTCGCCGGCCGTCACGATCGCCCAGAACGACAGGGCGACCACTCCGTACATGCTGGCAGCCGAGGACAGACCCGCGGTGATGCCGTCGGCTGCCTGCCACTGGTCGAGCGTCGGGAACGACACCCCGGGGCCGCCTGGTGGTTGCGCGTTGGACGAGCCGACGACCTGCGCCATCACCATGTTGATCATGACGGTGAACAGGATCGTCAGGCCGAACCAGCCGAGAACGACACCCTTTCGGCGGGTCCGGAGGAGTTCGCTGCGCACCGTGTTGATCATGACGCCTTCCGTTCCGCGGCCGCCGCGCGGTCCGCAGTGAGGTCCTGGTCGCTGCTGCCGGTCATCTGCAGGAAGATCTCCTCCAGGCTGCCGCGCACCGGGGTCATCGACGTGAGGGTGATGCCGCCGCGGGCGGCGCATCGGTTCAGCTCGGCACCCTGGCGTTCGTCCGCTGTCACGCTGAGGCGGCCACTGGCGGTGTGCTCGACCTGCCAGCCGTCGGCAGACAGCAGTGCGAGCAGGGACGAGGTGTCCCGTTCGTGTTCGGCCGTGATCTCGATGCGCTGTTTCGTGCGGGCGAGCAGGTCGGTGACGGGTCCGGAGTAGACGAGGTGGCCAAAACGGATGACGACCAGGAAGTCACAGACCGTCTCGATTTCAGCCAGAAGGTGCGAGGAGACAATGACCGTCCGGCCCGCCTCGGCCAAATCTGCGAGCAGCCCGCGGATTTCGACGATGCCCGACGGGTCGAGACCGTTGGTGGGCTCGTCGAGGATCAGCAGTTTCGGATCGGGCAGCAGGGCCGCGGCGATTCCCAGACGCTGCTTCATACCCAACGAGAACTGCTTGACCGGCTCGGCGTCCCGGCCGGTCAGACCGACGATCTGGAGTACGTCCTCCACCCGCGAGGCAGGCAGGCCCCGAAGCCTAGCCAGCGACATGAGGTTCGCCCTGGCCGACAGACCGGGCATGAACGCTGGGCTTTCCACCAGAGCCCCGACCCGGCTCAGATAGCGGCCGGGCGTGCTGATCGGCTCGTCCAGCACCTCTGCCGTTCCCGACGTCGGCGCGATCAAGCCGAGCAACATACGGATCAGAGTCGACTTTCCCGACCCGTTCGGGCCCACCAGGCCGATCACGCCCGCCCGCGGCAGTTCCAGCGTCAGCCCGTCCAGAGCCGTGACATCACCGAAACGGCGGGTCAGCCCAGCCGTCCTGATCACACTCATCGTTCCTCCAAAGCGTGTGAGCACTCACTCACATAGTGGGTTGGAGGAGTCCTGCTGTCAATGCGGCCGAGCCGCAGCAGGTGGTCGGGCCCACTACCTGCTGCGGAAGTTTGGCCGCGAGGCGCACCCGCCCAGAGCCACGGGACGGTGGGAGTGCGGGATCTGCTGCCGGTACCGGGATGGCGGGCGGGCCGAAACGGGCTCCCGTGCGCCTTGGGCGCAGTCCCGCCCTATCCCCACGCGTGCACTTCCCGTACGCGCTCTCCACGGGAAGTGCACGCGGTCCGACTGCCCTGCTCCTCACCCCGCAGCGCCGACGAGCACCGCATCGACAAACTCAAGCAGTGGTGCGTGCTTGGCCACTCGATATGACAAGACAGCGACCATCTACCTCGCCGACTTTTTATAGCCCGCCATTGTCATAAGTAGCGGCTGATCGCCGAGCAGATGTGCTGCGGCCTGCTCTGACGGGCATAAAGATCCAGCACTCAGCGAAGCCGAATCAGGGAGGGCATTCTGTGACCTCGGACCACCCAGCCCCGCCGGCCACTGCCGAACAGGCCCTCGACATCGTCCGCAGCCGCTTCGCCGAGCCCGGACTGCCCGACGGCTCGCCCGCCGAACTCCGCGTCGAGGAGTTCGATGCTGCTGGTGATCGGACTGACCGGCTGATCGCCGGGCCGGTTACGCCTTGAGGAGCTCGAGGATGACGGGGTTGAGGACGTCCGGGTGGACGCAGCATGCCGTGCGGCTAACCCCTCGTAGGTCTCCAAGGTCGCGTTCCGCAGGATCTCCGCGCTCTTCGGACCTGCGTCCGCGTAGGGCACGACCTGGTCGTCAGTACCGTGCATGACGAGCACCGTGACATCGATCTTCTCCAGATCCTCGGTGAAGTCCGTCTCGGCGAACGCCTTGATGCACTCGTAGTGCGCGTTCGCGGCGCCCATCATGGCGGATCTGCGGAGCCCGGAGTCCCAGCGGGACGAGTCGCTGCGAGCCGTGGCTGCGGCGTGCCGCAACCAGTAGGCGGCGGAAGCCGTGCAGCCAGGCGATCGTTCTCTCGACGACGTACCGGAAGATGCCCAGGCCGGAAGCATGTTCCTCGCCTCGCTCGGCGATCACCGGGCGGATGCCACGCTGCCACAGCAGGCGCCGGTACTTGTCGTGGTCGTAGCCACGGTCGGCCAGGAGGGCGTCGGGTCTGCGCCGGGGCCGGCCGACGACGCCTGCCACAGCCGGAACGCTGTCGACCAGTGGCAGCAACTGCGTGACACCGTTGCGGTTTCCGCCGGTCAGCGACACCGCGAGCGGGATGCCCTGGGCGTCGGTGATGACATGGTGCTTACTGCCCGGCCGTGCGCGGTCGACCGGGCTGGGTCCGCTTTTGGGCCCCGGCGAGCTGCCCGCACGTGCGAGGAGTCGATCACCGCCCGCGACCAGTCCAGCTTGTTCGCCGCCCGCAGCTTCTTCAGCAGCACCAGATGCAGCTGGTCCGACACCCCGGCCTCGTTCCACGCGGCCAGGCGCCGCCAGCAGGTCATGCCCGAGCCGAAGCCCAGCTCCTGCGGCAGGTACTCCCACTGGATGCCGGTGTGCAGCACGAACAAGATCCCGCACAACGCCTGCCGGTCCGGCACCCGTGGTCTGCCCTCGACCAGCTTCGGGCCAGGCTTGGGCAGCAACGGCTCGATCAGCGACCACAGTTCGTCCGAGACGATCCATGGCCGCGCCTCCCTCTTCCCCACAACAGGACCAACGAGCAACCGAGCTGACAGTCACATGATCAACGGCTTCTGTTAGGACCTCTTAAGCTGCTGCATCCCGTCATGCAGGGCTGAGCAGGGAAGGATCTTGACCTCTGGTCCGCGCCATGGAACGGGAAGAGTGGATGCTTCGCTTGATTCAGCGGTCACAGCAGCCAGCCGCGTGCCCCTGCAAGTGAGTCGGAGAGCTCCGACCACACGGTGCAGACGGTCAGGCGACAGCTTCCCGTGCCCCGGTCCGCGTGGAACGCGACGCCGAGCCTGGCTCTCGATCGGTGAGTTCATGGCGACGTATCACCCCACCATGATCCAACAGTAGACGATCTTTGAAGACGGACCCTGAGGCGGCCGAGCGCATAAATCGTATGTCGCGCCGGGCTCCCCCTTGTCTCCGACGGCACGGCACCCATACGCTCACCACCCGTACCGACTGGCCGGTATGCTCTGTGCAAACGTCAGTGCCCGCCGATGCCGGCCTGCCGACCGTGCCGGCCGCCGATCCAACGCGACCGTCGAAGGAGCCGCCGGAGTTGAGCAGAATCAACGGCCAGGTGCGCCTGGCCGCACGTCCGGTGGGAGAGCCGCGACCCACCGGCTGGCAGCACGCCGAGGAGGCGATCCTGTTGCGCCTGTTCCGTGGTAACCACGGCGAGCTCGTGCTGAAGATCGCGGACCGACCGGCCTGAGGGGGAGAAACAAGATGAAAGCACTGACCTACCATGGCCGTCACGACATCCGCTACGGGGATGTCTCCGACCCGGCCGTCACCAGCCCCACCGACGCGGTGGTGCAGGTGACAGCGGCCGGCATCTGCGGCAGCGACCTGCACATCTTCCGCGGCAACCCGTTCAGTCCGGAACTGGGCTACACGCCGGGGCACGAGTGCGTCGGGGTAGTTGTCGAGGCCGGCGGCCAGGTGACCCGCTTCAGGCCCGGCGACCGAGTTCTGGTGCCCGCCTCTGTCGGCTGTGACCAGTGCCGGTCGTGCGCGGCCGGGTTCACCGCCCGGTGCGAGCGCGCCACGTCCAGCACTGACCTCTGCTACGGAGTGAGTCCGCAGCTCCCGGGCAGCCAGGCCCAGGCCCTGACGGTGCCATACGCCGACGTCAATCTGATGCACTTGCCCGAGGGCATCTCCGACGAGGCCGCCGTCGCCCTGACGGACAACGCCCCCACGGCCTGGTACGGCTGCCGCCGAGCCCGCATCCAGCCCGGCGAGACCGTCCTGGTCATCGGCCTCGGCCCGGTCGGCCTCATGGCCGCCCAGTCCGCCTTCGCGATGGGCGCCGCGCGGGTGCTGGGCGCAGACCTGGTCGCGGAGCGCCGCGCCTTCGCCGCCACCCTGGGTGTCGAGCCGGTCGAGGGCGAGCACGCGCGGACAGCCATACGGGACATGACCGACGGACGCGGGCCGGACGCCGTGGTGGAGGCCGTGGGTTCGGACGCCACCATCGAGCTCGCCCTCAAGGCCGTCCGGCAGGCCGGCCGGGTCAGCGTCATCGGAGTCAGCCAGAGCAAGGCCTTCCCCTTCCATATGGGACTTGCGCAAATCAAGGAACTGGAGTTCGCCATCGGGCTGTGCTCTGTGCACTACGAACTCCCTACTCTGATCGCCCTCACCCGTGCCGGCCGGATCAAGCCAGAGGTCTTGGTCTCCCACCGCTTCCCCCTCTCCGAAGGCCCGGCGGCGTACGAACTGTTCGCAGGACGCTCCGACGGCGTCCGCAAGATCCTTCTCGACCCCACCCGCTGACCCTCCTGCGCGGGGCCGCCTCGTCCGATCCCCTGCGGCAGGCCCTGGCACGGGTGCGCCGTTCCGGCGTGGACGTGACCAGGGCACCCGCGGTCTTTCCTCTTACGAGCGTGCGCTGGGCGCACTTCAAGACCGTGCAGCAGACGCTGCTGGCGCTATCGGTCGAAACACCCCGCATCATGAGCGCGAACGTTCCGCAGGACGACTGGTCGCCGCTGGGCGAGATGGCCGTTCCCGAGCAGGGGGTAGGGCGCACTCTCCCAGAACGATTGCGTGGTTGCGGTAGTCCGTCTGGCATATGCGGGCGGGGCAGCCGCGGTCATGCGACGGCGATGGCACGACTCCGCCGCGCCCCTGAAGGAGGCAGGCCGTCGACCGAGCCGAGCCGACGCCGCTACAGCCGCTCCCAGGGCCCCACCGTGCGGGCGGGTTCGCCACTTGGGAGGGCCCGCCGCTACGCGTGGTCACGCTCCGGGAAGAGCACGTGAGCGGCGTCGAGAATCCGTTGCCGGGTCGCTTGTCGCCCTGCCGCGATCCCAGTGCGGTCGGCGCTGGCGGCGGGACGCGGCTGAGCCGGCTCATCCGAGTAGTTGCGCGCTGCTGACCGGTTCGCGCCGCTGCTGTCCATTGATGCGGTGCCGTTCGATGGACGAACGCCGGTACACCTCCTGCCGCACCCGCTGGATCTCGCCGACAGGCCGGTGCTCTTCGCGTGAGCGCCACGGTGTGATCGACGTGGCGTCGGCGGCCGCCACGTTCTCGTCCCCGCCGATGTCCTGGCGCGGGAGGGCCACACGGGCGACGGTCACCCACGGGGACAGTTCCTGGGGCCACTTCACGGAGGTGTTGTCCACCGGCATGTGGGCCAGATCGGTGTTGAGCTGCACCTGAAGTTCGAAGGAGTGATCCCGTTCCGCGGCCTCGGCGACGAGTGTGTGGCGGAACGCCTCATTGTCCGCGCGCACGTCCACGATTTCGTGCGTCAGGGAGGCCACGGACTCGGTCGTGGGCACGGTCCGGATCTTGGCGATGTGGTCGCCGTACCGGAAGGCGCCCATGCTGTTGTAGGTGTACGACAGCAGGTTTCTGCGCGGGACGGTGGTGAACGACAGCATGGCGAACAGTTCGTCCCACAGCCAGCTGTCGGGATCGATGAGCGTGCCCCGGCGGGTCAGAAACTCCGCCATCCAGGTCTTGCGGCGGGCTGGGTTCACCAGGGCCTCCGGCAGCTCCGCGAACAGGTCCTCGATGACCATGTAGTCGTAGGCGGTGTTCGCGAAGAAGACATCGTTGTTGATCAAGTTGAGGTCAAAAGTACCGCTGTCCGGTTCGTCGTCCAGCAGTGAGGGGCCGGGGACCCCGAACAGCTTGATGCCCATCCCACACGCCGCGCCCAGCTGATGGTCGGGGCGCTGATGGCCAAGGCCGTTGGAGTAGCGGACGACGGCGTCGTACACGGCGGGTCGGGCGAAGATGCCCTGACCGTAGAAACCGCGGTTGTCACCGACCGTGACCGTGGCCTTGAGGAGGCCGTAGGTTTTTCCGTGGGCCGTGCGGACGGCGCGGCCGACGACCTCGCGCTCGACCGAGGTGCGGGTGCGCTGCGCCACCTGTGCCACCACCGCATCCAACTCCTGCTGGTACGTCTGACGTTCGGCGGGGCGGTAATCCTCGTAGCGGACGGGATCCATGGTGTTGCCTCCCTGTGCTGTGGTATCGACTTCAGACGGTAGCCAGCAATTAAATTGTGCACAACATAACCGCCTGTGGTGAATCACACGTCGGCGAGCACCACCACGTCGGGAGCACCCACACCCCAGGGGCCATGCATACGATGCTTGAAGGCGGACCGCGCGGCCGCCCAAGCGGCATCTAAAGCAGCGGCTGGAACAGATGCGGGCCGAGGGGACGAAGTTCCGTCCGTCGACCGGCGGTCGGGCGGGACGTCCCGGCGGACGAGTTCACGAACGAGAGCACTGCTCCGTCGTCCTCGGCCTCGATCGTGGCCCTCGGGATCCAGTCCTGCGCGCCCCACCAGGCACGCGTATACGAGCCGCAGTTCTCGGCCCAGTCAACGAGCGGCAGCGAGCGCGGAGCCGGGTGTCCGGCCGGATGCACCAGGGAGTAGCTCTCTTCGAACAGTCCGCTCGCCACCAGCCCCGCTGGCAGCTGCGCTCCGTCCAAGGTGGCAATGGCGAGATCCGACCGACCGTCGGCCACCTCGCCCGCCGTGCCGCGCCCGACCTCGCGGACGATCCATACCGGCTAGACATGGCCGCCGCCCAGGGCTACGCCACCATCAACTTCGAGGACACCGACGTACGCTCGGCACTGCTCGAACTCACCGGCGGCCGGGGCTCCGACAAGTGCATCGACGCGGTCGGCCTGGAGGCCACACACGGTGCGTCCCACATCCACCTCTACGACCGCGCCAAGCAGGCGGTCCGCTCCGAGACCGACCGGCCACACGCCCTGCGCCAGGCCATCCTGTCCTGCCGCAGCGGAGGCGTGGTGTCCGTCATCGGCGTCTACGGCGGACTGCTCGACAAGTTCCCGGCAGGCGCCCGGATGAACAGGTCCCTGACTATGCGCACCGGGCAGTGCCACGTGCACAAGTACATGAAACCGCTGCTGAGCCTCATCGAACAGGGCAGGGTCGACCCCACCCGGGTCATCACCCACCGGCTGCCCCTGACCGAGGCACCGGCCGGCTACGACCTGTTCAAGAACAAGAAGGACCACTGCGAGAAAGTCGTCCTCAAGCCGTAAGGGACACACCCGTGAACTGCCGCACCACGTCTCGCCGACGCCGGCTTGCGCTGGTCGGACGTGGACCCGGACCACTTCGACGAACGGCAGCAGAGGGACCAGAACCCTGCGGGCGCGCACACAGCCACGCAGACGACAAGCCATTTGCACGGCCGCCGATGAGTTGTGGTGTGCCGGACGGTCCAAGTCGGCACACCCAACAAAGGGGGAGCCCGATGGGCAGGACGCACTTGCACACGAGGACTGACATCGCCCGCCGCATGTTCGAGCTCCTGGAGCCGATCTGTCTGGTCACCTACTGCGCCGACGAGTGCAACGAGGAACTGGCCGCACTCGGCCATCGCACCTACTGGGACGGCTACTTCGCCAGCCGTGCGGCGCCACTGGGACGGGTGTCGGCCCAAGTCGTGCACGCAGCCTTCTACAACTTCGGCGACGGGGAAACCGCACGGCACATCCCAAGCGCCTGGGAGACGATCCCGCCCGAGGCCTCCCTCGCCGCTCGGGAGCGGGGCAGCGCGGCCTCCCTACGGCGCATCCTCGGCGACGCGCTGGCCGGCTCCCCAGGCCTGGCGCGCGCCGCAGACCTCACCACCAAGGCCGCGACGAACGCCCCCACCGAAGGCAGGGTGATGTACGCGGGCATGCGCACCCTTCAGGTACCCGGCGACCCCGTCGCCCGGCTGTGGCATTCCGCGACCATGCTGCGCGAGCACCGCGGCGACGGGCACATCGCCGCCCTCGTCGGCGCGCGCATCGGCGGCACCGAGGCCCACGTGCTCTCAGCTCTGGAACAGGGCATCCACCCTCCAGAGGCGTTCGGGCGCATCCATCACCTGCCGAAAGAACGTCTGTCCGCGGTCATGGACGGCATGCGCGAACGCGGACTCATCGACACCGACGGCCGCTTCACCGACGCCGGCCGCGCGACCAAACAGCGCATCGAAACCCTCACCGACGAACTCGCCACCCCGCCATACGACGCCCTGTCCCCCGCCGAACTCGACGAACTGATCACCGAGCTTGAACCCATCACTGCGACCCTGGTGGCCACAGGCTCGCAGTGACACGCAGAAAGAAATTGCCTTGGACCTACATGATCAGGAAAGGCACAGGACACCGACGACCCCACGGAGGACGCGGCGGTCATAGCCTGGGATCGGGTCGTACGACGGGTTCCGCGGCTCGCGCCACACCCGCCCCTTCCGCATAGCCCACCTCCACAGCCGGTTGGCGGCACCCTTCCACGACCCAGTGCACTCGGGCAGATCCATCGTCATGGTTCAGGTGTGGGCTCAGTGGCTTGAGGAAAGCCCAGCTGGTCGAGCAGCGTTGCTGAGCGACCGGCGCACCCGGCGGCGCGTCAGCCGGGGGGGGGGAGCCCGCCACGCGCGCCGGAGCCAGGTCGCCGCTACAGCTGCTTCAGTCGTTCCACGATCTCCCGCAGCAGCTGCGGATCGGCTGCCGGGCCGGTGGCCTGGACGCGGCGGGGCCGGTCGATGCGGACCAGTCCCGCCTCGGCCAGGTCGCCGAGCAGGACACGGACGACGGTCAGGGGCAGGTCGGCGTCCGCGGCCAGCTCGGCCACGGGGCGTGGGCCGCGGCGGATCCGGCCGAGCAGGGACGCGCGGGCATGGTCGAGCTCCGGCTGTGCCGCGTCGTCCGGCTCCACTGCGGTGACCTGGGACAACAGGTCGACGGCATGCCGGTCCGAGGGCCGGGTGCGGCCCCGGGTCACGGTGTAGGGGCGCACCATCGACCCGGTCTCGTCCTCGTACCAGTGCTCGTCGCTCACCGCGGGATCAGGGGGTCGAGCGGGTGCCGGCGTCCAGGTGACGGCCGAGGCGGCGGACGAGCAGGGCCATCTCGTGGGCGAGCTGTCCGACGTCGGTCCGCGCCTCGCTCAGCACGGCGAGGCGGCTGCCGTGGCCGGCCGGGGTGATGAAGAGGTAGGCGTCCTCCAGCATGACCATGGTCTGCCGCACCTCTCCCGCCTCGAACCGCTCCCCCGCGGAACGGGCCAGGCCGTGGAAACCGGAGCAGACGGCGGCCAGGTGTTCGAGGTCCCGCCGGCGCATGCCCTCCGAGCTGCTCAGGGGGAGGCCGTCGGCGGTGAGCAGCACGGCCTGGCGGACGTGGTCGGTGCGGGCCACGAGGTCGTCCAGCAGCCAGCCGAGGTCCGTGCCGGGCGCGCCGGCGGGTGGGGCCGGGGTCTCGGGGGTGTGGTCGTCACCGTGCATCGTCGGTGTCCGTCCCTTCGTTTGCTTGGGCGGGCGAGTCCTCTGGGGTGCCCGTCGCCGGCAGGCCTCTGCGGCCGCGATCCCGGCCCCGCTGGAAGGCGCCGAAGATCGCCCGCATCTCTTCGGGGTCGATTCCTCGGTCCGGTGCCGGGTCAGGGGGCGGCGGCTCCTCCCGCAGCTCCCGCACGAGCGAGGCCTGGCGGGTGCGGGTGGGCAGGGCGGGGGTGTCGTGCGGCTCGGGGGCGGCCTCGGGCGTGCTCCGCCCCCTCGACGGCAGCTCCGTCACTGGTGCGACGTTTTCCGAGCGCTGCGTCCGGCGCAGCACCTCGGCGCCGGCCCCGGGCCCCGCGGCCGCCGGTTCCACGTCGGCCAGCACCTCCTCCGGGAGCAGCACCACCGCGGTCGTACCGCCGTACGGCGAATCCCGCAGGTTCACCTCGATGCCGTGCCGGGCGGAGAGGCGGCCGACGACGTACAGGCCGAGCCGGTCGTGCCGGGTGGGGTCGAAGGCGTCGGGGTCGGTGAGGGTGCGGTGGGCCTGGGCGCGCTGCTCGGCGTCGAGGCCGAGGCCGCGGTCGTCGATCTCCAGGACGAAGCCGTTGCCGACCCGCCCCGGGCGCAACGTGACCTGGGTGTGCGGCGGCGAGAACATCGTGGCGTTCTCCAGCAGTTCGGCGAGGAGATGCGCGATGTCGGCGACCGCGTCCGCCACGACGCCGGTCTCGGGCATCGGCGGGACCACCACGCGCGTGTAGTCCTCGATCTCGCTCACCGCCGAGGCGACGACGTCCGCCACCGGCACGGGCCTGCGCCAGCGGCGCCCGGGTGCCGCGCCGGAGAGGACGATGAGGCTCTCGGCGTGCCGGCGCATACGGGTCGTCAGGTGGTCGATGCGGAACAGCTGGTGCAGGACGTCCGGGTCGTCGGTACGCCGCTCCAGGGTGTCGACCAGCTTCAACTGCCGGTGCACCAGCGCCTGGTTGCGCCGGGCGATGTTGAGCAGCACCGCGAACAGCCCCCTGCGCAGGGTGGCCTGCTTGACGGCGGCCTCCACGGCGGCGAGCCGGGCGGTGTTGAACGACCGGCCGACCTGCCCGATCTCGTCGTCCCTGACCTCGTCGGCGGCGAGCGGCGGCGCCTCGGCGAGCGCGTCCACCTCCTCGCCGGCGCTCAAGCGCCGCATGACGTCCGGCAGTTTCCGGGAGGCGAGCACGTCCGCCGCGTCTCGCAGGATCTCCAGGCGGCGTGAGATGCGCCGCGCGCCGCGCACCGCGAACCACAGCGACAGCGCAACCGCGGCCAGCCCGACCGCACCGACGACGGCGGCCTGGGTCAGCTCGCGGTAGGCGAAGGCACGGCCGCGCGCGGCGGAGTTCTCGGCGGAGCGGGTGCACAGCTGCATGTAGCGCTTGACGGCCCGGTCGGTGGTGGACCGCCAGGTGTCCGCGGCGACGGCCTCTCCCGCCCGCCCGGCACCGGCCCGCAGCAGCGCGTTTTCGCCCCGCATCAGCGAGCGGTGCAGGTCATCGCGCTGGAACTGCTCGAACAACCCGCGTGAGTCGGCGGGCAGGTCCGGCACGTACGTCCGCTCGAAGACACGCCGGTCCTCGATGGTCGCGGTCAGGGCGTCGTACTGCCGGTCGGTCAGGGTCCCGGCCGCCCGCGCCCCGGCGACCAGGGCGTCCTCCCGGGACACGAACTCCCGTACCCGTACCAGCTCGATGACGACCTGTGCCTCGCGGGCGAGCTGTCCGGCCTGGAGCGCGGTGAGCGTGGACTGCACGTCGAAGCCGGGTTCGACCAGGGCGCTGTACTCGTCCACCGCCCGGTCCCAGGTGATGTCCCTGGACAACACGCGCTCGCGCAGCCCTTCCAGGTTCCCGGTGGCGCTGACCACGGCGTCCAGGGCCTGCCGCTGCCGGTCCGTGAGCCGGCCGCCGTCCCCGTCCCGGACAGCGTGCCGCATGGCGTCGACGGCCCGGTCCGTACGGCGCTGCTGTCCGAGCAGGTCGCCGCCGGCGGCCGTGTCGAGGCGGGCACCCAGATAGGCGGCGGACATCCGGCGCTCGATCTGGATCTGCCCGATCGCGGTGTCCACGGGCGTGCCGAAGTCCTCGTACACCCCCTGGAGCCTGACCAGCGCGCGCAGTTCGGCCGTGACCGACACCATGGCGAAGCTCCACAAGGCCATCAGGGCGACGGCCGGGGCAAGGGCGAGCGCCACGATCCGCGCGCGGACGGTGGTGGGACGGCCGACGGGCCAGCGCATGGGATACCTGCCGGTGTTACCAGTCAGTAGAAAGTTCGGCACAACCTACGGCATCACCACCTGGATCGCAATGGTGACCTGCCGTAACCCAGGGCCACTTCCGGGGCGCCGCTCTCCGGGGTTGCCCGAAGGTCGTGACGACCGCCGCGTGGCCCGAAGGGCAGTCGTTGCCCGACTCGTCGAGCCACGGTCGCGGGGTGCCGGTGACCAGGGTCCGCGCGTCCCGCACGGTCAGGCCCCGGTGCAGGACGAAGTCGATCCGATCCTGCGGTTCGGGCCGTCCGCTGCCGTACTGGTGGACGGGGCGGACCGGCGACCAGGTGTGTCCCGGCCCGGACGCCGGGTCGGGGTGGGCCTCGGGGTAGGAGTCGGCGAAGCCCGTGTCCTCGGCGGCCTTCGTGGCCGGCCACTTCACAGCGGGCCGGCGGTTCCACACCAGCACGATCGGCGCCTTGACGAGTTGGTGCATGCAGTGGCTCGGTCAGGGGCCGCTCTCGTGAGCGTTGTCAGCCAGCGACCGCGGTTCCCTGCTGTTTCCCGACCCAACTTGCATGGGACGGGCATGCCGACTGACCCTCCCTAGACTGCAAGCAGCCCGGCGAGCACCACAGCCCCCGCCGCAGAGAAGACCCGCTGCTTCCTCCAGCCTGCCCCCGAAGCCCGGCGGTTCAGTTCCCACGTGAACACCAGACCGCCACCAAGACCCAGCGCGCTCCGCAGCAGGAAAACAGTCGTGTGCACAGGGAGCCTCCAGGGACCTTCGAACGGAGGGCAAGGCCGTCCCTGGTGGTGGTCGCGTGGATGGCCAGCCCCGGTCTGGAAGCTCTAACTCTCTCGATGCGGACACGCCCGGGTCGCCGACGCGCGCCGCGAGTTCCACCGCCAGCTCTCCGCGAAACCAAGCGGTCGCCGTGGAAGACCTGGCAGTGAAAGGACTCGCCCGCACGCGTCTGGCCAAGTCCGTCCACGACACCGGATGGGCGGCGTTCGTGACCATGCTGGAGTACAAGGCCGCCCGGTACGGGCGCACCTTCGTGCGCATCGGCCGGTTCCAGCCGACCTCCCAGGTGTGCTCGCGGTGCGGCGTCCAGGACGGCCCCAAGCCCCTGCACGTCCGAGAGTGGACCTGCCGTACATGCGGGGCCGTCCTGGACCGGGACATCAACGCGGCGGTCAACGTCGCCAAGGCGGCCGGAGAGGCCGTGACAGCCCGTGGAGCGCAGGTAAGACGGGGACCGCCCCCGCACAGCGCGGCGAAGCGGGAGACCCACCCGGAACCGCACCCGACAACGGTACGGCAGACGGGAATCGCCCTGCTTGAGGCGGGCGACGATGTCAATTAGCGTTCCCGACGGGGGGTCGGGGTCGGTCCGGTCGCGGGGTCGGGTCGGCAGTCGGCACAGTCCCTGCGATTTTCGCGCCGGAGCGCCCCGCGGCGCGTGGCTGCGGGGCGCCTTGTGGGGCTAGTCGACCTTCTGCCCGTCGTACATACCGCCCTTACAGGTGTTGTCCGTCAGATCGGCCGTTCCGCCGCCCTGCGTGCACTGAGAAGGGGTGACGTCAGACGGGGCACCCTGTGCGGCGGTGGCGGTGGCGGCGCCTGTGAGGCCGAGTCCAGCGAGGGCGGCCGTGGCGATGGCAGCGGCGAGTATTCGTCGAATGCGCATTCGATTTCCCTTTCACGGATTGCCTCGGTTGGGGGCACTAGCCAGCTTGATCTTCACCCATGTGGGTGGCACGTCATGTTGCTCCATTCGGGTGACAGGGCTAGTCGAAGATGAGGGGAACTCCGTCACCGCTCCCCCGACCCTGTTCGGCTCCCGGGGCGCCGTGCAGTGGGCCTGCCGGCCGACCCCCGCGAACCAGTGGCTGCCGGACGCCGAGGAGCTGATCCCGCCGCTGGCCTACACGTGCGGCCGGGATCGCGCGGCTGATCGCTGAAGGCGCCGTCGGCTGGAGCTGGACCCCATCAGAGGGCGGAGCCTTCGGCCCGCAGCTCCCGCACCAGAGCGCGCACGACGGCGGAGCCGGCGAGCTCCGGGGTGGTCACATAGCCGACACGGCGCGTGGGGCGCTCCGGACCGAGATCGGTGATCTCGATCGAGTCCGTTGCTCCGATCAGGGAGAGCGCGGGCATAATCGCCATTCCGTACCCCCCGCTCACGAACGAGAGCACTGCTCCGTCGTCCTCGGCCTCGATCGTGGCCCTCGGGATCCAGTCCTGCGCGCCCCACCAGGCACGCGTGTACGAGCCGCAGTTCTCGGCCCAGTCGACGAGCGGCAGCGAGCGCGGAGCCGGGTGTCCGGCCGGATGCACCAGGGAGTAGCTCTATTCGAACAGTCCGCTCGCCACCAGCCCCGCTGGCAGCTGCGCTCCGTCCAAGGTGGCAATGGCGAGATCCGACCGCCCGTCGGCCACCTCGCCCGCCGTGCCGCGCCCGACCTCGCGGACGATCCGCACCTGCGGCTCGATCCCGGGATACCTCGCGCGCAGCCGCTGCACGACCGGCGGCAGCAGGTGCAACGCGGTGCTGCGGAAGGCCGCGATCCGCAGCGGGCCCTCCAGCCCCTGCGTCGCCTCGGACTGGGCGGCTTGCCGCGCCTCGGCGACGAGCACGTCCAACAGCCGCAGAGTACGGCGTGCATGCGTCACAGCCCTCTCCCCCGCCGGAGTGGGTTTCGCACCGCTGCGGCCGCGTTCGAACAGGACGGCGCCGATCTTGCGCTCGCTGCCGCGCACCGAGTGGGAGACCGCGGACTGTGTCAGGCCGAGTGCGTCGGCCCCGGCCGAGAAGCCGCCGGCGTCCGCGACCGCCACCAGAATGCGCAGTTCCTGCGGCGCGAGATCGGTGTCGGTCATGCGGGCCACAGGGCGCTCACCTCAAGGTATGAGAACTGCTCATGGAACGGGGCGTCACATGAGCCCAACCGCCTGCCCGAGGGCTCCATTCCCGTCTTACGGTCCCGTCATGACCGAGAACGCGATCACCGTCCAGCAGACCGCCCGCCCCCACGGTTTTCCCACCACCAAGGACTTCGCCTTCGTCGAGTCCGCGATTCCCGATCCTGCGGTCGGCACCGCGCTCGTGGAGAACCTCTATTGGTCCGTCGACCCGTACCACCGCGAGATGATGGACGACGTGCCCGGCGGCTTCGCGCTCCACACACCGCTCGAGGGCCGGACCCTCGGGCGCATCGTCGCCTCGCGGACGCCGAAGCTACCCGAGGGCGAGATCGTCTTCCACCGGCAGGGCTGGCGCACGCACTCCGTGGTCCGACACGAGGAGATCCGTAAACTCCCCCGCTTCGACGGGGTTCCCCTGACGGCGTACCTGAGCGTCCTCGGCGGCACCGGACTGACCGCCTACGTGGCCCTCACCCGCATCGCCCGGCTCCGCGCGGGCGACGACCTCTTCGTCTCCGCCGCAGCCGGCGGCGTCGGTACGGCCACTGGCAGGTTCGCCCGGCTGCTGGGCGCCGGCCGACTCGTGGGCAGCGCGGGCTCGGCGGCCAAGGTCGAGCACCTGACCCGGGAGGTGGGCTACGACGCAGCGTTCAACTACCATGACGGCCAAGCCGCTGAACTGCTCGCCAAGGCCGCACCGGACGGCATCGACGTCTTCGTCGACAACGTCGGCGGCGAGCAACTGGCCGCCGGGGTGGGCGCACTGCGCGAGTTCGGGCGCATCGTCCGGATCGGCACCATCAGCCGCTACAACAACCCTTACGCGCCCCCGCCGCACTTCAACTACTCGGACATCGTGGAGAAGAGCCTCCGTATGGAGGGCTTCCTGGTCAGCAACTACCGCGGCCTGCAGGACGAGCTGTACGAGTTCGCAGTCCCCCACCTGCAGAGTGGCCGACTGACGCTGGATCAGACGGTGGTGGACGGGTTCGAGCACATCGTGGCCGCATTCCTGGGCATGCTGCACGGCAAGAACACCGGAAAGATCATCGTGCGGGACCACGCGTAGGCCTCGCCCGGCCGTCGCGCGCGGCACGACGCGCATGGCTGCTCCTCCGACGGCGGCGGCGACCGCGACGGCGGGTCAGGAAGACGGCTGCGCACAGAACCCGGCAACCCCCTCAGCCAACGGGCCGGTGGTGAGCCCTTCGGCGGGCACCAGCACCGGTCACATCGCCGCGGTCGGCGAGGGCGTAGACGCACGCTGTGTCCCTGAGCCTGTCCCCGCTCCGATCACCTCAGACGCCTACGCCGAGGTGGTCCTGGCACCCGTCACGCTCACGTTCGGCATCGGCAACATGCCGCTGAGGACAGCCGCAGGTCTCGGGTGGGGCGTACCGACCGCCTACGACCTGATCAACACCGCCGCGCGCGTGCGGCCCGGCGAAAAACGTGCTGTCCACGCCGCTGCCGGCTCAGTCGGTACGCTCGCCGCCCAGTTCGCCGACTGGCTGGAGCAGGTCGGCACAGCCGCGAGCTGCTGCGCGGCCATCGCCCAAAACCCTGCTCAAACATCAGATCGAGCAGACCGCCGAGATGCGGTTGGAAGGGAGAGCGGGCGCTCTTGGCGGCTGCCTGGGAAGGGGTCCACGGCCGAACGGTGCTGGCGGAGCAGACAGAAAAGACCGGCACGGCTGCTGTTGAGGAGCTGCCGTTAAACCAGTGGCGCCGCGTGGACGAGCCTCATAACTTGTGCGCTCGTGACTGATGATCCGCAGATGCGCCCGAATCGACAGGATCTCGGCCGAGTGTTCAACGAAGTGCCCGAGCTCTACGACCGGGTCCGGCCGGGATACCCTGACGAACTGTTCGTGGACCTTGTCACCGTCACTGGCATGGACGAAAGGTCGTCGGTGCTGGAGGTGGGCTGCGGTACCGGCCAGGCGACGCGCTCGCTGGCAGCGTTCGGGTGCTCGGTGACCGCCATCGAGCCGGGCGCGGACATGGCCGCACTCGCTCGCCAGCGGATCGCCGCCTTCGGCAACGTCGAAGTCGAAACGTCGATGTTTGAGGAGTGGGACGACCGCGGTCGACGCTTCGATGTCCTTGTGGCTGCGTCGTCGTGGCACTGGGTCGACCCGTCGATCGGCTGGCAGCGAGCGCACGATGTGCTCCGCCCCGCAGGCTGGATGGCACTGCTCGGCAACGTCGTCGTCCGCCGAGTTGGAGAGCCGGAGGTGTACGCCGAGACCGCCGATCTCCACGAGCGGTTCTGCCCCGGGAACCCCGGCTGGGGTCACCCTCCCCTGGAGGACGACGTGCGCACCACCGACGAGGGCTGGGGTCTGGTCGACGACCCCGGAGGATTGTTCGGCCCAACGATCGTGCGCTGGTACCCGACCGTGCAGTGGTTCAACGGGGACGGCTTTGCCGATCACCTTCGCTCGTTGTCGCTGTACCGGAGGCTCGACCGCGACGTCCGTGAGCCCCTGCTCGATGCAATCGCCGAGCGCATCCGCACGCGGATGGGCGATCGAGCATCCCGCCGTTACCTGAGCGTGCTCCGCGTCGGAGAGCGCGCCGAGTGAGCCCAGCGGTGAAGGACCTGCCGGCACCGCTCGACCGCCGTGCTGTACGACGAGGGCGGGGCGGACAGGGGCACCAGCTGAGCGCGCGGCAGCCGGAGCGCGCCCCCGCTTCCGAGTCCGGTCACCGGTCCAGTCGCTACGGTGGCTCCGCCCTTCCGGCACTGCCCGCCGATGCCGCCGACCGAGCTGTCCAGCACTGGGAAGGCGACCTGATGGTCGGCGAGAGGAACGGCTCCGCCATCGGCACCCGGGTCGAACGCAGCACCCACTACCTGATGCTCGTGCACCTCCCACGCAACGACGGCGCCGCTGCTCCGCAACGCGCTCACCGAGCCCGTCCAGCCCCTCCCGCCTCCCCGATGCGGTCGCTGACCTGGGACCAGGGCATCGAGATCCTGGACGCCATCGCCACCGAACTCAGCAACCGCCCACGCAAAGCGCTCGGCTGGGAGACCCCGGCCGAGCGCCTGCACAGTCTGCTCGCGGCTTGATCGACTCGCCGCGGTGTTGCTACGCCCCCTGAAATTCGCTCACGCCGGTGGGGCCTCACTGCTCGTTCGGCTCAGACCTGTCCGTAAGTCAGGCGGAGAGGGGGGAGCGCCGAGCGTTGCGGAAGCCGGCTCGACGGGCCGGCCAGGGGCGCAGATGCGGCGGTAGGGCGGGTGCGGCAGGTGAAGCCGAGTTGGGTCATCGCCCTGAGGACTTCGCCGGTGCTGAAATCGCGGCGGTCCTGGCGGGTGATGACCTGGCCGACCTGCTTGGCGGGGTAGTGGCGTCGTCCGATGATGACGAACTCACCGGTAGCCGGCTCAGGTGTGACGCCCTTCATCGATCCCACCACGCTGCTCTTGGTCAGGTCGAACGGGAAGCGGGCGATGACACAGCGCATGATGCCTCCAGGAAGAAGTGAGGGCGAGGGCCGGGTAGGGGCAAGGGTGGTTCAGCGGGAGAGGGCGACGACGTACAGGGCGCTGTCGTGTCCCTCCGCCACGGGCGGGGTTCCGAGCCGGCGGCAGCGCATCGCACGCTCGGCTTCGGCCCCCGTGGCCGGCGGCGAGACGAAGGGCCCGATGACGTCAGCGATGTCACGCAGGCGGATCCGGTCCGTGTACGCGGAACCGTCACGAACGGCCATGAGCCCGGCCCGGGTGACCAGGCCGGTGTGCGAGCCGTCCTCGTCGCAGACGACCAGATGACCTGTACGGGCGGCGGCCATCACGGACAGTGCCACCTCCACGGTCATGTCCTCCCAGACCTGCGGTCCGGCCGCGTCCATGGTGTCGGCCACCGTGTGCGCGGGGTGGGCGCTCGCCGGGCGCAACTGCGTCTGGTTCAGCGTCAAAGGGTGCCTCCTGCGGAGTTGGGCCGGCTTCCTGATCACCACGGTTCTATGCCGCCGCACCGGCGGTGGACTGCCGTACGGGCGCGCGGCGGGCCGCCGGGACGGGGCGGCGTCGGCCGCGTGAGGTGGCGCCGCGCTTCTTGGGGCGTTGCACCACCGGTGCGGTGATGACGACCGGGATGCCGGAGGGGGCCTGGGCGCCGGTGATGCGGTGCAGGGCCTCTTCGCCGACGCGGACCTGGGTGGTCTGCGGGACGATGCCGGCCGCTGCCATGAGGCGGGTCATGCCGCGGCGCTGGTTGGGGGTGACCAGGGTGACGACGCTGCCGGACTCTCCTGCGCGGGCGGTACGGCCACCGCGGTGGAGGTAGTCCTTGTGGTCGGTCGGCGGGTCGACATTGACGACGAGGTCGAGGTTGTCGACGTGGATGCCACGCGCCGCGACGTTGGTCGCTACCAGCACGCTGACGTGTCCGGTCTTGAACTGGGCCAGCGTGCGGGTGCGCTGTGGCTGTGACTTCCCGCCGTGCAGGGCGGCGGCCCGTACCCCGCTGTTCAGGAGGTGCTCGGTGAGGCCGTCGACGGCGTGCTTGGTGTCGAGGAACATGATCACGCGGCCGTCGCGTGCGGCGATCTGGGTGGTTGCCGCGTGCTTGTCGGCGCCGTGAACGTGGAGCACGTGGTGCTCCATCGTCGTGACCGCGCCGGCCGAGGGGTCGACGGAGTGCACGACCGGGTCGCTGAGGTAGCGGCGCACGAGCAGGTCGACGTTCCGGTCGAGAGTGGCGGAGAACAGCATGCGCTGGCCTTCGGGGCGGACCTGGTCGAGGAGGGCGGTGACCTGCGGCATGAAGCCCATGTCGGCCATCTGGTCGGCCTCGTCGAGGACGGTGACGGAAACCTGGTCCAGCCGGCAGTCGCCGCGGTCGATGAGATCTTTCAGACGTCCCGGTGTGGCGACGACGACCTCGGCGCCACCGCGCATCGCGCTCACCTGCCGGCCGATCGGCATTCCGCCCACCACCGTGGCGAGCCGCAGCCTCACGGAGCGGGCGTACGGGGCGAGCGCGTCGGTGACCTGCTGCGCCAGCTCACGCGTGGGTACGAGGATCAGCCCCAGCGGCTGCCTGGCCTCGGCGCGCTGCCCTGCGGTACGGGCCAGCAACGCCAACCCGAAAGCGAGGGTCTTGCCGGAACCGGTGCGGCCACGGCCCAGCACGTCGCGGCCGGCGAGGGAGTTCGGCAGGGTCGCGGCCTGGATCGGGAAGGGTACGGTCACGCCTTGCGAGCTGAGCGCGCCCAGCAGCGCCCGGGGCATGTCGAGATCGGCGAAGCCCTCTGCGGCGGGGAGCGCGGGAGTGATCGTCCTGGGCAGCGCGAACTCCCCCTGGGCCGCGGCGGGCCGGCGGCCGTAACCACCGGAACGGCTCGGCCCGGCGGAGCGGCTCCTGGCCGACGAACCGAATCGGCTGGCACCCCTTCCGGATTCGGTACTGCCGTTACGGGTGCGGGTGAAGCGGTCGTTCGTGCGTGTGCGGTTCATGCGGAACCTTCCTCGACGCGGCACATATCAAGGAATTCCCGCAGCGATCAGCAGCACAGAGAATTGCAAGAATGGACCGGTGGAATGCGAAAGCGAATCTGACCGACGAAAAATTTGTGCGGGCAGAGGAGCTGGAGTGAGTGGCGCGAAGCGGACGCAATGTTCGGGAGTCCACCGCGATGAAGCCGTGAAGGGATGCGCAGGGATGCGTGCACCCCTGAAGGATGCTCCGTAAGGAGTACGTCTACCGGTTTCCTGGTGGGCGTCCGCAGGCGAAACCACTGCGGGAAAATGCGCGTAGCTGGGGCCCGCACCCCGAAGGACGCGGGCCCCAGCTACGAGTACGCGACAGTCAGCGTCAGGCGAGAACGATGTTCTCGGCCGTCGGGCCCTTCTGGCCCTGCGCGATGTCGAAGGTCACCTTCTGGCCCTCCTGCAGCTCGCGGAAGCCCTGGGCGGCAATGTTCGAGTAGTGGGCGAACACATCGGCGCCGCCGCCGTCCTGCTCGATGAAGCCGAAGCCCTTTTCCGCGTTGAACCACTTCACGGTACCAGCAGCCATGTCATTTCTCCTTCGGGGCAGTGCATCGGGATCCGCACTGCGCGGACCTCGTGTCGCCGCGATGATCACCCCGTCCGGAAAAAGAACCGGATAACAAAAGCGCCTCCGGTGGCACAGATACCGACCCGAGGGCACTTGAAGTTTTGGGAACCACAACTGCAACCGACATCGACAGTAGCACGCCGCAGCGGCCTGTGTACGGTGAAGAATCCCACTCCGCCTAATGCGATTGGAAATCTGTCTGCCCGTTCCGTTGAAATCTCAGCTCGCGAGCACAGATATTGACCCAGCCGGGCGTAGCGTTTCGGGAAGTTTTGGGGGCGCCCAGCGTAAGAGGTGCTCCTCCAAGGGACGGTGCAGGGGAGCGTGGGGGTCAGGGTGGCACCGGCAAGCGTCACGTCTCCGGCGCTACTCTCCGCTTCGCGGGCACCTCGGATCAGCGATTGGAGAGGCGGTACCCATCGGCGCGGAATCCGTCCACTGCGGGAGGCGTGGCGTCGGTACGCGAGCTGGCCAGAGCCCAGCTGGTGACGGTGCCGATGCGGCGGTCGATCCGGCGGCGGGCGCGCTCGCGGTTGGGGTAAGGGCGGTGAGCCATGATCCGCGGCCTGGCAGAGAGCCCAGTTCCGACTCGACACGTCGTCAACCTGTTGACCACGCCCGCCTCAACACCGGTGTGACGTGCCTCAGGCCGCATGGTGCGTGGCCTGGCACGGCCGACGTGTGTGTGGCAATTGGACCGGCACAGTCGAGGACTGAGCATCAAGAGGCCGTGGCTCGCCGCCGCCATGGCAGCGTTGATCATCTACCACTTCTCGCCCTACTCATGAGCGATCACGGTTGAGCGCAATCGCGCCTCCTACGCAGCACAGGACGCGCGCCTCGCGCGTCGCGCCCCGGCCGCCGTCCTCGCCGGCGAGCCCCCGCCCGAGGCGTGGATGGAGGACATCACCGCCCCCGGCACGGACGAGGAGGACGAGCAGCGCACCTACCCCGGCTGCTGACTGACCGCTGCCGCGCGAGCCACGTCTTGTGGGGGCCGTGCCACTGGCTGCGGTGTGTCCGCCGCCCGCCGTCGCGTACGGTGCCAGCGCCACCGACGCAGCCGGCCACGTGCACCCTCGCATCCCGCTGGCGCTCGCCGAGGACCACTACGACGCCTGGCTCGACCCCACCCACCAAGACCCCGACCACCTGCGCGCTCTCCTCGGCCAGCCCGCCGGCGGACACCTCGACGCCCGCCCCGTGTCGACAGCCGTCAACAACGTCCGCAACAACGGCCCCCAACGCCTCGACCCGGTCAGCCTGTAATCGCAGTAAGGGGCCAGTCAAAGACGGTCAGTCTGGCGGGAGTTGGAGCACACCAGCGACCGAAGCGACCGACCGCTACAAGCGCTGGTTGTCCGGCCGAAGCGCGGTGCGAAATCTCGACAGCGTTCCCGGCTCGGCTATGTCCGGGAACGGTCGATCGTCGCAGGCGCCGGCAACCCGCGGCTGCCTGGCTGCGTCCGTGATTGCACAGTGAAAGGGGAGCGGAGCCGTGTCGGAAGGCTTGACGGACAAGGACAAGCCCGCAGTAGTGCCGTTCGCGGCGTACCTGTGGGCGGCGGTGATGACTGGCGGCGGCGCGTTCGCCCTGGTCCATGACAGCACGGGTTGGCATCGTTGGATCTACGTGCTGAGCCTGCTCGGCGGTCTGACCGGGGTTGGCGAGTGCGCGCAGCGAGCTCGCCGAGCCCGTGCCGCGCGCCTGCCCCAGCCATGGCTGCCTCCGGCGCTTCTGGTGGCGTACGCGACGGCCGTGGTGGTGGCCTTGGTCGTGCTGGCGGTGCGGTAGCGGTCCCGGTCCGTGTGGGAGGCGGCGTGTCGCGGACCGCCTCGCGCAGTACCGCCGGCATTGCCAGGCCTTCGCCCAGATGCGCCGCGTTGCGCTCGCCGCCTCGTCGGAGGCTCGCCGGCCTGCGGTCCGGGCCTGCGTGGCCGGCAGGTCCCCGCCCATATCCACACCAACGACCAACCTGGCCACGTCGCGGGAGTCCGCACTGGCTTATATGCGGGGTCTGATCGCTCCGCTGCAACGGCAGAACGGCTGGGCGCAGGCGGCCGGCCGTGACTGCCATCGGGTGTGAAGCGGTGCCGGGTACCGCTCCTGGATGATCTAGAGTTCCGGCGGCGCTAATCGATCCGCCGATCAGTTACTCGACTCAGGGGTGGGGATTGATCACTGTGAATTCTGCTGCTGCGCAGCGGAGAATGCCGGCGACCGTGCGGCGGGCAGCCGCCGCGGCGGTGGCCGGGGGTATGGCGCTGGTGGGCGTGGGGCTCACGGCGCCGGCGGCACACGCGGCCGAAGGCGACATCTCGTTCTCGAACGTCGTCCTCAACAACGGTAAGCCCATCGTCGTCGGCCTCAGCGCCGAGGTCGAGGCCCCGCTGACCTACACGGTCAAGAGCAACGTGTCACTCGACGACTGGTGGGTCGAGGCGTACCGCACCAACGGGTCCACCAAGTACCTGCTCGCGATCTCCACGACGCAGTGGGGCTGCCGGACGTCCTCCGCTGGGGGTTACACCTTCCGCGACTGCGACGAGACGATGACCATCGACCCGGACGGCATGCCGGGCGGGAACGGCAACCATCTCGTCAACAGTGACGCCGCGACGTGGAAGACCCTCGGAACGGGCATCAAGAAGAACGGCGGTTACGACACCGACCTGCTCTCCGCGACCGTCCGCCTCCAGCGTGCCTCGCGTATCCAGAACGCGAACGCGTCCCCCGAACCCGTCGCAAAGGGCAGGCCGATCACCGTCACCGGCACCGTGCAGCGCGCCAACTGGAGTCGGCACCGCTACGACAACTACGGTGACCGGCTGGTGAAACTGCAGTTCAAGCCCGCCGGTTCCAGCAGCTACTCCACGGTGAAGACGGTCACCGCCAGCAGTAGCGGCTACCTCAAGACCAGCGGGACAGCCTCGCAGGACGGCACCTGGCGCTGGAGGTACAGCGGCAACACCACCACCGGTGCCAGCAACTCCTCCGGCGACTACGTCGACGTGACCTGAGACCCGTGCCACGGTCACCAGCCCGACCGCCGTAGCCCTGCAGGCCGCACGTCTCGGCACCGTCGTTCTGTGAGGCCTTGGTAGGCGGGAAATTCGGCTGGCGGACTCTGACTGAGGTGGCTCGCCGATCAGAGTCCAGCGTGACCTGTTGTGTCCCTGCACAGTTCACTGGCCCAGTTCACTGGTGCTCGGCCACTAGACCACGACGTGCTGCGGACCTAGTCTCTGACCCGCCCGCATACGGAAACCCTCCTTCCGTTCACCGCTGAGGGCTGACACCTGCCTGCCCGCGCGCCTAGTCGCCCTTGCATCTCTCGTTGCCCAGGAACAGCCCGCCCCCTGTCCCGCCCGAGTGCGCCGGCGAACAGGGCAGCAGAGCGGACGACCGGATCAGAAAGGAAGGCCCGATGACCGACATCCCTGCCCAGGGGAGCCGCACCTCCGGTCGCGGTGAACGCGCGCCGATCGGACGCCGCACGTTCATGGGGTATGTGCTGGCCGGCGCCACCCTGGCTGTCGCCGCCGAACTCCCGCTGGGCGCGCCCGCTCACGCGGCGGTGCCCTCCGTGCCGCAGATCCCGGAGCTGTACGACCTGGAGGACATGCAGACCGACGCCGCGCGGCCGACGTCCGCACTGATCAAGATCGTGCTGCACGAGGACGGCACGGCGTCGTTCGAGCTGCCGCGCATGGAGGTCGGACAGGGCATCACCACCTCCACGGCGATGATCATCGCGGAGGAGCTCGACCTGCCCGTCGACAAGGTACGGGTGACGCTCGCACCGGCGCGTCCGGAGTTGCTGCTCAACCAGCTGACGGGCGGGTCGAACACCACGGTGTCGATGTTCACCCCGGTGCGGGTGGCCGCGGCGATTGCCCGCAAGGCGCTCCTCGAAGCCGCGGCGATCGAACTCGGCTCGGTCGTGGGCCTGTTGAAGTCCAAGGCCGGGGTGATCTCGGCGCCGGACGGATCGTCGGTGTCGTACGGGGAGCTGGCGGTCAGAGCCGCGAGCAGCACGGTCAAGATGGTCGAGGCCGAGCTCAAGCCGGTCTCGGAGTTCTCGGTGATCGGCAAGCCGCACGGTCGTGACGACGCGCGGCTCGCGGTCACCGGGCAGAAGAAGTACGCGATGGATCTGCAGGTGCCGGACGCGCTGCCGACCATGGTGTGCCGGCCTCCGACGCTGAACGGGTCGCCGAAGTCGGTGCGCAACAAGGCGGAGGTGCTCGCGCTGCCGGGGGTCACGGACGTGGCCGTGGTCGACACCGGGGTCGCGGTGCGCGCGAAAACGTTCGGGCAGTGCATCGACGCGGTGCGGGCGCTCCAAGTGGAGTGGGCGGCCGGTTCGGTGGAGGGTGAGTCCGACGAGACGATCCTGGCGCGGCTGCGGAAGGCCGAACTGCCGCTGGCGGTCCCGGACATCCCGCTGCTCGCCAAGACGGTGGAGGCGGACTTCACATTCATGTTCCGCAGCAGCGCGGCGCTGGAGCCGAACTGCGCGATCGCCGACGTCCGCACCGACCGGGCGACGGTGTGGGCGGGCCTGAAGTCACCGATCGTGGCGCAGGGCGACATCGCCAAGGCCATCGGACTGCCGCAGACCGCAGTGACGGTCAACGTCATAACGGGGGGCGGTTCGTTCGGGCACAAACTCTTCGGCGACGCCGCGATCGAGGCCGCGAAGATCTCCAAAGCCATGGGCAAGCCGGTCAAGCTGATGTGGCACCGCGCGGACGAGCCCCGGCAGGGCCGCGTGCACCCCATGGCCACGTCCCGGATCCGCGCCACGTATCTGGCCGGACAGGTGCTCACCTTCGAGCAGCGGCACACGAGTGTGGTGACCGACTTCAGTCACGGGCTCGGCGAGATGATCACGGCGACGGCGGATCGGCTGCCCACCGGGCTCGGCGGGCTGGCGTTCTCGGAGACGATCTTCACGCTCACCCAGGAGCTGCCGTACAACTTCGGTGTCGTCACGCAACTGCTCACCGAGACCGACTCCCGGTTCAACACCGGGAGCATGCGCAACATCTACTCCCCCGACGTGGCGTGCGCGAACGAGCTGGTCGTCGACCAGCTGGCGAAGAAGATGGACAAGGACCCGCTCGAGTTCCGGCTCGCGTTCCTGAAGAACGCGCGGGTCAAGGCGGCGTTGAAGAAGGTCGCCGAGGTGGGTGACTGGGGCCGGTCGATGCCCGCGGGAACGGCCCAGGGCATCGCGATCCACAGCGAGTACAAGGGCGCGACCGCCGTGCTCGTCGAGATCGACTGCCGCCCTCAAACGGTGAACCGGAAAGTGCCGAACGGTGCGACCGGGCCACGCGTCACAAAGGCGGTCATCGCCGTCGACGCCGGACTCGTGATCAACCCCAAGGGGCTCGAGGCCCAGATGATGGGCGGCGTCTCGGACGGCATCGCGCTCGCTCTGACCAGCAGCCTGCACCTGCGCAACGGGCACTTCCTCGAGGCCAGCTGGGACAACTACTTCTACACCCGGCAGTGGAACGTCCCCACTGACTTCCAGTGCGTCGTGATGCCCTCCGACTCGCAGCAGCCCGGCGGCGCCGGCGAGGCGGGCGTGGCCGCGTCCGTGGCGGCGGTCGCGTGTGCCTACGCGCGGGCGACCGGCACGGTCCCGACGCGTTTCCCGGTCAACCACAGCACGGTCGACTTCGAGGTCAAGCCGTTCGTCCCGCCGGTCCCCCAGTCGCCGTCCGACGGCCTGAGCCACACCTTCTGAGGAGCCCACGTGAGCACCCACACCTTCATCCTCAACGGCAAGCCCGTCACCGTCGACGTCGACGACAGCGTCCGGCTGCTGTGGGTCCTGCGGGACGTGCTCGGCGTGACCGGCCCGAAGTACGGCTGCGGCATCAACGTCTGCAAGGCCTGCACGTCCCACGTCAACGGCAAGGCGTTCAACCCCTGTTCCGTCGAGGTCAAGGACATCGGCCCGGACGACGAGATCACCACGATCGAGGGCCTCGCCGACACAGTCGACGGCGACCTGCACCCCATGCAGGAGGCCTGGCTCGAATACGACGTGGCACAGTGCGGCTACTGCCAGCCCGGACAGATCATGGCCGCCGTCGCCAAGGTCAGGCAGGCCAGGGCGGCCGGCCGCGAGATCACCGACGCGGACCTCGACGAGATCCGCAACATCTGCCGCTGCGGCACCTACAACCGCATCCGGGAAGCGATCAAGGCGGGCGCGGAACGTATGTGAAGGCGCGTCCGCACGTCTCAGGACCATCCGACCAGGGAAATGAGCACCGTGCTGGACCTGAGAGACCAGTTGCTCCGTTGGCACGAGGAGGGGCGGGCCTTCGCCGTCGCGACCATGGTGGCGGTCCACGGGAGCGCTCCCCGGTCACCGGGTTCAGCACTGGCCGTAGGTGTCGACAGGGCTGTCATCGGAAGTGCGTACGGCAGTTGCGTGGAGGGCGCCGTGTACGACTTGTGCCAGGAAGCCCTGGCATCCGGCGCCTGCACACTGGAGTCCTTTGGGTACTGACGCCTTCGCCATCGGCCTGACCTGCGGAGGGTCCTTGGACGTCTTTGTTCAGCCCTTCCTGCCGGCCGAGCACCCGGAAATGACGGGTCCCTGGCCTTGGCAGGTGCCACGGACCCGGTGACCGTGGCCCGGGTCGTCCGCGGACCTGCCGAGCAAGCTGGCCAGGTCGTGTGCGTACGGGCGGACGGAACCAGCCGTCAGCAACTTCGCCGATCCGGTCCTGGAGGCAATGGCGGCATGCGCCGCTCGCTGGTTTCGCGGTAGTCGCACAGGCCCTGATCGCGCCATCGGCACTCGGTGACGGTCACGCAGGCGTGGGCGTCGAGGTCGGGCCAGTTGTCGGCGCCCGTATGCAGGGCGTTGCCGCGGCCGCAGGACGGGCAGCGTCTGCGCTCGGCGTGGCTGCGTTTCCCGGCGCGCTGAGGTCCGCTGTTCCTGGTGCCCGGCTTCTCAGCCGGCGGTGCGGTGCCCGGGAAGTTTGATGGTGGGGTAAGGGCGTTGACCCGGTGTCGGTCGACTCGACGATCGTGCGAGCCCACCAGCACGTCATGGCGGACTTCCGAGGGCGTCTCGGATCGGTCACCATGGAGGTCCGTCGGCGATCCGAGGGTGGGGATGAGCGAGGGTGGGAACGTTCTGGACGGGCAACAGAGCGGGCGGGAGCAGGTCGGACCCGCCCCGTGGCTGGCGCTGGCCTGTCTGGTCGGGCTGTTGCTGGCCTACGTCGTACTGACGAATTTCACCGCAGAGCTTCGGGCAGCGCTGTGGGGCAAGCCCGGCACCGTGACCGAAGTCGACTGCCGGACGTACGACAACACCGTGGCCAATGCGGGAACGTCAACGTCCTGCTCAGGCATCTTCACCCCGGACGACGGCGACTCGTCGTTCGAAGTCCCCGTCGAGGGCGACATCGATTCGCAAGCGGTCCGCGCGTGGCTGGTGGACGGCACATCCGGCACCGCGTATGTCTCACCGACGGTGTGGTCGGGGGTGCTCCCGGTGGGACTGTCTCTCTTCCTGGCCGGTCTCCCCGCGGCGGTGACGGTGAAGCGCGTGCGCCATATCCACGCACAACGCCCCGGAGAGCCGTTTCACGGATCAGCCCCGGAGTCGAGTGCGTGATCGACGGACAAACACGACGGGTACAGCGAGCAAGTCACCTTGCTCGACATCAACAAGTGGGCCCGTTGCCATAGGAGCGGCCCGCGAGCGAGGGCCCGTCTCCCTCCGTGCGCTCCGTAGCGGCACAGGCCTGAGCCGAGTCGACCGCCATCTACGGCTCAGCCCCGCCAGGTGGCGCGCTCATCCGCCAACTGAAGCGCTCAGTGAGCTCGATCATGCCCTACAGCCTGCTGTGCTGAGCGGGCTCTCCAAACGGATCGCTGCGCCTTGGTCGCGAGTCCCGACCGAGAGCATGGGGCGGCCTGGTGCTGCACTGGTCCAGCGCGCACCTTCCCACACTGAGCCCGCACGAGCGCGAGGTGCAGTGAGAACGGCTCCTGGCCTGGATCGTTGGTCAAGGGGCATTCTCGTGTCCTTTACCGCGACTGTCTGATGCCCTCGTGGTTCCCGCTTGGTCGGGCACGGCTGCGGCATGGGATTACGTGATCAGTGTCAGGCCCCGTCGACTAGCGGGAGAGGGCCGCTTCAGCCTCGGCGGGAGTGTCATAGACCGACAAAACCTGATTGATTCCGGTCATCTCCAACATGCGCAGTAGATGCTGCGGCACACGAGCCAAGGCCAGTTCCGCACCGTGCTCGTTCGCCCGCAGCCGGGCCAGTAGCAGCACGTTGAGCCCAGATGAGTCGCAAAAGGTTACCTCGGACAGCTCCAGCACGATGACTCGGGCACTGCGAGTGATGAGTCGGTTGAGATCCTCGGTCAACGCCGAGCGGCTCTCATGGTCCATCTCGCCTCGTACCAGGCCCACGACACCATCGTCCGAAGCTGTCATCTCGACCGTGCAATCGCCCATCATGTCCTCTCAACCGCCTGTCCGACGAGCCGTGCGCGGAGACTGCAAACCGCCTTGGCGCGCCACTGAGGGCCGTGGGGCTCGATCCTCTCCGCCACGGCCGCCCACTAGGCAGCTCAGAGCGACATCACTGCAATCTGACCTGGCTCAACGGTCGAGTGACTGCAGAACTCCCGTCCAAACACGTCTACGGGAAGTCACAGAGCGGAGCGGACCCCCCATTCCGCGCCTGCTCTGCCAAATCTGGGATCCCGGGCGTCCTCGTCGCGACCATTGACGAGTGGCTGTGACCCGCGGTCTTACGCGGCGCGTCCTCGTTCCACGCCGTCGGTAGAACGCTCACACACAAGACGCAGGCGAAGTCGTCCTCACGCACGAGGCTGCCTCGGCACCAGCCCGACACCCCGGACGCTGAACCCCGCCCTTGCGGATCCTGGCCCGTGTCGCCCGACTACGCCGAAGCCTCGGCCCCTGCGCGGGGGGCGAACCCGCTCCCCTGCTCGGCGAACACCTTGATCGCGGCGCCCAGGAACTCCACCATCCCGGAGTGGTAGGAATCGTGGAACGCCCTCATGGCCTCGTCCTCGGCGTAGAAGAGCGACATGCCGACGTAAGCCTCCCTCGAGGGCGTGTAGAACCGGCTGACGATGTCGAAGTGCCTGCGGACGAGCTCTTGGATCTGCTGGTCCCCTGGCAGGGAGCCGCCGTCCAGGAATGCCGTGATCTCCCGGTACAGGACGTCCCAGTCCTGGTGGACCTGCTCCTTGTCCACATGTTCCCAGTTGTTGGTCAGGGCAAGGCTTTTCGCCTGCTCCTCGGCCAACGCCCGGCGGCACTTGTCCTCGTAACTGTTCCCCACGGCACCGGTTCCCATCGTTTCGTCACCTCTGCGGTGGATCCCCGAGAGGCCGTCGATACGTCGACGTCGACCGGCCGCAGATGATCAACTGCCGGTCCAGGCCGAACGGTGACACAGAGCTACCGGGTGGGCAAACCCTTTCTCGGGCCCTCCGGCGCTCAGTCCCGGTCAGCCGGTGGTGGAAAGGTGCAGCTCGAACGGCGAGCCGTCGGGGCGGGGCGTTCAGCCGCTCGACCGCGCGGCCCGGATTCTCCCGGCGACGTCGCGCTGCAGGACGATCTCGGCCGGCAGCGGGCCGGTTCCATGACTGTTCGCCCGTGAGATCTGCCCGACCCGTGAGCCGTGACCATTCACAGTTCAAGATCCGTTTCCGGTACACGGCCGTAGTCGCTTCGTCACGTCGGTGATCTTGGTTTTCGTTGACGTCGTGCAGGACGCTGTGCGCACTGCGCACGACCTCCAGTTCCCCCCGGGGTTGAGGGCGCATACGCGGCCCGGAGGGGACGTGCACAGCCCGACGACCGTACCTAGGGTGGGAGGTGCAGGTGTGTGACACGGCCTGGAACGAGTGACGAAGCAGGAGGGCGCGCGACGCGGCGCCCAGTGAGCTGGAGGCCCGGCAGCGGAGACCGGCGCGGAGCGCGCGCACGTCGTCGGGCGTTGGGGATGGACCAGAGGCGGTTCTGAACCATGAGGGATGTACATCGGCTTGAGCCCACGTCGGCGGACCCGGGCGGTGGCAGCGTGCTCGCGGCGTGGGAGCGGTTCGTGCAGGGCGAGGATCACATTCCGGGTGTCCGGCCTCTGGTGGCGATCTCCTGGCATCGCTGCCGAGAGCAGTACCGGGTCGATCCTTACCTCACGGAGGCTCCGGTGGCCGTCGCGGAGTTCGGCCATGCCCCCGAGCATGATGTCGTGTTCGCTGAGCTGGGATTTCGTGCCGCCTCCGTGGCGCATGAAGTGGGCAGCCTGGGTTGCGTCGTCACCGTCACCGATGCCGCCGGGCGAATACTGGCCGAGTGGGGTGATCAGGCCACGCTCGCCAAGGCCGGCGGGTGCAATCTGGCGCCCTGGTTCTGCTGGTCCGAGTGTGCGGTCGGGACGAACGGTATGGGGACGGCGCTCGAGGCGCACGGTCCGGTACCGATCCGCGGTGCGGAGCACTGGTGCCGGGCGTTCCACGATTGGTTCTGCGCGGGTATGGCGGTGCGCGACGTGGTGACCACGGAACCGATCGCGGTGCTGACCATCTGCTGTTGGCGCAGCGAGCTTCCTGCGTCCGCGGAAAGCTGGCTGGCGAAGGCGGTGACCATGACCCAGCACCCGCTGAAGAGGCGCGCCAGGGATAGCGGCGCGGAGCTGGTCGCTGCATACACCCAGGCCAGGGGACGCTCCGGTGCGGCGCTCGCCGCGCTGGACACCGGGGGCAAGGTGGTGATCGCCGACGACATGGCAAGCGTGCTCCTGGGCGTCCCGGCGTGTACCCCGGCGGTCGACCCGACACTGCGTTGGAACCCCGGTTTGCCGGAGTTGATCGCGGCCGCCCGGTACGCCGCCGGCCAGGCGGCTCACAACCCGGACTGGGTGGGCTCGACGCAGATATTCGCCCATCTCGCCGACGAGCCGACATCGATCAGTTTCCGACCCGTCTTCTCGTCCGGGCACCTGATCGGGAACCTGGTCGCGTTCGGTGCGTCCGACGGGGCGCAGTTGCCCCAGGCGGAGGGTTCCGCGCACCCGTCGGTGCAGCCGCGTCGGCTGGTGGCGGTACGCGGCAACCGGATGGTGCTGCTGCAGCTGCCGGAGGTCTCCTTCGCTGAATCGATGGGGAACGACGTGTGGCTCTGCACCGAGCAGGGGCGACTGCGAGCCGCCTCTGTGAGCCTGGACAAGCTCGACAATGAGCTGGCGGATTTCGGTTTCCTGCGGGTGCACCGCCGGTACGTGGTCAACCTCAGCCGTGTCCGGGAGATCGAGCGGGGGGTCAAGGGCGACCTGGTTCTGATCATGGACGGCCGGGTGCGGGAGATGGTGCCGGTTTCCCGACGGAACGCGCCGGCCGTGCGTCGCGCGCTGGACATCTGACCAGGCGAGGCCGGCACGGCCCCTGGGCCCGGAAGGAGGTTCCCGTGTCTGACAATCCGGACGCTGTGAGCGGCGAGATGAACGCTGGGAGCGCGGGCGGCCTCGGCCTGTCCGCCTCGGCCGAGCACCGTCGTCGTCCAACCGGGGGTGCGGGCAACCGCGACTGGTGGCCGGACCAGCTCAACCTGACGGTGCTCCGGAACCACTCCGCCGTCGCCGGCCCGATGGGCGAGGACTTCGACTACGCCGCGGAGTTCCTCACGCTCGACCTCGACGCCCTGGCGCGGGACGTCGACGAGGCTCTGACGACGTCGCGGGAGTGGTGGCCGGCCGACTTCGGCCACTACGGGCCGCTGGTGATCCGCATGGTGTGGCATTGCGCCGGGACGTACCGCATCGCCGACGGCCGCGGTGGCGCGAGCACCGGCATGCAGCGTTTCGCGCCGCTGAACAGCTGGCCGGACAATCGCAACCTCGACAAGGCGCGCCGGCTGCTGTGGCCGATCAAGAAGAAGTACGGCCGCAAGATTTCGTGGGCCGACCTGATGATCTTCGCGGGGAACCGTGCCCTCGAGACGATGGGCCTGAGGACCTTCGGCTTCGCCGGTGGCCGGGCGGAGGTCTGGGGGCCCGACGAGGGGATCTTCTGGGGTCCCGAGCGCGCCTGGCTCGGAGACGAACGCCATGGCGGCGTCCGGGAGCTGGAGGACCCTCTCGCCGCGGTCCAGATGGGCCTGATCTACGTCAACCCGGAGGGGCCGAACACCGTCCCGGACCCGTTCACCGCGGCCCGGGACATCCGTGAGACGTTCCGGCGCATGGGGATGAACGACGAGGAGACCGTCGCGCTGATCGCGGGCGGCCATACGTTCGGCAAGACCCACGGCGCGGCCGACCCGGAGTCCTACCTCGGCCCCGAACCCGAGGGCGCCCCCCTTGAGGAGCAGGGCCTGGGCTGGAAGAGCAGCTACGGCACCGGAAAGGGCAGGGACACCATCTCCAGCGGTCTGGAGGGTACGTGGACACCCACCCCGACGAGATGGGACAACAGCTTCTTCGAGACCCTGTTCGGCTACGAGTGGGACCTGGAGCTGAGTCCAGCCGGTCTGTGGCAGTGGACCCCGAGGGACGGCGGCGGGGCCGGCACCGTGCCGGACGCCCACGACCCGTCGACGGCACACGCCCCGACGATTTTGACGACCGATCTCGCGCTGCGGTCGGACCCGGTCTACGAGCCGATCTCCCGGCGGTTCCTGGAGAACCCGGACCAGCTCGCGGATGCGTTCGCCCGGGTGTGGTTCAAGCTGACGCACCTCGACATGGGTCCGGTCCAGCGCTACCTCGGACCGCTGGTCCCCCGGGAGACGCTGCGCTGGCAGGACCCGGTCCCCGCGGTCGACCACGAGCTCGTCGGGGCGGCGGACATCGCCGCGCTCAAGAGCCGCATACTCGCCTCCGGGCTGTCGGTCTCCCAGCTCGTCTCGACCGCGTGGGCGTCGGCCTCGACGTTCCGCGTCAGCGACAAGCGTGGCGGGGCGAACGGCGCGCGTATCCGCCTCGAGCCGCAGCGGGGCTGGGAGGTCAATGAACCGGACGAGCTGGCACAGGTGCTGCGCACTCTCGAGGGGATTGCCAAGTCCTTCAACACCTCCCAGAGAGGGGACAAGAAGGTCTCGCTGGCCGACCTCATCGTGCTCGGCGGAGCCGCCGCCGTGGAACTGGCAGCCAAGCTCGCCGGCTACGACGTCCAGGTCCCGTTCACTGCGGGACGCACGGACGCCACGCACGAGTGGACCGATGCAGAGTCCTTCGCCCCGCTCGAGCCGAAAGCGGACGGGTTCCGCAACTACCGGGGCAAGGGCAACCGACTACCGCCGGAGCACCAGCTGGTCGACCGCGCGGACCTGCTGAACCTGACCGTGCCCGAGATGACCGTCCTGGTGGGTGGCCTGCGGGTGCTGGGCGCCAACTATCAGGGATCGCCGCTGGGCGTCTTCACCTCTGTGCCCGGGGCGCTCACCAACGACTTCTTCGTAAATCTCCTCGACACGGGCACGCAATGGCAGCCGACATCCGCGGCCGGGGAAATCTTCGAGGGTCGCGACCGCGCCACCGGCAAGGTCAAGTGGACCGGTAGCCGGGTCGACCTCGTCTTCGGCTCGAATCCCGAGCTGCGCGCCGTCGCGGAGGTCTATGCGAGCGACGATGCACGGGAGAAGTTCGTGCGGGACTTCATCGCCGCGTGGGACAAGGTCATGAACCTCGATCGCTACGACCTCGTATGATCCTCCATCGAGGTCAAGCCGCCAGGAGGGGCGTGCAGACCGGTCAGCGCGTGTGGACGGGCAGGTTGCGCCAGCACCTCCACGTCCGGCGACGGTTGTGTCAGTCTGCGGCCGGACCTGACGCGTCTCGCTGCAGTGCAGCCGGCTCCTGCCAACGGCGGCTATCCGGGTGCGAACGGTAGCTGGTGGCGGACGAGCGGCGTGAGTCGCCCGAACTGGGGCTCACCTTGTCGGTGTGATCCATCCGGCGTACCGTGCCTTTTGAGTACAGATATCTCACCCTTCTCGGTCTGACTCACCCGGCGTAGCGGACTATCAATTCAGAAAGAATATCCCCGCCGAGTGACAGGACACCCGGCCAGCGAAGTGTGTGCTTAAGCGCGCCTTATGCGAATTGGGCGCAGAGATTGGGATGAGGGGAGTGAAGCCCCCATGACGACCACGCAGGAGCGAGCCGACCTGCTGGACAAGATCGGGCTGGCCGCACAGAACAAAGCAGCGCTGGGGCAAGTGCTGGGAACCGGAAGCATTGGGCAGGCCACCGAGAAATCGGATGGCCACATGGAGGCCACAATTCGCATCCACCCGGATGAGCTGACCTTTGATCCCTCCATTCTCGTTATGCCTCACGGAGGCGATATCGAGCTGGATCTCGTCAACGACGACCAGAATACGCACTGCGCGCTCCTGCCGAGCAACGGCGACCGGAAGTTCATCTGGCTGGTGAACCATTCACACGGACGCGCGCACCTCAACCTCGACGGGCCGGGCTACTACTGGTACGCCTCGCCCACCGGCAACGACGAGGGGCGGGGGCTGACCGGGGCCATCGTCGTCCTGGGGGACGCTCCGCCAGAGGCCCGCCTCGACCGTCCCGAACAGCCGCGGCCGTAGCAACAAGTAGGAGGTGGAGGAAATGACCGTCGACTACGCCGACTACGTCGACGCGGGTGAGGCTGTCGATCAGGGAGCCCTGAGCGGCAAGGTTGCGGGCGGCGAGGTCGCGCCGCCGGTAGTGGCCGGCGTCGACTACGAACGCATACTCAACGCCCGCGAGGAACCCCAGAACTGGCTCACCTACTACGGCGCCTATAACGGGCAGCGGTACAGCCCGCTGGATCAGATCAACACCGAGAACGTCAAGCGCATGGTCCCCGCCTGGGTCTTCCAGGCCGGCACGACCGGCCTGATCGCGGGCGCGTCAACCTATTCGTTCGAGGCAACCCCGATCGTCGTCGACGGGGTCATGTTCGTCTCCGGCTGGGACGGCTGGGTCTGGGCCCTCAACGCGAAGACGGGCGTGGAGATCTGGCGGTACAAGCACGCGGTCCCCTTCGACGTGTCCTTGTGCTGCGGGAACGTGAACCGCGGGGTCGCCGTCGCTCAGGGGAAGGTCTTCTTCGTCACGGCGAACGCCCGTATCCTCGCGCTCGACGCCACCACCGGCAAGCGGGTCTGGGACAAAACCTACGGAGACGTCCGAGCCGGAGAAAGCGCCACGGTCGCCCCGCTGATCGTGAAGAACATGGTCATCGTGGGCAGCTCCGGCGGCGAGTTCGGCGTGCGCGGCCACCTCGACGCGTTCGACCTCGAGACCGGCGAACACCAATGGCGCTGCTACACCGTGCCGAAGCCCGGAGAGCCCGGCTCGGAGACCTGGCCCGCCGACGGCGAGGCCTGGGCACGGGGCGGCGCGAACTGCTGGGTCACCGGCACCTTCGACCCGGAGACGAACCTCCTGTACGTCGGCACCGGTAACCCGGCGCCCGACTTCGACGGAGGTGTCCGCGAGGGCGACAACCTCTTCACGGACAGCGTCATCGCCGTCGACGTGGACAGCGGTCAGATCCGCTGGCACTACCAGTGCACTCCGCACGACCTGTGGGACTACGACAGCATCGCCGAGTGCATCCTGTTCGAGCACGACGGGCGCAAACTGCTCGGGCACTTCGACAAGAACGGCTACTTCTTCGTACTCGACCGGACCAACGGCGAGAGAGTACACATCACCCCGTTCGTGGACCGGATCACATGGGGAGCGATCACGAGGGACGGCCAGGTGACGGCCAAGGTGTACCCGGACAAGGAGGGAGAACCGGTCCACTTCTACCCGGGCCCGGCCGGCGCCAAGGAATGGACCCACGCGGCCTACAGCCCGAAGACCCAGCTCTTCTACGTCCCGGTCCAGGACACCGGCGCCACGGCCACGCGGCGACGCCGGGAGTTCAAGGAAAGCATTCCGTACTGGGGTGCGGGCGTTCAGGTGGACATTGAGGACATGGCAGGGTCCATCAGCGCCTTCGACGCAGGCGGTGAGGAGAAGTGGCGCTGGCGCAACGAACTCCCGATGTGCGCCTCGGTGCTGGCCACCGGCGGCGACCTGGTGTTCGCCGGTGAAGCCTCCGGGGAGTTCAACGCGCTCGACGCCCGCACCGGCGAGCTGTTGTGGCAGTTCCAGTGCGGAAGCGGCCACCACAGCAGCCCGAGCACCTACATGGTCGACGACAGGCAGTACATCGCCGTGCCGGTCGGTTGGGGCGGCTGGGCCGAGGGGTTCCTCCCCGGCATGCTCGGCGCGGGGCACGGCAGCGCCCTGATCGTCTTCGCCCTCCCTGAACCGTCGTAGCGCACGACCGGAGCCCGCCGCAGTCCGCGCGGAAAGGAGGTGAATCCATGGAATCCCAGCTCACTGCGTGGGAGACCCCCGAGACGGAATCTCAACTCGCCGCGTGGGAAACGCCCGAGTTCGACGAGATAGCCGTCGCGGCCGAGGTGACCATGTACCTCGATCGGTTGGAGGAGTAGCGGATCCGGGGCGGCGCCGGACCTGGTCCGGCGCCCCCGGACAGCCCGGGACGGCCCCGGACGGCCGCGCCGGCAACGGCCCCGGATATACGGCGAACGGAGTGCTGGCGTGTTGCTGCGCGTACTGGGCTCGGCGGCAGGGGGCGGCTCCCCGCAGTGGAACTGCGGCTGCCCGGTGTGCACCGAAGTCCGCTCACGGTCCGGCCTCGCCCGCACCCAGTCGTCGGTCGCGGTCAGCACCGACCGCCGCCGGTGGTTCCTCATCAACACCTCGCCCGACGTCCGCACCCAGATCGAGGCCTTCCCCGCCCTGCACCCGCGCGGCGACCGGACGACACCGCTGGAGGCGGCGCTGCTCACCGACGCCGAGCTGGACCACACACTCGGCCTGCTTCTGTTGCGCGAGGCCCGCACCCTGCGGCTGTACACCACACCGGCCACGCGCACGACACTGTGTGACGGCTCGGGAATTCTGCCAACCCTCGAGCGCTACTGCCCGGTCGAGTGGCGTGCAGCGACTCCCGGCGCCGACCTCGCCCTGGCGGACGGGCTGTCCTGCCGGGTCTTCGACGTACCCACCACCAAACCCGCCCGGTTCGCAGCCGCGGTCGACCACGGTCGCGTCGTCGGCTACCGGCTGACCGACCAGCGCAGCGGGGGAACGTTGGTGTACCTGCCCGGGGTGCAATCGCTGACGCCGGCGCTGCGTATGGAGATCGAGGACTGCACATGCCTGTTGATCGACGGGACCTGCTGGCGCGACGACGAACTCGTCCGACTCGGCCTGTCCGGCAAGACGTCCCGGGAGATGGGCCACCTGCCCATCGACGGCCCGGACGGCAGCCTTGCCCAACTCCCCTCGCTGCGTGCGGGGCGGACGATCTTCGTGCACATGAACAACACCAACCCCATCCTCCTGGAGGACACACCCGAACGGCGTACCGTGGAGGAAAGCGGCATGGAAGTGGCCGTAGACGGCCTCGAGGTCCAGGTGTAGAGCCGTGACGACAACAACCACGACAACCGGCGCCGACGACTTCGTCGAGAGCTTGCGGGCCCACTCGCGGCAATACCACGATCAGCACCCGTTCCACGTCCGGATGAACGCCGGCAGGCTCAGCCGCCGACAGATCCGTGGCTGGGTCGCCAACCGCTTCTACTACCAGGAGAACATCCCCCGCAAAGACGCCGCGATCCTCTCCAACTGCCCCGACCTGGACGTCCGCCGCCGCTGGATCCGACGCATCATCGACCACGACGGTACCGCCGACGGCGAGGGCGGCATCGAGGCATGGCTGCGCCTCGGCGAAGCCACGGGGCTGACCCGCGAGGAGGTCCGCGACCACCGGCACCTGGTACCCGCTGCGCGGTTCGCCGTCGACGCCTACGTGAACTTCACCCGGACCCGCCCCTGGGTGGAAGCAGTGGCGTCCTCGCTCACCGAGCTGTTCGCGCCCGACCTGATGGCGGCCCGGCTGCAGGCATTCGAACGCTGGTATCCGTGGATCGACCCCGCGGGCCTTGCCTACTTCCGCTCCCGTCTGGAACAGGCGCCCCGCGACTGCGAACACGCCCTCCAGGTGGTCACCGCGTACTGCCTCTCCGCCGAGTCCCAGGCGCGTGCCGTCGACGCGCTGTCGTTCAAGTGCGACGTCCTGTGGAGCCTGATGGACGCCATCGACCAGGCCTACCCGGAGTGACCATGGACCCGACCCACACCGCAACGACCCGGACCGGCACCAGAATCCGACCCGCCGTCGGAATATCGGCCCTTGACCGGCCCCGGCTGTCGCGCCATGTCCGGCTGGCCTTCTGCCGGACCAGGAGGCGCCGAATTCTGCTGCACCCCGAGACGGTGGTGATTCTGAACGGCAGCGGCGCGGCCGTCCTCGAGCTGTGCGACGGGCGGCACACCGTGGCCGAGATCGTCACCGAGCTGGGCGCGCGCTATCAGACCGTCCCCGAGGACGAGGTGCGACAGTTCTTGACCCGGCTCGTCTCCCGGCGCTGGCTGGAGCTCACCGATGGATAGCCCGTTCGGACTCCTGGCCGAGCTCACCTACCGGTGCCCACTGGCCTGCCCCTACTGCTCCAACCCGCTGAACATGGCCGGCTATCAGGACGAGCTGACCACCGAGGAGTGGCGGCGCGTGCTGACCGAGGCAAGCGACCTGGGCGTCCTCCAGTGCCACCTGTCGGGAGGGGAGCCACTGCTGCGGCGCGACCTGGCGGAGATCGTGACGCACGCCCACGACCTCGGCCTCTACACCAACCTCATCACCAGCGCCCTCGGGCTCTCGCGATCGAGGGCCGAGGAGCTACGGGCCGCCGGCCTGGACCACGTGCAGATCAGCATCCAGGCCGACGAACCGACGGTGTCCGACCGGATCGCCGGCACCCCCTCCTTCCAACGCAAGATCGAGGCAATGCGCATCGTCAAGGAACTGGGGTGGCCGCTCACCATCAACGTGGTGCTGCACCGGCACAACATCGACCGCATCGCCGACCTGTTCGAACTGGCCGAGGACGTGGGCGCCGACCGGCTGGAGCTGGCCAACACCCAGTACTACGGATGGGCCTGGCGAAACCGTGACGCGCTGCTGCCGAGCCGGGCCCAGCTCGAAGCGGCCGAAGTCGTCGTGCGGGCGGCACGCGAGCGGCTGCGGGACCGCATGGACATCATCTACGTCATCCCCGACTACTACAGCCGCTTCCCGAAGCCCTGCATGGGCGGCTGGGCCTCTCGGCAACTGACCGTAACGCCGAACGGCGACGTCCTGCCCTGCCCGGCTGCCCAGCCCCTGCCGCTGCCGCGGGCCAGCGTGCGCGACGACCCACTGGAGCGGATCTGGGCCGAGGCCCCCGTGATGACCGCGTTCCGGGGAACCGACTGGATGCCAGAGCCCTGCCGGAGCTGCTACCGGCGGGAGTTGGACTTCGGCGGGTGCCGCTGCCAGGCGTTCCTGCTCACTGGTGACGCCTCCCGCACCGACCCGGTCTGCTACCTCTCACCCGACCACGACCTCGTCATCCGGGCAGTCGAGGCCGCCAACACCCACCCGCGTGCCGGCGATCCTCCGCTGATCCCCCGCCCGCACCGGCCAGGTCTGCCACCTGTCACCCGTCCACATGGTCGCCAAGGCGATCGAAGGCGCTGACGCCGACTCGTAACTCGGCGACCTTCCTTCCTCCCCGCCCGCGGGCCCGCCTCCCGGCGGAGCGGATCAGTTGCCGAACCACAACGGCAGCGCCGCAGCGGCGATGATCAAGGTGACCCCGCTCAGCAGGTCCGAGCGGATCCGGATGAGGCGCGCCGCGGCTCGCCCGAGCTGCAGACCGAGCAGCGACAACACTGCCGTCATCAAGCCGAACGTTGCCGCCGAGAACCACGGCGAGAGACCAAGAACTCCCAGGCTCGCCCCGGCGAACAAATTGTCCAGGCTCAGCGTCAACGGAATACCGAACAACGCCCAAGGGTGGTCCAACTCCTCCGGCTCCGGGTTGCGAACGGACGAGATGACGAGGTAGAGACCGTACCCACCGAGCGCGGCCGCGCCCACCACATCGGCGACGCCCCCTACGAATTCCCCGATCCGGCGACCGATCAACAGCCCGACCAAGGGCATAACGGCGTCCCACAGTCCGAAGGTCAGCGCGACCTGCACCGCGCGCTTCAAGCCGAACGGGACCGTGCCGAGCGCGATCGATACTCGGAAATTGTCGAGACTGAGTACGAAGCCCAGGACCAGTATTTCCCAGATCATGGCGATGCAACTGCCCGATGAAGACCGGCGTTAGAGAAAGCGACTCTGCTTCGACTCACTTCCATCATGCCTACAGGGTATCTCGGCAGGACCGACCAAAAAACCCGGCAAGCCGAATTCTCGGCGGAGTTTCGACGCTACTCACCCGAGCGTGACCAGCGCATACAACGACTCACAGTTCGAGCCAGCACGGCTCAGTAGGTTAGTACGACGAGAGTGACGTCGAATGCGTACCGGACGCGTAGCGCCTCCCTGGAGACTCCGAAGGTCTGGATCTCGTCCGCGCCTCGCTCATACGCCACAGAAAAGAGGGGCCGCTCACCGCGGCAGTGCCCGGCTGCCGAGGCGGTGCAGGAGTTCCAGGGCGAGGGACACGGCCAGGCGGCGCTCGGTGATCCGGTATCCCAGCAGCTTCTCGGCGCGGGCGACCCGGTGCAGCACGGTGTTGCGGTGGGTGTGCAGTCGCTCGGCCGCCCGCGGGGCGTTTCCGCCTTCGTCGAGGTAGACCCGCAGGGTCGACCGCAGGGTGAGGTGCGCCGGGTCGGCGCCGCGCAACGGACCCAGGGTGGAGGTGATGAACTCCGCCATGCGCTCCTCGTCCTGGCTGACGAGGGCGACGGCTTCGATCTCGTGATAGGCGGTGAACTGCTCTCCGCCAGGTGCGCCGGCGAGGAGCCGCTGGGCGGCGAGCGCCGCGGCGTGGCTGCGCCTGAACCCGGTCACGCCGTCGCGGAGCGGTCCGAGGACCGCGCGGACCCTGGGAGCCGAGGCAACCATGGCGTCGCGTAGTTCCTGCCAGTCCGGCTCGTGGCGGACGGGAAGCCAGGCCCACAGCGTGCGCGTGCCGGCAGGCAGGGTGAGGGGCGGCCGTGAGCAGGCCGCCATCGAGAGGGTTCCGGCAGCCTGCTCGAGCATCCCGTGGACCTCGCCCGGCGGATCGGACCACAGCACCGCGGCGACGTGCCGTCCGGTCAGGTCGTAGTTGAGCTGCCGGCCGGCTCGTTCAAGGCTGATGGGGGCACCGTCGAGAAGGAGCCGGATCGTCTCCGTTCTCCGGGCCAGTGCCCCGGAGAGCAGGTCCTGGCGTTCCTGCTGCATTCGCTTGATGACGGCGTCCAGGACACGGTCGACGTACTCGTACATCAGGGCCGAGGACACTTGGAGCACCTCGACCAGGTCGCCCCGGGACGGGATGTTCACGGCCGCGAGGTCCATCCACCGCCGCCATGCCACGTTCTGGCCCCTGCGATACGACTGCACGAGGGCGTCGAGTTCGGCACCACGGCGCACCAGCGTCCGGGCCAGGTCCAGGGTCTCCAGAGGTACGTCCCGGGAGACCGGCTCACCGGGGCGCCGTTGCATGGCGGTCAGCCAGCGCAGCACGTTCGCCCGGCTGCTGGCCCGGCTCTCGGCGGCCAGTGTGGGGTCCTCGGCCAGTACCGGGGCCACCTCGAAAATGGCTGCGTCGATGTCCGCGAGGAGGGCGTCGACCTCGTCGAGGAGCCGTCCGGCGACCAGCTTGAGCAAGGACGCGATGTCCGGGGCGGCAGACTCCATGTCGTCACGCTACCCACGCCGGTGCAGCAGCACAACGGAGACCACTGGTGCTGGGCGACCGCACATCCTTCCGGCCTGCCGGACCCGCTTAACGTAGGCCCACACCTGCAGCGGGAGGCGCAGAGCGGTCGGCAGCGACGATCGCTCGCGGACCAACCCCGTGGGGCCGGCTCCCGGAGTGGCCCTGCTCTTCCCCAGGCGGTGGCCGCCCTCGTCCCGCCCTCGGAGGCTGACCATGACAACTCCCGCCGCGCCCCGTGATCACGGCCGGCCGCCGGAGGAGAAGGAGCTCGACTACGACGTCGTCGTGGTCGGTTCCGGCTTCGGCGGCTCGGTGGCCGCGCTGCGCCTGACCGAGAAGGGCTACCGTGTCGCAGTCCTGGAGGCCGGCCGCCGCTTCACCGCCGCCGACCTGCCGAAGAACTCGTGGGACCTGCGCAACTACCTGTGGGCCCCCGCTCTGCGCCTCTACGGCATCCAGCGCATCCACCTGCTGCGCAACGTGCTCGTCCTGGCCGGCGCGGGCGTCGGCGGCGGCTCCCTCAACTACGCCAACACCCTGTACGTGCCGCCGAAGGCGTTCTTCAACGATCCCCAGTGGGGCCACATCACCGACTGGCAGAAGGAGCTGGCGCCCTTCTACGACCAGGCGCAGCGCATGCTCGGGGTGCGTCTCAACCCCACGCTCACCCCTTCCGACGTCCACCTGAAGACGGTCGCCGAGAACATGGGCGTGGGCTCCAGCTTCCACATGGCGCCGGTCGGCGTGTTCTTCGGTGACGGCAAGGACTCGGACTGCGGTCGCCGAGTGCAGCCGGGTGAGGAGGTCGACGATCCGTACTTCGGCGGCGCGGGGCCTGCTCGCCGGGCCTGCACCGAGTGCGGCGAGTGCATGACCGGATGCCGCCACGGCGCCAAGAACATGCTCACCAAGAACTACCTGCATCTCGCCGAGCGCGGCGGTGCCGAGATCCACCCGCTCACCACGGTCACCCGGATCAGGGAGGAGGGCGACGGTTACATCATCGACACCCGTCGCACCGACTCCCGCAGGCGCGGGCAGCGCAGCCTCACCGCCGGCCGTGTCGTGGTCGCCGCAGGCACGTACGGCACCCAGACCCTGCTGCACACCCTCAAGGCACGCCGGGACCTTCCGCACATCTCCGACCGGCTGGGCCACCTCAGCCGGACCAACTCCGAGGCCATAGTCACCGCGCAGACCACCGACCGCCGCTACGGACGCCATGCCGACTTCACCAAAGGCGTGGCGATCACCTCCTCGATTCACCCGGACGAGAACACCCACATCGAGCCGGTCCGCTACGGCAAAGGCTCGAACTCCATGGGTCTGCTGGCCGTACTCCAGGCCCCAGGTGGCGGCCGCGCCCCTCGATGGCTGAGTTTCCTCGCCACCGCCGCCCGGCACCCGCTCCTCTTCGCCCGCTCGCTGAACAGGCGCCGCTGGTCGGAGCGGGCCATCATCGGCCTGGTCATGCAGTCCCTGGACAACTCCCTCACCGTCTCCCTCAAGCGCGTGCGCCGGGGCAAGGGCGTGCTGACCTCCCGCCAGGGACACGGAGCCCCCAACCCGACATGGATCCCCGCGGCGGAGCAGGCCGCCGGACTGCTCGCCGACGAGATCAACGGCTTCCCGGGCCACACCGTCGGTGAACTCCTCGACATCCCCTTGACCGCGCACTTCATCGGCGGCTGCCCCATCGGCGACAGCCCTGAGACCGGCGTGGTCGACCCTTACCACCGCCTCTACGGGCACCCGGGGATCAGCGTCGTCGACGGCTCCACCGTCTCCGCCAACCTGGGCGTCAACCCCTCCCTCACCATCACCGCCCAGACCGAGCGTGCCATGTCCATGTGGCCCAACAAGGGCGAAGGCGACTCCCGGCCCGCCCAGGGCGAGTCCTACCGCTACACCCCTCCGGTCAAGCCGACTCGTCCCGTCGTTCCGCACACTGCCTTCGCAGCCCTGCGCCTCCCGCTCCTCCCCTGTCCCACGATCCGCACGAAGGCCGCCGACAACCTCCAGCGCGACCATTGACCCGCAAAGGAGCGGCGCTTGTGGTCGGCCTGGACGGAACGGCCGCGGCCGGGAGATCCCCGAGACAGTGGCCCGAGCCCTGTCTCGTGCAGGAGCCGTCCGGCGGCGGCGGTCCGGTTGCAGGCTCACCCGCCACCGCGTCGTGATCACGCCGGCCGGGAGGCCGCGCGCGGCCGCGGCCAGGTGGTCCGCGGGACCACCGAAGCGCTGAGCATGTGGTTCGCCGGGTGCGAAAGCGTCGCCCATGAACTTCTATCCGGTCCGTGACGCGTGAGCGACTCGGCTCCACCGCCCGTCGCCCCGTGCGCATTGCTCGGCTCCCGAACCGCGGCACGGTCGCGGACGACGCCCTGGTGTCTCACGGCGCGCACTGACCATCACCCCGCGCTGAGCACCTGTGCCCTCTTGACCAGCCACCAACCGAAAGCAGGCATCGTGAACGCGAGCGAACTCGACTGGGACGACCCGACCGACCTGAACAACGCCACCCGGGGCCTGGTCGGACGTCTCGACCCGTGCATCATCCGCGACGCGACCGGCCGTGTCGTCTGGGACAACGAGCGGTGGTCCTTCCTGGAGCAGGACTGCCCGGACACCGCCAACCCCAGTCTGTGGCGGCAGGCCCGACTCAACGCCGTGGACGGCCTCTTCGAGGTCGTGCCGGGCGTGTACCAGATCCGCGGCTTCGACATCTCCAACATGACCCTGGTCGAGGGCGACTCCGGAGTGGTCGTCATCGACCCGCTGATCAGCGAGGAGTGCGCCGCTGCCGGGCTCGCCCTCTACCGCAGCCACCGTGGTGAACGGCCGGTCAGCGCCGTCGTCTACACCCACAGCCACCTGGACCACTTCGGCGGCGTGGACGGCGTGGTGGACCGTGCGGACGTCACCGCCGGCCGCGTACCGGTGATCGCCCCGGAGGGCTTCATGGAGCACGCGGTCGGTGAGAACGTCATCGCCGGGCCGGCCATGCTCGTTCGTGCCGGCTACATGTACGGCAGGCCGCTGTCGGCCGATCCCACCGGGATGATCGGCTTCGGCCTGGGGCAGGCCACCTCCGACGGGCGCGTCGGACTGATCGCCCCCACCGCGCTGATCACCCGCACCGGGGAGGAGCTGGTCGTCGACGGGGTCCGGATGCTCTTCCAGCTGACGCCGGGCACCGAGGCACCCAGCGAGATGAACTTCCTGCTGCCCGACCACCGGGTGCTGCTGGTGGCCGAGAACGCCAACCACACACTCCACAACGTGCTGACCCTGCGCGGCGCCGAGGTCCGCGACGCCCAGGCTTGGGCCGGATACCTGACGGAGACCGTCCAGCTCTTCGCCGACCGCGCCGACGTGCTGATCGGCTCCCACCACTGGCCCACCTGGGGCCGCGCGGAGCTCACCGCGCTCCTCTCCGACCAGCGGGACGCCTACGCCTACCTCCACGACCAGACCGTGCGCCTGATGAACCGCGGCCTGACCGCGACGGAGATCGCCGAGGAACTGCAGGAGTTCCCGGCAGACCTGGGCAGCGCCTGGCACGCCCGGGGCTACTACGGCACGCTCAGCCACAACAGCAAGGCCGTGTACCAGCGCTACATGGGCTGGTATGACGGCAACCCGGCCCATCTGTGGCAGCTCCCTCCCGCGGAAGCGGGCCGGCGCTACATCGACTTCATGGGTGGCGCCGAGGCCGTGGTGAGCAAGGCCCGTGAGTCCTTCGACACGGGCGACCTCCGCTGGGTCGCGGAGGTGCTCAATCACGTGCTGTTCGCCGAACCCGACCACACCGAGGCCCGGGAGCTGCAGGCCACGACCTTCGAACGACTCGCCCACGGCGCCGAGAGCGGCATCTGGCGCAACTTCTATCTCTGCGGAGCCCGGGAACTTCGGCAGCCCCCCGAGGCCCGGCGCGCCACGGTCGACGGCTCTCCCGACCTGACGATGATTCCGGCCCTCTCCACGCAGCAGATCTTCCAGGCCTGGGCGGTCCGCCTCGACGGCCCGGCGGCCGCGGCCCACCGGCTGCTGCTGCGCTGGGAGTTCACCGACACGGCGGAGACGTGGACCCTGCTGCTGGCCAACGGGGTCCTCACCCCGATGCGCGGCGACGCCCCCGGCGGCGGGCAGCCGGACGTCGTCATCCGGTTGACCAGGGCGGAGTTCGACCGGGTGCTCTGCGGCACGGCGACTTTCGCGGCGGCCGTGACCGCCGGCGGGATCAGCGTCGAGGGCGACCGGCAGGTTCTGCCCACCCTGCTGGGCCTGCTGGAGGAGCCCGCCGGCACCTTCCCGATCGCCCTGCCCTAGGTGCGCTCCGCTCGCCTGAACCCCGTCCGATTCCCGTCCGCCGCAGCCACCTTCATGGAGCCATCGTGACCGACAACGACGTAGTCCCCGTCAGATCCGACGACTTCTCCCCACGGGCACCCGACTCCCGGCGTCGGGCGTGGATCGTCACCGGGTTGCTCGTGGTCTTCATGATGGTCAATTTCGCCGACAAGTCCGTCATGGGTCTTGCGGCCGACTCGATCCGCCGCGACCTCGGCCTGTCGGCGACGTCCTTCGGACTGGCCAACAGCGCGTTCTTCCTGTTGTTCTCCGTCTGCGGCGCCGCGGTCGGGCTACTGGCGGACCGGGTACGGCCGCGGTGGCTGCTGCTGGGAATGGCGCTGCTGTGGTCGATCGCCCAGGCACCCATGGCGCTGGGCGGCGGACTCGCCATGCTGGTCGCCTCCCGGATCGTGTTGGGCGCAGCCGAGGGGCCGGCCTTCCCCATCGCCCAGCACAGCGCCCTGTCCTGGTTCCCCGACCGCAAGCGCAACCTGCCCGGCTCTCTGATCACCCTCGGTACCACCCTGGGCGTCGTGCTCGCGGCCCCAGGGCTGACCTGGGTGATCCACCATCACGGCTGGCGCTCCGCCTTCGCCGCGGTCGCGGCCGTGGGCGTGCTCTGGGCCGCGGTCTGGGCCAACCTCGGCAGGGACGGCAGCCATGCAGCCGATACCCCGGCGAACGCCGGTATCGAGGCCGGCGCCCCGAACCACGCCGACGCCCCCTACCTGCGCATCCTCCGCACCGGTAGCTGGATCGGCAGCACGGTCGCCTTCTTCAGCGCCTACTGGTTGACCGCACTGGCGCTCGTCTGGGTGCCCTCCTACCTGCGGGACGGGCTGGGTCACTCGGACACCGCAGCGGCCAATCTGGTCGCTGCGCTCTGGGCCGTCAACGGCCTCGCCATGCTGGGCCAGGCGGGACTCACCGGATGGCTGCTGCGTCGCGGCGTGAGCAGCCGCTGGGCCCGCGCCCGCGTCGGCGGCGTCACGCTGATCGCCTGCGCCCTGTGCTGTCTCGGCCTGTCGCAACTGGCGGGCGGAGCAGTCGCCGTCGTATTGCTGATCGTCGGGTTCGGCCTGCCCGGGCTCATGGTGAGCGTGGCGGTGACGTCGGTGGCCGAACTCGTCCCCGGCCGGCGCCGCGGGGGCGCCCTGGGCCTGATGACCGCCGTGGTCACGACGGCCGGCCTGGTCGCCCCTGCCCTGACCGGCTACCTCGTCGACACTCAGGGCACAGCCGGTTACCGGCACGCCGTGCTGCTCGTGGGCGTGCTCCTGCTAATCGGCGGTACCGCTGCCGCCGCCCTGATCGACCCGGCCCGCGACGCACGCCGCCTGGCTTCATGACGCACACCGTTCCCCCCTGCTCGCCACCCAAGGAGTGACGTGGACAACTCCACCCTCGGCACGTCCGCCCTCGACCGTGCCCTGCACCTGCTGCGTGAGAACGCTCAGTCCTGGGCCGTGGCCCCGCTCGCCGAGCGGATCGGCTTGCTGGAGCGGCTTCTGCCGCGGATCAGCGGGGTCGCGGCCGACCTGGTCGCCGCCGCTGCCGCCGCCAAGGGGTACGGCCCGGACTCGTCCTGGGCCGCGGAGGACTGGGCCGGGGGGCCCTGGGCCCTGGCGCAGAACGTCAGTGCCCGCCTCCTGGTATTGCGGCGGATCGCCGCCGGCCAGGCCCCGCTGCCCGCGCGCGCAGTGCGCGAGCAGGACGGCCGGACCTGGGTGGACGTCTTCCCCGCCAGGGCCTGGGACCGGCTGCTGCTCGGCAGCTACTCGGCCCGGGTCCGGATGCGGCCGGGCACCGACGCCGAGCAGGTGCGCGACCGGGCGGCCGCACCGTACCGGGGACGCGCACCGCACGCCGGAGTGGCGCTGGTGCTCGGAGCCGGCAATGTCGCCGCGCTGACCGCGGGCGACATCCTGCACAAGCTGTACACCGAGGGCCAGGTCGTCGTCGCCAAGATGAACCCGGTAAACGCTTATCTCCGCCCATACTTCGAGAAGATCTTCGCCGAGTTCATCGACCGGGGCTGGCTGCGGTTCGTCGACGGCGGTCCCGCCGAGGGCGCGTACCTCACCACGCACGACGGCGTGGACTCCATCCATGTCACCGGCAGTGACCGCACCCACGACGCCATCGTCTGGGGCACCGACGAGCAGGCCGAGCAGCGCCGGCGTGCGGACGCCCCGCTGATCGACAAGCCGTTCACCAGCGAGCTCGGCGGCGTCAGCCCCTGCATCGTGGTTCCGGGCGAGTGGAGTGCGGCGGACTTCCGCTTCCAGGCCGAGCACATCGTCACCAGCAAGATGAACAACTCAGGCCACAACTGCATCGCCAGTCAGATCCTGGTGCTGCCCCGCTCCTGGGACGGCACCGAGCGGCTGCTGGAGCAGATCCGCGAGGTACTGGGCGCGCTGCCGGCCCGCACGGATTACTACCCCGGCGCCGGCCAGCGCCTCGCCGCCGTCCGCCAGGCCCACCCAGAGGCAGAGAGCCACGCCGACGGCTGCCGGCTCCTCGTACCCGACATCTCCGACCACGATGACGTGCTGCTCACCCGTGAGGTCTTCGCCAGTGCCCTGGGCGTGGTGCGCCTCCCCGGCGACACCCCGGACGAATTCCTGCGCCACGCCGTGGACTTCGCCAATGACGCCCTCCCGGGGACACTCGGCGCGACCCTGATCGTTCACCCGCAGGCCGAGAAGACCCACCCCGAGGCGGTCGGGTCGGCCATCGCCGAGCTGCGCTACGGCACCGTCGGCGTCAACACCTGGTCCGCACTCGGCTTCCTGCTGGGTTACACCCCGTGGGGCGCCTATCCGGGCCACACCCGGCAGGCCATCGGCAGCGGCATCGGCTTCGTCAACAACGCCTACATGCTCGAGGACATCGAGAAGACAGTGCTGCGCGCCCCCTTCGCACCGGCCCCGCGCGGATTTTTCACCGGCTCCCCGTCGCTCTCGCCGCGCCCGCCGTACTTCGTCACCAACCGCACCGCCCGCATCACCCTCGAACGGGTCACACGCTTCACCACCGCACCCGGCATCGCCAAGCTGCCCGCCATCTTCGCCTCCGCGCTCCGCGGCTGACCAGGAACCGGCCCTCGCATGAACCTCAACGACCTCCTCATCCGTGCCGCCGGCGAGCACGGCCACCGCCGCGCCGTCGAGCTCGGCGACCACGGGCTCACCTACGCCGAACTGGACGCCCTCGCCGGCCGCACCGCCGCGTTCCTCGCTGGCCGCGGCGTGGTTCCCGGCGACCGGGTCGGCCTGATGCTGCCCAACCTGCTGGAGTTCCCCGTCCTCTACTACGGTGCGCTGCGCGCCGGCGCCGTCGTGGTGCCGATGAACCCATTGCTCAAGCCGCGCGAGATCGCACATTGTGCGGGCGATTCCGGCATGACACTCCTCCTCGCCTGGGGCGGGGTGGCCGAGCAGGCCCTGGACGGGGCCGCGGGCACCGGCACCCCGGTGGTGCCGATCGTGCCCGGCGGGCTCGGGAAACTGCTCGCCGAGTACCCGGACTCGGCGCCGGTCGTGCCTCGCGAGGACCGCGACCTGGCCGTCATCCTCTACACCTCAGGCACCACCGGGGCGCCCAAGGGGGCCATGCTCACCCACGCGGGGCTGGCCCGCAACGCCGAGATCGGCGGGCGCACCCTGCTCCGGCTCACCCCCGACGACGTGGTGATGGGCTGCCTGCCCCTCTTCCACGCCTTCGGGCAGTCCTGCGCCATGAACGCCGCCGTGACGGCGGGTGCCCGACTCACCCTGCTCGCCCGCTTCGACCCCGGTCAGGCCCTGCGCACCGTCGAGGAGCGGCGGGTCACCGTCTTCGAGGGCGTGCCGAGCATGTACGGCGCCATGCTCGCTGAACTCGAGCGCGGTGCGGAGAAGGCCGACACCGGCTCGCTGCGCATGTGCGTCTCCGGCGCCGCCTCCCTCCCTGTCGAGCTGCTGCACGCCTTCGAGGTTGCATTCCACTGCCCCGTCCTGGAGGGGTTCGGCATGTCCGAGACCTCCCCGATCGCCTCCTTCAACCACCCCGACCGGCCCCGCAAGCCCGGCTCCGTCGGAACCCCCGTCGAGGGCGTCGAGATGCGCATCCTCGACCCGGTCGACGGCGTCGGCGAACTGTGCGTACGCGGTCACAACGTGATGGCGGGCTACTGGAACCGCCCCGAGGCGACCGCGGAGGCCATCGTGGACGGCTGGCTGCGCACCGGTGACCTGGCCCGGGTTGACGAGGACGGCTACTACTACATCGTCGACCGCAAGAAGGACCTCATCATCCGCGGCGGATACAACGTCTACCCGCGTGAGATCGAGGAGGTCCTTCACGAGCACCCCGCCGTGGCCGAGGCCGCCGTGATCGGCATCCCTCATCCCACCCTCGGTGAGGAGGTCGCCGCCGTGGTCGCCCTGCACCCCGACGCCGAGGCGGGCGCGGACGAACTCCGCGACTTCGTCCGCGAGCGAGTTGCCGCCTACAAGTACCCTCGCGAGGTCTGGCAGGTCGACGCCCTGCCGAAGGGACCCACCGGCAAGATCCTCAAGCGGGAGATCGCTGCCCCTGGGAGCCGCTGACCCAGCACTCCTCGCCCCGGACACCACGGCGGTGCGATTCGTTGGGTTCGCGCGGGTCAGCCGGCCTCGTCCAGGAGCTTCGGGAACGCCTCCTGGACGCGCAGTGCCTTGCGGGTGTCCTTGACGGTGGCGTCCGGGAAAGCGCGGTAGTACGCGCTGGCCGTGGCGTGGTGGGCGACGACGTAGTCCTTGCCGGCCGTGCCGGCCGGGGAGTTGGTCTCGCGTCGGGCTTGTCACGGGCTGGGTTGGGCGAGCCAGTTCCGGGCGCGGATTCCGGGCATGAAGAGGTATTCGCCTCCCGTACGCGGACCGGCTGGCGCGCGCCGCGGGGCGGCGTGCGTCGGCCGTCTGGACGTTCCCGGCGGGACAGGGCACCGTACAGCCTCGGAGAACGGTTCCCCACACCAACCGAGGGCTGGCCACATGTCGATGGCACCAACTGTCCTGCGTCTGGCCGGAGCGGTCGCCGGCCTCGTGCTCCTGACCGCGCAGACAACGACTGCGTCCGCCGCGCCGCCGCCACGCTCATTAGCCCCGACCACCGCCTCGGCGGCGGCCGAGACCTGGTATCCGCCGCTGTCCACCCGGGGCCGCTACATAGTCGACGCCCGGGGTGACCGTTTCCGGCTGAAGGCGGCCAACTGGGACGGCGCGCAAGGTTCGTGGACGGGCAGCGGCGACATCGGCGATCCCGCAAGCCACCACGCGGGCCAGGACTCCCACGGGATACCGCTCGGTCTCGACCGCGTGCCGCTGGACAGCCTGCTCACCGACTTCCACGACCTGGGCATCAACACCGTCCGGCTGCCGTTCTCCAACGAGATGATCCACAGCACGGCCTCGGTGCCCGACAACGCCGTGACCGCCAACCCCCAGCTGCGCGACAGGACGCCGCTCCAGGTCTACGACGCCGTCGTGGAGGCGCTCAGCCGGAGCGGGTTCGCGGTCATTCTCAACAACCACACCAACACCTCCCGCTGGTGCTGCGGAGTCGACGGCAACGAGCGGTGGAACACCGGCCAGTCCACGCGACAGTGGGCCGACGACTGGGTCTTCATGGCCCGCCGCTACGCCCGGGTTCCGGGGGTGGTGGGCGCCGACTTGTACAACGAGGTCAGACGCAACGTCCTGGACGACCCCAACTGGGGCCTGGGCGACGACCACGACTGGTACGCGGCCGCCCAGCTCGCCGCGGACCGGATCCTCACCGAGGGCGACCCCCGTCTGCTCATCGTCGTCGAGGGCATCAACTGGACCGGCCTGCCCGTGGACGGCCTCCCGCACGGACGGCCGCACCTCACTCCCGTACGCACGCTCTCGCACACCCTCGTGGACGCCCACAAGCTGGTGTACTCGGCCCACTTCTACGGCTACACCGGTCCGCACCACAGCGGCGCCACCGGCATCGGCGAGACGCACGACGCGCGCTACCAGGACATGACCCGCGAGCAGTTGGGCGCGGCGCTGGACGACGAGGCGTTCTTCGTCGAGGAGAGCGGCCGGCACTACACCGCGCCCGTCTGGGTGAGTGAGTTCGGCGTCGGGAGCGGCGAGACGAACCCGGTGGCCCGCACCTGGTTCGGAAACATGACCGACTACCTCGCCGGCCATGACGCCGACTTCGCGTACTGGCCGCTGGTCGGCTTCGAGGGCCACGACGACTGGGCGCTACTGCGCTACGACGGCGCCGGGCACCGCTCCGGTGTGCTGGACGGCGCCGACTGGCGCGGCACGGCCTGGCGGCATCTCATGTCTGCGCCCAGCACGACCGGACCTGTGGCGTCCGTGCCCGTCTGGCGGATGCTCGCCACCGACCACGGCGACGCAGTGGAGTCGCTGCGCGCACGGGCCACGGGCGACTGGGACCCCGGGGCCCGCAAGGCCGCCTGTCCGGACGGGCTGCGGCTGATCGGCCTGGGCCACACCAGCGGCCGCGGCCTGTGCACCGACGCCGGCACGGCGACTCCGGCCACGGACGCGAGACAGACCGTCGTCACCGACGAGCGGTACGTGCCTGCCGGGGGCGACTGGGCGTCGGGGTACTCCAAGCTGCAGTGCCCGCCGGGCGCGCTCCTGACCGGCTACAGCGTGCGCGGGGAGCGGGTGTCGGCGGCGCTGTGCGCGCCGGGCCGTACCGCGCTCACGGGAGCCGTCCGCACCGTGTGGTTCGACCGGTCCGACAACCGTCCGGGTGGGGCGCCGGGCGGTGACTTCGCCGAGGGCGACTACAAGGGGCAGTGCGCAGCGAACGAGTACGTCGCTGGCATCGCGTTCACCACCCGGTTCGGCAGCCGCCCCGGGCCCGGCGCCCTGCTGTGCGGTGCGGGTGGTGGTGAGCCGGGCGCGTGACAGCGACCACGGGCGTCCCTGCCGCAGCGCTTCGCTCCCTCGCGGCGCGGCATCGTGATGAGCTTGCATAAGGCGCGCGGATTCAGTCCGCTGAACGGGGCTATCCAAGACGGCTCCGGCGCGGTGATCACTGCTGTTCGACCCTCGATGCGGCCTCGCCATCGAAGACTTCGCCGCACTCACGGAATGGGCGACCGGCCTGGATTGACTTCATCCCAGTCCGGCAATCGCCCCCGACGCTTTCCTCATGGACATTGCGGGACGGCCCTTAAGGGCCGTCCCGCAATGGCGGGGGCTGCGGCCGACCGGCGATGAGTATGGAGCTGTCGGCCTACGCGCTTTCCAACTGTGGTGGTGGCCTCGGGGCCTCGGACGGGGCCGTTCACCTGCGTTCATCGGCGGCTGGACGGTGGGGGGAGACCATCGTGCGCTCCCCTCTGAACGGCCGTGAACGGCGTTATACGAGCCGGAAATTGAGAGGGATGGCGGGGCCGGGCTCGCTAGCATCTTCCCTGTTGAAGGGGGTGTCATGGCACTAGTCCGCAAGGGATCACGACGGATCGTTGTCGACGGTACGGCCTACCGCTGGCGGCTGCGAGGCAGGCCGACCTACTTTCAGGGGCTGGGCTGGTCGCCGTGCACGTTCGCGGTCGAGCATGCGGACACCCCGGGCATGACGCTCGTGGTCACCATCGACCAGCCGCATGCGAGCAACTGGATCGGCCGCGAGGCTGAGCCGGTGCTGCCGTCCCGTGTTGCCGCGGCTGTTCGCCTTGCCCTGCGTGAAGGCTGGACACCGAAGGCATCGGGCTCCGCGTTCCACCTCGACCAGTCCGCCGGCTTCACGCCCTCGTCCTGAGCAGTGTGGAGAGTGAGCACTGCCTGGGGAGTTCCATCCGAAGTGCGGCCCGGGCCTGCTCGGCGGGCTCTGGTAAGCCTTCTCAACTCCGACGAAGAGGTGACCAGCTGGGCATCGGTGACCTGGGGCGCGATCCCCCACGATCGGTCGCCCTGGTGCCAGTCCGAACGGTCCTTCAACAGGTCGCCGGTCGTCACATGAGCGCTGTGGCGAGGATGTCCGGTCGCTCGTCACACTATGATCTTGGGCGCCCGAGTCACATGTCCGCAGGCAGTCCCCGGAAATCATCTACGCCGTCACAGGGCTTCGCCCACTCCTCACGGAGCATCCCGAAGAGCACGCTGTCGTAGCGCTTCCCGTCCAGCAACACGGACGACCGGCGGCGACCCTCCTCACGGAAGCCCAGCTTGGTGAAGGCTCGCACAGCACGCTCATTGCCGCTCCAGGTATCCAGCTCCAGCCGGCTGAGGCAATACGCGCCGAACAGGTGGTCCACGAGCAGCCGCAGCGCGTCACTGCCGTGGCCGCGACCCCAGAACTCCCGCTCGCCGATGGTCACTCCCAGCGTGGCCACGCCGGCGTACGGGTCCAGGTCCCGGTAATCGGTCATGCCGATCACGCTTCCGCTCGCCAGGTCCTCGACCGTCAACACGGCCGACTCCCTCGGGTCCAGGCGCAACATGGTCTCGAAGCCGAGACCGATCGCCTCCGCCGTGACCGGGCCGAAAGAAGGGTGGCTGGCCGTAGCCCAGCGCGCCACCTCCGGGTCGTTGCGCCACCGAAGATGCTGCTCCGCATCGTCGGAGTGCAGCGCACGCAGCCTCACCAGTTTTCCTTCGAACATCGCGCCACTGTAATTGATCGCACTATCCCTCAGCCGAGGATGTCCGGCCCGGCCGGCTGGTCCACGTCCGGAAGATCTGACGTCGGGGTCTCCGGACCTTCTCCACACATCACGAGCGACGACCGCCCGAAACCCGGAGCTCATGCGGCCGATGTCCGGAAGGGATCGGTGGGGATGATCTCTGCCTCGTCGAGGAGCTGCTCCAACGCCTCGTGCCCGTGACGCCTGCGGAACTCGATCTCGGCGGTGGTCACCGGCAAGGTCCACAGAATGCGGGCGTGTCCCCCAGGCAGCGGGCAGTGTTCAAGGTCGGGGCCATGGAGATAGGGCAGGCTGATCAGCAGGTGATCGCAGGTCGAACCCGGCACCCACGGTTCACCGATCGGCATGCTGTGCTCCAGGTCGAGTTGATGCCCTCCGCAGTGGTAGTAGGCAATCATCGCCATAAGCTCGATGAACCGCTGGTCGCGGACGTGAGCGGTCATAACGAACTCAAGTCCGCGACCGTGCCTCTCCATCGAGGCCCAGCACCCGGCGGTCACAAAGGCCCAGCTGTCGCTGCGGGGGCCGGGCTCCACAACGAGAACTCGCAGATCGGGCACTACCTCTCGCCGATCTGACCCGAGGTCGTAGTCCACGACCTCCACGGTGTGCCCCATGAAGAATGCCCGGACGTGTGATTCAACGGCTTCCGCGGCCAGCAGCCTTACATCACTCACCGCGCGATCATCCCAGACTGCGATTGACTGCCCCTGACGCCTACCCAGCGCCATGGGGTGCGGCCCCAGCCGCCGCTACCCGACACCTCAATATGCAGCCTCCACCAGCGTCACAGCCGTGACGGGACAGCCGTTAGGCCGTCTTTCGAAACGCACTGATCTGTCTGGTGGGCCGTCCGGGGAAGTCGCGGCCGGCCATCCAGATGGTGAGGTCGCGAGCGATGTCGTTGATGCTGGTCGCCGTGGTGACCCTGTGCTCGTTGCGGACGGTGTCGCGCCCATCGCTGCCTCTCCCCTGCCCCGTTCACCCTGCGGGCAGCATGGCATGGGGAACCGACAGCCTGCCCGGTCATAGCCCATCGCCGATCGCAGTGATCAGGACGATGGCCTCGAAGCGGATGGGGAGCTTGTCGAACCTGGTGGTGTCATCGCGATCGATAAGGCGACCTACCGGCTCGACATGGCCGCCGCCAAGGGCTACGTGCCCGAGCTGGCCCGGCCTCGAGATCATCGGCGACCAGAGGGTGATGATCGACTTTCCTTCCCAGCTCCCGGAACACCTCGTGGCGGCGAGCATCGGCCGGCGGCTCGTGTTGCACGCCATGCACAGCGTCGTGGACTGGCTCGCGTTCGCCATGTGGGAGGACGGCCGACTCGTACGCTCTCTGAGCCTGTCCCCGGACAGCGGCATCATCGAGAACATCGGCGAACCGCTCTCCTTCGAGCTGCCCTACTGGGCTGGAGACCGCCCGGCCGACGTCATTCCCTGGCCGGACGAGGATGAGGACCCGTACCCCCTGCCGTTCCACCCCTTGGAGCTGGGCGAAGACGCACTGCGCGCGCTCTGCGGCTTCGTGCTGGAGGGCCGCCCCGAGCCGGACGACATCGACGCGGACAGCATCCGACTGCACGGCTTCCGGGTTCAGGACCCGCACGGCATTGACCCCGCGGTGCGGGAAGCGGCGTTGCAAAGGGCCATGGAAGCCATGGGCCCACCGCGCTTCTTCTCTCTCGGCCCTGACGGCTCACTCATCGAGCGCGGCAGCCTCTGACTCAAGACATCTTCGTCCTGAAGCAACTCGGGACGGTCGCTCTCCTTGCACTGTTGCTCCTTTGACCTGCGCTGATGGTGCACTGGCGTATGGGGGCGTTCACGGTTGTGCGCCGTGGTTGTCACGCAGCTAGCCCCTCAGCCCAGCCACGCACACGGAGCAGGGCTCCTAGAGGCCCCGTAGGGTCCAACAGAAGCCGTTCAAGAACCAGCGCGACTTCTTCCTGGCCTGCGATCGCCGCAAGCTGCCTGCCTGCAGCATGCGAGGCCACGCCTCCGACTCGGCGTCACGCAGCGCTGCCCCCATTCCGTCTGCCCTCTGTTCCTGGCTCACGCAGCCATGTTGCCTTCCCGTGGGCTGTGTGCCCCCTTCGTTTCCAAGGCCACCACTGGTTACTGCCGGGCCAGCACCCCCCGACCTCAGCACCCCCAGCCCCCTCCCGTCTCCGTCGATCCACACACCGTGGAACAGGGCCTGGCTCATGGCGTCCAGTGGCGTGCCACTGGACGAACGACCTCAACGACCAGGGGCCGACAGCAAGTCCTCCGCCCTCACCCCAGCTCAACGACTTGAAGTGAAACGGGGAGGTCAACCCCATGGAAACTTCCGGCACCCACCAGGGCAACCAACCGGTGACGTGGCGAGTCGTACTGGACAACATGGAGGGACCTTGATCCTCTCCGTCGTCAAGTCCCTCTTTAATTAACGGAGTTCGTGTGTCCCAGCCCGCAGCACCCAAGATGCGACGTACCCTCGTCATCGCCCTCGCCCTCTTGTCCGCCACCGCCGTCGCTCCCGCGCCGGCCGCTCATGCCGCGCCCGCGACCATCCGGGTGCGGGAGGACTTCAACGGGGACGGGTACGCGGATCTGGCCGTCGCCGCCTCGTCCGGTACGGTGAGCGGCAAGTCCGGGGCCGGATACGTCGCCGTGCTGTACGGGTCCGCGAGCGGACTCGGCACCCGTGGGAAGCAGGTGTACTCGCAGGCGTCCGCGGGTGTTCCCGGTTCGCCCGAGGTGAACGACCACTTCGGGTCCCGGCTCGACGCAGCCGACCTGGACGGGGACGGGTTCACCGACCTGGTGGTCACGGCCAATTCCGAGAACTGGACGCAGGACGGCGTCGATCTGGAGGGCAGCAGGACCGTGCTGTGGGGTGCCCCCGGCGGCTTCGTCTCCGGGACGGTCCTGCGGGCTGCCGGCAGTGACGCGTACCGCGAGAGCGTGTCCGCCATTGGTGACTTCAACGGCGACGGGCACCAGGACCTGGTCCGGCCCGACCGCGTGGAGTACGGCCCCTTCGGACGGGACGGCAGCGCCGCCTCGATCCAGGGGATCAAAGTCGCCGGAAGCTACGACCCCCTCTACGCCGCGGCAGCCGGCGACGTGGACGGCGACGGGATCACCGACCTTGTCGCCGGCGTCAGCGCGATCGCACCGGACGACGAGGAGTACACGCCGTCCCACCTGAACTACCTGCGCGGCAGCCGCGACGGCCTGCTGCCGCCCGTCACCCTGAAGGACGGGAAGGGACGACCCCTCGCGCCCGGCACCCAGGTGGGCCTCGGAGACCTCAACGGCGACCGCCGAGCCGACCTCGTCGTCGGCGGGACCTCGCTCCACATCAACTACGGCACCGCGACCGGCCCGGGCACCACGACCCGGGTGATCGACCAGGACACCCCCGGTGTTCCCGGCACCCAGGAGGAAGACGACAGCTTCGGCTCCGCGCTCTCCATCGGGGACGTCGACGGCGACGGGTACGGGGACATCCTGGCAGGCAATGGGCAGGAGGCCGTCGGCACGCAGGCCTGGGCGGGCAGCTTCGCCGTGGTCCCGGGCGGCCCGCAGGGGCCGACCGGTGCCGGCACCAAGGTCTTCAGCCAGAACACCGCGAACGTCCCCGGCACCGCCGAATCGGTCGACCTGTTCGGCCGTGGCGTCCACCTCGTCGACGGTGACAGCGACGGCCGGGCGGAGCCCGTCGTGGCAGCGCCCGGGGAGAACCACGGCGTCGGTGCCGTGTGGGTGTTCCGTACCACCTCATCGGGGGCCACAGCCGCGGGTTCCTTCTCCTTCGGCCCGGCAACGCTCGGCATGGTCGCAAACGTCGGCGACTCGCTGGGCCAGTTCCCCAGCTGAACGGAGTCAGCCACATGGACAGACCACGGAGGAACTGGCGCACGGGACTCGTCGTCGCCCTGCCCGCAACCCTGGCCGGTGTCGCCTACACGGGGGGAGGCACTCAACGGGTGGGCGGCGTGAACTCGGGCTGATCGAGCAGACGCAGCCAGCTTCCGTCCGGCTGACGCCGGACGACCTGTGCCCGGGCGCCGGCCCCGTCCTTCGGCGGGGTCGAGGTGAGGGCGATGTCGCCGCTGATCAGCGTCGGCAGCGGTTGTTCCCGCTCGAAGTGGGGACGGTCGGCCAGCACCTTCTCCCACAGCATACGGATCGCCTCCCGGCCCACCGTCCGGTCGCCGGGCGGAAAGGCCATCACTGCATCCTCTTCGTAGAGTGCGGCGACCCCGGCCGCGTCACCGGCATTGGATCGTTCGACGAACAATCGGGTGATGTCTTCGGGGCGCATGGCCTTCTCATACTCCGGCATGGATTCCTCCTGACGTCGGGCTTCGGCCTTACCAGCGTCGCCTCCTCCTGATCAGAAGTCCAACAGATGGATCTTCTGCCAGCTACAATCTGCAGTCATGGATCTGAGGCAGCTGGAATACTTCGTCGCGGTCGCCGAGGAACAGAACTTCACCCGGGCGGCCGAACGGGTCCACATCAGCCAGTCCGGCGTCAGCGCCCAGATCCGCCAGCTGGAACGGGAACTCGGTGCCGAGCTGTTCGACCGGTCGGCCCGCACCGTCACCCTCACGGTCGCGGGAAAGGCCGCGCTCGAACACGCCCGCTCCGCGCTCGCCGCCGCTGGGGCGGTCGGCCAGGCGGTGGGCGAGGTGACCAACCTGATCCGCGGTCGGCTCACCGTCGGAATGGTCGTCGGCTGCACCCTCACCCCGCTGTTCGACGCCCTCGCCGCGTTTCACCAAGCGCATCCCGGCGTGGAGATCTCACTGGTGGAGGACAGCTCCGACCGGCTCATCGAGAAGGTGCGCGCCAGCACGATCGACCTGGCACTCATCGGGACCGCAACCGCCACCCCCGACGGGCTGGACGCGCTGACCCTCATCAGCGAGCGGCTCGTCGCGGCAGTCCCGGCCGGTCACCCCCTGGCGCAACAGCGACGGGTCGCCTTGCGTGACCTGGTTGCACACCCGATCGTGTGCATGCCGCGCGGCACCGGCATACGCACGGTATTCGACCGGGCCTGCGCCGCACAGAGCCTCCAACCCATGATCGCACTTCAAGCCAGCGCCGCCGATGCCATTGCTGATCTCGCCGCCCGCGGGCTCGCCGTGGCCATCCTCAGCGACTCCATGGCCGCGCGCTACCGTGACCGGCTCACCGCCCGCATCATCGATGACGTCGATAAACCCGCAGTGCTCGCCCTGATCTGGAAGAGCGCGCACAGCCCCGGGATACGTGAGCTGCTCGCGTTCAGCCGGCACGGGTTCATCAAGCCCGACCCTACGTAACAGGACGTAACGGGACGCCTTGAAAGATCCACTCAGACCGTACTTGGTCGCCGGGTGAAGCTGAACCGCGGCTTCACCGTGAGCCCACGGGTCCACCCCGTCACATCGGGCCGTCAGACCCTGGGACTCCCGCTGAAGCGCCTTCAGTTTTCGCGACCTCACGGGGGGTCAGGCGGTTGAGCAAAATCCATGTCAGATCGTGTTGCGAAAGCTGGCTTTTCGTCGGCGTGCCGGTTCCGGTGGCCGCCAAGCCCCCCCGACGCGTACCGCTGTCGGGTCCGACCGCACAATGGTCATTGCATTTCTGAACCACCAAGTATGGAGCACAACTCATGGCGAAATCCCCTGCTCAGCAAGACTCCGGGCAGACATCAGCTCCCCAGGCGGCACCTCTGGGGACCGAAGGGCTCGGACAACTGCGTGAGACGTTCCTGCCCAAGCGTGTCGGCCCTGTGCGGGTCGCTGCCCTTCTGCTCATGGGGACCGTTTCCCTGATCCTTCCTCCCCTGGGCGCTTACTTCCTCTGGATGGCTGCCCAGACGCCCAATCTCTCGCGCAAGCAGGCTGCTCGCCGACTGCACCTCTTCGAACACGGCCTGGCCGAGGTGGGGAAAAGCGGCGAAGTATCCATTTTCCGCTGGGACACGATGACGGTGCTTCAGGAGATCACCGAGCGGTACGCAAACGGCATATATGTCGGCACCACCTACGTCTACACGCTCTGTCGCGCGGACGGTACGACACTCAAGGTGACCGGCTTCTACGACCAGCCCGAGCGCTGGGGCCCGGCGTTGCAGCAGGAGATCACCCGCGCACAGCTCCCCGGACTGCTCGCCGGGCTGGAGCAGGGCGGGACCCTGACCTACGGGGAGCTCTCGGTCAGCCTCGGCGGTGTGGCCACCTCAAAGAACAGCCTGACGTGGCCGCAGATCGAGAAGGCCGAGCTCTCACAGGGAGTGCTGGTGCTGCGCAAGGCCGGCAAGAAACTGCCCTGGGCAAAGATGCCGGTCAAAAAGATCCCGAATCTCTTCCTCTTCCTCGCCCTTGTGGAGCAGCTCCGACACGGCGGGCCGCGCCACGACGCCTGACCACCGGAGCGCGGTCAAGGGCAACGCATGGAGGGGCAGTCGCAGATGTGCGGGGAACCACGGCAAGCCCCTCACAAACAGGCAGGTTGCCGTCTCACCAGGTCAACCGCCATCCGCATCCACGATCTCCCGAACTAGTGCTACAGGGTGACACCCACTGCTGCCGTGTGGCTGTGAAACCGGCCGACGACAGCGCCAGGAGTGAGGATGATCGGCTCATGCATATGCGACGAGAGGCCCGCTGGATCCTGTGGGGCCTGTGGCTTGCCTGTCTGGGGTTCTCCATATGGATCTTCGTGGAGGTGATCAGATTGTTCTTGCAGGCCGAATCATGGTGACCCCTACACAAGCCCCTAGCTAGGACCGGGCATGCGGATGTGAAGCCGTGGACTGCGGGCCGCACTTCCGGAGCGCTGCGCGAGCACACCGAGCGGATCCAGCCGGGCCCTTCGTAGATCGAGGAGCGAGCCACTGGCAGGGAATGGTGTGAAACCCGACATCGACTCCCCCGGGGGTTCGCCGCCCTTCCGAGCCGGTGCCTGGCGCTCGGCACGGACCTGGGATGAGCTGGTCGGTCAGTACCTTTTCGACACCTTCCCCCAGCAATCCCGCCAACCCGGAAGTCGAGGGGGGTGGCAACGCTGAAGGACTCACTGCACCGTGTTCGGGGGGGGCATCCCCGTGGACCCGCCAGGTGGCTTGCGCCGTGACCTTGGGCAGAGTGAGGGACTACAGGCCCTCCACCACCCCTCCTCACTCGGCACAGCAAAACGGCCCTCCCACCCGTCGCTACTGACGCCTTTTGCCTCGGCTTCTGCCCTTGTCCAGCTTTTCCTTCTGTGCTTTCGGCCCACGCTTGGCTACGTTCTCACCGCTGGATCCGGAAGCCTCGTCCCTGTCCCTGGTCCCCTTTTCGGCGTGGTGGTGGGCCCTGTTGCCAGCCGGCCGCGGCAGCCGACCCGAGGGGGGCGCCGCTGAAGTCCGCATCACGTGCTCGGCCGCTACGGAGACTGTAGGCCTCGACTTCCCCGTTCGGGCAGGCGTGGCAGCCCCGCGCGCTACGGACGCGGCTACGGCGACTGCGGGCACCGGCTTTCCTGTCCGAGCAGGGTCGGTGGCCCTGTTCGCATGCCTGTGGTCTCTGCTGCCGGCGGACGCCGAGGCCTTCTGAAGGGTGGAGGGGATCGCTGACGACTCATGCTCGGTAGGACCCCCGGAGCCCCAGGTCAGCGCAGTCATCCCGAGCATTGTCGCGGTGACCAGCGCTCCGGCCGCGGCGAGCGTCCTCCTGTGACGTGGGGAAGCCGATCGGCTCCCTGCGCGAAGGGTGCCGCAGTCGGGCTGTAGGTCGTCTGACAGGCCGCCTGCTGTCGTCGCAGCGCAGGCAGCTTCTGCCCGGCGCTGCAATCTCGACAGGGCTGCCGCGCAAGTCTGCGCATCAGGCCGGTCCGCTGCCTCGATCGCGGTCATGGCGCCCAGGAGCTCGCGTAGTTCCGCCGGCAGCCGCCTGGGTATCCGCGGCGGCCGATGCAGCCGGGCGACCGCGGACTCCAGCGGGGCGCCCTCGTATTCCAGGCGTCCCGTCAGGCACTCCAGGAGTACGAGACCGAGAGCGTAGACGTCGGCTTTCTGTTCGACGCGACGGCCGGTGACCTGCTCGGGGGCCATGTATGCGGCGGTTCCCACGAGGGCGCCGTCCTGCGTGGACGCGGTGGCGTCGAGCGCCCGGGAGATGCCGAAGTCGGTGAGGTAGGGCCGGTTCTGCGCGTCCAAGAGGATGTTGGACGGTTTGACGTCCCGGTGCAGGACTCCAGCCCGGTGTACGTGTCCGAGGGCCTCGGCCAGCCGGATCCCGAGCTCGACCAGAGCGGGAACGGTCATGGTCGTTTCGGTGATGTGCCTTCGCAGGGTGCTGCCTTCGACGAGTTGCATCACGAGGAAGGCCTGCCCGTCGTGGCGGCCGACGTCGAAGACGGTGACCAGTCCCGGATGGTGCAGGCGGGCCAGTACGAGGGCTTCGTCCTCGAACCGGTCCTTCAGGCCCGTGCCGGTGCCCGACCGGAAGACCTTGACCGCCACCGGACGGCTGAGCCGTAGGTCCGTACCGCGGTAGACGTCCGCGGCACCGCCGGCCCCCAGATGTTCCCCCAGCTCGTACCGACCTCCGAGCCGGGATGCCTGCGAGGGCTCAGGGATCGGGGTATCCACAGGGGCTGTCATTGTTCTCCCAGGGGCGCGCAGCATGAGTTGCCGTATCGCAAATGTTGTTGTCAGCGCAGGTACCCTGGAACTGCGCCTCCTACCTGGCGAAAATAGTTGACTCGCCGGGCCGCACCGCTGCTCCCGCCGTGGCGACGACGCTGACGGCTCCCGATACTGTCCGGCGTGGAAGTCACCTCTGGCGGCCGCCGCACACGCCGCCGCGCACGCGAGAGCAGCCACCCGCCAGGACGAGGCCGAACACCGACGTAAGCCAGGGTCCACGGATCGGACTGCGCCAGAACTCCGGCCGGAACCGACCCGGCGGCGCAGGCAGTCGCCCGACCCGCCGAGCCAACGCACGGCTCCGCGCACCGCCCGCCGCCACGGCAGCGGCCACGGCACCCCCTCCAGAAATTCGGGGACCACGCCCTTCCGTGAGTCTGAGAGATCATCTCGTTTGGTGGATCGAAGTGAAGGTGCCCCGGCGAACTGCGTCTTCAGTGCCGGTGCGACGATGTGGGGATGCGCGAGGCCGATGAGCTGCTCAACGTCGAGAATCCAGCCTGGCCGCTCCTTCTCCAGGAGCTGTCCGGCACTGACGTACCAGTCGAGGTGCTGCCCGGCGATGCCGAGACAGGCCGTGCCTCGCTGTTGCAGCTCCAGGTCTCGGCCCGGTCGAATCTGGGCGGGATTGTCGTGAATAGCGGCGGTCTGCTGGTGGACAGCGGCTGGTTGCGGATCTTCGGAAGCCCGGGTGACGCCCACGCCGAGAGGCTGCCGGGCCTGGCGGAGATCAACGCGATGCCCTCGACCTTCGATCCGGCCTGGCGGCCAGGGGCGGGACTCGTGGTTGCGCACGATGTGCTGGGTGGGGTGTTCGCCCTCAACGGGGGAAACCCCCGTGAGGCCGGTCGGCCCGGCGAGCCGGGCGAAATCCTCTACTTCGCCCCCGATTCCCTTGGCTGGGAGGCGCTGGGCGCCGGGCACTCGGCCTGGCTGTCCTGGATTCTCTCCGGAGGACTCCAGGAGTTCTATGGAAGCCTGCGGTGGGACGGCTGGCGCAGCGAGGTGTCCGTGCTGAACGGCCGGCAGGGATTGTCGTTCTTCCCGCCGTTGTGGTCGGCCGAGGCCCGCCAGGACCTGCTGGCGACCAGTCGCCGTGCGGTGCCCATGGCGGAACTCCTGGGGCTGAGCCGCGACTCGTGCCTGCAGTTCGATGGCGCCGACCCGGGGTTCCTCGGAGTCGCATGAACCGGCTCACGCAGCCGGACGCCGGTAGCAGATGAGCGCGGCAGCGATGCCGGCGAAGGCGAGGAAGTGTTCGGCCATGCGCTCGTAGCGGCGGTGCAGACGGCGGCACCCGGCAAGCGAGGCCACCGTGCGTTCCACGGTCCATCGGTGACGGCCCCTGCGCGCTGGGAGGACGGGACGCCCTTGCGGGCGAGCCGTCGTTGGCGCGGCCCGCGCCCCCGTCCGCACCTACGGTTGCAGAGTGGTAGCAGATGCTTGGCAGGACCTGACCCACTCGCTTGAGTCCGTCCGGGCGACCTTTCTCACCAGTTACGAGCAGCACCACGGCTGGTCACTGGACTCCCCTGCGCACGCTGAGTGCCAAACGGAGCCGCCGGCTTGGAGCCTGGGGTCAGACGCCCTCCCGCGATGCCAACCGCATCGCCGTCGCTCTGACCATGTTGGTCATAGACCGATGCCCTTGCGCGCGATGCGGTGCTGGATGCCTCGCTGTGTCAGCCATTGCCGCAGGTGACGGTAGTCGTATCCCTTGTCGCCGTGGAGCTTGGCGGGCCTTCGCCGACGGGGGCCGCGGCGGGAGCGGATCGGGGGTATGCCCTTCACGAGCGGAACCAGGGCCTGGCTGTCGTGGACGTTGGCGCCGGAAATACCGACGGACAGAGGCAGACCAGTCCGCTCGGTGATCAGATGGATCTTCGAGCCGTACTTGCCTCGGTCGACAGGATTCGGACCTGTCAGGTCCCCCTTTTCAGGGCCCGCATGTTGACCGAGTCGATCGCGCACCGCGACCAGTCCAGGTCGCCGCGGGAGCCGAGTTCGTCAAGGATCAGGCGGTGGAGCTTGGCCCACACCCGGGCCTTCGTGCATTCGGTGAAGCGGCGGTTGGCAGTTGCGCCGGACGGACCGAATGAGGCCGTCGGCAGTTGCTGCCACGTGCAGCCCGAGGTCGCCACGAACACGATCGCGGCCAGCACCTCACGGTCGCCGTGACGACGCCGGCCGCCACCTTGCGGCCGCGACGGCGCCTCCGGCACCACTCGCTGGAACAGCTCCCACAGCTCATCCGGCACCAGCCGCTCAACGATCCCCACCACGGCAGCAGCGTACCCAGCCAAATGAGATGACTTGTTAATGGCCGAACCAAGGCCTCTCCTGCGGCGCTGGCACTGTCAGGCGTCGTGGTCGGCGGCCCCTTCGAGCAGGTCCATGGCGTGGTTGTGAAAGCGCCGTTCGGCGTCGCGGCACGAGGCGTTGAAGAAGGCTCGTTGAGCTTCGGCAAGATCGCAGTGCAGCAGGCCCATGGTCACGAAAACAGCTTCCACTCCGTGACACCCGTTGTCCTTGAGGAACTGCTGGAGTGCGTCCGTGTCGCCGGTTGCCTCCCAGACGGGCCGGGCGATTTCCTGCATGGCAGCGATGCGCGCTGATCGTTCTGCGTCGAAGCCCACTGGGGTCCGCCTCTCTGGTTTGGCCTGCAGGCTATCGCCGGCTAAAGGCTGTCCCGTAAATGATCTTTGAGTCGCCGGGAGTGGGGTCGGTCGCGGTGCGGTCCGCTCGCCTATCCGGCGAGGGCGAGGTTGTGCATGCGGGCGATGCCGAGCATGGCATGGTGGACCCCGTCGCCTTTGAGGCGGCCGTCTCGGAGGATCTTCCAGGTCTTCATCCGGGCGAAGACGTGCTCGACACGGGCGCGGACCTGTTTGTGGGACTTGTTGTGCGCCTTCTTCCACTCGGGCAGGTCTTCGCCCTCGCACCGACGATGGGGCATGACGAGTCCCGTGCCCGGATAGCCGCCGTCGGCGATCGTGAGTGTGCTGCCGACGGCGGCTTTGGCGCCGGATTCCTCCCACGCCTTGCAGTCGTTGCGGTTCCCGGGCAGCGGTTGGCCGACCAAGACGACGAGTCGGGTGTCGGCGTCTATGACGACCTGGTGGTTGGTGGAGTACCGGTAGTTCTTCGACTGCTCGGCGATGGTGTGATCGCGAGTAGGCACCAGGGTGCTGTCCACGATGAGCACGGCGTCCTTGGCGAACCGCTTGCGGGGCTGGAGCGCGAGCAGCGGCCCCAGGTGGTCGATGATGCGGTCTGCTGCCGACTTGGACACCCCGAAGAACGGGGCGAGCTGGCGCATCGTCAGGTTTGTGTGCCAGTACGCCGCGACCAGAAGTGCCCGGTCCTCCAGGGGCAGGCCCCATGGCCGACCTTTGCGGACCGCGTCCGCACCTTCGCGCCGCAGCATGGTCACCAGCTTCCCGAAGGCACGCGGGCTCAGCCCGGTGAACGGGGCTATCCAGGACGGCTCCGACACCGTGATCACACCAGCGCACCGCAGCGTGCCCCGCCAGCAGGCCTCCCCGCCTCAGCGGAACTCGTGGACCACCTGGATCTCGCCGATGATGTGGGCGTTGAAGTCGTCCAGCTCCTCGGCCGGAACCCAGAGCTCGAGGATCGTCTGCCCACCTGCCTGCTGGATGGGATACCGGCTCAAGAACTCCGACTCGACCTCAAAACGAGTGACGAAGCCGGCGCCATTGTGCTTCACATTCCAGTCCCGCGCGATCCTGACCGCGTAGTCCTCGTTGAGGACCGGGTAGAAGATCGGCTGCTCGGGCAGCCGGGGCGGCCAGGCACGCCAGTTCAGCTCCCGAACCAGATCCAGCTCCTTGGGGCCGGTGGGGCGCCACAGGGTCGTCGTTGCTTGCTGGCTGGTCATCTGCGTCGCTCTCTGCACGTAGGCCGCTGGTGCGGCGGGTCGGGAGAGCGGACGATACCGGCACCGCGAACTCATCAGCCACGCAGTTTCCGCACCGTGACCAGCAGTTACGGGACAACCCTTGGACCGCGTCCATCCCTTGCGTCCGCCGCCAGCGGCCCCACGCTGCTGCGGAGTTGGTGTTATGTCTGAGCGTGGAACGCCCTCGGGAGCAGGTGCACGGGCCAGGCACCTTGGATGACCTGCTGGAAGATGCGCGCGAGGCCGGCTACGAGATCAGCAGGCGGACGGTTCACGACTGGACCTCACTTGGGCTGCCCGACAATCCCCAGCGGCGCGGGGCCGGCCGCGGATCCCGGCCGGGGCAGCACTCGGCGAACCAACGCAAGTTGTTCCTCCTCCTGCTGAGCAAGCGCGTCGAGATGCCGAAGATCCCGTCGCTGGCACTGCTACCGTTCGGGACCTGGCTGTGGTGGGGCGAAGAGTGGGTGCCGACCCGGCAGGCGCTCAAGGCTTTCCGTGCCTGGTTCGGTGATGGGCTGCGCCGCAAACAGGTGTGCTTGGAGGCGGCGCGGGCCACGCTGGAGCAGATCGACCACCCCGCCGCCGCCGACACCGCCCGCAACCGGTTCGTGCGTCTCTTCGCGGAAGTGGGCTACCGGGGCAGCACCACCCCTGAGCTCCGGAGCGAGCTGGAGGACGCGGCGCGCGCGGTGTTCGAGCCACCGAGCTCACCCGCCGACTCAGCGGCCTGGTCGACGACATGTGACCCTCCCCCACGCCACCGAGCGGTCAGTGGCCGCCGTCACCACCACCCCCGAGCACGCAAAACAGCCCTAATCCAGCCCCAACACGCTGCGCGTGCTGGAGCCTGTGCGGAAGGGCCAGGGCTCCCGAACCTTTGGGCCGTGGCTGGCCGAGTTCGCTCTCGCCGAGGCCATCGAGCGGGGCGTCCTCGCCGGGTTCGAGATCGACGTCCTGGAGATCGAGGACCCAGACTGCTTCGTCGGCCTGTCCGACCAGGCGCGGCGTGGCCGGCGGCTGACGCTGGCATGCGGAATGGTGTACTGCTGAGCCGGGCCTCGCCGTGGCTGATCCTCCACGGTCCATGAAAACCCGGTGAGGACAGCCGTCCTCACCGCGTAGGGCAGGCGCCTGGGACTGATCAGAGGATTTGAATGAACGGGTTACATCCCGTGGCAAGCACGCCGTCGAGGAGGCCGCCTTCACACGAAGCGGGCTCCTCCTGGGAGGGAGACGGCAGCGGCTTGGCGGCTCCCGATTGGTCGGCGGCGACCGGCAATACGAGAGCGGATAGCGCCACAGCGGCGGTGAGAAGTCCCGTACGGCAGGAGGAGAGCACAGACAAGATCCTTTGCATGATCTCTCCCCTCCCCCCTGCGTTCGACCACGACACCGGCCATCAGAGTGACCATCGCCGCCCGGGACCTGCATGGTGCACGATGCCCACCACGGCGGCGCAGCGGACCAGGCACACGAGCGGTGAGGACCGCAGCGCGGGCGATCCGTCCAACCGTTCTCAATCCTCGGTCTCGCTGGCCGTAGATCTTGCGTACCCGCCATGATGCGGTTGGCCTCGGTGATGGCGTCGCGAACGTGTCCTCTGCCGCTTGACCGAGGCGGGCACTGCGTCCGCTGAGGCCCGTCCCGCTCACGCGACGACCTAGTCATCGGGCGGAAGAGACACGCTTTTCGGCCAGTACTCGCAGGTAGCGGTACGTGGGGCGGATGCGTAAGGAGAGGGGTCGCGGTCGTGTACCGCGAAGACACATCAAGCTCACGTCCCGCTGACAGCCCCCGCTGGACAGCACGGGATCAGGGACACGCCCGAAGGAACTCCACGAGTGCCGCATTCACCTCGTCCGGACGCTCCTGCTGGGTCCAGTGTCCGCAGCCCGCCAGTTCGACCGGCTCGCGCCACAGATTGGGCATCAACTCGGGCAGTCGGCCGATGAGTTCGGGGGTGCCGGGGAAGGCGGGGACGAGGTCGCGGTCGCGGTCGCCGTAGACGTACAGGGCGGGCCTGGTGACGACGGCGCCGTGCCAGGGAGCGGTCAGTTCCCAGTTGCGGTCGAGGTTGCGGTACCAGTTCAGTGCCTCGGCGAAGCTTTCCGTCAGTGCGTCGAGGTCGTCCTCGGTGAACCTGGTCGGCCGCAGGGCGGGGTGACGAGTCGATCTACATCGCCCTCGGGTCTTCCGCAGGCACCGCCCTGCTCGAGGTCCCCGTGCAGGACATCTCGTCCTTCCTTCAGGACACCCAGGCTCTGGTGCCACAGGGTACCGAGTCCGGACTGATCGACTGGGATGCCGAGAAGGAGCCGAAACCGACATCCGCGCGCTCGGCGATGGCCTGGATGCTGGCGCTGATGTCCCCGGTCTCCGCGAGGATCTGTCGGGCCGCACGGATCAATGCCTGACGGGTCTCGGCGCGGGCCTGCGCCGTCCGTGCGGCAAGCGGCGTGGTTCGCCAACCGGTCCGGTCATACCCGGGGGCGAAGGGTTGCGGCGGAAGCAGCCGCTCCGGCCCTCGACTCCGCCTGACGGACCGTCCGTCACGGCACCTTGTACTAGAGCTCAGCTCCTGGCTGATGGGCTGAGGGGCGAGGCGGCCGCGATTTCGAGCGCCACGCGTACCTCCAGCGAGCTGATTGCCTTGGTGGTGACGGGTAGCAGTTCCTCCGCGCGTTTGACGCGGTACGTTACGGTGTTGCGGGCTACGTGCAGGCGTTCGGCCGCGGCGCGGGGACTGCGTTCCTCGGCGAGGTAGACGCGCAGAGTTTCGCGCAGCTCACGCAGGCGGTCCCCTTCGGAGGCCAGCGGCCCGAGGACCTCCTGCACGAACCAGCGTGCGTGTTCGGGGTCAGCCGTGACGAGGGCCGCCAGGCGGATGTCCTGGTACTCGCAGAGCCAGGAGCCCGACGCGTGCGAGGCCATCCGTTGTGCCTGCAGCGCCCCCAGATGGCTGCGGCGCATGCCATGGGGTCCTGATGCGGGCGGGCCGAGAGCCGCACGCACCCCTGGTGGCTCGGGCAGGGAGCTGCGCAGGTGCCGGACGTGGTCTTCGTCGGTCTTGCCGCTGACGGCGAACCATGCCCACACATGGTTGTCGTGAGCCGGGATGACGAGCGTCCTGGCCGCTCCCAGAGCGCGGGCCATGGTCGAGGCCGCGTGGTGCAGCCGTTGGGCGACGGGCGCGGCGGTGGCGGTGTCGTCGCCCCACAGCACCGCGGCCACGTGCGTGCCTGACAGGTCGTAACGCAGACGCAGGGCGGCGGCTTTTTGGTCGACCGGGCGGGCGGCCAGCAGTTCGTCGATGACGGCGCGGCGGGCGGCTTCGTCACTGCCGCGCCAGCGGTCCCGTTCGGCGATGTACTCCTCGGCCATCACGCTCGAATGGGCGTCGGCGTAGGTGAACATCAGGTCGTCGATCCGGCGCAGCTCGGCCAGGCGCTGGTCGGCCGGGACGTGCTCCTCGACCGCTGCTGCCAGGCCGCGTGCCAGTTGCGCGTGCCCGAGCCGCACCCCCCGTAGGACGAGCTCCAGCGGGATGCCGCGGCGCGCGAACTCCCGGCATCCTTCCAGCGCATCTTCGGTGAGGGTGGGGAGGGGCCTGCCGATGTCGGACGCCATCAGGTGCAGGAACGTCAGCACCACGGACTGGGTCACACGCCGCAAGGTGGTCGCGGCAGCGGGACCGCCGCCGTGCTCGGGCACCTTCCTGAGGACCTCCTCCGCGATGGCGTCGGCGCTCTGGAGCGCCCACTCGAGCGGGCCCGCGCCGAGTTCCGTGCGTGCCGCGGCCAGTTCCTCCGGTGATAGGACGGGCTCGGTCAGGCGGCCGGGGTCGGGCCGCAACCACTGGAGCCACTGTCCCCTCACGCTTCTCGTCCCTTCATCGCGGGGAAGGTGGGCGAGCGGGCCGCTCGCAGCTGGAAACCAGGTCAGGGAACCATATCTTCCCTGCTGAGTCGAGCAGCGCGTACCCCGCCGCTGAGGACGACTAGCGCCGCCGTGCAGGCCGGCGGCAGGGGTTGCTCACCCGTGCGGCGGCGCGACGCGGTGCGTGAAGCGCCGCCCCGTGCCGCGCGTCGCTGTGCCCGGCGCGTCCGGCGAGGGGCACCGGCTGTGGCGCCGGTGGCTCAAGCGGCCGCCGTGAGCCTGCCGCGCAGCGAAGTGACCAGACGCGGGAGGTCGGCCGCACTCTTGGCGCCGCCGAAGACGTAGAAGTCGGGGCGCACCAGCATGGCCTCGATGCCCGTACGGGCCAGGTCGGACAGGTAGGTGCGGTCGAGATCGACCACGTCGTCGGGGCCGTTCACCGCCGGGTCGTCGGTGATCCTCAGCAGGCGGATCCCGATCTGCTCACACCAGGCCAGGGTGTCCTCGTCGAGCCCGTCACGCGGATCACCGGTGGTGAGCAGGGTGAGCCCGATGCCGACGGTTTCGTCGAACATGCCGGTGCGACCCCTGAACCGCACCCGTCCCTGTCGGCTGAGCTGCCCGGTCGGCTCCGCGGTGGCGCCGGTGCAGTCGCGGTCCAGCAGTCCGCCGGTGAAGGTCCCCAGGAACTGGTCTCCTTGTGGTACGCGGCCTGCCTGCTGGTCGGCGATCATGCGGGCGTCGCGCTCTGCGGCCGCGACCGGGTCCGGCTCGCAGATGACCCTCCCCAGCATCACGGACTTCTCGATCGCATTCTGCAGATGCTGGCATCGCTCGGTGGTGTAGGTGTCCAGCAGACTGTCGTCGGCTTTCCCGGACAGCACCAGGTCGAGCTTCCAGCTCAGGTTGATGGCGTCACGGAGGCCCGAGCACAGGCCCTGCCCGGCGAACGGCGGCATCTGGTGGGCCGCGTCCCCGGCCAGCAGCAGCCGGCCGTCACGCCAGGAGTCTGCCCAGCGTGCCTGGAAGGTATAGACGGTTTGCCGCTCCAGGGTGGCGTTGTCCGGGTGCAGATCCCACGGCTTGAGCAGCTTCCAGGCGGTCTCGGCCTGGAGGAGCTCGGCGATGGACTCGCCGGGCAGGCGCATGAATTCCCACCGGCGGCGGCCGGGGCCGCCGACCACTGCTGTGGTGGGCCGGGCCGGATCGCAGAGCTGCAGGTTACGTGGCGTCCATGCGCGGTCCCGGTCATGGGGCATGACGTCGAGGACCAGCCAGTCGTACTTGAAGCCGAGGTCAGTGACCGAGGTGCGCATGCATGAGCGGATGAAGCTGTTGGCGCCGTCGCAGCCGACGATGTACGCGGCCTGGAGGGTACGCTGCGCGCGCACCCCGTCACGGAGCAGGGGCTCGTCTCCCGCGCTCTCCGCCACGGTGACTTCCACCGCCGTGGGGCCCGCCTGGACGGTAACGGCTTCCCAGCCGCGCAGGATGTCGATCCCCGGCAGCGAGTGAACGCGCTCGTTCAGGGCCGCTTCCACGGTGGGCTGGTTGAACGCGCTCAGGTTGGGCCAGCCGGAGTAGTTGTCGTCCGAGAAGTCGTAACGGAGGAGTAGCTGACCCTCTCCGTTGCGCCACTCGTAGTCCACAGCGGGTTCACTGACAGCGGCCATGTCCAACCCCAGCGACGCCAGGATGCGGCCGGTCTCGTGGTCGAAGACGACCGCGCGTGGCAGCGGGTAGGGCTGCGGCCAGCGTTCGACGATGCCGACCCGGCGGCCTCGGGTGGCCAGCTGGATGGCCGTGGCCAGCCCGACCGGACCGGCGCCGACGACCAGCACGTCGTAGGCCTCCGCGGCGAGACCCTCGGTCGAGGTGCTCATGATTGCGTTCCTTTTCGTCTGTTCAGCCAGCGTCGTGCGCGCCGGTCATCATCGCGGCGAGGTCCTCGGGGCGGAGGAAGGACGGCGGTACGGGCGGACCCCAGTTGTACAGGGCGAGGCGGGCGTCCTCCCACGTCCCGGGGGTCCACACTTGGTCGTCGACGATGCAGTCCATGTCGGAGTAGTACTCGGAGAAGTTGCCGGCCGGGTCCCGGAGGTACCAGAAGAAGTTCGACCCCAGCTGGTGGCGGCCCAGACCCCAGACGTGGCGCTCGGGGTGATCCTCCAGCATCCGGGTGGCGCCGCGTCCCACCTCGTCCACGTCGTCCACCTGCCAGGAGGTGTGGTGCAGGAAGGAGATGGGGGCCTTCTGGACCAGGACGTTGTGATGGTCGGTGGAGCACCGCAGGAACGCCGCGCCCGGTACCAGGTCGCTGACCTTGAAGCCGAGCCCTTCGGTGAGGAAGCGCTGGGAGGCTTCCTGATCGGTGGAGCCCAGGACGACGTGTCCGAGGCGGCGGACGCGCACCGGCCCCTCACGCAGCACGCCGGGGGCACGCTCGCCGACCCGCTCGATCCGCCCGGGAGCGTTGTACGGCATCTGCGCGGCGGCGGGCTGCACGATGCGCGGCTGCACCTCGACAGTCACCGTCACCTCGGTGCCCGGGTCGACTGCGCGCAGGCGGTGGGTGTCCCGAACGAACGGCACCTCGAGCCGGTCGAGGGCCGAGCCGATCCGCCCGAGGTCGTCCTGATCGTCGGCGCTCAGGGTGAGTTCCTCCAGGCGGCGCCGCGCCGCGTGAACGATCTTGAGCTGTTCGCCACCGTCGGCAGTGGCAAACCGGCCGTCGCCTAGGTCGGTCAGTCCGAAATCGGCGTAATAGGCCGAGGTGTCGGACACATTGGGCACCCCGATCGTGATGTGCGCCACGCGGTGCAGGGCCATGGCAGTCTCCTCAAAGAGCTTCAGTGTGCGGATGGTGTACGCAGACAGGTGTGGGCCGCGCGTCAGACGGCCCGGGTGCCTTCGGGGTAGGTGGGGCCGGCGACCAGGGGGTTGCGCAGCTCACCGATGCCGTCGATCCAGCTGCGCAATTCCTCGCCGGGAGCCAGGAACCGGCGCGGGTTCCGGGCGCCGCCCACGCCGGCCGGGGTGCCGGTGAAGATCAGGTCGCCGGGCAGCAGCGTGCAGATCGACGACATCCAGGCGATCTGCTGGGACACCGAGAAGATCATCTGGGAGGTACGGGAGTCCTGCATGGTCTCGCCGTCGATCGCGCAGCCGAGTGCGAGGTCGTCGGGGTTGTCGAACTCGTCCGGGGTGACCAGCACCGGCCCGGTCGGGCTGAAGCCGGGGAACGACTTGCCGAGGGAGAACTGGGGTGCCGGTCCCGACAACTGGATGCCGCGGTCGGACAGGTCCTGTCCGAGCGTGAGGCCGGCCACGTACTGCCACGCGTCCGAAGCGGCGACCTGGTGCGCCTCACGACCGATCACCGCTACCAGTTCGACCTCCCAGTCGACCAGGGCACTCGGCAGCTCTACCGTGGCGTAGGGCCCGGTCAGGGACGTGACGTACTTGGTGAATACGGCGGGACGCTCCGGTACGGCGACCCCCGACTCCGCCACGTGGTCGGCGTAGTTCAGCCCGACCGCGAAGACCTGCCGCGGGCGCGGCACCGGCGCGCCCAGCTGCTGCTCCACGACGGCGATCCGCTCGTGGCCGGTCGCGGCCGCCGACTGGGCCCAGTCGCGGAACTCGGCCCAGCGGTCGAAGACCGCCTGCGGGTCCGAGGAGAACAGGCCGTCGCTGGCCTTCTCCACATCCAAGGCGCCGTCGGGGAAGACGAGCACGAGACGGCTGTTGAGCGTGGCTGTCCGCATGGCACAGCACCTCCATGTTCAGAAAGGGGAACGGGACGATCGAGTGATCAGTCGGACGGTCGTTGTCACTGCTCCGGCTGTTCGGCGGGAGACCGGATCCGTCCTGCGTCGTCAGGCGTCGGCCCGTCGCCAGACAATGCGCACCTGGGAGTCGTCGGCCGCGGCAGCTGTCAGCTCCAGCCGTCCCGGGCCGAACTGGACCTCGCGTACCAGGTCTGTCCCCGTCCACGGTGCGTAGTGACTGGTCTGAACGTGGTGCACGACCGACCCGTCCGCTACGCGCTCCCAGCGTCCGGCGTACGCCACGGTCCCGGTGGCTGTCTCCTCGAACGGGGATACGAACGGGGCGTCATCGGGATGGGCTGTCAGCAGTGCGCTCATCCAGCCGTCGGCGGCGTAGTGCAGCATCCCCCTGGGACGCTCCCCGAGCGGACGGACGGCCGTCCCCTGTCGTGTCAGCGAGAAGTCCTCAAGGACCCAAGCTCCGAGCAAACTGTCCATGTGTGCCTCGCACCGTGCTTCAGTTCCGTCGGCCCGGCCGCGCAGACGTCGTCACAGCACCACGGTGACGGCCCGGCGGCCGGGCCGAGTGGCCGGCTCCTGCCACCACACCGAGCAGTCAACCCGCGACCGCGGCACGGGATCTTGGTCCTTGGAACTAAAAATTCCGCTTGTTCTGGGCTCGCCGCACCCATGTGAGCAAGCGCCGGTCCGCAACCCGCGCCACCCGTGTCGCGCAACGCCCTCTCTTTATGCCGCAGGCACGATCAGAGGTTCGTGCCGGTGCTGCTGCCCTCACCCTTCGATGCGTCCCGCCGCTCGTGCAGCGCGCCGCTCTCGCGACCACCTCGGCCGCCATCACCGTGGCAGCCGTCCTCGGCGCCCGGGGCACCGCCTCCGCCGGGCGTGGGCGAGGTGGGCGCCGCAGGCTGTGCAACGGAAGAGCATGGCGGCCGCCCGCTCGCATAGGTGGGTCAAGAAGTGCTCAAGCTGGTCTTCGTCGTGCCCGCCGTCGAGCCGCATGTCGGCCCGCAGCTGCTCGAAGGCTTCCGAATGCGCCATCAACTCGGTGTACCCGACTTCGCCCACGACGGTGGCGCGGGTTGCGGACCGGCGCTTGCTCACATGGGTGCGGCGAGCCCAAAACAAGCGGAATTTTTAGTTCCAAGGACCAAGATCCCGTGCCGCGGTCGCGGGTTGACTGCTCGGTGTGGTGGCAGGAACCGGCTACTCGCTTTCCATACTGCGTATGGTTCCAATCCATACGGCGCATGTTTCCGTAGGGCGCCACGACACCGACCTGCGCAGCGCGCGCCCTTGCCCACCCCTCCATGCAGAGGAGCAAGCCATGACCACGCACTCCGCGAACGACCTTCGCCCCATCCAGTCCCCGCACGGGATCCCGATCCTGGGCCAGCCGCAGATACCCGACACCAACCCGGTGGCGTACTTCGCCGAGCAGGCTAAGCAGTTCCCCGAGGGCATCTACAGCGTGGACCTCGCCGGCCAGGAGAACGTCTTCGTCTACGACCCGGACCTGATCACCGAGGTCTCCGACGAGACCCGATTCGGCAAGTCGATCTTCGCGCCGCTGACTCACGTCCGGGACTACACCGGCACCGGCCTGTTCACGGCCGCCGACGACGAAGAGGTCTGGGGTATGGCGCACCGGATCCTTATGCCGGCGTTCAGCCAGCGGGCCATGAAGGGCTACTTCGGCCAGATGTTGGAGATCGCCCAGAACCTGGTCGGCAAGTGGGAGCACCGGGAGGGCCAGCCGGTCAAGATCACCGACGACTACACCCGGCTCACCCTGGACACCATCGCCCTGTCCGGGTTCGGCTACCGGTTCGACTCCTTCGAGAAGGAGCAGCTGCACCCCTTCCTCCAAGCGATCCTCGAGGCGCTGACCGAGTCGATGCGGCGCACGCAGGAGCTGCCGTCGATGATCGCGCTGCGGGTGGACGACGACAAGCGATACCACGAGAACATCCAGCTGATGCGGGACCTGGTCGAAAATGTGATCAAGGAGCGCCGTCAGGGGAAGCCCAGCGGTGAGGACGACCTGCTGGGCCTGATGCTAGAGGCCACCGACCCGGAGACCGGCAAGCCGCTGGACGACGACAACGTCCGCGACCAGGTCGTGACCTTCCTGATCGCCGGCCACGAGACCACCAGCGGTCTGCTGGCGTTCGCCACGTACTCGCTGATGCGCAACCCGCACGTCCTGGCCCAGGCGTATGCCGAGGTGGACCGGATGCTGCCGGGCGACACGGTCCCGGACTACGACACCATCATGAAGCTGGACGTAATCCCGCGGATCCTGGAGGAGACCCTGCGCCTGTGGGCTCCCATCCCGCAGATCATGAAAGCCCCGATCGAGGACACCGTTATCGGCGGCCAGTACGAACTCAAGGCGGGCACGAAGGTCAACCTGCTGATGGGGCCGCTCCACACCCATCCCAAGGCGTGGGACCGCCCCGAGGAGTTCGACATCGACCGCTGGCTGCCGGAGAACCGCGTCCAGCACCACCAGCACGCCTACAAGCCGTTCGGCAACGGCCGGCGTGCCTGCATCGGCCGCCAGTTCGCGCTCACCGAGGCCAAGCTGGCCCTCGCGCTGGTGCTGCAGAAGTTCAAGTTCTCCGACACCACCGACTACAAGATGGACGTCCGCGAGGCGCTGACCCGCAAGCCCGGCGACTTCGAACTGGTGGTGCGCCAGCGTCAGGCGCACGAGCGGGCCGTCTTCAGCGTCGCGGCCCTGGACAGCGACGAGGCCCACGAGCCGGCAGCGGTCAGCGGTGTCGGGGTGAACCTGACCGTCGCCTACGGCTCCAGCCTGGGCTCGTGCGAGGACCTGGCGCGGACCATCGCCGACC
>NZ_JBVJXS010000009.1:0-462287 GCF_055601245.1 Streptomyces sp. NPDC038135 | reverse complement strand
CGCCCGGTTACATTCCGAACCCGGAAGCTAAGCCTCACAGCGCCGATGGTACTGCAGGGGGGACCCTGTGGGAGAGTAGGACGCCGCCGAACAATCTTTGGAGGACCCCTGGTCCCAGCGTTCAGCTGGGACCAGGGGTCCTTTCGTTTTTACAATGCTTGCGGTACCTAAGACAGGAGTCACCATGTCCACCAACTCTCCCGACGATCGACCGGAGCGCGACCAGCGGCGACGGGACAGTGGTGACCGTGGGGACCGCGGCGGCTACCGCGGCGATCGAGGCGGCTACCGTCGCGACAACGACCGCCGTGACAACGACCGTGGTGGCTACGGCCGTCGCGACGACAGCCGCGGTGGCGGCCACGCCGACCGTGGTGACCGCGGTGGTTTCCGTCGGGACGACAGCCGTGGCGACTTCCGCCGCGACGACCGTCGGGGCGACGATCGCGGTGGTTTCCGTCGCGATGACCGTCGTGACGACCGCCGTGACGACAGGCGTGATGACCGTCGTGGCGGTGGCTACGGCGAGCGCGGTGACCGCGGCAGCTACGGCCGGCGCGACGACCGCCGTGAGGGCGACCGGGGCCACCGCCCGGGCTTCCAGCGCGACGACCGCGACCGCGGTCCGCGCCGGGACGACCGCGGCGACCGCCCCGCCTTCCGCCGCGACGACCGTCGTGACGACCGCGGTTGTTTCCGTCGCGACGACCGTGGTGGGGACTTCCGCCGTGACGACAGGCGTGATGACCGCCGCGACGAGCGTCGGGGCGACGATCGTGGTGGTTTCCGTCGCGATGACCGTCGTGACGACCGCCGTGACGACCGCCGTGACGACAGGCGTGATGACCGTCGTGGCGGTGGCTACGGCGAGCGCGGTGACCGCGGCAGCTACGGCCGGCGCGACGACCGCCGCGAGGGCGACCGGGGCCACCGCCCGGGCTTCCAGCGCGACGACCGCGACCGCGGGCCGCGCCGGGACGACCGCGGCGACCGCCCCGCCTTCCGCCGCGACGACCGTCGTGACGACCGCGGTGGCTTCCGTCGCGACGACCGTGGTGGCGACCGTCCGGGCTTCCGCCGTGACGACACCCGCGGCGACTTCCGCCGTGACGACACCCGCGGAGACTTCCGTCGTGACGACCGCCGTGGTGACGACCGCGGTGGTTTCCGTCGGGACGACAGCCGCGGTGACTTCCGTCGTGACGACCGGCGTGACGATCGCCGTGGCGACGACCGCGGCGGCTTCCGTGGCCGGGACGACCGGGGTGGCCGTGGGCCCCGCCGGGACGACCGGGGCGGGCGGCCCGGCGGCTTCCGGGGACGTGACGGGCGGGACGACCGCCGTGACGACCGGCGTGGCGGAGGCCGCTTCCGCGACGACCGCGACCGGGACCGCGAGCCGATCAAGCGGCTGCCGATCCCGGAGGACGTCACCGGCGACGAGATCGACAAGGACGTACGGCAGGAGCTGCAGAGCCTGCCCAAGACGCTCGCCGAGGACGTCGCCAAGAACCTGGTGATGGTCGCGCGGCTCATCGACGAGGACCCCGAGGGCGCCTACGGCTACTCCAGGGTCGCCCTGCGGCTGGCGTCCCGGGTCGCCGCCGTCCGTGAGGCCGCCGGCTTCGCGGCCTACGCCAACCAGAAGTACAGCGAGGCCCTCGGCGAGTTCCGGGCCGCGCGGCGCATGACCGGCACCGTGGAGCTGTGGCCCGTGATGGCCGACTGCGAGCGCGGCCTCGGCCGGCCGGAGAAGGCCCTCGACATGGCCGGCGCTCCCGACGTGCACAAGCTGGACAAGGCCGGTCAGGTCGAGATGCGGCTCGTGGCGGCCGGCGCCCGGCGCGACATGGGCCAGCTGGACGCGGCCATCGTGACCCTGCAGAGCCCGGAGCTGGCCTCCAACTCGGTCCAGCCCTGGACCGCGCGCCTGCGCTACGCCTACGCCGACGCCCTGCTGGCGGCCGGTCGGGAGAGCGAGGCGCGGGAGTGGTTCGCCAAGGCCGTGGAGGCCGACCGCGACGGCAGCACGGACGCCTCCGACCGGCTCGCCGAGCTGGACGGCGTCGAGTTCGTCGACGCGCTCGACGAGAGCGACGCTGCCGACGAGAGCGACGCTGCCGAGGAGGGCGACGCTGCCGAGGAGGTCGACGGCGCCGCCGGCCAGGTCGACCGGTCCGACGACGAGGTCCGTGTGGAGAAGACGGACGAGGACGTCGAGGACGTCGAGGACGTAGAGGGCAAGGACGTCGAGGACAAGGACTGACGTCCCGCAACGCGAAGGTGAAAGGGCGGAACCCTCCGGGGTTCCGCCCTTTCGCATGTCCGGGGGCCGGTCAGAGCTCCAGCGCGCGCAGCACCAGCCCCGACGCCGGTTTCGGACCGAAGGACGTGGACTTGCGGGGCATCTTCACGCCCTGCCGGGCCAGTTCGCGTACGACCTCCTCGCGCACCGGGTGCAGCAGGACGGCGGTGCTGCCGTCCTGCTCGGCCTTGGCGACGGTGGCCGCCGTGTCGTGGATGTAGGCGATGTGGGCGGGGGAGTCCTCGGGGATGTGCCAGATGTGCTCGAGGAGCGTGGCGTGCAGCACGGTGGCGTCCAGGGAGCGCCAGGCGGCCGGGCGGTCCGCGGGGATCGTGCGGTCCAGCAGGCCCGGGTCCGGGCGGTCGACCAGGTGGAAGGAGCCGTCGCCGGCCAGCAGGAAGGCGTTGCCGGCGCAGGCCGCGTCCGCCAGCACCTCCTGCGCCTTGGCCAGCGGCACGTCGAGGCGCCGTACCCGGAACTGCCCGCTCAGGGCCGCCAGCGCGTCCCTGACCGGCAGTCCGTGCAGCAGCCGGTGGATGGCGCGCACGCGCAGCGGATAGCGGGCGGTGTCGACGAGCAGGACCAGGCCGTGGTCCCAGGGGCTGGGGGAGGGGTGCTCCGCGCGCAGCCGCAGGTAGGTGGCCCAGCGGTGGTGGCCGTCGGCGATGAGGGCCTGGTGCTGTGCCAGGTCGGACTGGATGCCGGCCAGGTCCGCGGGGGCGGTGACCGACCACAGTCGGTGGCGGAAGCCGTCCTCCGTGGTCGTCTCCAGCAGCGGAGGTCCGGCCACGGTGCGTTCGACGACCTCGGCCGCCTTGCCGTCGCCGCGGTAGGTCAGGAGCAGGGGTTCGAGGTTGGCGCGGGTGGCGCGCATCAGTGCGGCGCGGTCCGCGACGACCGGGGGCATGACGTCCTCGTGCGGCAGGACCACGCCCTCGGCGGGGGCGGAGACGCGCAGGGCGCCGATGACACCGCGCTGGAGCATGCCGTCGCCGTCGCGCTGCTCGTAGACGTACAGGGCGGGGTCCGGGTCGGGGGCCAGCACGCCCTCGGCGAGCCAGCGGCGCAGGGTGTCCGCCGCCTGTTCGTTGCGGGCGTCCGGGGTACCTGCCTGGGGCAGGATCAGCCGGACGATGTTGTGCGGGTCGGCGGACTCGAGATGGTGCAGGCCGTCGGGGCGTACGACGACGTCGTACGGGGGAGAGGTGACGGAGGCCAGACTGCCGACCCGGTCGGGGTCGTAACGAAGGCCTCGGAACGGCGTCAGTTCCAGGCCTCGGCGCTCCGTTGCTTCCGAGTGACCTGCTGTGTTCATCCCGGCATCGTACGTGTGCCGGCGGGGTGGGGGATGATCGGGGGAAAGACGGTCTAACGAGGAGCGATGTGCAATGAGCCAGGGCGTCAGGACCAGGCCCGGGGACAGTGGGCAGCCCCTGAGCGAGGCGTACGACACGGCGCTGCTCGATCTGGACGGGGTGGTGTACGCGGGCGGGGACGCCATCGCGCACGCCGTCGACTCGCTGGAGCGCGCCCGGAACGGCGGGATGCATCTGGCCTACGTCACCAACAACGCCCTGCGGACGCCGGACGTCGTGGCGGAGCACCTGACGGAGCTGGGGATACCGACCGGGGCGGACGACGTCATCACCTCGGCGCAGGCGGTCGCCCGGCTGATCAGCGAGCAGGTGCCGGCCGGGGCCCGGGTGCTGGTGATCGGCGGTGAGGGGTTGCGGGTGGCGCTGCGCGAACGCGGGCTGACGCCGGTGGAGTCGGCGGACGACGACCCGGCGGCCGTGGTGCAGGGGTTCGGCGGTCTCGACCTGCCGTGGGGCCGGTTCGCGGAGGCCTCGTACGCGGTGGCCCGGGGCGTGCCGTGGTTCGCGTCCAACACCGACCTGACGATCCCCAGCGGACGCGGGATCGCGCCGGGCAACGGTGCGGCCGTGGAGGTCGTCCGGATCGCGACGGGCGCGGAGCCGCAGGTCGCGGGCAAGCCGCTGCCGCCCATGCACCGGGAGACGATCCTGCGGACGGGCGCCGAGCGGCCGCTGGTGGTCGGGGACCGGCTGGACACCGACATCGAGGGCGCGTTCAACGGCGGGGTGGACTCCCTGCTGGTGCTGACCGGCGTCACGGACGGCCCCCTGCTGCTGGCGGCGCCGCCGCGGCACCGGCCGACGTACGTGGACGCCGACCTGCGCGGGCTGCTCACGGGGCAGCCGGAAATCACTCGTGAGGGTGACGGTTTCCGGTGCGGAGGGTGGACGGCGAACGCGGCGGACCGGCTGGAGCTCGAAGGCGACGGCGAGGCGATGGACGGACTGCGGGCGCTGTGCGCCGCGGCCTGGACGGCGGCCGGGGACGGTTCCTGCGAGCTGGACGGGGAGAAGGCGCTGGCGCGGCTGGGACTGTGACGGCCGGGCGGTGATCGGACGCCGGGGGAGCGGGGAGCGGTCGCCGGGTGCGGAACCGGCGTTCCCGGGCGCCCGGTTCCGGTCCGGCGGTGAAGGCGGTTCCGAGGCGGTCTCGAGATCGCAGAGGAGGGTAGGCTAACCTAACCTCGTGTTGGTCGACAGTCCTCCGGAACAGCGCGCGGACACCGCCCCCGCGCCCCCAACCCGCCGGGCGGTGCGGGCCCTTGGGCTCCTGCTCTCGGTCGTGATCCTGGTGCTCGTCGCGCTGGCGAGCATCGCGGTCGGCGCGAAGGCGCTGTCGCCGGACCAGGTCTGGCACGGTCTGTTCCACGGCACGGGGACGTACGGCGACGTGGTCGTCGACGAGCGGATGTCGCGCACCGCCCTCGGTCTGCTGGCCGGCGCCGCGCTCGGCCTGTCCGGCGGTGTGCTGCAGGCGCTCACCCGCAACCCGCTCGCCGACCCCGGGCTGCTCGGCATCAACGCCGGCGCCTCCGCGGCCGTCGTCACGGCGCTCACCTTCTTCGGCGTCACCAGCCTGACGGGCTATGTGTGGTTCGCGTTCGGCGGCGCCGCCGCGGTCGGGGCGCTGGTGTGGTTCCTCGGCGGCAGCCGCGGCGCCACCCCGGTCCGGCTGGCCCTCGCCGGCACGGCGGTCAGCGCCGCGCTGTACGGCTACCTCCAGGCCGTGATGATCATGGACGGTGCGGCGCTGGGCAAGATGCGCTTCTGGACGGTGGGTTCGCTGGCCTCGGCCACGGACTCGACCATCGCGCAGGTCCTGCCGTTCCTCGTGGCCGGCACCCTGCTGGCGCTCGGACTCGCCCGGCCGCTGAACGCCATGGCGATGGGCGACGACACCGCCCGCGCCCTCGGCGCGAACCTCAACCGCACCCGGGCGCTCGCCATGCTCGCGGCGACGGTGCTCTCCGGCGCCGCGACCGCCGCCTGCGGTCCGATCATGTTCGTCGGCCTGATGGTGCCGCACGTCGTGCGCTCCTTCACCGGCCCCGACCTGCGCTGGATCCTGCCCTACGCGACCGTCCTGTCGCCCGTGCTGCTGCTCGGCGCCGACGTCCTCGGCCGGATGGTCGCCCGGCCCGCGGAACTCCAGGTCGGCGTCGTCACCGCGCTCATCGGCGGCCCGGTCTTCATCTTTCTCGTACGACGGCGCAGGACGGCCCAGCTGTGAGGACCCGACGGATGACCCGTGCCGTGCGCACTCCCGGAGGGCTGTCCCTGCGCCTGGACGTCCGCGCGCTGACCGTCGTCGCCCTGCTGCTGCTCGCCGCCTGCGCCGCGGGCGTGGCGCTGATCGGCACCGGCGACGCCAGGATCCCGGCGGCGGACGTCCTCAGGACGCTGGCCGGCGACGGCACGGCCTACCAGGACTTCATCGTCAACGAACTGCGGCTGCCGCGGGTGCTGGTGGGACTGCTGGTGGGCGCCTCGCTGGGCCTCGGCGGCGCCCTGTTCCAGGCGGTCTCCCGCAACCCGCTCGGCAGCCCGGACGTGCTCGGCCTGTCCCAGGGCTCGACGGCGGGCGCGCTGGTCGTGATCGTGCTGATGTCCGGCAGCGCCGCCCAGGTCACCGCGGGAGCGCTGGCCGGCGGTCTGGTGACGGGGTTCGCCATCTATCTGCTCGCCTGGAAGCAGGGCGTGCACGGGTACCGGCTGGTCCTGGTCGGCATCGGCGTCTCCGCGATCGTCACCGCGGTCAACGGCTATCTGCTCACCAAGGCCGACCTGGTCGACGCGACCCGCGCGGTGGTGTGGATGACCGGGTCCCTCAACGGCCGTGACTGGGAGCAGGTCTGGCCGCTGCTGTGGCTGTGCGCCGTCCTCGTGCCGCTGGTCCTCGCCCATGCGCGGGGGCTGCGGATGATGGAGATGGGCGACGACGTCGCGAACGCGCTCGGTGTGCGGGTGCAGCGCGTGCGGCTGGTGCTGATGGTGTCCGCGGTGCTGCTCACCGCGGCCGCCACCGCGGCGGCCGGGCCCGTCAGCTTCGTGGCGCTCACCGCGCCGCAGCTCGCCCGGCGCCTCACCCGCTCGCCGGGCCCGAACCTGCTGCCCTCCCTCTGCATGGGCGCCGCCCTGCTGGTCACCGCCGACTGGGCCGCGCAGCGTGCCTTCGGCGCCGACCAGCTCCCCGTGGGCGTGGTCACCGGCGTACTCGGCGGCTGCTATCTGCTGTGGCTGCTGGTCGCCGAGCGCAGGGCGGGCCGGATATGAGCGGCGCGAACGGCGGGCCCGACCCGCGCGGCGCGCACCCGAACACCCCGAGGAGCACTGTGAACCGCCTGTCCGCCGAGAACGTCACCCTCGCCTACGACCAGCGCGTCATCGCCGAGGAGCTGTCGGTGGAGATACCCGACAACTCCTTCACGGTGATCGTCGGCCCGAACGCGTGCGGCAAGTCGACGCTGCTGCGGGCGCTGTCGCGGATGCTCAGGCCCAGCGAGGGCCGGGTGCTGCTGGACGGGCAGGTCATCCAGTCGATGCCGGCGAAGAAGGTCGCCCGGACCCTCGGCCTGCTGCCGCAGTCGTCCGTCGCGCCCGACGGCATCACGGTCGCCGACCTCGTCGGCCGCGGCCGCTACCCGCACCAGGGCATCCTGCGCCAGTGGTCGGCCGAGGACGAGCGGGTGGTGCGGGAGTCCATGGCGCAGACCGGCGTCGCCGAGCTGGCCGACCGGTACGTGGACGAGCTGTCCGGCGGTCAGCGCCAGCGGGTCTGGATCGCCATGGCCCTCGCCCAGCAGACGCCGCTGCTGCTCTTGGACGAGCCGACCACCTACCTGGACATCCAGCACCAGATCGACGTCCTCGACCTGTGCGCGGAACTGCACGAGACGCAGGGGCGGACGCTGGTGGCCGTGCTGCACGACCTGAACCACGCGGCCCGCTACGCCACCCACCTCATCGCCCTGCGCGGCGGCGAGGTGATCGCCGAGGGCGCGCCGAACGACGTCGTCACGGCCGGGCTGGTCGAGGAGGTGTTCGGGCTGCGCTGCCAGGTCATCGACGACCCGGAGACCGGTACCCCGCTGGTCGTCCCGGCGGCCCGCAGGGCACGGCTCACAGCAGCTTCCTGAGCCGGAACAGGTCCAGCAGGCTGGCGTCGAGGCGCACCCGGCCCCGGCCCCAGGCGGTCGCGAAGTTCAGCTCGCCGTCCACCAGGCCCACCAGGTCGTCGCCGGCCATGGCGAGCCTGATCTGCGCCTTCTCGCGGGGCGGCCCCGGGTGGGTGGTGTCCACCTCGATCCGGCCGCCCGTCATCCGGCCCACGAAGGTGACGTCGAGGTCGGTGATGTGGCAGCTCACCGAGCGGTCCAGGGCGGCGGCCGCCCGGACGTCGCCCTCGGCGCCCTGCATGTTGTCCGAGAGCTTCCCCAGTGCGGTGCGGCACTCCTCGATCGTGGCCATGGCCACCGACGGTACCCCAGCGGTTCGCGGTAGCGTCTGGGCATGAGCGAGTCCGTGCCCGAGGCCCCGGCGGAGGCCGAAACCGAGACGGTGCCCGGGGGTGATCCCGCGACCGGTCAGGCGGCCGGCACGGCCGTGCCCGTGGCCGATCCCGACGCCGGACACGTCCCCGAGCCCGAGTACGACCCCGCGGCCCCCGCGCCCCTGGGCGTCCCGCGCACCCCCACCGGCGACGCCGGCGTCGACGCACAGCTCCAGCGGCTGGCCGACGCCGACCACCTCGCCACCGACGGCCATGTGGAGGTGTACGAGGATGTACACAGGGGATTGCGCGACGCGCTCACCGCGCTCGACGCCCGCCCCGGACCGCAGGTCCCCGTACCGCCGTACCGAAACAGGAGCTGAACCGAACGTGGCAGGAGTCGCACGCCTTCGTCTGGACGCGGAGCTGGTCCGCCGGAAGCTGGCGCGTTCGCGCGAGCACGCCAGCCAGCTGATCGCCGCCGGACGGGTCACCGTCGGCAGGACCGTGGCGACCAAACCGGCCACGCAGGTGGACAAGGCGGCGGCGATCGTGGTCCAGACCGACGAGGGCGACCCCGACTACGTCTCCCGGGGCGGCCACAAGCTCGCCGGCGCGTTCGAGGCCTTCGTGCCGCTGGGCCTCGCCGTCGAGGGCCGGCGCGCGCTGGACGCCGGGGCGTCCACCGGCGGCTTCACCGACGTCCTGCTGCGCGCGGGCGCCGCGCACGTCGTCGCCGTGGACGTCGGATACGGCCAACTCGCCTGGTCCCTGCAGAACGATGAACGCGTCACCGTCAAGGACCGTACGAACGTACGCGAGTTGACGCTTGAGGCGATCGATGGGGAACCTGTGGATCTTGTCGTGGGTGATCTGTCCTTCATTCCGCTCGGGCTGGTGCTGCCCGCCCTGAAGCGGTGCGTGAAGCCGGACGCCGACCTGGTGATGATGGTCAAGCCGCAGTTCGAGGTGGGGAAGGAACGGCTGGGCAGCGGGGGTGTCGTACGGAGTCCGCAACTGCGGGCGGAGGCCGTGCGCGGGGTGGCCGACAAGGCCTGGGAACTGGGGCTCGGGGTGCGGGGGGTCACCGCGAGTCCGCTGCCCGGTCCGTCGGGCAATGTCGAGTACTTCCTGTGGCTGCGGTCCGGCGCCCCCCGCCTGGACCCGGCCGAGGTCGACCGAGCAGTGGCGGAGGGGCCGCGTTGACACAGAACCGAGCGCGTACTGTTTTCCTGCTCGCCCACACCGGGCGGCCCGCGGCCATCCGCAGCGCGGAACTGGTGGTCAAGGGGCTGCTGCGGCACGGCATCGGCGTGCGGGTGCTGGAGGAGGAGGCGCGCGATCTGCCGCTCCCCGGCGAGGTGGGACTCGTCAAGGAAGCCACCCCGCAGTGCCTCGACGGGTGCGAGCTGCTCATCGTCCTCGGCGGTGACGGGACCCTGCTGCGTGGCGCCGAGTTCGCCCGGGCCTCCGGGGTGCCGATGCTCGGCGTCAACCTGGGGCGGGTCGGGTTCCTGGCGGAGGCCGAGCGGGACGACCTGGACCGGGTCGTCGACCGGGTGGTGGCACGCTCCTACGAGGTCGAGGAGCGGATGACGATCGACGTCGTCGTGCACCGCAACGGCGACATCGTGCACACCGACTGGGCGCTGAACGAGGCCGCCGTGCAGAAGGCCGGCGCGGAGAAGATGCTCGAGGTGGTCCTCGAGATCGACGGGCGGCCGGTCACGGCGTTCGGCTGCGACGGGATCGTGCTGTCGACGCCCACCGGATCCACCGCGTACGCCTTCTCCGCCGGCGGGCCAGTGGTGTGGCCCGAGGTGGAGGCGCTGCTGATGGTGCCGATCAGCGCGCACGCGCTGTTCGCCAAGCCGCTGGTCACCTCGCCGGACTCGGTGCTCGCGGTGGAGGTGCTGCCGCACATTCCGCCGGGCGTGCTCTGGTGCGACGGGCGGCGGACCATCGAGCTGCCGCCCGGCGCGCGGGTGGAGGTGCGGCGCGGCGCCGTGCCGGTGCGCCTGGCCCGGCTGCACCACGCCTCGTTCACGGACCGGCTGGTCGCGAAGTTCGCGCTGCCGACCACCGGCTGGCGGGGCGCGCCGCACACGTAGCCGCGCGGCCGGCCCGGGACCCGGCGGGGGCCACTCGCCCGGGTGACACGGGCGGGCCATGTGCGCTCCCCGCCCCGGACCTCGTATGGTCTGTTCCGTGTTGGAGGAGATGCGGATACGGTCACTCGGGGTCATCGACGATGCCGTGGTCGAGCTGTCACCGGGGTTCACCGCCGTCACCGGCGAGACCGGTGCGGGCAAGACCATGGTGGTCACCAGCCTGGGACTGCTGCTGGGCGGGCGTGCGGACCCGGCGCTGGTGCGGATCGGCGCCGGGAAGGCGGTCGTGGAGGGCCGGATCGCCGTGCCCTCGGACGCCACCGCCGTCGTACGCGCGGAGGAGGCCGGGGCCGAGTTGGACGACGGCGCCCTGCTGATCAGCCGTACCGTTTCCGCCGAGGGCCGCTCACGGGCGCACCTGGGCGGGCGCAGCGTGCCGGTGGGGCTGCTCGCCGAGCTGGCCGACGACCTGGTCGCCGTGCACGGCCAGACCGACCAGCAGGGGCTGCTGAAGCTCACCCGGCAGCGGCAGGCGCTCGACCGGTACGCCGGGGACGCCGTCGCGGTGCCGCTCGCCAAGTACACCGAGGCCTACCGGCGGCTGCGGGCCGTCTCCGCCGAGCTGGAGGAGATCGTCACCCGCGGGCGTGAGCGCGCCCAGGAAGCCGACATGCTCCGGTACGGGCTCGAGGAGATCGCCGGTGTGGAGCCCCGGGCCGGGGAGGACGTGGAGCTGTCCGAGGAGGCGGAGCGGCTGGGGCACGCCGAGGCCCTGTCGTCCGCCGCGACCGCCGCGCACGCCGCTCTCGCGGGCAACCCCGAGGACCCCGAGGGGATCGACGCCACCACCCTCGTCGCGGGCGCGCACCGGGCCCTGGAGGCCGTCCGCTCGCACGACCCGGCGCTGGCCGCGCTCGCCGAACGGATCGGCGAGGTCGGCATCCTGCTCGCCGACGTGGCCGGAGAGCTGGCCGGGTACGCCGACGACCTGGACGCCGACCCGCTGCGGCTGGCCGCGGTGGAGGAGCGCCGAGCCGCCCTCGGCACGTTGACCCGCAAGTACGGCGACGACGTGGCCGCCGTCCTCGCCTGGGCGGAGCAGAGTGCCGCGCGGCTCACCGAGCTGGAGGGCGACGACGAGCGGACCGGGGAGCTGACCGCCGAGCGGGACGCCCTGCGCGCCGAGCTGGGCGCGCTCGCCCAGGCCCTGACGGACGCCCGTACGGAGGCCGCCGAGCGGTTCGCCGCCGCGGTGACCGCCGAGCTGGCCTCGCTGGCGATGCCCCACGCGCGCGTGTCCTTCGACATCCGGCAGACCGAGGACCCGGAGGGCGTCGAGGTCGGCGGCCGGTCCGTCGCCTACGGCCCGGCCGGCGCCGACGAGGTCGAGCTGCTGCTCGCCCCGCACCCGGGCGCCCCGCCGCGGCCCATCGCCAAGGGCGCGTCCGGAGGCGAGCTGTCCCGCGTGATGCTGGCCGTGGAGGTCGTCTTCGCGGGCACGGACCCGGTGCCGACGTATCTCTTCGACGAGGTGGACGCCGGTGTCGGCGGCAAGGCGGCGGTGGAGATCGGGCGGCGGCTGGCGAAGCTGGCCAGGACCGCGCAGGTCGTCGTGGTCACCCACCTGCCCCAGGTCGCCGCCTTCGCCGACCGCCAGCTCCTGGTCGAGAAGACCAACGACGGCACGGTGACCCGCTCCGGCGTCAAGGTCCTCGAGGGCGAGGAGCGGGTCCGCGAGCTCTCCCGCATGCTGGCCGGCCAGGAGGACTCGGAAACGGCCCGCGCCCACGCGGAGGAACTCCTGGCGACGGCCCGCGCCGACCTCTAGGGCTCCTGTTCGGGGCAGCGGCCGGAGACCGGCCTCCGCTCACCCGTGTGGGTGAACGTGCTCCGGTGCGGTGCTCCGGGTCGCCGTGCTGTGCGCCTCCTCGGGTTTTGCCGGAACGGCCGTACGTACTGGCATGCTTGACGGTGAGGCGGTCGGTGCGGGAGGCGCGCGGTACGCCCTTTCGGTCCTCCCGGCCCGCTACCTTCGGTACGTTTCTCGTGACGCCCGCCCCGAATCAGGAGCCCCCGGCCCCGTGAGCCCCGTGAGCAGCAACGCACCGCACGGCCAGTCGCCGCTGCGCACCGTGCAGGTGCTGGGCGGGGGCAACGCCGGCAGCAGCGCGCACGTACGCTCCCTGGCCGAGGGGCTCGTCGCCCGGGGCGTGCGGGTCACCGTGTGCGCCCCCTCCGAGGCCGACCACGCGTACGACTTCACCGGGACCGGCGCCGACCACGTGCACGTGCCGCGCAGCAGCGACCCGGCCTCCGTGGCCGCGCTCCGGGCCGCGTGCGCCGGCGCCGACCTGGTGCACGCCCACGGTCTGCACGCCTCCTTCCGCGCCGTGCTCGCGCTCAGCGGGCGCACCACCCCGCTGGTGGTCACCTGGCACAACCGGGCCCGCGCGGAGGGCGCGCGGGCGCATCTGCTGCGGCTGCTGGAGCGGCGCGTGATGCGCACCGCGGCCGTGGTGCTCGGCACCACCTCCGACCTGGTGGACCGGGCCCGCCGCACCGGGGCGCGGGACGCCCGGCTGGCGGCCGTGGCCCTGCCCGGCCGGCGCCGTCGCGCCGACCACGACGACACCGACCAGGGGCGGCCCAAACTCCGCGCCGAACTCGGCGCCACCGGACGCCCTCTGCTCATCGCCGTCGGCTCCCTCGACCGGCAGCGCGGCTACGACGTCCTGCTGGACGCGGCCCGCGCCTGGCGCGGCCTCGATCCCGTGCCGCTGGTCGTCGTCGCGGGGGAGGGGCCGCTGCGGCCCGAACTCCAGCGGCGGATCGAGGACGAGGAGCTGCCGGTACGGCTCCTCGGGCGCCGCGACGACGTGCCCGAGCTGCTCACGGCCGCCGACCTGGCGCTGCTGACCAGCAGGTGGGAGTCCCGGTCCGTGCTCGCCCAGGAGGCGCTGCAGGCGGGCGTGCCGCTCGTCGCGACCCGCGTCGGCGGCATCCCGGACCTGGTGGGCGAGGCCGCCGAGCTCGTTCCGTACGGCGACGCCGAGGCCCTCGCGGCCGCCGTCAGCGGTCTCCTCGCCGACGCCGGACGCCGTGAACTGCTGCGCGAGCGGGGTCCGCGGCAGGCCGCGACCTGGCCGACCGAGGACGAGACCGTCGCCCAGGTGCTGAGCGTCTACGACGAACTCACCCAGCCCAGGCCGCTTCCCTAGGGCCTGTCCTGAAAGGGCTCTCGCGACGGGGCTTCCGCGACCCCTTCCTAGGGCGTGTGCCGGCGGGCGCGCAGCGCCAGGCTCAGGGCCAGCACCGTCTGCGGGTCGTCGAGGTCGGTGCCCAGCAACTCGCCGATGCGGGCGAGGCGGTTGTAGAGGGTCTGCCGGTTCAGGTGCAGTTCGCGGGCGGTCTCCGCCTTGCGGCCCGCGTGCGCGAGATAGGTCTCCAGGGTGGGCAGCAGCGGCGGCTTGGAGCGGTGGTCGTGGTCGCGCAGCGGACCGATCGCGCGGTCCACGAACGCCGCCAGGTCCGGATGGTCGCGCAGCCGCCACAGCAGCAGGTCGATGTCGAGGCGGCGGGCGTCGTACCAGGGCCGGTCGGTCAGACCCTGCGCCGCCGTCGCCGTCTCCGCCGCGTGCCGGAGCCCGGCGGACGCGGCCGCCCAGCCGCCGGCCACCCCGACGACCACGACCGGCGGGGCGGCGCCCGGCCGCCGCATCCCGGCCCGCTCCACGCCCGCCCGCAGCGCCGCCGCGACCCGGTCCGCGACCGCCGGCCGCTCCGACTCCGCGCGCAGCCCGAGCAGCACCAGCACCCGCCCCTCGACCGGCCGGACGCCCAGCAGCACCGGAACCCCCACCGAGGCCAGCTCCTCGGAGACCGCGCGCGCCAGCACCGCCCAGCCCCCGGACGGGGACAGGGAGTCCCCGACCCGCATCACCACCGGCAGCAGCGGGCTGCCGCCCGGCTTGAACCCGAGGACGCGGGCCTGCGCCGGGGCGTCCTCCGCCGTGATCCGGCCCTCCGCCAGGTCGGTGAGGAAGTCGCCCCGGCCGCGCGCTGCCAGCTCCTCCTCCTGGCGGGCCTGCATCAGCACCACGGCCAGGATGCCCGCCGCCCGCTCCGCGGCCATCCGGTGCACCGGGGCCAGCGGCGAGCGGACCGGCAGCAGCACCAGCCGGGCCCGCACCGCACCCGCGCCCGCACCGGGACCTCCGCCGGGGACGTCCACGAGCACCGAACCCGCGGGCGGCGGCGCGTCCTTGTGCGGGCCGCGCAGCCCCTCCCACACCTGCAGCGGGTCGGCGCCCTCCGGCCCCGACCCGGCGGCGTACAGCAGCCGGCCGTCCGCGGTCTCCAGGAACACCGGGTTGGCGCAGAAGTCGGCCAGGATGCCGAGCACTTGAGGCACCCCGCCACCGCCGAGCAGGGCCTCCGTGCACCGCCGGTGCACCTCCTCGGCGCGCTGCAGCAGCGCGTAGTGCCCGTTGACGATCTCCGTGTGGATCTCCTCGGTGACCGCCACGAAGGGCACCTCGCGGTGGAGCTGGACCAGCGGCAGCCCGGCGGCGCGCGCGGTGTCTACCAGCGCCGCGGGCAGCCGGGTGAACCGCGGCCCCAGCTCCACCACCAGCGCGGCGATCCCCCGCTCGGCGAGGGTGCGCACGAAAGCCCGCTGCTCGGCCGGCCGGGTCCCCAGCCCGTAGCCGGTGGTGAGCAGCAGCTCGCCGCCCTTGAGCAGCGAGGCGATGTTCGGCACCTCGCCCGCGTGCACCCAGCGCACGGTCCGCCCCAGCCGGTCGCCGCCCGCCAGGATCTCCGGCAGCCCGCTGCGCAGCCCCGGCAACTCCAGCGCCCGCTGAACGGTGATCCCGGCGCCCTGAGTGGCGAGTCTGCTCTCCGTACCGCTGTCCATGCAGCGGACGCTACCTGCGCAAACGCCCGGACGACAGCGCGTGTCCCCGCTACACCGGGCGGATGTTGTGGTTGAAGCGGAACACGTTGTCGGGGTCGTAGGCCCGCTTCACCTTCTCCAGCCGCAGCAGGTTCCCCTCGCCCAGTCCCGCCCTGACCCGGTCCCGGCCCTCGTCCCCGATGAAGTTCAGGTAGACGGCGCCGGTGCTCCACGGCCTGACGTCGGCCCGGACCTCGCGCACCCAGGCGACCGCCCGCTCGTCGTCGGCCGGGTCCTGCCAGATGGCGAAGGGGTGCACCGCCCACGGCGCGTCCCGGTAGGGCACCGGGTACTCGTGCGGGCCGGCGGCGATCGCGCCGCCCTGCGGGAACAGCAGGTGCTGGGTGCTGGTCGGCACCGGCATGCTCTCCGCGCGGGCGCAGTAGACGTCCACCAGTTCGTCCGGCATACCGGTCACGTACTCCGCCGACCAGTAGTTCCGCTGCCCGGGCGGGTCGTCTAGCATGCACTGGACGTCGGCGTACGGCATCGCGCCGGCGATCTCCGCCTCGTGGGGGAGCGCCAGCAGGGGCTCGGCCAGCTTGCGCAGGTCCTCCTCGCCGCCGGCATAGGTCAGCAGCGCGGCGCACACCAGCTTGCCCACCAGCTCCTCGGGTACGAACTCCTCGGGCGGGCCGGTCAGATAGAGCACGGCGCCGCTCACCTCGTCGGGACCGGTGGTGACGATCTCGCGGAAGATGCGGACGACGTCCCGGCCCAGTTGGGGCAGGTAGAGCAGCAACGCGATGGAGAACTCGGGCAGTTCGTGCAGCCGCAGGGTGAGCGCGGTGGCGACGCCGAAGTTGCCGCCGCCGCCGTGCAGGGCCCAGAACAGCTCCGGGTTCTCGTCGGCGCCGGCGTGCACCCGCTCGGCGTCCGCCGTCACCAGTTCCACGCCGAGCAGGTTGTCGGCGGCGTAGCCGAAGGTGCGGTCCAGCCAGCCGGTGCCGCCGCCCAGGACGAAACCGCCGACGCCGGTGGTCGAGGCCCGGCCGCCGGTGGTGGCGAGGCCGTGCGGCTGGGTGGCCCGGTCCAGATGGCTCATCGTGGCGCCGCCCTCCACCCGGACCGCCTGCGCCGCCGGGTCCACGGTCACCCGGTGCATCCGGCGCAGGTCCACCACCACGGCGCCGTCGCCCAGCGCGGTGCCGGACACGCTGTGCCCGCCGCCGCGCACCGCGACCGGCAGGTCCAGGTCCCGGGCGAACCGTACGGTGCGGACCACGTCGGCCGGGCCCGCGCACTGCGCGATCACGGCCGGCCGCCGGTCGATCATCGCGTTGAAGACGGCGCGGGCCTCGTCGTAGCCGGGGTCCGAGGGGGCGAACACGTCGCCGGCCAGATCTTCGCGCAGCGCGGCGAGGGCCGCGCCGGCCTTCGAAGGGGAAGCCATGGCCGCCCCCTTCCGCTCGGGGGCAATGGTCCGCTTCTCAGCCTAGGCGGGCTTGCTCGCCCGGTCGCGCTCAGCCGCCGTACGCCCCCGAGGCCGTGAGCCGCAGTGCGGTGTCGATCAGCGGCACATGGCTGAACGCCTGCGGGAAGTTGCCGACCTGGCGCTGCAGCCGGGGGTCCCACTCCTCCGCGAGCAGCCCGAGGTCGTTGCGGAGCGCGAGCAGCCTCTCGAACAGCTTCCGGGCCTCGTCCACCCGGCCGATCATCGCCAGGTCGTCCGCCATCCAGAACGAGCAGGCGAGGAAGGCGCCCTCGTCGCCGGGGAGGCCGTCGACGCCCTCGTCCTTGCCCTCGGTGGGGTAGCGCAGGATGAACCCGTCCGAGGTGGACAGCTCGCGCTGGATCGCCTCGATGGTGCCGATCACCCGCTTGTCGTCCGGCGGCAGGAAGCCCATCTGCGGGATCAGCAGCAGCGAGGCGTCCAGCTCCTGGGAGCCGTAGGACTGCGTGAAGGTGTTGCGCTCCTTGTCGTAGCCCTTCTCGCACACGTCCCGGTGGATGTCATCGCGCAGTTCCTTCCAGCGCTCCAGCGGGCCGTCCGCGTCACCGGACTCGATCAGCTTGATCGTGCGGTCCACCGCGACCCAGGCCATCACCTTGGAGTGCACGAAGTGCCGGCGCGGGCCGCGCACCTCCCAGATGCCCTCGTCCGGCTCCTGCCAGTGGTCCTCCAGGTAGCGGATCAGCTTGAGCTGGAGCAGGGAGGCGTAGTCGTTGCGGGCCAGACCGGTCATGTGGGCCAGGTGCAGGGCCTCGGTGACCTCGCCGTACACGTCGAGCTGGAGCTGGTGCGCGGCGCCGTTGCCGACCCGGACCGGGGCGGAGTGCTCGTAGCCGGGCAGCCAGTCCAGCTCGGCCTCGCCCAGCTCGCGCTCGCCCGCGATGCCGTACATGATCTGCAGGTTCTCGGGGTCGCCGGCGACCGCGCGCAGCAGCCACTCGCGCCAGGCGCGGGCCTCCTCGCGGTAGCCGGTGCGCAGCAGCGAGGACAGGGTGATCGCCGCGTCCCGCAGCCAGGTGTAGCGGTAGTCCCAGTTGCGGACGCCGCCGATGTCCTCGGGCAGGGAGGTGGTGGGGGCGGCGACGATGCCGCCGGTGGGGGCGTAGGTCAGAGCCTTCAGGGTGATCAGCGAGCGGATCACCGCCTCGCGGTACGGACCGTGGTACGTACAGTGCTCGACCCACTCGCGCCAGAAGGTCTCCGTCGCCTCCAGCGACTGCTCCGGTTCCGGCAGCGCGGGCGGCTGCTTGTGCGAGGGCTCCCAGGAGATGGTGAAGGCGATCCGGTCGCCCGGGGCCACGGTGAAGTCGGCATAGGTCGTCAGCGCCTTGCCGTAGGTCTCGGCCTCCGTGTCGAACCACACGGAGTCGGGTCCGGCGACCGCCACCGTGCGGCCCTCGTGCTTGTGCACCCAGGGCACGACCCGGCCGTAGGAGAACCGCATCCTCAGGGCCGAGCGCATCGGCACCCGGCCGGTGACGCCCTCCACGATCCGGATGAGCTGCGGGGCGCCGTCACGCGGGGGCATGAAATCGGTCACGCGCACGGTGCCGCGCGGGGTGTCCCACTCGGACTCCAGGATCAGCGAGTCGCCCCGGTAGCTGCGCCGGGCGGCCGTGGGCGGCTGCGAGTCGGCCGCGTGCGCCGGGCCGAGCCGCCAGAAGCCGTGCTCCTCGGTGCCCAGCAGGCCGGCGAAGATGGCATGCGAGTCGAAGCGGGGCAGGCACAGCCAGTCGACTGTGCCGTCCCGGCAGACCAGGGCAGCGGTCTGCATGTCTCCGATGAGTGCGTAGTCTTCGATGCGCCCGGCCACGTGCAACTCCAGTCGAACGGCCACGTCACCCCCGCGCAGGGGGCTGTCGCTAGTGCGGTCAAGGGGTCGTTGTTGTGCGTCGTTGAGCGGTGAAGCAAAGCAGCCCGCCGAGCCCTGGGGCAAAACGACAGTCTTTGCTCAACGAACTGCCGCGCTCTCGTTGTTCCGGGTGCTGTGGGCGGGGGTGTGCCGTCGTTCCGGACGGGCCCGGCAGATGAGTGTCCGAGCAGGATACGACGCACGCAGATGATCTGCGTGCCGCTCCCGGCAACCCGTGTGGGCCGAACGAGTGAGCAGCGGGTGATGAGCATGTGACGAACGAGCGCCCGTGTAAACGGGTGTGCCGAAAGCCACCCGCGGACGGAACCGCTGCGTGCGGGCCCGGGCGCGGAGCGTGGCCGGGAGCCATCTCGTCCGGGCGCTGTTACGCTGGTAGCCCGTGGACCGGTGGGAGACGAACCCCCGAACCGCAGCGACGGCGACCCCCGGAGACCTCCGGACCGGCGGCCGTACCGCACGACAGACAGCGACCACGGGAGCCCCCTCTTGGCCATGACGCCCAAATCCACGACGACCAAGCACATCTTCGTCACCGGGGGTGTCGCCTCCTCGCTCGGCAAGGGCCTCACCGCCTCCAGCCTGGGCATGCTGCTCAAGGCCCGCGGCCTGCGCGTCGTGATGCAGAAGCTCGACCCGTACCTCAACGTCGACCCGGGCACGATGAACCCCTTCCAGCACGGTGAGGTGTTCGTCACCCACGACGGCGCCGAGACCGACCTGGACATCGGCCACTACGAGCGCTTCCTCGACCGCGACCTGGACGGCTCCGCGAACGTCACCACCGGTCAGGTCTACTCGACGGTGATCGCCAAGGAGCGGCGCGGCGAGTACCTGGGCGACACCGTGCAGGTCATCCCGCACATCACCAACGAGATCAAGCACCGCATCCGCCGCATGGCGACGGACGAGGTCGACGTGGTGATCACCGAGGTCGGCGGCACGGTCGGCGACATCGAGTCGCTGCCGTTCCTGGAGACCGTCCGCCAGGTCCGCCACGAGGTCGGCCGGGACAACGTCTTCGTGGTCCACATCTCGCTGCTGCCGTACATCGGCCCCTCCGGCGAGCTGAAGACCAAGCCGACCCAGCACTCCGTGGCCGCCCTGCGCAACATCGGTATCCAGCCGGACGCCATCGTGCTGCGCTGCGACCGCGAGGTGCCGACCGCCATCAAGCGCAAGATCTCGCTGATGTGCGACGTCGACGAGGCCGCCGTCGTGGCCTGCCCGGACGCCCGCTCGATCTACGACATCCCGAAGGTCGTGCACTCCGAGGGCCTGGACGCCTACGTGGTGCGCAAGCTCGACCTGCCCTTCCGGGACGTCGACTGGACGACCTGGGACGACCTGCTGGACCGCGTCCACAACCCCGACCACGAGATCACCCTCGCCCTGGTCGGCAAGTACATCGACCTGCCCGACGCCTACCTGTCGGTCACCGAGGCGCTGCGCGCCGGCGGGTTCGCCAACAAGGCCCGGGTCAAGATCAAGTGGGTCACCTCCGACGACTGCAAGACCCCGGCCGGCGCCAAGGCGCAGCTCGGCGACGTCGACGGCATCTGCATCCCGGGCGGCTTCGGCGACCGCGGTGTGCTCGGCAAGGTCGGCGCGATCCGCTACGCCCGCGAGAACCGGATCCCGCTGCTCGGCCTCTGCCTGGGCCTGCAGTGCATCGTGATCGAGGCCGCGCGCAGCCTCGCCGACATCCCGGACGCCAACTCCACCGAGTTCGACCCGGCCACCGCGCACCCGGTCATCTCCACGATGGCCGAGCAGATGGACATCGTCGCCGGTGAGGGCGACATGGGCGGCACCATGCGGCTCGGCATGTACCCGGCGAAGCTGGCCGAGGGCTCGATCGTCCGCGAGGTGTACGACGACAAGGAGTACGTCGAGGAGCGGCACCGCCACCGCTACGAGGTGAACAACGCCTACCGTGCGGAGCTGGAGAAGAAGGCCGGCATCCTCTTCTCGGGCACCTCGCCGGACGGCAAGCTCGTGGAGTACGTGGAGTACCCGCGCGACGTGCACCCCTACCTGGTCGCCACGCAGGCGCACCCCGAGCTGCGCTCGCGCCCGACCCGTCCGCACCCGCTCTTCGCCGGGCTGGTGAAGGCCTCGGTCGAGCGGAAGATCTCCAAGTAACACGACAGTTGTACGGTGGCCGGGGCGCGTCCATTCAAACGGACCGCGCCCCGGCCGCTCGCGCACGTGTGGAAGGACAGGGCATGACGATCAAGGACACCCCGGCGGAGTGGGAGATCCGGGCCACGGAGACCCCCTTCACGGGCAACAAGACCTCCGTGCGCACGGACGACGTGGTCATGCCCGACGGCTCGGTGGTCCGCCGCGACTACCAGGTGCACCCCGGCTCGGTCGCCGTCCTCGCCCTGGACGAGGAGGACCGGGTGCTGCTCATCAACCAGTACCGGCACCCGGTGCGGCACAAGCTCTGGGAGATCCCGGCCGGCCTGCTCGACGTGCCCGGCGAGAACCCGCTGCACGCCGCCCAGCGCGAGCTGTACGAGGAGGCGCATGTCAAGGCCGAGGACTGGCGGGTGCTCACCGACGTGTACACGACCCCCGGCGGCTGCGACGAGGCGGTGCGGATCTTCCTCGCGCGCGATCTCTCGGAGGCCGAGGGCGAGCGGTTCGAGGCGGAGCACGAGGAGACCGACATGGAGTACGCGCGCGTGCCGGTCGACGAGCTGGTGCGGCGGGTGCTCGCCGGCGACGTGCACAACAACTGCCTCGTGGTGGGCGTCCTCTCGCTGGTCGCCGCCCGCGGCGGGGACGGTCTGGACGACCTGCGCCCCGCCGACGCGCCCTGGCCCGCGCGTCCCTTCGCGTCCTGAGCCCCGAGTCGTCCTGAGCCCCGAGTCCCGGCAAGGGCCCCGGCGGCCCCGCCGGGGCCGCTCCGGACCCGCCGTCCGGAGCGCGCGCCCACCCGTCCGCGCATTGGTGTGACGATCGCCTGATCCGATCGGGGGATGTGCCCGCCGCGCTCCTACCGGAACGTCGCAGAGCGTGAACTAGGCTCTGGAAATGCCTGTTCCGGGAGGACCCGGCGGGCTTGCGCGTGCGGTGGGACGGGAGTGTGGCCCGTGACGGATCAGGCGGTGGACACAGACGGCGCGCGGCTGCCCGCGCATCCTCCCGCGGAGGACCATTTCCTGGGCCGCACGCGGGAGTTGAAGGGACTGCGCGCCGACATCGAGCGGGCGGGCCTGGACACCCTCTCCGGCCGCAAGGCGCCTCGCGCGCGCGTGCTCCTCATCGCCGGACGCCCCGGCTCCGGCCGGACCGCCCTGGCCGGGGAACTCGCCCGGCAGGTTGCCGAGCGTTACCCCGACGGAGTGCTGCGGGCCCGGCTCAGCGAGCCCGGCGGCGCTCCTGTACCGGTCGCGCGCACAGCCCGTGAACTGCTCGCCGCGCTCGACGTGCCGGCTCCCGCCGGGGCCGCCGAGGACGAGCTGACGGAGGCGCTGCGCACCGCCCTCGCCGGCAAGCGGGCGCTGCTCCTGCTGGACGACGCGGCCGGCGCCGAGCAGGTCGACGCGCTGCTGCCGGACGCCCCCGACTGCCTGGTCGTCGCCGTCGCGGGCGGCCCGCTCACCGGCATCGCCGACGTCCGGCCCTGCACCCTGGGCGGCCTCGACACCAAGTCCGCGGTGGAACTCCTCACCCGCTGGACCGGCTCGGTCCGCATCACCGTCGACCCGCGCTCCGCCGAGAGCCTCGCCGAGGCCTGCCAGGGCCAGCCGGCCGCGCTGACCCTCGCCGGCGGCTGGCTCGCCTCCCGGCCCCAGGCGGCCGTCTCCGACCTCGCCAAACGGCTGCACACCGACGCCGACGACGCCGCGGAGGGCACGCCGCTGGCCCGCGTCTTCCGGCTCGTCCACGACCAGCTCCCCGGCCAGGCCGCCCGGATACTGCGCCTGCTGTGCCTGGCCCCGGCCGGCCTGGTCGACCCGCACACCGCCTCCGCGCTGGCCGGGTGCTCGGTGGACACCGCGGGCGCCGCGCTGGCGGAGTTCGCCGCGCTCGGCCTGCTGCGCCCGGTGGACTCCCCGCTGCCCGAGTACGCCGTCCCCGGCTGTCTGCACCCGCTGCTGCGCGCCCGCGCCGAGAGCCAGGAACGCCCGGGAGAGCTCCAGCTCGCGCGGGCCCGGATGCTGGAGCGCAACGTCCGGCTGCTGCAGTCCTGCCGGGTGATCACCGAGACGGACAGCCCGCAGGCCCGGGAGAAGCTGCGGGACCTGCCCCCGGCGCTCCGCTTCCCCACGCCCCGCGCCGCCGCCGAATGGCTGCGCGTACGCAGGCCGGCCCTGCTGGCCGCCACCCGCGTGGCCGTCGCCGACGGCGAGCTGGACACCCTCGCCCGCCGGCTGATGTCCCAGCTGGTCAGGGCCATGGCCGCGCACTTCGGCGCGCAGGCCGCCGCACCCGACCTGTACGAGGTCCACGGCCTCGTCCTCGACGTCGCCGAGCGGCGCGGACTGCACCGGGAGCGGGCCGCCGCCCTGCTGAACCTCGGCGACGTGGACGCGCAGACCGGCCGCACCCGGGACGCCCTGGCGCGCTACCGGGCCGCGCTGGACGCCGGACGTGAGGCGAACGACCCGTACGCGACCGGCCGCGCGATGGAATCCGTAGGCGGCGCCCACCAGGAGCTGGGGGACTACGACCGGGCCGCGGACTGGTTCGGCCGGGCGCTGGCCGAGCGGCTGGCCCGCGGCGAGCGCGCGGAGGCCGCCCGGCTCTACGGCCGCACGGGCACCGCGCACACCTACGCGGGCCGCTACGGCGAGGCGCTCAGGAACTGGCGCGCGGCCGCCGCCGGGTACCGCAAAGAAGGCGATGTGGCCGCCCACGCACGGGCGTTGAGCGAGGTGGCCCGGGTGCAGGAGTACGCGGGGCGGCCCGAGGAGTCGCTGCTCACCTGCCGGGAGGCGGTGGACTGGGCACGGCGCGCCCAGGACGCCCGGCTGCAGGCCGCACTGCAGCTCAGGCTGGCCGACACCCTGGACCGGCTCGGCGACCCCGCCGCCGCCCAACTGCACCGGGCCGCGGCCGAGCGCATGCTGGGTAACGAGGGGCAGGAGGACGACGTCCTGCCGGGTTACGGCGATGACGCCTGCGAAATCCGTACTGCCGCTCACGAAGATTGATGCAATGAAAGGCTAGACAGGCGGAACGCCTTCATTAAACTGGCTCTGCCGCTCGTTCTCCTGCGGTGTCTCCCGGTATGCCCCTGCATGTCTGGGTACGTCTTGTAATGCACCCCCATACCCTCTGAGCCAAGGACCGTGATCGACGTGAAGGTCGGCATCCCCCGCGAGGTCAAGAACAACGAGTTCCGGGTGGCCATCACCCCCGCCGGTGTGCACGAGCTGGTGCGCAACGGCCACCAGGTCGTCGTCGAGCGGGGCGCCGGGCTCGGCTCCTCGATCACGGACGAGGAGTACGTCGCCGCCGGTGCCGGGATCCTCGCCACCGCCGACGAGGTGTGGGCCGCCGCCGACCTGCTGCTGAAGGTCAAGGAGCCGATCGCCGAGGAGTACCACCGCCTCCGCAAGGACCAGATCCTCTTCACCTACCTGCACCTGGCCGCCTCCAAGGAGTGCACGGACGCGCTCCTCGAGTCCGGCACCACGGCCATCGCCTACGAGACCGTCGAGCTGCCGAACCGCGCGCTGCCCCTGCTCGCCCCGATGTCCGAGGTCGCGGGCCGGCTGGCCCCGCAGGTCGGCGCCTACCACCTGATGCGCCCGGCCGGCGGCCGCGGCGTGCTGCCGGGCGGCGTGCCGGGCGTGACCCCGGCCAAGGCCGTCGTCATCGGCGGTGGCGTCTCCGGCTGGAACGCCACCCAGGTCGCCGTCGGCATGGGCTTCGACGTGACCCTGCTCGACCGCGACATCAACAAGCTGCGCGAGGCCGACAAGGTCTTCGGCACCAAGGTCAAGGCCATCATGTCCAACTCCTTCGAGCTGGAGAAGGCCGTCCTCGACGCCGACCTCGTCATCGGCGCGGTGCTCATCCCGGGCGCCAAGGCCCCGAAGCTCGTCACCAACGAGCTGGTGTCGCGCATGAAGCCCGGAAGTGTCCTTGTCGACATCGCGATCGACCAGGGCGGCTGCTTCGAGGACTCCCGTCCCACGACGCACGCCGAGCCGACCTTCCGCGTCCACAACTCGGTCTTCTACTGCGTCGCCAACATGCCGGGCGCGGTGCCGAACACCTCCACCAACGCCCTCACCAACGCCACGCTGCCGTACATCGTCTCCCTCGCCAACAACGGCTGGGTCGAGGCGCTGCGCCGTGACGCCGCGCTCGCCAAGGGCCTCAACACCCATGACGGCAAGGTCGTCTACAAGGAGGTCGCGGACGCCCTCGGCCTGGAGCACGTGGAGCTGGAGTCCCTGCTCGGCTGACCCTCGCGACCTGGCGTGTCGCCAAGTCGCCAACCGGTGAAAGGCGATTCGTCAACACACGTCGTCAACACCGAACGCCCGGCCGGACCTTGCCCGACAAGGTCCGGCCGGATGTGTGTATGGTCACTTTGCCGCTTGCGGTCAACTCGCCTCGAACGTAACCCTTCGACCGATTCGCACACCGGTGAAACCTGCTGTGCGACGCCCGTACGCCCTTGACAGAGGGATGTTTCATTGCCGACACATCCTGCCGGGTCCGGCGGATTGTGTTGCTGCGGACCGCCGACACGCCATAGAGTCGCCAACCGTCGGCATGGTGCCACGCTGACCTTGTCTAGAAGTTTCCTGGTCACCAAGGAGGTAAGACGACTTGTGAATGAGTCGACATTTACTCCCGGGGGTGGTCAACCAGGAATGCCGGTACGGGGCCAGGCCGGTTCCGCGGGATCCGAGGCTGTCGGCTCCGTCGCTGTGCGCACCTTCGCAGCCCACCAGACTCCGGGTCCGCAGGCGGTCCGGACAGCACACCACAGCATGGATGGCCATCACGTGAACGCCATGGCCGGCGACGGAAGTGGCGCGCCCCACAACCAACTCGCCGACTACGACGAACTGCCCGAGGGGCACTTCTACGACCCCGACGCCGAGTACGAGCCCGATCCCGAGTACGCCGCCACGCTCGCGCCCGACGCGGCCCGCCAGCGCCGTGAGCGCATCGGTCCGACCGGACGCCCGCTGCCGTACTTCCCGATCCCCGGCCCGCTGACCGACCACGGCCCCGCGAAGATCATCGCGATGTGCAACCAGAAGGGCGGCGTCGGCAAGACCACGTCGACCATCAACCTGGGTGCCGCGCTCGCGGAGTACGGCCGGCGCGTGCTGCTCGTGGACTTCGACCCGCAGGGCGCGCTGTCGGTGGGTCTCGGCGTCAACCCCATGGAGCTCGACCTCACCGTCTACAACCTGCTCATGGAGCGGGGCATGTCGGCGGACGAGGTCCTGCTGAAGACGGCGGTCCCCAACATGGACCTGCTGCCCTCCAACATCGACCTGTCGGCCGCGGAGGTCCAGCTCGTCTCCGAGGTCGCGCGCGAGTCGACCCTGCAGCGGGCGCTCAAGCCGCTGATGGACGACTACGACTACATCGTGATCGACTGCCAGCCCTCGCTCGGCCTGCTCACGGTCAACGCGCTGACGGCCGCCCACAAGGTGATCGTTCCGCTGGAGTGCGAGTTCTTCGCGCTGCGCGGCGTGGCCCTGCTGACCGAGACCATCGAGAAGGTCCAGGAGCGGCTCAACCCCGACCTGGAGCTCGACGGCATCCTCGCCACGATGTACGACTCGCGCACGGTGCACAGCCGTGAGGTGCTCGCGCGCGTGGTCGAGGCGTTCGACGACCACGTCTACCACACGGTCATCGGCCGCACGGTCCGCTTCCCGGAGACCACGGTCGCCGGTGAGCCGATCACCACGTACGCCTCCAACTCCGTCGGCGCCGCCGCCTACCGCCAGCTCGCCAGGGAGGTGCTCGCCCGGTGTCACGCCGAGTGAGTCTGCCCGGGGCCGACGAACTGTTCCGTACGACGGGGGGGATGGCGCTCCAGCCGTCCACGCCCCGGCGCGGGGCCAACGGCGAGGCCCGGGTGCCGGCTCCCGCGGGGGAGAGCGACGACACGGCCGCCGAGGACGCGCCGGCCTCGGTGCCCGTCCAGGGCGGTGACGGAGAGGGCGCGGAGCACGCCGCGGCGGACGCGGAACCGGCCGGGACCGGCGAGTCGCGCACCCGGCCGTCCCGGCGCCCGGCGCCACCGGAGGGCGCCGCGGACGCCGCGGCCGCGCAGCCGCGCAAGCGCGGGCGGGCGGCGAACCGGCGGCCCAGCGGGCGCGAACGGCACGACGAGAAGATCACGGTGTACGTCTCCGCCGAGGAACTGATGGACCTCGAGCACGCGCGACTGGTCCTGCGGGGCGAGCACGGCCTCGCCGTGGACCGCGGCCGCATCGTCCGCGAGGCGGTCGCCGTGGTCCTGGCGGACCTGGAGTCCCGAGGGGACGCGAGCATCCTGGTGCGGCGGCTGCGGGGTCGGTAGTCGGCCGGGCGGGCGTCAGGCGATAGCCTGCGACGGCCATGACCCCGAACGACGCCCCCGCCTCCGGCCCCGGTGCCGGCCGCAGACGTGCGCTGGGCCGCGGACCGGGCACAGCCCCCATGCCCCCGCACAAGGCGTCACCTGAGCCCGCCCCGGAACCGCCGGCCGCCGACGAGCACCACCCGGCCGAGCCGCAGGCCCCGGGCGCGACCGAATCCGGCGCGTCCGCGCCGAACCCCCCGGCCGAGAGCCCCGACGTCCCGCCGGCGAAAACGGAAGCCGAGACGTCGACCGAGCCGCCGGTGCCGGGCGATGCCCGACCGGAGCCGCTTACCGGGCCTGAGCCCGCCGCGCCCGGACCCCAGGGCGGTCCCTCTCCGTCGTCGGCAGCCGCAGCCGAGGTGTGGCCCGGTGCCGGGACGGCGTCCGGGGGCGGCCCGGCGACGGCGGAGGATGCCCGACCGGAGCCGCTTACCGGGCCCGAGCCCGGCGCGCCCGGACCGGCTGCCAGGAGCGGGCTCGTTCCGCCGGCGAAAACCGGAGCCGGGGCAGCGGCCGAGCCGCAACCGGTGGCCGGCGGGAAGCCGTCCTCCGTAACCGGCGCGGAAGTGCGGCCCGGCGCTGCGGCGGAGGCCGCAGGCGGGCCGGCGGTGTCACGCGCCGCCCGGCCGGAATCGCTTGCCGGGCCGGGGCTCGGCGCGTCCGGATCTGCTGCCCGGGGCGGGCTTGCCGCGCCGCCCGGGTCGACACCGCTGGCCGGGAGCGAGCCGTCCGCGGTTCATGCGGAAGAGCGGCCCGGCGCCGGGACGGTGACCTCGGGCGGGCCCCAGCCGCTCGCCGGATCCGAGCCCGCGCCCGGACCGGCCCGATGGAGCGCGCTCGCTTCGGCGGCTGGATCCGGGGCCGAGGCGCCGGCCGAGCCGGAACCGGTGGCCGGGGGCGAGGCGTCGGCGGGGATGGAGTCCGGAGCCGGGGAGCCGGAGCGGGGTGGGGCGTCGGGAGCCGGTGAGGCGGCCGACGGCGGTGTCTTCAAGGTTCGGCTGGCCAACTTCGAGGGGCCGTTCGATCTGCTGCTCCAGCTCATCTCCAAGCACAAGCTGGACGTCACCGAGGTCGCGCTGTCCAAGGTCACCGACGAGTTCATGGCCCACATCCGGGCCATGGGCCCCGACTGGGACCTGGACCAGACGACCGAGTTCCTCGTCGTGGCCGCCACGCTGCTCGACCTCAAGGCCGCCCGGCTGCTGCCCGCCGCCCAGGTCGAGGACGAGGCCGACCTCGCGCTGCTGGAGGCCCGGGACCTGCTGTTCGCGCGGCTGCTGCAGTACCGCGCCTACAAGCGGATCGCCGACATCTTCAACGAGCGCCTGGACGAGGAGGCCCGCCGCCACCCCCGTACCGTCGGCCTCGAACCCCAGCACGCCGAGCTGCTGCCCGAGGTCGTCATCAGCATCGGCCCCGAGGGGTTCGCGCAGCTCGCCGTCAAGGCGATGCAGCCGAAGGTCAAGCCGCAGGTCTACGTCGACCACATCCACGCCCCGCTGGTCAGCGTGCAGGAGCAGGCGGGCATCGTGGTGGCGCGGCTCAGGGAACTGGGCGAGACCAGCTTCCGGACGCTGGTCGAGGACACCGACGACACCCTCACCGTCGTGGCCCGCTTCCTGGCGCTGCTGGAGCTGTACCGGGAGAAGGCCGTGGCGCTGGAGCAGGAGGCCGCCCTCGGCGAGCTGCTGGTGCGCTGGACCGGCGGGGACACGGACGCTGCGCCGATGGTCACCGACGAGTTCGACCGGCCGCCCGAGGAGCCCAAGGAGGAGAAGAAGGCGTGAGCGAGACCACCGAGGCACCCACGGACCCCGCCGAGGCACCCACGAACCGCGTCCAGGCGACCGCCGCGGCCGCCGACGCCCCCGCGGACCCGCGCGCCGTCGCCGGGCTGGAACTCAAGCCCGCCCTCGAAGCGGTCCTCATGGTCGTGGACGAGCCCGCCACCGAGGAGCACCTGGCCCGCATCCTCGAGCGGCCCAGGCGCCAGATCGCGGACGCCCTGCGCGAGCTGGCCGACGACTACACCGTGCAGGGCCGCGGCTTCGAGCTGCGGTTCGTCGCGGGCGGCTGGCGCTTCTACACCCGCGCCGAGTACGCGCCCGCCGTGGAGCGGCTGGTCCTGGACGGCCAGACGGCCCGTCTCACGCAGGCCGCGCTGGAGACCCTCGCGGTCGTCGCCTACCGCCAGCCGGTCAGCCGCAGCCGCGTCTCCGCCGTGCGCGGAGTGAACTGCGACGGCGTCATGCGCACCCTCCTGCAGCGCGGTCTGGTCGAGGAGGCGGGCACGGAACCCGAAACAGGTGCGATCCTGTACAGGACGACGAACTACTTCCTGGAGCGGATGGGCCTGCGCGGCCTGGACGAACTGCCGGAGCTCGCGCCCTTCCTCCCGGAGGCGGAGGCGATCGAGGCCGAGACCCAGGAGGGAGTCCCGTCGTTCGACCCGGACGCGCCCGACGCGCCCGGCGGCCAGGACGCAGACGACTAAGACGGAAACCTTGATGCGAAGCAGCGGCAGCGGCAAGAGCGGCGGGCGCGGTAACTACCGCGGTGCCGGCAACGACAGGGACCAGAAGCAGGGGCAGGGCCGGCCCCGCAAGCCCCGCCCCGAGGAGCGCCGCTACGACGTGGGCCCCGGGGCCACCCAGGACGGCCCCAAGTCCGGGCGCGGCGGCTCCGCGCGCGGCGGCGCCAAGGGCGGCCCGAAGCAGTCCCAGCAGCGCGGCGGCCGTACGGCCCCGGCGCGCTCGCGCGAGTACGAGACGCGGGTCGAGGAGCGCAACCGGGAGCGGTACGCGGGCAAGAAGGACGTCAAGCTGCCCAAGACCTTCCCCGGCGCCGAGCAGGAGGGCGAGCGGCTGCAGAAGGTGCTCGCGCGCGCGGGCTACGGCTCCCGCCGCGCCTGCGAGGAGCTGATCGAGCAGGCCCGGGTCGAGATCAACGGCGAGATCGTGCTGGAGCAGGGCCGCCGGGTGGACCCGGAGAAGGACGAGGTCAAGGTCGACGGCCTGACCGTCGCCACGCAGTCGTACCAGTTCTTCTCGCTCAACAAGCCCGCCGGCGTCGTCTCCACCATGGAGGACCCGGAGGGCCGCCAGTGCCTCGGTGACTACGTCACCAACCGCGAGACCCGGCTCTTCCACGTCGGACGGCTCGACACCGAGACCGAGGGCGTCATCCTGCTCACCAACCACGGCGAGCTGGCGCACCGTCTGACCCACCCGAAGTACGGCGTGAAGAAGACGTACCTCGCGGCCATCGTCGGCCCCATCCCGCGCGACCTGGGCAAGCGCCTGAAGGACGGCATCCAGCTCGAGGACGGCTACGCCCGCGCCGACCACTTCCGGGTGGTCGAGCAGACCGGCAAGAACTACCTGGTCGAGGTGACCCTGCACGAGGGCCGCAAGCACATCGTGCGCCGCATGCTCGCCGAGGCCGGCTTCCCGGTCGAGAAGCTGGTGCGCACCTCCTTCGGCCCGATCACCCTGGGCGACCAGAAGTCGGGCTGGCTGCGCCGCCTGTCCAACACCGAGGTCGGGATGCTCATGCAGGAGGTCGACCTCTAAAGAGGTTGTGCTCCCGGGACACCCCCTTTTATAGTCTGAGTGACTATTAAAGGGGGTGTCCGTGCTGCAGGGCTACGACAAGCACGCCTACGAGCCTTTCGCCGTCACCGTCGACCTCGCCGTCCTGACCGTCCGCGAGGGCGCGCTGCACGTGCTGCTCGTCGAGCGCGGGCAGGAGCCGTACGCCGGCCGGTGGGCGCTGCCCGGCGGCTTCCTGCTGCCCGACGAGTCCGCGGAGACGGCCGCCCGGCGCGAACTCGCCGAGGAGACCGGCCTGGACGACGTCTCCGGGCTGGACCTGGAGCAGTCGCGCACCTACAGCGAGCCGGGCCGCGACCCCCGGATGCGGGTCGTCTCCGTCGCGTTCACCGCGCTGCTGCCCGACCCGCCCGAGCCCCGCGGCGGTGGCGACGCGGCCCAGGCCCGCTGGCTGCCGTACGGCTCGGCGGGGCCGCTCGCCTTCGACCACGACCGCATCCTCGCCGACGCCCACGAACGCGTCGGCCACCGGCTGGAGAACACCCGCGCGGCCCTCGCCTTCTGCCCGCCCGAGTTCACCCTCGGCGAGCTGCAGCAGGTCTACGAGACGGTGTGGGGCACCGCCCTCGACCGGCCCAACTTCCGCCGCAAGGTGCTCGCCGCGCCCGGTTTCGTCGAACCCGTCCCCGGCGCCGCCCGGCTCACCGGCGGCCGCGGCAAGCCGGCCGCCCTCTACCGCGCGGGCCCGGCCACCGCCCTGCACCCGCCCCTGCTGCGACCGTCCCGGGAAGGAAACCCCGCATGACCACCACCCGTCCCGGCGTCCGCGCCGCCACCGGCTCCCTCCTCGGCCTCGCCCTCGGGGACGCCCTCGGCTTCCCGACCGAGTTCAAGGCCGTGCCGCCCATCCTCTCGATGTTCGGGCCCTGGCGGGAGATGGAGCTGTCGCAGCGCGCCCGCGTCTCCGACGACACCCAGATGACCCTCGCCGTCGGCCGCGGGCTCCGCACGGCCATGGAGCGCGGGGACCTCGCCCCGAACCGGCTGGAGCGGCCGCTGCGCGAGGAGTTCGTGGACTGGTACCTGTCGCCGGACAACGACCGCGCCCCGGGCAACACCTGCCTGACCGCGTGCGAACTGCTCAAGGAGGAGGGCCGCGCCTGGCAGGACGCCAGCCGGGTCGGCTCCAAGGGCTGCGGCGCCAACATGCGCGTCGCCCCCATCGGCCTCGTCCCCGACCTGACCGGCGAACAGCGGTCCGGCGCGGCCCAGTTGCAGTCCGCGCTCACCCACGGACACCCCACCGCCCTGGCCGCCTCCGACCTGACCGCCCATGCCGTGCACCTGCTCGCCGGCGGCGCCGACCCGGCCGGACTCGTCGGGCGGCTCCGCAGCTACGCCTACGACAACCGCACCCGCTACGACCACACCTGGCTCGGCGACCTGTGGACCCGCTCCCAGGACCCGAGTCCCGAGCACTTCATCGCGCGCGGCTGGGACGAGTGCCTGGACGTGCTCGGCCGCCTCCAGGAGGCCGTGCGCACGGTCTCCCCGGAGACCGACCCGTGCCTGGCCACCGGTGAGGGCTGGATCGCCGAGGAGGCCCTCGCCACCGGGCTGCTGTGCTTCCTGCTCTTCCCCGACCAGCCTGTCACCGCCCTGCGCCGGGCCGCCTGCTCCTCCGGCGACTCGGACTCGATCGCCTGCCTCACCGGGGCCTTCGCGGGCGCCTGGCTCGGCGCGGACGCCTGGCCGGCCGACTGGGCCGGGCGGATCGAGTACCGGGACGACCTGCTGGCACTGGGAGCGCTCTGGGACGCCTAGGCCCCCTCGGGCTCCTCGTACGCGTCCGCCCGGCGGGCCGAGTCCCGGCGCGCCCGGAACAGGAACCCGGCCACGCGCGCGCGGTCCGGTTCGGGCGGCAGCGGGGTGCGCCGCAGAGCCTCCTCGGTCTGCGCCGCGAGCCGGGCCATGCGGGACTCGACCTCCGGCCAGGGGATTTCGCCCCGCTTGACCGCCAGCAGCGGCTCCCGCTCGTCGCCGACATCGATCCGCAGCTCCCCGGTGCGCAGCAGGTCCCGGGCGCTCGTCAGGAGGCGCAGCAGGTGCATGGCGTGCTTCCAGCGCGGGGCGCCCGTGGTGCGGACGTCGGCGTCGAGCTTCCTGCGCTGGCCGAGGGCGTAGCCGATGAACGTGTCGTGCACCCGCCGGGACAGGAACGCGCCGCGCAGGGACAGCAGTTCGCGGCCGGTGTCGTCGACGTGCTCCACCAGCGGGGAGTGCAGGCATTCCAGGGCGTTCGGATTGCCGCGCAGCGCCAGCTCGCAGAACCGCTCCAGCTCCCAGGAGAAGCGCTCCTCGCCCGGCCCCTCCACATGGGCCGGCGGCTTCTCGAACCGCCAGAACAGGGGAGCGGGGGCGAGGAAGACGCCCCGCCGGTCGGTGTCGCTGGCCCCGGTGGCCAGACCGAACGCCCGCGAACCCATGACGCAGGCGTAGATCGTGTGGTCGCGTACCAGGTCCTCGGGCTGCATCCGCGGAGCCTACGCGGGCGCTCACGCCAGGTGGATCGAATTTCCCTCCACCTTGATCGTCTCGGCGGGCAGCGGCCGGGTCGCCGGGCCGTGTGCCACCGAGCCGTCGGTGATGTGGAACCTGCTGCCGTGGCAGGGGCAGTCGATGGTGCCGTCCGCCACCTTGCTCACCGTGCAGCCCTCGTGCGTGCAGATCGCCGAGAAGGCCTTGAAGTCGCCCTTGGACGGCTGGGTGACCACGATCTTCCGCTCCTTGAAGATCCTGCCGCCGCCCTCCGGGATGTCGCTCGTGCTCGCCAGCTCCTGGCCGCCGGGCGACGGGGAGGAGCTCTTCGAACCCCCGCCGCCGCCCCCGCAGCCGGTGGCGAGCGCCGCGGCACCCGTCGCGAGAACCGTGCGCCGCGTCGTGCTGTAGGTCATGTCGTCACTCCGGACATCGGGAGTAGGGGAAACCGAAAGTAAGAAAAGCCGCGATCCGTGACATCTTGCCACCAAAGGCGCCCCCGCCGAAGGAGGCCGCGGGACGGGGGCCGCGGCCGTCACCGGGTCGGCCCCGCGTCTCAGCGGGCGGGCGCCGCGCGCCCGGCCGCTCGGGGCATGACTAGGCTGGACGGGCCAGGAACGAAACGCATGTCAGCAAGGAGCAGCGCCGTGGCGGTACGAGCGGTCCGGGGGGCCGTCCAGCTGGAGCGGGACGAGGCCGGGCACATGGACGAGCAGGTCGGAGCGCTGCTCACCGCGATCCTGGAGCGGAACGCGCTCACCGCCGAGGACCTGATCAGCATTTGGTTCACGGCCACCCCCGACCTGCACAGCGACTTCCCGGCCGCCGCCGCCCGCAAGCTCGGGATCGTCGACGTCCCCCTGATCTGCGCCCAGGAACTGGACATCGAGGGCGCCATGCCCCGGGTCGTCCGGGTGCTCGCGCACATCGAGTCGGACCTGCCCCGCGCCCGGATCGCCCACGTCTACCTCGGCGCCGCCGCCGCCCTGCGCAAGGACATCGCCCAGTGAGAACCGCACTCGTCATCGGCACCGGGCTCATCGGCACCTCCGCCGCGCTCGCCCTGACCCAGCGGGGCGTCGTCGTCCACCTCGCCGACCACGACCCCGCGCAGGCCCGTACGGCGGCCGCGATGGGCGCCGGCACCGACGAGGCCCCCGACGGCCCGGTGGACCTCGCCGTCGTCGCCGCCCCGCCCGCCCACGTGGCCGGCGTCCTCGCGGACGCCATGGTCCGCGGCGTCGCGCGCGGCTACGTCGACGTGGCCAGCGTCAAGGGGGGCCCGCGCCGCGAACTGGAGGCGCGCGGCCTCGACCTGTCCGCCTACATCGGCACCCACCCCATGTCCGGCCGGGAGAAGTCCGGCCCGCTGGCCGCGACCGGCGACCTGTTCGAGGGCCGCCCCTGGGTGCTCACCCCCACCCGGGACACCGACACCGAGGTCCTCAACCTCGCCCTGGAACTGGTCTCGCACTGCCGGGCCGTGCCGGTCGTCATGGACGCCGACGCCCACGACCGGGCCGTGGCCCTCGTCTCCCACATGCCCCACCTGGTCTCCAGCATGGTCGCGGCCCGCCTGGAGCACGCCGAGGAGGCGGCCGTGCGGCTGTGCGGGCAGGGCATCCGGGACGTGACCCGGATCGCCGCCTCCGATCCCGGGATGTGGATCGACATCCTCTCCGCCAACCCCGGTCCGGTCGCCGACCTGCTCGCCGAGGTCTCCGCCGACCTGGAGGAGACGGTCCGGGCCCTGCGCGCCCTGCAGTCCTCCGACGAGGACAAGCGCCGCGAGGGCGGCTCGGGCATCGAGGACGTGCTGCGCCGCGGCAACGCGGGCCAGGTGCGGGTACCCGGCAAGCACGGCAGCGCGCCGCGCGTGTACGAGACCGTCGTCGTCCTCATCGACGACCAGCCCGGCCAGCTCGCCCGCATCTTCGCGGACGCCGGACGGGCCGGGGTCAACATCGAGGACGTCCGGATCGAGCACGCGACGGGGCAGCAGGCCGGTCTCATGCAGCTCCTGGTCGAGCCCAAGGCGGCGCCCGTGCTGACGACGGCGCTGCGCGAGCGGGGCTGGGCGCTGCGGCAGTAGGCGGGCGGGCGTCCGCCGGGGTCACCCGAACCCAGTAACCTTGTGCGGGGCGCTCTCGCGCTCCGGCCCCCTGCCCCCGCACCGCACCGCACCAGGAAGGTGTCCCCGTGGAAAACGGCGCCCCGACCGCCAAGCCCGTGATCGTCGCGATCGACGGCCCCTCCGGCACGGGCAAGTCGAGCACGTCGAAGGCCGTGGCCGCCCAGCTCGGCCTGAGCTACCTCGACACCGGCGCCCAGTACCGCGCCATCACCTGGTGGATGGTGACCAACGGCATCGACCTGGAGGACCCGACCGCCATCGCCGCCGTCGCGGGCAAGCCGGAGATCGTCTCCGGCACCGACCCGTCCGCCCCGACCATCACGGTCGACGGCGTCGACGTGGCCGCCCCGATCCGCACCCAGGAGGTCACCTCCAAGGTCAGCGCGGTCAGCGCGGTGCCCGAGGTGCGCACCCGGATCACCGAGCTGCAGCGCTCGCTTGCCGTCGGCGCCGAGCGCGGCATCGTGGTCGAGGGCCGGGACATCGGCACGACGGTGCTGCCGGACGCCGACCTGAAGATCTTCCTCACCGCCTCCCCGGAGGCCCGTGCGGCCCGCCGCAGCGGCGAGCTGAAGGACGCCGACGTGCAGGCCACCCGCGAGGCCCTGATCAAGCGGGACGCCGCCGACTCCAGCCGCAAGACCTCTCCGCTCGCCAAGGCCGGCGACGCGGTCGAGGTGGACACCACCGAGCTCACCCTCGCCCAGGTCATCGAGTGCGTCGTCACCCTGGTCGAGGAGAAGCGAGCCGGGAAGTGAGCCTTCCGTCGGAGCGGGGCGCCGAGGCCGGGCGGCGCATCGGCGTCGGCCTGATGTACGGGCTGTGGCGGCCGCGCGTGCTCGGCGCCTGGAAGCTGCCCGCGAGCGGTCCGGCGATCCTCGCCGTGAACCACTCGCACAACATCGACGGCCCGATGGTCATGGGCGTCTCGCCCCGGCCGACGCACTTCCTGATCAAGAAGGAGGCGTTCGTCGGCCCGCTGAACGCCTTCCTGACCGGCATCGGCCAGCTCAAGGTGGACCGCGCCTCCGCCGACCGCACGGCCATCACCCGGGCCCTCGGCGTGCTGGAGGCCGGGGGAGTGCTGGGCATCTTCCCGGAGGGCACCCGGGGCGAGGGCGACTTCGCCTCGCTGCGGGCCGGGCTCGCGTACTTCGCGGTGCGCAGCGGGGCGCCGATCGTGCCCGTGGCCGTACTGGGAAGCACCGAGCGGCCCGGCCGGTTGATAAAGGCGCTGCCCCCGCTGCGCTCGCGCGTCGACGTCGTCTTCGGCGACCCGTTCGACGCGGGCGACGGGTCGGGGCGGCGCACGCGCAGGGCGCTGGACGAGGCGACCGAGCGCATCCAGAAGCAGCTCACCGGCCACCTGGAAAACGCCAGGCGCCTCACCGGGCGCTGAGCCACACTTGAGTAGTGGATCAGCCCACCAGGGCCGCTCCACCGATCACCACGATGAACGACGAGGTACGGACTTCATGAACGACCAGACCCAGCCCGGCGACTCGGCTGAGCACGAGTACGACCACGGGGCTCTCGGCGACGCCGAGTACGCGGAGTTCATGGAGCTCGCCGCGGAAGAGGGCTTCGACATCGAGGACGTCGAGGGCGCCATCGAGGCGGCGGGCCACGGCCCGCTGCCCGTGCTCGCCGTCGTCGGCCGTCCCAATGTCGGCAAGTCGACCCTGGTGAACCGGATCATCGGCCGCCGCGAGGCCGTGGTCGAGGACAAGCCCGGCGTCACCCGCGACCGCGTCACCTACGAGGCGGAGTGGGCGGGCCGCCGCTTCAAGGTGGTCGACACCGGCGGCTGGGAGCAGGACGTCCTCGGCATCGACGCCTCCGTGGCCGCGCAGGCCGAGTACGCGATCGAGGCCGCCGACGCGGTCGTCTTCGTCGTGGACGCCAAGGTCGGCGCCACCGACACCGACGAGGCGGTCGTGCGCCTGCTGCGCAAGGCGGGCAAGCCCGTCGTGCTGGCCGCGAACAAGGTCGACGGGCCGAGCGGCGAGGCCGACGCCAGCTACCTCTGGTCCCTTGGCCTCGGCGAGCCGCACCCCGTCTCCGCGCTGCACGGACGCGGCACCGGCGACATGCTGGACGCCGTCCTGGAGGCGCTGCCCGAGGCGCCCGAGCAGACCTTCGGCGCCGCGGTCGGCGGCCCGCGCCGCATCGCCCTCATCGGCCGCCCCAACGTCGGCAAGTCCTCCCTGCTGAACAAGGTGGCGGGCGAGGAGCGCGTCGTCGTCAACGAGCTGGCCGGCACCACCCGCGACCCGGTCGACGAGCTGATCGAGCTGGGCGGGGTGACCTGGAAGTTCGTCGACACCGCGGGCATCCGCAAGCGGGTCCACCTCCAGCAGGGCGCCGACTACTACGCCTCGCTGCGCACCGCGGCCGCCGTCGAGAAGGCGGAGGTGGCCGTCATCCTCATCGACGCCTCCGAGAACATCTCGGTCCAGGACCAGCGCATCGTCACCATGGCGGTGGAGGCGGGCCGCGCGGTCGTCCTCGCCTTCAACAAGTGGGACACCCTCGACGAGGAGCGCCGCTACTACCTGGAGCGGGAGATCGAGACCGAACTGGGCCAGGTCGCCTGGGCGCCCCGGGTCAACGTCTCGGCCCGGACCGGCCGGCACATGGAGAAGCTGGTCCCGGCGATCGAGGCCGCCCTCGACGGCTGGGAGACCCGGGTGCCCACCGGCCGGCTGAACGCCTTCCTCGGCGAGCTGGTGTCGGCCCACCCGCACCCGGTCCGGGGCGGCAAGCAGCCGCGCATCCTGTTCGGCACCCAGGCCGGCACCAAGCCGCCGCGGTTCGTCCTCTTCGCCTCCGGCTTCATCGAGGCGGGCTACCGGCGCTTCATCGAGCGCCGTCTGCGCGAGGAGTTCGGCTTCGAGGGCACCCCCCTCCACATCTCCGTGCGGGTGCGCGAGAAGCGCGGCAAGAAGAAGTGACCGGCCCCTGAGGCATGGGAAAGGGCGGCTGCCCCGGAGAACCGGGGGGCCGCCCTTTGCCATGCCTCAGGCGCCGCGCCGGGGAGCGGGCGGCAGCCCCGCCGGGACGTGGTGCATCCCGGTGTCCTGCTGCCGCCCCAGCGTGCCGACCCGCTGCCACTGCGGCTGCTGCTGACCGCCGCCCTGCCGGGCGCTGTACGCCCCCGCGCTGTAGGCGCTGTAGGAGGTCACGCGGTACGAGCCGGTGCTGTGCGGGGTGTGGCCGAAGGCGCAGAACCCCAGCTCCTCCTCGCCACTGCGGTCGCCCGGCAGCGTGCGGAAGGCCTTGACCCACTCCGCGTAGAGCGAGTCGTAGATCGGCGTGGCCGATGGCGCGACCGAACCCTCCCCCGCCCGGGCGGACGGAACGGAGGCGAAGGAGGACCGGCGGGGAGGAGGGGTGTCGTATGCGTGCACGTATGTCCAAACGACCGGAATCTGAAAGGGATGCGGTCGTACGAGTCGGGGCGTGCTCCCGGCCCGCCGCCGGACGGATCTCAGGTGCCCGCGAGCGGCAGCGCCGCCGCCACCAGCTTCCCGCTCGCCGCCGCCCGGTCGAGGGAGTCGCGCAGCAGGTCCTCCCTGGGCTGCCGTCCGATGGACCCCACCGGCGCCGCGAACATCAGCACCTGCTGGTGCTTGTTGGCGGCGGCCCGCCAGCTGTCCGTCACCTGCAGCGGCTGGTGCGCCTGCCACCAGGCGACCGGCTGGCCGCCGCCCATCCCGGGCTGGAGCACCGCGTGGAGCTGGCCCATCGCGAGCAGGACCGACCAGCCGTGCAGCACCGGCGGGACCGACGCCAGCTCCATCACCGGCATGAAGCCCTGCTCGATGAGCAGCGGCAGGAAGTCGTCGCCGGCGCCGAAGGAGCCGGGGCGCACGATGGGCGCCGTCGGCTCGACGACGAGCGCGGGGTGCAACTCGCCCTCGATCAGGACCAGTCCGCTGGTCACGCCGAGCACGGCCTGCTCGGGGACGGACCGCTGCGGGCCGCCGTCCGCGGTCGGGCGGCCGCCGATGGACCGGACGGCGCCCTGCAACTGCTCCTCGGTGACCTGCACGACCTGCGAGGGCAGGCAGCCGGCGTGGGCGAAGGCGAGGACGGCGGTCTCGTCGCCGACGAACAGAACGGTGCTGGTGCGCTCCTGCTCGGAGTCGCCCGGAGTGCGGCAGGACGTGCAGTCGTAACTGCCCGGGGCGTTCTCTCCGGCGAGCAGCCGGTCGGCTTCTTCGTCGCCGATCTCGGCGCGTACTGCGTCACTGACGTCGAGCATGCGCGGCACGGTGGCTCCCTCGGGATGCGGTGCTGGGTCGGCCGGGTGGCTCCCGGCCGCTGAGCCCCGGTGCTCCGGGCTCATGAAGAAGACAACGGGCGTCCTGTGGTGGGGGTCACGCCCCCGGAGCAACGGAATCGAACCATCCACCGCACAGGGTCACCACCGGTGCGGAACCGGGCACTCAGCGTCAAGTCCGCGTAAATGTCGGGCACTTGAATGAGTGAAGTGGGTCACGCGCCGGTCGTCCTTGTGGTCGAAAAATCAGGAAATCAAGGTACGAAAGGGCTGGCCGAAAATCGCCGGTACCTGAGGTAACCGCCAACTGGCCTGGAACGAAGGCGATTTGGTTGAAACGGGCCGTCCGGTCTCTCTAGATTCCTCCGCCGTGTGCAGACGCACCGCTCGGGTACGTCCGCCGGCCGGCAAGGCAGAGCAGGATCGCCGCACCGGCCGCGGTGGACGGGGCGGGCGCGATGAGCCGTGGTCCTGCGCGGCGAGGCGCGCTCCGTCCGGGGGAGCCCGGGTCCGTGGAGAAGGAGTCACATGTCCGACTGTGCCGACAACACCCGCCGCACCACCCGCCCCGACGGCGCCCGCAGGAGCCGTACGACAGCGGCCGCCCTGGCCGGAGCCGCGCTGCTGGCCCCGCTGGGGCTGCTGACCGCCACCGGCGACGCGACCGCCGCCGACAACGGGGTGTGGGACCGTATCGCCCAGTGCGAGAGCGGCGGCGACTGGCACATCAACACCGGCAACGGCTACTACGGCGGCCTCCAGTTCTCCGCCGGCACCTGGCGCGCGTACGGCGGCAGCGCCTACGCCCCCACGGCCGACCAGGCCTCACGCGACGCGCAGATCGCCGTCGCCACCAAGGTCCAGCAGGCCCAGGGCTGGGGTGCCTGGCCGGTCTGCTCGGGCCGGGCCGGGGCCACCGGGAACGCCCCGGCCGCCTCGGGGGCGGAAGCCAAGAGCGGCGCGACGACGAAGCCGGCGCCGGCCGCGGAACCCGAGCGCACGTCGGCCCACACCGGCCGCGGCGCGGCCCGCGGCGGCTACACCGTCCGCGAGGGCGACACCCTGAGCACCATCGCCGCCCGGCACGGCACCACCTGGCAGCGGATCTACGCCACCAACCGCGGCGTCGTCGGCGACGACCCGGACCTGATCGTGCCCGGCCGGCGCCTGGCGCTCTGAGCGAGCCGCGGCCCCGCAGCCGCTGTCCCGTCGAGGACAGCGGCTGTCCGCATCGGCTGGCACACTCGGCCCCATGTTGGAGACCTCGGCTCGACTGCTGCGTCTGCTCTCGCTGCTCCAGGCCCACCGCGAGTGGTCCGGCGCGGAACTCGCCGACCGGCTCGGCGTCACCCCGCGCACGGTCCGCCGGGACGTGGACCGGCTGCGCGAGCTGGGCTACCCGGTCAACGCCAGCCCCGGCACCGGAGGCGGCTACCAGCTCGGCGCGGGCGCCGAGCTGCCCCCGCTGCTGCTGGACGACGACGAGGCCGTCGCCGTGGCCGTCGGGTTGCGCACCGCGGCGGGACAGGGCATCGAGGGCATCGGCGAGACCTCCGTACGCGCCCTGGCCAAGCTGGAACAGGTGCTGCCGAACCGGCTGCGCCGCCGGGTGGGCGCGCTCAACGTCTTCACCGTGCCGATGCTGCAGGGCGGCCCGCCGGCCTCCCCGGTCGACCCGGCGCTGCTCACCGAGATCGCCCATCTGTGCCGGGACGCCGAGCGGCTGCGCTTCGAGTACCGCACGCACGACGGCGCCGCGAGCCGCCGGACCGTGGAGCCGCACCGGCTGGTCTGCACCGAGCGCCGCTGGTACCTGGTCGCCTGGGACGTGGACCGGGCGGACTGGCGGACCTTCCGGGTCGACCGCATCACCCCCCGGCCGCCGCACGGGCCCCGCTTCACCCCGCGGGAGCCGCCCGCCGGGGACCTCGCGGCCTATGTCTCCAAGGGCGTCTCCACGCGCGCGTACGCCGAGCGGTCCGCGGTGCGGCTGCTGGTGCCGCTGCACGAGGCGGCCGAGCGGATCTCACCGTCCGCCGGGACGCTGGAGGCCGACGGCCCGGACGCCTGCGTCCTGCGCAGCGGCGCGCCGAGCCTGGACGTGATGGTGATTCACATCATGATGACCGGCTTCCCGTTCGAGGTGCTGGAGCCCGCCGGGCTGACCGAGTCGATCAGGAGGATCCGCGACCGGCTCGACGGGGCCCTGGCCCGGTCGACGGGACCGCGGGCGGGCGGCCCGGCGAATCCATGAATTTCCCATGCGGCGTCAGCCCTCCCGGCGCCGCCCGGGATTCGGAGCGGAATCACGCCGCGGACCTGCTCCGGACGATGCCCCGGGAAGCTTTGTGCCGGACAATTCGGGAGGGTGTTCCGGCGCGCGAGAATTCTGTTCGAATACCCCGGCGAACGGCGTGGAAACCCCCGATCGTGTGACGGAGTTCGAAGAAAACCGGTCCGGGAACCTGTGACAGAAGCGTGACAGGAGGGGGCCGCGAGGCTCGCCGTCCCGGCGCTTCCGTCGCCGCCCGAAGCGGCCTAGCGTGGCCGCATGGCACCCATTCCCACTCCGCCAGCGGAGCCCCAGGACAGTCCCGACGGGTACGTCGGCCTCGAAGCCCCGAACGCCGAGCGGCTCGCCCGCCGGCGCGGGTGGTCGACGGTACGGTCACTGCCGCCGGGCACGGTCATCACCATGGAGTACCGGGTGGGCCGGCTGAACTTCGAGGTGCGGGACGGCCGGGTGGCCCGCGCCTGGAAGGGCTGACCACCCCGCCGCCACGGCGAAGGCCCCGCTCCCGGACCGGGAGCGGGGCCTTCGCCGTGGCGGCGGGGGTCGGTCGTGCGTACCGGGTCCCGCCGCCTCGACGGGGTCAGCCGCCCGAGACCGGACGGGCCGGCTGGGAGGCGCCGCGCGGCAGCCGGTCGGCGTGCGGCGGCCTGCGGCTGCCCGCCGGGGTGACCGGAGTGCGCTCGGAACGCGCTGTGTGCGGGCCCGGGGCCAGATGGACCGGCGTCCGGGGCCCGCGCACCGACGCCACCGGCTCACGGGCCGGAGCGGGCTGCTCGGCGGGCGCGGTGCGCGGCTTGAGCACCACCGGGACCGGCACGGCCGGCGCGGGAGCGGTACGGCCGCGGCGGGCGCGCCAGCGGTCGCGCAGGTCGAAGATCGCGGTCTCGGTGCGGGCGATCACGGGTTCGCACCACGGCAGCGCGAGCAGGATCAGCAGGCCGGCGGCCCAGCCCAGCAGCACGTCGCTCAGCCAGTGCGTACCGAGGTAGACGGTGGCCATCCCGACGCCCAGCGAGGTCACGGCCGAGATCGCGGACAGCCAGCGGCGCGCGGTCGGGGTGGAGGCCAGATAGGCGAGGATTCCCCAGGTCACCACGGCGTTCGCGGTGTGGCCGCTGGGAAATATATCGCCGCCGAGACCCATCTCGTTCGAGCCGATCACGGTGGCGTAGTGCGGGCCGAGCCGGCCCATGCCGTACTTGGCGGCGCCGACCGTGATGTTGAGCAGCAGCAGCGAGGCGCCGAGGGTCAGCAGCGGGCGGAGCGTGTGCTGCCGCCAGGAGCGCCAGCCCAGCCAGGCGGCGACCATCACGGCGGTGGGGCCGCGCTGGCCGAGCACCACGTAGTAGTCGACGAACCAGTGGATCTCCGACCACTGCTGGTACGGCCGGAAGAACATGACCTGCCAGTCGAGCCGGACCAGCCAGGAGGTGATCACCACGGCCCAGACGATCGCCAGGTAGAAGGCGAGGGTCGCGGTGAACAGCACGACCCGGTGCCGGCTCATCCGCGGCACGTCGAGGTGGGCCGGCCGTTCCGGCTCACGGTCCAGCCTGGCGAACACCCGGTCCAGACGCCGGGTGAGGTTTAGTTCGGTACGCACCCGATCGACGTTACAGTGAGTGCGCTCTGTTCCCGGTCGAAACAGCGGCTTTGTGATGACGATGTGATGTGGGAAACCTCTCAGGAGCCGCCGAATTTCAAGGATTCCGCAATCCGGTGAACCTGCTTCCTGCAATTCCTTTGATCATTCCGGGCGGCGGTTATATGGCCCTTATGAATTCGTTCACCGAATCATGGCGTGGAATTCAGGGTGCGCTCATCGGCCGCCGGAGCCGATCACGGCGGACCGGAGCCGTTCAGCCAGAACGCCCCGTACACCGCCGCCGCCACCGCCAGGCCCGCCGTGACCAGGGCCGATCGTGAGGTCCGGGACCGGGCCAGGGCGCGGGCGAGCGGAAAGAGCAGCGGGAAGGCCGGCATCAGCAGCCGCGGCTTCGACCCGAAGTAGCTCGACGCGCACAGGGCGAGGGCGAGCACGACCCCCGTGTACACCAGCAGCGGGAGGGGCTGGCGCTGCCGTACGCCGGTCACGTAGAGCAGGACAAGCAGGGCCACCCCGACGATCAGGCCCGCGCCGGCGAGGGCCGCCGGGAACGACGTGAACTTGGCGGCGACGAAGCGGGCGAAGGCGTAGCCGCCGTCGAACCCGTTGCGCCAGCCGGCCTGCACGTCCAGATAGCCGAGCGGCCCCCCGCCGGTGCGGTGGCCGACCCACAGCACGTAGCCGGCCGCGCCCAGCGGGGCGACGAGCAGCCCGAGAACGCGGCGCCAAGCGGGCGCGAGGGGAGCGCGAGGGGTGCGGGACGGGGCGCGTGTCGCATCCCGCGCGCTCTCCGGCGTGGAGTGCGCGCACGCCGGCCCGTCCGCGCCTCCGGTGTGCGCCACGCGCCCGGCGTGCACCCCGGCCGCCGGTTCAGGAGCACGGCCGCCGGCCAGTGCGTCGCGCGCGCCCCGCTCGCGCAGGAAGGCGAGCACGCCCGCCGCCCACACCGCCGCGACGACCGCCAGCCCGACCGGCCGGGTGAGCCCCGCCAGCGCCGCCAGCACACCCGCCGTCACCCACCGTCCGGTCAGCACGGCGTACAGCGACCAGGCGGCCAGCGCCGTGAACAGCGACTCGCTGTACGCCATCGACTGCACGATCCCCACCGGCAGCACCGCCCACAGCAGCACCGCGCACACCCCCGCCCGGGGCCCGTACACCCACTCCGCGACCGCGAAGATCCCCCCGGCCGCGGCCAGCGAGGCGAGCAGCGACACCACCAGGCCGGCGTGCGCGTACGACAGCGGCGTGACGCCGTGCAGCAGCCGCTCCAGCCAGGGCAGCAGCGGGAAGAAGGCGAGGTTCGAGTGGACGTCGCCGTTCGGCAGGCGCACCTCGTAGCCGTAGCCCAGCCCGGCCACCCGGGAGTACCAGAGGGAGTCCCAGCGCGCCCCCAGCAGGGTGAGCGCGCTGCTGCCGCGCGCGGCGCTCCACGCGGCCAGCACGAGCAGGCCGAGGACACGGACGGCCGCGTACCCGAGGAGGGCCGGGGCCGCCCGGCGCGGGAGGGTGCCGCGGGCCGGGGCCGCGCGCGTCGCAAGGTCGGTCACGGGCCCGATTATCGACCGGGTCCGGAACCGGTCCGCCCGCCGGGCGCTCCCACGTCGTACGAGGTGGCGTACGCCACACGGGTTCGGTCCCGCGTGTGAGAGGTCCGCCACGTGTGCCCACGACGGACTCGCGTACGCTGGCGAGTCACCCGCGTGGGTTTGCGCGGGCCGGAGACCCCGCTCCTCTCCGGCCGTACGACGGAGAGTCCCCACTCCGCCGATCCGCCGCACGCGAGGGATCATCTGGGAGGTACGTACATGTCCGGGACGACCACGGCTGCCGCTCCGCCGCGCCGTCGGGAGGCCGGGACCGGTGCCGGTGCCAACCGCTGGGTCGTCCTGGTCGTCCTCTGTCTCAGTCTGCTGCTCGTCGCCCTCGACGCGACCGTGCTGCACGTGGCGGTCCCCGCCGTCACCGAGGACCTCAGACCGGGCGCCGTGGAGCTGCTCTGGATCGTCGACGTCTACCCGCTGGTCTGCGCCTCGCTGCTGATCCTCTTCGGCACGCTCGGCGACCGGATCGGACGCAGACGCGTGCTGCTCCTCGGCTACGCCCTGTTCGGCGTCGCCTCCGCGGTGGCCGCCTTCGCGCCGAGCGCCGAGACGCTGATCCTCGCCCGCGCGCTGCTCGGTGTCGGCGGCGCGATGATCATGCCCGCGACCCTGTCGATCCTCCGCCAGGTCTTCCCCGACCGGCGCGAACGCGCGCTGGCCATCGGCGTCTGGAGCGCGGTCGCCGCCGTCGGCGCCGCCGTCGGCCCGCTGCTCGGCGGCTTCCTGCTGGAGCACTTCTGGTGGGGCTCGGTCTTCCTGGTCAACATCCCGCTGATGCTGGTCAGCCTGCCCATCGGGCGCATGCTGCTGCCCGAGTCCCGGGGCGAGAGAGAAGGCCCCTGGGACGTCACGGGCGCGCTGATGGCGGCGGCCGGGCTGTTCGGCGTCGTCCTCGGCGTGAAGCGGCTCGGCGGCGGCGAGTCCGCCGCGAGCCCGTTCACCGTGGCCCCGCTGCTGCTCGGCGCGGCGCTGCTGTACCTCTTCGTCCGGCGCCAGGGGCGCCGGACCCACCCGCTGGTCGACCTGCGGATGTTCCGGCGGCCGGCCTTCAGCACCTCGGTGGGCTGCATCGTGCTCGCCATGCTCGCGCTGGTCGGCCTGGAGCTGATCGCGGCGCAATACCTGCAACTCGTGCTGGGTCTGTCGCCGCTGCGGACGGGGCTGCGGCTGCTGCCCCTGACGGTCGCGGCGATGGCGGCGGGCCTCGCGGGCGCCCGGATGCTGCGCCGGTTCGGACCCCGGCGGATGGTCGGCGCCGGCTTCTGCCTCACCGCGGCCGCGGTGGCGACCCTGACCGCGATGGGCGGCGAGGACAACGCGCGGCTGCTGCTCTGCGGCTTCGTACTGCTCGGCTTCGGCCTGGAGACCACCCTCTTCGGCGCCTACGAGTCGATGCTCAGCGAGGCCCCGGCCGAGCAGGCCGGCGGGGCTGCGGCGATCGGCGAGACCTCGTACCAGCTCGGCGCCGGCATCGGGATCGCGCTGCTCGGCAGCGTGATGAACAAGGCCTACGCGCCGGGCCTCGCCGCGGTGCCGGGCGTCCCCCCGGACGCCTCACGCGCGGCCGGCCACTCGCTCGGCGAGGCCTACGAGATCGCCGGGCGTCTGGGCGGGCCGGCCGGCGAGGCCCTGCGCCGGGCCGCCCGGGACTCCTTCGTGCACGGGCTGCACGTGACCCTGCTGGTCAGCGCCGGGCTGCTGCTGCTGGGCGCGATGATGGCGCTGCGGCTGCCGCGGATCATGCAGTGCGGTGAGCAGGGCGCGGACGAGACCCCCGCGGTGGGCGCGGTGCCCTCCCCGAGGGAGCCGCAGCAGCCGAAGGTGTCGGCCTGACCCCCGCTCTGGACGTGCGGGACACTGCACCGTAACGTCGCCCGAGAGACGTAACTAGCGCTGCTAGTTTTTGGTGAGTTCCAGTGTTCCGGAGGGTGTCCCATGTCCGCGTCCGCGAAGCTGCCCCCGTTCGACGCCGCCGACCCGCTCGGGATCGACGACCTGCTCGACCCGGAGGACCTGGCGATCCGGGACACCGTCCGCGGCTGGGCGGCCGACCGGGTGCTGCCGTACGTCGCCGACTGGTACGAGAAGGGCGAGCTGCCCGGCATCCGGGAGCTCGCCCGGGAGCTGGGCGGCATCGGCGCGCTCGGCATGTCCCTGACCGGTTACGGGTGCGCCGGCGCCACGGCGGTGCAGTACGGGCTCGCCTGTCTGGAGCTGGAGGCGGCCGACTCGGGCATCCGCTCCCTGGTCTCCGTGCAGGGCTCCCTTGCGATGTACGCGATCCACCGGTTCGGCAGCGAGGAGCAGAAGCGCGAGTGGCTGCCGCGGATGGCCGCCGGCGAGGTGATCGGCTGCTTCGGGCTCACCGAGCCCGACCACGGCTCCGACCCCGCCTCCATGCGCACCCACGCCAAGCGCGACGGCGACGACTGGGTGCTCAACGGCCGCAAGATGTGGATCACCAACGGCTCGGTGGCCGGGGTGGCCGTCGTCTGGGCGCAGACCGAGGACGGCATCCGCGGGTTCGTCGTGCCGACCGACCGCCCGGGCTTCTCGGCGCCGGAGATCAAGCACAAGTGGTCCCTGCGCGCCTCCGTCACCAGTGAGCTCGTCCTGGACGACGTACGGCTGCCCGCCGACGCGGTGCTGCCGGAGGTCACCGGCCTGCGCGGGCCGCTCGGCTGCCTCTCGCACGCCCGCTACGGCATCGTCTGGGGCGCGATGGGCGCCGCGCGCAGCAGTTTCGAGGCGGCCGTGGAGTACGCGAAGACCCGGGAGCAGTTCGGGCGGCCCATCGGCGGCTTCCAGCTCACCCAGGCCAAGCTCGCCGACATGGCGGTGGAACTGCACAAGGGGATCCTGCTCGCCCACCATCTGGGGCGGCGGATGGACGCCGGCCGCCTGCGTCCCGAGCAGGTCAGCTTCGGCAAGCTCAACAACGTCCGCGAGGCCATCGAGATCTGCCGTACGGCGCGGACGATCCTCGGCGCCAACGGGATCTCCCTGGAATACCCCGTCATGCGGCACGCGACCAACCTCGAGTCGGTGCTCACCTACGAGGGCACCGTCGAGATGCACCAGCTCGTGCTGGGCAAGGCGCTCACCGGGCTCGACGCCTTCCGGTGAGCTCCCGGAGGGGGCGGGGCCGGTGAGCGGCCCCGCCTCAGCTCTGGTTGAAGAATCCGTCCTCGCGGCGGGCCGCCGGCTCACCGCTGACGATCTCGGTGTTCGACGGCGTCAGCAGGAACACCCGGGTCGCGACCCGCTCGATCGTGCCCCGCAGGCCGAAGGTCAGCCCGGCCGCGAAGTCGACCACGCGCTTGGCGTCGGAGGGCTCCATCGCCGTGAGGTTCATGATGACCGGGACGCCGTCCCGGAACAGTTCACCGATGGCGCGGGCGTCCCGGAAGCTGTCCGGGGTGACCGTGCCGATCCGGCGGCCCTTCTCCTCGGCCGTGTCCGTGGCCACCTTCACCCGGGGGTCCGTGACCCAGGCGTCCGCGGACTCGGTGCCCTCGGAGTAGTCGTCGTCGTAGTAACGCTCGTCATCGTTGTCGTCGACGAGGCCGAGCCACGCACTCGCCTTGCGTACCGATCCCATGGACGCCTCCTCTCACAGCTGTCTTCTTGCTTTCGGCATCCCTATGGTCATCCATGATGCGGACGGTGCGCCAAGTGGATAGACGCCGCGCGGGGGGTTTGTGACGGTACTGGTGCACAGCGGATACGTCGAGAGCCCGTGTACCCCAAGGGTCATGACTCATACGGCTGCTGACTGTGAGTGAAATATGATTGTCGTTGGCGTATGGGTGATGCACGGAGCGTATGGGTGAACGGCATACCTGATACGAGCCGACAGTCGGCCGATACGATGCCCCGGCTCGCGTTCACGGCACATCACGGGGGATCGGCGTGTTCGGAATCGTACGGCCGTGCAGTCACCGGCTGGGGGAGGGCCTGAGGGCCCAGTGGATGGCGCACCTGTGCGGACTGTGTCTCGCCCTGCGCCGTGACCACGGACAGTTCGCCCGCGTCGTGACCAACTACGACGGCCTGCTGATATCCGTCCTGACGGAGGCTCAGGCCGGTCCGGTCGAGGGGTCCCGGCGCACCGCCGGGCCGTGCGCGCTGCGCGGCATGCGGACGGCGTCCGTCGCCCAGGGCGAGGGCGCCCGGCTCGCCGCGGCCGTCTCGCTGGTCCTCGCCTCCGCCAAGGTGCGCGACCACGTCGCCGACCGGGACGGGCTGCTGGCCCGCAGGCCGGTCGCCCTCGCGGCGCGCCGGGTCGCGGCGGGCTGGGGCAGGGCCGGGGCGCACAGCGGCGCCGCCGTCGGCTTCGACACCGGCGTCCTCGTCGACGCCGTCGACCGGCAGACCGGCATCGAGACCCTCGCGGGGCTCGGCACACCGCTGCTGACCGTCACCGAGCCGACCGAGACGGCGACCGCGGCCGCCTTCGCGCACACCGCCGTGCTGGCCGGCCGGCCGGGCAACGCAGAGCCGCTGGCCGAGGCCGGCCGCCTCTTCGGCCGGCTCGCGCACCTGCTGGACGCCGTGGAGGATCAGGAGGCGGACGCGCGCTCGGGCGCCTGGAACCCGCTCACCGCCACCGGCACCCCGCTCACCGAGGCCCGCCGGCTCGCCGACGACGCCCTGCACGGCATCCGGCTGGCGCTGCGCGAGGCGGAGTTCACCGACGGCAAACTGGTCCACCTGCTGCTCGCGCACGAGCTGGGCCGCTCGGTGGACCGGGCGTTCGGCGACCACGCGTGCGGGCACGCGCCCGAGGCCTCCTTCGGGCCGCCCCCGGGGCACCAAGCGCCGCCGGCGCCGGGCAATCCGTACGGCGCCCCCTTCGGCGGCGAGCCGCCGCGCCCGGACAAGCGGGGCTTCTGGGCCGGGTGCGCGGCCGCCCTGGGGGTGTGCTGCACCTGCAAGGTGTGCTGCGCCGACGAGTACGAGGGCCCCTGGTCCCGGAAGAAGCGCGAGGGCTGGTGCGGAAACTGCGACTGCTCGTGCTGCGAGGCCTGCCAGTGCTGCGAATGCTGCGAGTGCTGTTCCTGCTGCGACTGCTAGGGGACCATCCGGAGGGGTGAATTCCGGCCATGCCCGGGACGAGGGCGGCCGAGGGCGGGACCGGGGCCGCCGCCGTCATCGGGGCCCGCGGCCCGGTCGTGGCCGAGAGGACGCCGGCGCACGCCCGTGCGACCCCGTCCGCGCCGGTGAACCCGCCATCGCCCTGGCCGGAACGGGCGGGTGGAGCCGCCCGCCGGTCCCTGCGCGGCGTGCGCGGGCCACCCCGGCCCTGAGCAGGTGTCAAGAGGGCGGCGCGCATAGGTGGTTCAAAGCTTGACGGCCGAAAGGCACCCTTGTGCCGACCGGCCGTTCGGCCGAATACTCCCCCTCAGCGCTTGTCAGGAACATGAGCGATGTTCGGTACCCCGAACGAGTTCCCGACTGCGCCTCACCGGGCCCCGACCCCACGCGGGCCCTCGACTTCCCCTGGGAGGGAATGCAACGTGAGGATCAAGCGCACCACTCCCCGCAGCGGCACCGCAAGACGGACCCGGCTGACCGCCGTGGCGACCGGCTTCCTGGCCGCGGCAGCGTTCGCCGCCCCCACCGCGAACGCCAGCGACGCCCACACGTTCAGCGCCAACCAGCTCACCAGGGCGAGCGACTCCGTCCTCCAGGCCGACGTCCCCGGCACGGCCTGGGCGGTGGACGCCAAGACCAACCGCGTCGTCGTCACCGTCGACAGCACGGTGTCCCAGGCCGAGATCGCCAAGATCAAGCGGCAGGCCGGCGGCAACGCGGGCGCGCTCGTCGTCAAGCACACGGCCGGCAAGTTCAACAAGCTGATCTCCGGCGGCGACGCGATCTACGCGAGCAGCTGGCGCTGCTCCCTGGGCTTCAACGTCCAGGACTCCAGCGGGAACTACTACTTCCTGACCGCCGGTCACTGCACCGACGGCGCGGGCACCTGGTGGTCGAACTCCTCGCACTCGACGACGCTCGGCACCACGGCCGGCTCCAGCTTCCCCGGCAACGACTACGGCATCGTGCGCTACACCAACAGCTCGGTGACCAAGTCCGGCGCCGTGGGCAGCCAGGACATCACCAGCGCCGCGACGCCCTCGGTCGGCACGACCGTCTACCGCCGCGGATCCACCACCGGCACCCACAGCGGCCGGGTCACCGCGCTGAACGCCACGGTCAACTACGGCGGCGGCGACGTCGTCTACGGCCTGATCCAGACCACCGTCTGCGCCGAACCCGGCGACTCCGGCGGCCCGCTGTACGGCGGCAGCACGGCGTACGGCCTGACCTCGGGCGGCAGCGGCAACTGCACCTCCGGCGGCACGACCTTCTTCCAGCCGGTCACCGAGGCGCTGAGCGCCTATGGAGTCCACGTCTACTAGGACGGATCCCGACGGGACCGCCTCCCGTGTCCCCGCGGCCGGACGCGGCCGTGACGGCGACGTGACGGCACCGGGCCCCCGCACGCTCCACGCGTGCGGGGGCTTTCGTGCGCCCGCCTCCGGGTCCCGATGCGGAGGATCGAATTCCGGCCAGCGGCGACGGTCACTGTCCGCAGAGTCGTTGCTCGCACCGGGTGTTTGCAGTGCGAATTCCCGGGGGTGGCCGTGAACTCCCGGGCGGGACGGGGGCGTACGCGTCCTCCGCACGCGCGTCCTGAAGTCGACCTTGTGTGCTCCCTGTGCGGTTCGGAAGAGTGGGCGCCCGTCAACCAGCCTTCCGGCCCGCGCGGTCCCCACAACCCGCGGAGCCGATCCCCCACAGGAGGACGTGAGTTGAAGCACCGACGCATACCCGGGCGGCGGATCGCCGTGGCCGGCGCGGGAGTCGCCGCACTGGTCGCAGCGGGGTTCACCTTCCAGAGTGCGAACGCCAGCGAGCCCGCCGAGTCCGCCCCGCAGGCGCGGACCCTGTCCGCACCGGCGGCCGGAAAGCTCTCTTCGGCGCTCGTGCGGGACCTCGGGTCCGGCGCGGCCGGCAGCTACTACGACGCCCGGGCCAAGAGCCTCGTCGTCAACGTGCTGGACGCCGCGGCCGCCAGGACCGTCGAGGCGGCCGGCGCCAAGGCCAGAGTCGTCGCCAACTCGCTCGCCGAACTCGACGGCGCGCGTTCGACGCTGAAGCGGGACGCGACCATCCCGGGCACCTCCTGGGCGACCGACCCGGTGACCAACAAGGTCGTCGTCACCGCCGACGCGACGGTCTCCGGCGCCGAGTGGAGCAGGCTGGGCAAGGTCGTCGACGGGCTCGGCGGCAAGGCCGAGCTGAAGCGGTCCAAGGGGCGGTACGAGCCCTTCGTCGCCGGCGGCGACGCGATCAGCGGCTCGGGCGGGCGCTGCTCGCTCGGCTTCAACGTGGTCAAGGGCGGGCAGCCGTACTTCCTGACCGCGGGCCACTGCACCGAGGCCATCTCGAGCTGGTCCGACTCCTCGGGCGGCGTCATCGGCCAGAACGAGCAGTCCAGCTTTCCCGGCAACGACTTCGGTCTGGTCAAGTACACGGCCCAGGTCGACCACCCGAGCGAGGTCGACCTGTACAACGGCTCCGCCCAGCCGATCACCGGCGCGGCCGAGGCCACCGTCGGCATGAAGGTCACCCGCAGCGGTTCGACCACCCAGGTCCACGACGGCACGGTCACCGGTCTGAACGCCACCGTCAACTACTCCGAGGGCACGGTCAGCGGTCTGATCCAGACCGACGTGTGCGCCGAGCCCGGGGACAGCGGCGGCTCGCTGTTCTCCGGCGACAAGGCCGTCGGCCTGACCTCCGGCGGCAGCGGCGACTGCACCTCCGGCGGGGAGACCTTCTTCCAGCCGGTCACCGAGGCGCTGTCCGCCACGGGCTCGCAGATCGGCTGACCCGCACCACGCCCGCCTGCCGAAGTCCCGCCCCCGCGCGCGAGGGCGGGACTTCGTGCTGCCAGGGCCCGGATGTTCGACCGGAGCGGCGTTTGCGCAGGTGGGAGGGGGTCCCCGCGATGTCGCACACTTGTTCGAGAATGAGGGTATGGTGGATGACGGAGTAGGGAACTGATGTTCGAGAGCCGTTCGGGACTCACGAGTGCGGGAGGTGCGTGTGCCGGGTTTCGCGCATCTGCGCACCGTCTCCGGGTTCTCCCTGAGGTACGGCGCATCCCACCCGGAGCGGCTGGCCGGGCGCGCCGGGGAGCGGGGCATGGACGCCCTGGCCCTCACCGACCGCGACACCCTCGCCGGGACGGTCCGCTTCGCCAAGGCGTGCGCCCGGGAGGGGGTCCGCCCGCTGTTCGGCGTGAACCTGGCGGTGGCCGGACCGGAGGGCGCCCGGCGCGAGAGGCGCCGCACCCCGGTGCGGGGCGGCGCCTTCATCGACGAGTCGACCCCCCGGGTGACCTTCCTCGCCCGGGACGGCGCCCGCGGCTGGGCCGACCTGTGCGGGATCGTCACGGCGGCGCACGAGGGCGAGGGGACGCCGCTGCTCCCCTGGTCCGGCAACCACGGCGACGGCCTGACCGTGCTGCTCGGGCCGGAGTCGGACGTGGGCCGCGCGCTCGCCGCCGGGCGCCCCGACCGGGCCGCGAGGCTGCTCGCCCCCTGGCGCGAGGTCTACGGTGACGCGCTGCGGCTGGAGGCCGTCTGGCACGGCCGCGCGGGCACCGGCCCCGGCTCCCTGCGGCTGGCCGCCCGTACCGTCGGCTTCGCCGCCGAGCAGCGGGTCCGGCCGGTACTCAGCAACGCCGTCCGCTACGCCGACCCCGGCCAGGGGCCGGTCGCCGACGTGCTGGACGCCGCCCGCCGGCTGGTGCCGATCGACCCCCGCAAGGAGCTGGACTCGGGCGAGGCCTGGCTGAAGGACGCGCAGGCCATGCTGGCGGTCGCCGAGCGGGTGGTGGAGGCGGCCGGCTACCGGCGCGACACCGCCCGCCGGCTGCTGGAGCAGACCGGGGCCACGGCCGCCGAGTGCCTGGTCGACCCCGAGGACGACCTCGGCATCGGCACCGTCCACTTCCCCGAGGCGCACCTCGTGGGCGCGGGCCGCCGCACCGCCCAGCGGGCGCTCGCCTCGCGGGCGGCGGCCGGGATGGTGCGGCTCGGTCACGGCGGCCGGCGCGAGTACTGGGAGCGGATGCACCGCGAGCTGGACATCATCGCCCACCACGGATTCGCCTCCTACTTCCTCACCGTCGCCCAAGTGGTCGACGACGTAAGGGAGATGGGGATCCGGGTGGCCGCCCGGGGTTCCGGCGCCGGCTCCCTCGTCAACCACCTCATCGGCATCGCGCACGCCGACCCGGTCGAGCACGGGCTGCTGATGGAGCGCTTCCTGTCCAAGGAACGGGTGGTCCTGCCGGACATCGACATCGACGTGGAGTCCGCGCGCCGGCTGGAGGTCTACCGGGCGATCATCGGCCGGTTCGGCACCGAGCGGGTCGCGACCGTCTCCATGCCCGAGACCTACCGGGTGCGGCACGCCATCCGGGACGTGGGCGCCGCGCTGTCCATGGACCCGGCCGAGATCGACCGGGTGGCCAAGTCCTTCCCGCACATCCGGGCCCGGGACGCCCGCGCGGCACTGGAGGAACTGCCCGAGCTGAAGGAGCTGGCGGGGGAGAAGGAGAAGTACGGCAGGCTCTGGGAGCTGGTCGAGGGCCTCGACGCGCTGCCGCGCGGGGTCGCCATGCACCCGTGCGGGGTGCTCCTGTCCGACGCCTCCCTGCTCGCCCGTACGCCGGTGGTGCCGACCAGCGGCGAGGGGCTGCCGATGTCGCAGTTCGACAAGGAGGACGTGGAGGACCTCGGGCTGCTCAAGCTGGACGTGCTGGGCGTGCGGATGCAGTCGGCGATGGCGCACGCGGTCGCGGAGGTGGAGCGGGCCGCGGGGGAGCGGATCGACCTGGACGCGGTGGCGCCGGGCGACCCGGCGACGTACGGGCTCATCCGGTCAACCGAGACGCTGGGCTGCTTCCAGATCGAGTCGCCGGGCCAGCGGGACCTGGTGGGCCGCCTGCAGCCGAGCACCTTCCACGACCTGGTGGTCGACATCTCCCTCTTCCGGCCGGGGCCGGTCGCCGCCGACATGGTGCGGCCGTTCATCGAGGCGCGGCACGGGCGGGCGCCCGTGCGCTACCCGCACCCGGACCTGGAGGCGGCGCTGAAGGACACGTACGGGGTCGTCGTCTTCCACGAGCAGGTCATCGACATCGTCTCCGTCCTGACCGGCTGCGGGCGCGGCGAGGCGGACCGGGTGCGGCGCGGGCTGTCCGACCCGGAGTCGCAGGGGCGGATCAAGGTGTGGTTCGCGCAGGCCGCGGCGGCGAACGGATACGACGCGGAGACGATCCGGCGGACCTGGGAGATCGTCGAGGCCTTCGGCTCCTACGGCTTCTGCAAGGCCCACGCCGTCGCCTTCGCCGTGCCGACCTACCAGTCGGCGTGGCTGAAGGCGCACCACCCGGCCGCCTTCTACGCCGGGCTGCTCACGCACGACCCCGGGATGTACCCCAAGCGGCTGCTGCTGGCGGACGCCCGGCGGCGCGGGGTGCCGGTCCTGCCGCTGGACGTGAACGTGTCCGGGGTCGCACACAGGATCGAACTGGTGTCTGAATCAGGGGTGTGGGGACTGCGGCTCGCGCTCAGCGACGTGCACGGCATCAGCGAGGCCGAGGCGGAGCGGATCGCGGCCGGGCAGCCGTACGCCTCCCTGCTGGACTTCTGGGAGCGGGCTCGCCCGAGCCGCCCGCTCGCCCAGCGGCTGGCCCAGGTGGGCGCGCTGGACGCGTTCGGCGCCAACCGCCGTGACCTGCAACTTCACCTGACCGAGCTGCACCGGGGCGCCCGGGGCGGCGGCGGGGGACAGCTCCCCCTCGCCGGGGGCCGCAAGACCGCCTCGGCCGGCCTGCCCGACCTGACCCCGGAGGAGCGGCTCAGCGCCGAGCTGGGCGTGCTGTCCATGGACGCCTCGCGCAATCTGATGGACGACCACCGGGAGTTCCTCGAGGAGCTGGGCGTGGTGTCCGCGCGCCGGCTGCGCGATGCGAGGCACGGGGAGACGGTGCTGGTCGCGGGCGCCAAGGCGGCCACCCAGACGCCGCCCATCCGGTCCGGCAAGCGGGTCATCTTCTCCACGCTGGACGACGGCACGGGCCTGGTCGACCTCGCCTTCTTCGACGACTCCCACGACGCCTGCGCGCACACCGTCTTCCACTCCTGGCTGCTGCTGGTGCGCGGTGTGGTGCAGCGGCGCGGCCCGCGCAGCCTCAGCGTGGTGGGCTCGGCCGCCTGGAACCTCGCCGAACTGCTGGAGGTGCGCCGCGCGGAGGGCCTCGACGGGGTCGCGGCCCGGCTCGCCGGTCCGCCCGGCCCCGCGCCGGACGGCCCCGCGCCGCGGGACGGCGACGGTCCGTCCCGGGCCCGCGTCGCCGGTTCGGACGGGCTGCCCCGGCCGGCCGGTTCGGCGGCCCGCGACCCGATGGAGGGCCGGACGATCCGCATGCCCACGGGGTACGAGATGCACCCCTGGGCCGATCTGCGCCCCGCGGGCGAAGGGCCCGCGGTGGGAAGGAAGTTGTGGCACCAGAGTCCGGGGAGTGCGGGATGACCATCCTCTGCGTACGTTTCCATCTGCCGCCGATGCACGAGGCGGCCCTGCCCGGCCTGATCGGGCTGCTGGAGGAGTTCACCCCGGTCGTGGAGGCGCTGCCGCCGGACGGGGCGCTGGCCGATCTCCGGGGCGCCGAAAGGTACTTCGGGCGCGGCGCGGTGGAACTGGCCTCGGTGATCCGGGTCCGCGCCCTCGCGCTGCACGGCGTCGACTGCGTGATCGGCGCCGGACCGGGCCCGATGCTGGCCCGTATGGCGCTGCGCGACGCCCGCCCCGGGGTGACCCGCGCCGTCCCCGACGAGCCGGACGCCATCGCGGAGTTCCTCGCCGGCCGGCCCGTGGCCGCGCTGCCCGGCGTGGGCCCGGCGACCGCCCGCACCCTGTGCGAGTACGGCCTGGACACGCTCGGCCGGGTGGCCGGCGCGCCCCTGTCCACGCTCCAGCGGCTGATCGGCGCGAAGGCGGGCCGCGAGCTGCGCGAGCGGGCGAACGGCGTCGACCGCGGCCGGGTCGTGCCGAACGCTGTCTCCCGCTCCCTCGCCGCCGAACGCCCCTTCGACCTCGACGAGCTGGACCCCGGCCGGCACCGCGGGGCGCTGCTGTCGGCCGCCGAGGAGATCGGGGCCCGGCTGCGCGCGGTGGAGAAGGTCTGCCGCACCCTGACCCTCACCGTGCGCTACGCCGACCGCACCTCGACCACCCGCAGCCGCACCCTGGCGGAACCGACCGCGCACTCGGCGGCCCTGACGAGGGCGGCCTACGGCATGTACGAGGCGCTCGGCCTGCAGCGCGCCCGGGTCCGGGCTCTCGTCCTGCGCGCCGAGGGTCTGACCCCCGCCGACCAGGCCGCCCACCAGCTCACCTTCGACCCGGTGGACGAGAAGGTCCGCCGCATCGAGGAGGTCGCGGACCGCGCCCGGGCGAAGTTCGGCCCTCGGGCGGTGATGCCGGGGACGCTGGCCGCCTGACTCCCCGGCGCGGAGGCTCAGTTGGCCCACGGCGGAGTGATGACCGTGCCGTCGGCCAGCCGGGCCGTGAGGCCCACCGAGGTGGTGACCCACGAGAGCGCGGTGTGGTCGGTGGGGTTCTCCACGGCCAGGGTCGCACCGGCGCCGACGATCACCGTGTCGCCGGCGCGGACGCGCTCGGTGTCGCCGTCGAGGGTGATCAGCAGTTCGCCGACGAGCAGGTGGAAGATCTCCTCCCGGTCGACGGTGTGGGCCGGCGCCCTGGTCCCGGCGGGGATCTCGCCCCGCCACGCGCACAGCTCCCTGCTCCCGGTGAGCGGGGTGGCGTACGAGACGAAGCGGGCGCCGTGGATCTCATGGGTCACGGCCTCGGCCGCGCGGACTACGGGCATGGTGGTCTCCGTCCAAGTGGTCAAGTGGCTTGACTATATGGTCAAGCTGCTTGACCTTTTCGTCAAGGGTGTTTCAATGCCTGCGTGCAGAACTCCGAAGCCATGGCCCTGTCCGCAGCCCTGCTCGCCGCCGCGGGCGACCTCGTCCAGCGCATCCACGACGGGGTCGGGGCCCGCGGCTTCACGGACGTCCGGCCCGCCCACGGCTTCGCCTTCGCGCGGCTCGCGCCGAACGGCGCCACCGTCACCGAACTCGCCGCGCACCTCGGGGTGACCAAGCAGGCCGCGAGCCAGCTCGTGGAGGAGATCGTGCGCAAGGGGTACGCCGAGCGGCGCCCGCATCCCGCGGACGCGCGGGCCCGGCTCGTCGTGCTCACCGGGCGCGGCCGGGAGTGCACGCGGGCCGCGGAGGCGGCGGCCGCCGAGGTGGTGGGGGCGTGGGCGGAGCTGCTGGGCGAGGGCGAGGCCGCCGCGCTGCGTGAGCGCCTGCTGCGGATCGCGCCCCACGGCCCCGTACGGCCCGCCTGGTGACGGTCCGTCAACACCCCGGCGAGCGCGCGGTTATCACTGGAAGTTTTTACTGACGCGTAACTTCACACGTCCACTACTCGCCCGTAACTTGACGAGTGAACAGCATCCTCGTGATCCGGATCACAGGGACAGGTCGTCCGCCGCACCTCCCTTGAGCCGCAAGGAGATCACACGATGCTGCCCTGGAAGCGAGTGCTCAGACCCCTCGCCGCGCTGCTCCTCACCGCCGCCGTCGCCATCGTCCCCGCCGCCACCGCGCACGCCGCCACCGCCCCCAGCTCGGGCTGGAACGACTACTCCTGCAAGCCCTCCGCCGCCCATCCCCGCCCGGTCGTCCTGGTCCACGGCACCCTCGGCAACTCCGTCGACAACTGGCTCTCCCTCGCCCCGTACCTGAAGCACCGCGGGTACTGCGTCTTCTCCCTCGACTACGGCCGGCTGCCCGGCGTCCCCCTCTTCCACGGCCTCGGCCCCATCGACGAGTCGGCCGAGCAGCTCGCCGCCTACGTCGACGAGGTGCTCGGCGCCACCGGTGCCGCCAAGGCCGACCTCGTCGGCCACTCCCAGGGCGGCATGATGCCCCGCTACTACCTCAAGTTCCTCGGCGGCGCCGCCAAGGTGAACGCCCTCGTCGGCCTCGCCCCCGACAACCACGGCACCGACCTGAGCGGACTGACCAACCTGCTGCCCTACTTCCCGGGCGCCGCGGACCTGATCAAGTCCAACACTCCCGGCCTCGCCGACCAGATCGCCGGCTCCGCCTTCCTCACCAAGCTCAACGCGGGCGGCGACACCGTCCCCGGAGTGCGGTACACCGTCATCGCCACCAAGTACGACGAGGTGGCGACCCCCTGGCGCAACCAGTACCTGAGCGGCCCGGACGTCCGCAACGTCCTGCTCCAGGACCTGTGCCCGCTCGACCTCTCCGAGCACGTGGCGATCGCCCTGTTCGACCGGATCGCCTTCCACGAGGTGGCCAACGCCCTCGACCCGGCCCACGCCACCGCCACCACCTGCGCGTCGGTCTTCGACTGACGCACCGCCGGGGCCCGTCCGGCCTGAGCCGCCGGACGGGCCCCGGAGTCCCGCACGGCTCAGCGGCCCGGCCGGCCGCCCGCCGCGCGCCGCCGCACCGAGAGGAACAGCGCCGCCGAACCCAGCGCCAGCGCCGCCACCCCGCCGATCGCGGCGTACGAGGTGCCGGTGGAGGCGCCCGTCTCCGCCAGGTTCCGCGCCCCGTCGGCGGCCTCCGGCCGGCCCGCCCCGGCCGCCGCCGCGACCGGCCGCGCGGACGTGCCCGCCTCGTCGTCCCCGTGCCCGCGGTGCTCGACCGTCGACCTGCCGGAACCCGCCTCGATCTGCTCGTCGGAGGGCGCGGAGGCGCTCGGCGCCGGGGTGGAGCCGCCGCCGGCGGCGCTGTCCCCGGCGGCATCGCCGCCGGCGGTGGTACCGGCGCCGCCGCCGAAGTCCACGTCGGAGCAGGAGTAGAAGGCCTCCGGACTGTCCGAGCGCTGCCAGACCGCGTACAGGAGCTGTCTGCCGGTGCGCTCGGGAAGGGCGCCGGTGAAGGTGTAGAAACCGCCCGAGGCGACCGGGTCGGTGGCCGTCGCGACCGGGTGCCCCAGGTCCAGCTCCGACCAGGCGAGCGGCTTGGACGGGTCGTAGCCCGGCCTGGTCGCGTACACCGTGAAGGTGCCCTTGTGCGGGGCGGTCACCCGGTACCTGAAGGTGTACGCCCCGCTGTGCACGCTCGTCGCCGGCCAGTCGGAGCGGGCCAGGTCCAGTCCCTTGAACTCCTCGTTCCCGGCGCTGCACAGCTCGCCGTCGGCGATCAGCTCCCGGTGGCGCCCGGCGGCGTCGCCGATCCGGACGCCGTTCCAGTCGTACAGCGCCTGGGTGCCGCCCGCCGCCACGGCCGCCCCGCACGCCGCCGACCGCGGGCTCTCCGGGCCCTCGGCGTAGCACTGGGCGACCCGGCTGACCGGGCCGCCCATCGAGCCGTGCGCGGACGCGGGCACCGCGGCGAGCGCGGTCATGCCGAGAGCGGCGACGGTGACGGCGACGGCCTTGCGGCGTGCGGGCATGGGGGAACTCCTCGGAACGGTCCTCTGGGGCGGGTCGGATCCCGTGGGGAGTCTTGAAGCTAGCCCCGGGAAGCCCTTCGATCAGCCGCCGGGAGCGCTTCCGGGAGATCCTTATGGCGGCGTTAAGGGAGCGCTGAGCCTGGGCTCAGGCAGCCGTACGGGCAGGTGACGCGGGGCGACCGGACGGATGCGCGGCGAAGCGGCCCGTTTGAGCGCGGGAGATCGGTGCAGGCGCAGGGGGTACGACGGCGAAAGGAACGTGTTCATGGCGGCGACCGACGACGAGCCCGTGGACCACGCAGCGGTCAGGCGTCACCGGACCCTGTTCCGCGCGATCGAGCGACGACGCCACCCGAAGCTGCGCCGCAGCGACATCACCGTGACCGACGAGGCGGCGGTCAAGCGCGCCACCAAGGCGGCCGCGCTCGGCAACGCGATGGAGTGGTACGACTTCGGCATCTACAGCTACCTCGCCTCCACCATCGGCCAGGTCTTCTTCCCCTCCGCCAGCGGCACCGCCCAGCTGCTCAGCACGTTCGCCACCTTCGCGGTCGCCTTCCTCGTGCGTCCGATCGGCGGCATGGTCTTCGGGCCGCTCGGCGACAAGCTCGGCCGCAAGCGCATCCTCGCCGCGACCATGATCATGATGGCGGTGGGGACGTTCGCCATCGGCCTCATCCCCTCGCACGACGCCATCGGCCTGTGGGCCCCGGCCCTGCTGATCCTGTTCCGGCTGGTGCAGGGGTTCTCGACCGGCGGCGAGTACGGGGGCGCGTCGACCTTCATCGCCGAGTACGCGCCCGACAAGCGGCGCGGCTACTTCGGCAGCTTCCTGGAGTTCGGCACGCTCGCCGGGTACGTCGGGGCCTCCGGCCTCGTCGTCGTCCTCAGCAGCTTCCTCAGCGACGACCAGATGCTGCACTGGGGCTGGCGCGTCCCCTTCCTGGTCGCGGCCCCGCTCGGCCTCATCGGCCTGTACCTGCGGCTCAAGCTGGACGAGACGCCGGCGTTCCAGAAACTGGAGGGCGGCCAGGTCAAGGCGACCGAGGCCGCGGACGCGGTGGAGACCTCCGCCGCCGGAGACCTCGGCAGGATCTTCACCCGCCACTGGCGGCCGCTGCTGCTGTGCCTCGCGCTCGTCGCGGCGTACAACATCACCGACTACATGCTGCTGTCGTACATGCCGACGTACCTGTCCGACGAACTCGGCTACGGGACCAACCACGGGCTGCTGATCCTGCTGGTGGTCATGGTGCTGCAGATGTGCGTCATCAACCAGGTCGGACGGCTCTCGGACCGCTTCGGACGCAAGCCGCTGCTGATGACGGGCATGCTCGGGTTCCTCTTCCTGTCCGTGCCGTCCTTCCTGCTCATCCGGCAGGGCAGCGTCGTCCTCATCGCCCTGGGCCTGGTTCTGATGGGCCTCTCCCTGGTGGCGATGCTCGGCACGATGTCGGCGGCGCTCCCGGCGATCTTCCCCACCCACGTCCGCTACGGCTCCCTCGCGGTCGCCTACAACCTGTCGACGTCGCTGTTCGGCGGCACGACCCCGCTGGTGATCACCGCGCTGATCGGCGCCTTCGGCACCAACCTCATGCCGGCCTACTACGCCACGGCGGCCGCCGTCGTGGGCGTCGTCGCCGTCCTGTGCATGAAGGAGACGGCCAACGAACCGCTCGCCGGCTCTCCGCCCTCCGTCGAGACCGAGGAGGAGGCCGCCGAGCTCGTCCAGGTCCAGTTCGCCGACCCCAGGTTCTGAGACCCCGGCGGCCCGCTCACCGGCGGAGGCGGGCCGTCTACCCGTCGGGCCACCAGGTGCGTGCGACGTCCTTGCGCACCTCGGGACGCCCCGCCGGGCGCTCTTCCGCCTCTTCACGGAGCCGGCGGCTGTCCGTCCTCTTCAGCGGCTTCTGCACGGTCACACGGCGCATGGCTGCCTCCTCACAGGGCCCACCGAGTTCCGTGTTGCCACGGAGATAGGCGCTTTTGGGGAGAATTGCTCATCGATGCCGGATTGTCAGTGGCGGATGTCACGCTACGGGCCATGACGAACGAGAGCGGACAGCGGGCCGCGGCCGACGCCGAGGTGGACTGGGACGCGCAGGCCGCGTCCTTCGACGACGAGCCGGACCACGGCCTGCGCGCCCCGGAGGTCCGGGCCGCCTGGGCGGCCCGGCTGCGCGACTGGCTGCCCGCACGGCCCGCCGACGTCCTCGACCTCGGCTGCGGCACCGGCAGCCTGTCGCTCCTCGCCGCCGAGCAGGGACACCGCGTGACCGGGGTGGACGGCTCCCCGGCCATGGTCGCACTGGCACGCGCCAAGCTCGCCGGGCGCGACGCGGCGGTCCTCCTCGGGGACGCGACGTCACCGCCGGTGGGCGAGGAGCGGTACGACGTGGTCCTGGTCCGGCACGTGCTGTGGTCCCTGCCCGACCCCGCGCGCGTCCTGCGCCACTGGCGCGCCCTGCTGCGGCCCGGGGGCCGGTTCGTGCTGGTCGAGGGCGTCTGGGGGACCCTGAGCCCGGTGGGCATACCCGCCGCCCGGCTGGTGTCCCTGCTGGAGCCGGTCACCCTCGACGCCCGGGTGGAGCGGCTGTCCGGCGACCCGGCGCTGTGGGGCGGGGCCGTGGACGACGAGCGGTACGCGGTGCTGGCGACCGTGTAGCGGCGGGCGGGCCCGCGGGGCCTGCGGGCTCAGGGCAGCAGGCCGTCGAAGCCGCCCTCGCGGGCCAGCGCCTCCAGCTCGTCCAGCGCGGCCGCGGCGGCGGCCGCCGCCGCCGGGTCCCGCTCCGCCAGCCCGCTCTCGGCGAACTCGTCCTCGTCCAGCCGCCGTACGTCCCGGCCGTCGGCCGAGCGCCACAGGTCCAGGTCCAGGTCCTCGACGACGAGTTCGGCGCCGGACCGGGTGGCCGGCCGGGTGATGTCGCAGTACCAGCCCTTCAGGGTGCCGTCCGCGGCCTGGACCTCCTTCACCGAGTACCACCGGTCCAGCCAGTAGTGCTCGGTGAAGACGTCGCCCGGTTCGAAGCGCACGAACCCGAAGTCGCGCACGCCGTCGCCCGCCCACGCCGCCCGCACCGAGACGCGGGCGCCGTCCTCGTGCAGCAGCTCCGCCGGGTAGCGGATCTTCGTACGGCCGCCCTTGACCAGGACGACCTCCACCCGGCCGGCCGGCTCAGCCGGCGGTGCGGACATAGCGCACCTCCGTCGCGCAGATCTCGTACCCGAGCCACCTGTTGATCGCGATCATCGGGTCGTTCCCGGCGTCGTAGCCCGTGAAGGCCTCGGTGACGCCGGCGGCCCGGGCCCGGTGCAGAGAGTGGATCTTGGCGAGCTTGGCCAGGCCGCGGCCGCGGTGGCTGCGCAGGGTGCCGGTCATCGAGGTGGTGTAGCGGCCGGCGCCGTCGGTGTAGGCCGCGGTGAAGGCGACCGGCCGGCCGTCGACGACCGCGGCGGTGGTCAGCTCGCGGTCCAGCAGCGGGTGCCGCCAGTTCTGCTCGAGCCAGGCGTCGTAGTCCGTCAACTCGACGGGCACCATGCCCGGTTCGTCGGTCACCGTCGCCGCGTCCAGCTCGAACAGCGGGCGCGGGTCGTCTGCGAAGTCCGCGGCCGAGCGCAGCTCGACGCCCGGCGGGGTCTCCAGGAGCGGCGGCAGGGCGCCGTTCGCCAGGTCGAGGCGGAGGAAGTGGGCCGGGCGTCCGGAGGTGAAGCCGTGCCGCTCGGCGAAGGCGCGGTTGGCGGGCTCGTCGAGGACCCAGGTGTACAGCTTGGTCGCCCCGACGGCGTCCAGGTGCTCCTCGGCCGCGCGGACGAGCAGCCGGCCGGCTCCCCGGCCGGTCCGGTCGGGCCGGACGTAGACGTTGAGGAAGCCCTGGCCCGGCTCCGGGCTCTCGTGCGCCAGGGACACCCCGGCCACGCCGATGACCTCGCCGTCCTCGACGGCGACCAGCGAGCGGAAGTGGGCGTCGGGATGGCTGTTCGTGATGAGGTGGCGGACCGACTCCGGGGTGAACAGCATGTAGGGCAGCGTGAGTTGGCGGACCCGGGCGTATTCCGCCGTCTCGTCCGGGACGTCGAGGCGCAGATCGCGCACGATCACTGTCATGGGGAGGCACCGTACGGGCCGGGGCGCCGGGGGTGCCTCCCATTTTCCGCCGGGTGCGGGACAATCGGCCTGTGAGCCTGAAGATCCACATCGACGACAGCGCGCCGCCGTACGAGCAGGTACGGGCGCAGATCTCCGAGCAGGCACGGTCCGGGGCCCTGCCGGTGGGCTACCGGCTGCCGACCGTGCGGGGGCTGGCCGAGTCGCTCGGACTCGCGGTGAACACGGTGGCCAAGGCGTACCGGGCGCTGGAGAGCGACGGGGTGATCGAGACGCGGGGCCGCAACGGCACGGTCGTCGCGGCCGCCGGCCCGGCCGCCGTGCGCGAGGCCGCGTCGGCCGCCCAGGCCTACGCGGAGCGGGCGCACCGGCTCGGCCTGGGGGAGGAGGACGCCCTGGCCGCCGTACGGGACGCCCTGCGGGCGGCCTACGAGGACCGGTGACCTGACCACTCGCAGACCGCGTCCGCGTCGGCGGGCGTGCCCGCCGGGCCCTCGACGGCCGCCGTCAGCGCGCCCGGGCCGGTTCCGGTGTCCGGGTCACGGCGAGGCCCGCCCGGCGCGCCGCCCCCGCGAACGTCACCGCGTCCCTGACCGCCGCGCCCCCGGGGTCGTTGTTGAAGTAGGCGAACACGTCCTCGCCCTCGGGCCAGGTCGTCGCGATCCGGTCCACCCAGGTCTCCAGGGACCGCCTGCCGTAGCGCGGCCACGGCTGGGCGCGCCCCTGGTGGAAGCGGACGTAGCCCCAGCCGGCGGTGCGCCACAGCGGGGTGACCGGGCGGGCCAGCACGTCCGCCCAGCACAGGGCGGCGCCCCGGGACGACAGCACCTCGCGCACCTCGGCCGTCCACCAGGAGTCGTGCCGAGGCTCGACGGCGACCCGGGTGCCCGGCGGGAAGCAGGCCAGGCAAGCGTCCAGCAGGGCGGGGTCCGCGCGCAGGGTCGGCGGTAGCTGGAGGAGGACCGGGCCCAGCCGGTCGCCCAGGCCCGCCGCGTGGGTCATCAGCCGGTGCACCGGCTCCTCGGGCTCCCGCAGGCGCTTGATGTGGGTCAGATAGCGGCTGGCCTTGACCGCGACCACGAAGTCCGGCGGCACCCGCACCCGCCAGGCGGCGAAGTTGTCGTAGGAGGGCAGCCGGTAGAAGGCGTTGTTGATCTCCACGGTCCGGAACCGGCGCGTGTACTCCTCCAGCCACAGCCGGGTCGGGACCCCCGCCGGGTAGACGACGTCCCGCCAGTCCTTGTACTGCCATCCCGAGGTGCCGACGAACACGGTCATACGGCCATGAAAGCATCCGGAGCCGCCGCCCTCAGGTCCGCGCAGGGGCCGCCGGTCACAGGTACAGCCCGGCGTCCGCCCCCTCCCGCGCCCCCGGCACCGACGTCGGCGCCGTGCCCCGGCGCAGCGCGTACAGCTCGGCCAGGGTCGCGCCCTCCCGGCCGACGCCCTCCTCGGCGCCGAGCCAGCCGACCGCCTCGGCGCGGGTCAGCGGGCCCACCTCGATCCGGGCCAGACAGCGGCCGGGCCGCACGACGGCCGGATGCAGCCGCTCCAGGTCCTCGTTGGTGGTGACGCCGACCAGGACGTTGCGGCCCTGGCCGAGCAGGCCGTCGGTGAGGTTGAGCAGCCGGGACAGGGCCTGCCCCGCGGTGTGCCGGGCCTCGCCCCGGATCAGCTCGTCGCAGTCCTCGAGCAGGAGCAGCCGCCAGCGGCCCTTGCCCGCCGCGTCCTCCTCGCCGATCGCGATGTCCATCAGGTAGCCGACGTCGGAGAAGAGGCGCTCCGGGTCGAGCACGCAGTCCACCTGGCACCAGTCGCGCCAGGAACGGGCGAGCGTGCGCAGCGCGGAGGTCTTGCCGGTGCCGGGCGGCCCGTGCAACAGGAGCAGACGGCCGGCGATGTCCTCCGGGGTCGTCTTCATCAGGCGGTCCATCGCGTCCGCGACGGGCGCGGTGTAGTTGGGCCGGATCTCGTCCCAGGTGCCCGCCGAGATCTGCCGGGTGGTGCGGTGCGGGCCGCGGCGCGGGGAGACGTACCAGAAGCCCATGGTCACGTTCTCCGGCTGGGGCTCCGGCTCGTCGGCCGCGCCGTCCGTCGCCCGGTCCAGGACCGTCTTCGCCAGTTCGGCGCTGGTCGCGGTCACCGTGATGTCCGCGCCCCGGTTCCAGCGGGACACCAGCAGGGTCCAGCCGTCGCCCTCGGCGAGGGTGGCGCTGCGGTCGTCGTCGCGGGCGGCCCGCAGCACCCGGGCGCCGTCCGGCAGCAAGGTCGCGCCGGAGCGCACGCGGTCGATGTTCACCGCGTGCGAGTAAGGCTGCTCGCCCGTCGCGAAGCGGCCGAGGAACAGCGCGTCGACGACGTCGGACGGCGAGTCGGAGTCGTCGACGTGGAGCCGGATCGGCAGAGCGTCGTGTGGGTTCGCAGACATGCCGCCATGATCCGGCACCGATGCCCGCTGCGCACGGCATTTCCACCCCTTGTCCGGGTGTTCCCACCGCTGCCTGACGCCCCGTCGGGCGCAGGGGCGGCGCGGCGCGCAAGACGCCGTGCGGTGAACGTCTCGGGGCGATTGCGTCGAGATGTCGTGAGAAGTCGTTGAGCGCCGAAAAGTTTTTGGCATGGACACTTCCAGTCAACACGCGTAGTTGCTACGACAGTTGAGGCAGAGATCCTGCTAAAGGGAGGTTCCATGAGACGTTCCCGACTTACCGGATTCGTGACCTCGCTCCTCCTCGCCACCGGCCTCTCCCTCACCGGGGCCGCCACGGCGCAGGCCTCCTCGACGGCCGTGACCGGCGGCTACGTGGCGCTCGGCGACTCCTACTCCTCGGGGGTCGGATCGGGCAGTTACATCAGCTCCAGCGGCAGTTGCGACCGCAGCACCAAGGCGTACCCGTACCTGTGGAACGCCGCCCACAGCCCTTCCTCCTTCGCCTTCAACGCCTGCTCGGGCGCCAAGACCGGCGACGTGCTGGCCAACCAGCTCGGCTCGCTCAACTCCTCGACCGGCCTGGTCTCCATCACCATCGGCGGCAACGACGCCGGTTTCGCCGACGTCATGACGACCTGTGTCACCTCGTCCGACAGCACCTGCCTGGCCAAGATCAACACCGCCAAGGCGTACGTCGACTCCACGCTCCCCGGCAAGCTCGACACCGTGTACGACGCGATCAGCGCCAAAGCCCCGTCCGCGCGGGTCGTCGTCATCGGCTACCCCCGCTTCTACAAGCTCGGGCAGACCTGCCTGGGCCTCTCCGAGACCAAGCGGTCCGCGATCAACGACGCGGCCGACTACCTCGACAACGCCGTCCAGAAGCGCGCCCTCGACCACAACTTCGTCTTCGGCGACGTACGCACCACGTTCACCGGTCACGAGATCTGCTCCAGCAGCTCCTGGCTGCACAGCGTCAACTGGCTCGACATCGGCGAGTCGTACCACCCGACCGCGACCGGCCAGTCCGGCGGCTATCTGCCGGTGCTCACCAACGCGGCCTGAGCCGGGCGGGTGAGGCCGTCAACCGCGGCCCAGCCGGGGCCGACCCGTGGGAGTGAACTCTCAGGGCGAGCCCGAAGGTGAGGCGGAGGCCCCGTCCGACGGGGTCTCCGTCTCAGTCGTGCAGGTCACCGAGAACGGCACCGCGTTCGACGTGGTCCGCACCGGAGCGCGCACCTGCACGCTGATCTCGTTCTCCACCGTCCCGCCGTCGGCGTACGCGGTGACGGTCACCCGCACCCGCCCGCTCCTCCCGCCGTCCGCGGGGAAGTCCAGCGTCCGCCACCCCGGGTCGGAGACGGACCCGTGCGCGAGGACCCACCGGTACTCCACCCGCGCCGGCAGCCGCCCGACGGTGAACGTCGCCGTGAACGCGGGCGCCCCCGCGTCCGGCGGCGGGCAGCTCCCGGCGTACTCCGTGTGCGTGCCGGCCAGCGTGACGTGCACCGACTGGGCGGTCGCGGGCCGGCTGCCCGCCGCACCGCCGCCCGGCGCGGACGGCGACCCCCCGGTCCCCGTGCCCGTGCCCGTGCCCGTCTCCGTGGCGGTGCCGGAGGCGCCGGACTGCGTGCCGGCCGTCCTGCCGGTGGGCGTGCCGTCGTCCGCGCGGCCGCCGCCGCTGCCGTGGTCGAGGAGGGCGTACGTCAGCCCTCCGACCGCCAGCAGGAGCGCGAGCAGACCGGCGACGAGCAGCGGCCCGGCACGCCGGCCGCGCTCCGGTCCGGCGGTCGTGGTCCCCGGGTCCGGACGCCCCTCCGGCAGCGGCATCGGCGGGGTGGGAGAGGGCCGGTGCGGCCGGGCCGCGAGCGTCGTGGCGTACGGCGACGCCGCCGCCCCGGCCGCAGCCGTACCGCCCGCCGCGACGGCCCGCAGGTCCCGCTCGGCCCGGTCGGCGGGCAGCCGCTGGGCGGGGTCCTTGCGCAGCAGCCCCTCGATGACCGGGGTCAGCGGCCCGGCCCGGCGCGGCGGTGGCAACTCCTCGTCCACGACGGCCCGCAGGGTGCTCAGCGGGGTGTCCTGCCGGAACGGCGAGCTGCCCTCGACGGCGGCGTACAGCAGCACGCCCAGCGACCACAGGTCCGACTCCGGGCCCGGCGTGCGCCCCAGCGCCCGCTCCGGCGCGAGGAACTCGGGCGAGCCGATCACCTCTCCGGTCATCGTCAGCGCGGAAGTCCCCTCGACGGTGGCGATGCCGAAGTCGGTCAGCACCACCCGGCCGTCCCCGGCCAGCAGCACGTTGGCCGGCTTCACGTCCCGGTGCAGCACCCCCGCCGCGTGCGCGGCGCGCAGCGCGGCCAGCACCTCGGCGCCGACGTGCGCGGCCCGCGCGGGCGGCAACGGGCCCTCGCGCTCCAGCCGGTCGGCCAGCGACGGTCCGCGGACCAGCTCCATCACGATCCAGGGGCGTCCGCCCTCCAGCGCCACGTCGTACACCGTGACCACGTTGCGGTCGGCGACCCGGGCCGCCGCCCACGCCTCCCGCTCCAGGCGCGCGTACATCCGCTCGACGTCGGAGGCGGGCAGCCCCGCCGGGGCGCGCACCTCCTTGACGGCCACCTCGCGGTGCAGCACCTCGTCACGGGCACGCCACACGGTGCCCATGCCGCCCTCGCCGAGCGGGGACAGCAGACGGTAACGGCCGGCGATCACGCGTTCGCGGCCCGGCTCTACGGACACGGGCGCCCCCCACGGCATCTGACGTGATTTCTCCACAAAAGTAGCTCAGCCGACGGCGGTTGCCGCCCCCTTGAGCAGCAATCCGGCCCCCAGGGCCACGACGACCAGCGCGGACGCGAGCGGCAGGGTGCGGCGGACCAGTCCGGCCACCGGGTGGGCCGCCCAGCGCGGGCGCCGGTCCAGCATCCCGGCGACGCCCGCGCCCAGCCGGACCACCGCGAACCCGGCCGCCGTCAGCGTCAGCGCCAGACCGGCGCCGTACGCCACGACCAGCAGCAGCCCGAACCACGCCTTGCCGAGCGCCGCCGCGCCCACCAGGACGACCACGGCGGAGGGGCTGGGCACCAGACCGCCGGCGAACCCGAGCAGGATCGTGCCGCGCAGGGTGGGGGCGGTGGGGTGGCTGTGGGTGTGGCCGCCGTGGGTGTGCACCACGCCGTCGTGGGGGGAGTGGTGGTGCTCCTCCTCGTGGGGGTGGTGACGGTGGTGTCCGTCGTGGTGGTGGTGTCCGTGGTCGTGGTGTCCCTCGTGGTGGTGCTCCTGGTGCGGGCGGCCCGCGCCGGCGGCTTCCTCGCCCGCGCCCACCAGCACCAACGGGCGCTCCTGCGCACCCTGTTGAGCCCGCGGATGCGGACGTGTGCGCGCCCGGTCGCGCCAGGCCCGGCGGACCAGGCCGGCGCCCGCCGTGAGCACCAGGGCGCCGCCGGCCATGCCCAGCCAGGCGATCACCGAGGGCGTGGCCGCCGATCCGGCGGTGACGAGCAGACCCAGGGCGACCACGCCGAGGGTGTGCGTCACCGTCACCGACGCGGCCAGGGGCAGCACGTCCCGCAGCCGGGACCGGCCCCCGCGCGCGGCCGCCGTCGCCGCCATCAGGGTCTTGCCGTGCCCCGGGGCGAGGGCGTGCAGGGCGCCGAGTCCGAGCGCGACGATCAGCGCCAGCACGGCGAAGCCGAGGGTGAGGTCGTGCCGGGCCACCAGATCGTCCAGGGCCCTGGTCCAGCGGTCTGCGCCCCGGGGCAGCACGGCGGCGCCGGGCGCGTCCTGCCGCTCCTCGGCGAGGGCCGGACCGCCGGGGCGCACCCTCAGGGAGGCTTCGGCGGTGTCGGCCGGCGACGACAGCAGATCCTTGGGATAGGTGGTCAGTTCGTGCGAGACGGACCGCTCGGGCACGTCCGTCGCGGTGAGCGTCATTCGGTCGCCGCGCGCGGTGATCTCCCGCCAGCCGGGCCCGCCGCCGTTCGCGGCGCCGTGGAAGCCGAGGGCGACCGGCTCGCCCTCCGGCAGCGGCGCGGTGAACCGGCACTCCAGCCGCAGTGTGTGCAGTCCCGCCTGGCCGGGCCGCAGCCGGGCCCGGGCGCTCACGGGGGTCAGCGTGGTGGCGCGGCCCGCGACGGTCAGGGCGCTGTCCCCGGCGGCCCCGGCGCACCGCCGCTCGGCCCACGCGCTCAGACCCAGCCGCCGGACGTCGGGCCCGGCCTGGGTCGCCGGGATCTCCGCGAGGTCCTCCACGTGGTCCACCCGGAGCTGCCCCGGTGCGGCGACGAGCCCGTCGTACCGGTTCACCGTGAAGTTGCCGAGGGGGTGCGCGCTCGCCGCGGCGGCGGGGAGCAGCGCGAGGCCGCAGGCGGCGGTCAGGACGGCCGCGGCCAGGGCGGCCGGGCGGCGGAGCGTCACTTCGCGGCCTCCAGCGCCTTGCGGGCCTCGGCCGCGCCCAGCGGCGAGAAGCCGGGGTTCAGCCGCAGCGCCGCCCGCAGCGAGGCACGCCCGTCCGCGGTACGGCCCGCGGCCAGCTCGATCATGCCGCGGTGGTGGAGGAACGCGGCGTTGCGGTAGCCGGTGGCCGTGGCCCGGCGGGCCAGCGGAAGGGCCTGCTCGTCACGGCCGTTGACGTGCAGCGCCCAGGCGAGGGCGTCCGCGGTGTGCACGGTGTGCCGGCGAGCCCACTCGGCGCGGGCCGCGCGCAGCGCGGCCGCCTTGTCGCCGTGGTCGGCGGCCGCCAGCGCGGTGTCCAGGTCGGCGTCGACGCCGTTGGCCCGGGCCAGCGCCGTCCAGGCGTCCACGAGCGCGTACTGCTCGCGCGCCCGCGCCCTGTCGCCGGCCGCGCCACGGGCCTCGTACAGCTCGCCGAGCGCGACCAGCGGTCCGGGCAGCGGATAGCGCGCGACCACGGACCGCAGTCCCCGGATCGCCTCGTCCCGGTGCCCGCTCGCCGCCTGGGCCCTGGCCCGGCCCTCCAGCGCCGGCAGATAGGTGTCGTCGGCGGCCAGCGCCCGGGAGTAATAATCGAGCGCCGACGCGTACCGGCCCTGGTTCCAGGCGAGCTGGCCGAGCTGCGCCGCCACGTAGGCGACGTCGCCGGGCGAGGCGGACGCGTCGAGTGCCTGCCGGAGGACCCGCCGGGCCGCCGGGACGTCGCCGCGCAGCTCGCGCACATAGGCGTACCGGGTGAACACCGGTACGCCGGGCCTGCGTTCGTCGGCGGTGTCGGCGGCCCGGGACGCCTCCGCGTACCGGCCGAGCTCCACCAGGGCGTCGATCCGGGAGCACAGGGCGCGCTCCCCGTACGGGTTCCGCCGCAGCGCCCGGTCCGCGTAGCCGAGTGCGCCCGTGAAGTCGTGCCGGGCGGCGGCCAGCGCGGCCCGGCCGGCCAGCGCCTGGTCGTTGCCGGGGGCCAGCTCCAGGGACCGCTCGAGTGCCTTCTGGGCCTGCGGATACCGGGCCGGGTCGCCCTTGGTCCGTGCCTGCTCGACATAGGCCAGACCGAGCGTGGCCCAGCCGCCGTGGTCCCGGGGCTGCGACCGCAGATGGGCCTGGAGGGCGGTGACGGCCGCGTCCAGGTTCCCGCCGCCCAGCACTCCGGGATCGACCGCGCCGGAGGCCGCCGCCGGTACCGTCCGGCCGTCCCGCGCGGCCCCGACGGCGATCGCCCCGCCGGTCAGGGCGACCGCCAGCAGCGCCGCCGGCCCCGCGAGCCGCACGGCCCGCCAACGCCGTCCCGCGGCCCCGGCCCGCCGCACGGCGGCCACCCGCTCCTCGGCCCCGGCCGCGCCGCGCGGCTCGTCCGGCGCCGTGCCGGCGTCGGGCCGCGGTGCCGGTCCGGCGCCGGCCGGCGGGGTGCCGGACCCGGCCGTGCGGGCCGTACGCCCGCCGGTCTCCTCGTCGTTGGTGCGCGGGGCCATGCCGTCTCCTGGATCGCCTGGTGCCGTTCGGAAGCGAGAGGGGCGCGGCCCGCCGTGGGGGAAGGGGAAACGGGCCGCGCCGGTTCGGGGGTGGGTCAGTACGGGCGGCGCATCCGGCGGCGCCACCAGGTGAGGGCGGTGCCGACCAGCAGGATGCCGGCCGCGCCCGAGGCCGCCGAGGCGGCGATCAGCACGGTGTTCCCGGAGCCGGCGGTGTCCGCCCCGGCCGGCCGCAGCGCGTCGCCGAGCTGGCTGCGCACGTCCGCGCCCTTGGTCGTGCCCTTGGCGAGCGCGCCGCGCGAACCGGCGGTCGGCTCGGCGACATACGGGAAGTACTTCTCGAACTTCTTGTCGTTCTTGTCCACCGCGTCGCCGAGGTCGTTCTTGGCGCCGACCAGTTCGCCCTCCATGACCTGCAGCGCCTCGTCGATGACGTCGTCGGTAAGCCGCCGGCCGTTCGGGAAGCCCGCGTTGTCACCGTCCAGCACGCCCAGCCGCTTGGGATGCATGGCCGGCTTGATCGACGTGTTGAGCCGCAGCTGCTCCGAAGGCTTCACGTTCGGCGGCTGGTTGAGGCCCTTGACGCCCTTCAGGAAGACGTCGACCAGGTCGTTGCGCGGCTCGGCGGGCGCCTTGATCTTGTAGATGCCCTCGATGAGCTTCGGCAGCTCGGGATTGGTCACGTTCTTCAGGAACTGGGCGTCGTACGAGGGCTGCGACGCGTTGAACCGGTCCTTGTCCTTCTGCGGGTTGACGACCTCGTTCACCAGCGGGTTGCCCAGGCGCGACACCTGCGCGTAGTAGCCCTGCGCGTTGCGGCGCTGGGTGGTCGACCAGATGCCGACGACCGGCTGCTCGCCGGACTCCCGTATCAGGTCGTTCGGCACCTGGAGGGCGATCGTGTTGACGTTGTAGCCCTTGAGCGTGTCCCGGCCGACCTCGGTCAGGTTGCCGCCGTACAGCAGGTCGAACACCCGCAGGTCCAGGAAGAACGGGTCGTCGGCCTGGCCCGCGAAGGTCGCGGCGCCGCCCGCCGCCTTGTACACGGCCTGCGAGCGCAGCTTGCCGTAGTCAGGCATGGACGCCTTGCCCACGTTCGAGGGCGCCACCGGCACGTCGTCCGCGAGCTTCGTCCGCGACACCACGTGCTGGTTCTTCGTCCGGATCAGCTCGATGTCGTACGTCTGCGTGATGTTGAGGTCCGGGTCGTCCAGGCTGGTGACGGGCCCGGTGTTGTACAGGAACGTGTCCCCGTTCCTCGTGTGCGTCCTGAAGGTGTAGCGGAACAGCAGATCGTCCTGCGCGTCACCGTTGCTGTCGACGTGGATGTCGTACTGCGCGTCGTCCGCGAACGTGTAGAAGTTCGGGCCGCCGGCCGGCTCCTCGAACGGGATCCAGTCGGCCACGATCGTCGTGGTGTCGGGCTTGTCCGGGCTGACGAACGCGTACAGGTCCGTGTTGTCGTACTGCGGGGTCCCCGAGATCAGCGGGGCCTCGCGGTGCGAGGAGGCGGAGGCCGCCCCGGGTTCCAGCGTGGCGACGCCGGCGGCTGCTAGCCCCCCGGCGGCCAGCGCACCGCAGATGAGCGTGACCAGGCCCTTGCGACCGGTGCCGCTCCTGGAGAAGAGAGGTGTCATGCCGTCCGTCCTCAGTACCGACTTGCTTTGACGGACGGGTATACGGAGCGGGTTCGCCGATCGGATTGGTCGGCCGGGGAATTTCTTTCGGACCGTCCCGGACCCGCGTTTTCGGCCCGCTGATGCGTATCAACCGCCGGAGGTGTGCGCTCGTGCGGATGCGTGGAGCAAGAGGCGGGGGACGGGCCGGCTGCGGCCACGGAGGTAGAACCGGAGTGGAGGCGGACGAACTGCTGGTTCTCGTGGCGGGCGGTGACCAGAGGGCGTTCGAGGAGCTGTACGCACTGGTGTCCGGACCGGTGTTCGGACTCGTGCGCCGGGTGGTGCGCGACCCCTCGCAGTCCGAGGAGGTGTCCCAGGAGGTGCTGCTCGAACTGTGGCGCTCCGCGGGCCGGTTCGACCCCCGGCGGGGCAGCGCCCTCTCCTGGATCCTCACCCTCGCCCACCGCCGCGCCGTCGACCGGGTGCGCAGCGTGCGCGCGGCCGGCGAACGCGAGCAGCGGGAGGCTTTGCGCTCCGGGGAACCGGCCTTCGACCACGTCGCGGAGGAGGTGGAGGCCGGTCTGGAGCGCGAGTGGGTGCGCCGCTGCCTGAACCGGCTCACGGCGCTGCAGCGCCAGTCCGTCACCCTCGCCTACTACGACGGCTACACCTACCGTGAGGTGGCCGAGCGGCTCTCGCTGCCGCTCGGCACCGTCAAGACCCGGATGCGCGACGGGCTCACCCGGCTGCGCGACTGCCTGGGAGGTGCCGCGTGAGCGTTCTCGGCCGCCTGCTGGGCCGCGGTGACCTGCACTCGCTCGCCGCCCCCTACGCGCTCGACGCCCTCGAACCCGGCGAACGGCGCCGCTTCGACAAGCACTTGGCGAAGTGCGACCGCTGCGCCGCGGAGACGCGCGCGCTGTCCGAGGACGCGGTGCGCCTCGCCCTCTCCACGGCCGCCCCCGCACCGGCCGCCCTGCGCGACCGGGTGCTGGCCGCCGTCCGCGCCACCCCCCAGGAGCAGCCGCCCGCCCGGGAGCGCGCGCCCCAACTGCCCCCGCACGTCTGGGGCGGACAGCCGCCGCCCGCGCGCGCCCGTACGCCCCGGACGCGCCCGCTCTTCGTCCCGTTCGCCACGGCGACCGCCGCCGCGGCCCTCGTCGTCGCCTCCCTCTTCGCCGTCCAGGCGAACCGCACGCAGGACCGGCTCGACGCCGAGCAGGCCCGGGCACGTGAGATCGCCCACGTTCTCGCCGCTCCCGACGCCCGCGCCACCGCGAGCTCGGACGCCCGGGGCCGCGGTATCGGAGTGATCGCTTCCGCCTCGGAGGGGAGGGTGGTCGTCACCCTCAGCGGATACGGCGCCCCTTCCGGTGGCCGAGTGCACCAGCTCTGGGTCATGCGCCCCCATGCGCTGCCGCGCTCCCTGGGCCTCCTCGCGGGCGACACGCCCTTGGTGGCCAAGGGACTCGGGCCGACCTCGACGTCACTCGCCGTGACCGTCGAGCCCGGCGGTGGATCGGCACAGCCCACTGGTCAGCCCGTTGCTCAACTCACCCTGAAAGCGGTCGGATTCGGAGAGTAGTCGGCGACGCATGGTCAACCTCCTTATGGGGAAGGTGAATCCTGTGGGCGAGATACACGGGTGCTCCACCGGGGCGATAGGGTTACCCTGCCCGGGCCGGGTGGACTCGTACGGGTGGGGAGTGACATGGAGCAGATAACAGTGCGCAGCAGGGCCAGGGTCCCTGCGATCACCTGCGGGAGCAGCGCGACCAGTTCGCGCCTCGACCGCCATCTGTCGGTGCTGGCGGGTCCCGCCATACCGCAGGTCGAGACGGCCGAGGCCACCTCGCTGATGCTCGAGCTGACGGCACGTGACACCGCGCACCAGCGCAGCGACCGGGGCCGGCGGGTCAGCCGGGTCTCCCTGTTCGCGCCCCTGCGCCGGCTGCGCCGCTCGCTGTTCGGCGGGCACTGAGCCGGCGCCCGGCCGAGTACCGAACGAACCCCGCGAGGCCCCGCGGGGTCCCTGAAGCAGGCCGGCGGTCCCGGAGCCCGTCCGGGGCCCGCGCTCAGGCCGCCACACCGTCCCGGCGCAACGCTGCGATCTCGTCGTCCGTCATCCCCACGGCGCGCAGCAGGGCACCGGTGTGCTGTCCGAGCGCGGGCACGTCGCCCATCCGCGCCTCGTCCCCGCCCGGCAGCGTGATGGGAGGCAGCAGCGCCTTCAGCGGCCCGACCGGCGTACCCACCCGACGCCACCGCTCCCGGGCCGCGAGCTGCGGATGCTCCGCCAGCTCGTGCAGGTCACGCAGCCGCGCGCAGGCGATGTGCGCCTTCTCCAGCCGGGCCAGCGCCTCGTCGGCGCCGAGCAGGACCAGCGCGTCCGCCACCAGCTCGTCGGTCCGCTCCCGGTTCGCCACCCGGGCCGCGTTCGTCGCGAAGTCCGGGTCCGTGCCCAACTCCGGTCTGCCTATCACCTGTTCGGCCAGCCGGCGCCACTCCCGGTCGTTCTGCACCGACAGCAGCACCCGGCCGCCGTCCGCCGTCGGATAGGCGTCGTAGGGCGCGATCACGGCGTGCGCGAGGCCGGTGCGGGCCGGTGGCTCGCCCCCGTGCATCGCGTGGTGCAGCGGATGCCCCATCCACTCCGCGAGCGCCTCCAGCATCGACACCTCCACCGGTCCGCCCCGGCCGGTGGCGCCCCGCCGGACCAGCGCGGCCAGCACCCCGGAGAAGGCGTACATGGCCGCCGCGATGTCCGCCGCCGGGATGCCCGCCTTGACCGGCTGCCCGGGCGTCCCGGTCACCGACACGAGCCCGGCCTCGCACTGCACGAGCATGTCGTAAGCCCGCTTGTCCGCGTACGGGCCCGAGTCGCCGTAGCCGGAGATGTCCACGGCGATCAGCCGCGGGTGCGCCGCGCACAGCGTCGCCGCGTCCAGCCCCAGCCGGGCGGCGGCCCCGTGCGCGAGGTTCTGCACGAACACGTCGGCGTCCGCGATCAGCCGCCGTACGACGGCCAGGCCGCGCGGGTCCTTCAGGTCCAGGGCGATGGACTCCTTGCCGCGGTTGCACCACACGAAGTGCGAGGCGAGACCCGCGGCGGCGGTGTCGTAACCCCGTGCGAAGTCGCCGCCGTCGACCCGCTCGACCTTCACGACCCGGGCGCCCAGGTCGGCGAGCTGCCGGGTGGCGAAGGGCGCGGAGACGGCCTGTTCGACGGCGACGACGGTGATGCCCTCCAGGGGCAGCGGCAGACGATCCATGAGCCGGATGATCTCCTCTGACCGGCGGTTCTGTCAGCACCCCGCCGCCGGACCCGTCCCCTGACCGCATGGACCGGGACCGTGCGGGGCCTCGACTCGCCCCGACCGCCGGGCTGCCGGCGGCCGTCCGCGGTCCCGGGCCCGCCCTGTGGCTGCGTGGCGGCCGGCCGCTGGACTTCCTTCCCCGCGAGGCCCTCCGGGACCTCGGACACGGCGACTCACGCACCTGGGCGCGGGACACGGGGGTCCTCACCGGCACCCTGACCCGGCTCAGGCGCCGGCCGGTCCCCGGCCCCCGGTTCGACTTCACCCGGAACGGCCTGGACAGCGGCTTCGCCCTGCTGGACAAGCCGAGGACGCCGCCGGCGCCACCCGGCCGGAGGCCTCGCTGCCACCGCTAGAGCAGGGCGAACTGGCCGTCCGGGCCCTCCTCCTGGTGGTCCAGGACCGAGGCGGGGCGGCGGGCGGAGGCCGGGACCGGGAGGACGCCCGCGTCGCGCAGCTCGGCCGCGGTGACCGGTGAGGTGACCTCCAGCGCGGCCCGCCGCGGGCGCAGTTCCGCCAGCAGGGCCAGCACCGTGACCAGCTCCAGCAGCTCCGACGTCCAGGCCTGCGGCCAGGCGGCGGGGCGGATCGCGGCCAGGGTGCCCGGCTCCGCCGCAGCGGTGCGGGCCGCGAACCATGCCTCCAGGGTCCGGACCCCGGCCACCTCGTGGTCCCAGGCCTCCGGCGGCACCGGGGAGATCCGGCCCTCGTCGAGGTGCAGCGTCTCCTCCTCCCGGTCGTAGCGCAGGGTGAGGGGGCGCACGGGCAGGGGAGCGCGGACGTAGGGGCGGCGGCCGCCGGGCAGTCTGGGGCGTTCGCCGTCGCGGCGCATCAGCCACAGCATGCGGCGGCCCAGTTCCACGCCGGCGGCCCAGACCCCGGCGTCCCGGGTGAGCGGGACGGTGCGGCCGGGCCGGACCGCCGCCAGGATCCAGGCCAGCACGTCCGCGGCGGCGGGGCGTTCCCCGAGCAGGGCGCCCAGGTGGTCCAGCAGGCCGGGCGCCAGGTTCGGCTCCGTGCCGTCCGGGCGGCGGTACAGCGGCCGGACACGGCCGGGGCGCATCAGCGGCAGCAGCGAGGTCGCGAGCAGCGGGCCGTCGTCGCCCGTCTCCACCAGGAACACCTGCCGCTCGCCCGCCACCCGCCACAGCTCCGGCCGGGCCACGTCGAGCAGCCGGTGGTCCGGGATCAGCCACTGCTCGTCGAAGGGGGCCGCCAGCACCCGCACCGGCTCGGCGCAGGGGCCCTCGGCGCGCGCCAGCCGCTCGGTGCCGGAGGACTGGCCGGGGAGCTGGCCCACCGCGGAGTGCGCGGTGCGCGAGCGGGTCGGCTCGAACAGGGCCTCCCGGTCCGGGCCGCCGGCCTTGAGCAGCGCGTCCCAGCGGGCCCGCAGGGAGCCGGGGTCGGGCGCCGTCGGCCAGGCGCGGCCCGGCCGCAGCGGTGCGACGGACCACGGCATGAGGTCCGCCAGCGGCGGAGCGTCGTCGTGCGTCACGCTGGGCATCGTAGAGCCTGCCGGTGACGGCCGGGTCAGGTGGCGTCCAGGGTCACCGTGAACGAGAAGCGGTCGCCCCGGTAGTGGATCACCACCACGTCGAGTGCCCGTCCGGCGGCGTCGTAGGTCACGCCCGTGTAGTGCAGGATCGGGCTGAGCAGCGGCACCTGGAGCAGCCGCGCGGTCTCCGGGTCGGCGAGCCGGGCCTCCACGGTGTCCGTGATGCGGCTGATGTCCGCACCCGCGACGTCCCGCAGCACCTTCGTCATCGGCCAGCGGACCAGGTCCCGCACGTCGATGCGCGCCGCGAGTTCGGGGCGGACGTGGTTGCGGGCGTGGTTGGTCGGCTCGCCGGTCTTCTCGTCGCTGCGCAGCCGGTGGTACGTCGCCACCTCCGCCAGGTCCGGGAAGTGCTCGGCGAGTTCGCCGGTCACCGGCGTGCTGCCCTGCTCCAGCAGTTCGGTCGTCATGCCGGACTGCTGGGCGACGATCGCGTCCACCGAACCCAGCAGCCGCACCGGGGCGCCGCGCCGCGCGTCGGGCTCGATGAACGTGCCGCGCCGCCGGTGCCGGCTGATCAGCCCCTCGTCCTCCAGCTCCTTCAGCGCCTGCCGCATGGTGAGCACGCTCACCCCGTAGTGCTCCGCGAGCCGCTCCTCAGTGGGCAGGCGCAGCGGGTCCCGCGGTGAGCGGCCGAGTATCGAGGCGCGCAGCGACTGCGACACCTGGTACCACAGCGGCAGCTTGCGGTTCAGGACGATCGAATCCGGGGCGAAGGAGGTCACGGGGCTATCCGTACCTGTTCGGGATCGTTCGGTGCAACGGAGCCGTCACAGCGCCCGGAAGTGGCGCTCGAGGCCCTGCCAGACGTCGTCGTACCGCTGCTGGAGGTGGCCGGCCCCGGCCGCCTGCGGGGCGAGCGTCAGCGGCCAGCGGGTCTCGAACATGAACGCCAGTCCGTCGTCGACCCGCTGCGGCTTCAGCTCGGCCGCGCTCGCCCGGTCGAAGGTCTCCCGGTCCGGGCCGTGCGCCGACATCATGTTGTGCAGCGAGCCGCCGCCGGGCACGAACCCCTCCGCCTTGGCGTCGTAGGCGCCCTCGACGAGGCCCATGTACTCGCTCATCACGTTCCGGTGGAAGTACGGCGGCCGGAAGGTGTCCTCGCCCACCAGCCAGCGCGGGGCGAACACCACGAAGTCGACGCCGGCCAGGCCCGGGGTGTCCGACGGGGACGTCAGCACCGTGAAGATGGACGGGTCGGGGTGGTCGTAGGAGATGGTGCCGATCACATTGAAACGGCGCAGGTCATAGACGTACGGCACATGGTTGCCGTGCCAGGCGACCACGTCGAGCGGGGAGTGGTCGTACGTGGCGGTCCAGAGGTTGCCGCAGAACTTGTTGACCACCTCCACCGGCCCCTCCACCTCCTCGTACGCGGCGACCGGCGCCCGGAAGTCCCGGGCGTTCGCGAGCCCGTTGGCGCCGATGGGACCGAGATCGGGGAGCTGGAACGGCGCCCCGTAGTTCTCGCACACATAGCCGCGGGCCGACTCGTCGAGCAGCTCCACACGGAAGCGCACCCCGCGCGGAATCAGTGCCACATGTGCGGGCTCCACATGGAGCCGGCCGAACTCGGTGTGCAGCAGCAGGCCGCCGCGCTCCGGCACGATGAGGAGCTCCCCGTCGGCGTCGGAGAACACCCGCTCCATCGAGGCGTTGGCGTGGTACAGGTGCACGGCCATGCCGGTCCGCTGGGTGGCGTCGCCGTTGCCGCCCAGCGTCCACAGCCCCGCCAGGAAGTCGGTGCCGGCCGGCGGCTCGGGCAGCGGGTTCCAGCGCAGCCGGTTGGGGTCGGGCACGGTCTCGGTGAAGGGCGCCGTGCGGATCGCGCCGTTGCCGGTGCGGGTGAACGCGGGGTGCGCGGCCGACGGCCGGACGCGGTACAGCCAGGAGCGCCGGTTGTGCGCCCGCGGTTCGGTGAACGCCGTGCCGCTGAGCTGCTCGGCGTACAGGCCGAGCGGCGCGCGCTGCGGCGAGTTGCGGCCCTCCGGCAGGGCGCCCGGCACCGCCTCCGAGGCGTGCTCGTTGCCGAACCCGGTCAGGTACGACAGTCCCTCGGCGGTCTTCCGCGCTCCCCCACGCTCGAACCCGCTCGCGCGGGAGGTACCCCCATCGCTCATTGATCGCTCCCTTGCGCTCCTGATTCCTATGCATCACCGTAGGAATGGTGGGGGTCCGGGCGCAAGGGGGTCCCGGGTTCTCGCGCCGGGTCCACCCGAAGGGATGGGCCGGGAACCGGACTTCAGGGGGATTCGGGATGCCGGGACGTTGTTCCGACCTCCCGGGCATGTCGTGGAGGCCATGGACGGGCAGGACCCTCGCCGCGCCCGCGGTCTCGGTCCTGCTGCCGCTGTCCGGGCCGGTGCGACGGCCCCGGTCCGCCCATGAGCGGGACGCCCCCGGCACCGCCGATGAGTGCATCGGCCACTCTTCTCCGTACTGGGGGGCGAGGTTCACCCGACCCCGGCGGAGAGGCATCATGAAGTCCGTGCCCCACGCGACATCGCTTCGCCGCGCCCCGGTCCAGCGGCGCAGCGCCGAACGGCTGACCAGGATCCTCGACGCCTGCGCCGACCTCCTCGACGAGGCCGGCTACGAGGCCCTGAGCACCCGCGCGGTGGCGGCGCGCGCCGAGGTGCCCATCGGTTCGGTCTACCGGTTCTTCGGCAACAAGCGGCAGATGGCCGACGCCCTCGCGCAGCGCAACCTGGAGCGGTACTCCGAACGCGTCTCGGAGCGGCTGAAGGGCGAACGGCGCGGGGACTGGCGGGCCGCCGTGGACGCCGTACTGGACGAGTACCTCGCCATGAAGCGCACCGCGCCCGGCTTCTCCCTCGTGGACTTCGGCAACCAGATCCCGGTCGGCGCCCGGCAGGCGGAGCCCAACACCCGGGTCGCCGGCCGGCTCACCGACCTGCTCTCCGGCTACCTCGGCCGCACACCCGGCGAGGATCTGCGCCGTGTCTTCCTGGTCGCCGTGGAGAGCGCCGACACCCTCGTGCAGCTCGCCTTCCGGGTCGATCCCGAGGGGGACGAGGCGATCATCCACGAGACCCGCGAGCTGCTGCGGGCGTACCTGGGGCGCGTCCTCGACTGAACTTGGCCCGCGGACGCGGCCGACGCGGGGGCTCCCCTCCATGCCTACCGGTCGGTATGCTCACCCCCCGAGCCCGCCGGAGCCCACCCGGGCCCACCGGGGCGGGCCCGGCACCGCCGCCGATCCTCCGGGAGGACCCGTGCCCCGCACCGCCCTGCGAATCTGCCCCCTGTGCGAGGCCACCTGCGGGCTGACCCTCACCGTCGAGGGCAGCCGGGTCACCGGCGCCCGCGGCGACCGCGAGGACGTCTTCAGCAAGGGCTTCATCTGCCCCAAGGGCGCCTCCTTCGGGGCCGTCGACGGCGACCCCGACCGGCTGCGCGGGCCGCTGGTCCGCGAGGACGGCGCGCTGCGCGAGGCCACCTGGGAGGAGGCCTTCGACAGGGTCGCGGCGGGTCTGCGCCCGGTCGTCGAGCGGTACGGGCCGCACGCCCTCGGCGTGGTCCTCGGCAACCCCAACGTGCACACCATGGCCGGCGCCCTCTACCCGCCGGTCCTGCTGGCCGCCCTGCGCACCCGCAGCCTGTTCACCGCCTCCACGGTCGACCAGATGCCCAAGCACGTCTCCAGCGGTCTGCTCTTCGGCGACGCCAACGCCATCCCGGTCCCGGACCTCGACCGCACCGACCACCTGCTGCTGATCGGCGCCAACCCCCTGGAGTCCAACGGAAGTCTGTGCACCGCCCCGGACTTCCCCGGCAGGCTCAAGGCCCTCAGGGCCCGCGGCGGCCGGCTCACCGTGGTGGACCCCCGCCGCACCCGCACCGCCAAACTCGCCGACCGGCACCTGGCGATCCGCCCCGGCACCGACGCCCTGCTGCTCGCCGCGCTGGCCACCGTGCTGTTCGAGGAGGAGCTGACCGACCTCGGCGCGCTCGCCCCGCACGTCAAGGACGTCGACGAACTCCGGGCGGCCCTCGCCGACTTCACCCCCGAGGCGGTGGCCCCCGCCTGCGACCTCGACGCGGACCTCATCCGCACCCTCGCCCGCGAACTCGCCGCCGCCCCCACCGCCGCCGTCTACGCCCGCATCGGGAGCTGCACCGTCCCGCACGGCACCCTCGCGAGCTGGCTGGTCGACGTCCTCAACGTCCTCACCGGCAACCTGGACCGGCCGGGCGGCGCCCTGTTCCCGCAGGCCGCCACCGACCGGACCCCGCGCCCGGCCGGCCCCGGCCACGGCTTCGCGCTCGGCCGCTGGCACTCGCGCGTACGGCAGCTGCCGGAGGCCAAGGGCGAGTTGCCGCTCTCCGCGCTCGCCGAGGAGATCGACACCGCGACGGACGCGGGTGAACCGGTCCGCGCGCTCGTCGTCGTCGCGGCCAACCCGGTACTGTCCGCGCCCGACGGCGACCGCCTCGACAAGGCCCTGGACTCACTGGACTTCATGGTCAGCGTCGATCCGTACCTCAACGAGACCTCCCGCCACGCGGACGTCGTACTGCCCCCGCCGCCGCCCTCGCAGAGCCCCCACCACGACTTCGCCTTCAACACCCTCGCGGTCCGCAACCAGGTCCGCTACAGCCGCCCCGCCGTCCCCCTCGAACCCGGCCGCATGGCGGAGACGGAGATCCTCGCCCGGCTGGTCCTGGCCGCGACGGGCCGGCACGGCGCCGACCCGGCCGCCGTGGACGCGATGGTCGTCGGGCAGACCCTCGGCAAGGCCGTCCAGGAACCCCACTCCCCGGTGCACGGGCGCGATCCGGAGGAGCTCGCCGCGCAGCTCACCGGGGAGAGCGGCCCCGAGCGGCGGCTCGACCTGATGCTGCGCCTCGGCCCCTACGGCGACGGCTTCGGCGCCCGGCCCGACGGACTGACGCTGCGCAGGCTGCTCGACCACCCGCACGGCATCGACCTGGGCCCGCTGCGCCCGCGCCTGCCGCAGCCCCTGAAGACCGTGAGCGGCAGGATCGAGCTGCTGCCCGGGCCGATCGCCGGCGACCTGCCCCGGCTGCGCGCCGCCCTGCGCGAGCGCCCCGCCGCACTGGTCCTCGTCGGACGCCGTCACCTGCGCTCCAACAACAGCTGGATGCACAACGTGCCCGCCCTCACCGGCGGCAGCAACCGCTGCACCCTGCAGCTCAACCCGCGCGACGCCGCACGCCTCGGCATAGCGGACGGGGAACAGGTGCGGGTCAAGGGCGCCGGGGGAGAGGTGACCGCGCCCGCCGAGGTCACCGACGCGGTCCGGCCGGGCGTGGTGAGCCTGCCGCACGGCTGGGGCCACGACCGCCCCGGCGTCCGGCTGAGCCACGCCGTCGCCGACCCCGGCGTCAACGTCAACCAGCTCCTCGACGGCAGCCTGCTCGACCCGCTGTCCGGCAACGCGGTCCTCAACGGGGTGCCGGTCGAGGTGGCGGCCGTGTCGGCGAAGCTGGGCGCGCTGACCTGAGTAAAGCTGTGACCTGGACTTTCGCGCTTATTGCTCGCGTGTCAACCACTTGTTAACGCCGTTTGACGGGACCTAACGTCACACCGCCGGCCCCAGGCGGGATGTTCAAGGGCGAACGTTAGGTATCCATTTCATGCTGACCATTCTCGGCTTCGCCATGATCGCGACCTTCCTGGTCCTGATCATGCTGAAGAAGATGTCGCCGATCGCGGCGCTCGTGCTCATACCGGCACTCTTCTGTGTCTTCGTGGGCAAGGGCGCCCACCTCGGCGACTACGTCATCGACGGCGTCACCGGCCTCGCCCCCACAGCGGCGATGCTCATGTTCGCGATCGTCTACTTCGGTGTGATGATCGACGTCGGCCTCTTCGACCCGATCGTCCGCGGCATCCTGCGGTTCTGCAGGGCCGATCCGCTGCGGATCGTCGTCGGCACGGCCGTCCTCGCCGCGATCGTCTCCCTCGACGGCGACGGCTCCACCACCTTCATGATCACCGTCTCGGCGATGTACCCGCTGTACAAGCGGCTGAAGATGAGCCTGGTCGTGATGACCGGCGTCGCGGCCATGGCCAACGGCGTGATGAACACCCTCCCCTGGGGCGGCCCGACCGCGCGCGCCGCGACCGCGCTGAAGCTGGACGCGAGCGACATCTTCGTCCCGATGATCCCGGCCCTGGCCACGGGCCTGCTGTTCGTCCTCGTCCTCGCCTACGTCCTCGGCCGGCGCGAGCGCAAGCGGCTCGGCGTCCTCACCCTGGACGAGGCGCTGGTGGAGGCGCCCGAGACGCAGACCGTGCTGGTCGGCGCCGGTTCCAGCGGCACCGCGAAGCGCACCGGGGACGCCGGCTCCGGCGGGGGCCTGCCCGAGGCGCCCGAGGACGAGGGCTTCCAGGGCCTCGACCCCGGCCGCGCGACCCTGCGGCCGAAGCTGTACTGGTTCAACGCGCTGCTCACGGTCGCCCTGCTCACCGCCATGATCATGGAGTGGCTGCCGATCCCGGTGCTGTTCCTGCTCGGCGCCGCCCTCGCGCTGACCGTCAACTTCCCGCACATGCCGGACCAGAAGGCCCGGATCGCCGCGCACGCCGAGAACGTCCTCAACGTCTCCGGCATGGTCTTCGCCGCCGCCGTCTTCACCGGAGTGCTGCAGGGCACCGGCATGGTGGACCACATGGCCGAGTGGCTGGTGCGCAACGTCCCCGACGGCATGGGCCCGCACATGGCCCTCGTCACCGGCGTGCTGAGCATCCCGCTCACGTACTTCATGTCCAACGACGGCTTCTACTTCGGCATCCTGCCGGTGCTCGCGGAGGCGGGCCAGGCCCACGGCGTGTCCACCGTGGAGATCGCCCGCGCCTCGATCGTCGGCCAGCCGCTGCACATGTCCAGCCCGCTCGTCCCGGCCGTGTACGTCCTCGTCGGCATGGCCAAGGTCGAGTTCGGCGACCACACCCGGTTCGTCGTGAAGTGGGCCGTCCTCACCTCGCTGGTGGTGCTCGGCGCGGGCGTCGTCTTCGGCATCCTCTGACCCGCCGGACGCCCAGGAGCGTTCACCTGAGGAAGCACCCCGAAAGCCTCCCGGAAGGAGAAGGTCCCATGGCGCCCGGTGGGAACCGCGGCTGGCTGCTCCGCCTCGTCGTCGCCTTCGGTCTCGCGCAGGGGGCGGTGTCGATGGCCCGGCCCGCCGTCTCCTACCGGGCGCTCGCGCTGGGCGCCGACGAGCGGGCGGTCGGCGTCATCGCCGGGGTGTACGCCCTGCTCCCGCTGTTCGCGGCGGTACCGCTCGGCCGCCGCACCGACCACGGCCGCTGCGCTCCGCTGCTCCCGGTGGGCGTCGTCCTCGTCTCCGCCGGCTGCGTACTCAGCGGGCTGGCCGGCTCCCTGTGGACGACGGCCGTGTGGAGCGGGGTGATGGGGCTCGGGCACCTCAGCTTCGTGATCGGCGCCCAGTCGCTGGTGGCCCGGCAGTCCGCACCGCACGAACAGGACCGCAACTTCGGGCACTTCACCATCGGCGCCTCCCTCGGCCAGCTCGTCGGGCCGATCGCCGCGGGCGCCCTCATCGGCGGCCCCGACATGGCCGGCAGCAGCGGGCTCGCCCTCGTCGTGGCGGGCGCGGGCGGGGCGCTCGCGCTCACCTCGCTGTGGCGCGTCGAGGACCGCACGGCCGTCAACTCCGCCCCGCCGAAGGGCGGCAGGGTGCCGGTCGGCGGGATCCTGCGCGCCCGGGGCGTGCCCGCGGGGATGCTCATCAGCCTCTCCGTGCTCTCCGCCACCGACATCCTCACCGCCTATCTCCCGGTGGTCGGCGAGCACCGGGGCATCGCCCCCGCCGTGGTCGGCGTCCTGCTCGGTCTGCGCGCCGGGGCCACCATCGCCTGCCGGCTCGTCCTCACCCCGCTGCTGCGGCTGCTGGGCCGTCCCGCGCTGCTCACCGTGACCTGCTTCCTGGCGGCCGTGCTGTGCGCGGGCGTGGCCGTGCCGGCGCCGGTGTGGGCGCTCGGCGTGATGCTGACCGTCCTCGGTTTCTGCCTGGGCGTCGGACAGCCGCTGTCCATGACGACGGTCGTGCAGGCCGCCCCGGCCTGCGCCCGCTCCACCGCGCTCGCCCTGCGCCTGACCGGCAACCGGCTCGGCCAGGTCGCCGCCCCGGCCGCCGCGGGCCTGGTCGCGGGAGTGGCCGGAGTGGCCGCGCCGTTCGTGATGCTGGGCGCGTTGCTGTGCTGTCCTCGGCCGTGGCGGTGCGCTCGCCGGAGAGCGGAGAACGGTCGCCGGAGGCCGGTTCGGTGCCCGATCGGAAAGCCGATCCCGCGGCCGGTACGGAGGCCGATCCGGCGGCGGAGAAGGGCCGTGCGGGCCCGGCGTTGCGCCGCACGAGCGATATCTGACGGCGCGTCCGGCGTTGGTGCCGCGGGCCGTGGAGCGCATGCGTGAGAGTCCAGAGAAGAGCGATTTGTATGAAAATCGTCTAACTCGGAGGAGCTTGCATGCCCACCCTGACACTTCCACGGACCTTCTCCCGCGCGGGTGCCACCGTCCTCCTGACCACGCTCGCCGCGGCGGGCGCGTCGTGGGTGGCGGCCCCGGGCGCGGTGGCCCAGGGGGAGAACGGCGACATCAGGATCCACAACGCGCGTTCCACCAATCCGCCGTCGTTCATCGGCTCGGCGAAGGACGACCCGGTGGTCTGCAAGTTCTTCCTCGAGGCCGTCAACTTCGACTCGCTGCCCGTCATCACGTACACCATCACGCCCCAGCCCCCGCTGCCCACGGCCGCCATGGTGACGGGCACCATCCAGCTCGCCGGCGGCGCCGGCCACACCGACCCGCTGGGCCTCGCGGACGGGCAGTACAAGATCAGCTGGACCGTCGGGACGCCCACGGCCCTGAAGGAGAAGGTCTTCCGCGTCAACTGCCGTGACGGCAGGGTGGAGGGGCAGCAGGGTCCCGGTGGCCAGATCGAGGACCACCAGCAGAACCACGACCAGCAGAACCACGACCAGCAGGGCGACTCGGCCTGGGGCTCGGGCGGCGGCGACCACAACGACGGCGGCCCCAAGGGCGGTGTGCACGCGGGCGGCGGCGGCCTCGTCGACACCACGGGCGCGTTCTCGCCGGTCGCGGCCGCCGCGGCCGTCGGACTGGTCGCGGTCAGCGGCGCCGTGTACATCCGGCTGATCCGCCGGCGGCCCCATGGCGCCGCGTAGGCGCCGACCCAGGCCGTGGTACAGGACCCGCGCCTACCGCCTCGTCAGGACGGCCCTGCTCGCGGCCGTCCTGGTGACGGTGGGGGTCAGGTGCGGCGGACCGGACGGACCGGCCCAGGCGGGCGGCCGGTCCGGCGGCGACGGACGGCAGGGGGAGTCCGGTGACCAGGCGCCCCCGCCCCGCCCCCTGGCCACCCGGTCCCGGCCGACGGACTTCCGCATCCCGTCCCTCGGCATCGACGCCCCGGTCATGGGTCTGCGACTGGACCGCGACCATCAGTTGTCGACACCTCCGCTGGACCGCCCGAAGGAGGTCGGCTGGTACCAGGGCGGCCCCACGCCGGGACAGACCGGCACCGCCGTCGCCGTCGGCCACCGCGACACCCTGACCGGCGCCGCCGTCTTCGCGGCCCTCGCCCAGGTCGAGCCCGGCAAGCCGATCGAGGTCAGGCGCGCGGACGGCCGTACCGCCGTCTACAGCGTGGACCGGGTGAAGGTGTACGACAAGGCCGGCTTCCCCGACGAGGAGGTCTACGGCCCCGCCAAGCGCCCGGAGTTGCGCGTGCTCACCTGCGGCGGCCTGTACAGCCGGCGCACCGGCTACACGAGCAACGTGGTGGTCTTCGCCCACCTCACCGCGACCGGCTGACCCGCCCCGGGCGCCGCCTCCCGCGCCCCGTACCGGGCGGTCCGGAGCCCGAACCCGCCCCTCCGTTTCCCGCCCCCGCCTGGGGCGTGTTCCCGGACATCGTCACCACTCTTCCGCGACCGGGCACATTCCGTTAACTTCCGTGACTCGTGGGGCCTGTCGTCCCCTTCCCGCCGGCCGCGCGGCGGGAACGCGACGGCATGCCCCTGGGTCCCGTACGTCCGCACGGGACCCCGGACCCAAGGAGCAGCGGCGCTCCGCACAGCCCCCGGGGGCAGCACCCATGACACGCGCCATCTCTCTGCACGACGTGAGCAAGTCGTACGCCCGGGGCCCCCGGGTGGTCGACCGGGTCTCGCTGGACATCGCGCCCGGCGAGTTCCTGGTCCTGCTCGGCCCCTCCGGCTGCGGCAAGTCCACCGTGCTGCGCATGATCGCCGGCCTCGAGGAGATCGACGACGGCGCGCTGTTCCTCGACGGCGAGCACGCCAACGACTGGCTGCCCGCCGAGCGGGACATCGCCATGGTCTTCCAGAACTTCGCCCTCTACCCGAGCATGACCAGCCGCGACAACATCGGCTTCCCGCTGCGCATCGAGGCCCCCGCCGCCGACCCGGCCCCGCGCGTGGACGCGACCGCCCGCATGCTCGGCATCGAGGACCTGCTCGACCGGTTCCCCGGCCAGCTCTCCGGCGGCGAACGCCAGCGCGTCGCCATGGGCCGGGCCATCGCCCGCCACCCCTCAGCGTTCCTGATGGACGAGCCGCTGTCCAACCTCGACGCCAAGCTCCGCAACCACCTGCGGGCCGAGATATCCCAGCTCACCCGCGAGCTGGGCGTCACCACGGTGTACGTCACGCACGACCAGTCCGAGGCCATGTCCCTCGGCGACCGGGTCGCCGTGCTGCGCGGCGGCGTGCTCCAGCAGGTCGGCACCCCGCGCGAGGTCTACGCGCTGCCCCGCAACGTCTTCGTCGCCGCCTTCATCGGCACCCCGCGCATCAACCTGCTGCGCGGCCTGGTCCGCGCCCCGCTCGACGGCGCCATGACCATCAGCCTCGGCAAGCAGTACCTGCGCCTGCCCGAACCCCTCTCCCTCGACCACCAGTTGCTCCGCGTCCAGCAGGGCCGCGAGATCATCGTCGGGCTGCGCTCGGAGGCGGTGCGCATCGCCAAGCACAGCGCCGCCCGGCCCGGCGAGGTGCCGCTGACCGGGCTGGTGGAGCACATGGAGTTCCAGGGGCACGAGACCCTCGTGCACTTCAACACCGGTTCGCGCCCCGCCCTGGTGCCCGAGCTGGAGGCCCCGCGCCCGGCCGCCCGGGCCGCCCGCAGGCGCCGCCGGGACGGGGCGGGCGTGCTGGACCGGCTGCGGGAGCGGGCCGGGTCGCTGCGGGCCGGCCCCGTGGTGGTGCTGGAGCAGCCCCGGGAGACCGTGCCCGAGCCCGCGCCGCCGGAGGGCCGGCTCCCCGGCGACCTGGTGGTCCGCACCACCCCCGACATCCGGCTGCGCCACGGCATGCAGGTGCCCCTGCTCGTCGACCTCGCCCACCTCTTCGTCTTCGACCAGCACGGCGACCGCATCTGCCCGGCGCCGGCCAGGCTGCCCGACCTGGAGGAGTGAGCCGCCGCCGATCCGGCGATGATGTCCCGGTACGTCCGGGTACCGGGGACCGCCGGCGCCCGGGCGAGTCTGGCGCACGAAAACTATCGCCGCTAGTTTGTGTGACGGACGACGGAGACCCGCCGGGAGGAACCAGCATGAAGGCACATGACGGCCTGTACATCGACGGCGCCTGGCGCCCCGCCGCCGGCCGGGACGTGATCGAGGTCGTGAACCCGGCCGACGAGCAGGTCGTCGGCCGGGTCCCGGCCGGTGACGCGCAGGACGTCGACACCGCCGTACGCGCCGCCCGCGCGGCCTTCCCGGCCTGGGCGGCCACGCCCCCCGCCGAGCGCGCCGCGCGCCTGACCGCCCTGCGCGACGTCCTGGTCGCCCGCAAGGACGAGATCGCCGAGACGGTCACCGCCGAGCTGGGCTCGCCCCTGCAGTTCTCGCAGGCCGTGCACGCGAGCGTGCCGATCGCGGTCGCGGGCTCCTACGCCGAGCTGGCCGCGACCCACTCCTTCGAGGAGAAGGTCGGCAACTCCACCGTGCTGCACGAGCCGGTCGGCGTGGTCGGCGCGATCACCCCCTGGAACTACCCGCTGCACCAGATCGTCGCCAAGGTCGCCCCCGCGCTGGCCGCCGGCTGCACGGTCGTCCTCAAGCCCGCCGAGGACACCCCGCTCACCGCCCAGCTCTTCGCCGAGGCCGTCCACGAGGCCGGCGTCCCGGCCGGGGTGTTCAACCTCGTCACCGGCCTCGGCCCGGTCGCCGGGCAGGCCCTCGCCGAGCACCCGGACGTCGACCTGGTCTCCTTCACCGGCTCCACGGCGGTCGGCCGGCGGATCGGCGCGGTGGCCGGCGCCGCCGTGAAGCGGGTGGCGCTGGAGCTGGGCGGCAAGTCAGCCAACGTCATCCTGCCGAGCGCCGACCTCGCCCGGGCGGTGGGCGTGGGCGTCGCCAACGTGATGTCCAACTCCGGCCAGACGTGCAGCGCCTGGACCCGGATGCTGGTCCACCGCGACCGTTACGACGAGGCCGTCGAGCTGGCCGCGGCCGCCGCCGCCAAGTACGGCGACCGCATCGGCCCGGTCGTCAACGCCAAGCAGCAGGCCCGCGTGCTCGGTTACATCGAGAAGGGCGTCGCCGAGGGCGCCCGCCTGGTCGCGGGCGGCCCCGAAGCACCGCGCGAGCGGGGCTACTTCGTCAGCCCGACGGTCCTCGCCGACGTCACCCCGGAGATGACCGTCGCCCAGGAGGAGATCTTCGGCCCGGTGCTGTCCGTCCTGCGCTACGAGGACGAGGAGGACGCCCTGCGCATCGCCAACGGCACCGTGTACGGGCTCGCGGGCGCCGTCTGGGCCGGGGAGGAGTCCGAGGCGGTGGCCTTCGCCCGCCGCATGGACACCGGCCAGGTCGACATCAACGGCGGCCGGTTCAACCCGCTCGCCCCGTTCGGCGGCTACAAGCAGTCCGGGGTGGGCCGGGAACTCGGCAGCCACGGACTGGCCGAGTACCTCCAGACCAAGTCCCTGCAGTTCTGAGGAGCCAGCGAGCCATGGCCGTACGAGCCGCCGTCCTGCCCGCCATCGGCGCACCCCTGGAGATCACCGGCATCGAACTGCCCGACCCGGGCCCCGGGCAGGTCCGCGTCCGCCTCGCCGCCGCGGGCGTCTGCCACTCCGACCTGTCCCTGTCCAACGGGACCATGCGGGTGCCGGTCCCGGCGGTCCTCGGCCACGAGGGCGCCGGCACCGTGGTGTCCGTGGGGGAGGGCGTCACCCATGTCGCACCGGGCGACCTCGTCGTCCTCAACTGGGCGCCGGCCTGCGGCGCCTGTCACGCCTGCGCGCTCGGCGAGGTCTGGCTGTGCGCCAACGCCCTGTCCGGCGCGGCGGGCGTGCACGCCCGCACGAGCGACGGCACCGAACTCCACCCCGGCCTGAACGTCGCCGCGTTCGCCGAGGAGACGGTGGTCGCCGCGTCCTGCGTGCTGCCGCTGCCCGACGGCGTCCCGCTCACCGACGCCGCCCTGCTGGGCTGCGCCGTCCTCACCGGCTACGGCGCCGTCCACCACTCGGCACGGGTCCGCGACGGCGAGACGGTGGCGGTGTTCGGCGCCGGCGGCGTCGGTCTCGCCACGCTCCAGGCGGCCCGTATCGCGGGCGCCTCCCGGATCATCGCCGTGGACGTCTCGCCGGAGAAGGAGGAACTGGCCCGCGCGGCCGGCGCCACCGACTACGTCCTCGCCTCCGACGCCACCGCGCGCGAGATCCGCGCCCTCACCGGCAAGCAGGGCGTCGACGTCGCCGTGGAGTGCGTGGGCCGCGCGGTCAGCATCCGCGCCGCCTGGGACTCCACCCGCCGCGGCGGCCGGACGACCGTCGTCGGTATCGGCGGCAAGGACCAGGAGGTCACCTTCAACGCCCTGGAGATCTTCCACTGGGGCCGCACCCTGTCCGGCTGCGTCTACGGCAACACCGACCCGGCCCGCGACGTGCCCGTCCTCGCCGAGCACGTACGGGAGGGCCGGCTCGACCTCTCGGTGCTGGTCACCGAGCGGATCGCCCTGGAGGGCATCCCGGCGGCGTTCGAGAACATGCTCGCGGGCAAGGGCGGCCGCGCGCTGGTGGTGTTCTAGGCCAGGCTGGCACTCCCCCGTCCTTCGGCCGGGGGAGTGCCAGAGCACGCACCGGACGCCGCGACGCCCGCCCTATGGGCGAACGACGCGACGTCGCGGACACGACCCGGCGGCCGGCGCCCGCCCGGTTCAGCGCACCTTCTCGGGTCGCGGCTCCCCGGCCGCGACCCGGCGCGAGCGTCCGGCCGACCTGGACCGCGACACCGCGACACCTGCCAGGCACAGCACCCCGCCCACCAGGGTCAGCGCCCCCGGCACCTCGCCGAGCACCAGCCACGACATCAGCACGACCAGCGCCGGCACGGCGTACGTGGTCGCGCCCATCCGGCTGGCGGTGGTGCGGGCGAGGGCGTAGGCCCAGGTCGTGAAGGCCAGCGCGGTCGGGAAGACGCCCAGGTAGACCATGTCCAGGGTCGCCGACACGGGCGCGTGGGCCGCCTCGCTCACGAGCTGTCCGGCGAACGGCAGGCACACCACCGCGCCGACGAGACATCCGAACGTCGTCACCTGCAGGGCGCTCGCCTGCCCGAGGGCGGGCTTCTGCGACACGACCCCGGCGGCGTACGCCATCGCCGCCAGCAGACACGCCACCACCCCGAGCAGCGAGGCCCCGCCGCCCCCGGACGACATCGAAAGGCCCACGGTCACGGCGCCGGCGAAGGACACCGCCATCCCCGCCAGCAGCCTCGGCGGCATGGGGTCGCCCAGCAGCCGGGACCCGAGCAGGGCGATCAGCAGCGGGCCGACGTTCACGACGAGGGCGGCGGTGCCGGCGTCCACCCGCTGCTCGCCCCAGTTGAGGGCGACCATGTAGAACCCGAACCAGAGCACCCCGGAGAGGGCTATGCCGCGCCAGGCCGCTCTCGGTGGCAGCCCCTCCCGTCGTACGACGCACAGGACGCCCAGCGTGAGCGCTCCGGCCAGCAGCCGCCCGAGCGCCAGCGCACCCGGCGAGTAGGCGTCGCCGGCACTGCGGATCGCCACGAAGGCGGAGGCCCAGAGCACGACGGTGAACACGGCGGCCGCGGCGGGCAGCAGGGGGTGACGCGGGGCGTTGCTCATCATGCTCCTGAGGCTAGGCGGGACGGTGTGAGGCCGGCTGGCGGAAAAGCGACGGCGCCCTGCGGCGGGGGCGCCGGGGAGGATCCGAGGGTTGCGTGGAACGGCGCTGCCGGCCGGAGCGGACCCGCACCGGGCCACCGGCACGCCCCGCACCCCCGTTCTCAGCACAGCGCCTCCCGCTCGATGCCCAGCAGTTCGTACAGCGCCCGCGCCCCCGACGGAGTCACCCGCACCGCCCGCTCGGACCCGATCCGCTCGCACCAGCCCGCCTCCAGCGCGTGGCGGCACAGCGCGGCGCCCGCCGTGCCCGCGAGATGGGGCCGCCGCTCGGTCCAGTCCAGGCACGCCCGGGCCAGCGGGCGCCGGGCCGACCGGTCGAGGGCGATGCCCGCCGTGCCGTACCACCGCAGTCCCGCGTCCGTCAGCGCGAACCCGGTGTCCTGGCGCAGCAGCCCCCGCTCGGTGAGCGCGTCCGTGACCGCGATGCCCAGCCGTCCGGCGAGGTGGTCGTAGCAGGTGCGGCCCCGGGCCATCGCCGAGCCCGCGCTCGACGCCCGCAGGGTGCGCGGGCGTGCGGCGTCGTCGGGCGCCACCTGGACGGTCAGGTCCTCCAGGAGCTGGGCCACCCGCGCGTCGGCCAGCCGCACGTACCGGTGCCGGCCCTGCCGCTCCTCGGCCAGCAACCCGCCGGCGACCAGCTTGCCCAGGTGCTCGCTGAGCGTGGACGGGGCCACCCCGGCGTGCCGGGCCAGTTCCCCGGCGGTCCAGGCGCGTCCGTCCAGCAGCGCCAGCAGACAGGCGGCCCGCGTCTCGTCGGCGACGAGCGAGGCGAGCGCGGCGAGTCCGGCGGCCCGGACGTCCTTGGCGGTCATGCACCCAGCATGCGGCACCGACGCTTCGGCGCGGACCGAAGTGTCCGGGTGCCCTCACACGCTCTGCCGGGCCGCCTCGTACTGTTGCGCCAGCCCGTCCAGCAGCGCGGTCAGCCCGGTCTCGAAGGCCCGCTCGTCGATCTTCTCCTGCTGCTCGGCGAGCAGGTGGGCCTGCCCGAGGTGCGGGTAGTCGGACGGGTCGTAGGCGCTCGCGTCGTCCACGAAGCCGCCCGCGAAGGAGCCGAGCGCGGAGCCCATGATGAAGTACCGCATCAGCGCGCCGATCGAGGTGGCCTGGGCCGGCGGCCAGCCCGCGTCGACCATCGCGCCGTACACGGCGTCGGCCAGCCGGAGCGCGGCGGGGCGGCGGCCGGGCCCGCGGGCGAGCACCGGGACGATGTTGGGGTGGTCGCGCAGCGCCGTCCGGTAGGAGACGGCCCAGTCGTGCAGCGCGGTCCGCCAGTCCCGGCCGTCCTCGAACATCGACAGGTCGACCTGCCCGCTCACCGAGTCCGCGACCGCCTCCAGGATCTCGTCCTTGGTGCGGAAGTGGTTGTAGAGCGAGGGCCCGCTCACGCCCAGTTCGGCGGCGAGCCGCCGGGTGGAGACGGCCGCCAGGCCCTCCGCGTCCACGAGTTCCCGGGCCGTCTCGACGATCCGGTCGGTGCTGAGGAGGGGCTTGCGCGGTCGGGCCATGGCGCACATAGTAGGGCTGCGAGTGGAAACTAGCAGTGCTAATTTAAATGTACGTCTTTCAAGATCCGTATCCGTGTGGGGTGATCGCGTGGTGAACCTGGAGCTGAGCGAGGAGCAGGCCGCCGTACGGCAGCTCGCCCGGGACTTCGTGGAGCGCGAGATCGCCCCGCATGTGGTCGCCTGGGACCGGGCCGAGGAGGTCGACCGGGCCATCGTGAAGAAGCTCGGCGAGGTCGGCTTTTTGGGGCTCACCGTCGACGAGGAGTACGGCGGCTCCGGTGGCGACCACCTCGCGTACTGCCTGGTCACGGAGGAGCTGGGGCGCGGCGACTCCTCGGTGCGCGGGATCGTGTCGGTGTCCCTCGGGCTGGTGGCCAAGTCGATCGCCGCCTGGGGGAGCGAGGAGCAGAAGCGGCGCTGGCTGCCGGGGCTGACCGCCGGCGAGTACGTCGGCTGCTTCGGCCTCACCGAGCCCGGCACCGGCTCCGACGCGGGCAGCCTCTCCACCCGGGCGGTGCGCGACGGCGACGACTTCGTCCTGAGCGGCACCAAGATGTTCATCACCAACGGCACCTGGGCCGACGTCGTGCTCCTGTTCGCCCGGTCCACCGACGCCCCGGGGCACAAGGGCGTCTCCGCCTTCCTGGTGCCGACGGACACCCCCGGCCTGACCCGCCGCACCATCCACGGCAAGCTCGGCCTGCGCGGCCAGGCCACCGCCGAGCTGGTCCTGGACGACGTGCGGGTGCCGGCCTCGGCGCTGGTCGGCGAGGAGGGCAAGGGCTTCTCCGTCGCCATGTCCGCGCTGGCCAAGGGGCGGATGTCGGTCGCCGCCGGATGCGTCGGCATAGCCCAGGCCGCGCTGGACGCGGCCGTGCGCTACGCCGGTGAGCGCGAGCAGTTCGGCAAGCCCATCGCCCGGCACCAGCTCGTGCAGGAGCTGATCAGCGACATCGCCGTGGACGTGGACGCCGCCCGGCTGCTCACCTGGCGGGTCGCCGACCTGATCGACCGCGGCCGGCCGTTCGCCGTCGAGTCCTCCAAGGCCAAGCTGTTCGCGTCCGAGGCGGCCGTCCGCGCCGCCAACAACGCCCTGCAGGTCTTCGGCGGCTACGGCTACATCGACGAGTACCCGGCCGGCAAACTGTTGCGCGACGCCCGCGTGATGACCCTCTACGAGGGCACCAGCCAGATCCAGAAGCTGCTCATCGGGCGGGAGCTCACCGGGGTCTCCGCCTTCTGAGCCGTTCGCCCCGGCCGGCCTGAGTAGCCGTTCTGAGTATTCCGGCGGATGTGGCGGGAGCCGCCTCCGCCGATGCTCGTGTCCATGAGCGAAACACCGGTCAAGCAGCAGAACACGGCCGCCTTCTACGGTCAGGCCGTCGCCTCCTTCGCGGTCGCCATGGCGGCCACCGCCATCGGCATCCTCCGGCTGGACGCCGACGCCTGGGTGCGTTCCTTCCTGGCCATCGCCGTCCTCTACCTGGTCACCTCGGCCTTCACCCTCGCCAAGGTGATCCGGGACCGGCAGGAGGCCGGGCAGATCGTCAGCCGCGTCGACCAGGCCCGGCTGGAGAAGCTGCTCGCCGAGCACGACCCCTTCGAGAAGCTCTGAGCGGTCCCGGGCGGCCCCGAGCGGTCCCGGGTGTCCGCCACCTCGCTGAGCGGCCGCTCTAAGCGAGCGCTCACCTTCGGCGGTATGGTGGTGCTCCTGTCACCGAGAGGGGCGAACGAGCGATGAGTACGGCGGAGGAGACGGCCGGCGGCGAGGTCGAGCCGTGGGAACAGGTCACCCCTGACGCGGCGCGGCGGCTGCTGGTCGCCGCCGTGGAGGCCTTCGCCGAGCGCGGCTACCACGCGACGACGACCCGCGACATCGCGGGCCGCGCCGGTATGAGCCCGGCCGCGCTCTACATCCACTACAAGACCAAGGAAGAGCTGCTCCACCGCATCAGCAGGATCGGCCACGACAAGGCCCTGGACATCCTGCGCACGGCGGCCGGCCGCGAGGGCACCGCCACCGAGCGGCTCGCCGACGCGGTCAGCTCCTTCGTCCGCTGGCACGCCGGTCGGCGGACCACCGCGCGGGTCGTGCAGTACGAACTCGACGCGCTCGGCCCCGCGGCCCGCGCCGAGATCGTCGCGCTGCGCCGCCAGGTCGACGCCGAGGTGCGCGGCATCATCGACGACGGGATCGCCGCGGGCGAGTTCCGGGTGCCGGACGTGCAGGGCACCACGCTCGCGGTGCTGTCGCTGTGCATCGACGTGGCCCGCTGGTTCAACGTGGACGGGCCCCGCACGCCCGAGGAGGTCGGCGCGCTCTACGCCGACCTCGTGCTGCGCATGGTGGGCGCCGAACCGGACGCGCCGGCTCAGAGGTAGTACCTCCGAACCGGACGCCCCGGCTCAGAGGTAGTACCGGGACACCGACTCCGCGACGCACACGGGCTTCTGCCCGCCCTCGCGCTCCACGGTGAAGGCGAGGGTCACCTGGATGCCGTCCTTGACGTCCTCGACGCCGGTGATGACCGCGGTGGCGCGCAGCCGGGAGCCGACCGGGACGGGGGAGGGGAAGCGGACCTTGTTCGTCCCGTAGTTGACGCCCATCCGCACGCCCTCGACCCGGAGCAGCTGCGGGCCGAAGAGCGGCAGCAGGGAGAGGGTGAGGTAGCCGTGCGCGATGGTCGTCCCGAACGGCCCAGCGGCGGCCTTCTCCGGGTCCACGTGGATCCACTGGTGGTCCCCGGTCGCCTCCGCGAACAGGTCGATCCGCTTCTGGTCGACCTCCAGCCAGTCCGTGTGGCCGAGCTGCTCGCCCACGGCGGCCTTCAGTTCGTCGGGGGAGGTGAAGGTCCTCGGTTCTGCCATGTTCCCGGCCTCTCACTCGTATTCCTAAGCAACTGCTTAGCATGGTCGGGTGCGGGGGCGATGTCAACGGATGCGGGGCCGGCCGGGTCGGTAGGGTTTGCGGAGTGCCCCAGATCCCCGAGAAGGTCCACGAGCTGACCGTCGGCCAGTTGGCCGCGCGCAGCGGCGCCGCCGTCTCCGCCCTGCACTTCTACGAGTCCAAGGGTCTGATCGCCAGTCGCCGCACCGCCGGCAACCAGCGCCGCTACACCCGCGACACCCTGCGCCGGGTCGCCTTCGTCCGCGCGGCCCAGCGGGTCGGCATCCCGCTGGCCACGATCCGCGAGGCCCTGGCCCGGCTCCCCGAGGAGCGGACCCCGACCCGTGAGGACTGGGCCCGCCTCTCGCAGGCGTGGCGGTCCGAACTCGACGAGCGCATCCGCCAGTTGAACCGGCTCAGGGACCACCTCACCGACTGCATCGGCTGCGGCTGCCTGTCGTTGGAGAACTGCGTCCTGTCCAACCCGGACGACATCTCCGGCAGCCGTCTGACGGGCTCCCGCCTGCTGCCGGAACGGCCGTAGCGGCCGGCCGGGGGCGACACGGCCGCGCGTCCGCCGCGAACCGCCGCCCGGCGTCAGGGCGAGCGCGGGGGCGACTCGTGCTGGACCAGTCCCTCCGCCACCAACTGGGCGTTGGAGGTCGCGCGTTGCCCGTCCGGCAGGAACAGCGTGTCCTCCAGGCCGATCCGGGTGGCGAGGCCCAGCCGCCCGGCCAGCCGCAGCACCGGCCAGGCCCCGCCCTCCTCGCCGTGCAGCAGCACCGGGCGGCCGCGCGCGGCGCCCAGGCGCGCGAGCAGGGCGCGCGCGGTCGCCTCCGCGGTCGCCGGGCAGGGGTCCGTCACCTCCGCGAGCACCCGCAGCACCCTCGGGCCGAGCGGCGAGTCCGCGAACCGGGCGGCGGCGTCCGTGCCGGACCAGATGCCCGCCTCGACGCCGACGCCCATGGCGAGCAACCGCGCGGCGACGTCCTCGGCGCCCGGCTCGTGCCAGTTGACCGAGGCGAAGTCGGGCAGCACCGACCAGGCCCGCACACGGTCGAGCCGCGCGGCCGGGTCGGGCTCGGCCCACGCTCCGGTGGTCACCCCGACCGGCACCGGCACCCGCGCCCGTATCGCCTCGAGCACCGGCGCGAGCACCCGGGCGGACAGACTGTCGTGCCCGCACGGCGTCCTCGGGTGGACGTGGACCTCCGTGGCGCCGGCCGCGACGGCCTCGGCGGCGGACCGCGCCAACTCCTCGGGGGACGACGGCACCCAGGCGCCGTCGGCGGCCGACCGGCGTCCGTTGAGACATACCTGCACCATGCCCCGATGGTGCCAGGGGCCACTGACAGGCGGCCGCGGCCGGGTACATCGGGGGTGCGGCATCCCCCGGCACACCCCCGGTGCGTTCCCCCTCGGCCGGGCCGGCCCGCGGATCAGGCCGACATCAGCAGGCGTTCGCTTCTGGAGTACGCCAGCGCCTGCGGGGTGAGCACGGGCCGGGGCACCAGGATGCCGCAGTCCGCGCAGACCGGTCCGGACGACGGCTCGTGGTCGAGGCCGTACCTCCACACCAGCCGCTCCCCGTCGCACACCGGGCAGCACGCGCCCGGTTCGCGGTTCAGCGCGGTGATGAGCCGGCGCAGCACCTCCGCCAGCGGCTCGTCGGGATGGACCCGGGGGTCGTCGCACCAGGCGACGCCGAACCCGCCCCAGGTCAGCCGGTGCCAGTCGTCCACCGTCCCCGGCCGGCGCAGCCCGTCGTGCTTCTCCTTCTTGCGGCGCTCGGCGAACTCGGCCTCGTAGCCCAGCCAGACCGCCCGCGCCTCCTCCAGCTCCTCCAGCGCGGCCACGAGCCGCACCGGGTCGGGGGACCGGTCCTCCGGACCGAAACCGGCCCGGGAGCACAGATGGTCCCAGGTCGCCCGGTGCCCATAAGGGGCGAACCGCTCCAGGCACTTGCGCAGCGAGTAACGCCGCAGCGCCAGATCACACCGCGGATCTCGTACCTGTCTCGCCAGACTTCGGAATCCGGCCATCGCCATGCACCTCCGTCACACCTGCGTCCGCTCTTGCGTCACTTCTCCGTCGTCGTACGGGTTCCTCGCGACCTCGCCGAATAGACGTGTCGACACGCGATCCGGCTCCATCCGTTTTCCGATGCCCTCCCATAAGGCGCCCCGGGTTGACCGCCGGGCGCCCTTCCGGTGACCCCGAAAGTTGACGCATGTTCATCTTCAATCTCGGGGATACCGGCGGTAACGTCCGGCCCACCCCCGTCGGGAGGAGCTGCCATGCCATGGCGCGCCCCACGCAACGTGCTGCTCGACAAACTGAGAACTCCCCGCAGGCTCACCGGGTTCCTGAAGACGGCGTCGATATGCGTTCTCGTCGCCGGACTTCTCTCCCCGCTCACCCACGCCACCGCCGCCCAAGCCGCCGTGACCTCGGACGACTACTGCGGCGGCCAGTGCTCGGACATCCTGCCGCCCGGCGAGAACGGCAACGCCACCCTCGCCCAGATCCTGCTCAACCAGGCCTTCGGCACCCAGCCCGCACACGCCGAGGACCAGCTCGGCCCCTACGCCGGCCTCGCGACCGGATACCGGGGACTCACCGACGCGAAGATCAACACCTTCTTCAACGACGCGTCCTTCGGCGTCCCTTCCGACCAGGTCGCCTCCACCGAGAAACCGGCCGGCCGCGGCGACGTGACCATCGTCCGCGACAAGAAGACCGGTGTGCCGCACATCACAGGCACCACCCGCTACGGCACCGAGTTCGGCGCGGGCTACGCGGCCGCCGAGGACCGGCTGTGGCTGATGGACGTCTTCCGGCACGTGGGCCGCGGGCAGCTCACCGGATTCGCGGGCGGCGCGGCCGCCAACCAGGGCCTGGAGCAGCAGTTCTACCGCGACGCGCCGTACACCGAGGCCGATCTGCAGGCGCAGATCGACAACGCCGTCGCGCACAACGGCGCCCGCGGCCAGCAGGCCCTCGCCGACGCGAGCGCCTACCTCGCCGGCATCAACTCCTACATCGACGCCTCGGACAGCGGCCGTTACTTCCCCGGCGAGTACGTCCTGACCGGCCACAAGGACTCCATCACCAACGCCGGCACCATAGACCACTTCAAGATCACCGACCTGGTGGCGCTGGCCTCCGTCGTCGGCTCGCTGTTCGGCTCGGGCGGGGGCGGCGAGGTGAACAACGCCCTCTCCCTGATCGCCGCCCAGTCCAAGTACGGCGTGGCCGAAGGCACCAGGGTCTGGGAGTCGTTCCGGATGCGCAACGACGCCGAGGCGGCCCTCACCGTCCACGACGGCACGAGCTTCCCGTACGCGGGCCGGCCCGCCGACCCCAAGGGCACGGCGCTGCCCGACGCCGGCTCGGTGACCGCGGAGCCCCTCGTCTACGACCGCACCGGCAGCGCGGCCACTGCGAGCGCGAAGAGCGTCTCCGGCGCGGCGGCGAAGGCCTCCCTGAGCTCCGCCCGCCGCGGCATGTCCAACGCCCTCGTGGTCAGCGGCAAGTACACCGCCGGCGGCCGTCCCATCGCCGTCTTCGGGCCGCAGACCGGCTACTTCGCACCCCAGCTGCTCCTGCTGCAGGAGATCCAGGGGCCCGGCATCAGCGCCCGCGGCGCCTCCTTCGCGGGCCTGAGCATGTACGTCGAACTCGGCCGCGGCCAGGACTACTCCTGGAGCGCGACCACCTCCGGCCAGGACATCATCGACACCTACGCCGTCGAGCTGTGCCAGGACGACCACCACTACCTCTACCGCGGCACCTGCACGGCCATGGAGCAGGTCGAGCGGAAGAACGCCTGGAAGCCCACCGTGGCCGACGGCACCGCCGCGGGCTCGTACACGATGCGGGTGTGGCGCACGAAGTACGGACCGGTGCAGTACCGCGCGACCGTCGGGGGCAAGAAGGTCGCCTACACCACCCTGCGCTCCTCCTACCTGCACGAGGCCGACTCCATCATCGGCTTCCAGATGCTCAACGACCCCGGCTACGTCAAGGGCCCGAAGGACTTCCAGAGCGCGGCCCAGCACATCAACTACACCTTCAACTGGTTCTACGCCGACTCGCAGCACACCGCGTACTACAACAGCGGCGACAACCCGGTCCGGGCGAGCGGCGTCGACGCGGAGTTCCCGGTGCTGGCCGAACCGGCCTACGAGTGGCGGAACTGGGACCCGGCCACCAACACGGCCGACTACACCCCGGCCTCCGCCCACCCGAACTCGGTCGACCAGGACTACTACATCTCCTGGAACAACAAGCAGGCCGCCGACTACACGACCGCGTCCTGGGGCGACGGCTCCGTGCACCGCGGCGACCTGCTCGACGACCGGGTGGCGAAACTCGTCGCGGCCGGCGGGGTGACCCGTACCGCGCTCGTGCAGGCCATGGCGGACGCGGCCCTCGCCGACCTGCGCGCCGAGGACGTGCTGCCCAGGCTGCTGAAGGTGATCGGATCGTCGCCGGTGACCGACCCCACGGCCGCCGCGGGGGTGAGCAGGCTCCAGGCGTGGGTGACCGCGGGCGCGAAGCGCACCGAGACCTCGGCCGGTTCCAAGAAGTACGCCGACGCGGACGCCATCCGGATCCTGGACGCCTGGTGGCCGCTGCTGGTGAAGGCCGAGTTCGAACCTGGCCTGGGCAGCGACCTGTACACCGCGTTCACCGGCAACCTGCCCGTGGACGAGGCCCCGTCGGCCGGCCACGGTCCGACCGGATCCCACGCCGGCAGCTCCTTCCAGTACGGCTGGTGGAGCTATGTCGACAAGGACATCCGGGCGGTGCTCGGTGAGCCCGTGCGGGACGGCCTGGCGCAGAAGTACTGCGGCGGCGGCGCCCTGGGCGCCTGCCGGGACGTCCTGATCGGCACCCTGAAGGAGGCCGCCGGAAAGACCGCCGCCCAGGTCTACCCCGGCGACGACCAGTGCTCGGCGGGCGACCAGTGGTGCGCCGACTCCATCGCGCAGCGGCCCCTGGGCGGCGTCAAGCACGGGAGGATCAGCTGGCAGAACCGGCCGACCTTCCAGCAGGTCGTGGAGTACACCTCGCACCGGTGACGCCCCGGCGGTGACCTCACCGCGGTGACGTCCCGGCGACTGGCGGCGGGTCAGGCGATACGGCCCGCCGCCAGCACCACCCGCGCCAGCTCCGGGTGCAGGATGTCGCTGTGCGCCCCGCTCGGCGCGCCCCCGCGCCGCACCACCGCCGCCGCGTCGACGTTCACGCAGCCCGCCCCGGGCAGCGGTCCGCGCAGGGCGGCGGCGAGGTCCAGGGCGCCGGTCCCCGGCACCCCCTGCACCCCGTCGTGGCCCATGGCTCCCCACCGGTCGCCCAGCATCCGGCCGAGCGCGAGGCCGCCGACCGAGCGGTCGTCGTCCGCGCAGCGCGACGCCAGCGGGTAGAACGTGGCGAGCGCCGAGTCGAAGCGCGAGTAGCAGCACACCAGCGGGCCGTCGATCCGCTTCTGCCGGCCCTCGAGCGCCCCCGCGCGGCCCGGGTCGTGTGGCAGCCGGGCGGCGAACGCGTAGTGCGAGAAGGCGCCCTGGAGCAGGGTCACGGACTTCACCGCGCGCACCCCGGCGGGCAGTCCGCGCAGCGCGAACGACACCAGCCGCCCGCCGAAGCTGTGCCCGACCAGATGCACCCGCACGCCCGGCGCCGCGGCCGCCAGCCGCCCGACGACCGGACCCAGCCCGTGCTCGCCGACCGTCCCGGCCCGCCGCTTCATGGTGTAGTACGCGGCCTGGCGCAGGAGTTCCTTGGCGCCGTCCCAGGGGTTCGGCAGCGTGAACCCCTCCGGCGCGCCGAGCCCCGCCGACGCGTCGGCCAGTTCCGCGCAGGCGGCCACCGGATCGCAGCGGAACAGGGCCGGATCGTCCTCCTCCGGGACGTCCGCCGCCGAGTGCCCGCCGGGTCCCGGCTCGACGAGCAGCCGCACCAGCCGCCCGAACTCCGCGAGCCCCTCGTCCCCGACCGGCCGCTCGTCCAGCAGCCGGGCCAGCCGGTCGAGCACGGTGGCCCGGTCCGGGAAGGCGCCCAGCAGGGCGCGCCGGGTGTCCTTGTCCAGCGCCGGGCCCGGCGCCGCCTGCGCCTCGACGGCGGCGACCGACCGGGGCAGGTCCGGGATCGGCTCGTCGCTGAACCGCATCGACGGCCAGACGACGCCGACGTACCCGATCCGGGCCCTCGGGGCGAGGCCCGGGAACGGGGCGAAGAACGCGCGGTACAGCGCCGTGGCGCCCGAACGGTCGTTGTTCCAGCCGTGCGCGAAGACGATCAGGTCACGGACGCCGTCGTCCCCGAGCCCCGCCCGCAGCCGGTCCCGTTCGGCGCCGTCCACGTCGCCGTCCGCGTCGAAGGTCAGCTCCCAGTAGGGAGTCACGCTCATCCCAGGATCCGCCATGACAGGCTCCCTCGTGCCCCGAAACGGTGCGATCTGGGCGCATCGTCCCGCTGCCCGGGGGAGTTGGCCAGAGCGGGCGGCTCACTTGTACAGGAGATATCCCGCACGGACCTTCCGGAACGCCGCCAGCTCGTCCTGCCAGGCGCCGACGACCTCGTCGGTGCCCGCGCCCGCGTCGATCATCGTCCGCACCCGGGTGGAGCCGGTGAGCTTGTCGATCCAGTTGTCCGGGCGCCAGGCGAAGCCGTCCCATACCTTCCGGGCGGTCACCAGCAGCGCGACGCCGGTGCGCACCGGGTCGAAGGCGGCCCGGTCGTGCACGTGGATCTGCACGCCCCCGACCGTCTTCCCCTGGAACTTGGAGAACGTGGGCGCGAAGTACGCCTCCCGGAACCGCACCCCCGGCAGTCCCGTCCCGTTGGCCTCGGCGGCCCACCGCCCGTCGACGCCCTCCGCCCCGAGCAGCTCGAACGGCCGGGTCGTACCGCGCCCCTCGGAGAGGTTGGTGCCCTCGAACAGGCAGGTCCCGGAGTACACCAGCGCGGTGTCCGGGGTGGGCATGTTCGGGCTGGGCGGCACCCAGGGCAGCCCCGCGGCGTCGTAGAACCGGTCGCGTCCCCAGCCCGTCATCAGGACCGTCTCCAGCGGGACGGGCTCGTCCAGGAACTCCCCGTTGAACAGCCGGGCCAGCTCGGCCACCGTCATCCCGTGCGCCTGCGCGATCGGCTGCCGGCCGACGAACGTGGCGAACTCCCGGTGCAGCACCGGCCCCTGGGCCGAGCGGCCGGTCACCGGGTTGGGCCGGTCGAGCACGACGAACCGCTTGCCCGCCAGCGCGGCCGCCTCCATGCAGTCGTAGAGGGTCCAGATGTACGTGTAGAACCGGGCGCCGACGTCCTGGATGTCGAAGACCACCGTGTCCACGCCGGAGGCGGTGAACACGTCGGCCAGCGGCCGGCCGCTCTTCAGGTACGTGTCGTACACCGGCAGCCCGGTCGCCGGGTCGTCGTAGCGGCCCTCGGAGCCGCCGGCCTGGGCGGTGCCCCGGAAGCCGTGCTCCGGGCCGAAGACGGCGGTCAGCCGCACCCGGGGGTCCGCGTGCATCACGTCGACGATGTGCCGGGCGTCCCGGGTGATGCCGGTGGGGTTGGTGACGACGCCGACGCGCCGGCCGTCGAGAAGGCGGTATCCGTCGGCCGCGAGCCGCTCGAAACCCGTGCGCGGATGCCCGGCGGCGGCCGTGGACGCCGCCGGGAGGGAAGCGGTGGTCTTGGACGCCGCCAGCAGGGCCGGCGCCGCCGGGAGGGCCGCGCCGGCCGTGGCCGCCGCCAGTACGCTCCGTCTGGACAGGTGCACGAGGAGACCTCCGTGGGTGGGGAGGTGCGGGCCGTGCGTGACGGGTCGCGCCCGCGCCGCGGAACCGCACATCGATACGGCCCCGCGCCCCCGGGGCCTGCCTAGGTTTGCTCCGGCGGCCCTTCCCTCACACATACCGACCGGTTAGTCTGGCCGTCGCTGAGCCGAGTCGCGTCGCGTCGAAGGAGACCGATGGTGGAAGCCGTGCAGGATGCGGGAGTGGTCGTCACCGGAGCGGGCGGGGGGATCGGGGCCGCGCTGGCCCGGCGGTTCGCCACCGAGGGCGCCCGCGTGGTCGTCAACGACCTGGACGCCGACAAGGCCAAGTCCGTGGCAGCGGAGATCGGCGGGATCGCCGTGCCCGGCGACGCCTCCGCCGTCGTCGACGAGGCCCGGGACGCCCTCGGCGGCACCGTGGACGTCTACTGCGCCAACGCCGGCGTCGCCTTCGAGGACGGCGAGGCCGGCGCGCCGCTCGACGAGCGGGCCTGGGCGCTGTCCTGGGACGTCAACGTGATGGCGCACGTCCGCGCGGCCCAGGCGCTGCTGCCCGGCTGGCTGGAGCGCGGCGCCGGCCGGTTCGTCTCCACCGTCTCGGCCGCCGGGCTGCTCACCATGATCGGCGCCCCCTCCTACGCGGTCACCAAGCACGGCGCGCTGGCCTTCGCCGAGTGGCTCTCGCTCACCTACCGCCACCGGGGCGTCAAGGTGCACGCCATCTGCCCGCAGGGCGTGCGCACCGACATGCTGGCGGCCACCGGCAGCGCTGGCGACCTGGTGCTGCAGCCCACCGCGATCGAGCCCGAGGACGTCGCGGACGCCCTGTTCCGGGGCATCGAGGAGGACCGCTTCCTGATCCTGCCGCACCCCGAGGTCGCCGAGTACTACCAGGCGCGGGCCGCCAGCCCCGACCGCTGGCTGGCCGGCATGAACCACATCCAGCGCAAGTGGGAGGAGGCCCGGTGACCGAGTCCCGCTACGCGGCCCGCCCCTGGCTGGCCCTGCTCGACGAGGCCCAGCGCGGCCCGGTCGACCCCGCCGACTCCCTGGTGCACGCCCTGCGCCGGGCCGCCGCCGAGGCCCCCGACCGCACCTTCCTCGCCTACTTCGACGCCTCCCTCGGCTACCGTGAGGTCGACGACCTGACCGACTCGGTCGCAGCCCACCTCGCGGAGCGCGGCCTGGAGCGCGGCGACCGGGTGGCCGTACTGCTGCAGAACTCCCCGCACTTCGTGCTCGCGGTCCTCGGCGCCTGGAAGGCGGGCGCCACCGTCGTGCCCGTCAACCCGATGTACAAGTCGGCCGAGGTGGCCCATGTGCTGCGGGACGGCGAGGTCGCCGCGCTGATCTGCTCCGACCGGGCCTGGGAGTCGTACCTGCGGGACACGGCCGCCGACTCGCCGGTGCGGATCGTGCTCACCGGCTGCGAACTCGACTTCCAGACCCGCGACGACGCGCGCGTGCTCACCTTCGAGCGGCTGCCCCAGGCCCCCGACGCCGAGGACCTCGTGGCCGTCGCCCGCCGGGGCGGCCGGGCCCCGGCGGGCCGCGACCCGCGCCCCGGCGACATCGCCCTGATCAGCTACACCTCGGGCACCAGCGGCACCCCCAAGGGCGCCACCAACACGCACGGCAACATCATGTACAACGCCGAGCGCCAGCGGACCGGCCTGGCCCTGCCCGAGGCGCCCGTGTACTACGCGCTCGCGCCCCTGTTCCACATCACCGGCATGGTCTGCCAGCTCGGCGCCTGCCTGAACAGCACCGGCACGCTGGTGCTCACCTACCGCTTCGAGCCCGGTGTGGTGCTGGCGGCCTTCGCCGAGCACCGCCCGCACTACACGGTGGGCCCGTCCACCGCCTTCATGGCCCTCGCCGCGCACCCGGACGTCACCCCGGAGCACTTCTCGTCCTTCGCGAACATCTCCTCCGGCGGCGCCCCCGTGCCGCCCGCCCTGGTCGAGCGGTTCCGCGAGCGCTTCGGGCCGTACATCCGCACCGGGTACGGCCTCACCGAGTGCACCGCGCCCTGCGCCTCCGTGCCGCCCGGCCTGGAGTCGCCCGTGGACCCGGTCTCCGGGACGCTCTCGGTGGGCGTGCCCGGCCCCGACACGGTCGTACGGATCGTGGACGACCTGGGCGAGGAGCTGCCCTTCGGCGAGCAGGGCGAGATCGTCGTACGCGGCCCGCAGGTCGTCCCCGGCTACTGGCGGCGCCCCGACGCCACCGCCGAGACCTTCCCCGGCGGCGAACTGCGCACCGGCGACATCGGGTTCATGGACGAGCAGGGCTGGCTCTACGTCGTCGACCGCAAGAAGGACATGATCAACGCGTCCGGCTTCAAGGTCTGGCCGCGCGAGGTCGAGGACGTCCTGTACACCCATCCGGCGGTGCGGGAGGCGGCCGTCGTCGGCGTCCCGGACGGCTACCGCGGCGAGACCGTCAAGGCGTACATCAGCCTGCGCCCGGGCGCCGACCCGGACCCGGATGAACTCGCGGTGTACTGCAAGGAGAGACTGGCCGCCTACAAATACCCGCGCCAGGTGGAGATCCTGCCCGACCTGCCCAAGACGGCGAGTGGGAAGATCCTCCGGCGGGAACTGCGCACCCGGGCGCAGGGCAGCGGGAACGACAGTCGGTGACGACGGGAAGGCGGGTGGCGGCAGTGCCCAGGACGACGGACGGAGACGGGACGCCCGTCCCGCAGCGGCTGCTGGACGCCGCCACCCGCCTCTTCGCCGAGCAGGGTTACGACCGCACCTCGGTGCAGGAGATCGTGGAGGCGGCCGGCGTCACCAAGGGAGCGCTGTACCACTACTTCGGCTCCAAGGACGACCTCCTGCACGAGGTGTACGCGCGCGTGCTGCGCATCCAGCAGGAGCGCCTCGACACCTTCGCGAACGCGGACGAGCCGGTCGAGAAGCGGCTCAGGGGCGCGGCGGCCGACGTGGTCGTCACGACGATCGAGAACCTCGACGACGCGATGATCTTCTTCCGCTCCATGCACCACCTGAGCCCGGAGAAGAACAAGCAGGTGCGCGCCGAGCGCCGGCGCTACCACGAGGGCTTCCGCGCGCTCATCGAGGAGGGCCAGCGCGAGGGCGTCTTCTCCACCGCGACCCCGGCCGACCTGGTCGTGGACTACCACTTCGGCTCGGTCCACCACCTGTCGACCTGGTACCGCCCCGACGGCCCGCTCACCCCGCAGCAGGTCGCCGACCACCTCGCCGACCTGCTGCTGCGGGCGCTGCGCCCGTAACCGGCGGCGAAGACGCGTGCGCCCGTGACCGGGCGCTGACGAGGGGCGGCCGCCCGGGCGGCCGCCCCTCGTCCGCTCTCCGCTACAGGTACTTCTTCAGCTCGCGCCGGGCCAGCGACCGCTGGTGCACCTCGTCCGGACCGTCGGCGAGCATCAGCGTGCGGGCGCTCGCGTACAGCTCGGCCAGCGGGAAGTCCTGGCTCACGCCGCCGGCGCCGTGGAGCTGGATCGCGCGGTCCAGGATGCCGACCACCGCGCGCGGGGTCGCGATCTTGATGGCCTGGATCTCCGTGTGCGCGCCCCGGTTGCCTACCGTGTCCATCAGCCAGGCCGTCTTCAGCACCAGCAGCCGCAGCTGCTCGACGGTGACCCGCGCGTCCGCGATCCAGTTCTGCACCACGCCCTGCTGGGCCAGCGCCTTGCCGAAGGCGGTCCGCGACACCGCACGCCGGCACATCAGCTCGATCGCCCGCTCGGCCATGCCGATCAGCCGCATGCAGTGATGGATCCGGCCGGGGCCGAGCCGGGCCTGGGCGATGGCGAAGCCGCCGCCCTCCTCGCCGATCAGGCTGGTGACCGGCACGCGCGCGTGGTCGAAGACCACCTCGGCGTGGCCGCCGTGCGAGTGGTCCTCGTAGCCGAAGACCTGCATCGCGCGCCTGACGGTCACCCCGGGGGTGTCGCGCGGGACCAGCACCATGGACTGCTGCCGGCGGATGTCGGCGCCGTCCGGGTCGGTCTTGCCCATGACGATGAAGATCTTGCAGTCCGGGTTCATCGCCCCGGAGATGTACCACTTGCGGCCCGTGACGACGTACTCGTCGCCGTCGCGCTCGATGTGCGTGGTGATGTTGGTGGCGTCGGAGGAGGCCACCTCCGGCTCGGTCATCGCGAACGCCGAGCGGATCTCGCCCGCCAGCAGCGGCTCCAGCCACTGCTTCTTCTGCCGCTCGTCGCCGAACTGCGCCAGCACCTCCATGTTGCCGGTGTCGGGCGCGGCGCAGTTCGTCGCGGTCGGCGCCAGGTGCGGGGAGCGGCCGGTGATCTCGGCGAGCGGCGCGTACTGCAGGTTGGTCAGGCCGGCGCCGTGTTCGGCGTCGGGCAGGAAGAGGTTCCACAGGCCCTGCCTGCGCGCCTCGGCCTTCAGCTCCTCCACCACGGCCGGGGTGTCCCACGGCGAGGCCAGCGCGGCCCGCTGCTCCTCGGCGACCGGCTCGGCCGGGTACACGTACTCGTCCATGAAGGCGAGGAGCCTGGCGCGCAGCTCCTCGGTGCGCGCGTCGAACGCGAAGTCCATGTCCGGTCAGCCTTCCTGCAGAGTGGTCAGTCCGTGGTCGATGAAGACGGGCACCAGCTCGCCGATCCGGTCGAAGCCGCCGCCCACCGTCTGGCCGAGCGTGTACCGGTAGTGGATGCCCTCCAAGATCACGGCGAGCTTGAACCAGGCGAACGCCGTGTACCAGGAGACGGCGGAGACGTCGCGCCCCGAACGCGCCGCGTACCGCTCGATCAGCTCGGCGGGCGAGGGGTGCCCGGGCGCCTCGGCGGTCGTGGACACCGGCGACTTCGGCAGGCCCAGCGGCGTGCTGTACATCACCAGCAGTCCGAGGTCGGTGAGCGGGTCGCCGAGGGTCGACATCTCCCAGTCGAGGATCGCCCGGATGGTGTCGTCGGAGCCGATCAGCACGTTGTCCAGCCGGTAGTCGCCGTGGACGACGGCCGGGGCGGGCGAGGCGGGCAGCGCGCGGCCGAGGGCGGCGTGCAGCTCGTCGACGCCGGCCAGCTCACGGTTGCGGGAGGCGTCGAGCTGCTTGCCCCAGCGGCGGAGCTGGCGGTCCAGAAAGCCCTCCGGGCGTCCGAAGTCCTCGAGGCCGACGGCCGCCGGGTCCACGGCGTGCAGCCCGACCAGCGTGTCGACGAGCGAGAGCACGGCGTCCCGGGTGCGCGCCTCGCCCAGCGGGGCGAGCTGCTGGGCCGTGCGGTAGGGCGTCCCCTCGACGAACTCCATGACGTAGAACGGCGCCCCGAGCACCTCGTCGTCCTCGCACAGCAGCACGGGCCGGGGGACCGGCACGTCCGTCGGGTGCAGGGCGCTGATCACCCGGTGCTCGCGCTTCATGTCGTGCGCCGTGGCCAGCACGTGCCCGAGCGGCGGCCGCCGGACGACCCAGCGCGAGGCGCCGTCCGAGAGCGCGTAGGTGAGGTTCGACCGTCCGCCCTCGATCAGCCGGCCCGTGAGCGGCCCGGTCACCAGGCCGGGCCGCTCACGGTCGAGCAGCGCGCGCAGCCGGTCGAGATCGAGTCCGGGCGGGTGGTCGGCGCTCATACATCACTCCTACGAACGGGCGAACAGCAACGCGTCTCATGATGCCGACCGGTCGGTATGCCGTCCAGTGTGCGTGCCGAACCGGGCCCCGAACGTGACCGGAGCCACCATAATCGGCGTGCCGCGCGCGCGGCGGCTGGTCATGACGGCCGCCTTCGGGGTACCGGTGGGAGCGACGCAGACGCAGTCACGCGAACGGTGCGCATCCGGCACGACGGTCGTGTGGCGCACGAGGACCCCGGAGGGTCGTGGGCATGAAGGCCATCAGTTACAGCCGCTACGGCGGGCCCGAGGTGCTGGAGTACGGCGAGGCGGACGACCCCAAGGTCGGCCCCGACTCGGTGCTGGTCAAGGTCCGCGCGGCCGCCGTCAACCCGGTCGACTGGAAGTGCCGCGAGGGCTACCTGGACCAGATCCTGGACGCCGTCTTCCCGGTGATCCCGGGCTGGGACGTCAGCGGAGTGGTGGTGCGGCCCGGCGCCTCGGCGCCGGAGTTCTCCGTCGGCGACGAGGTCATCGGCTACGTCCGCGAGGACTTCCTGTCCCGGGGCACCTTCGCCGAGTACGTCGCCGCGCCCGTGCGCACCCTGGCCCGCAAGCCGCGCAACCTCTCCTTCGAGGAGGCGGCCGGACTGCCGCTGGCCGGGCTGACGGCCTACCAGGTCCTGGTCAAGGCGCTGGAGGTCAAGCGCGGCGAGACCGTGCTGGTGCACGCGGCGGCCGGAGGGGTCGGCTCCCTGGCCGTCCAGGTCGCCGCCCACCTCGGCGCCCGGGTGATCGGCACGGCCGGCGAGCGCAACCACGACTACGTCCGCGAGCTCGGCGGCGAGCCGGTGACCTACGGCGAGGGGCTGGCGGAGCGGGTACGCGGACTCGCCCCCGACGGCGTGGACGCCGTCTTCGACACCATCGGCGGCGACACCCTGAAGGTCTCGGCCAACCTGCTCGCCCCGGAGGGCCGGCTGGTGTCGATCGCCGACCCGGAGGTGGCCGGCTTCGGCGGCCGCTACTACTTCGTCCGGCCCGACGCCGAGGACCTGCGCAAGCTGTCCGAACTGGCCGAGCAGGGGGTGCTGTCCGTACACGTCCAGGAAACCTTCCCGCTGGAGCGGGCGGCCGACGCCCACCGGCTGAACCAGGAGGGACGCACTCGCGGCAAGATCGTGGTGACGGTCGGCCAGGACACCGAGAGCGCCTCCTAGCCCCCGGCCGGGGCGCCGCGGGCGTGTCCTGGACCCGGGCCGGGGCGCCGCGGGCGTGTCCTGGACTCAGGCCGGGACACCGAGGGCGCTGTCTGGACCCGGGCCGGGACACCGAGGGCGCCTCCTAGTCCCAGGCCGGGACACCGAGGGCGCTGTCTGGACCCGGGCCGGGACACCGAGGGCGCCTCCTAGCCCCAGGCCGGGACACCGAGGGCGCCGTCTGGACCCAGGCCGGGACGCCCAGGGCGCCTCCTAGCCCCCAGCCGGGACACCGAGGGCGCCTCCTGGCCCCCGCAGCGGCGTTCCCCGGGCGAGCCGGGGCCGCCCGCTCAGACCAGCAGCGCGACCGCGCACACGGCCATCGCCACCGCGCACAGCGCGGCCGCCGTCGCGTGCCGCGGCGCGAGCGCGGGCGGCCGGGCCCCGGCCGCCAGGGCGCGGATGCGGTGGTGGGCCACCCACAGGAAGCCCAGCCAGAGCACGCAGCACAGCGCGCATCCGACGACCGCGGCGGCCGACGCCCCGCCGTGCAGCGCGGCCCGCACCGCGAGCACGGCGGCCACGGCGGCCGACAGCGTCGTACGCCGCCAGGCCAGCCGGGTCCGCTCCGGCTGGAGTCCCGGATCCCGGCCGGCCGCGCTCACCCCGCCCACCCGGCCAGCACCACCACGACCATCGCGACCGCCACCACTGCCACGACCAGGCTCAGCACCGCCGGGAACCGGGAGGCCGGCAGGTCCTCGCCCCGCCGCATCGCCCGTTCGCAGCGCACGAAGTGGTTCACCGCGCGCAGCGAGCACAGCACCCCCGCGCCGAGCAGCGCGAGCGCGAGGCCCACCCGCCACGCCCAGCGCAGGTCCGGCAGGAACTGGTCCACCGCGAATCCGCCGCCGATCAGCGCGAGCGCGGTCCGCAGCCAGGCCAGGAACGTGCGCTCGTTGGCCAGCGAGAACCGGTAGTCGGGCGTGCCGCCCTCTTCGCGCACCCGCTCCGGGGCGAACCAGAGCCGGACGTTGCGTACGAACTCACTCACGCCAAGGACCCTACCGGCGCGTCACCCGGCCGACCGGAACGCCCGCAGCCGCTCGTAGGCCGCCAAGCCGTCCGGCACCCACTCCCACTCGCCGAGCCGCCGCTGCACCTCCTCCTCGGACAGGAAGTCGTGCCACTGCACCTCCTCGGCCTGGGGCCGCACCGGAAGCTCGCACTGCACCTCGTACACCGCCGACCACCAGCTCTTCCCGGCCCCGTCGTCGTAGAGGAACCTGAAGAGGAACTCCGGCCGGGGCAGCCCCGACACACCCAGTTCCTCCTCGGCCTCGCGCAGCGCCGCCGCGTCGTAGGACTCGCCCGCGCCCACCACACCGCCGACGAACATGTCGTACAGGGAGGGGAAGACCAGCTTGGTGGGGGTACGGCGGTGCACGAACAGGCGCCCGGCCGCGTCCCGGGCCTGGACGAAGACGCACCGGTGGCGCAGGCCCCTGGCGTACGCCTCGCCGCGCGGGACCCGCGCGACCACCTGGTCGTTCTCGTCGACGATGTCGAGGATCTCGTCAGCAGGATTCATGCCCGTATCCAAGCAGGCCCGGCACGCGGGCTCAGCGCGCCTGGAGGTCCCGGGCCCGCTCGGACGCCGCGGTGCCGGACGGCATCGCCGGGTGCAGCCCGAGCAGCACGATGCCCGCGACGATCGCCGCGAGCCCCGCCGCCTCCCAGGCCAGCGCGCCGGTGTCGGTGCGCAGCCGGTCGCCGAGGAAGCCCACCCCGCACAGGATCCCCGCCAGCGGCTGGGCCGCGGTGAGCGCCGGCAGGGACATCCGCAGCTCGGCCGTCTCGAACGCGCTCTGCACCAGCACCAGCCCGGTGACGCCCAGCGCCAGCACCCCGTACGGCTGCCAGCCGGTGAGCAGCTCCGGGAAGCCGCCGGCCGCGAAGCGGGTGCCGCAGATCCGGGTCAGCGCGTCCTGCACGCCGTAGAGCAGCCCGGCGGCGGTGGCCAGCAGCACCGGGCCGCCGTCCAGCCGGGACCGCTTGGCGCAGGTGGTGAGCAGCAGGGCCGCGCCGAGCATCGTGCCGATGATCAGCCAGTGCCGCACCGGGTCGGTGACGGCGCTGCCGGCGCGCGGCTCGCCCGCCACGATGAACGCGCTCACGCCGCCCGCGAGCAGCCCGAGCCCGGCCCAGCCCTGACGGCCGAGCGACCTGCCGGTCCGCAGCCGCGACAGGGCGAGCGCGAACAGGAGGTTCGTCGCGAGCAGCGGTTCGACCAGCGAGATCTCGCCCTTGCCGAGGGCGACGGCGCCGAGCACCATGCCGGCCACCATCAGGGCGATGCCGCCCAGCCAGCGCCGCACCCGCATCAGGTCCAGCAGCAGCCGGAACGACAGGAAGTCGCTGAGCGGTGCCTGCTGCGCGACGCTCTGCTGGAGGACGAAACCGAAGCCCACACAGGCGGCGGCGCTCACGGCGAGCAGGAGAACCAGAACGGACACGCTGCGTACCTCGATCATCCGGCCGGACAGGCCCTGGTGGCCGACTGTAGCGTCCCCTCGACGCCGTGCCATGGCGTACGCCACACCGTCCCGTCCGCACGTCCCCCGGATCCGGCGGCGACCAGCGGGTCCGTGCCTCAAGTGCCCACCGTCACAAGCTGGTTGAAGAGGGCAACACTCCGGTTCCGCTTGACGCAAACCAAGGCTGAGGGTTTGCTGTGCGTGATCGGTCGATGGCAGCCCGAGAAACAGGAAGTCCCGCGGTGCCCCCAACCCCGTCCCTGCTCGGCGCCCGCCGTGCCCACCCGGACCAGCCGGGCGACACCGCCCCGGAGGACCAGGGCCTCTTCGACGAGGCCCTGGACGACGCCGGACTCCTCGCCGCCCGCGCCGCGCTGGCCCAGGGCCGGCGGCAGGCGACCCGCGCCCTGCTGCTGCGCACCGGCGACGACTGGGACCGCCGCGGCCATCGCCTCACCGTGCTCGCCGGCGCGCCGTACGCCGCCGCCTGGGCCCAGGACTGGCTGCTCGCCGAGCCGGACTCGCCCGACGCCGCCGCCCTGTACGCCCTGGCGCTGGTCCGGCGGTCCTTACGCGGCAAGGAGAGCCCCGACCGGGCCCGCGCCGCCTGCCGCGCCGCCGCCGCCCTGGCCCCCGCCGACCCCACGCCCTGGCTCGGCCTGGTCCAGCTCGCGCGCGTCCTCGGCCCCGAGCGCGAACTGCTGCGCGCCTTCGCCGAACTGCGCGAACGCCACCCCGAACACCACCACGCCCACCATCTGCTGGTCGCCCGGCTCGCCGAGCGGCCCCAGGGCGGCCGGGCCGAGTCCCACGAGGTGTACGACCTCGCCGAGCGGGCCGCCGCCGAGGCTCCCGCCGACTCCCCGCTGGCCGTCCTCCCGGTCGTGGCGTACGCCGAGCGCTACCGCGTCCTGGCCGCCACCGGCCTGGCCCCCGCCGACCCGTCCGGCAGCGGGCACTGGTCGGGCCCCCGGGCCCGCGGTGTGCTGCGGGCGGCCTTCGAGTGGTGGCTGGAGTGGGAGCACGACGAGCACCCCCGCCGCCACACCGACCTCAACCACCTGGCCTTCGCGATGTCCTGCGCCGGCCGCCCGGCCGAGGCGGCGGCCCTGTTCCGCCGCATCGGCCGGCACGCCACCGCCGTCCCCTGGTCGTACCTGCACCGCGAGCCGGGGCCGGCCTTCCGCGCGGCCCGCGCCCGCGTGCTGGGCGGGGACCCGCGCCCGCGCGGCGGGAGCGCTCCCGCACAGGGACGGGAAGTCATTACGGAACTCTGACCGGGGCCCGCACGGGCTGGCCCCGCCCCGGCCGCAGGTGCTCGAATGAACACGTGAACCCCGAACAGCCCGAGGACCCCGGCGCCCAGGGCCGGCCCGTCGGCCGCCGCGTCTTCCTCGGCACCCTCGCGCTCGGAGCGCTGGGCGTCGCCACCGCACCGGTGGTGCAGCGCGGCCTGGAGGGCGTCCTCGGCGGCCTCTCCGGCAACGACCCGACCGGCCTGACCGGCCTGCTGCCCAACGGCGGCGGCTTCCGCTACTACTCGGTGGCCGCGTCCGTCCCGCACAAGAGCCCCGCCGACTACCGGCTCACCGTCGACGGCCTGGTCGACCACCCGCGCGCCTACACCCTCGCCGACCTGCGTGCGCTGCCGCAGACCCGGCTGGTCAGGGACGTCCAGTGCGTCACCGGCTGGCGGGTCCCGGGCACCCCCTTCGAAGGCGTCCCCCTCTCCCGGCTGCTGGACGCGGCCGGAGTCCGGGCCGCCGGCCGGGCGGTCCGTTTCACCTGCTTCGACGGCACCTACGCCGAGAGCCTCACCCTGGAGCAGGCCCGCCGCCGGGACGTCCTGGTCGCGCTGCGCATGCAGGACAAGGACATCGGCCACGACCACGGCGGCCCCGTCCGCCTCTACGTCGCGCCCATGTACTTCTACAAGTCCGCGAAGTGGCTCTCCGGCATCACCGTGACCGACCGCGTCCAGCCCGGTTACTGGGAGCGGCTCGGCTACGACGTCGACGCCTGGGTCGGCCGGTCGAACGGACGGACCGATGAGCCTACGAGCTGACACCCCCGCGCCGCCGGACTCCCGCGTCCGCCGCTTCGGCCCGGCCCAGCGCTGGGTGCACCGCGGCACCGCCGCGCTGATGGGCGTGTGCGTGCTCACCGCGGCCTGCCTCTACATCCCGCAGCTCGCCGTGCTCGTCGGCCGCCGCGAACTGGTCGTCCGGATCCACGAGTGCGCCGGGCTCGCCCTGCCCGTCCCCGTGCTGCTGGGCCTCGCCTCCCGCGCGTTCCGCGCCGACCTGCGCTTCCTCAACCGCTTCGGCCCGCACGACCGCGTCTGGCTGTGGGCCGCGCTGAGCCGGGACAAGCGCCGCTCCTCCCGGCCGGCGGGCAAGTTCAACGCCGGCCAGAAGGTCTACGCGGCCTGGATCGCCGGGGCCACGCTGGTCATGCTCGGCACCGGCCTGATGATGTGGTTCACCCACTTCACCCCGCTGGTCTGGCGGACCTCGGCGACATTCGTGCACGACTGGCTCGCCCTGACGATCGGCGTGGTGCTGGCCGGGCACATCGGCATGGCGCTCGGCGATCCGGAGGCGCGGCGCGGGCTGCGGACCGGCACGGTGAGCAGGCGCTGGGCCGAGCGGGAACACCCGCTGTGGCGCCCCTGAGACACGACTCACCCCCTCCTCGGCGCACGGGGAGGGGGTGAGCGGCGTTCTCGGCGCCCGCGCGGGGCGCCTTCGGTCGCCGCGCGTCTATATGACGAGTGACAGCAGCAGGACCAGCCCGCCCGCGACCACCGAGATGATCGTCTCCATCACCGACCAGGTCTTCACCGTCTGGCCGACGCTCAGCCCGAAGTACTCCTTCACCAGCCAGAAACCGGCGTCGTTGACATGGCTGAAGAAGAGCGAGCCGGCGCCGATGGCGAGGACCAGCAGAGCGGCGTGGGTGGTCGACATGTCGGCTGCGAGGGGCGCGACCAGACCGGCCGCCGAGACCGTCGCCACCGTCGCCGAGCCGGTGGCCAGCCGGATCGCGACCGCGATCAGCCAGGCCAGCAGCAGCGCCGGGATCGACCAGTCCTTGGAGATGTCCAGGATCATCTGGCCCACCCCGCAGTCGATCAGCGTCTGCTTGAAGCCGCCGCCCGCGCCCACGATCAGCAGGATGCCGGCGATCGGCATCAGGCCCTTCTCCACCGTCTGCTGCAGCCGGCCCTTGCTGAACCCGGCGGGCCGGCCCAGCGTGAAGAAGCCGACGATGACGGCGGCGAGCAGCGCGATCAGCGGGGAGCCGACGACGTCGAAGACGCGCTGCGTCATGTTCGCGGTGTCGTCCACCACGATGTCCACCAGCGCCTTGGCCAGCATCAGCACCACGGGGAGCAGCACGGTGGCCAGCGTCGGGCCGAAGCCCGGACGGCGCTCCAGCTCCTCGGACGGGCGCTGCGGGATCATCCGCTCGGGAGCGGGGACGTCCACCCAGCGGGCGGCGAACCGCGAGAAGACCGGACCGGCGATGATCACCGTGGGGATGGCGACCAGGATGCCGAGCGCCAGCGTGACGCCCAGGTTGGCCTTGACCGCGTCGATCGCGACGAGCGGGCCGGGGTGCGGCGGGATCAGGCCGTGCATCACGGACAGACCGGCGAGCGCCGGGATGCCGATGCGCATGAGGGAGTAGTTGCCGCGCTTGGCGACCATCAGCACGACGGGGATCAGCAGGACGATGCCGACCTCGAAGAACAGCGGCAGACCGATCACGGACGCGATCAGCACCATCGCCCACGGCATCGACCGGCCGCCCGCCTTGGCGAGGATCGTGTCGACGAGCTGGTCGGCGCCGCCGGAGTCGGCGAGGAGCTTGCCCAGGATCGCCCCGAGCGCGATCAGGACGCCCACGCCGGCCACGGTGCTGCCGAGCCCGGTGGTGAAACTGACGATGGCCTTGTCCAGCGGGGCGCCGGCGACCGCGCCGAGCACCAGTGACCCGATGGTCAGCGACAGGAAGGCATGGAGCTTGAACTTGGTGATGAGCAGCACGATGACGGCGATGCCCACCAGGACGGCGATGCCGAGCTGGGCATGGCCGGCGGAGGTGATCGGCGGAGGTGCGTCCGCTGCCAGCATCTCGACGCTGAGTCTGGTCACGGGGGTTCCCTTGCAGGTACGGGGGACGGGGGTGAGGTGTTACTCGGAGGTCTCGGAAAGCGCGTCGAGGGCCCGCACGGCGCGTGCGGTGATCTCCTCGGGGCTGCCGCCGACGTCCACGGCCGCTCCGGCCTCGTCCGGCTCGAGCGGCTGCAGCGTGGCGAACTGGGAGTCCAGCAGCGCCGTCGGCATGAAGTGACCCTGCCGGTGCGACATCCGGTCCTCGATCAGCTCGCGGTCGCCCGTGAGGTGGAGGAACACCACTCCCGGAGCGACGGACCTGAGCCGGTCGCGGTACGACCGCTTCAGGGCCGAGCTGCTGACCACACCGCCGAGTCCGGCCCGCCCGTGCGCCCAGTGCCCGATGGCCTCCAGCCACGGCCACCGGTCGGCATCCTCGAGCGGAACGCCGGCCGTCATCTTCTCGATGTTGGCCCGCGGGTGGAAGTCGTCGCCCTCGGCGTAGGGGACACCCAGCCGGGCGGCGAGCAACGGACCGATCGTGGTCTTGCCCGTCCCGGCGACGCCCATCACGACGACGACCTGGGGGGTGCGCATGACTGCCTCGCTGTCTTCCTCGACATCCGACGCCACTTCGGCGTCGCCACACTGAAACCCATTAGGTACGACGAATTCAAGAGTGTGTGACGTATAAGTCTGACTTTTTGTCTCCGTGATCCAGGCCGTACGCTGAGTCCATGAGCACACCGGGCCGAGGGCTGCACGGCCGCGTACTGGACACCCTCGGTCCCGCGATCACCGCGGGTGAGTATCCGCCGGGCAGCGTGCTGCGCACCGACGAGCTGGCACAGCACTTCGAGGTCTCACGCTCCGTGATGCGCGAGGCCGTCCGCGTGCTGGAATCCATGCACCTGGTCGAGTCCCGCCGCCGGGTCGGCGTCACCGTCCGCCCCAAGTGCGAGTGGAACGTCTACGACCCGCAGGTCATCCGGTGGCGTCTGGCGGGCGCCGACCGCCCGCACCAGCTGCGCTCACTGACCGTGCTCCGCTCCGCCGTCGAACCGGTGGCCGCCGGCCTCGCCGCCGGCCACGCCACACCCGAGCAGTGCGCCGAACTCACCGAGTGCGCCCTCGGGATGGTGGCCAACTCGCGCGGACACCGGCTCCAGGACTACCTGGTCCACGACATCGCCTTCCACCGGGTCATCCTCACCGCCTCCGGCAACGAGATGTTCGCCCGCCTCGGCGACGTCGTCGCCGAGGTGCTGGCCGGGCGCACCCATCACGAGGTGATGTTCGAGGACCCCGACCCGGCGGCCGTCACCCTGCACGTCCAGGTCGCCGAGGCGGTCCGCGAAGGCGACCGCGCCCGCGCCGAACGGCTCACCCGGGAGATCACCGAGGGCGCCCTCCAGGAACTGGACATCCTCGCGCCCTGACGCCCCCGGCACGCGCCCGGACCGCCCGCACCGGCCGGGGTCAGTCGAGGAAGTCCCCGTCGACGTACACCCACGCCCCGTCCACCCGCTCGAACCGGCTCCGCTCGTGCAGCGAACCGCCCCGGTAGGAGGCGCGGAAGGTCACCGTCCCCGCGCGGTGGAACGCCGAACCCTCCCCGGTCTCCAGGATCTCCAGGCCCGTCCACCTCATCCGCGGATCCAGCTCCAGCCGCTCGGGCCGGGTCCGCGGATGCCAGGTCCGCAGCAGGTAGGCCGCGTCCCCCCGGACGAACGCGCTGTACCGCGACCGCATCAGCGCCTCGGCGGTCGGCGCGGTGGCCGGCCCGGAGTGGAAACGGCCGCAGCAGGCGTCGTAGGACAGAGGGAGCCCGCAGGGGCAGGCGCGCGAGGTCATGCACCTCATTCTGCCCGGGCCGCCGCCCCGCTCCGCCGCCGGTGCGGCACCCGCCCGTCCGGTGCACAGTGGAAGGGGTGACGCGCGCCGGCGCGCCCCGTCGGCCTCGCAGCGCAGTGAGGAGAGACGGACCATGACTCGACCCCTGAGCAGCCGTCCTCCGTCCGTCAAGGAATGGCGGCTGAACCTCTACCTGTCCGAACACGACCCGGACACCACCGCCCGGATCGTCCTGGACACCGGAGACAACGTCCTGGAGAGCCACGCCGAGGCCCGCCGCAACCCCTACGACACGGCGGTGCCCGACATCGGCGACGAACTCGCCGCCGGACGCGCGCTGATCGCCATGGGCCGGGTGCTGCTGCGCGCGGCCGCGGGCGACATGAAGGACATGGGCGCGAACGACCGGGAGGCCCCCGCGCCGCTCTGGCTGTCCCGGGAATGAAGTGAGGGGGCCCACCGTGCTCTTCACCGACCGGATCGAGGCGGGACGGCGCCTCGGCGCGCGCCTCGAGTACCTGAGGGGCCAGGACGTCGTGGTGCTCGGCCTGCCCCGGGGCGGCGTCCCCGTCGGCGCGCAGGTCGCCGAGGCCCTCGACGCCCCGCTGGACGTCTGCCTGGTCCGCAAGCTGGGCGTCCCCAGCCAGCCCGAGCTGGGCATGGGCGCCATCGGCGAGGACGGCGTCCGCGTCATCAACCAGCAGGTGCTGCGCGGCAGCGGGGTGTCCGCGGCCGAGCTGGACCGGGTCGAGGCGCACGAGCGCGCCGTCCTGGCCCAGCGCGCCGCCCGCTACCGCGGCGACCGCCGGCCGGCCGGCGTCGCCGGGCGGACCGCCGTCATCGTCGACGACGGCGTGGCCACCGGCTCCACCGCGCGCGTCGCCTGCCGGATCGCCCGGGCCCGGGGCGCCGCCCGGATCGTGCTCGCGGTCCCCGTCGCACCCTGGGACTTCCCGCACCGGCTCACCGGGGAGGCCGACGACCTGGTCTGCCTGGCCACCCCGGCCGACTTCTACGCGATCGGCCAGTTCTACGGCGACTTCACCCAGGTCGCCGACGACGAGGTCACCGCCTGGCTGCGGCAGACGGCCCACCGCCACGAACGCTTCGCCGGCACCGGCCCCGAGGACCGGGAGGCGGAGATCGCCGCCGGAGCCGTCCGGCTGCGCGGCCGGCTCACCCTGCCCGCGGGCGCGACCGGAGTGGTCGCCTTCGCCCACGGCAGCGGCAGCGGCCGGCACAGCCCCCGCAACCGGTTCGTCGCCGGCGGACTGAACGAGGCCGGACTCGGCACCCTCCTCTTCGACCTCCTCACCGAGGACGAGGAGCGCGACCGGACCAACGTCTTCGACATCGCGCTGCTGGCCGGCCGGCTCCGCGACGTCACCCGGTGGCTGCGCGAGGAACCCGACGCCGAAGGGCTCGCGGTGGGCTACTTCGGCGCCAGCACCGGCGCGGCCGCCGCCCTGTGGGCCGCCGCCGAACCGGCCACGCGCCCCGCCGCCGTCGTCTCCCGCGGCGGCCGCCCCGACCTCGCCGGCCCCCGGCTGCCCGAGGTGAGCGCGCCCACCCTGCTCATCGTGGGCGGCGCCGACCGGCAGGTGCTCGAACTCAACCGGGAGGCGCGGGCCGCGATGCGCTGCGAGAGCCGGCTCGAGGTGGTGCCCGGCGCCACCCACCTCTTCGAGGAGCCCGGCACGCTGGAGCGGGTGACCGAACTGGCCCGCGACTGGTTCACCGACCACATGGCCCCGGCCCACGTGTAGGCCCGGGCCATGCGCGAGGGCGCCGTCACCCTCTTCCTCGCCGGTGACGTCATGCTCGGCCGGGGCGTCGACCAGATCCTTCCGCACCCCGGCGACCCCGCCCTGCGGGAGGACTACGTCCGCGACGCCCGGGACTACGTCGCCCTCGCCGAGGCCGCGAACGGCCCGATACCCCGCCCGGTGGCCCCGGCCTGGCCGTGGGGCGAGGCACTGCCCTGCCTGGACCGGGCCGCGCCCGACGTACGCGTGATCAACCTGGAGACCGCCGTCACCCAGGACGGCGACTTCGCGCCCGGCAAGGCCGTCCACTACCGGATGAACCCCGCCAACCTGTCCTGCCTCGCCGCGGCCCGCCCCGACGTCTGCGCCCTGGCCAACAACCACGTGCTCGACTTCGGGCCCCCCGGTCTGGCGGAGACCCTCGACAGCCTGGCCGGGGCCGGCCTGCGCACGGCCGGAGCGGGCCTCGACGCGGTCGCGGCCTGGCGGCCCGCCGCCGTGCCCCTGAGGTCGGGCGGACGCGTCCTCGTCTTCTCCTTCGGGATGCCCTCCAGCGGTATCCCGCACGGCTGGGCCGCCACCGCGGACGGCCCCGGAGTGGCGCTGATCCCGGCACCGACCCCGGCCGGCGCGGCCGCCTTCGCCGACTGCCTGGGCCGGCTCCGGCGGCCCGGCGACCTCGTCGTCGCCTCGATCCACTGGGGCCCCAACTGGGGATACGGGATCCCCCGCGGCGAGATCCGCTTCGCCCATGACCTGGTCGACGCCGGAGTGGACGTCGTCCACGGCCACTCGTCCCACCACCCGCGGGTACCCGAGGTGTACCGGGGCCGGCTCGTCCTGTACGGCTGCGGCGACCTCGTCGACGACTACGAGGGCATCAGCGGCTACGAGCGCTACCGGGACGACCTGCGCCTGCTGTACCTGGTGACCGTCGAGGAGGGCACCGGCCGGCTGACCCGCCTGCGCATGGTGCCCCTGCGGGCCCGCCGGATGCGCCTGGAACACGCCTCCGCCGAGGACACCGCCTGGCTGCGCACCGTGCTCGACCGGTGCGGCCGCGACCTCGGCACCCGCGTCGAGCAGCGGGACGACGGCACCCTCACCGCACGGCCCCTGCACGCCACCGCGCCCCGCTGACGAGCAGCCGGGCCGCTTCCAGGGCATGCGAAAGGCCCCCGCGGAGCGAGGGCCTCACTGGTGTCCGAGGGGGGACTTGAACCCCCACGCCCGATAAAGGGCACTAGCACCTCAAGCTAGCGCGTCTGCCATTCCGCCACCCGGACAAGGTGTCTGTCGTGCGGGGTTTCCCCCGCGGCGACGAAGGAAACACTACCAGGCTTTCGGGGGTGGCCGATCACACCCCGTCCCCGCGGCCCGCCCGGCGCGAACGGCGTGTGACGGATCGGGCCCGCTCTTGGGCGCGGGGCGGGGCCGGGGGGAGGATGGACGGGACCACCAGCAGTGACAGTGGGAGGAATCAGCGTGAGCGAGACGGACACGGCCAGGGGCGTCACCGGCGAGGACGAGGTCGTGGACCTCTGCCGCGAGCTGATCCGGTTCGACACCAGCAACTACGGCGACCACTCGGGGCCCGGCGAACGGGCCGCGGCCGAGTACGTCGCCGAGAAGCTCGCCGAGGTCGGGCTGGAGCCGGAGATCTTCGAGTCGCACCCCGGCCGCGCCTCCACCGTGGCCCGCATCGCGGGGGAGGACCCGTCCCGGCCCGCGCTGCTGATCCACGGCCACCTGGACGTCGTGCCGGCCAACGCCGCCGACTGGACCCACGACCCGTTCTCCGGCGAGATCGCCGACGGGTGCGTGTGGGGGCGCGGGGCCGTCGACATGAAGGACATGGACGCCATGACCCTCGCGGTCGTGCGCGACCGGCTCAGGAGCGGACGCCGGCCCCCGCGTGACATCGTGGTGGCCTTCCTCGCCGACGAGGAGGCGGGCGGCACGTACGGCGCGCGGCACCTGGTGGACAACCACCCCGGCCTGTTCGAGGGCGTCACCGAGGCGATCAGCGAGGTGGGCGGTTTCTCGTTCACGGTGAACGAGCAGCGGCGGCTCTACCTGATCCAGACGGCCGAGAAGGGCATGCACTGGATGAAGCTGACCGTGGCCGGCACCGCCGGTCACGGGTCGATGATCCACCGCGACAACGCCATCACCGAGCTGTCCGAGGCCGTCGCCCGGGTCGGCCGGCACAAGTTCCCGGTCCGGGTCACCAAGACCACCCGGGCCTTCCTGGACGAGCTCGGCGACGCCCTCGGCACCGAGCTGGACCCGGAGAACATGGAGGCCACCCTCGCCAAGCTCGGCGGCATCGCCAAGCTGATCGGCGCGACCCTCTCCAACACCGCCAACCCCACCCAGCTCGACGCCGGCTACAAGGTCAACGTCATCCCCGGCGAGGCCACCGCGCACATCGACGGCCGGTTCCTGCCGGGGCACGAGGAGGAGTTCCTCGGCGACCTCGACCGGCTCCTCGGGCCGAACGTCCGCCGCGAGGACGTGCACGCCGACAAGGCGGTCGAGACCACCTTCGACGGCGCGCTGGTCGAGGCGATGCAGTCCGCGCTGCTCGCCGAGGACCCGACCGCCAAGGCGATCCCCTACATGCTCTCCGGCGGCACCGACGCCAAGTCCTTCGACGACCTCGGCATCCGCGGCTTCGGTTTCGCGCCGCTGAAGCTGCCGCCGGAGCTGGACTTCGCCGGCATGTTCCACGGCGTGGACGAGCGGGTGCCGGTGGACGGGCTGAAATTCGGCGTCCGGGTGCTCGACCGGTTCATCGACGCGTCGTGACGTCCTGGGCCGAGGTAATCGGGCGGCTGTGCGAGATCGACTGAGAAGAGTGAATGCGACGATAAGCTCGTAGCCCCATTAACCCCTCCTCGTTACAGGTGATGTGATCCCCGCACCTTGGGATCGCATTGTCAACTAGGAGGAATAAATGATCAAGAAGGTCGTCGCTGCCGCGGCCGCCACCGGTGGTCTGGTTCTCGCGGGGGCGGGCCTGGCCGTCGCCGACTCGGGTGCCCAGGGTGCCGCCACGCACTCGCCGGGCGTCGTCTCCGGCAACGTCGTCCAGGTGCCCGTCCACGTTCCGGTGAACGTCTGCGGCAACACGGTCGACGTGATCGGGCTCCTGAACCCCGCCTTCGGCAACGCCTGCGTCAACGACTGACGCCGACTCCCCGAGGGGCGTCCTTTACGAGCCGTCGGCCCCGGAGCGCGAGCCATGCGCTCCGGGGCCGACCGGCCTTTCTCCGCGAATTCCCTTTCGCGGAGGGTGCAGAGATCTTCGAAGGCAGGGGGGAATTCCGTTATGCGACAGAGCACCCGCAAGGGTCTTATGACCATGGCCGCCGCCACCGGCGTGATCGCCGCCGCGAGCGGCTACGCACACGCCGACGCCGGCGCGGCCGGCTCCGCCACCGGTTCGCCCGGCGTGCTGTCCGGCAACACCGTGCAGGCGCCGGTGCACGTACCGGTGAACGTCTGCGGCAACACCGTGAACGTGATCGGGCTCCTCAACCCGGCCGCGGGCAACGCGTGCGCCAACCACGGCGGCAGCGGCTCGGGCGGTCACGGCGGCTCCCACGCGAGCGGCCGCAGCGACCACTCGCCCGGCGTCGGCTCCGGCAACACCGTCCAGGTGCCGGTCGACGTCCCGGTGAACGTGTGCGGCAACAGCGTCAACGTCGTGGGCGTCGGCAACGCCGCCAAGGGCAACGACTGCGCCAACGGCGGCGGCCACCACAACCCGCCCGGCAACCCGGGGCAACCGGGCAACCCCGGTACTCCGGGTCACCCGGGCCACCCCGGTCACCCGGGCCACCCCGGCCACCCGAGCCACCCCGGCCACCCGGGCAACCCCCATACGCCTGGCACCCCCGGCCACCCGGGCACGCCGGCCACTCCGCCCACCGACACCGGCCGGACCCCGCACGGTTCGTCCCAGGTCAGCGCCCAGGGCGGCTCGCAGCAGTCCGTGGGCGGCGGTCAACTCGCCCACACCGGAAGCGAGGTGCCGCTCGGGCTCGCGCTGCCGGCCGGCGCGGGCGCGCTGCTCGCGGGCGCGGTCCTGTACCGCAAGGCCCGGGCCGCCTAGCCGGAACGCCGGGACCGGTACACCGTGGCCGAGAGGCCGTGGAAACCGGAGCGGGCCCCGCCGTCCCGGCGGGGCCCGCTCCGTTGTTCATGCGTCGTCCTGCCTCACCACGTGGCCCGCGCCTGGCGGATGATCCGCCGGCGCAACCGCACCTTGCGGCTGCCGTCGCGCAGCAGGCTCAGTCGGTCCAACTCCCAGTGTCCGTACTCTGCATGGTCCGTCAGCAGACGCGTGGCGTCCTTGCGGGACACCCCGCGAGGCACGTACACGTCGACAAATTCGTATTCCGGCATCGCATCTATTGTGCGGGCTGGTGCCCGGTACGGATAGCGTCTGCACTATGTCTGATGCTGCGCAGCCCACCGCTGCCGAGGTACGCGCCGCCGTCGAGGTGGTCAAGACCGCGCTCGACCGTCACCTGGCCGCGGTCGAACGCAGGACGGGGGAGGACGACCAGGCCGTCTACGAGGCCTTCAACGAGCTGGCCTCGGCCGCCGAGACGTACGACGAGCTGCTCTACGACCGCTACGACGAGGTCACGCCGTTCGAGATCCCCGGTGCGGAGGAGTCGCTGCCCCCGTACGCGGGCCCCGGGGAGCCGAACGCCGTCAGCGTGCTGATCCGCCGCGACTACTCCGTGGCCGAGCCCCAGCGGCTGCTGGCGCAGGCCCAGCGGGTCGAGGCGGCGGATTACGACGACGCCGAGGCCGCGAACGAAGAGGCCGCCGCCACCGTCCCCGGGGCGCTCGGGGTCCTCTTCGGCGAGTTCGAACCGGACGAGATCGCCTCCCGGCACAAGGAGTTCGGCCTGGAGGAGGGCGACTCCACGCTGTGGGTCACCGCCGCGGACGAGCCGGCCGAACCCGGTGAGTGGCTGGAGGCCCCGTTCGACGAGGTCGACCCGGAGCGGGTGCTGTGCCGGTTCGACGTCAGCGCGGTGTTCGACGAGGACCACGAGGACGACGACGAGGACCACGAGGACGACGGGATCGAAGACGAGGGCCTCGACGAGCTGGACGCCGACGACGAACTGGACGGCGACGACGACGATCTGGAGCCGCTGGACGCCGAACGGTGACCCGGCCCGGCGGCGCCGCCCGGACCGCCCGCCCGTATGGCACCGCCGGGGGCGGCGGGCCGGTCAGCCCGCCGCGGGGACCTGGGCGCGCAGCAGCGTCTGCAGGCGGGTCGTCCGGGGCTTGGCATGGCCCTCCGCCACGGCCCTCGGCAGCGCCTGCTCCACACCGTGCACCACCGACAGATGCCGCTCGGCCCGGCCGAAGGCCGTGTACACCCAGGATCTGCTGAGGGTCTGCGCGGCGTCCCCGGGCAGGACCACCACCGCGGCCGGCCAGCGGCCGCCCACCGTCTGGTGCGCGGTCAGCGCCCAGCCGTGCCGCACCGACTGCTCCACCCGCTCCCGGGGTACGACGACGGGCTCGCCCGCGCACTCCAGACGCAGCCCCTCGGCGTCGGCGTCCACCACGCGGCCCGGCACCGTGCGGCCCGGTGCGGGGGAGTAGGCGATCCGGTCGCCGGGGTCGAAACCGCCGAAGCGGCCGGGCCCCGGGTTGAGGCGTTCCTTCAGTGCGGTGTTCAGGGCCCGGGTGCCGGCGGCGCCGCCGTGTCCCGGGGTGATCACCACCGTCTGCTCGGGCGGCACCCCGATCGCCCGCGGCACCGAGTCCGCGACCAGCTGCACCGTCCGGTGCACCGCCTCGCCCGCGTCCCGCACCGGAACGATGACGATCTCCTTGCCGGGCGCCTCCACCTGGTTCAGCTCGCCCGCCCCGATGCCGGAGACCAACTCGCCCAGCGGGCCGGGGTCCGGGGTCCGGGAGGCGAGCACCGGGCAGGCGCGGGCGGCCAGCAGATCGGCGAAGACCCGGCCCGGCCCGGCCGACCACAGCACCGACGGGTCGCCGCTGAGCACCAGCCGGGCCCCGTCGGGCAGCGACTCCACCAGCATCGCGCCGCTCTCCACGTCGAGCTGGGGCGCGTCCAGCACGATCAGCAGATCCAGGTCCAGCGCGCCCTCCGCGTCCCGGCCGGGCCCCTCGGCCCCGGAGAGGACACCGGCGACCGTGCCGGCAGCCGGGGCGTCCTCCGCGTCGCCGAGCAGACCGGCGAGACGGCGACGCCCCTCCGGGGTGTGGCAGACGGCGAAGGCACGCAGCCCGGCGGCCCGGGCCGCGCCGAGCAGCGCGGCCGGTTCGGCGCGAGCCGCCTCGCCGCCGGTGTGCAGCACCAGGGCGTGCCCGGCGACCGCGCGGGCCAGTTCGGCCGCCGAGCCGGACGCTCCGGCGGCGACCGCCTCCCAGGGCCCGGCGGCCTCCTTGGGCAGCGAGTTCACCAGCCGGGCCAGCCCGTCCGCGAGGCTCTCCTCGGCGAGCGCGTACCGCTCGAGACCGGCGAGGACCCGGACCGGGCGCTCCTCCTCCTCGCCGTCCTCCTCCCGGGGGGCCGGGGCGCCCGGCTCCTCCAGGGCGTCCTGGAAGAGCAGCGCCTCCGCCTCGGCGATCGTGCCCTGCACCGCCGCGTCCGGGTCCGGCACGCCGCGCTGCGCCAGGGCCGTGGTGAGCGCCGTCAGCTCCAGCGCGGTGTGCCCGGCCAGCGCCGCCTGCTCCAGCAGCCAGACGGTCACCGCGCGGCCCCGCCGCTCGTCGTCCGGGCCGCACTCCGGGCCGAGCAGCGCCCGCGCGAACCCGTCGGCCTGCTCCGGCCGCACCCCGCCGATCCGCAGCAGCTGCCAGGGGTCCTCGCGCAGCGCGGCTCCGGCGCCCTCGCCGAGTGCCGCCGCCACCTGCGCGGCCAGGGCCTCGGGCGCCCCGCCCTCGGCGAGCACCCGCCGCACTTCCTCCACGGCCTCGGGTGCGGGCCCGGCCGCGGCGGGCGCCGGGACCGGGACGGGCTGCGGCCGCCGGACCGGCTCGGGCGCCGGGCGGCGGGGGGCCGGCGCGGGCTCGGCGAACGCCGCCGCGGCCGGCCGCTCGCCGCTCTCCACCGCCCGGACCGCGGCGAGCAGGTCCGCCGCCTTCCCGCTGAGCGCGGTGCCGCTCGCGATGGGCGCCGTCCGCTCGGCCTTGCGCCGCTCGATCCGCTCCCGCTCCAACCGCTGCGCGGCCAGCTCCGCCTCCGCCTCGGACAGTTTCGCGTCGCCCGCCTCGCCCGCCTCGCCCGCGGGCTCCGCGCCCGTGCCCCCGGGGTCGTCGCCGGCCGCCGCGCCCTGCTCGGGGGTCCGCTCCGTGTCCGGGCTCTCCGGGGCGTCCGGGCCCTCGGGCCCGGTGTCCTCCGTGGTCTCCGGCTCCGTGCTCACAGCGTGCTCCAGTCGTGATCGGGATAGCGGTGCACGGGCGCCGACACATCGTCCAGCGCCCGGCAGATCTCGTCAGGAAGACTAAGCGCCTCCACTGACAGAGCGGCCGTGAGCTGCTGCGCGTTGCGCGCGCCGACGACCGGGGCGGCCACCCCGGGCCGGTCCCTGACCCAGGCGAGAGCCACCTGCAGCGGGGTGACCGCGAGCCCGTCCGCGGCCGTCGCGACGGCGTCCACGATGTGGGAGGCGGTGTCGTCGAGGTACGGCTCGACGAACGGCGCGAGGTGTTCGGAGGCGCCGCGCGAGTCCGCCGGAGTGGTGTGCCGGTACTTGCCGGTGAGCACACCTCGGCCCAGCGGGGAGGACGGCAGCAGACCGACGCCCAGGTCGAGCGCGGCGGGCAGCACCTCCCGCTCGGCGCCGCGCTGGAGCAGCGAGTACTCGAGCTGCGTGCCGGCCAGCCGGGTGCGGCCCGGCGCGGCGAGCTGCCAGGTGGCCGCCTTGGCGAGCTGCCAGCCGCAGAAGTCGGCGACGCCCACGTACCGGGCCCGGCCGCTGCTCACCGCCAGGTCGAGGGCCTGCAGGGTCTCCTCCAGCGGGGTGCCGGGATCGAAGGCGTGGATCTGCCACAGGTCGACGTGGTCGGTGCCGAGGCGCGCGAGGGAGGCGTCGAGAGCGGCGAGCAGATGGCCGCGGGAGCCGTCGACGCGGCGGTCCGGGTCCGCGACGCTGCCCGCCTTGGTGGAGATCACCAGGTCCCGGCGGGGCACCAGGCCGTCCATGAGCCGCCCGAGCAGGTACTCCGCCTCGCCGTCCGCGTACACGTCCGCGGTGTCCACGAGGGTGCCGCCGGCCTCCCAGAAGGTCTTCAGCATGTCCGCGGCGTCGTGCTCGTCGGTGTCCCGGCCCCAGGTGAGGGTGCCGAGTCCGATCCGGGACACGCGCAGGCCGGTCCGGCCGAGATGCCTCTGCTCCATGTGCGCGAGATTACTGGCCGGAACTGGTGCCGTGGGTTGCCTGTGGACAACCCGGTCCGGCCCGGTCGGCGCCCGGATTCCCGGGCCGCGCCGGCGCCGGCGCGGCGGGCGGCGGCGGGCGGGGGGCTGTGCGGGGACGCCCCCGGCTCGCTAAGGTCGCAGCCAACGGACGTTACTCATGGGTAAGGGGATTCGGCCATGCAGCTCGGGATCAACCTCGGCTACTGGGGTGCCGGGATGGACGCGGACAATCTGGCCGTCGCGCAGGAGGCCGAGCGGCTGGGCTACGCCGTGTGCTGGGCCGCCGAGGCGTACGGCTCGGACGCGGCCACCGTGCTCAGCTGGGTCGCCGCCCAGACCGAGCGCATCGACGTCGGCTCGGCCATCTTCCAGATCCCGGCCCGGCAGCCGGCCATGACCGCGATGACCGCGGCGACCCTGGACTCGCTGTCCCAGGGCCGCTTCCGGCTCGGTCTCGGCGTCTCCGGCCCGCAGGTCTCCGAGGGCTGGTACGGCGTCAGGTTCGACAAGCCGCTCGCCCGCACCCGCGAGTACGTCGAGATCGTGCGCAGGGCGATGACCCGCGAGCGGCTGTCGTTCGAGGGCGAGCACTGGACGCTGCCGCTGCCCGGCGGCCCGGGCAAGCCGATCAAGCTGACCGTGCACCCGCAGCGCGAGCACATCCCGCTGTACATCGCCGCCATCGGCCCGAAGAACCTGGAGCAGACCGGCGAGATCGCCGACGGCGCCCTGCTGATCTTCCCGTCCGCCGAGCACCTCGAGGACACCACGATCACGCACCTGCGCGCCGGGCGGGAGAAGGCCGGCCTGACCCTCGACGGGTTCGACATCTGCCCGACCCTGCCGCTGGCCGTCGGCGACGACAAGGACGTGGCCCGGCTCGCGGACACCTTCCGCCCCTACACCGCGCTGTACGTCGGCGGCATGGGCAGCGCCAAGCAGAACTTCTACAACCGGCTCGCCCAACGCATGGGGTACGAGAAGGAGGCCGCCGAGATCCAGGAGAAGTACCTGTCCGGCGACAAGCAGGGCGCCGCGGCCGCGGTCCCGCAGGACCTCATCGACAAGACGACGCTGCTGGGCTCCGTGGACCGCATCGCCGACCGGATGAAGGCCTACGCCGCCGCCGGCGTCACCACCCTGTCCCTGGCCCCCGCGGGCTTCACGCTCGACGAGCGGATCGCCTCGCTGCGCGCCGGCAGCGAGGCCCTGGAGCGCGCCGGTCTCGGATAGGGACCGCGCGCCGAGTTCCGCGGCCGTGGTGGGGGCTCGGGGGTCTTCCCCGCCACGGCCGTCACGCAGAACAACGCACCGGAGGCCGGGTGGTTACGACCCCCGGCGCTCCTTCTCGCGGACGGCCCGCACCGACACCCGGAAGTCCACTCCCGGACCCCGCCCCGCTCACATCCAGCCGCGCCGCTTGAACTGCCGGTACAGCAGCACCTCCAGCACGGCCATCACCACGATCACCACCGGGTACGACCACAGCCAGTGCAGCTCGGGCATGTGGTCGAAGTTCATGCCGTACACGCCCGCGATCATCGTCGGCACCGCGGCCATGGCCGCCCAGGCGGAGATCTTCCGCATGTCGTCGTTCTGCCGCACGCTGGTCTGCGCCAGGTGCGCCGACAGGATGTCCGACACCAGCCGGTCCAGGCTCTCCACGGACTCGTTCACGCGCGTGAGGTGGTCGCTCACGTCCCGGAAGAACGGCCGCGCCTTGTCGTCCACGAACCGCACCCCGCCGCCGCCACCGCCGAGCGGTCCGGTGCCGGCCAGCCGGCTCAGCGGCACCGCGAGCGGCCCGGTCGCCCGGCGGAACTCCAGGACCTGCCGCTTGAACGCGTAGATCCGCGACGCGGTGTGCCGCGAACCGCCGCTCACCGGCTCGAACACCTCCGCCTCCAGCTCCTCCAGGTCCGTCTGCAGCTCCGTCGCCACCTCCAGGTAGTGGTCCACGACGGCGTCGGAGATCGCGTACAGCACGGAGGTGGGGCCCTTGCCGAGCATCTCCGGGTCCTCCTCCAGACGGCGCCGTACGGCCGCCAGCGGCGCCCCCGCGCCGTGCCGGACCGTCACCACGAAGCCGTCGCCGACGAAGACCATGACCTCCCCGGCCGAGACGGTGTCGCTCTCCGGCTCGTACACCACCGGCTTGAGCACCGTGAAGAGCGAGTCGTCGTACACCTCCAGCTTGGGCCGCTGATGGGCCTTGAGGGCGTCCTCGACCGCCAGCGGGTGCAGTCCGAACTCCCGGGTCACCAGGTCGAACTCCCGCTCCGACGGCTCGTGCAGCCCGATCCACACGAAACCGCCCGCCGCCCGCGCCTCGTCCAGCGCGTCGGACAGGTCCTCGGGGCCCTCGGTACGGTGCCCGTGCCGGTACACGGCGCAGTCCACGATCACGGAGCGCATTCTCCCTTCGCCGGTCACCAGTGCGTGCACTGATGCGCTTACCCTGGGCCGCATGCCCACGCTGATCCTCGTCAGGCACGGACGGTCGACCGCCAACACCTCGGGGGTGCTCGCCGGCTGGACGCCGGGAGTCGCCCTCGACGAGCGCGGCGCCGCCCAGGCCGCCGCGCTCCCCGGACGGCTCGCGGGGCTGCCCCTCGCGGAGGTCGTCGCGAGCCCCCTGCAGCGCTGCCAGGAGACCGTACAGCCACTGCTCGACGCCCGGCCCGGGCTGCGCGCCCACACCGACGAACGCATCGGCGAGTGCCACTACGGCGACTGGTCCGGACGCAAACTCGCCGAACTCAAGGACGAGCCCCTGATGGAGGTCGTCCAGGCCCACCCGACGGCCGCCGCCTTCCCGGGCGGCGAGTCCATGCGGGCCATGCAGACCCGCGCCGCGGAGGCCGTGCGCGAGTGGAACGCGCGCGTGGAGCGCGACCACGGCGCCGACGCCGTCTACCTCATGTGCTCGCACGGCGACATCATCAAGTCGCTCGTCGCCGACGCCCTCGGACTCCATCTCGACCTCTTCCAGCGGATCTCCGTGGAACCGTGTTCCGTCACCGCGATCCGTTACACCCGCCTCAGGCCGTTCCTCGTCCGCCTCGGCGACACCGGCGACTTCGCCTCGCTCGCCCCGCGCGAGGAGTCCGGCGAGGGCGACGCACCGGTCGGTGGCGGTGCGGGCGCACCGTGATCGTCGCCCGCAGTAGGGTGAAGCGATCCACCCCGTCGCTCCCGCCCCAGCCCGCCCCGCAGCAATCCCCGATTCCAAATGGAGACAGGACGTGTCCCGTCAGGTGTTCCTCTTCGACCCGCCGGACCGTTTCGTGGCGGGCACGGTCGGGCTGCCCGGACGCCGTACGTTCTTCCTCCAGGCCGTCGCAGGCTCCCGGGTGACCAGCGTCGCCCTGGAGAAGACCCAGGTCGCCGCGCTCGCCGAGCGCATGGACGAACTGCTGGACGAGGTCGTCCGGCGCAGCGGCGGCAGCGCCGCCGTCCCCGCCGTGGCGCCCACGGAGGTCGCCGACACCGGCCCGCTGGACACCCCCGTCGAGGAGGAGTTCCGCGTCGGCACCATGGCCCTGGCCTGGGACGGCGAGGAGCAGCGCATGATCGTGGAGGCGCAGGCTCTGGTCGAGCTGGACGCCGACACCGAGGAGGACCTCGCCGAGGCCGAGGAGCGGCTGCTCCAGGACGAGGAGAACGGGCCCCCGATGCTGCGGGTCCGGCTGACCGGCGCGCAGGCCAGGGCCTTCGCCAAGCGCGCCCTGGACGTCGTCAACGCCGGGCGGCCGCCGTGCCCGCTGTGCAGCCTCCCGCTCGACCCGGAAGGACACGTATGTCCGCGCCAGAACGGATACCGCCGCGGAGCGTGACCGCCGCGGACGACGGCGCCGCCGAGCTGCTCGCGCGCGGTGAGCTGTCCGTGCGCGGACGCATCCGCGAGGCGTCCAACGCGGCGCTGTTCTGCACGGTCGCCCTCGACGGCCGGGAAGCCTCCTGCGTGTACAAGCCGGTGGCCGGCGAGCGCCCGCTGTGGGACTTCCCCGACGGCACCCTGGCCGGCCGCGAGGTGGCCGCCTACGAGGTCTCCGAGGCCACCGGCTGGGGCCTGGTCCCGCCCACCGTGCTGCGCGACGGCCCGTACGGCGAGGGCATGTGCCAGCTGTGGATCGACGTCGTCGCCGAGGCGGAGCTGCTCGCCCTCGTGGACGCCGAGGAGCCGGAACCCGGCTGGAAGGCCATCGGGCTCGCCGACGTCGGCGAGGGCCGCACCGCGCTGCTCGTCCACGCCGACGACAAGCGGCTGCGCCGCCTGGCCGTCCTCGACGCCGTGATCAACAACGCCGACCGCAAGGGCGGCCACCTGCTGCCCACCGCGGACGGCCGGCTCTACGGCATCGACCACGGGGTCGCCTTCAACACCGAGGACAAGCTGCGCACCCTGCTGTGGGGCTGGGCCGGCGAACCGCTCACGGCCGAGGCCAAGCAGGTGCTCGGGGCGCTGCGCGGCGCCCTCGCCGAGGACGGTGCCCTCGCCGGGCGGCTGGCCCCGCTGATCACCCAGGCCGAGATCGACGCCACACGCGCGCGTGTCGACGCGCTGCTCGCGACCGGACTCCACCCGGAGCCCGGCGGGGAGTGGCCCGCGATCCCCTGGCCGCCGGTGTGAGCACACCACGGCGCGAACCGCAAGAACGCACAACCGGCCATCCGGGCCGATCCCGTTCGTATCCGCAGCTCGCGGCCGGTTAGGCTCATGTACATGCATGCCTGGCCCGCTTCCGAGGTCCCCGCCCTGCCTGGTCAGGGCCGCGACCTGAGGATCCACGACACCGCGACCGGCGGCCTCGTCACCCTCGACCCCGGTCCCGTCGCCCGTATCTACGTCTGCGGCATCACGCCGTACGACGCGACCCACATGGGTCACGCGGCGACCTACAACGCGTTCGACCTCGTTCAGCGCGTGTGGCTCGACACCAAGCGGCAGGTCCACTACGTCCAGAACGTCACCGACGTCGACGATCCGCTGCTGGAGCGCGCGGACCGGGACGGCGTCGACTGGGTCGCCCTCGCCGAGAAGGAGACCGCCCTCTTCCGCGAGGACATGACGGCCCTCCGGATGCTCCCGCCCCGGCACTACATAGGCGCCGTCGAGGCCATACCCGGCATCGTGCCGCTCGTGGAGCGCCTGCGTGAGCTCGGCGCCGCCTACGAACTCGACGGCGACGTCTACTTCTCCGTCGAGGCCGACCCGCACTTCGGCCAGGTCTCGAACCTGGACGCGGCCGCGATGCGGCTGCTGTCCGCCGAGCGCGGCGGCGACCCGGACCGGCCGGGCAAGAAGAACCCGCTCGACCCGATGCTGTGGATGGCCGCCCGCGAGGGCGAGCCGAGCTGGGACGGCGGCAGCCTCGGCCGCGGCCGCCCGGGCTGGCACATCGAGTGCGTGGCGATCGCCCTCGACCACCTGGGCATGGGCTTCGACGTCCAGGGCGGCGGCTCCGACCTGGCCTTCCCGCACCACGAGATGGGCGCCTCGCACGCCCAGGTGCTCACCGGCGAGTTCCCCATGGCCCAGGCGTACGTGCACGCCGGGATGGTCGCCCTGCACGGCGAGAAGATGTCGAAGTCCAAGGGCAACCTGGTCTTCGTCTCCGCGCTGCGCCGTGACGGCGTCGACCCGGCCGCGATCCGGCTGGCCCTGCTCGCCCACCACTACCGCTCCGACTGGGAGTGGACCGACCAGGTGCTGCGCGACGCGCAGGACCGCCTCGGCCGCTGGCGGGCCGCCGTCTCCCGGCCCGACGGCCCGTCCGCCGACGCGCTCGTGGAGGAGATCCGCGCGGCCCTCGCCGACGACCTCGACGCGCCCGCCGCGCTCGCCGCCGTCGACCGCTGGGCCGAGCGGCAGCAGCAGGAGGGCGGCACCGACACCGGCGCCCCCGGTCTGGTCACCCGGGCCGTGGACGCGCTGCTCGGCGTGGCCCTGTGACCCACCCGTCCGGGCCGGGCGCCGGCCCGGCCTGACGGCGAAGGGGCGGTACGCGAGTCGCGTACCGCCCCTTTCTCAGTCCTCGGAGCCGTCCTCGTCGTCGGTCTCGGCGCCGCCGGGGGCGTCCGTGTCCGGCTTGGCCGGCTTCGGCGGCCGGGCCCGCCCGCCCGGAGTGTCCCGGGGCGTGTCCCGGCGGAACGAGCCGCCCTCGCCGCCGTCCGCCGTGGCGTGCCCGCCCGCCGCCGGGCCGACGTCCCGGCGCCGCAGGTACCGCTCGAACTCGCGGGCGATCGCCTCGCCGGACGCCTCCGGCAGCTCGGCGGTGTCCCGGGCCTCCTCCAGCGTCTGCACGTACTCGGCGACCTCGCTGTCCTCGGCCGCGAGCTGGTCCACGCCCACCTGCCAGGCACGCGCGTCCTCGGGCAGCTCACCCTGCGGGATCCGCAGGTCCAGCAGGTCCTCCAGCCGGTTCAGCAGGGCCAGCGTGGCCTTCGGGTTGGGCGGCTGGGAGACGTAGTGCGGCACCGCCGCCCACAGCGACACCGCCGGCACGCCGGCGTGCGTGCAGGCCTCCTGCAGGACGCCGACGATGCCCGTCGGGCCCTCGTACTTGGTCTCCTCCAGGTCCATGCGGCGCGCCAGGTCGGGGTCGGAGGTGACCCCGCTGACCGGCACCGGGCGCGTGTGCGGGGTGTCGCCGAGCAGGGCGCCCAGGACGACCACCAGCTCCACGCCCAGCTCGTGCGCGAAGCCGAGCAGTTCGTTGCAGAACGACCGCCAGCGCATGGACGGTTCGATGCCCCGGACCAGCACCAGGTCGCGCGGTTTCTCCCCGCCGACCCGCACCACGGACAGCCTGGTCGTGGGCCATGTGATCTTGCGCACCCCGCCGTCCATGAACACCGTGGGGCGGTTCACCTGGAAGTCGTAGTAGTCCTCGGCGTCCAGCGCCGCGAACACCTCGCCCTTCCACTCGCGTTCCAGGTGCGCGACCGCCGTGGAGGCGGCGTCACCGGCATCGTTCCAGCCCTCGAACGCGGCCACCATGACTGGGTCGATCAGCTCGGGAACCCCCTCCAGCTCGATCACCCAGTGCCTCCTTCCGACGTGCTCTCGCCTGACCACCCAACCTTACGGCGTCCGGCGGGAGCGCCCGCGACCCCCTTGACCGGGGGCTGCCCGGATCACTGCCCCGTTCACCACCCCGGAACACCCGGCGCGCCCCCGCCGGACCGCGCCGTTCCACAGCCGGGGGGGGGCAGCCGGAAGGGGCGGCTCCATCGGCGTGGAGCCGCCCCTCGCGGCCTACCGGACCCGGTGCGGCGGGTTCCGGCGCGGCGACGGCGGCCGGCCCCGGTCAGGGAGGGGGCCGGCCGCCGCCCGGTCCTACTTCTTGTCGAGCAGCTCCTGGACCTTGGCGCGGACCTCGTCGGTCGCGAGGCCGCGGATGGTCAGCGTGGTGCGGCGGCGCAGCACGTCGTCCGTGGTCTCGGCCCACTCGTGGTCGCGGGCCCAGACGACCTGCGCCCAGATCTCCGGGGCGTCCGGGTGGACGCGCTGGGCCAGCTCCGGGTGCTCGTTCGCCAGCCGGGCGATGTCGAAGGCCAGCGAGCCGTAGTGGGTGGCCAGGTGCCTGGCCGTGTCGGCGGCCATGCGCGGGCCGGGCGCCGGGTGGTCCACCAGCAGGCGGTGGGCGACCGCGCGCGGGTTGGCGACGCCGGGCAGCGGCAGCTTCTTCGGCAGCGAGGAGATCGGCTCGAAGTCGTCGCCCAGCGGGTGGCCCGGCAGCTCCTCCAGCTTCTGCATCACGGTGCGGCCGATGTGCCGGAAGGTCGTCCACTTGCCGCCCGCGACGGACAGCATGCCGCCCCTGCCCTCGGTCACGACCGTCTCGCGCTTGGCCTTGGCGGTGTCGCCGGGACCGCCCGGCAGCACCCGCAGACCGGCGAACGCGTAGGTCATCAGGTCGCGCTGGAGCTGCTGGTCCCGGACGGAGAACGCGGCCTCGTCCAGGATCTGGGCTATGTCCTTCTCGGTGACCGAGACGTCCGCCGGGTCGCCCTCGTACTCCTCGTCGGTGGTGCCGAGCAGCAGCATGTCCTCCCAGGGGAGGGCGAAGGTGATGCGGTACTTGTCGATCGGGGTGGCCAGCGCGGCCTTCCACGGGGCGGTGCGCTTGAGCACCAGGTGCGCGCCCTTGGACAGGCGGATCGAGGGCGCCGCGTTCGCGTCCTCCATCCGGCGCAGGTGGTCGACCCAGGGGCCGGTCGCGTTCAGCACCAGGCGGGCGTTGACCCCGAACTCGGTGCCGGACATCCGGTCCCTGAGCTCGGCGCCGGTGACCCGGCCCTTGGTGAAGCGCAGCCCGGTGACCTCGGCGTGGTTGAGCACGACCGCGCCCGCCTCGACGGCCGCGCGGACCGTCATCAGCGCCATGCGCGCGTCGTTCATCTGGTCGTCGCCGTACACGGCGACGGCCTTGAGGTTGTCGGTGCGCAGCTCGGGCACGTCCTGCGCCGCCTTGGCGGGGGAGAGCAGGTGGCCCACGCCGTCGCCGAAAGCGGAGAGCGCGGAGTAGGCGAAGACGCCCGCGCCGAGCTTCGCCGCGCCGTGCGGCCCGCCCTTGTACACGGGGAGGTAGAAGGTGAGCGGGTTCGCCAGGTGGGGGGCCACCTGGCGGGAGACCGCACGGCGCTCGAAGTGGTTCTCCGCCACCAGCTTCACCGCGCCGGTCTGCAGGTAGCGCAGACCGCCGTGGAGCAGCTTGGAGGAGGCGGAGGAGGTGGCGCCGGCGAAGTCGCCGGCGTCGACCAGCGCCACCCTGAGCCCGGACTGCGCGGCGTGCCAGGCGGTGGAGATGCCCAGGATGCCGCCGCCGATCACAAGAAGGTCGTACGACGCCTTGGCGAGCTGCTCCCTGGTCTCGGCTCGGCTCGGGTTCGAGCCGGAGGCCGGGTGCGTTCCCAGGGCAGGCACGGACTGCAGGGTGGACTGACTGGTCATGTCGGGTACTTACTCCTCGTCAGAGCTGTCGGGTTCAGCTCAGCTCTCGTCCTCGATCCAGCCCATGGTCCGGTCGACGGCCTTGAGCCAGTTCTTGTACTCACGGTCGCGGGTCTCCGCGTCCATGCGGGGGGTCCACTCGGCGGCCCGGCGCCAGTTGGCGCGCAGTTCGTCGGTGCTGGACCAGAAGCCGACGGCGAGGCCGGCGGCGTAGGCGGCGCCGAGGCAGGTGGTCTCGGCGACCATCGGGCGCACCACGGGTGCGTCCAGGACGTCCGAGAGGGTCTGCATCAGCAGGTTGTTGGCGGTCATGCCGCCGTCGACCTTGAGGGTCACCAGCTCGTCACCGGAGTCCTTGACCATGGCGTCGGCGATCTCCCGCGTCTGCCAGGCGGTGGCCTCCAGGACGGCGCGGGCGAGGTGCGCCTTGGTGACGTACCGGGTCAGGCCGGCGATCACACCGCGGGCGTCGGAACGCCAGTGCGGGGCGAACAGGCCGGAGAAGGCCGGTACGAAGTAGGCGCCGCCGTTGTCCTCGACCGAGAGCGCGAGCGTCTCGATCTCGGCCGCGGTGGAGATCAGGCCCATCTGGTCGCGCATCCACTGCACCAGGGAGCCCGTGACGGCGATCGAGCCCTCGAGGGCGTAGACCGTCGGCTGGTCGCCGATCTTGTAGCCGACGGTGGTCAGCAGGCCGGCGTAGGAGTTGATGATCTTGTCACCGGTGTTCATCACCATGAAGGTGCCGGTGCCGTAGGTGGACTTGGTCTCGCCCTCGGAGAAGCAGGTCTGGCCGAACAGGGCCGCCTGCTGGTCGCCGAGCGCGGAGGCCACCGGGATGCCGCCCAGCAGGTCGCCGAGCTTGCCGCCGGTGATCTCGCCGTAGACCTCGGCGGAGGGGCGGATCTCGGGCAGCATCGCCAGCGGAACGCCGATGGACTCGGCGATCTTCGGGTCCCACTGCATGGTGTGCAGGTTCATCAGCAGGGTGCGGGAGGCGTTGGTGACGTCGGTGACGTGCTTGCCGCCGTTGACGCCGCCGGTCAGGTTCCAGATGACCCAGCTGTCCATGGTGCCGAACAGGATGTCGCCCGCCTCGGCGCGCTCCTGGAGGCCGTCCACGTGGTCGAGCAGCCAGCGCGCCTTGGGGCCGGCGAAGTAGGCGGCCAGCGGCAGGCCGGTCTCGCGGCGGAAGCGGTCCTGGCCGACGTTGCGGCCCAGCTCCCGGCAGAGGGCGTCGGTGCGGGTGTCCTGCCAGACGATGGCGTTGTGGACGGGCTCACCGGTGTTCTTGTCCCACAGCACGGTGGTCTCGCGCTGGTTGGTGATGCCGATGGCCTTGATGTCGTCCCGGGTGATGCCGGCCTTCTCGATGGCCCCGGCGACGACTTCCTGGACGTTGGTCCAGATCTCGTTGGCGTTGTGCTCGACCCAGCCCGGCTTCGGGAAGATCTGCTCGTGCTCCTTCTGGTCGACGGAGACGATCCGGCCGTCCTTGTCGAAGACGATGCAGCGCGAGGAGGTGGTGCCCTGGTCGATCGCGGCGATGAACGGGCCTGCGGTGTGGGCGTCGGTCACTGTGTGCTCCTGAAAGATCCGTGGTGATGGGGCTTTACGTACGGCGCGTGCGCGGAGGCTCGGTGCTTCCTAGACGAAGGCGACGTTGTAGATGCCTGCGGCGATCGCGCCGCCGATCAGCGGACCGACCACCGGGACCCAGGCGTAGCTCCAGTCGGAACCGCCCTTGTTGGGCAGGGGCAGCAGGGCGTGGACGATGCGGGGGCCGAGGTCACGGGCGGGGTTGATCGCGTAGCCCGTGGGGCCGCCGAGGGAGAGGCCGATGGACACCACCACGAGCGCGGTGATCAGGGCGCCCAGGGTGCCCAGGCCGTTGCCCTTGTCGTTCAGGCCCTGCGTGAGGACGGCGAGCACCAGCACGATCGTGCCGATGATCTCCGTGAGGAGGTTCTGCACCGCGTTCCGGATCTCCGGACCGGTGGAGAAGACGCCCAGGACCGGGCCGGCGCCCTTCTCCTGGGCCTCGACGGCCTTGGCCGTCGTGGCCTGCGCACCCGGACCGCCGACGATCTCCTTGTCGGTGAGGTGCGCGTGGAACTGGCCGTAGTAGGCCGCCCAGACCAGGGCCGCGCCGATCATGGCGCCGAGCAGCTGACCGCCCCAGTACACGGGGAGGTTGCTGAAGTCCTTGTCCTTGATCGCGAGCGCGAGCGTCACGGCCGGGTTCAGGTGGGCGCCGGAGAGCGGCGCCGAGGTGTAGACGGCCGTCAGTACGGCGAAACCCCACCCGAAGGTGATGGCGAGCCAGCCGGCGTTACGGGCCTTGGAGGCCTTCAGCGTCACGGCGGCGCACACACCGCCGCCGAGCAGGATGAGTATGGCGGTACCGATGGTCTCGCCGATGAAGATGTCGGAGCTGGACACCCGCGACTCCTTTGTCCTTCGTCCAGGGAAACCGAACCCCGGGTCCCTCCGGGGGTTCTGGCGCCCTCGGGGGTGAGAGCGATGCCGGCCCTTGGCGTTGTCACACTCTAGCGCGTATTGCCGTTAGGTGTTCGACAATGCCGACCGATGGACGGGAGTCTCGCTTCGGCTTCACGCGTGCGTCAAGGGTTCTGTTATCGAAAACAGGATCGTTATTGATCGCTGCCGGTTATCGCTCTTCCCTGCACTGACGTACCCACTCGCCCGATATGTCCATTTCAGGGTATGGCGAGAACCGGAACGCCGCCCAGCGTCCCGGTCGTCCTTCGATTGGCCGGTGTCGACCGGCTTCGATCAGCTTTCGCCCGGCAGCGGATCGCCGCCGGTCAGAAACGCCCCGCGCCCAGGTCCCGCGACACCGCGCGGGCACAGTCCCGTACCGCGGCGATCAGCTCGGGGCGCACCTCGCCGTCCCGGCACAGCCGCTCCACCGCGCCCGCGATGCCGACCGCGCCCACCGGCATCCGGCGCCGGTCGTGGATCGGCGCGGCGATCGACGCCACGCCCTCCCAGGTCTCCTCCACGTCCGCCGCGTAACCACGCGCGCGCGTGAGGTCCAGCAGGTGCTCGAAGTCCGCCGGCTCGCACACCGTGCGGTCCGTGAACGGCTTGCGGTCCGCCTCCATCGCCTCGCTGTGCGCCACCGGGTCGTAGGCGGAGAGCACCTTGCCGAGCGCCGTGGAGTGCAGCGGCTGCATCGCCCCTATCTCCAGCACCTGCCGGCTGTCGTCCGGCCGGAAGACGTGGTGCACGATCAGGACGCCCTGCTGGTGCAGGACGCCCAGATAGACGCTCTCCCCGCTGGAGCGGGCCAGGTCGTCGGTCCACACCAGGGCCCGCGCCCGCAGTTCGTGCACGTCCAGATAGGTGGTGCCCAGGCGCAGCAGCTCGGCGCCCAGCTGGTAGCGGCCGGAGACGCCGTCCTGCTCGACGAAGCCCTCCTGCTGCAGGGTCCGCAGGATGCCGTGGGCGGTGCCCTTGGCGAGGCCCAGCGACGAGGCGATGTCCGAGAGGCCGAGCCGCCGCTCACCGCCCGCGAGCAGCCGCAGCATCGCCGCCGCCCGTTCGAGCGACTGGATGTTCCGTGCCATCGCCGTCCTGCCCTCCGTCCCCTTCGACCATTGCCGAACAGCGTGCAACACCCCGTTCGGCAATGTCGAACACTACCGGTCCATGTCGACCTCCCGCCAATGGTCGGACGACACCTGTTACATCCCGCGCGGCACGCCGGTGGCGATCCGGCCATCCGGCACGCCCCGCGTCCGCCTCGTGGACGCCGGTGCCCATCCAAGCCCACTCCCGGTTACCCTGACGCCGTGCCCTGCCCCGGTTCCCGCCGGGGAAGGCGCATAGCCGACAGCCGTCGCACCCCAGGGAGCCCCTTCATGGCCTCGTCGCCAACGTCCCCTTCCACCGACAGCCGGACCCGTGCGTCCGCGCTCCGAGAGGCGCTCGCCACCCGTGTGGTCGTAGCCGACGGAGCGATGGGCACGATGCTCCAGGCCCAGGAGCCGACGCTCGAGGACTTCCAGCAGCTCGAGGGCTGCAACGAGATTCTCAACCTCACCCGCCCCGACATCGTCCGCTCCGTCCACGAGGCGTACTTCGCCGTGGGCGTCGACTGCGTCGAGACCAACACCTTCGGGGCCAACCACTCCGCCCTCGGCGAGTACGACATCCCCGAACGCGTCCACGAACTGTCCGAGGCCGGCGCCCGCGTCGCCCGCGAGGTCGCCGACGAGTTCACCGCGAAGGACGGCCGGCCCCGCTGGGTGCTGGGCTCCATCGGCCCCGGCACCAAGCTGCCCACCCTCGGCCACGCCCCCTACACCACCCTGCGCGACGCCTACCAGCGCAACGCCGAGGGCCTGGTCGCCGGCGGCGCCGACGCGCTGCTCGTGGAGACCACCCAGGACCTGCTGCAGACCAAGGCCGCCGTGCTCGGCGCCCGTCGCGGCCTGACCGCCCTCGGCCTGGACCTGCCGGTCATCGTGTCCGTGACCGTAGAGACCACCGGCACCATGCTGCTCGGCTCCGAGATCGGCGCCGCCCTCACCGCGCTCGAACCGCTCGGCATCGACATGATCGGCCTGAACTGCGCCACCGGCCCGGCCGAGATGAGCGAGCACCTGCGCTACCTCGCCCGCAACGCCCGCATCCCGCTGTCCTGCATGCCCAACGCGGGCCTGCCGGTGCTCGGCAAGGACGGCGCCCACTACCCGCTGAGCGCGCCCGAGCTGGCCGACGCCCAGGAGACCTTCGTCCGCGAGTACGGCCTCTCGCTCGTCGGCGGCTGCTGCGGCACCACCCCCGAGCACCTGCGCCAGGTCGTCGAGCGCGTCCACGGCCTCACCCCGCGCACCCGCGACCCGCGCCCCGAGGCCGGCGCCGCCTCCCTCTACCAGAGCGTGCCCTTCCGCCAGGACACCTCCTACCTCGCCATCGGCGAGCGCACCAACGCCAACGGATCCAAGAAGTTCCGCGAGGCCATGCTCGAGGGCCGCTGGGACGACTGCGTGGAGATGGCCCGCGACCAGATCCGCGAAGGCGCCCACATGCTCGACCTGTGCGTGGACTACGTCGGCCGCGACGGCGTCGCCGACATGGAGGAACTCGCCGGCCGCTTCGCCACCGCCTCCACCCTGCCGATCGTCCTCGACTCCACCGAGGTCGACGTCATCGAGGCGGGCCTGGAGAAGCTCGGCGGCCGCGCCGTGATCAACTCCGTGAACTACGAGGACGGCGCCGGACCCGGCTCCCGCTTCGCGAAGGTCACCGAGCTGGCCCGGGAGCACGGCGCCGCACTGATCGCGCTCACCATCGACGAGGAGGGCCAGGCCCGCACCCCGGAGAAGAAGGTCGAGATCGCCGAACGGCTCATCGACGACCTGACCGGGAACTGGGGCATCCGCGAGGAGGACATCCTCATCGACACCCTGACCTTCACCATCTGCACCGGCCAGGAGGAGTCCCGCAAGGACGGCGTCGCCACCATCGAGGCGATCCGCGAGCTCAAGCGCCGCCACCCGGCCGTCCAGACCACCCTCGGCCTGTCCAACATCTCCTTCGGCCTCAACCCGGCCGCCCGCATCCTGCTGAACTCCGTCTTCCTCGACGAGTGCGTCAAGGCGGGCCTGGACTCGGCGATCGTGCACGCCTCCAAGATCCTCCCGATCGCCCGGTTCAGCGAGGAAGAGGTGCAGACCGCCCTCGACCTCATCCACGACCGCCGCGCCGAGGGCTACGACCCGCTGCAGAAGCTGATGCAGCTCTTCGAGGGCGCCACCGCCAAGTCCCTCAAGGCCGGCAAGGCCGAGGAACTGGCCGCGCTGCCCCTGGAGGAGCGGCTCAAGCGGCGCATCATCGACGGCGAGCGCAACGGCCTCGAAGCCGACCTCGACGAGGCCCTCCAGGACCGGCCCGCCCTCGACATCGTCAACGACACCCTGCTCGACGGCATGAAGGTCGTCGGCGAACTGTTCGGCTCCGGCCAGATGCAGCTGCCGTTCGTGCTCCAGTCCGCCGAGGTCATGAAGACGGCCGTCGCCCACCTCGAACCCCACATGGAGAAGTCCGACGCCGAGGGCAAGGGCACCATCGTGCTCGCCACCGTGCGCGGCGACGTCCACGACATCGGCAAGAACCTCGTCGACATCATCCTGTCCAACAACGGCTACAACGTCGTCAACCTGGGCATCAAGCAGCCCGTCTCCGCGATCCTGGACGCCGCCGAGGAACACCGCGCCGACGTCATCGGCATGTCCGGCCTCCTGGTCAAGTCCACCGTGATCATGAAGGAGAACCTGGAGGAGCTGAACCAGCGCGGCCTCGGCACCCGGTTCCCGGTCATCCTCGGCGGCGCCGCCCTCACCCGCGCCTACGTCGAACAGGACCTGCACGAGATCTACGACGGCGAGGTCCGCTACGCCCGCGACGCCTTCGAGGGCCTGCGCCTCATGGACGCCCTCATCGGCGTCAAGCGGGGCGTGCCCGGCGCCAAGCTGCCCGAACTGCGCCAGCGCCGGGTCCGCGCCACGGCCGCCGTGGAGGTCGAGGAGCGCCCCGAGGAGGGACACGTCCGCTCCGACGTCGCCACCGACAACCCGGTGCCCGCCCCGCCCTTCTGGGACACCCGCGTCATCAAGGGCATCCAGCTCAAGGAGTACGCGAGCTGGCTCGACGAGGGCGCGCTGTTCAAGGGCCAGTGGGGCCTGAAGCAGGCCCGCGCCGGCGACGGCCCGACCTACGAGGAGCTGGTGGAGACCGAGGGCCGCCCCCGCCTGCGCGGCCTCCTGGACCGGCTCCAGACGGACAACCTGCTGGAGGCGGCCGTCGTCTACGGCTACTTCCCGTGCGTCTCCAAGGACGACGACCTGATCATCCTGGACGAGCGGGGCAACGAACGCACCCGGTTCACCTTCCCGCGCCAGCGCCGCGGCCGCCGCCTGTGCCTCGCCGACTTCTTCCGCCCCGAGGAGTCCGGCGAGACCGACGTCGTCGGCTTCCAGGTCGTCACCGTCGGCTCCCGGATCGGCGAGCAGACCGCCCGGCTCTTCGAGGCCAACGCCTACCGCGACTACCTCGAACTGCACGGACTGTCCGTACAGCTCGCCGAGGCGCTCGCCGAGTACTGGCACGCCCGGGTGCGCGCCGAACTCGGCTTCGGCGGCGAGGACCCCGCCGCCATGGAGGACATGTTCGCCCTGAAGTACCGGGGCGCCCGCTTCTCCCTCGGCTACGGCGCCTGCCCTGACCTGGAGGACCGTGCCAAGATCGCCGAGCTGCTGCGGCCCGAGCGGATCGGCGTCCAGCTCTCCGAGGAGTTCCAGCTCCACCCGGAGCAGTCCACCGACGCCATCGTGATCCACCACCCCGAGGCCAAGTACTTCAACGCCCGCTGACGCACCCGCCGGCCCCCGCGCCCGGGCACGCCGAAGGGCCTCCTGGCCTGCACGGGGGTGTTTCAAGGGCTACCCCCGACCCGGAGTGATAAACGAGGCGCTTCGGGCGCCGGAGACGTACACTGGTCGGTCCACCGCAGGCCGGTTCCCCGCATGGGAACCGGCCTGGTCGTCCCCCAGGAGGTGCGCCCGGATGACCAGCACTGTCCCAGCGCTTGGAACCCGTACGGCCGAAGGCTCCGCCCTGCAGGCGGTGCTCCTCGACATGGACGGCACCCTGGTGGACACCGAGGGCTTCTGGTGGGACGTCGAGGTCGAGGTCTTCGCCGCCCTCGGCCACGTCCTCGACGAGTCCTGGCGGCACGTCGTCGTCGGCGGCCCCATGACCCGCAGCGCCGGCTTCCTCATCGAGGCCACCGGCGCCGCCATCACCCTCGCCGAAGTCTCCGTGCTCCTCAACGACGGCTTCGAGGCCCGCATCGGCCGGGCCCTGCCGCTGATGCCCGGCGCCGCCAGACTGCTCGCCGAACTCCACGAACACGGCATCCCCACCGCCCTGGTCTCCGCCTCCCACCGGCGCATCATCGACCGCGTGCTGACCGTGCTGGGCCCCCACCACTTCGGCCTCTCCATCGCCGGCGACGAGGTCTCGCGCACCAAGCCCTACCCCGACCCCTACCTGCTCGCCGCCGCCGGACTCGGCGTCGACCCGGCCCGCTGCGCCGTCGTCGAGGACACCGCCACCGGCGTCGCCGCCGCCGAGGCCGCCGGCTGCCAGGTGGTCGCCGTCCCCTCCATCGCCCCTATCGCCCCGGCCGAACGGCGCACCGTCGTCTCCTCCCTCGAAGAGGTCGACCTGCCATTCCTGCGCGGCCTGATGACGCGAATGCGCTAGCCGTTCACGCGGGCGCCCCCGGGCCGGGGACCGGCCGAGTACCGGGCCCAATGGGCGTGTTGGACAAATATCCGGGGAGGTACACCGGAGACTGAATTCCGCGCGGGCGCACGGCCGAATTCCGGTAACGGCCAACTCCGAGCCCCAGGTGTGACGTTCCCCACGCCTCCAGTCCTCGACAACGTTGCCCAAGTGTGCAGACCGTCCCGATCCGGGACGTGGCGGCGCGCCCTTGTGTCCCGATTGGGGAGACGCTGCACTAATCCTGCCGCTGTCGGGTTTTCGGTGTGTCCACACCCGGTTTCACTCCGTGATGGACGCTCAACTCCCACGCCCGCCAACCCCCGTGCGGGCGCGGACTAATCTCGTCGCGAGAACATCGAAACAACCCCCGTGACTCGCCGCACCACCCATGCATGCCGAGTACATGGACTCGAACAGCTCTGGAGAAACTCCCGCATGAACCGCAAGACTTTGGTGCTGCCGGCAGTGGCCGGCCTGCTGACGCCGGTTCTCGCCGCGTGCGGCGGATCCGACAGCGGGAGCAAGAGCGCGGACGCCATCGTGGTCGGCACCACGGACCGGTTCGAGGCCACCAGCGACGCCCCGGCGCCCCTCGACCCCGCCTACGCCTACGACGTCGGCACCTGGAACATCCTGCGCCAGACGGTGCAGACCCTGATGACCCAGCCCAAGGGCGAGGGCAACCCCGTCCCCGAGGCCGCCGAGAGCTGCTCCTTCACCGACAGCGGCAACGAGCGCTACGCCTGCAAGCTGCGCGAGGGCCTGCAGTTCTCCGACGGCGACAAGGTCACGGCCGCCGACGTCAAGTACTCCATCGAGCGCGCCCTGCGCATCAACGCGGACAGCGGCGTCGCCGCCCTGCTCAACACCATCGACACGGTCGAGACCCAGGGTGACCGCGAGGTGATCTTCCACCTCAAGACGGCCGACGCCACCTTCCCGTACAAGCTGTCGACCCCGGTCGCGGGCATCGTCAACCCCAAGGACTACGCCAAGGACAAGCTGCGCGACGGCTTCGACGTCGACGGCTCCGGCCCCTACACGGTCAAGTCCGAGGTCAAGGACAACGCGATCGTCGCCGCCACCTTCACCAAGAACCCTTCCTACAAGGGCAGCGTGACGGTGAACAACGACGAGGTCGTGATGCGCTCCTTCGACGACGCCGACGCCATGGGCCAGGCCATCGAAAAGGGCGACATCGACCTGATGACGCGCACCATGTCGCCGTCCCAGATCGACAAGCTGGACTCCGGCTCCCAGGCCAACGTCGACCTCGTCGACATGCCGGGCCTCGAGATCCGCTACCTGGCCTTCAACACCAACGCGCCCACCGTGAAGAACAAGGCCGTCCGCCAGGCCATGGCCCAGCTCATCAACCGCGGCGAACTCGTCTCCAAGGTCTACGGCACCCAGGCCCAGCCGCTGTACTCGCTGGTCCCGGCCACCCTCACCGGCCACTCCAACTCGTTCTTCAACCAGTACGGCGACCCCAGCGTCACCAAGGCCAAGAGCTCGCTCGAGAAGGCCGGCATCACCACCCCGGTGAAGCTGACCCTGCACTACACCACCGACCACTACGGCTCGGCCACCAAGCAGGAGTTCCAGATCCTGCAGAAGCAGCTCAACGACAGCGGCCTGTTCGACGTCAGCATCCAGGGCCACCCCTGGTCGACGTTCCGGCCCGCCGAGCGCAAGGGCGACTACGACGTCTACGGCATGGGCTGGTTCCCCGACTTCCCCGACGCCGACAACTTCGTCGCGCCGTTCCTCGACAAGGGCAACTTCCTCGGCTCGCCCTACTCCAACGGCACCATCCAGCGCACCCTGATCCCCGAGTCCCGGCGCGAGGCCGACCGCATCAACGCGGTCAAGACCCTCACCGCGATCCAGGACACCGTCGCCGAGGACGTCCCCGTGCTGCCGCTGTGGCAGGGCAAGCAGTACGTCGCCGCCCGCGACAACATCACGGGCGTCTCCTACGCCCTCAACTCCGTGGCGTCGCTCCAGCTGTGGGAGCTCGGCCGCGGTGTGAGCGGCTGACGGCCCACCCCGCACGACACCGAGGGCGCCCCTTCCCGCACGGGAAGGGGCGCCCTCGGTTCTGCTCCCGGCCGCCGGCTCAACTCGCGCCGGGCCGCACCAGTCCGCTCTCGTACGCGTACACCGCCGCCTGCACCCGGTCCCGCAGCCCCAGCTTGGTCAGCACATGACCCACGTGCGTCTTCACCGTCGTCTCGCTGACGAACAGATCCGCGGCGATCTCCGCGTTGGACAGCCCGCGCGCCACCAGCTTCAGCACCTCCACCTCACGGTCGGTGAGCGTGTGCAGGGTGTCCGGCACGGACTCCTCACCGGACGGCAGATGCGTGGCGTACTTGTCCAGCAGCCGGCGCGTGATGCTCGGCGCCAGCATCGCCTCGCCTGCGGCCACCACCCGGATCGCCTGCACCAGCTCGTTCGCGGGCGCGTCCTTCAGCAGGAACCCGCTCGCCCCGGCGCGCAGCGCCTCCACCACGTACTCGTCCAGATCGAACGTGGTCAGCACCAGCACCTTCGCCGGGCCGTCGCGCCCCGGTCCGGTGATCTGCCGGGTCGCCTCCACACCGTCCATGCGCGGCATCCGGATGTCCATCAGCACCACATCCGGCTGCAGGGCCCGTACCTGATCGAGGGCCTGCAGACCGTCACCGGCCTCGCCCACGACCGCGATGTCCTGCTCGGCCTCCAGGATCATCCGGAAACCGGTGCGCAGCAGGGGCTGGTCGTCGACCAGTAGGACGCGGATGGCCACGTGACACTCCTTCGCTAGTCCGCCCCCATTCTGCCCTGCCCCCGGCAGGCCGCAGGCGGCGGCCTCGGAGCGGCCCGCGCCCGCTACCCGTCCGCCGCGGCGGACCGCACCGGCAGCGGATAGGGCGGGGGAGTACCGCCGAACTCCGGGCAGCGGGACCGGTGATCGCACCAACCGCACAGCTTCGTGGGCCGGGCACGCCACTCGCCGGTCTCCGTGGCCCGCCTGATCGCCTCCCACAGCGCCAGCAGCTTGCGCTCCACCCGCTCCAGATCGGCCGGCACCGGATCGTAGGTCAGCACGTCACCGCTGCCGAGATACACCAGCTGCAGCCGGCGCGGCACGACCCCCTTCAGCCGCCACACCACCAGCGCGTAGAACTTCATCTGGAACAGCGCGCCCTCCGCGTACTCCGGCCTGGGCGCCTTCCCCGTCTTGTAGTCCACGATCCGCACCTCGCCGGTGGGCGCCACGTCGACCCGGTCGATGATGCCGCGCAGCCGCAGCCCCGAATCCAGCTCGGCCTCCACGAACAGCTCCCGCTCGGCGGGCTCCAGCCGGGCGGGATCCTCCAGCGTGAACCACCGCTCCACCAGCCGCTCGGCCTCGCCCAGCCAGCGGGCCAGCCGCTCGCCCTCCGGATCCTCGGCGAACAGCTCCCCGACCTCCGGCCGGCTCTCCCGCAGCCGGTCCCACTGCCCGGGGATCAGCGCCTTCGCCCGCGGCGCCGTCCGCTCCACGGCGGGCGCGTCGAACAGCCGCTCCAGCACCGCGTGCACCAGCGTGCCCCGCGTCGCGGCCTCGCTCGGCTTCTCCGGCAACCGGTCGATCACCCGGAACCGGTACAGCAGCGGACACTGCATGAAGTCCCCGGCCCGGGACGGCGACAAAGAGGACGGCGCGACAGCCTCCCGCTCCCCACCCGCCCCGGCGACCACCGCCTCCTGGGCAACCGCCGCCGCCTCACCACCGGCCACCACCGACTGCCCGCCGGACACCAACGGCTCCTGGGCGGACGTCGCCGACTCCTCGGCGGGCACCACCGGCTGTCCGTCGGACGCCACCGGCTGTCCTGCGGGCAGCACCGGCTCCTGGGCGGACGTCGCCGGCTCCTCGGCGGGCAGCACCGGCTCCTGGGCGGACGTCGCCGGCTCCTCGGCGGGCAGCACCGGCTCCTGGGCGGACGTCGCCGGCTCCTCGGCGGGCACTACCGGCTCCTGGGCGGACGTCGCCGGCTCCTGGGCGGACGCCACCGCCTTCTGGGCCGGCACCACCGGCTCGCTGCCGGCCTCCATCGGCTCCCCGGCGGACATCGACGACCCGCCGCCGGACGCCCCCGGCTCCTCGCCGGACGTCATCGGCTCTCCGCCGGGCACCATCGACTCCCTGCCGGACACTCCCTGCTTCCCGGCGGCCGCCGCCGGCGCCGGAGGGGTCTGTCCGGGCGGAGTCGGCAGGGTCCCCGCGTCCTCGATGCTGCTGTCCATGACCCCAGACCATACGGCCCGGCACTGACAGCGACCCAGCCGTGGGCCGCGTTAGGGCGCGCGACAGCGGGGCAAACACAAGGGGTGCCGGGGCGGAACGGACCACCACGGCCGCATACCATCGACCCGAGACCTCCCGCCCGCGCGGCGCGGAGGACGCTTCGAACGAGGGGACAGCGTGGACGTGAGCGGCGGGAGCGGGCAGCCGCGGTCCGGCAACGACGAGCCGGCCGAGCACCCCGCGGCCCCTACGGCCCCGGCGAACGGACCCACCGGCCACCACCCCGGTCCGGAGCCCGACGACGCCCCGCAGCCCGGCCCGGCCGACCGCGACGGCCTCCGCGACACCCCCGGATCCCATGATGCGGACGAGCGCCCCGGCTCCGGCGCGCCACAGGACAGCGGGGCCGCGCGCCCGGACCCCGATCACGAGACGGGCGGGGCCACCGTCCCCACCGGCCCCACGGGTCCCACCCACACCGGCACCGGCGAGCAGCCGCCCGAGGCCGGCCCCGGCCCGCACCCCGGCGAACACCGCTCCCTCGCCCACTCCGGCATCGCCAAGGGCGAACCCCCGCAGCGACGGCCCAAGGAACCCGGCGGCGGACTCCTCATGGGCCGCCCCTTCGGCGTCCCCGTCTACGTGGCGCCCAGCTGGTTCCTCGTCGCCGCCCTGATCACCTGGGTCTTCGGCGGCCAGCTCGACCGGGTGCTGCCCGAACTCGGAGCCGCCCGCTACCTCGTCTCCCTCTTCTTCGCCGTCGCCTTCTACGCCTCCGTACTCGTCCACGAACTGGCCCACACCGTCGCCGCGATCCGCTTCAAGCTCCCCGTCCGCCGCATCCAGCTCCAGTTCTTCGGCGGCGTCTCCGAGATCGAGAAGGAGGCCGAGACCCCAGGACGCGAGTTCGTCCTCGCCTTCGTCGGCCCGCTGCTCTCCCTCGCCCTGGCCGGACTGTTCTACCTGGCCATGAAGCCCGTACAGCCGGACAGCGTCCCCGGCGTCCTGCTCGCCGGCCTGATGATCTCCAACCTCATCGTCGCCGCCTTCAACCTGCTGCCCGGCCTGCCCCTCGACGGCGGCCGCATGCTGCGCGCCGTCGTCTGGAAGATCACCGGCAAACCCATGAGCGGCACCGTCGCCGCCGCCTGGGTCGGCCGCGCCCTCGCCATCTCCGTCCTCGTCGGCCTCCCCCTGCTCAACCAGTCCGGCGCCTTCGGCGGCGGCAACCAGGACGTCGGCGGCATGGACACCGTCACCGACGCCCTGCTCGCCGCCATCCTCGCCGCGATCATCTGGACCGGCGCCGGCAACAGCCTGCGCATGGCCCGCCTGCGCGAACACCTCCCCGAACTCAAGGCCCGCGCCCTCACCCGACGGGCCGTCCCCGTCGAGACCGACACCCCGCTCTCCGAAGCCCTCCGCCGCGCCAACGCCGCCGGCGCCCGCGCCCTCGTCGTCGTCGACGCCGAGGGCAACCCCCTCTCCCTCGTCCGCGAGGCCGCCATCGTCGGCGTACCCGAACACCGCCGCCCCTGGGTCGCCGTCAGCGGCCTCGCCCAGGACCTCACCGACGGCATGCGGGTCTCCGCCGAACTGGCCGGGGAGGAACTCCTCGACACCCTCCGGGCCACCCCCGCCACCGAATACCTCGTCGTCGAGGAGACCGGCGAGATCTACGGCGTCCTCTCCGCCGCCGACGTCGAGCGCGCCTTCGTCAAGGCCATGGCCCGCCCCTGACGGCCCGCCCTCCCGTGGTCGGCGGCCCCAGCAAACGCCGGTAGGCTGGTCACATGTCCGAACCGACCGGTGCCGCCCGCAGGCGCGGGCCCTTCAAGGTCGGGGACCAGGTTCAGCTGACCGACCCCAAGGGCCGCCACTACACGTTCACGCTCGAAGCCGGGAAGAACTTCCACACCCACAAGGGCTCCTTCCCGCACGACGAACTGATCGGCGCTCCCGAGGGCAGCGTTGTCCGCACCACCGGCAACGTCGCCTACCTCGCGCTGCGCCCCCTGCTCCCCGACTACGTCCTGTCCATGCCCCGCGGGGCAGCCGTCGTCTACCCGAAGGACGCGGGACAGATCCTCGCCTTCGCCGACATCTTCCCCGGCGCCCGCGTCGTCGAGGCCGGCGTCGGCTCCGGCTCGCTCAGCAGCTTCCTGCTGCGCGCCATCGGCGACCAGGGCATGCTCCACTCCTACGAGCGCCGCGAGGACTTCGCCGAGATCGCGCAGGCGAACGTCGAGCGCTACTTCGGCGGCCCCCACCCCGCCTGGCAGCTCACCGTCGGCGACCTCCAGGACAACCTGTCCGACACCGACGTCGACCGCGTCATCCTCGACATGCTCGCCCCCTGGGAATGCCTGGAAGCCGTCTCCAAGGCACTCGTCCCCGGCGGCATCCTGTGCTGCTACGTGGCCACCACCACCCAGCTCGCCCGGACCGTGGAGTCCATCCGGGAGATCGGCTGCTTCAACGAGCCGACCGCCTGGGAGACCATGATCCGCAACTGGCACATCGAAGGCCTCGCCGTCCGGCCCGACCACCGCATGATCGGCCACACCGGCTTCCTCCTCACCGCCCGCCGGCTCGCCGACGGCGTCGAGCCGCCCATGCGCCGCCGCCGCCCCGCCAAGGGCGCCTACGGCGAGGACTACGCCGGCCCCAACGCCGACGGCGGCACCGGCCGCTGAACGGCCCCCTCCCCACCGGCACAACGCGACGGCGCCGTGGCCGAGTTCCCACCACATCCGGGAACCCCGCCACGGCGCCGACGCGTTGACACGGCACCAGGCCGCGCACGGGCCCTCACGCGCGCGTCCCCCCGCCTGCGAGAATCCCGTACGACCCCGCCGTTCCCACGCACTGTGACGTGTGGCACCATGCTGGCCACCCCCCCCACCGGCACAGCCCTCACGGGAGAAACTCCTAGTGCAGCCATCCGCCGTTCCGGAGCTCGCCCACACGCACACCCGGCCCATCCACTGGGTCGCCACCGCCACCGCGATAGCCGGCGTCGTCGCCCTGTCATCCGCCGTGCAGCCCGGCTCGGCCACCGCCGCCCAGCCCACCCCGCGCACCGAGGTCAAGACCGCCCCCGCCGCCGCGCCGCCCGGCACCGGCGGCGTGCACTTCCCGCTCAGCTGCGGACCCGTGAAAGCGGTCGTGGTCAAGAAGGTCACCGGCGACCTCGACGGCGACGGCGCCCCCGAGACCGTCGCGGTCGTCCACTGCGACGCCCCCATGGGCACACCGCCCGACGGCGTCTACGTCCTCACCCGGGGCGCGGCCGGCGGCGCCGCGCGCGTCGTCGCCACCCTCGTCGACCCCAAGGACCGGCACACCGTCACCGACTTCGCCTTCCACGCCGGCACCGTCACCGCCACCCTGCTCGGCTACTCCACGCCCGACATACCCAGTTGCTGCCCCGACCTGAAGACCCCCACGAGCTGGCACTGGAACGGGAAGGCGTTCCTCCGCTCCACCCCCACCGCGTCCCACAGCGTGTGACACACCCCCGGCCGCACACCCCCCGCGCGCCACCAGGCCCCGGCACACCTGGCCCGAAAACACCGCACGCGCGCTACCCGTCCGAAGACGACCCACGCGCGCGCACGGCACGACCGGACACCGGCCGGATCTCACTCCGCGTCCGGACCGTGCACCTCCACCTTGTCCAGAACCCGGCGCACATGGATGCACTCCCCGGGACACTCCTTCGCCGAGTCGACCACATCCGCGAGCAGCGGCAACGGCACCGGCACCGTGGCGCCCTCCGCCTGCAGCAGCTCGTCGTCCGCGCCCTTCACATAGGCCAGCCCGTCGATGTCCAGCTCGAACACCTCGGGCGCGTACTGGGCGCAGATACCGTCGCCGGTACACAGAGCCTGGTCGATCCAGACCTCCAGCGCCTCGCCCTCCGGGGCCTCCTGCCGCACGGTCACCTCTCCTGCCGTCGAATCGCCGGCCGGCGCCCCCGGCCCGACGGCCAGCGAGGTCCGCACCAGCGGCTGTTGAACACCTCGACCCTACCCCCGCCCGCATACCCGCCGGATTCCACGGGTATCGGGTTTCCCTCGGCACCCCTTCGGGTACGAGCGCCCGACCGGGAAAGGGAGCCCCGGAACCGGGCGAACACTTCCAGCCGCCCCGACGATGACCACGACCGACCCGACCGTCGCTCTGCGTCACAACCGCACGAGCGCGGTGAAGCGTGCCCCGGAACCGGCCGACCGGCCCGGAACGGACAACTCCGGCCACACGCGCCGGGTATTGACCGCCACCGACCAGGAACAAGCGGCTTCCGAATCACGTTCAGTGGGTATCCCCTCCGTGCGAGAGGGAGCGCACCGGGTGACCGACGACACACCTTGACAGTCTTTATGATCTAGGGGTTTCAATCGTCACCCACCCAGGTAGGGTCTGGAAGCGTCCAGCTCCCCTTGGAGGAGGTGAGGACCGTGGCAGCCCACGACGACGACATGAACCGCGGCATCCGCCCGGGACGAGGGTCCGACGACCCCGCCGGGCAGATCGCCTACCTTGAGCAGGAGATCGCCGTCCTGCGACGCAAGCTCGCCGACTCTCCGCGGCACACGAGGATTCTCGAAGAGCGGATCGTCGAGCTGCAGACCAACCTGGCCGGCGTCTCCGCCCAGAACGAGCGCCTGGCCAACACACTCCGCGAAGCCCGCGACCAGATCGTGGCCCTCAAGGAAGAGGTCGACCGGCTCGCCCAGCCGCCCGCCGGCTTCGGCGTCTTCCTGCAGGCCAACGAGGACGGCACCGCCGACATCTTCACCGGCGGCCGCAAGCTCCGCGTGAACGTCAGCCCGAGCGTCGAGGTCGACGACCTCAGGCGCGGCCAGGAGGTCATGCTCAACGAAGCGCTCAACGTGGTCGACGCCATGGAGTTCGAGCGCGTCGGCGACATCGTCACCCTCAAGGAGATCCTCGAGGACGGCGAGCGCGCCCTCGTCCTCGGGCACACCGACGAAGAACGAGTGGTCCGGCTCGCCGAACCCCTCCTCGACGTCACCATCCGCCCCGGCGACGCCCTCCTGCTCGAGCCCCGCTCCGGCTACGTCTACGAGGTCGTCCCCAAGAGCGAGGTCGAGGAACTCGTCCTCGAAGAAGTCCCCGACATCGGGTACGAGCAGATCGGCGGCCTCGGCAACCAGATCGAGGCCATCCGCGACGCCGTCGAACTGCCCTACCTCTACCCCGACCTCTTCAAGGAGCACGAGCTGCGCCCGCCCAAGGGCGTCCTGCTCTACGGGCCGCCCGGATGCGGCAAGACGCTCATCGCCAAGGCCGTGGCCAACTCGCTAGCCAAGAAGGTCGCCGAGGTCACCGGACAAGCCGCCGGCAAGAGCTTCTTCCTCAACATCAAGGGCCCCGAGCTCCTCAACAAGTACGTCGGCGAAACCGAGCGGCAGATCCGCCTCGTCTTCCAGCGAGCCCGCGAGAAGGCCAGCGAGGGCACCCCCGTCATCGTCTTCTTCGACGAGATGGAGTCCCTCTTCCGCACCCGCGGCTCCGGCGTCAGCTCCGACGTGGAGAACACCATCGTCCCGCAGCTCCTCGCCGAGATCGACGGCGTGGAAGGCCTGCAGAACGTGGTCGTCATCGGCGCCTCCAACCGCGAGGACATGATCGACCCCGCCATCCTGCGCCCCGGCCGGCTCGACGTGAAGATCAAGATCGAGCGGCCCGACGCCGAGGCCGCCAAGGACATCTTCGGCAAGTACCTCACCGAGCGACTCCCGCTCCACGCGGACGACCTCGGAGAGCACGAGGGCGACAAGGCCACCACCGTCGGAAGCATGATCCAGACGGCGGTCGAGCACATGTACGCCGAATCCGAGGAGAACCGCTTCCTGGAAGTCACCTACGCCAACGGAGACAAGGAAGTCCTCTACTTCAAGGACTTCAACTCCGGCGCCATGATCGAGAACATCGTCGGCCGCGCAAAGAAAATGGCGATCAAGGACTTCCTGGAAAAGAACCAGAAGGGCCTCCGCGTCTCCCACATCCTCCAGGCCTGCGTGGACGAGTTCAAGGAGAACGAGGACCTGCCCAACACCACCAACCCCGACGACTGGGCCCGCATCTCCGGAAAGAAGGGCGAACGGATCGTCTACATCCGCACCCTCATCACCGGAAAGCAGGGCGCGGACACGGGACGCTCCATCGACACGGTGGCGAACACCGGTCAGTACCTGTAAAACCAGGGCGGCTGCGGGTGCCCACCACGGGTACCCGCAGCCGACTGCTTTTCAGGCCACGACCGGAGCAGCCAATGACGCAAATGATCTCCCCACCAGCGCAAAGGCGTTCTAGGCTCTTTCCTACCGCCGAGTCGCACAGTGCGGGGACGGGCACCGCACACGCACCGGAGCGCCGGCGGTACGCGAGCGGTACCCACGACCGAGGGTGCCGCCGGGCAAGGAGGGCCGCATGACCGTACGGCGAGTAATGGGCATCGAGACGGAGTACGGGATCTCCGTCCCCGGCCACCCCAACGCCAATGCCATGCTCACCTCATCCCAGATCGTCAACGCCTACGCCGCGGCGATGCACCGGGCCCGCCGGGCCCGCTGGGACTTCGAGGAGGAGAACCCCCTACGGGACGCCCGGGGCTTCGACCTCGCCCGCGAGGCCGCCGACTCCAGCCAGCTCACCGACGAGGACATCGGCCTCGCCAACGTCATCCTCACCAACGGTGCGCGCCTCTACGTCGACCACGCCCACCCCGAGTACAGCGCCCCCGAAGTCACCAACCCCCGCGACGCCGTCCTCTGGGACAAGGCCGGCGAACGCATCATGGCCGAAGCCGCCGAACGGGCCGCACAGCTCCCTGGCGCCCAGCCCATCCACCTCTACAAGAACAACACCGACAACAAGGGCGCCTCCTACGGCACGCACGAGAACTACCTGATGAAGCGGGAGACCGCCTTCTCGGACATCGTGCGCCACCTCACGCCCTTCTTCGTCTCCCGCCAGGTCTTCGCCGGAGCCGGCCGCGTCGGCATCGGCCAGGACGGCCACGAACACGGCTTCCAGCTCAGCCAGCGCGCGGACTACTTCGAGGTCGAGGTCGGCCTGGAGACCACGCTGAAGCGGCCCATCATCAACACCCGCGACGAACCCCACGCCGACGCGGAGAAGTACCGCCGCCTGCACGTCATCATCGGCGACGCCAACCTCTCCGAGATCTCCACCTACCTCAAACTGGGCACGACCTCCCTGGTCCTGTCCATGATCGAGGACGGCTTCATCGCCGTCGACCTGGCCGTCGACCAGCCCGTACGCACCCTCCACCAGGTCTCCCACGACCCCGGCCTGCAGCGTCTGATCACCCTGCGCAGCGGCCGCACACTCACCGCGGTCCAGCTCCAGATGGAGTACTACGAGCTGTCCCGCAAGTACGTCGAGGAACGCTTCGGCGCCGACGCGGACGACCAGACCAAGGACGTCCTCTCCCGCTGGGAGGACACCCTCAACCGGCTCGAGAACGACCCCATGAGCCTGGCCGGCGAACTCGACTGGGTCGCCAAGCGCGAACTCATGGAGGGCTACCGCCGCCGCGACGACCTCGACTGGGACGCCGCTAAGCTCCACCTCCTCGACCTCCAGTACGCCGACGTACGCGCCGAGAAGGGCCTCTACAACCGCCTGGCGGCCCGCGGGCGCATGAAGCGCCTGCTGGACGAGAGCGAGGTCGAGAAGGCCCGCACGACACCGCCCGAGGACACCCGCGCCTACTTCCGCGGCCGCTGCCTCGAGCAGTACGCCGACGACGTGGCCGCGGCCAGCTGGGACTCGGTGATCTTCGACCTGCCGGGCCGGGACTCGCTGCAGCGCGTCCCAACCCTCGAACCGCTTCGCGGAACGCGAAATCACGTCAAGGAGCTGCTGGATCGCTGCCGCACGGCAGAAGACCTGGTCAGGGTCTTGTCCGGCGGCTGACCGGAGACCGCGGGGTACTCGGACCCGCCCGGGCGTCCGGGGTGGAAACCCCGCCGTCCGGGAATCATCGAGTTGGCCCCCGTACGTTGTCGCAACTGCGGGGCCGATGTCGGACCCGGCTTGTAGGGTCTGATCATCACCGATCGGCAGGAATGCCGACCCGTCGACCATGTCGGGCGAACAGAGCGGGGTGAGGGATATGGCAACCAAGGACACCGGCGGCGGCCAGCAGAAGGCCACGCGCTCCACCGAGGAGGTCGAGGAGCAGGCGCAGGACGCGCAGGGCTCCGAGGACCTCAAGGAGCGGCACGAGAAGCTGAGCGACGACGTGGACTCCGTCCTGGACGAGATCGACGATGTCTTGGAAGAAAATGCCGAGGATTTCGTTCGGAGCTTCGTGCAAAAAGGTGGCGAATAACCTTCGAATCGAAGGCGCGCGGGGGCGTTTGGCTTGGCAAGCGAAGAGAGTATGAAGCGCTGTGTGCGGTGCGGTGAAAGCAAGCCGCGCACAGCGTTTCACCGTCGGCGGTCCAATCTGGATGGCCTGCAGCAGCACTGCAGAGCTTGCGCATCCGACTACCACCGGAAGCGCCAGGAGAGCCTGGGGCGGAAGGTGCGCCCGAAGATGGACGTACCAGAAGGCCACAAGCTCTGTCTGAAGTGTGGTGAGGTGAAGCCGTGGAGCGAGTGGCACCGCAACGCGACCGCTTCGGACGGGCTGTCGACCCGATGCAAGGCATGCCGCGCGGCAGAGGGGCGAGCACGTCATCTGAAGCGTCATTACGGCCTGACCGAGGCCGAGCGCGATGAGTTGGTCGCCTCTCAAGGGGGCGTCTGCTGTATATGCCTGGCTGCCGTGCCCGCACATGTGGATCACTGCCATGAGACGGGTAGGGTCCGTGGCGTACTGTGCTTCAGCTGCAATGCCGCACTGGGGCAGTTCAAGGATCAGCCCGAGGTCATAAGGCGGGCTGCTGCATACGTGGAAGGAAACGCGTGGAAGCCAACACTCGTAGCACCGGGCGTCTACCAGCTGCCTTCCTGACGCCAGGGTCCTCGTCCTTCATGGACTTCCTCTCCGAGCACCAGCCCGAGCTGCTGCCCGGCAAGCGGCAGCTCCCGCCCACCCAGGGCGTGATCGAGGCGCCGCACGGGACGACGATCGTCGCCGTCACGTTCCCCGGGGGCGTCGTGCTCGCCGGTGACCGCCGGGCCACGATGGGCAACATGATCGCCCAGCGGGACATCGAGAAGGTGTTCCCGGCGGACGAGTACTCGGCCGTCGGCATCGCCGGCACCGCCGGTCTCGCCGTGGAGATGGTGAAGCTCTTCCAGCTGGAGCTCGAGCACTTCGAGAAGGTCGAGGGCGCGCAGCTGTCGCTGGAGGGCAAGGCGAACCGGCTGTCGACGATGATCCGGTCCAACCTCGGCATGGCGATGCAGGGGCTTGCCGTGGTGCCGTTGTTCGCCGGGTACGACGTGGACCGGGAGCGGGGGCGGATCTTCTCGTACGACGTGACGGGAGGCCGTTCCGAGGAGCACCACTTCGCGGCGACGGGGTCGGGCTCGATCTTCGCGCGGGGTGCGATGAAGAAGCTGTTCCGGGAGGACCTGTCGGAGGAGCAGGCCACGACGCTGGTGGTGCAGGCTCTGTACGACGCGGCTGACGACGACTCGGCGACCGGTGGTCCCGATGTCGCCCGCCGGATCTATCCGATCATCACCGTGATCACCGAGGACGGTTTCCGCCGGCTGACCGAGGACGAGTCCTCGGAGCTGTCGCGTGCGGTGCTCCAGCGGCGGCTGGAGGAGCCGGACGGTCCGAAGGCCGCTCTGCTCTGAGTCTGGCCCGGCTGTTTTCGAGGTGATCCAGTGACCATGACAGAAAGGGACGGATAACCGGTGTCGACGCCGTTCTATGTCTCACCCCAGCAGGCGATGGCCGACCGGGCGGAGTACGCCCGCAAGGGCATCGCGCGTGGCCGCAGTCTGGTGGTCATGCAGTATGCCGACGGCATCGTGTTCGTCGGCGAGAACCCGTCCCGTGCGCTGCACAAGTTCAGCGAGATCTACGACCGGATCGGTTTCGCGGCCGCCGGCAAGTACAACGAGTACGAGAATCTGCGCATCGGCGGTGTGCGGTACGCGGATCTGCGTGGTTACACCTATGACCGTGACGATGTGACGGCCCGGGGTCTGGCGAACGTGTACGCGCAGACGCTGGGCACGATCTTCTCCTCGGCGGCGGAGAAGCCGTACGAGGTGGAGCTGGTCGTGGCCGAGGTCGGCGCGACGCCCGAGGGTGACCAGATCTACCGGCTGCCGCACGACGGTTCCATCGTGGACGAGCACGGCTCGGTGGCGGTGGGCGGCAACGCGGAGCAGATCAGCGGGTTCCTGGATCAGCGTCATCGTGACGGGATGTCGTTGGCGGAGGCGCTGAAGCTGGCGGTGCAGGCGCTGTCGCGGGACACGAACGGCAGTGAGCGGGAGATTCCGGCGGAGCGTCTGGAAGTCGCGGTGCTGGACCGTACGCGGCCTCAGCAGCGCAAGTTCAAGCGGATCGTGGGCCGTCAGCTGTCGCGTCTTCTGGAGGCGGACGGTGCGGCCACGGAGGCGGAGAGTTCCGTGGAGGACGAGGAGTAGGTCTGTCCGCGGCGGTTTCGCCGCCGTCTCGTCACTGATCGCGCCCCGGCCGTTTCGGCCGGGGCGCGATCAGTTGTGCGTCCGGCTGGGGGGGTGTTCCGCGTGCGGCTCGGGCCGGGGGGCCGGAACCTGGAGGTGCGGGCGGCGTTTTGCCGCTTTCCTGTGGGATGGCCCGCTGTGTGGGGGCACTCGGTGGGGCACGGCAGGGATGTGCGGAGGTGGAGGAGTCATGGCGGAGCAGAGGTCGTCCTCGGTTCTCACCGCTCCGGTGCGGGGCGCTGCCTCGGTGCTGGGCCGGTTGCCCGGTGCCGGGACGGTGAGCAGGGTCGCCGAGGGCACGTTGAACAAGGTGGCGGCGGTGTCGCCGAGGAGCCGGCGGCTGGCGGTGTACACGGGGGCCGGGGTGCTGGGGGTGGCGGGGGTGGTGGAGTGGCCGGTGGCGTTGACGGGTGCGGCGGTGGCGTGGCTGACGCAGCCGCGGCCTTCCGTCGGGTCCGCCGGGCAGACCGGTGCGGGGGTGGCGCGGATCGGTGAGCCGGTGGAGGACGGTGAGCCGGTGGAGCGTTCGGATGTGGCGGACGTGCCGGAGGAGCCGGTGGCGGTGGAGCCGGACGACGAGGCGATGGCGTGGGCGGCGACGCACCGGACGGTGCCGGCCGGGGAGGGGCCAGGGCAGCGGCTCGGCGGGTCCGGTGAGCGTGGTGGGGCTGCCGGGCACGGTGGTTCCGCGGGGCCTGGTGCTGCTGGGCACGGCGGTGCTGGTGAGCATGGCGGTCCCGCCGTGCACGGTGGTCATGGCGTGCATGGTGGGCCTCTTGGGCCTACGGCCCGGCCGGGCCGTACGACGCGTTGAGGACGGTCGATGGTGTTCTCCTTGCTGACGGTTCCGTCGGCTGCCGCCCGGCTGGTGCCGGCGGCGCCGCGGTTGCTGGCGCGGGCGGTCGTTCCAGTGGTGGGCGCGGCGGCCGGGGTGGCGGCGGGTACGGCGCGTGCGGGGGTGCGTGGTGCGGACGCGGCGGTGCGGGTGGGCCGGGTGGCGGGCAACGCGCTGCCGGGTGGTGCGGGCCGGTGGCGTGCGGGCGCCCGGCAGCATGTGGCGTTGCGCCCGGCGCACGAGGAGGTGGCGCGGCACGGCAGGGAGCGTCTGGGGCGTCGGGTGGCCGCCGCGGTGGCGGAGCATCCGGATGTGCTGGTGGCCTACTGGGACGAGGGGCTGGCCCGGTTGGTGGTGACGGCGTCCGAGGACGCGCTGTCGGACCTGGTGCTGGACCATGTGGTGGATGTGGCGCGGCGCCATGGTCTGGAGCTGGGTGGTGATCCGGAGGAGTTGTCGCATCCGGCGGATCCGGTGGGGGTGCGGGTGGCGGCGGCGGCGCTCGCGGCGGATGTGGTGGGGACGGGCGCGGCGTTCGCGGCGTACACATGGCGGTTGCCGCCGTCGCCGCGGACGGTGACGGCGGCGGTGACGCTCCTGCGGGAGAACCCGCGGGTGCGGGCGGTGCTGCGCCGGCGGCTGGGCGGGCCGGGGATGGATCTGGTGCTGGCGGGTGCGAACGCGCTGGCGCACGGGGCGGGGCAGAGTCCGGCTTCGCTGGTGCTGGACGGGGCGTTGCGGGGGTGTCAGCTGGCGGAGGTGGTGGGGCGGGCCGCGGCTTTCGACACGGTGCATGACGAGTTGTGTGCTCCGGAGCGGGTGAGTGTGGGTGGCCGGGAGTGGGAGCGGCCGCCGTTGCGGGAGACGCCGGCGCAGGAGTACGCGGCTCATGCGGCGGCGGGGAGTGTGATCGGCGCGCTGGCGACGCTGCTGGTGAAGCATGACGGCGCGGAGGCGGCGGAGGCGGTGCTGTCGGGTTCGCCGAAGGCGGCGCGGTACGGTCCGGCGGTTTTCCACGCCGTGTTGAGTGCCGCGCTGGCGCGGGTGGGGGTGTTGGTGCGGGCGCCGGAGCGGTTGTGGCAGTTGGAGTTGGCGGGGACGGTGGTGCTGCATCCGAGTGCGCTGCGGGCGGCGGACGGGTCGGTGGATCCGTGGACGGAGCCGGTGCTGGACGCGGCGCGGCGGGCGGGGCTGCGGGTCGTGGTGGTGGACGATCCGGTGCTGGAGGATTTCGCGGGTCTCGCGGATGTGGTGGTGGACGCGCGGCGGCCGTTGGACGACGTGGTGTGCGAGATGCGTGGTGACGGGGGGACCGTGATCACGGTTGCCCGGCTGGGTGCGGTGGACGAGCGCGGGGTGCTGGCGGGGTTGCGGGCCGGTGATCTGGCGGTGGCCCTGGTGGATGGGGACGCCGCGGTGGTGTGGGGTGCGGACGTGCTGGCCCGGCGTGGTCTGCAGGACGTGTGGCGGCTGCTGACGGCGGTGCCGGCGGCGCGTGCGGTGGGTGGCCGGTCGCAGACGCTGGCGCGGTCGGGTGCCGCGCTTTCGGGGTTGCTGGTGGCGGTGGGGGAGTCGAGGCGTGGGCGGGGGCGGCTGACGGTGCTGCCGGGGATGCGGCATGTGCCGGTGGATGCGGCGGCGGCGGGTGCGTTGTTCTCCGGGGTGCGGGCGGGTCTGGGGGTGGCGGCGGCTTCGGCGCCGCGTCCGCGTCCGCGGGTGCACTGGCACGATCTGGATCCGGAGGAGGCGCGGGAGCGGGTGGACCGGGAGCCGGCTGCCGAGGTGAGCGGGCTGGGCCGGGCGGCGGCCGGGGTTCGTGGGGCGGCGGGCGCGGTGGCGGGGCATCCGGCGGTGAGTCCGGTGCGCTGGGGTGTGCGGTTGGGCCGGGCGGTCAGCGGCGAGCTGCATGATCCGTTGACTCCGGTGCTGGCGGTGGGTTCGGCGGCATCGGCGATCTTGGGTTCGATGGTGGACGCGCTGCTGGTGGTGGGGGCGCTGGATCTGAACGCGCTGGTGGGTGGGGTGCAGCGGTTGCGGGCGGAGCGGGCGTTGTCGGGGCTGCTGGCGGATCAGAAGCGCAAGGCGCGGGTGGTGCCGTCGGAGGAGGAGGCGCCGGCGGGCGGGACGCGCACGGTGGACGCGGGTGGGCTGCGGCCGGGTGATGTGATCGAGCTGGCCGGGGACGACGTGGTGCCGGCGGATGCCCGGTTGTTGTGGCAGGAGGGCCTGGAGGTCGACGAGTCGGCGTTGACGGGGGAGTCGCTGCCGGTGCAGAAGCAGACGGACCGGACGCCGCACGCGGCGGTGGCGGACCGGCGGTGCATGGTGTTCGAGGGGACGACGGTGGTGGCGGGGAGGGCCCGGGCCGTGGTGGTGGACACCGGTGACCGTACCGAGGCGGCGCGGGCGGTTCATCTGGCGGCTCGTATGCCGCCGGCGGGCGGGGTGCAGGTGAGGCTGCAGGAGCTGACGCGCCGGGCGCTGCCGTGGACGCTGGGGGGCGGGGCGGCGGTTACGGGGCTGGCACTGCTGCGGGGGACGCCGGTGCGGGACGCGGTGAGCGGTGGTGTGGCGGTCGCCGTGGCGGCGGTGCCGGAGGGGTTGCCGCTGGTGGCGACGGTTGCGCAGTTGGCGGCGGCGCGGCGGCTGAGCGCCGACGGGGTGCTGGTGCGTACGCCGCGCACACTGGAGGCGCTGGGGCGGATGGACACGGTCTGTTTCGACAAGACGGGCACGTTGACGGAGAACCGGCTGCGGCTGGTGCGGGTGTGGGACGCCGGTGGCGGGGTGTCGGCCGCGGACGAGGAGGCGGCGGCGGAGACGGTGCGGGCGGCGGCGCGTGCGTGTCCGCGGCTGAACGGCGGGTCGGAGCGGCCGGTGCACGCGACGGACGAGGCGGTGCTGGACGCGGCCGGGGACGATCCGGGGTGGACGCAGGAGGAGGGGCTGGCGTTCGAGGCCGCGCGCGGGTACGCGGCGGCGGTCGGGCGGACGGGTGACGGGGCGCGGGTGCTGGTGGTGAAGGGGGCTCCGGAGACGGTGCTGCCGGCCTGCCGGGAGCTGCCGTCGCACGCCTGGGACGGGGCGCATGTGCTGGCGGGTGACGGGCTGCGGGTGCTCGCGGTGGCGGGGCGCCGGCTGGCGGAGGGCGAGGCGGCGGCCGGGGTGCTCGAGGAGCCCCTGCGGGAGCTGGGTTTCTCGGGGCTGCTGGCGTTCTCGGATGTGCCGCGGGAGACGTCGACGGCGCTGGTGCGGGGTCTGTACGAGGCGGGGGTGCGGCCGGTGATGCTGACGGGGGACCATCCGCAGACGGCGCGGGCGATCGCCCGGGAGCTGGGGTGGCCGGAGGAGCCGGTGGTGGTGACGGGGGACGAGCTGGGCGCGGCGGACCGTTCGGGGCGGGCCCGGATGCTGCGGGACGCGGGTGTGGTGGCGCGGGTGGCTCCGGAGCAGAAGCTGCAGGTGGTGGAGGCGCTGCGGGATGCGGGCCGGGTGGTGGGGATGGTGGGCGACGGCGCCAACGACGCGGCGGCGATCCGGGCGGCCGACATCGGGGTGGGCATCAATGCCCGTGGTTCGGCGGCGGCGCGCAACGCGGCGGACATCGTGCTGACGGACGACGATCTGACGGTGCTGATCGACGCGGTCGTCGAGGGGCGCGCGCTGTGGCACAGCGTGGCGGACGCGATCGCGATCCTGATCGGCGGCAACGCGGGCGAGGTGGGTTTCGGCCTGCTGGGCACGCTGGTGTCGGGCCGGGCGCCGTTGTCGACGCGGCAGATGCTGCTGGTGAACCTGTTCACGGATCTGTTCCCGGCGATGGCGGTGGCGGTGACGCCGAAGGCCGGGGCCCAGGCGGCGGAGCGGTCGGGGCCGCGGTCGCCGGAGGACGCGGCGGGCGGTGTGCTGGGCAAGCCGTTGATCCGCCAGATCCGGCACCGGGCGCTGACCACGTGTCTGGGCGCGTTGACGGCGTGGCTGATCGGCCGTTTCACGCCGGGTACGGCGCGCCGTTCGAGCACGATGGCGCTCTGCGGGGTGGTCGGCACCCAGCTCGCGCAGACGCTGCTGGACCGCCGGGACAGCCCGCTGGTGCGGGTGACGTCGCTGGGTTCGGCGGTGGCCCTGGTCGCTCTCATCCAGGTCCCGGTGGTGAGCCGCGCGGTCGGCTGCACCCCGCTGGGGCCGGTGGGCTGGGCCGGTGTGGTGGCGGGCATCGCGCTGGCCCTTGCAGGCCAGCGGGTACTGCCGCGCCTGGAGGAGACGGTGAGCGGCTTGCTGCCGGACACCGACTGAGGGCGGCACGGGGGTGGTTGAGCCGCATGGGTGCCGGTGGGGCGCCGGGGGCCGGGCTGAGCGCGGCCTGACACTAGGTCGTGGAGCCGAGCCGAAGGCGGCCGGAGCGGCGCGTGGCCCGCGAGCCGCGCCGGGACGGGACCGCCGGGGTCGGCTGAGCGTCGCCGGAACGGGCCGATGCGGTGGCGGCGCCGGAAAGCCCCCGCTACGGCGCGGCGGGCGTAGCCAAGGCCCTGGAGCCGGCCCCGGTGCGGTGCAGGGCTCGAGCCGCGCCTGGCCGGCATCGGCGAAGCAGCATCGTGCCCTGGCCGGGCGGTGCCCGGGCACCAACCCTCGCCGAGGGTGCGCCGAGGACCTCGTGCCGGCGCCAGGGCCGGTGCCGCTCGCGGGACGCCGCGCTGGGACTCGCCGTGCGGTGGTCGTGTCGCAGAGCCCCGCTGGGCCCCGCCGGGCGTTGTCGCCGCCACGTGCGGCCTGGCTAGGCCTCGGCGGCGCTTGCCGGGGCCGTAGAGGCGCGTACGACGAGTTCCACGGGAATGTCTGCGCCGGCCGGCTCCCGGTTCTCCAGGACGGCGAGGAGGGCTTCCATGCCGCGTTCTCCGAACTGTTCGGCGTCGAGGCGGACGGTGGTGAGCTCGGGGTCGAGGGCGGTGGCGAGCGCCAGGTCGTCGAGGCCGGTGACGGACACGTCGTCGGGGACCCGCAGGCCGAGGCGGCGCAGGGCCTTGTAGGCGCCGGCGGCCAGTTTGTCGTCGTCGCACACCACGGCGGTGGGGCGGGGGCCGGGGGCGGCCAGCGCGGCCTCGAGGGCGGTGCGGGCGCCGTCGATGGAGATCGGCGCGGGTGCGGTCCGCAGCTGTGTCCCGGGTACGGCGTCGAGGCGGGCGGCGAGTTCCCGGGCGCGCATCTCGAAGGTCCAGGAGGGCACGTCGGCGGCGAGGTGCAGGAAGCGGCGGTGGCCGAGGGCCAGCAGGTGCTCGGTGACCTGGCGGACGCCGTCGGCGATGTCCAGGTTCACGGTGGCGGCGCCGAGGCTGCCGTCCGGGTCGCTGTCGAGCATGACGAGGGGGAGCTGGTCGCCGCGGATGGCGGTGAGGGCGTCGGCGGCCATGGAGGAGGCGATGACGCCGTCCAGGGCGGACTGCGCGGAGGCGAAGGGGTCGCGGGCCGGGCCGATGCCCTCGGGGGAGGGGTACAGCACGACGCCGAAGCCGTGCCGGGCGGCGACGCGTGCGGCGCCGGTGTAGACGCCGGCGAAGAACTCGGTGGTGAGCGCGGGGACGACGAGCAGGACGGTGCGGGTGCGGCCGAGGCGCAGGTTGCGGGCGGCGAGGTTGGGCCGGTAGCCGAGGTCGCGGGCGGCTTCCCGGACCCGGTCGGCGGTGGCCTCGGAGACCCGGCCGCGCCATTTGCCGCCGAGCACGAGGGAGACGGCCGCCTGGGAGACTCCGGCCGCCTGTGCGACGTCCCGGCTGGTCGGGCGGGTGCTGCTGCGTGCCACCGCGGGGGTGCTCCTGTTCTGGCGGTCGTGCGCCCGGGGGCTTCGCGGCCCGCCGGCTCACGTCCGGTCGTCTGGACGGGTGAACAGCGCACATGGTACGTATGACGGGCGGGGTTATACGTAACACTTGGAGGCGGGACATGGCCGCGGGATACCTCGAGATCCTCAGGGCGAGACACGCGGCCCGGCTGCTCACCGGCACCCTGGTGGGCCGGCTGCCCAACGCGACCGCCGCGATCGCGCTGGTGCTGTTCGTCCGCGCCGAGGGCGGCACGTACGGCCTGGCGGGCGCCCTCGCGGCCGTGTACGGCGTCGCCAACGCCGTCGGGCAGCCCGTGCTGGGCCGTCTGGTGGACCTGTACGGCCAGCCGCGCGTCCAGCTTCCCGCGGCCGTCGCGTCCGCGCTGGCGATGGCCGTCTTCGCGTTCTCCGGCACCGACCCGCTGCCCCTCGCCTGCGCTGCCGTGGCCGCGGCCGGCCTGTTCACCCCGCCGCTGGAAGGCGGTCTGCGGGCCCTGTGGCCGTCGGTGCTGCGCCGCGAGGAGCAGGTGCACACCGCGTACGCCATGGACGCCGTCGCCCAGGAAGTCATGTTCACCGTGGGACCGTTGCTGGTGACGCTGTGCGTCTCGCTGTGGTCGGAGCGGGCGGCGCTGCTGGTGCTGAACGCCGTCGGCGTCCTCGGCGCGCTCTCGGTGGTCCTCTCGCCGCCCTCGCGCGCCTGGCGCTCGGCGCCGCGCGAGGCGCACTGGCTGGGGGCCCTGCGCTCGCCCGGCCTGCTCGCGCTGCTCGGCGCCTTCCTGTTCGTCGGCATCGCGCTCGGCTCGATCACCGTGGCCTCGGTGCCGTACGCCGACGAGCACGGCGGCGACGCGGTCTACGGCTGGCTGATGGCCGCGCTGGGCCTCGGGGCGCTCATCGGCGGCTCCGTGTACGGCGCGCGTGCCTGGAGCGGCGCGCCCGAGCGGCGACTGCGCGTCCTGGTGGCCCTTCTGGCGGTCTGTTACCTGCCGCTGATGCTGATGCCGGACGCCGTGGCCATGGTGCTGCTCAGCCTGCTCTCCGGGGTGTTCCTGGCTCCCTGCATCGCCTGCGCGTTCATCATCGTCGACCGGCACGCGCCGGGCGGCACCGTCACCGAGGCGTTCTCCTGGCTCGTCACGACGTTCACCGTCGGCGCCTCGGTGGGAACGGGCCTGGCGGGACCGGTGGTCCAGGCGGGCGGCCCGCTGTGGGGATACGCCGTCCCCGGCGCCGCGGGAGCCGTGTCCCTGCTGGTCCTGCTCGCCACCGGGCGGGTCCTCGCAGTTCCCGCGCGGAGCGGGGTTGTTGCGGCTTCATCGGAAAATGATCCAAATCGTGCTGCCGAACCCCGTTTCAGCTCGGGGGATCGGGCGTAATGTTCAGTCATGGACCGCCGCATTTTCGGGCTGGAGAACGAGTACGGCGTCACGTGCACGTTCAGGGGACAGCGCCGCCTGTCTCCTGACGAGGTGGCGCGGTACCTCTTCCGCCGTGTCGTGTCATGGGGCCGCAGCAGCAATGTCTTTCTGCGAAACGGCGCCCGGCTCTATCTGGACGTGGGGTCGCATCCGGAATACGCCACACCCGAATGTGACAACGTGACCGAACTGGTCACCCACGACAAGGCCGGCGAGCGCATTCTCGAAGGACTCCTGGTGGACGCGGAACGACGCCTGCACGAGGAGGGAATCGCGGGCGACGTCTACCTCTTCAAGAACAACACCGACTCGGCGGGCAACTCCTACGGCTGCCACGAGAACTATCTGGTGGCGCGGCACGGGGAGTTCTCCCGGCTCGCGGACATCCTCATCCCCTTCCTGGTGACCAGGCAGCTGCTGTGCGGTGCGGGCAAGGTCCTGCAGACGCCGCGCGGCGCCGTGTACTGCGTCAGCCAGCGCGCCGAGCACATCTGGGAGGGCGTCTCCTCGGCGACGACCCGCTCCAGGCCCATCATCAACACCCGCGACGAACCGCACGCGGACGCCGAGCGCTACCGCCGGCTGCACGTCATCGTCGGCGACTCGAACATGTCCGAGACGACCATGCTGCTCAAGGTCGGCGCGACCGACCTGGTGCTGCGCATGATCGAGGCGGGCACCGTGATGCGCGACCTGACCCTGGAGAACCCGATCCGGGCGATCCGCGAGGTCAGCCACGACATCACCGGCCGGCGCAAGGTGCGCCTGGCCAGCGGCCGGGAGGCGTCCGCGCTGGAGGTGCAGCGCGAGTACTTCGACAAGGCCGTCGACTTCTGCGACCGCCGCGGCATCCGCACCGGCACGGTCGCGCAGGTCCTGGAGCTGTGGGGCCGCACCCTCGACGCCATCGAGACCGAGGAACTGGACCGCATCGGCACCGAGATCGACTGGGTCATGAAGTACAAGCTCATCGAGCGGTACCGGGCCAAGCACAACATGACCATGTCGCATCCGCGGGTCGCCCAGATAGACCTCGCTTATCACGACATCCACCGTCGCCGGGGTCTTTACTACCTGCTGGAGAAGAAGGGCCAAGCCGCCCGGATCTGCAACGACTTGAAGATCTTCGAGGGCAAGTCGGTGCCTCCGCAGACCACTCGGGCCCGGCTGCGCGGCGACTTCATCCGCCGGGCACAGGAACAGCGCAGGGACTTCACGGTCGACTGGGTGCACCTCAAGCTCAACGACCAGGCACAGCGCACCGTGTTGTGCAAGGACCCGTTCCGTTCGGTGGACGACCGCGTGGAGAAGCTCATCGCCGGAATGTGAGACCGCTCGCGAGTCAAGCGTTTCGGCGCCGAAATGCCGGACCGCCACACGGGCGCCGTACGTTTCCCGTACGGCGCCCGTGTCGCGTCGTAGAGTTGCGCGCACGCCAATCCGCAAGATCGACCGATTACGAGGCCCTTCCCGTGCGCCGACGCTCACTCCTCCTCGCCGCCGTACCCGCAGGACTGGTCACGCTCGCCGGGTGCGGCGACGACAAGTCCGAGTCCAGCAAGGCCGGCGCGTCGCCGACACCGTCGGGCCCGGCGTCCTCCGTGCCGCCGCCCAAGATCGTGGACGGGCCGCTGCCGGCGATCACGGCGGGCACGAAGTTCGGCGAGAAGCCGACCGTCGCCAAGGGCCCGGGCGACCCCTCGAAGGACCTCGCGGTCAAGACGGTCATCACGGGCAGCGGGCGCACGGTCGCGGAGAACGACTTCATCGAGGCGAACTACCTGGGCCAGATCTGGAGCAGCGCCAAGGTCTTCGACAACTCCTACGACCGCAACCGCCCGCTGGTCATGCAGCTCGCCCAGGGCAGCCTCATCGACGGCTGGCGGTACGCCCTGCAGGGCAAGAAGACCGGCAGCCGTGTGCTCATCGCCGTCCCGCCCACCTGGGGCTACGGCAAGTCGGGCAACGCGCAGGCGGGCATCAAGGGCACCGACACCCTGGTCTTCGTCATCGACCTGATCAACTCCTTCAACTCCAAGAGCTCCGCCCAGGGCAAGGAGGTGCCGCAGGACGACCCGGCGCTGCCGACCGTCGGCACCAACACCGACGGCAAGGCGCCCGAGATCAAGCCGGCCAAGCAGAGCACCCCGCCGGGGAAGCTGGCCTCCGTCTACGTCCTGGAGGGCGACGGCCCCGAGGTCAAGGCGAACCAGGCGGTGCTGTGCCAGTTCAAGGGCGTGGTCTGGGGCAGCGACAAGCCGTTCCAGCAGACGTACGACACCGGACGGCTCAGCCAGTTCTCGCTGGAGCAGATGCAGCAGGTCGTCAAGGGGCTGTCGCAGGGACTGGCCGGCAAGAAGGTGGGCAGCAGGGTCCTGATCGTCGTGCCGCCGGACCTGGGTTACGGCGACACCCCGCCGAGCGGCAGCGGCATCAAGAAGGGCGCCACGCTGGTGTTCTCGGTGGACATCCTCGCCGCCATGTGACCGGGCCCGTCGTGGCGCCGTGGCGGGCGGCAGACCAGCGGGGATGACAGACTGTCCGTGTTTCGTGTCGTACACAAGCAGGAGCTTTTGACGTGAGCATCGAGAAGCCCGAGATCGACTTCCCGGGCGGCGAGCCGCCGGCGGACCTCGAGATCAAGGAGATCTGGGAAGGGGACGGCGAGGTCGCCGAAGCGGGCGACATCGTCAAGGTCCACTACGTGGGCGTGGCCTTCTCCTCCGGCGAGGAGTTCGACGCCTCCTGGAACCGCGGCACCCCGCTGGACTTCCAGCTCGGCGTCGGCCAGGTCATCCAGGGCTGGGACAAGGGCGTCCAGGGCATGAAGGTCGGCGGCCGCCGCCAGCTGACCATCCCCGCGCACCTCGCGTACGGCGACCGCGGCGCCGGTGGCGGCCGGATCGCCCCGGGCGAGACGCTGATCTTCGTCTGCGACCTCGTGGGCGTTGCCAAGCGCTGACCGAACCTGGTCGAAGGAGGGCCCGTGCTGTCCGCACGGGCCCTCCTCGCGTGACCGCCGCTGTTCAGGACGGCTCCGCTTCCCGCTCCGGCTTTTGCCCCGACACCCCGGGGCGGTACGGTCAACGGTCGGAAGCACCATAGGGAAGGCGAAGGGCGTCGATGGCCATTGCCAAGGCCGAGCGGCTGATGAACCTCGCGCTGTGCCTGCTCGGCACACGCCGGCCGCTCAGCAAGCGCGAGCTGCGCGACTCCATCGAGGCGTACGTCGAGGCCTCCAGGCCGGAGCGGGGCGCTGCGGGCAGCGACGACTCCTTCAACCGCATGTTCGAGCGGGACAAGGACGACCTGCGCGAGCTGGGCCTGGTCATCGAGACCGTGGAGAACCTCGACGGCGAGGTCGGCTACCTGGCCCGCCGCGACAGCAACCGTCTGCCCCCCATCACCCTGGACGCCGAGGAGGCCGCCGCCCTGGGCCTGGCCGCCAAGGTCTGGCAGCAGGCCCGTCTGGCCGGCGCGGCCAGCGGCGCCCTGCAGAAGCTGCGCGCCGCCGGGCTCCCCGAGGACGTCGACCCCTACGAGGCGCACGGCGCCCTGGAGCCGCGCATCCCGGTGCACGAGGCCGCCTTCGAACCGCTGATGCTGGCCTGCCGCGACCGCCGTCCCGTGGTCTTCGACTACCGCAAGGCCTCCGCCGCCCACCCCGAGCCCCGGCACGTCGAGCCCTGGGCGCTGGAGTGCTGGCGCGGCCACTGGTACCTGGCCGGCTTCGACCGGGACCGGGGCGCCGAGCGCGTCTTCCGGCTGTCCCGGATCACCGGCCGGGTGCGCTCGCGCGGCACCGGTTTCACCGTGCCCGTGCCCGACGTGGTCACCGTGCGGGAGACCGTCGCGAGCTGGGCCGGTGAGATCGCCGACCGCTCGGCGCTGATCCGGCTGCGCTCCGGCTCCGGTTACCCCCTTCGGGCGAAGGCCACCGCGGTCCGGGAACTCGGGGACGGCTGGGACGAGTTGGAGATTCCGTACGGGCACGGGCTGGACGCCTGGCTGGTGGAGTTCGGGCCGGACGCGGTGGTCGTGGAGCCGGCCGAGCTGCGCGCGGACGTGGTGGACCGGCTGCGTGCCGTGGCCAAGGGCTGAGGGGGAGCGGAGCACAACCATGGCAGGCAAACCGGTCAGGCCCGTGAACGCCATCGACCAGACCCGGCGGATGCTCTCCCTGGTCACCTACCTCAGGGAGCGCCCCGGCGCCCGGATCGCGGACGTCGCGCGCGCCTTCGGCATCACCGAGGACGAGCTGGTCTCCGACCTCGACCTGCTGCCCATGTGCGGCACCAGCTTCCGCGGCGGCGACCTGCTGGACATCGACACGGACGGCGAGCGGATCTGGTGGCACAACCCGGCCGCGCTCGGCGAGGAGGCGGCCGAGCCGCTGCGGCTCGCCGCCGACGAGGCCACGGCCCTGCTGGTGGCCGCCCGCGCGGTGTCCACCCTGCCGGGCCTCAGAGAGGGCGACCGCCAGGCGTTGCTGCGGGCGACGGCCAAGGTGGAGACGGCGGCCGGCGAGGCGGCCGGCGCGAGCGCCCGGCTGTCGGTGACCTTCGAGTCCGAGGGCGGTGTCTTCGCCGACGTCGACCGCGCGATCTCCGAGCGCCGCAGGCTGTGGATCCGCTACTACTCGCCCGCGCGTGACGAGATCACCGAGCGGGAGATCGACCCCATCCGCCTGGTCAGCGTCGGCCACACCTACGTGGAGGCCTGGTGCCGCCGCTCCGAGGCGCGCCGCACCTTCCGGCTGGACCGGGTCGCCGAGATCAGGATCCTGGACGAGCCGTCCGCGCCGCCCGAGATGGAGCTGCGGGACCTGTCCGAGGCCCTGGTGCAGCCGGCCGCCGAGGACCCGGAGGTGGTCATCGAGGTCGGCCCCGGCGGCCGCTGGGTGGCCGAGTACTACCCGCACGACAGCGCCGATGAGCTTCCCGACGGCGGGCTGCGTATCACTCTGCGCACCCCCGATCCGGCGTCGCTGAGACGGCTGGCCCTGCGTCTCGGCCGCGACGGCCGGATCGTCTCGCCGCCCGAGCTGGCCGACAGCGCCCGCCGGGCGGCCCGCGAGGCGCTTGCGGCGTACGACACGGCCACCGCGCCGGTGGGCGGCGGTGCCGGCGAACGGCGTGACGACAGGCAGGAGCGAGAGCGTTGAGCGAGTCTCCGGTGTCCGGTGCGGGCCGAGCCAGGGGGGAGGCGAGCGGGGGCGGCGGCCAGTTGACCGTGGCGTCCGCCTTCGCCGGGATGAGAAGAGCGGTCCCCGTGCTGTTCCGGGCCGGCTGCCCGGACTGCCGGGGCCGCTTCGAACTCGCCGCGGGCGCCCTGCGCCTGGCCATAGGCGCCACCAGCCGGACGACGTTCTACTCCTTCACCTGCCCCGACTGCGGCGCCGCGGTGCGCAAGCCCGCGGGGGAGCGGATCGTCGAACTGCTCACCGGCGGCGGCGTGCGCACCCTGCGGCTGCACTCCACGGTGTAGGACCGTCTAAGGTCGACGTCATGTTCTGGCCGATGTTCGCGGTAGCCGTGGGATTCGTGACACTCGCCGTGCTGGGGGTGCTAGCGGTACGGGTCTTCCTCGAGGCCCGGCGTCTGGGGCGGCAGGTCGCCGACTCGGCGCGCCGCATCAACCGGGCCGCCGAGGACCTGGAGCGGGCGGCGGTGAGCGCGGCCCGCGCCGTGGACACGCTGTGACGGTCCCGACCCCGAGAGTCTGGTAAGGGACGCGGTTTGGGGCACTTCGCCCTGTCATGCTGAGAGGTGGGGCAGGTACGCTGCTGATCGCGGCGCGAAGAACGAGGCGCGTGCCGCGGACCGGGAGTACGCACGGGGATTGCCTCACGTTCACCCCTGAGCGTTACGATCGCTGGCAGCACGATCGTTCGGACACGTGTCCGGCTGGTCGGACAGCACCCACCCAGTCGCCTCGGTGAGAAGGTAAAGACTTATGTTCGGAAGGCTCGGAGCCCCCGAGATCATTCTCATCCTCGTCGTCATCGTCCTGCTGTTCGGCGCGAAGAAGCTTCCGGACATGGCGCGCTCGCTCGGCAAGTCCGCGCGCATCCTCAAGAGCGAGGCCAAGGCGATGAAGGAGGACGGCGGCAACAGCTCCGCCCCGGCGCCCGGCTCCAACGAGCAGCCTCCGTCCCAGCGCACGATCCAGGCGTCCCCCGGCGACGTGACCAGCTCCCGGCCGGTCAACGAGCCGTCGGACACCACCCAGCGCTGACGCAGGGCCGGAGCGCTCCGGCCCGCCGCACGAGATGAGGACGTGGGTTGCTCAAGTCTGCCCGCAAGAAGGAGAGAGATCCCGAGGGGCGGATGCCTCTCGCGGATCATCTTCGTGAGCTCCGCAACCGGCTCGCGAAGGCCATGCTGGCCATCGTCGTCGTGACGATCGTCGCCGCCTTCTTCTACAACGACATCATCAACTTCCTGACCAAGCCGATCCTCGACTCGGTGGGCTGTCAGGAGAGCTTCGAGCAACTGGCGAAGTCGCCGGCGAAGCACCAGTGCGCGGAGATCACCATCAACGGGCTCCTCGCCCCGTTCACCCTCGCGCTGCAGGTCTCGCTGATGGCGGGCGTCGTGCTCGCCTCGCCGGTCTGGCTCTACCAGCTGTGGGCGTTCGTCGCGCCCGGTCTGCACCGGCACGAGAAGAAGTACGCCTACGCGTTCGTCTTCACCGGCGCCCCGCTGTTCTTCGCCGGCGCCTTCTTCGCGTACAAGGTGCTGCCGACCACCGCCAAGGTGCTGATCGACTTCACCCCGAACGGCGCCATCAGGAACCTGCTGCCGCTGGACGACCTGCTCCAGCTGGTCACCCGCATGGTGATCGTCTTCGGCCTCTCCTTCGAGCTGCCCCTGCTGCTGGTCATGCTCAACCTCACCGGGGTGCTGAGCGGCAGCCGGATGCTCGGCTGGTGGCGCGCGATGATCCTCGGCATCACGGTCTTCGCGGCCGTCGCGACGCCGAGCACCGACCCGCTCTCCATGCTGGCCCTCGCCGGGCCGATCTGGGTGCTGTACTTCGGCGCGGTCGGCTTCTCCCTGCTCAACGACAAGCGCAGGCGGCGCCGCGAGGCCGCCGGCCCCGCCGACGACGAGGCCTCCGAGCTGGACCTGACCCCCGAGGACATCGGCGAGATCCAGCCCGTCGCGGCCGCCCGCACGGTGCCCGAGCAGACGAGCACGGAGCGGGTCAACGGCTACGACGACGTGACCTGACCCCTCGCCCGCAGCGCCGCCGGTGCCCCCGTCCCCGAGGACGGGGGCACCCGTCGTTCCCGCCCGCCGCGTGATCCGCTGCCGCTCAGTACACGATCGGGATAATGATCGTCCTGTTGTCAGCGGGGCCCGGTACGCTCGAAAGCACGATGACAGAGGACCTCTCACCGGCCGAGCGGTACGCGGCCGCCCGCCTGCGGGCAGCCGAGCAGGCCACCGCGCTCGCGTCCTTCCGCGAGATGTACGACTTCGGCCTCGACCCCTTCCAGATCGAGGCCTGCCAGGCGCTCGAGGCGGGGAAGGGCGTCCTGGTGGCCGCCCCCACCGGTTCGGGCAAGACGATCGTGGGCGAGTTCGCCGTCCACCTCGCCCTGCTGCAGGGCAAGAAGTGCTTCTACACCACCCCCATCAAGGCGCTGTCCAACCAGAAGTACGCCGACCTGTGCCGCCGCTACGGCGCGGCCAAGGTCGGCCTGCTCACCGGCGACAACAGCGTGAACTCCGACGCCCCGGTGGTCGTGATGACCACCGAGGTGCTGCGGAACATGCTGTACGCCGGCTCGCAGACCCTCCTCGGCCTCGGCTACGTGGTCATGGACGAGGTGCACTACCTCTCCGACCGCTTTCGCGGCGCCGTCTGGGAGGAGGTGATCATCCACCTCCCCGAGTCGGTGACCCTGGTGTCGCTGTCGGCCACCGTGTCCAACGCCGAGGAGTTCGGCGACTGGCTGGACACCGTCCGCGGCGACACCGAGGTGATCGTCTCCGAGCACCGGCCCGTGCCGCTGTTCCAGCACGTGCTCGCCGGGCGCCGGATGTACGACCTGTTCGAGGAGGGCGAGGGCCACAAGAAGGCCGTCAACCCCGACCTCGCCCGGCTCGCCCGCATGGAGGCGAGCCGGCCCTCGTACCAGGACCGGCGGCGCGGGCGCTCGATGCGCGAGGCCGACCGGGAGCGGGAGCGCAGACAGCGCTCCCGGGTGTGGACGCCGGGCCGGCCCGAGGTCATCGAGCGCCTCGACGCCGAGGGCCTGCTGCCCGCCATCACGTTCATCTTCAGCCGGGCCGCCTGCGAGTCCGCCGTCCAGCAGTGCCTGTACGCGGGCCTCAGGCTGAACGACGACGAGGCCCGGGAGAAGGTGCGGGCCCTCGTCGAGGAGCGCACCGCCGCCATCCCGCCCGAGGACCTGCACGTCCTCGGGTACTACGAGTGGCTGGAGGGCCTGGAGCGCGGTATCGCCGCCCACCACGCGGGCATGCTTCCGACCTTCAAGGAGGTCGTGGAGGAGCTGTTCGTACGCGGTCTGGTCAAGGCCGTGTTCGCGACCGAGACGCTCGCGCTCGGCATCAACATGCCCGCCCGTTCGGTGGTGCTGGAGAAGCTCGTCAAGTGGAACGGCGAGCAGCACGCCGACATCACCCCCGGCGAGTACACGCAGCTCACCGGCCGGGCCGGCCGCCGGGGCATCGACGTCGAGGGCCACGCGGTCGTGCTGTGGCAGCGCGGTATGAGCCCCGAGCACCTCGCGGGCCTCGCCGGCACGCGCACGTACCCGCTGCGCTCCAGCTTCAAGCCGTCGTACAACATGGCCGTCAACCTGGTCGAGCAGTTCGGCCGGCACCGCTCGCGCGAGCTGCTGGAGACCTCCTTCGCGCAGTTCCAGGCCGACAAGTCGGTCGTCGGTATCTCCCGGCAGGTGCAGCGCAACGAGGAGGGCCTGGACGGCTACAAGGCCTCCATGACCTGCCACCTCGGGGACTTCGAGGAGTACGCGCGGCTGCGGCGCGAGCTGAAGGACCGGGAGACCGAGCTGGCCAGGCAGGGCGCCAGCCAGCGGCGCGCCGAGGCCGCCGTCGCCCTGGAGAAGCTCAAGCCGGGTGACGTCATCCACGTGCCCACCGGCAAGTACGCGGGCCTCGCGCTGGTGCTGGACCCGGGCCTGCCCGCCGGGCGTTCCAACGGCCACCGGGGCTTCGACCACCACGACGGTCCGCGCCCGCTGGTGCTGACGGCGGAACGGCAGGTCAAGCGGCTTGCGTCGATGGACTTCCCGGTGCCGGTCGAGCCGCTGGACCGGATGCGGATCCCGAAGTCCTTCAATCCGCGCTCCCCGCAGTCCCGCCGGGACCTCGCCTCGGCGCTGCGCACCAAGGCCGGGCACATCCCGCCGGACCGGGCCCGCAAGAAGCGTTCGCAGGCCGCCGACGACCGGGAGATCGCTCGGCTGCGCACGGCGATCCGGGCGCACCCCTGCCACGGCTGCGACGACCGCGAGGACCACGCCCGCTGGGCCGAGCGCTACCACCGCCTGCTGCGCGACACCACGCAGCTCGAGCGCCGGATCGAGGGACGCACGAACACCATCGCGCGGACCTTCGACCGGATCGTGGCGCTGCTCACCGAGCTGGACTACCTGCGCGGCGATGAGGTCACCGAGCACGGCAGGCGGCTCGCCCGGCTCTACGGCGAGCTGGACCTGCTGGCCAGCGAGTGCCTGCGCGAGGGCGTCTGGGAGGACCTCGCCCCGGCGGAACTCGCCGCCTGCGTCTCGGCGCTGGTGTACGAGGCCCGGGTCGGCGACGACGCGATGGCGCCCAAGCTGCCCTCGGGCAGGGCGAAGGCCGCGCTCGGCGAGATGGTCCGGATCTGGGGCCGGCTGGACGCGGTCGAGGAGGAGTTCCGGATCAGCCAGACCGAGGGCGTGGGCCAGCGCGAGCCGGACCTGGGCTTCGCCTGGGCCGCCTACATGTGGGCCTCCGGCAAGGGCCTGGACGAGGTGCTGCGCGAGGCGGAGATGCCCGCGGGCGACTTCGTGCGCTGGTGCAAGCAGGTGATCGACGTGCTCGGGCAGATCGCCGCCGCCGCGCCCGTGGAGGGCTCGACGGTGACGAAGGCCGCGCGCAAGGCCGTGGACCAGCTCCTGCGGGGCGTGGTGGCCTACTCGTCGGTGGGCTGAGCCCGCCCCGCCCCGCCCGGACGCGGCCGGCTTCCGCCGGTCGCGTCCGGCGCCGAACCCCCTCATTCACTCGTCACGGTGAGGGGGTTTCGTATGCCCGTACGGCGTCACGGTTGGTGTTCGAACAAATGCACAGCGTGTAAATGGAGTGAGCTTACTCCTGTTGCGCGGGTGAATTCAGGTGCTTGCCGAATATGACACGGCGATGATCCGGTCGGACTAAGCTCGCCCGCGACGCACCGGGTTGAGCCGATTAGTGCGTCTGCCCCCGAATATCCCGAAGGTCCGGGTCGTTCCGTGAATCTTCCCCTCGCAAGCTCCCCCGACACCCAGCCGACTCGTCTCGGAAGGCATCCATGGTGAGTGTTCCAAAGCCTCCCGGCGGCCGTGAACTTCCCCTCGCCCGCGTGCTGTTGCCGCCCGCCGTCGTGATGGCCGGGGTGACCGGGGCCGCCGCCGCACTGGTCCCGCCCGCCGCCCGGATCGCCGTCGTCGGGTGCGGGACCGTGGCCCTGCTGCTGCTCCTCGCCCTGGCCGCGGAGATCGTCCGCCGCGGCCGCGAGCTCCGCGAGACGCGGGCCGAGCACGCCCGGCACGCCGCGTACCTGGAGCACCGCCTCGCCACCCACGACGCGGAGATCGTCCGGCTCGGCACCCAGGTCCTGCCCACCGCGCTGCGCCACCTGCGCGGCGGAGAACCGCTCCGGGAGGTGATGCGCAAGGTCGTCGACAACGACCCCGAACTGCGGCACCTGCCCGACTCGCAGCGCACGCTGCTGCACACGGCACTGCGCGGCGCCGACCACGAGATCTCGATGCGCGACGCCACCGAGCGCTCCTTCGTCAGCATCGCCCGCCGCGTGCAGGCCATCGTCCACCAGCAGGCCAGCGAACTGCGGGAGATGGAGGAGGACCACGGCCGCAACCCCGAGGTCTTCGACGACCTGCTGCGCATCGACCACGGCACCGCGCTGATCGGCCGCCTCGCCGACTCCATCTCCGTGCTCGGCGGCGGCCGCCCCGGCCGCCAGTGGCCCCTGCCCGTGTCGCTGTACAGCGTCCTGCGCGGCGCGATGTCCCGGATCCTGGAGTACCGGCGCATCGACCTGAACTCCATCGTCAACATCAACATCAAGGGCACCTCGGTGGAGCCCATCATCCACGCCGCCGCCGAACTGCTCGACAACGCCACCCGCTACTCGCCGCCGTCGACCAAGGTGCGGGTCACCGCCGTCGAGGTGCAGACCGGGCTCGCCATCGAGATCGAGGACGCCGGGGTCAGCCTCAGCGAGGAGTCCCGGGCCCGCATCGAGAAGGCCATCACCGACGCCATGGCCGCCGACGACGCCCACAACCTCGGCGAGAGCCCCCGCCTCGGCCTCGCCGTCGTCGGCCGGCTCTGCAAGGCGTTCGACATGCAGGTCTCGCTGCGCGCCTCCGCCTACGGCGGCGTCCGCGCGATCCTCGTCGTGCCGCGCGTGATGACCACCACGGAGCCCGGCGTGGGCGCCGCCCACGGCATCGGCGCCACCGCCGTGCCCATGCCCGAACTGGGCGCCCTGGAGGGCCCCAAGCGCCCGCCGAAGAAGCGCCGGCCCACCAGCCCCCGCATCCCCGCCGGGATCTCCATGGAGGACGACGTCCCCGAGGTCACCGAGTGGACGGCGGGCGGTCTGCCGCAGCGCCGCAGCCGGGTGAAGACGCCGCTCAGCCAGCGGTTCGCCGAACAGGCCGCCGTCGAGCGCGCCGAGCGCGAGGGCAGGCCGACCGTCTGGTCCCAGCCGGCGCCCGAGCCGGAACCCGCGCCCGAGATCGACCCCGAGCTGCAGAAACTGAAGGACCGGCCGCCGGGCATGTGGGTCGACGCCTTCTGGGACGGCCTGAAGAAGGGCATGCCCGAGGGCGCCACCGCGGCCGAGCTCACCGACTTCACCCGGAACCCGACCGCTTACCTGCACCTGATCGACGATTCGGCAGGCCCCACCCAGGCCGACGACGAGGGGGACCTCAAGTGATCCAGCAGCGAGGCAACATCGACTGGATGCTCAAGCAGCTCAACGACGGCGTCCCGGGCATCCAGATGATCGTGGTCCTCTCCGCCGACGGACTGCGCATCGCCCGGCACGGCGGCGACCCCGACGCCGCCGACCGGGTGGCCGCCGCCTGCGCGGGACTGCAGAGCCTGGCCGGCGCCATCACCCAGGAGATCGTGGGCAGCGGGGACATGAAGCTCGTCGTCATCGAGATCGACGGCGGCTACTTCTACCTCATGAACGCCGGCGCCAACGCCTTCCTCGCGGTGCTCGCCGACGTGACCTGCGAGCCGGGCCGGATGAGCGGCATGATGCGCGACCTCGTCGTCCGCATCGGCACCCATCTGACGAGTCCGCCCCGGCGGAACGGGCAGACCGTATGACTCCGCCGCGGCGCAGGCGCCGCCGGCCACCGCACCCGCCGGCACCCCCGCCGCCCCCACCCCCGCTCCCCGCGAAAGCCGGGGGCGGCCCCGGGCGGCCCGGCAACCCCGAGCGGCTGTACACCATCGCCGGTTCCGCCGACGGCGCCCGGGCCGAACTCGACCTGGTGACGCTGATCGTGGCGCACTCCGCGCCGTCGCCCTCCGCCTCCCCCGAGCAGGCGGCGGTGCTCCGGCTGTGCACCGCGCCGCTGTCCGTGGCCGAACTCTCGGCCTACCTCAACCTGCCGTTCAGCGCGACGACCGTCCTGCTCACCGAGCTGATCGCGGCCGACCTGGTGCAGGCGCGCGCCCCGATCGTCCGCCAGGCGCTCCCCGACCGTTCACTCCTCGAAGCGGTGATGCATGGACTTCAACGGCTCTGACACCATCCCCGGCCCGCGCACCGAGGACCATCTGCCGCAGACGGCGCAGGCCGCGGTGAAGATCGTGATCGTGGGCGGGTTCGGCGTCGGCAAGACCACCATGGTCGGCTCGGTCAGCGACATCAGGCCGCTGACCACCGAGGAGACCATGACCCAGGCCGGCATCGGAGTCGACGACAACTACGGCTCCGACACCAAGACGGCCACCACCGTGGCGATGGACTTCGGCCGCATCGGCATCACCGACAAGCTGGTGCTCTACCTGTTCGGCACCCCCGGCCAGGAGCGCTTCTGGTTCCTGTGGAACGGCCTGTTCGAAGGCGCGCTCGGCGCGGTCGTCCTGGTCGACACCCGGCGCCTGGAGGTGAGCTTCGACGTCATGGGACGGCTCGAGGAACGCGGCGTGCCCTTCGTCGTCGCCGTCAACACCTTCCCGGACGCGCCCCGTTACCCGATCGAGGAACTGCGCACCGCGCTGGACCTGTCCCCGGACATCCCGATCATCGACTGCGACGTGCGCCGCCGGGCCTCCAGCAAGGACGTGCTGATGACCCTGATGCGCTTCCTGCACTCCCTGGCCCTGTCCGGCGCCCTCCGCTGATCCCGCGTCCGACCGACCCCCACCCATCCGTTCCGGAGCTGCACCGTGACGTCTGAACCCCAGTCCCTGACCGGCACCGAACCCACCCCCGGCCCGCCGCCCGGCTGCCCGGCGCACGGCCTCGGCCCCGGCGAGGCGCACCGGATCCACGGCCCCGGCGCCGAGGACCTGGACGGCCTCTACGAGCACCTGCGGGAACTGCACGGCGCCGTGGCGCCCGTGCTGCTCCACGACGACGTACCGATGTGGGTGGTGCTCGGCCACGCCGAGAACCTGCAACTGGTGCGCAGCCCCTCCCAGTACACCCGCGACAGCCGGATCTGGTCCCCGCTGCTCCAGGAGCAGGTGAAGCCCGACCACCCGCTCATGCCGCACATCGCCTGGCAGCCCATCTGCTCGCACGCCGAGGGCGACGAGCACCAGCGGCTGCGCGCGGCGGTCACCGGCGCCATGGCGCCCATCGACCACCGCGGCCTGCGCCGTCACATCGGCCGCTACACCCAGACCCTGGTCAACGACTTCTGCGAACGCGGCCGGGCCGACCTGGTCTCGCAGTTCGCCGAGCACCTGCCGATGGCCGTGATGTGCGAGATCCTCGGCATGCCCGAGGAGTACGGCGACCGGCTGGTGCAGGCCGCCCGCGACGCGCTCAAGGGCACCGAGACCGCCATCCGGAGCCACACGTACGTCATGGAGGCGCTCGGCCGGCTCACCGCCCGCCGCCGGGCCCGGCTGGAGGACGACTTCACCAGCCACCTCATCGCCCACCCGGCGGGACTCACCGACGACGAGGTCCGCGAGCACCTGCGGCTGGTGCTGTTCGCGGCCTACGAGGCCACCGCCAACCTCCTCGCCAACGCGCTGCGCATGGTGCTGACCGAGCCGGGCTTCCGCGCCCAGCTCAACGGCGGCCAGATGACCGTGCCGGAGGCCATCGAGCAGTCCCTGTGGGACGAGCCGCCGTTCAGCACCGTCTTCGGCTACTTCGCCAAGCAGGACACGGAACTGGGCGGGCGGCGCATCCACCGGGGCGACGGGCTGCTCTTCGCGCCGGCCCCGGGGAACGTCGACCCCCGGGTGCGCCCCGACCTCTCCGCCGGGATGCAGGGCAACCGGTCCCACCTGGCGTTCGGCGGCGGCCCGCACGAGTGCCCCGGCCAGGACATCGGCCGGGCGATCGCCGACGTCGGGGTGGACGCGCTGCTGATGCGGCTGCCCGACGTCCAGCTCGACTGCGCCGAGGAGGAGCTGCGCTGGCGCTCGTCGATCGCCTCCCGGCACCTGGTGTCGCTGCCGGTGCGCTTCGAGCCCAAGGCCCAGCAGGACGTGAGTCTGCCGCCCCGCCCGTCGACCGTGCCGCCGCAGCGCTCGGGCCCGCCGGCCGTCACCGCGCCCATCGCACCGGCCCCCGCCGCCGGGCCCCGGCCGCCGGTCCCGGCCCCGGTCGCCCCGCACGTGCCCGCCCCCGTCCCCGCGACGCCGGACCCGTCCCGCCGCGAGAACGTGTGGCAGCGGCTGCTGCGCTGGTGGCGCGGGGAGTGAGCGGCGGGTCCCGCGGACGGTGAACGGGACCGCTACGGCTCCTGCCCGGCCCACCCGGCCGGGCAGGACCACGCCCGCAGGGTCCGCCCGCTGGCGAAGGCGTGCCGCGCTCCGGTGACCGGGTCGGTGAACTCCAGGCGGCGGGCCAACAGTTGCAGCGGGCGGCGGAAGTCGCCTGGCGGCACCGGGCCGGTCACCTCCGGGTACAGCGGGTCGCCGAGGATGGGCACGCCCAGCGCGTTCAGATGGACCCGGAGCTGGTGGGTCTGCCCGGTCTCGGGCAGCAGCCGGTACCGGCCCAGACCGTCCCGGTGCTCGGCCAGCTCCACCCGGGTCACCGCGTTCGGCTCGCCCTCGACCTCCCGCGCCGCCTGCACCCCGCGCTCCTTGACGATCCGGCTGCGCACGGTGCGGGGCAGCACGAGCGCCGGATCGTACGGGGCCACGGCCTCGTACTCCTTGCGCACCCGCCGGTCCCGGAACAGCGTCTGGTAGGCGCCGCGCTCCTCGGGCCGCACCGTGAACAGCACCAGACCGGCGGTGAGCCGGTCCAGCCGGTGAGCGGCGGTCAGCGACGGCAGGCCGAGCTCGTCGCGGAGCCGGGCGAGAGCGGTCTGGGCGACGTGCGAACCGCGCGGTGTGGTGGCGAGGAAGTGCGGTTTGTCGGCCACGACGATGTGCTCGTCCCGGTGCACCACCTCCAGCGGGAAGGGCACCGGAACCTCGGCGGGCAGTTCGCGGTGGAACCACACGAACGTCCCCGCCCGGTAGGGCGCTTCCGGTTCGACCGGCCTCCCGTCGGCGCCGACGAAGAGCCCCGCGTCGAGCATGGCCTCGACGGTGCCGGGCCCGGCGCCCGTCAGCCGCGCCACGAGGTGCTCTCGCACGGTCGCCCACTCCCCGCCGTGCGGCAGCCGCAGCCGTACCGGGTCGACGCCGTGGCGCTGGGGGAGCGGGGCGGGCGGGGGCGGGGTGCGGCGTCTCACGAGGTCAAGCGTACGAGCGCGGCGGGAGGGCCGGTCACCTCCGGTCGCGCGCCTGGCGGCCGGGGGCGGCGGCCGGTCGCCGGCGGGGACCGGCTCAGGCGGCAGCCGCGGCGCCGCCCTCCTGCTCGGCCTCGATCCGGGCGTTCCACTCCCGCTTGGAGGCCTGCCAGCCGTCCTCGTTGTGGCCGAGGCGCCAGTAGCCGGAGATCGACAGGTCCTCGCGCGGGATCTGCAGCTCGACCCGGAGCATCCGGCGCAGCTCCTTCACGAACGCCGCCTCGCCGTGCACGAAGGCGTGCGGCCGGCCCTCGGGGAACCGCAGCGCCCGTACGGCCTCGACCAGGGCCTGACCCACCGGCCGGTCCCCGCGGTGCAGCCAGACGACCTCCACGTCGGAGTCGATCTTCTGCTCCTCCTCGGGCCCGGCCACCTCCACGAAGGCGTGCGCGCGAGCGCCGGCCGGCAGCGTCTCCAGGGCGCGGGCGATCGCGGGCAGCGCGCTCTCGTCGCCGGCGAGCAGATGCCAGTCCGCACCGGCGTCCGGGGCGTAGGCGCCGCCGGGGCCGATGAAGCGCACGGTCTCGCCGGGGCGCGCCCGCAGGGCCCAGGGCCCGGCCAGGCCCTCGTCGCCGTGGATCACGAAGTCCAGTGTCAGCTCGAGGTGCTCGGGATCCCAGGCGCGCACGGTGTACGTCCGGGTCACCGGCCACTGCTCGCGCGGGAACTCCGCCCGAACGCGCTCCAGGTCGAAGGGCTCGGGATAGGTGACGCCCTCGGGGCCGAACAGCAGCTTCACGTAGTGGTCGGTGCAGGTGTCCGCGGCGAAGTCGGCGAGGCCCTCGCCGCCGAGCACCACGCGCTGCATGTGCGGGGTCAGCCGCTCGGTCCGCACCACCTGGGCGGTATAGGGCTTGCGCGGCTTTCGTCCCGGACGCTCTGCCATCACGGCCTCCTGCTGCATTGGTTAGGTTTACCTAAGTTAGCATCACGAACCGAGCGTCGTCAGCAGTCTCCCGAGGGAGCCGCCCAGCCCCCAGCGCGCCGCCAGCGCCTCCAGGGCCGCCGGGTCGCGCGGGGCGCGCGGCAGGGCGGTGTCCACGTCCGGCAGCGGGACGTCACCGGCCACCCGCACCACCTCCGGCGCCACGGCCACGTACGGCCGGGCCTCGGTCAGCCGCTTGCGCTGCGACGGCGTGAGCCTCGCCCGCGGGTCGTCGACCGCCGCCATGATCCCCGCCAGGTCGCCGAACTCGGCGAGCAGCTTGGCGGCCGTCTTCTCGCCGATCCCGGGCACGCCCGGCAGGCCGTCGCTCGGGTCGCCGCGCAGCAGCGCCAGGTCCGCGTACCCGCGCCCGTCGACCCCATACTTCTCGCGCAGCACCGCCTCGTCGGTGAGCTGCAGGGTGCCGACGCCCTTCAGCGGGTAGAGCACCCGGACGCCGCGCTCGTCGTCGACGAGCTGGTACAGGTCGCGGTCACCGGTGACGATGTCGACGGGGCCGTCGGCCCGCGCGGTGAACGTGCCGATGACGTCGTCCGCCTCGTACCCCGCGACCCCCACCCGGGCGATGCCGACCGCGTCCAGCACCGCCTCGATGACCGGCACCTGCGGGGAGAGGGTGTCCGGCACCTCCTCCTCGTCCGGCGCGCCCTCGTGCTCCTCGGCGACCCGGTGCGCCTTGTACGTCGGGATCAGGTCCACCCGCCACTGCGGCCGCCAGTCGGCGTCCATGCAGGCCACCAGCCGCTGCGGCCGGTGGTCCTTCACCAGCCGGTCGATGAAGTCCAGCAGTCCGCGCACCGCGTTCACCGGGGTGCCGTCCGGCGCCCTGACGGAGTCGGGCACGCCGAAGTAGGCGCGGAAGTAGAGCGAGGCGGTGTCGAGGAGCATGAGTCGTCCGGTCACGCTCGCATCATGCCGTACGGCACTGACACGGCCCCGTTGTGACCTAAGACACTTAAAAGTTTGACCAATGAGGATCTGGGGAGGCGCGGCTTCTGTCATGTACGGCCGAGACGAGAGGCACGCGTGCAACCAAGGCTTGAGGCCGAGCACCTGTTCAAGGTGTTCGGCAGACGACCGGACCAGGCAGTGGAGAAACTGCGCGGGAGCACCGACCGCGAGGAGCTGCGCGCCGACGGCACCACCGCCGCCGTGATCGACGCCTCCTTCCAGGTCGAGGCGGGTGAGATATTCGTCGTCATGGGTCTGTCGGGCTCCGGCAAGTCCACCCTGCTGCGGATGCTCAACGGTCTGCTCGAGCCGACCGCCGGCCGCGTCCGCTTCGACGGCCAGGAGCTCACCGGGCTCGGCGACCGCGAACTGCGCGAACTGCGTTCGAAGAAGATCAGCATGGTCTTCCAGCACTTCGCGCTCTTCCCGCACCGCAGCGTCCGCGACAACGCCGCCTACGGCCTGTCCGTGCAGGGCGTGCCCCGCGCCGAGCGCGAACGCCGCGCCGACGAGGCGCTCGCCCTGTGCGGTCTGGCCGGCTGGGAGGACTCCTGGCCCGACGAGCTGTCGGGCGGCATGCAGCAACGCGTCGGCCTCGCCCGCGCCCTGGCCACCGACGCGGACCTGCTGCTGATGGACGAGTCCTTCAGCGCCCTCGACCCGCTGATCCGCCGCGACATGCAGGACCAGCTGCTGGAGCTGCAGAAGACCCTGAAGAAGACCATCGTCTTCATCACCCACGACCTCAACGAGGCCATGCGCCTCGGCGACCGCATCGCCGTCATGCGCGACGGCCGGATCGTCCAGACCGGCACCGCCGAGGACATCCTGCTGCGCCCGGCGGACGACTACGTCGCCTCCTTCATCCAGGACGTCGACCGCTCCCGGGTGCTGACCGCCGCGTCGGTGATGGACACCGACGTCCGCGGCGACGAGGCCGACTGCGGCTGCGAGACGGCCGCCCCGGACACGCCCTTCACCGAGCTGTGCGCCATCAGCGCCCGCCTCAGCCACCCGGTCGCCGTCCTGGACGCCGGCCGCGAGCTGGTCGGCGTCGTGCCGCGCCGGCGCCTGGTCGGCCTCCTCGGCGACGAACAGGGCGACCCCACCGCCTGCGACAACGACAACGGCGGAAAGGTGATCGCCCGTGCCTAGGATCCCTCTCGGCGACTGGGTCGACTCCGGTGTCAACTGGCTCGTCGACCACCTGTCCTGGCTCTTCGACGCGATCCGCGCGGTCATGGAGGGCATGTACGACGGCATCGACGCCGTCCTCGCCGCGCCCGAGCCGCTGCTCATGGCCGGCATCCTCGGGGTGATCGCCTGGTGGCTGCGCGGTCTGCTCGGCGGCGTCCTCGCCTTCGCCGGGTTCGCGCTGGTCGACTCGCTGGACCTGTGGGACCGGGCGATGTCCACGCTGGCCCTGGTCCTGGTGGCCACGGTGATCGCCCTGGTGATCTCCATCCCGCTGGGCATCTGGGCCGCCCGCTCCAAGACGGTCAGCGCGGTCGTGCGGCCCGTCCTGGACCTGCTCCAGACGATGCCGTCGATGGTGCTGCTGATCCCCGCCATGCTCTTCTTCGGTCTCGGCACCGCCGCGGGCGTCGTCGCCACCCTGATCTTCGCGCTCGCCCCCGGCGTCCGCATGACCGAGCTGGGCATCCGGCAGGTCGACGCCGAACTGGTCGAGGCGGCCGAGGCGTTCGGCACCACGCCGCGCGACACCCTGTGGCGCGTGCAGCTTCCGCTGGCCCTGCCGACCATCATGGCCGGCGTCAACCAGGTGATCATGCTGGGCCTGTCCATGGTCGTCATCGCGGGCATGGTCGGCACCGGCGGCCTCGGCGGCGCGGTCAACGAGGCCATCGGCCGGGTCGACATCGGCTACGGCTTCGAGGCGGGCGTCGGCATCGTCGTCCTCGCCATCTACCTGGACCGGGTCACCAGCGCCCTCGGCACCCAGCTCTCCCCGCTCGGCCGCAGGGCCGCCGCCAAGACCCGGACGACCGCCTGGTCGTACCGGCCGCGCCCGGTGGTCGCCGTCGCCGGTGTGGTCGCCCTCGCGCTCGTCGCGGGCGGTCTGGGCGTCTTCGGGTCCTCCGGCACCTCCGAGGCCTCCGGCACCGACATCGGCCAGGGCAAGGAGATCAACCTCGGCTACATCCCCTGGGACGAGGGCATCGCCTCCACGTTCCTGTGGAAGGAGCTCCTGGAGCAGCGCGGCTTCAAGGTGAACACCACCCAGTACGCGGCCGGCCCCCTCTACACCGGCCTCGCCACCGGACAGATCGACTTCGAGACCGACTCCTGGCTGCCCACCACGCACGCCGAGTACTGGAAGAAGTACGGCGACAAGCTGGACGACCTCGGCAAGTGGTACGGCCCCACCTCGCTGGAGCTGACCGTCCCGTCGTACGTGAAGGACGTGAACTCCCTGGCGGACCTGAAGGGCCACGCCTCCGAGTTCGGCGGCAGGATCGTCGGCATCGAGCCCAGCGCCGGCATGATGGGCCTGCTCAAGGACAAGGTCCTGGGTCGGTACGGCCTGAAGGGCGAGTACCAGGTCGTCGACGGCTCCACGCCCGCGATGCTCGCCGAGCTGAAGCGCGCCTACGGCAAGAAGCAGCCGGTCGTCGTCACCCTGTGGTCGCCGCACTGGGCGTACAGCGACTACGACCTGAAGAAGCTGAAGGACCCCGAGGGCGCCTGGGGCAAGGGCGACGGGGTGCACACCCTCGCCCGCAAGGGCTTCGCCGAGGACAACCCCGAGGTCGGCGCCTGGCTGAAGAACTTCTCGATGACCGAGGAGCAGCTCACCGGGCTGGAGGCGCAGATCCAGAAGGCGGGCAAGGGCAAGGAGCAGGACGCCGTCCGCGCCTGGCTGAAGCGGCATCCGGGCCAGGCCGACAAGTGGGCCCCGATCGACCGCAAGGGCGTCTCGAGCCAGGCGGCCGGGTGACCTGACCCTTCCGACCGCCGCCCGAGGGGTGGGCGCCGCGCGCACGTCCGTGGACGTGCCCCCGGCGCCCACCCCTCGCGGTTTCCCCGGGCCCCGGCACCGCTTCGTGGCCGCACCGACGCCCCCAGGTCCCTCCACGGTAAGGATCCGGCCAACCACGGAGGGTCATGACCCCCGCCGCGGCGGAACATCGGGGGCCGTCCGGGCCTTGGAACAAGCAAGACCCGTCCCGCACCGCGGCGCCGCAGTGGCGTGAACCGTGGGGGTGCGGGCCCACCGGCGTGTCGGGGATGTGACAGGCGCGTGAAACGGTTTGCCGAACATGCGTAGGGTGCAGACAACTCCTCAGGGAACCGTCCGGCGACGGACGTCCGGCAGGCGGCACGACGAGTGAAGGAGGGAGCCGGAGCGATGGGCGACCACAAAGAGCAGCAGCCCGTGCGGGTGGGCGCGGCCGTACGGCGGCGGCGTCGCGCGCTGGAGCTGACTCTCGCCGTCGTGGCCGAGCGCACCGGCCTCTCGGTGCCCTTCCTCAGCCAGGTCGAGAACGACAAGGCCCGCCCGAGCCGCGGTTCCCTGGAGAAGCTGGCCGACGCCCTGCGCACCACGGCCGTGGAACTCCTCGCCGCCGCCGACCCGGCCGCCAGCGTGGACGTCGTGCGCGCCGAGCCCGTCACCGAGTCGGACTTCCTGCCCCGCACCCGCTCCCTGGTGCGCGGCCACCACCAGTTGCACGCCTCGGAGTTCACCGGCGACCACGACGCGGGCCGCGAGTTCCAGCACCGCAACGACGAGCTGATGTACGTCGCCGACGGCGCCGTCGAGATCGAGGCCGAGGGCCGCGCCTACCGGCTGGGCCGCGGCGACACCCTGTACCTGACCGGCGGGGTCCGCCACCGCTGGCGCGCGACGGTCCCGGACACCCGGGTGATCGTGGTGGCCGTCGCCGAGCACATCGAGGCCGTGCAGGACCGGGCGCGCTAGCCGCCGTGGTGCGCGTCGTCTCGCTGGTGCCCTCGCTGACCGAGGCGGTGGCCCGCACGCTGCCCGGCGTGCTCGCCGGGGTCACCGACTGGTGCACCCACCCGTCGGACACCGGAGCCGCCCGGATCGGCGGCACGAAGAACCCCGCCGTCGACCGGATCATCGCCCTCGCCCCCGATCTGGTGGTCGCCAACGAGGAGGAGAACCGCGCCCCCGACCTCGACGCCCTGCGGGCCGCGGGTCTGGAGGTGCTGGTCACCGAGGTGCGCACGGTGCCCCAGGCCTTCCGCGAGCTGGACCGGGTGCTCACGGCGTGCGGCGCCCCGTCCCGGCCCCGCTGGCTGGACGAGGCGGAGGCGGCCTGGGCGGACCCGCCCGGCCCCCCGGCACGGACGACGGCGGTCGTGCCCGTCTGGCGGCGCCCCTGGATGGTGCTCGGCCGGGACACCTTCGCGGGCGACGTGCTGGACCGGCTCGGCGTGCGTCACCTGTACGCCGGCCACCCCGACCGCTACCCCAGGGTGCCCCTCGCGGAACTGGTGGCGGCCGGCCCGGACCTCGTCGTCCTGCCGGACGAGCCCTACCGCTTCGGCGCCGGGGACGGCCCCGAGGCCTTCCCGGGCCTGCGCTGCGCACTCGTCAGCGGACGCCACCTGACCTGGTACGGACCCTCGCTGGCCGAGGCGCCGCGGGTGCTGGGCGGGGCGCTTCGGGCAGCTCTCCGCTGAGCAGCCCGCGCACCGTACCCGACGCGGCCGCCAGCCAGGCGGCGACCAGCAGCCCGTACAGAGCGGTGGCCAGCGCGTCGTACGCCGCGAGCCCGGTGCGCCCGGCCAGGGAGGCGGCGCCGGTGACGCAGGTGCCCACCGGGAAGGTGAACGCCCACCAGGTCATCGAGAAGCCCATGCCGCGCCGCCGGGCCCGCACCACGTGCGCCGAGGCGAGCGCCAGCCACAGCAGCGCGAAGCCCATGACCGGCACCCCGTACAGCACCGCGAACACGCCCAGCCCGCGGTCGTAGGGCGCCGGTACCACCCCGGGGGCCGCGTCCGCGATCACGCCGACGGCGGTGGTGGACTGCCCGAGCGGGCCGAGGACCAGGAACAGGCCCGGGGTCAGCGCGAGCGGCAGCGGACCGGAGACCAGCGGCCGGGCGAAGACCAGCGGCAGCGTCGCCAGCGTCGCCAGCAGGCTCAGCCCGAACATCGCGAAGCACCCCAGCAGCAGCGTCTCCCGCGGCTGCCCCGGCGGCAGCAGCGGCACCAGGCGCGGGCCGGCCGCGGCGGACACCATCGGCGCCACGAGCGGCAGCAGCCAGACCGGGCCGGCCTCGCGGGGCTCGCCCCGGTGGTGCGCCGCCATCAGATACGGCACGGCGACGGCGGCCGCGAGCCCCACCGCCGTGCCGGCGGTGAACAGAACCGCGTCGAGCGCCAGCGCGGGGCCGGTGCCGATCCAGTCCCGGCCGGCCGCCGCCGCACCGCCGCCCACCGCCAGCAGGGCCATGGCCAGGCAGCCGTAGAAGGGCGCCACGGCCGGATCCAGGAGGTGGGCGCGGGCCCGGTCCCGGTGGTGCGTCCAGTGCAGGGCGCGAGCGGCCAGCAGGGCCGCCAGCGCGACGAGGGACAGCGCCCACAGCGCGGTGCACACCGTGCGCAGCCCGGGGACGTGCACGGGGAGCGCGGTGCCCGCCGTGCCGACGACCGAGGTTCCCATGACGGAGGCGTACCAGTGGGGGCCGAGGTGCCGGACCCGGACGGCACGCGCGGTGGGCAGGGAGTGGGCTGCGATGACCATGACCGTACGATCCCGCCGCCGGCCCCCTCCGACCAGGGAGTCCCCGTGTATGGGGGCATAAGCTGGTCTTATGAGCGAGCGGAACACGACGGACGACGGCCTGCCCGGCGGCTCGCTGGCGCACCGGGTGCCCGACCTCGGCGCGCTGGAACTCCTGCTCGCCGTGGCGCGGCTGGGCAGCCTCGGCGCGGCCGCCCGGGAGGTGGGCATCACCCAGCCGGCCGCCAGCAGCCGGCTGCGCTCGATGGAGCGGCAGCTCGGCGTGGCCCTGGTCGACCGCTCGCCGCGCGGTTCCCGCCTCACGGACGCGGGCGCCCTGGTGACGGACTGGGCCCGCCGGGTGGTGGAGGCGGCGGCCGCCTTCGACGCGGGCGCGCGGGCGCTGCGCGACCGGCGGGACTCCCGGCTCAGGGTCGCGGCGAGCATGACCATCGCCGAGTACCTGCTGCCGGGCTGGCTGCTCGCCCTGCACGCCGAACGGCCCGACACCGCGGTGTCCCTGCTCGCGGGCAACTCCGCGAAGGTCGCGGAACTGCTCCTGGACGGCGAGGCGGACCTGGGGTTCGTGGAGGGCCTGACGGTGCCGCCGGGCCTGGACTCGGCGGTGATCGCCCGGGACCGCCTGATCGTCGTCACGGCGCCCGGCCACCCCTGGGCCCGCCGGCGGCGCCCGCTCACCCCGTCCGAACTGGCGGCCACCCCGCTGATCCTGCGCGAACGCGGCTCCGGCACCCGCCAGGTGCTGGACACGGCGCTCGGCGGTCTGGCCCGGCCGCTGATCGAGCTGTCCTCCACCACGGCGGTGAAGGCCTCGGCGGTGAGCGGCGCCGGCCCGTCGGTGCTGAGCGAGCTGGCGGTGGGGGAGGAGCTGGCGATGCGGCGCCTGGTGCGCATCCCGGTCGAGGGCGTCGCCCTGCGCCGCGAACTGCGCGCGGTGTGGCCGACGGGCCACCGGCCCACCGGACCGGCACGCGAACTGCTGTCGCTGACGCGGGGCTAGGTCGTGTCCGCAAAGTCGCGTCGTTCGCCCGCAGGGCGGGCGTCGCGGCGTCCGGTGCGTGCTCTGGGGGTCCCCCCGGCCGAAGGCTGGGGGAGTGCCGGCCGGATATGCCCTCGTACTGGGTGTACTCGGGCTTTCGGCCGGTGCGGCGAGAGTGCGTGCCGGGCGTCGTGACGCAGACGCGACTTTGCGGACACGGCCTAGCGGGCCGGGCCGGCTCCGGACGCGGCGGCCCGCACCAGCGCCCGCATGACCCGGGTGTCGTCCCCCATCTCCGGGTGCCACTGGACCCCGAGCACCCACCCCTCCCGCGGCGGCAGCTCGACCGCCTCCACCGTCCCGTCCGCCGCGTGCGCGGAGGGCGTCAACCCCGCGCCGAGCCGCTCCACCGCCTGGTGGTGGTACGTCGGCACGGTCACCTCCTCGGGCACGATCCCGGCGTAGAGGGTCCCCGGCACGGGCTTCACCGGATGCCCGCCGAAGACGCCGACCAGCTCCGCGTGCCCGTCCAGGTGCTGCACCAGCGTGCCGCCGCGGGCGACGTTGAGCAGCTGCATGCCCCGGCAGATCCCCAGCAGCGGCACCCGGGCGGCCAACGCCGCCCCGATCAGGGCCAGTTCCCAGGCGTCCCGCTCCGGCGCGGGCGGACCCGTCCGGGGGGACCGCTCGGCGCCGTAGCACGCCGGGTCGACGTCCGGGCCGCCCGCGACGACCAGCCCGTCCAGCCGGGCCACCAGGGCGGCGGCCCGCGCGGGCTCGTCCGGCGGCAGCATGGCGGCCAGCCCGCCGGCCCGCTGCACCAGCCGCGGATACGCGGCCGGCAGCAGCGCGGCCGCCAGCTCCCACACCCCCCACCGCGCGCCCTGCTCCAGATACGTGCTCACACCGATCAGCGGCCGCACCGGCCCACCGCCCTTCCCGGGACGCAAAGGTCCCCCAGAGCACCTTTGCGGAGGCCGGTCATGCCAGGAACCCCCGCAGCAGCGCCGCCGTGCCCGCGCAGTGCTCGCGCATCATCTCCCGCGCCCCGTCCGCGTCCCCGTCCAGCACCGCCTCGACCAGCGCGGTGTGCTGCCGCTGCGAGTGCTCCAGGTTGCGCACGAGCAGCGGGATGCAGTCCAGCAGGTCGTTGACGCTCGCCCGCACCGCCGCGTACCGGGCGGCCAGCGACGGCGAACCGCACAGCTCGGCCAGCGTCAGATGCAGCAGCGTGTCCCGCCGCCGGTACTCGGCGAGCGGGGCCTCGTGGGTGCGGTGCAGGGCCTCGCGCAGCCGCCCTGCCTGATCCGGGGTCAGCCCGTGCGCCGCGCACAGCCCCGCCGCGCCCACCTCCAGCACCTCGCGGAAGCGCAGCACGTCCTCGATGTCCACCTCGGCGATCCGCCGCCGCAGCTCGTCCTCGCCGCCGGCGTCCGCGCGCGGCAGCACGAAGGTGCCGCCGTAGCGTCCGCGCCGCGACTCCACGAGGCCCTGGTCCTGCAGCACCTTCAGCACCTCACGCAGCGTCACCCGGCTGATGCCGAGCCGCTCCGCCAGCTCCCGTTCGGCGGGCAGCCGCCCGCCGTCCGGCACCAGGCCGAGCCGTACCACCTGGAGGATCTGCTCCAGCGCCTCCTCGAAGCCATTGCCCGCCCGCACCGGACGCAGCACCGGGGCGAGCCGGTCCCGCGCGGCCCGCTCCCGCGCCCCCCGCGCGTCCGTCTCCCGAGGCATCCCGGTCGTGCCCCCTTCCCAGGAAATGGTTCCCGGCAATACCTTATGGCTCCCGGTCCGGCCGAAAAAGTGCCGTACAGCCGAAGGAGGATCTCCCGTGGCAGACCGCACACCCCCACTGAGCGTCGAGGAGCTGCGCGCCCTCGTCGCCGGCGGTGAGATCGACACGGTCGTCCTGGCCTTCCCCGACATGCAGGGGCGGTTGCAGGGCAAGCGGTTCGCCGCCCGCTTCTTCCTCGACGAGGTCCTGCACCACGGCACCGAGGGCTGCAACTACCTCCTCGCCGTGGACACCGAGATGAACACGGTCGACGGCTACGCGATGTCCTCCTGGGACCGCGGCTACGGCGACTTCGCCATGCACCCCGACCCCGCCACCCTGCGCCGCGTCCCCTGGCACCCCGGCACCGCCCTGCTCGTCGCCGACCTCGCCTGGAACGACGGCGCCCCGGTCGTCGCCGCGCCCCGCCAGGTCCTGCGCCGCCAGCTCGACCGGCTCGCCGAGCTGGGCTACACCGCGCGGGTCGGCACCGAGCTGGAGTTCATCGTCTTCAAGGACAGCTACGAGCAGGCCTGGGACGCCAACTACCAGGGCCTGACCCCGGCCAACCAGTACAACGTCGACTACTCCATCCTCGGCACCGGCCGCGTCGAGCCCCTGCTGCGCCGGCTGCGCAACGACATGGCGGGCGCCGGCCTGACCGTGGAGTCCGCCAAGGGCGAGTGCAACCCCGGGCAGCACGAGATCGCCTTCCGCTACGACGAGGCCCTGGTCACCTGCGACCAGCACGCCCTGTACAAGACCGGCGCCAAGGAGATCGCCGCGCAGGAGGGCGTCTCGATCACCTTCATGGCCAAGTACGACGAGCGCGAGGGCAACTCCTGCCACATCCACCTCTCGCTCGCCGACGCCGAGGGGAACAACGCCATGGCCGGGCCCGACGGCATGTCCGACGTCATGCGGCACTTCCTCGCCGGGCAGCTCGCCGCCCTGCGCGACTTCTCCCTCCTGTACGCCCCCAACATCAACTCCTACAAGCGGTTCCAGCCCGGCTCCTTCGCGCCCACCGCCGTCGCCTGGGGCCACGACAACCGCACCTGCGCGCTGCGCGTGGTCGGCCACGGCCGCTCCCTGCGCTTCGAGAACCGCCTCCCCGGCGGCGACGTGAACCCCTACCTCGCCGTCGCCGGCCTGGTCGCGGCCGGTCTGCACGGCGTCGAGCAGCGGCTCCAACTGCCCGAGCCCTGCCCGGGCAACGCCTACACCGCGGACTACGAGCACGTGCCCACCACCCTGCGCGAGGCCGCCGAGCTCTGGGAGAACAGCCCCGTGGCCAAGGCCGCCTTCGGCGACGAGGTCGTGGCCCACTACCGGAACATGGCCCGGGTCGAACTGGCCGCCTTCGACGCCGCCGTCACCGACTGGGAACTGCGCCGCTCCTTCGAACGCCTGTGAAGCGAACGCCCGTGAAAGGTCCTCACGTGTCCGAGCCGCACGAACTGCAGGTCCTCAACCCCGCCACCGAAGAGGTCGTCGCCACCGTCCCCGCCGCCGGCGCGCCGGACGTGGACGCCGCCGTCGCACGCGCCGCGCGCGTCCAGCAGAAGTGGGCCGCGCTCCCGCCCGCCGACCGGGCCCGGCTGCTGCGCCGGTTCGCCGACACCGTCGACGGCCGCATCGAGGAACTCGCCCGGCTGGAGGTCCGCGAGGCCGGGCACACCCTCGGCAACGCCCGCTGGGAGGCGGGCAACGCCCGCGACCTGCTGCTGTACGCGGCGGGCGGCGCCGAACGCGTCCTCGGCAGCCAGATCCCGGCGCCCGGGGGCTGGAACGTCACCTTCCACGAACCCCTCGGCGTCGTCGGGGTGATCGCCCCCTGGAACTTCCCCATGCCCATCGCGGCCTGGGGCTCCTTCCCGGCGCTCGCCGCGGGCAACGCCGTCGTCCTCAAACCCGCCGAGACGACCCCGCTGACCGCCCTCCGCCTCGCCGAACTCGCCGTGGAGGCGGGCCTTCCCGAGCACCTGTTCCAGGTGCTGCCCGGCCACGGCCACACCGCCGGACGCGCGCTGGTGGACCACCCGGACGTCGCCAAGATCGTGTTCACCGGCTCCACCGCCACCGGCCGCGAGGTCATGGAGCGCTGCGCCCGGCTGGTCAAGCCGGTCACCCTGGAACTCGGCGGCAAGAGCCCCAACGTCGTCTTCGCCGACGCCGACCTGGAGGCCGCCCTCGACCCCTTCTCCTTCCTGGACAACGCCGGCCAGGACTGCTGCGCCCGCACCCGGATCCTGGTCCAGGAACCGGTGTACGAGCGCGCCCGCGAGTTCCTCGCCGGCGCGCTGGCCTCCGTCGTCGTGGGCGACCCGGCCGACGAGAAGACGCAGATGGGCCCGCTGATCTCCCGCCGGCAACTGGACCGCGTACGGTCGTACGTCCCCGAGGACGCCGAGGCCCTGCGCGGCGCCGCGCCCGACGGCCCCGGCTTCTGGTTCCCGCCGACCGTGCTCACCGGGGAACGGCCCGGCTCCCCGGCCGTCCGCGAGGAGATCTTCGGCCCGGTCGCCGTCCTGCTGCCCTTCACCGACGAGCAGGACGCGGTCCGCCTCGCCAACGACACCCCCTACGGCCTGTCCGGCTCCGTCTGGACCCGGGACGTCGGCCGCGCCCTGCGCGTCTCACGGGCCGTCCAGGCGGGCAACCTGTCCGTCAACTCCCACTCCAGCGTCCGCTACTGGACCCCGTTCGGCGGCTTCAAGCAGTCCGGACTCGGCCGCGAACTCGGCCCCGGCGCACTGACCGCCTTCACCGAGACCAAGAACGTCTTCATCAGCACGGAGGGCTCCGCACAGTGAACGCAGAACACGTCTGCCGCCGCCTCGCCGGCCGCACCGCCGTCGTCACCGGGGCGGGCAGCGGCATCGGCCTCGCCAGCGCCCGCCGGCTCGCCTCCGAGGGCGCGCACGTCGTCTGCGCCGACGTCGACGAGGTCACCGGCAAGGCCGCCGCCGACGAGACCGGCGGACTCTTCGTCCGGACCGACGTCACCGACCCCGGACAGGTCGAGGCGCTGTTCGCCGCCGCCCACGACACCTACGGCAGCGTCGACGTCGCCTTCAACAACGCCGGCATCTCCCCGCCCGACGACGACTCCATCCTGGACACCGGCCTGGAGGCCTGGAGGCGCGTCCAGGAGGTCAACCTCACCTCCGTCTACCTGTGCTGCAAGGCCGCCATCCCGTACATGCGGCGCCAGGGCCGGGGCTCCGTCATCAACACCGCCTCCTTCGTGGCCCGGATGGGGGCGGCCACCTCGCAGATCTCGTACACCGCCTCCAAGGGCGGCGTGCTCGCGATGTCCCGGGAACTGGGCGTGCAGTTCGCCCGGGAGGGGGTCAGGGTCAACGCCCTGTGCCCGGGCCCGGTCGACACCCCGCTGCTGCGGGAGCTGTTCGCGAAGGACCCGGAGCGCGCCGCGCGCCGCCTGGTGCACATCCCCGTCGGGCGGTTCGCCCGGGCCGAGGAGATCGCCGCCGCCGTCGCCTTCCTGGCCAGCGACGACTCCTCCTTCGTCAACGCCACCGACTTCCTGGTGGACGGCGGGATCTCGGGCGCGTACGTCACCCCCCTGTAAGGGGCAGAGGTGTAGGTTCCGCGCATATGCGACAACTTCTCGCGTGGACCCTGGCAGCGGCCGCCGCCCTGGCGGCCGCGCCCACCGCGCCGACGGCGCGCCCCGACTGCCCCCGGCTGACCACCTCCTGGCACGGCGACAACCGCGCCCGCCTGCAACGCGTCGTCGACGCCCGCGGCACCTGCTCCGGCCGCACCGGCGCGATCGCCGCGTTCGACTGGGACAACACCGTCACCAAGAACGACGTCACCGACGCCACCCTCTCCTGGGCCCTGCGCCACGACCGCCTGCCCCGCCCCGCCCGCTGGAAGGACACCAGCGCCTGGCTGACCGAGGCCGCCGACCGGGCACTGGCCGCCGCCTGCGGCACCGGGGCGGGCACGTCCCTGCGGACCTCGGACCGGCCGCGCTGCACGGACGAGATCCTCGAGATCCGCGAGCACGCCACCACCATGAGCGGCGCCCCGGCCTTCGCGGGCCGCTGGAACCACCGGCGCACGGTCCCGCAGTACGCCTGGGTCCCGCAGCTCTTCGCCGGCCGTACCCCCGCCGAACTCGCCTCCTACGCCCGCGCCGCCCGCCGCGAGGCCCTGGCCGCCCCGGTCGGCGCGACCCGCGTCCTCGGCACCCACACCGTCCCCGCCTACGTCCGCCCCTACGCCCAGATGCGCGATCTCATCCGCACCCTGCACCGCGCCGGATTCCGGGTCTACGTCGTCTCGGCGGGCGTCGAACCCGTCACCGAGGTCTGGTCACGGGGCGTCGGCGTGGACGCGGCGCACACCCTCGCCATCCGCCCGGTCCTGGACCGCCGGGGCCGGATCACCACCCGGACCGAGGGCTGCGGCGGCGTCCCCGCGACCCGGGGAGCGGTGATCCCCTACATCGACGGCAAGCGCTGCTGGATCAACCAGGAGATCTACGGCGTGCGGGGCGCCGCCGCCTGGCAGCGGCAGCCCTGGGAGCGCCGGCCCGCCCTCGCGGCCGGCGACGCCGACACCGACGTCACCTTCGTCGGCGACGCCACCGGCGCCCACCTCGTCATCGACCGCGACAAGCCGGAACTGATGTGCCGGGCCTACGACGACGCCGACCGGCGCTGGCTGGTGAACCCCATGTTCATCGACCCGCTGCCGCGCCGGACCGAGCCGTACCCGTGCTCGACCACCGCCTGGACCGCGCCCGACGGCACGCCCGGACCGGTGCGCCGCGCCGACGGCTCCGTGGTGCCGGACCAGGCCGACCGCGTCCCCTGAGCGTCCCGCCGGCCCGGCTCGGGGGTGCGGCGCACCGGCTCACAGGAAGGTGTGGCCCTCACCGCGGTACGTGGGCACGGCGGCCGTGACCCTGTCGCCCTCGACCAGGTGCAGCACGTCGAACCGCTCGCACAGCTCACCCGCCTTGGCGTGCCGGAACCACACCTTGTCGCCGATCAGCAGGTCGTCGGCGGGCGTGCCGAGCAGCGGGGTCTGCACCTCGCCCGGACCCTCCTGCGGGTCGTACGCCAGACCCTCCGGCAGGTACGGCACGGGCAGCCGGTCCGGGCCTGCGGCGCCCGAGGCCGGATAGCCGCCGCCCAGCACGGTGACGACACCCACGCCCGGCCGCCGCACGACGGGCTGTGCGAACAGCGCCGCCGGACGCCCGGTGAAGGACGTGTAGTTGTCGAAGAGCCGCGGCAGGTAGAGCCCCGAACCGGCCGCGATCTCGGTGACCGCGTCCTCGGCGGCGGTGTGCTGCACACTGCCGGTCCCGCCGCCGTTGACGAACTCCAGACCGGGCGCCACGGCGCGGACCGCCCGCACCACCGCCGCGCGGCGCTCGGCCAGCTCCCGCCGTGCGGCGGCCTGCATCAGCCGGATCGCCCGCGAGCGCAGCGGCCGCCCGGCCACCGCGTCCCCGACCCCGGCGACATGGCCCTCGTACGCCATGATCCCCACCAGCCGGAAGCCCGGCCGCCGGGCCACCGCCCTTGCCATCTCGGCGAGTTGGGCGGGGGAATGCAGCGGCGAGCGCCGGGCCCCGACCCGCATCCGGCCGCCCAGCAGCCGCAGCGAGGTGTCCAACTCCAGGCAGACGCGCACCACTTCACGTCCGCCCTCACGGGCCGCGTCGATCAGGTCGAGCTGGGCCACGTCGTCCACCATCACGGTGACCGCGCCGGCGAGCTTGGGGTCGGCGGCCAGCTCCGCGAAACCCGACCGGTCGGCGGACGGATAGGCGAGGAGGACGTCGTCGAACCCCGAGCGCGCCAGCCACAGGGACTCGGCGAGGGTGAACGACATGACGCCCTGGAAACCGTCCCTGGCCAGCACCCGCTCCAGCAGCGCCCGGCAGCGCACGGACTTGCTGGCGACCCGGACCGGCTTGCCGCCGGCCCGGCGCAGGAGGTCGTCCGCGTTCGCGTCGAACGCCTCCAGATCCACGATCGCGAGAGGGGCGTCGATATGGGCGGTGGCCCGGTCGTAACGGGCCCGGTCGGCGGCGCGCGCAGTCATGACGGAAGCGTGCCAGACAGGATTACCGCAGGGTAGGGGGACGATACGGGCAGATGCCACGGGCTCGTGGACTGGTTCTCGTTCTCTCCCGGACAACCCGTAGAGTGACGCGCACGACGGCGGAACGCTCCCGGCCCCATCGCCTGAACCGGGATGCCGGTCCAGCCGTACGGGTATGCGTGCCCGGACGGAGCTTCGCACCGGGCACGGCCGAGAAGCGCGGCGGCCCGCTCGCGGAAGACGGCCCGGGCACGAGGAAACGGGGGGTGCATGAGCACGGAAGCGCGCCGCGCCCCGATCCCACCGCGCCCCGCCACCCCGCCCCGCCCCGCCACCGCGCCCCAGGATTACACCCCGGACACCGCCGCGACGCCCCAGGGCACGCGCGCGGGCGCCCCCGCGGCCGACACACCGCAACCCCGCACGACCGCCCCGCGCGAGGCCGCCGCCGGGCCTGGCGGCCGCGGCGGCGAGTCCTGGAGCGGGAGCGGGTCCATGGGCGGGATCGCCCACACCGAAGCGACCCCGCCCGCCCCTGCGACGACCGGCCGAACCGGCGACCCGCGGGGGACCGCCGTCCAGGGGGCGGACCCCGTCCGCACCGCGCCTGCCGCCGGGCCGGGTGACCGGGGCGGCGAGTCCTGGAGCGGGAGCGGGTCCCTGGGCGGGATCGCCCGCACCGACGCGCCTGCGACGACCGGCCGAACCGGCGACCCGCGGGGGACCGCCGTCCAGGGGGCGGACCCCGTCCGCACCGCGCCCGCCGCCCGACCGGGTGACCGCGTCGGCGAGTCCTGGGCCGCGAGCGGGTCCACGGGCCGGGGCGGCACCGCGTCCGGGGGTGCCGGTGCGCCGGGCGCCGGCCTGGGCCGGAGCGCCCACGCCGACGCGGCCGCGTCCGCTCCTGCGGCGACCGGCCGAACCGGCGACCCGCGGGGGACCGCCGCCCAGGGGGCGGACCCCGTCCGCACCGCGCCCGCCGCCCGACCGGGTGACCGGGGCGGCGAGTCCTGGACTGCGAGCGGGTCCACGGGCCGGGGCGGCACCGCGTCCGGGGGTGCCGGTGCGCCGGGCGCCGGCCTGGGCCGGAGCGTCCACGCCGACGCGGCCGCGTCCGCGCCTGCGGCCACCGGCCGGGCCGGTGGCCCGGGGGAGCCCGCCGGCCGGCCTGGCGGGCGTCGTCCCGGGGTGGCCCCCGCGCCCGTCTGCCCGCCGGACGACGCCGACGACGAGGAGCCCTCGGTCTTCGCGCCGCGCGCCGCGCGGCACCCGGTCGGACGCGCTCCGGAGGAGACGCGGCAGGGCGGTGAGCGGTCCGGCGCCGCGAGCGCGGCCGACGGGCCCCGCTTCCCCGCCTTCCCCTCCGCCGCCGGGCCCGCCGGCACCGACCCGTCGGGTCCGCCTCCGCCGCCCGCCTCCGCCCGCTTCCCCGACGCCCCGCCGCACGCTTCGCGCACGGCGGCCCCGTCACGCCGGCCGGGCGCTCCCGCGGAGTCCGCGTCGGAGACGACGACCCGGCTGCGGCCCGTCCCGCCCGCACCGGAGCAGCGCCGTTCCGGGACCGCGGGCCCGGCGGCGGGAGCCTCCGCGCGCGCCGGGACCGCGGGCGTGGCGGCGGGAGCCTCCGCTGAGTCGGGGCCGGAGACGACGACGCGGCTGCGGCCGGTCCCGTCGGCGCCGGAGCAGCGCCGTTCCGGAACGGCCCCGGGCCGGGGAGGCCCGGTCCCGGCGTCCGGCTCGGACCGCCCGGCCCCCGTGGGGCAGCCCGCCGCCTCCCGTACGGCCTCCGCCCCGTCTCCCGCCCGCCCGGCCTCCCAGCCGCCGCCCGCTCCCGCGCAACCGCCCACCCCGACCCCGGGCGCCGCGGCCCCGCCGGCCCCGGCGCCGTCGTCCGGGCCCGGCGCGCGTGACGGCCGGCCCGCGTGGCGTCCGGGCGGCCCCGCCCACCCCGCGAGCCCCGCGCCGGTGTCGCCGGACCCCGTCCTGTCCTGGAGCGCGGGCGGCCCGGCCCGGCCCGTGGTGTCGTTCGGGGAACCCGAGTACGGCGAGCGGACCCGGCCCTCGGCGTGGCTGCGGCCCCGCACCGCCGCTGCCGCCGCCTGCCTGGTCCTCGGACTGGGCCTCATCGGCGGCGCGGTGACCGGGAGCTGGCTCACCGGCGACGGTTCCGGCGGCAGGGCGGGCACCGGGTTCAGCGCGGCCGGCACCCTGTGGCACAGCGTGCCCGTGGACGGGCTGTTCCCGCCCACCGTCCAGGGCACCGGCGCGGGCCCCGGCGGCGCCGACCGGACCTGGACGCGGATCGCCGTCGCCCCCGACACCGGCTGCGCCGACGCCTTCGACCCGCTGCTGCGCAAGGTCCTCGCCCCGGTCGGCTGCCGACGGCTGCTGCGCGCCACCTACACCGACGCCACCCAGAGCCATGTCACCACCGTGGGCCTGCTGTTCACCAAGGGCGACCCCGCCGCCATGTCCGCCCTCGCGGCCCGCTTCCGCGACGAGCACCTGGACCGGCGCGCCGACCTGATGCCCCGGCCGTACGCGGCCAAGGGCACCGCGGCGGCCCGGTTCGGCGACGAGCAGCGCGCCACCTGGACCGTCGCCGTCCTGACCGACGCCCCCGTCGTCGCCTACGCGGTGTCCGGCTGGACCGACGGCCGTACGGTCGACTCGCCGCAGCCCGCCGCGGACGCCGTGCGGTCCGGCGCCGGCTCGGCAGCCGCCCAGGCCGGCCTCGGCCAGGAGGCGCAGGGTCTGGCCGACCGCGTCGAACGCCGGCTGCGCCAGACCGCCGGACCGGCCACGAAGAGCCCCTCATGAGGCGGCCGGCACGGCGCGGCCGACGCCTGCGCGGCAGCGCGGTGAGCCTGCTGCTCGCCGGCTCCCTCGTCCTGCTGCCGTCCGCCGCCGCCCACGCCGACGGCATCCGCGCCCAGCAGTGGAGCCTGTCCGCCCTGCGCCTGTCCGAGGCCTGGCAGACCACCAAGGGCCGGGGCGTCACCGTCGCCGTGCTGGACACCGGGGTCGAGGCCGACCATCCGGACCTGGCCGGCAACGTCCTGGACGCCAAGGACATGATCGGTTTCGGCGCGGGCCCCGGCGACCGCGACTGGGCCCGGCACGGCACCGCCATGGCCGGCATCATCGCCGGACACGGTCACGGCGCCGGACGCGCCGACGGCGTCATGGGCGTCGCCCCCGAGGCGAAGATCCTGCCCGTGCGGGTCATCCTCGAGGACGGCGACTCCGCCCGCGGCAAGGCCCGTACCACCCGGGGCAACGCCCTCGCCGACGGCATCCGCTGGGCCGCCGACCACGGCGCCGACGTCATCAACCTCTCGCTCGGCGACGACTCCGACTCCGCCCACCCCGAGCCGAGCGAGGACGAGGCCGTGCAGTACGCCCTGAAGAAGGGCGTGGTGGTGGTGGCCTCCGCGGGCAACGGCGGCGCCAAGGGCGACCACGTCTCCTACCCGGCCGCGTACCCGGGCGTCATCGCCGCCACCGCCGTCGACCGCTACGGCACCCGCGCCTCCTTCTCCACCCGCCGCTGGTACGCCGCGGTCAGCGCGCCCGGCGTGAACGTCGTGATCGCCGACCCCGACCACAAGTACTACGAGGGCTGGGGCACCTCCGCCGCCGCCGCGTACGTCTCGGGCGCGGCGGCGCTGATCAAGGCCGCCCATCCGAAGCTGAGCCCGGCCCAGGTGAAGAAGCTCCTGGAGGACACCGCCCGCGACGCCCCGGTGGGCGGCCGGGACGACTCCCGCGGCTTCGGCATGATCGACCCCGCGGCGGCGCTGAAGGCCGCGGCCCGTCTGGAACCCCGCGGTCTGCGTCCGGCGTCGTACGGGGAGAAGTACTTCGGCCCCGGCCCGGACACCGCCAGGGCGGCCGCCGCCACGTCCGGCTGGGCGGGCCCGCTCGCGGGCGGCACCGGCGCGGTGCTGCTGGTGGCCGGTGTCGTCCTGTGGCGGGGCCGGAACACGGGACGGCGGCGCGACGGGGGGTTCTAGACCCGGGCGGGCACGGAAAGCGCGGCGGGCGCCGGTCCGAACGCCTCCCGGTGGTCCGCCGCCCACCGCGCGTACGACCGGGCCGCACGGCCGGTGAGGCGGGACACGGACCCGTCCACCGTCGCCTTGCGGCCCCGCGACCGCCGTTCGGCGCCGCGCAGCAGGGCCTCGACCACATGCGGCGGATGACGGCGCGACCAGCGGGCCGCGGCCTGCTCCGTCGTCAGTTCCCGGCACACCAGCGGGCGGCCGAGCACCCGGGACAGCTCGCGGGTCTGGTCCGCGGCCGAGATCGCCTCCGGACCGGTGAGCGGGTGGATCCGGCCCTCGTGTCCGGACGAGGTCAGCGCGGCCACCGCGACGTCGGCGATGTCACGGGGATCGACGCAGGCGCTCGGCGCCCCCGGGTGCAGGGCGTGCACCACGCCCTCGGTACGGATCGAGCCCGCCCACGCCAGCGTGTTCGACATGAACGCGCGCGGGCGCAGCAGCGTCCACTCCAGGCCGCAGGAGCGCAGCAGGTCCTCGCAGTCCCGCTGCCAGCGCGTGATCAGGTCGTCGGCGTCGTCCTCGCCGGCCGCGTAGGCGGACAGCTTCACGACGTGCCGCACCCCGGCCGCCTCCGCGGCTCGCAGGAAACGCGCGTCGCTGTCGCCGCCGGGATCACGGGTGACCAGGAACGCCCGGTCCACCCCCGCGAGCGCGCGCCGCAGGGAGCCGTGGTCCTGGTAGGAGCCGACGGCCACCTCGCCGCCCGGACCGAGCGCCGGCAGCCGGGCCGGGTCACGGCAGAACACCCGCACCGGGCCGGCCGCCGACAGCGTCCGCGCCACCTGGCCGCCCACCACACCGGTCGCGCCCGTCACCAGAATCATGCGAAGGCCTCCCCAGCCGGATCACGGAACCGGTCCCGGCCGGCCGCCGCCGGCGTCCGGTCCCTCGAAGAGTGAACGGTTGACCGATCGTGGTCCCGGCCGCTGACCCGCCGCTGACGCGCGGACAACGCTGTCATGCCGGACGCCACTGCCATCGGCAGAGGTCAGCGGCATGTCAGGCGGCTCGTCAAGACTTCCGCGAACACCGGGCCGACGACGGCCCGCACCGATGCGGCCGGCCACCGGGCCCGGCGCCGCGGACGCGCCCCACGCGGTGGACCGGGCGCCGGGCGGCGCGCCGCCACCGCGAGCGCGGGCACCGGCGCCGCGGGCCGGGCCGAGCGGCAAGCACAGTCAGGAATCGAGGAAGACGGATGACCACGCCAACGACCCGAGCCCAGACACGCGTTCAGCGGACCGGCCCGGCCGGAGCACCGCACCCGGCGGCCCGGGGCCACGACGCCGACCCCTGGCTCACCGACCTCACCGTCGACCAGAGCGACCCGTTCTTCTACGACCACCCGCTGGACCACGTCCCCGGCATGCTCCTGGTGTGCGCCATGGCGGACGCCGTCAGCGACCGCGTCGACGTCCCGGCGGGCTCCCGGGTGAAATGGGTCGTCAACTTCCGGGTGATGCCCGAGCTGGCCCCAGGCCTCGTGCTCTACGCGGCACCGCCCGAGAACGGCCGCCACACCCTGCGCGTCACCCAGGGCCCGACCGTCGTCTCGGACAGCTGGTTCACCCTCACCGCCGGCCCCGAGGGCGGCCGGCCCGGACCGGAGGCCTTACCGGCCGCCCCCGCCGCCGAGCCCGCCCGCGCGTTCCTGGTGCACCGCACCCGCCCGGAGAACGTCATGCTCGGCGAACCCGTGTGCGACGACGACGTGTTCACCGCTCCGGTGCTGCTGCCGGAGGCCGGGCACACCCTGGCGAGCCGCCGCCCCGGCCGGCGCTCGGTGAAGTCGGTCGTCGAGGCCGGCCGCCAGTTCGCCACCTGGCTCTCGCACCGGGCCGGCGGCTGGCCGGAGGAAGTGCAGATGCTGTGGCTGCGGCTCACCGCCGACCTGCCGGCCGACCTGCCCGCCACGCTCCCGCTGGCGCTGCGCTGGCGGCGGACCCGCATGTCCGACGACAAGGCCCGGCTCACCTTCGAGCTGATCGCGGGCGACGGACCGGGCACCCGGATCGGCAGCCTCGTCTACGTCAGCAAGGGCCTGACCCCCGAGGCCTACCGGGCCTTCCGCGCCGCCGCCGGGGCGGCGGCATGAACCAGCGCCTCGTCGTCCTCGTCCTGCGCGCCCTGCTGCCGCTGACCTGCGCCCTGTTCGTCCTCGCCATCACACTGCTGCTCACCTCGGACACCGCCGGCCCGCACCCCGAGGCCGCCCTGTTCGCGGGCCTCTACCTGCTGTGGATCCTCGCCGAGACCGGCATCACCGTGCGCCACCCCAAGCAGTCCGCCGCCGAGAACGGCACCCTGCTGCCGTACGCCCTGACCCGGGCCGGCACCGGTGTCTCCGCGGTGCTGTGGCCGCTGCCCTGGCACGCCTGGTCGGTGTGGCTGAGCGTGCCGGCCGTGGTGTTCGCCGCCTCCGTCGCGCTGCGCCTGACCGCCATCCGCACCCTCGGCCGGTTCTACTCCCACCACGTGGTGCGCTACTCCGACCACACCATCGTCACCAGCGGCCCCTACCGGCACGTCCGGCACCCCGCGTACACCGGGATGCTGCTGGCCAACGCCGCGTTCGTGGCGTTCTTCTGCAACCCGCTCAGCGTGCTGTTCCTGCTCGCCCTGGCCGCGGTCATCGTGTGGCGGATCCGGGTCGAGGAGCGCGTGCTGTGGGCCGTCCCCGGATACCCGGGATACGCGGGCGGCCGGGCGCGGCTGCTGCCGGGGGTGTGGTAGACGATGGCCTCCACCACCCCGCTCGCCCGCACCGGCCCGGCCACCGGACGCGGCCCGCTGCTCGCCGGCGCCCACGACGCCGCCCTCGCCGACCCGGCCCTGGTGGGCCACAAGTTCTCCCGGCAGCACGAGATGCGCGACGCCGGACTGCCCGTCCCCGAATTCTTCGCGCTGACCGCCGAGGCGTACGCCGCCTGCGTGCCGGTCCCCGCCGGTTTCCCCGGCGCCGGGGCGAGTACGGCGGAGCTGACCGACTGGGCGCGCGCGGCCCGCGACGAGGTCCGCGCCACCCCGCTGCCGCCCGCCCTGGCCCGGCAGGTGCTCGCCGGCTTCGACGAACTCGCCGGCCCCGAAGGGCTGGTGGCCGTGCGCGGCTGCGTCGCCGCCGAGGCGGACGGCAGCGGCGAGGACGGCGCCGACGACCCGTTCGCCGGCCTCTCCGACAGCTATCTGTACGTCCGCCGGGACGCCCTCCTGGACCGCGTCGCCGACTGCTGGGCCTCCGCCTACAACCCCGAGGCCGTGCTCTACCGCGTGCGGCGCGGCGTAGACGCCACCGCCGTCCGGGTCGCGGTCGGCGTCCAGCGGATGGTGCCCGGCGTGCGGTCCTTCGTGATGTTCACCAGCGATCCGCGCGGCGGCACCGACCAGGCGGTGGTGGCCGCGGCGCACGGCATCGGCGAGGGCATCGTGCAGGAGAGGGCCGACATCGACCACTTCTTCGTGGACCGAGCCACCGGCGCCGTACGCGCCGAACTCGCCGTCAAGTCCGTGATGGTGGGCCTCGACCCGGCCCGGCCGGACGCCGGCCCGGTGCCGCTGCCCGTCCCGGAAGCGCTCGGCGGACCGCCCGTGCTGTCCGACGACGAGGTGCGCGCCATCGGCGAACTGGCCGCCCGCGCCGAGGAACTCTTCGGCGGCCCCCAGGACGTCGAGGGCGCCCTCACCGCCGACGGCCGGATCCACCTCGTCCAGGCCCGGCCCGTGGTGCGGGCCGCGACCCCGCACGGGGAGAGCGCGCCGCCGGTGCCGTGGACCAACCACAACCTCACCGAGTCCTTCCCCGGCGTCACCTCCACGCTGACCTACTCCCAGGCCCGCGTCTTCTACCGGACCGGCTTCGCCGACTTCTACCGGCGGCTCGGCGTGCCCGAGGACTCCCTGCGCCGCAACCAGCACCACCTCAGCCGGATGGTCGGGCACCTCGACGGGCGGGTCTACTACCGGCTCGACGCCTGGTTCGCGCTGCACGGTCAGATCCCCGGCTTCGACCTCATCCGCCCCATGTGGCAGCGCTCCCTCGGCCTCACCGAACGCGACCAGGACACGGCCCCGGACCGGGCGGCCCGCCGCCGCGCCTGGAAGCAGGTGCTGCGCGCGGCGCCCCGCCTCGCCCGCGCCTACGCCGCCCAGCCGCGCCGGCTGCGCGAGTTCCTGCGCTGGTGGGACGACCTGATGGCGCGCTGGCCCTCCTTCGAGGACTGCACCGCCGACGAACTCGTCGCCCGCTACCGCACCATGTGGACCGAGGCCGAGCACCGCTGGGGCGTCACCATGGTCGCCAGCTACTTCGCCCTGGTCTCCCTTACCTGCGCCGACGCCCTGCTGGAGCGCTGGGTGCCGGACGGCCGCGCGCTGCTGCCCCGGCTGATGGGCGGCGGCCGCCCCAACCGGACGCTCGCCTCGGTCCGTTCGGCGCTCGCCCTCGCCGAACGCGCCGCCGCCCACCCGGCCCTGCGCGCCGCCGTCCTGGAACGCCCCGCGCCCGAGGTCTGGCGGGAGATCACCGGCGGGAAGTACGGCAGCGGTACAGCCGACGCCTTCGCCCGGCACCTGCGGACCTACGGCGACCGCGCGCTGCACGACCTGAAACTGGAGGTCCTCACCCCGCGCCAGGAACCCTGGCAGATCGTCACCGCGCTGCGCCCCTACATCGGCCAGGGCCTGACCGTCGCCGCCAACGAGGCCGACGAGGCCGCCGCCCGCGACGCCGCCCGGGACGCCCTGCGCGAGGCCTGCCCCGCTCCGCTCAAGCGGGCCGCGCTCGGCGCCGTGCTGGCCTCCCTGCGGTTCAGCGTCAAGGCCCGCGAGGACACGCGGTTCTGCCGCAGCCAGCTCTACGGCGTCTCCCGCGAGGTCATGCGCGGGCTCGCCCGGCGGCTCGTCGAGGCGGGACTGCTGGACCGGGCCGAGGACGTCGTCCACCTCCAGACCGAGGAGGTGCTCGGCGCCTTCGACGGCACCCTGCCCGACACCGACCTGCGCGCGCTGGTGCGCCGGCGCGCCGCCCGGTTCGCCGAGAGCGCGGCCGCCGCCGACCCGCCCGCCTACTTCACCGTCCCCGGCGGCCTGCCCGTGCCGGTCGCGCTGGCCTCCCGCCGGGACACCGCCGCGGCCGGCGGACCCGACGCGGACGGCGTGCTGCGCGGCATCGCCTCCAGCAGCGGCACGGCACGCGGCCGCGCCCTCGTCGTCCGGGACACCGCTGTGCCGCCCGAGGCGTGCGTGGGCCGGATACTCGTCGCCAAGGAGACCGACCCCGGCTGGCTCGCCCTGATGATGGCCGCCAAGGGCATCGTCGTCGAGCGCGGCAGCCTCGTCTCGCACACCGCCATCAGCGGCCGGCTGCTCGGCGTCCCCACGGTCGTCGCGGTCCGCGAGGCCATGACGGCCATCGAGGACGGCGCCTGGATCGAGATCGACGGCGCCGCCGGCACCGTACGCCTGCTGCCCGGCGACGGCACCGAGCCGGGGGAGGACGGACCGTGCGCGTGACGAACCTGTTCATCGACGGCCTCGGCTGCCACCTGCCCGAGCCCTACCCGGCCGAACGGGCGGTCGCCGAGGGCCGGTACGCCGAGGCCGAGTGGCGGGCCGGCGGCTGGACCGGCGCCGCCGTCGCCGGGAACGTCTCGCCGCCGGAGATGGCGGTGGCGGCCGCCCGCACCGCGCTGGAACGCTCCGCGCACCCGGCCGCCGACATCGCCCTCGTGCTGCACGCCTCGCTGCACGAACAGGGACCCGAACTGTGGACCCCGCACCAGTACGTGCTCCGGCACGCGGTCGGCACCCGGGTCCCGGCGATGGAGGTGCGGCAGGGCTGCAACGCGGCCCTCGGCGCCATGGAACTGGCCCACGGCCACCTGAGCGCGGACCCGTCCCGCACGGCCGCCCTGGTGACCGCCGCCGAGAACTTCGGCACCGAACGCGTCGACCGCTGGCGCTACCAGAGCGGCGCCCGGATGAAACGCCCCTCCGTCCTCGGCGACGCGGCCACCGCCGTGGTGCTGTCGACCCGCGGCGGCTTCGCCCGCGTCCTGTCCCTCGTCTCCGGCTCGCTGCCCGAGCTGGAGGAGATGAACCGGCCGCGCGGCCCTCTCTTCCCGCCCCGGCGCACCCGCACCGGCCGCATCGACCTGGTCGCCCGGATGATCGACTACGCCCGCAGCGACCCCGGCGCCGCCACCCTGGCCCGCAAGGCCGTGGACGCGGCCCGCACCGAGACCGGACTGCGCGCCATCCAGGACGCCGGGCTCACCCCCGGCGACATCACCCGCGTCACCCACGTCCTGTCCGGCGGCCCCGAGTACATCCGCGCCGTCCTCGAACCCCTCGGCATCGACCCGGCCCGCGGCGTCCTCGACTTCGGACGCGCCCTCGGCCACATGACCACCAGCGACCACTTCGCCGCCCTCCACCACCTCGTGGAGACCCGCGAAGTCGGCCCCGGCGACCGGGTGCTGATGCTCAACAACAGCTTCGGCGTCTCCCTGTTCGCCGCCGTCGTCGAGATCACCGCCACCCCGTCCTGGGCCACCGGGACGCCCTCCCCGTACAAGGAACGGACATGACCCAGCCGCAGACCGCCGCCCCGGCGCCCGGGGCCACCACCGCCGTGGAACGGTGGATCGACGCCCTGAAGGAGGGCTGGCGGGCCCGCGACGCGGACGCCGTCGCCGCCCTCTTCACCGACGACGCCGTCTACCACCAGGGCCCCTACGGCGCCCCGCACACCGGCCGCGAGGCCGTCGCCGCGCACTGGCGGAACACCCTGTCCCGGCAGCGGGACGCCCGTATGTGGTTCGGCGAGCCCGTCGTCTCCGGCGGCCGGGCCGCGGTGGAGTGGTGGTGCGTCCTGTACGACCCCGCCACCGGCGCACCCCGCAACGCGGCCGGCTGCCTGGTGCTCCGCTTCGCCGCCGACGGCCGCTGCGCCTCCCTCCACGAGTACTGGCACGGCGCCCCGGACCAGGAGCTCGAACCCGCCGAGGGGTGGCTGCGATGACCGGTGCGCCCACCCTGCGGTGCCCCGTCACCGGGGCGGGACCGGACCCGCGGCCTCCCGCCTACCCCTTCCCCGACCTGCCCGGCATCTGCCTCGACCCCGGCCGGCTCGCCCGGTTCCGCGAGGAACCGCTGGTGCCGGTACGGCTCGGCAACGGCCGGGACGCGCTGCTCGTGACCCGCCACGAGGACGTCAGGACCGTCCTGTCCGACGACCGCTTCAGCCGCGAGGCCTGGGCCGGCGGCACCCTGTTCGCCCGCAGGTCCAGCGCCCTCGCCCTGGTCACCAGCGACGCGCCCACCCACACCCGGCGCCGCAGCCGGGTCCAGGCCCGCTTCACCCACCGCAGGGCCGAGGAGGACCGCCCCCGCATCGCCGAGATCGCCGCCGGGCTCCTGGACCGGCTGCGCGCCGCCGACGGCCCCGTCGACCTGATCGTCGAGTTCACCACCCCGTTCCCGTACCGGGTGATCTGCGAGATGCTCGGCGTGCCGGTGGCCGACCTGGACCGGCTGCTGCCCGAGGTCACCGTCATGATGTCGGCCGGGCGCTTCACTCCGGAGGAGGGCGCCCGGGCCCACTCCGTCATGTACGACTACTTCTTCGGGCAGCTCGCCGAGCGCCGCGCGGCCGTCGAGGCCGGCCGGCCCGGCGACGACCTGCTCACCCAGCTCCTGACCGCGCCGCCGGACACCAGGCTCAGCGACGAGGAGATCGCCGTCTTCGGCTTCGGCCTGATGATGGCGGGCGGCGAGACCACCGCCTCCCACCTCGCCATGTGCGTGCTGCACGTCCTCACCACGCCCGGCCTCGCCGACCGGCTGCGCCGCGACCCCTCGGCGGTCCCGGCCGCCGTGGAGGAACTGGTGCGCTGGGTCTGGTTCGCCGGCACCGGCGGCCAGCCGCACGTCACCACCGAGGAGGTGCGCCTGGCCGGCCGCGTGCTGCCCGCCGGCCAGGTGGTCGTCCCGCTCACCGACGCGGCCAACCGCGACCCGGACGTCTTCCCCGACCCGGACGTCTTCCGCGCCGACCGCTCGCCGAACCCGCACATCGGCTTCGGACACGGCCGCCACCTGTGCCTCGGCGCGGCCCACGCGCGCGTGGAGCTCCAGGTGGGACTCACCGCCGTGCTCGAACGGCTCGACGGACTGGAACTCGCCGTCGACCCGGCCGAACTGAGCTGGCGCGACCGGATGTTCATGCGGGGCGTGTGGGAACTGCCCGTGCGCGTCCGCGCGTCGGATCGGACACGGCCGTGCTGAGCCGCTGGGCCCGCTTCGTGGCGGGCAGCTACCCGCCGCTGCCGTCCGCGGCGTTCGCGTTCCTGTGGGCCTACGGCGTCTCCGGCCTGTTCGCGGTCGTCCAGCCCGCGCACCCCGCCTGGCGGCCCGGCCTCGGCACCCTCACCGCGGCGCTCACACTCACCGTCACGCTGCTGCTGATGCGCGCCGTGGACGACATCCGGGACCTCGCCTACGACCGCGCGTTCAACCCCCGGCGGCCGCTGGCCTCCGGCGCCGTGCGCGAGCGCGACCTGCTCGTGCTGTGCGCCGCGGGCGCGGCCGTGGTCCTCGCCCTGAACGCGGGCCGCCCGGCCGCCCTCGCGGTGCTCGCCGGGCAACTCCTCTACTGCGCCCTGGTGCTGGCCGTGGACCGGGCGCTGGCCTGGCCCCCGGGCGACCGGCTGCTGCTCAGCCTCCTGATCAGCTTCCCCGCCCAACTGCTGCTGCACGTCTACCTGTACACCCGCTACCTCGGCGACACCGGGCAGGGCGCCGGCCGCGGGGGAGTGCTGGCCATCGTGATCACCGTGCTGGTCACCGTCCACCTGGAGTTCGCCAAGAAGATCACCCGCCGGCTCAGGCCGGGCGAGCGCAGCTACGTCAGCACCCTCGGCCTCGGCGGCACGGTCGCCGTGGCGCTCGCCGCCCCGGTGCTGTCGGTGCTGCTGCTGGTCACGCAGGCCCGCCCGGAGGCACTGCTGGCGCCGCTGGCCCTGCTGCCGCTGCTGTTGCCCGCCCGGGCCGGCTGGCGCTTCTTCCGGGCGCGCGCCCCGCGCTGGCCGGCCGCCTCCGCCGCCTACTACGTCCTGTCCACTTTCGCCTGCTACCTGGCGCTGAGCCTGGCGTACGGCTGACCCGGCTCACGACCCGGCGGACGCGGTCTCCGGGCCGGTCCCCGGGGAGGCGGCCGCGAAGGCCGACACCGCCGCCTCGGCGGCCGCCTCCACCAGCGCGATCCCCTCGGCCTGCGTGGCGGCCGACGGCCCGGTCCTGGCACCGGAGTGCGCCCGGGTCGTCACGCAGACCGTGCCGCCCGCCGTCATCCCGCCCGTCGCCACCACGGCCAGGACGGCGAACAGCAGCGGGCGGCGAGAACGGCGGCCACGGCGGCCGGACGGGGAGGACTTCATGCCCGCGATGCTCGGGGCGGCCGCTGTGCGCTCCGTCGGACGCACCTGAGAACCACGTCAGCGAACCAACGGATCCCCTGTGGATCCGGCTCCCGGGCCGGGACGGGCACGCAGCCTGCCTGCCGATAGGGTCGGGACCGTGGCGAAGAAGAACATTCCCGACTCCGGCTACTCCGACGACGACGGTTCCGCCGACCCCCGGCTGAGCGCCGCGCTCGCCGCCTGGGCGGGAGACCGTACGGCCGTGGGCCCGGTCCTCGCGGCGCTGAAGGGCGCCCGGCTGCTGGTGCCCGTGGTCGCCGTGCTCGGGGAGGTCGAGGAGGACAGTCAAGAGGGGCGCGAAGCTCCTCGGAAGGGTGGTGGCGGGAGACGGGAGGCCGGCCTGCGCCGCGAGAAGACCAGCGACATGGCGGTGCCGACGCTGAAGGCGGGCGACCGCACCGCGCTGCCCGCCTTCACCTCCACCGAGTCCCTGGCCCGCTGGGACCCGGCGGCCCGGCCCGTCGCCGTGCCCCTGCACCAGGCGCTCGAGGCCGCCGCGCACGAGAAGGCGGACACGGTCGTGCTCGACCTGGCCGGACCGGTGCCGTTCGAACTGACCGGCCCGGCGCTGCTGGCCCTGGCCGAGGGCCGCACCAGCACCGACCCGCTCACCGACCCGGCCGTCCTCGGCGCCGTGCGCGGGGCGGTGGCCGCCGAGCCGGCGGTCCTGCGCGCCCACCTCGGTCCCGGTCAGGCCGACGGCACCCTGGTCCTCGTCCTCGACCCGGCCGCTCCGCCCGCCGAGGCCGCCCGCGCGGTCGCCGCGCGGCTGGCCGCCGACGAGACGCTGAGGGCCCGCCTGGTGCGCGGCCTCGACCTGGCACTGCTGCCGGCCGGGACCACGCCTCCGGGCGAGCCCTTGTTCGTACGGGATTGAGTACGCGGACCGCGTACCGGACGGGCCAGGGTCAGCCGTAGACCGGGCCGGTGTACTTCTCGCCGGGGCCCTGGCCCGGCTCGTCCGGCACGATCGAGGCCTCGCGGAACGCGAGCTGCAGCGACTTCAGGCCGTCCCGCAGCGGGGCGGCGTGGAAGGAGCTGACCTCGGTGGCGCTCGCGTCCAGCAGGCCGGCGAGCGCGCCGATCAGCTTCCGGGCCTCGTCCAGGTCCTTGTACTTCTCGCCCTCCTCGCTCAGCCCGAGCTTCACGGCGGCGGCGCTCATCAGGTTGACGGCGACCGTCACGATCACCTCGACGGCGGGGACCTCGGCGATGTCCCGGGTCATCGCGTCGAAGTCGGGGGACTCAGGAGGGGTGTCACTCATGCCCCACACGATAGGCGTTCCCCGGCACGCCTCCTCAATTAGCCCTTGTCAAGCGATCCTGCTAACCTTGATGTCGACCGGCCGGACACGCTGTGCCCGGCCCACAAGTGGAGGCTCCGACTTCCCACCCGACCGCCCTCCGGGACGGCGGGTCACCCGGTCAGACGGCCCCCATCGTTCCGTACGGACGATGGAGCCGTCCGAAATCGCGCCCCGCGGTCCCCGCGGCGGTGCTCCGGTAGCCATGGAGCCCCGCCTGTGATCGGCCGGGGCATTTTTTGTGCCTCGGAGCGGTTAGGTCTGTCGAAACAGACATACGCGGCTGTCCGCCAGGCGGTCGCGTGGTGCTACCGAGGAGGATCCATCAGCGCCGAGCCCCGCATCAACGACCGGATTCGCGTTCCCGAGGTGCGACTCGTCGGTCCCAGTGGCGAGCAGGTGGGCATCGTCCCGCTGGCCAAGGCACTGGAGCTTGCGCAGGAGTACGACCTGGACCTGGTCGAGGTCGCGGCGAACGCCCGTCCGCCCGTGTGCAAGCTCATGGACTACGGGAAGTTCAAGTACGAGTCGGCCATGAAGGCCCGTGAGGCGCGCAAGAACCAGGCGCACACGGTCATCAAGGAGATGAAGCTCCGGCCGAAGATCGACCCGCACGACTATGACACCAAGAAGGGTCACGTCGTCCGGTTCCTCAAGCAGGGCGACAAGGTCAAGATCACGATCATGTTCCGTGGCCGCGAGCAGTCCCGCCCCGAGCTGGGCTACCGACTGCTGCAGCGTCTCGCGGAAGACGTCCAGGACCTCGGTTTCGTGGAGTCGAACCCGAAGCAGGACGGCCGAAACATGATCATGGTCCTCGGTCCGCACAAGAAGAAGACCGAGGCGATGGCCGAGGCTCGCCAGGCGCAGGAAGCCCGCAAGGCCGACGCGAAGGCCAACCCCGGCAAGTCGCAGAACGCCGCCGAGGCCGGTCTCGAGGCCGAGGCGCCGTCCGAGGAACCTGCCGAGGCGTGATCCCGGGGGACGCGAGTCCCCGAGGATGTAACCGAAACAAGAGCGACGCTCCACCGTGCCCGGTTTTCACGACCGGGCACCGGAGCGCCACCGACGAGGAGAGAACGGCGCTATGCCGAAGAACAAGTCGCACAGCGGTGCCAGCAAGCGCTTCAAGATCACCGGCTCCGGCAAGGTGCTCCGTGAGCGCGCCGGCAAGCGCCACCTGCTCGAGCACAAGTCGTCCCGTGTGACGCGTCGCCTCACCGGCAACGCCGAGATGGCCCCGGGCGACGCCGCGAAGATCAAGAAGCTTCTCGGCAAGTGACGCCCGGCGTCGCCCAGCGACGCCGTACGTCTGGACCGGGACCCATTCGTTTCCGGGCCGCGTGAGCACCCCCCGCGGCCCCGCTACAAGGAGTTAAGAAGTGGCACGCGTCAAGCGGGCAGTCAACGCCCACAAGAAGCGCCGGGCGATCCTCGAGCAGGCCTCCGGCTACCGCGGTCAGCGTTCGCGCCTGTACCGCAAGGCCAAGGAGCAGGTCACCCACTCGCTGGTCTACAACTACAACGACCGCAAGAAGCGCAAGGGCGACTTCCGTCAGCTGTGGATCCAGCGCATCAACGCCGCTGCCCGCGCCAACGGCATGACCTACAACCGCTTCATCCAGGGTCTGAAGGCCGCCAACGTCGAGGTGGACCGCAAGATCCTCGCCGAGCTGGCCGTCAACGACGCCAACGCGTTCGCCGCGCTGGTCGAGGTCGCCCAGAAGGCTCTGCCGAGCGACGTCAACGCGCCGAAGGCCGCGTGACGCCGCGCTGGCTCTAGGCCGGCTCATGGACCCGCAGGCCGTGACGGCCTGCGGGTCCTGCTGTTGCCCGGCGGAGCGATTCGTTCGACTGCGGGCCCGTCGTGGCTGGTCGCGCAGTTCCCCGCGCCCCTTGGGGGGCGCTGTTCCCTGCCGGCGCGGTGGATGGAACCGTGCGTCGAGGTTCTCCTGAAGGTGAAGAAGAAGATGCCCCCCGTCAGCCCCGAGCTGATCTCGCCCCGGTCCGCTCGTGTCGCCGCCGCCCGGCGGCTCGGCAAGCGGAACTTCCGGGGGAAGGACCGGCTGTTCCTCGCGGAGGGGCCGCAGGCCGTGCGGGAGGCCGCCGGGCACCGGGTGGACGGGACGCCCACGCTCGTCGAGCTGTTCGCCACCGTCGAGGCCGCGGAGCGGTACGCCGACATCGTCGGGGCGGCGCGCGAGGCCGGCGCCCGGGTGCACCTCGCCTCCGAGGACGTCATCGCCGACATCTCCACCACCGTCACCCCGCAGGGCCTGGTCGGCGTCTGCCGCTTCCTGGACACCCCCTTCGAGGACGTCCTGGCCGCCCGGCCCCGGCTGGTCGCCGTGCTCGCCCACGTGCGCGACCCGGGCAACGCCGGCACCGTGCTGCGCTGCGCCGACGCCGCCGGCGCCGAGGCCGTCGTCCTCACCGACGCCTCCGTCGACCTGTACAACCCCAAGGCCGTCCGCGCCTCCGTCGGCTCCCTGTTCCACCTGCCCGTCGCCGTCGGCGTGCCCGTCGAGCGGGCCGTCGGGGGACTGAAGGACGCCGGGGTGCGCATCCTCGCCGCCGACGGAGCGGGCGACCGCGACCTGGACGAGGAACTGGACAAGGGCACCATGGGCGGCCCCACCGCCTGGGTGTTCGGCAACGAGGCCTGGGGGCTCCCGGAGGAGACCCGCGCGCTGGCCGACGCCGTCGTCCGCGTCCCCATCCACGGGAAGGCCGAGAGCCTGAACCTCGCCACCGCCGCCGCCGTATGTCTCTACGCGTCGGCGCGCGCCCAGCGCGCCTCCGCAGGGTGCCGCTCCGTCACCCAGAGCTAGTAGGGTGGCCAGTTCGGGGCCCTGCGCCGGCTGAGAGGTGGGGTACGCGGATGAGGGTGGTCGGCAGCGGCACCGCGCCGGACGGGCGCGACGTGCGCCGCGGCTCCGCGCCCCGGCACGCCGGCCGCGCCGGAACCGGCCCCGGCATCGACCCCGACGAGCTGCCCGACGGCCTGGTGACCGCGGACGAGAACGGCCGCGTGACCTGTTTCAACGCCGCCGCCGAGCGCATCACCGCGCTGCGCGCCGAGGACGCGCTCGGCCGCCGTCTGGAGAAGGCGCTGCCCCTGGAAGACCTGGAGGGGCGGCGCTGGTGGCAGCTCACCGACCCCTACGGGGGCCTCGCCATCCGGGTCCGGCAGCCCGAGCGCAACCTGCTGCTGCCCGGCGGACGGGAGGTGCTGGTCTCCGCGCGGTACGTGCGCGACGAACCCCTCGGACCGGTGCGCGCAGTGGTCGTCTCCCTGCGGGACACCGAGGCCCGGCACCGCACCGAGCGCAGCCACGCCGAGCTGATAGCGACGGTCGCCCATGAGCTGCGCTCCCCGCTCACCTCCGTGAAGGGCTTCACCGCCACGCTCCTCGCCAAGTGGGAACGCTTCACCGACGACCAGAAGCGGCTGATGCTGGAGACCGTCGACGCCGACGCCGACCGCGTCACCCGCCTCATCGCCGAGCTGCTGGACATCTCCCGGATCGACAGCGGGCGGCTCGAGGTGCGCCGGCAGCCCGTCGACATCGGCGCTGCCGTCGGGCGGCACATCCAGGCCTACGTCGCCGCCGGCCAGCGGGCCGACCGCTTCCTGCTCCGCGTCGAGCAGCCGCTGCCCGCCCTGTGGGCCGACCCCGACAAGGTCGACCAGGTGCTGAGCAACCTGCTGGAAAATGCGGTGCGGCACGGCGAGGGAACCGTCACCATTGACATCACGTCCGCGCCGTCCCCGCGCGAGGGCGAGGAAACGGCCACGTCGGTCACCGTGAGCGACGAGGGGCCCGGCATCCCGGAGGAGTCCATGAACCGCGTCTTCACCCGCTTCTGGCGGGGCAGCAAGCGCGGCGGCACGGGCCTCGGGCTGTACATCGTCAAGGGTATCGTCGAGGCCCACGGGGGCACCATCACGGTCGGCCGCGCCCCCGGCGGCGGCGCCGAGTTCCGATTTACGTTGCCCGTGTGCACGCCGGCGTATCTCGCCTAGCGGCCCACGGGCCATTCGTCCAGCCCCACCCCGTTAGAATCGGCCTTTGGCACCTTTGTGTCCTGCACACGGCCCGCAGAGAGCCACAGCCGGCTCGACGCCGGTGACGGGGACCGTCCGCCAGCCAATCGGAAGCACGGGAAGAGATGTCGGCACCGAATAAGTCGTACGACCCTGTCGAGGTCGAGGCGTTGAAACCGGAAGAGATCGAGCGCATGCGGGACGAGGCGCTCGCCGCCTTCGCCGCCGCGGACTCCCTCGACGCGCTCCACGAGGCCAAGGTCGCCCACACCGGCCCCGCCTCCCCGCTGGCCCTCGCCAACCGCGAGATCGGCGCCCTGCCCCCGCACGCCAAGGCCGACGCGGGCAAGCGCGTCGGCATGGCCCGCGGCGCCGTGAACAAGGCGCTCGCCGCCCGCCAGGCCGAGCTCGAGGCCGAGCGGGACGCCCGCGTGCTCGTCGAGGAGGACGTCGACGTCACGCTGCCCTACGACCGCGTCCCGGCGGGCGCCCGGCACCCGCTGACCACGCTCTCGGAGCGCATCGAGGACGTCTTCGTCGCCATGGGCTACGAGGTCGCCGAGGGCCCCGAGGTCGAGGCCGAGTGGTTCAACTTCGACGCCCTCAACATCGGCCCGGACCACCCGGCCCGCGGCGAGGCGGACACGTTCTTCGTGACCGGCCCGGACGGCACCGCCGACTCCGGCGTCGTGCTGCGCACCCACACCTCGCCCGTGCAGATCCGCTCGCTGCTCAGCCGTGAGCTGCCGGTCTACGTGATCTGCCCCGGCCGCGTGTACCGCACCGACGAGCTGGACGCCACCCACACCCCGGTGTTCCACCAGGTCGAGCTGCTCGCCGTCGACGAGGGCCTGACCATGGCCGACCTCAAGGGCACCCTGGACCACATGGTCCAGTCGCTGTTCGGCGAGGGCATGAAGACCCGGCTGCGGCCGAACTTCTTCCCGTTCACCGAGCCGTCCGCCGAGATGGACATGGTGTGCTACGTCTGCCGCGGCGAGTCCGTCGGCAACCCCGACCGGCCCTGCCGCACCTGTTCCAGCGAGGGATGGATCGAGCTCGGCGGCTGCGGCATGGTCAACCCCAAGGTGCTGGCCGCCTGCGGCGTCGACCCGGAGAAGTACAGCGGGTTCGCCTTCGGGTTCGGCATCGAGCGGATGCTGATGTTCCGCCACAACGTCGAAGACATGCGAGACATGGTCGAGGGTGACGTCCGGTTCACCCGGCCGTTCGGGATGGAGATCTGATGCGGGTCCCGCTTTCTTGGCTGCGGGAGTACGTCGACCTGCCGGCGACCGAAACCGGCCGTGACGTCCAGGCCAAGCTCATTTCGGCCGGCCTCGAGGTGGAGACCGTCGAGCAGCTCGGCGCCGACCTCAAGGGGCCGCTCGTCGTCGGCCAGGTGCTGACCATCGAGGAGCTGGAGGGCTTCAAGAAGCCGATCCGCTTCTGCACCGTCGACGTCGGCACCGCCAACGGCACCGGCGAGCCCCAGGAGATCGTCTGCGGCGCTCGGAACTTCGCCGTCGGCGACAAGGTCGTCGTGGTCCTGCCCGGCGCGACGCTGCCCGGCGGCTTCTCCATCGCCGCCCGCAAGACGTACGGCAAGACGTCCCACGGCATGATCTGCTCCAGCGACGAGCTGGGCATGGGCGACGACGGCACCCACGGCATCATCGTGCTGCCGCCGGAGACCGAGGTCGGCAAGGACGCCATCGAGCTGCTCCAGCTCGTCGACGAGGTGCTGGACATCGCCGTCACCGCCAACCGCGGCGACTGCCTGTCCATCCGCGGCGTCGCCCGCGAGACCGCCATCGCCTACGGCCTGCCGCTCAGCGACCCGGCCCTGCTCGACGTGCCCGCCCCGAACGCCTTCGGCTACCCGGTGCAGGTCGCGGAGCCGGTCGGCTGCGACCGCTTCACCGCCCGCACCGTCACCGGCCTGAGCCCGGAGGCGCGCTCCCCGATCTGGCTGCGGCGCCGGCTGCAGAAGGTCGGCATGCGCCCGATCTCGCTCGCCGTCGACGTCACGAACTACGTGATGATGGAGCTGGGCCAGCCGCTGCACGCCTACGACCGCAGCCTGGTCCAGGGCACGATCGGCGTGCGCCGGGCCGAGGAGGGCGAGAAGCTCGTCACCCTCGACGGCGTCGAGCGCACGCTTCACTCCGAGGACCTGGTCATCACCGACGAGCGCGGCCCGATCGGCCTGGCCGGCGTCATGGGCGGCGCCAACACGGAGATCGCCGACCACGAGGACACCGAGAACGGGGTGAACGCCTCGACCGACGTGGTCATCGAGGCCGCCCACTTCGACGCCGTCTCGATCGCCCGTACGGCCCGCCGCCACAAGCTGTCCTCCGAGGCCTCCCGCCGCTTCGAGCGGGGCGTCGACCCGCAGGCCGCCGCGGCCGCCGCGCAGCGCACCGTGGACCTGCTGGTGCTGCTCGCGGGCGGCACGGCCGAGGCCGGCGTCACCGAGGTCGTCGCGCCCACCGCCCCGCGGACCGTCACGATGCCCGCCGGCCACCCGGACCGGGTCGCGGGCGTGGACTACGGCCGCGAGACCGTGGTGCGCCGGCTGCAGGAGATCGGCTGCGCCGTCGAGGGCCAGGACGAGCTGGTCGTCACGGTCCCGTCCTGGCGGCCCGACCTCACCGAGGCCAACGACCTGGCCGAGGAGGTCATCCGCCTCGAGGGCTACGAGAACCTGCCCTCCACGCTGCCGAAGCCGCCCTCCGGCCGCGGCCTGACCCACCGCCAGCGGCTGCACCGCCGGGTCGGCCGCGCGCTGGCCGGCGCCGGCTACGTCGAGGCGCCGAACTACCCGTTCGTCGGCGAGCAGGTCTTCGACCAGCTCGGCCTGGACTCCGGTGACCCGGCCCGCCGCGTGGTGAAGCTGGCCAACCCGCTCAACGACGAGGAGCCCGCGCTCCGCACGACGCTCCTGCCCGGCCTGCTGGGCGCCCTGCGGCGCAACGACGGCCGCGGCTCGCACGACCTGGCCCTGTTCGAGACGGGGCTGGTGTTCCAGCCGCGCGAGGAGCAGCACGCCGGCGTGCACCTGTCCGTGGACCGCCGCCCGACCGACGAGGAGATCGCGTCGCTCGACGGCGCGCTGCCCGAGCAGCCCCGGCACGTCGCCGTGGTGCTCGCGGGCGCCCGCGAGCAGGCCGGCTGGTGGGGCAAGGGCCGCCCGGCCGACTGGGCCGACGCGATCGAGGCCGGCCGCGCCGTCGCCCGGGAGGCCGGTGCGGACCTGATCGTGCGCAAGGGGCAGTACGGCCCCTGGCACCCGGGCCGCTGCGCCGAGCTGGCCGTCGTCGCCGACGGCACGGAGCGGGTCGTGGGCCACGCGGGCGAACTGCACCCGCGGGTCCTCAAGGCGCTCGGCCTGCCCGAGCGCACCTGCGCCATGGAGCTGGACCTGGACGCCCTGGAGGCGGTCGGCGACGGCGTTCCGCAGGCGCCGAGCATCTCCACGTTCCCGGTGGCCACGCAGGACGTCGCCCTCGTGGTCGACAGGCCGGTCCCCGCCGCCGAGGTGGAGGCCGCGCTGCGCGAGGGCGCGGGCGAACTGCTCGAGTCCATCCGGCTGTTCGACGTGTACGAGAACGAGGACCAGCTCGGCGAGGGCCGCAAGTCCCTGGCCTACGCGCTGCGTTTCCGCGCGGGTGACCGGACGCTGACCGTGGACGAGGCGTCCGCGGCCCGCGACGCGGCGGTCGCCCTCGCGGGCGAGCGGACCGGAGCCGTGCTGCGCGGCTGATCCGCCTCGACTCGGCCCGCCGACCCGGCTCGTCCGCCGGCCGGCGGGCAACGGACCGGCCCCCTCGGGGGGCCGGTCCGTTCGCTTCGCCCACCGCCCCGAACCGCCGGAGGGCGACCCGGCCAAGCCACCGCTTTTTGAGGGGGAGCCGGCGGCTTGGCCGGACGTCCAGTCAACCGGCAGCACCACGCTCCGCGACAGTGCGCGCACAGCCCGGGTGCGCGCACTCGGTTCACACCCCGTGTGAAGTCCGGACCACTACGCTGACGGACACAGGCCATTCGGGGGGCACCCATGCAGCCCAACACTCTGCTCGACGCGATCCTGGACGAGGCGGGGATCTCGCACGCCGGTCTCGCCGCCCATGTGAACCAGGCCGGCCGTGGACGGGGCCTCGCGCTGCGTTACGAACACACCGCCGTGGCACGGTGGTTGAAGGGCCAGCGGCCGCGCGGCCAGGTGCCCGACCTGATCTGCGAGGTGCTCGCCGGCCGGCTGCACCGGCCGGTCACCCTGGACGACATCGGCCTGGGCGTGCCCGGCGAGCCCAGCACCCCGCACACCGGCTCGCTGTCCGGCTTCGTGGAGCGGGCCACCGCGCTGTGGCGCTCGGACGAACAGCAGCGCCCGCACGTGCTCGGCGCGCCCGCCGTCACCGGCACCCCCGCCGTCATGCCGGTGTGGGAGTGGGAGAACCCGCCCGAGGACGTGGACGTCTCGCGGGGCGGCCGCCACCGGGTCACCGCGGCCGACCTCGAACTGCTGCGCGCGGCCCGCACCCACTACGAGCAGATGTACCGGAAGGCGGGCGGCGTCGCGACCCGGGCGCGGATCGTCGGCTTCCTCAACGCCGAGGCGGCCCCGCTGCTGCGCGGCGGCTACACGGACGCCACCGGACGCCAACTGCACCGGGCCACCGGCGGGTTGGTGGCGATCGCCGGCATCTGCGCCTACGACTCCGACGCGCACGGCCTGGCCCAGCGCTACTTCCACCAGGCGCTGCGCCTCGCGAAGGCCAGCGGGGACCGCGGACTCGGCGCCTACGTGATCGCGCTGCTGGTCAACCAGGCGCTGTTCATGCGGGAGTACCGGCAGGCGGTGGCGTTCGCCGAGGCCGCCCTGCGCGCTGCCGGCAAGCACATCACCCCGGCGCTCGCCTCCGACCTGTACGCGATGCAGGCCAAGGCCTACGCCCACCTCGGCGACTCCGGCAGCGCCCTGTCCTGCATCCGCCGGGCCGAGACGGCCGCCGACCGCATCCGGCGCGGGTACGAGCCCGACGAGACCGGTTACGTGCAGCCCGGCCTGGTCAACGTCCAGGTGGCCGAGGCGCTGTTGAGCCTCGGTGAACTGGCCGCCGCCCGGGAGCACGCGGCGGCCGCGGTGGACAACCCCGCGCACGACCGCGGCCGGGTGCACCGGCTCGCCATGCTCAGCACCATCGAGCTGCGCCAGGGCAACGCCGACAAGGCGGTGGCCACGGCGGTGCAGATGGCCGAGCAGGCGCGCGGAATGGAGTCCCAGCGACTGCGCGACAGACTCCGTGCGGTGCGCGAGCACCTGGCGCGCTGCGGCTCGGCCGGGACCGCCGAGGCAGCCGAACTCATCGACGGAGCACTGCGCGTACCGCTGTAGGCGCACTGCAGTTGCACAGCCCCTGCTGCGATATTGCCCCTTACTCGGTGGAAGGTGGCAGAACCGTGCAGTGGACGAAACAGAACGAACAAACTGTGTATGAGAACCGCTGGTTCAGCGTCAACCTCGCAGATGTGGAGCTGCCGGACGGCCGGCATCTCGACCACTTCCTGATCCGGCTGCGGCCGGTCGCCGTCGCCACGGTCGTCAACGAGGCCAACGAGGTCCTGCTGCTGTGGCGGCACCGCTTCATCACCGACAGCTGGGGCTGGGAACTGGCCGCCGGGGTGGTGGAGGACGGCGAGGACATCGCGAGCGCGGCCGCCAGGGAACTGGAGGAGGAGACCGGCTGGCGGCCGGGACCGCTGCACCACCTGATGAGCGTGGAGCCGTCCAACGGCCTCACCGACGCCCGGCACCACATCTACTGGTCCGACCGAGGCGAGTACGTCGGACACCCCGTCGACGACTTCGAGTCGGACCGCCGGGAGTGGGTCCCGCTCAAGGTCGTCCCCGACCTCATCGCCCGGGGGGAGGTCCCGGCCGCCAACATGGCGGCCGCGTTACTCCTGCTGCACCACATGAGGCTCGCCGACGACCGGGCCGGCTAACGGGCCAGCGCCTGCCAGACCGTCACGACGAGCGCCCCGAGGGCGGTGAGGACGGCCAGCGACGGCAGGGGCCAGCGCGCGTGCTCCAGCGAGGTCATGCGCGTGTGCAGGTCGTCCACCTCCTTGGCGGTCTCCTCGGCGCGATGGCTGAGCAGGGCCAGGCCTCCCTCGACGCGGGCGTACGCCACGTCGAGGCGGCGCCGTAACTCTGCGAGTTCACCATGGACCACGGGATGCTCCGGTTCGGCGCTCACGGGTCCACTCCTTTCCGTAGTCGGACGAGGTGGTTCCGCACCTCTTGCATGCGCATGCAGAGTCAACTCGGCTGGTGAGCGCGTGGGGAGCGTGTGCGAAGGGCATATGCGGGCCCGGCGCGCACACGGCGTGTGAAACAGACGGGCCCGGCACCGATGACCGGTGCCGGGCCCACGTGCGTCGCGGAGGGTAATCAGTAGCTGTAGAAGCCCGATCCCGTCTTCCGGCCGAGCCGGCCCGCCTCGACCATGCGCTGGAGCAGCGGGGGAGCGGCGTACAGCGGCTCCTTGTACTCGGCGTACATGGAGTTGGCGATGGAGACGATGGTGTCCAGGCCGATCAGGTCCGACAGCTTCAGCGGGCCCATCGGGTGGGCGCAGCCCATCTCCATGCCGTTGTCGATGTCCTCGCGGCTGGCGATGCCGGACTCGAACATCCGGATCGCGGACAGCAGGTAGGGCACCAGCAGCGCGTTGACCACGAAGCCCGAGCGGTCCTGGGCGCGGATCGCGTGCTTGCCGAGCAGCTTCTCGGCGAAGGCTTGGGCCCGGCTGAGGGTGCCCTCGGAGGTGGTGAGCGCCGGGATCAGCTCCACCAGCTTCTGCACCGGGGCCGGGTTGAAGAAGTGGACGCCGACGACGTGGTCGGGCCGCGAGGTGGACACCGCCAGCTTCACCAGCGGGATGGAGGAGGTGTTGGAGGCGAGGATCGCGTCCGGGCGGGTCACCACCTGGTCGAGCACCTGGAAGATCTCGGTCTTCACCTGCTCGTTCTCCACCACGGCCTCGATCACCAGGTCGCGGTCGGCGAACTCGCCGAGGTCCGTGGTGAAGCTCAGCCGCGCCTGCGTGGCGTCCCGCTCCTCCTCGGAGATCTTGCCGCGCTCGGCGGCCTTGGCCAGAGAGTTGAGCAGCCGGGTACGGCCGATCTCCAGGGCCTCGCCGGTGGTCTCGGCGACCTTCACGTCCAGTCCCGCGCGGGCGCACACCTCGGCGATGCCCGCGCCCATCTGGCCGCAGCCCACGACTCCGACGCGCTCGATGTCGGTCACATCGTCCCCTTCGCTGGTTCTCCGGCTTTGTCCGGGTGTGGCAGGACTCCGGGTCGGCGGCCTGCTCCGATCGTGCACGTTACCGTCAAGTATCGATGATCGATCGCGCGGGTGGGGGCATCCTGGGGCGCGGAACGATCCGTGAAGGCGCGGATCCGGAGCGTGTGGGGGTGCGGGACATGGGGCGGATCTCACGCCGGGCGTTCGCCGCGGCGGCGCTGACGACGCTTGCGGCGGCCCAGACGGCCGGGGCCCAGGGCGCGTCGGCGGCGCCCGGTCGGCCGGGCGCGGACGCCGGGCGCGGCGCGGCGGGCGGACACGGCGCGGCCGCCGAGATGCGGGGAGTGTGGATCGCCACGGTGGCGAACCGCGACTGGCCCTCGAAGCCGGGCCTCACCGCCGCCGAGCAGCGCGCGGAGCTGATCGCCCATCTGGACCGGGCGGTCCGGGACCGGCTCAACACGGTGATCCTCCAGGTCCGCCCGACGGCGGACGCCCTGTGGCCCTCGCCGTACGAGCCGTGGGCCCAGTACCTCACCGGCACCCAGGGCCAGGACCCCGGCTGGGACCCGCTGGGCACCGCCGTGCGCGAGGCCCACGCCCGCGGCCTGGAACTGCACGCCTGGTTCAACCCGTACCGTGTCGCCAACCACACCGACCTCGGCCGGCTGGCCGCGTCGCACCCGGCCCGGCTGCACCCGGACTGGGTGGTGCCGTACGGCGGCAAGCTCTACTACGACCCGGGCCTGCCCGAGGTCCGCGCCTTCGTGCAGCGGGCCATGCTGGACGCGGTGGCCAGGTACCCGGTCGACGCCGTCCACTTCGACGACTACTTCTATCCCTACCCGGTCGCCGGCCAGACTTTCGACGACGACGCCTCCTACGACCGGTACGGCGGCGACTTCGCCGCCCGGGCGGACTGGCGCCGGGACAACATCGACCGGCTGGTGCGGGAGACGGCGGCCGGCATCCGGCGGGTGCGGCCCGGCACCCGGTTCGGGATCAGCCCCTTCGGGGTGTGGCGCAACGCCACGACCGACCCGCTCGGCTCGGACACCCGGGCGGGCGTGCAGACGTACGACGACCTGCACGCGGACACCCGCGCCTGGGTGCGGAACCACTGGATCGACTACATCGTCCCGCAGCTCTACTGGAACATCGGCTTCGCCGCCGCCGACTACGCGACCCTGGTGGACTGGTGGGCGGAGGTGGCCCGCGGCACCGGCACCCGGCTGTACGTCGGGGAGGCGCTCTACAAGGCGGGGGCGGCGGGGCAGCCCTCGCAGTGGCAGGACCCCGTCGAGCTGTCCCGGCACCTCACGCTCGCCGCCCGCTACCCGCAGGTGCGCGGGCACGTCTTCTTCGCGGCCAAGGAGGTGGCGGCGGACCCGATCGGCGCGATGGCACGGGTGGTCGCCGACCACTACCGGCAGCCGGCGAGAACCCCGCGCTGAATCAGATCTGCTGTTCCTTCTCCTTGTGCTTGATCTGGCAGTCCGGGCCGGGGGACATCACGGCCTCGTGTCCGTCCGGGAAGCGGACGCGGTAGGGCGGGCTGCCCTCCGAGCCCATCACCTCGACGACTACCGACACGTGGTCGTGCTGGCCGACAACCCGGCCGTGCTGGACAAGCTGGTCTCCCACGGATGCATGCATCGGCAGGCCCTCCTCACGTCACGACCGCTGGGTGACGGCGATGCACACGAGCACGGCGACGGCGGTCAGGGGAGCGGCCGCCGTGAGGTTCTCGCCCAGCAGCAGCGCCGACCACACCAGTGTGAGCAGCGGCTGGGCCAACTGCAACTGGCTGGCCTTCGGGATGCCGATGGCCGCCATGCCCCGGTACCAGACCACCAGTCCGAGGAACTGCGAGCCCAGCGCCACCCACAGCAGACCCGCCACCCCGTGCGCGGTCAGCCGCACCGGCTCGTACGACAGGGCCAGCGCGGTGGCCGGGACGCTGAGCGGCAGGCACAGCACCAGCGCCCAGCCGATGACCTGCCAGCCGGGCATCACCCGGGCCAGCCTGCCGCCCTCGGTGTACCCGGCCGCGCACACCAGCAGCGCCCCGAACAGATAGCCGTCGGCGAGCGTGAGCGCGCCGCCGCTCTGGCCGACGGTGAAGGCGACCACGGCCGCCGCGCCCGCGAGCGCCGCGGCCCAGAACCGCCGTGCCGGGCGGTGGCCCGTGCGCAGTGCCGAGCAGACGGCGGTGGTCAGCGGCAGCAGGCCGACGACCACGGCGGCGTGCGCGGTGGTGGAGGTCTGCAGGGCCAGCGTGGTCAGCAGCGGGAAGCCGAACACCACCCCGGCGGCGACGACCGCGAGACCCGCCAGGTGCCGGCGCTCGGGCAGCGGTACGCGCAGGACCAGCAGGCAGCCGCCGGCCACGACCGCCGCGAGCACGCTGCGCACGGCCACCAGCGACCACGGCCCGAAGCCCTCAAGGCCCCAGGCGGTGGCCGGGAAGGTGAGGGAGAAGGCGAGGACGCCGAGCGCGGCCTGCGCGGTGCCGAAGCCCCGGCGCTCGGCGGCGGGGGCGGTGACTGCTATCGGGGTGGCGGCAGTAGCGCTACTCTGTGCTCTCATGGATCAGAGTAGCAGTGTGGCTGAACTGGCGGAACGGTTGCGCCGCGAGCTGGACCGCTACTCGTACGGTGGGAAGCTGCCGTCCAGCCGGGCCCTGGTCGAGCGGTTCCGGGTGAGCCCGGTGACCGTCTCCCGGGCCCTCGCGCAGCTCGCCGCCGAGGGCCTGGTGGTGACCCGGCCCGGCGCCGGCGCGTTCCGGGCCGGACCGCCGCGCGCCGCGGCCGCGCCCGCCGGGGACACCTCCTGGCAGGAGGTCGCGCTCAGCGCCGACGGCGCCGAGCTGGTCCCGCGCACCGTGGACGCCTCCGGCGTCACCGTCTCGCTCGCCGCGCCGCCGCCGGGCGTCCTGGAGTTCAACGGCGGCTATCCGCACCCCTCCCTGCAGCCCGAGCGGGCGATGGCCGCCGCCCTGGCCCGGGCCGGGCGGCGGCCGGGCGCCTGGGGCAGGCCGCCGCTCGAGGGGCTGCCGGAGCTGCGGGAGTGGTTCGCGCGCGGCATCGGCGGCGCCGTCACCGCCGCCGAGGTGCTCGTCGCCGCCGGCGGCCAGTCCGCGCTCGCCACCGCCCTGCGGGCGCTCGCCCCGCCCGGCGCTCCGGTGCTCGTCGAGTCCCCGACCTACCCGGGCATGCTCGCCCTGGCCCGCGCCGCCGGACTGCGCCCGGTCCCGGTGCCGGTCGACCCCGACGGGGTCCGCCCGGGCCTGCTCGCCGACGCCTTCCGGGCCACCGGCGCCCGGGTCTTCGTCTGCCAGCCGCTCTTCCAGAACCCCACCGGCGCCGTCCTCGCCCCGGGCCGCCGCGCCGAGGTGCTGGGCATCGCCCGGGCGGCGGGCGCGTTCGTGGTCGAGGACGACTTCGTGCGCCGCCTGGTGCACGCGGACGCCGGACCGCTGCCCCGTCCGCTGGCCGCCGACGACCCCGACGGCGTCGTCGTCCACGTCGGCTCGCTGACCAAGGCGACCTCGCCCAGCTTCCGGGTGAGCGCGCTGGCCGCCCGGGGGCCGGTGCTGGAACGCCTGCGCGCCATCCAGGTGGTGGACAGCTTCTTCGTGCCCCGGCCGCTGCAGGAGGCCGCCCTGGAACTCGTCGGCTCCCCGGCCTGGCCCCGCCATCTGCGGACCCTGTCGGCCGAGCTGAAGGCCCGCCGCGACGCCATGACCGCCGAGCTCGCCCGCCGTCTGCCCGAACTCGCCCTGCCCCACATCCCGTCCGGCGGCTATCACCTCTGGGTCCGCCTCCCCGACGGCACGGCGGCCGCCGGCGGCCCGGGCCCCGGGGCGGAGTCCGCTCTCACCGCCGCCGCCCTGCGCGCGGGCGTGGCCGTCGCCCCCGGCCGCCCCTACTTCAGCGCCGAACCCCCCGGCGGCCACCTCCGCCTGACCTTCGCGGCGGTCGCGGGCACGGGGGAGATCACGGAGGGGGTGCGCCGGCTCCGGGCCGCCTGCGACGAGGTGTTCCGCGGTGGAGGCCGCTGACCGGCCCGCCGCGGCCCGCGACGCGCCGTCCGCCGGTGAAACGGAGTCGACGCCCGCCTCGGCGGACTGTGAGGATGCCGGCATGAGCGACGCACCCGAACTCCCCGAAGGCTTCGAGTTCTCCGCCGACACCGGCCGTGTGGACGTGGACCGCGTGCACGGCTGGCTGTCGTCCGACGCCTACTGGGCGATCGGCCGGCCCCGCGAGAAGCATGAGCGCGCGATGACGGAGTCGGTCAACTTCGGGGTGTACGACGCGGCCTCGGGGGAGCAGGTGGCGTACGCGCGCGTGGTGACCGACCGGGCGCTGTTCGCCTGGCTCGCCGACGTGTACGTCGACCCCGCCGTGCGCGGCAAGGGGGTGGGCACGGCGTTCGTCGGCCGGATCCGCGAGTACCTGCGGCCGTACGGGCTGCGCCGCGTCCTGCTGGCCACCGAGGACGCGCAGGAGGTGTACGCCAGGCTCGGCTTCCGGACGGTCGACCACCCGGAACGGTGGATGGTGCACACCTTCGAGTGAGCGTGATCTTACCGTCGGTAACAGCCGGACGGCGCCTCTTGACCTCCGTACCCCCGAGGCCCACCATCACCGCATGCCACTTAGGGTGACGTTCGTCGCCGCCGCGCGCAGTTCCCCGCTGCTCGCGGAGCGCTTCGAGGACGACCGGCCGCTGGACCAGGCCGGCTGGGACGAGGTGCAGCGCGCCGCCGGGGACCTGCTGCCGCTGGCGGCGGCCGAACTGCGCTACTGCTCACCGACCCCGCGCAGCCGTGCCACCGGCGACGCCCTCGGCTACGCGCCGCTGGTCCAGCTCGCCCTGCGCGACTGCGACATGGGCCGCTGGCGCGGACTGACGCTGGGCGAGGCGATGGCCCGTGAGCCGGAGGCGGTGGACGCCTGGCTCGCCGACCCGCGCTCCACCCCGCACGGCGGCGAGTCGCTGCTCGCCTTCATCTCCCGGGTCGGCGGCTGGCTCGACACGCGGCCCGCCGACGACGGCGGCCGGATCGTCGCGGTCGCGGAGCCCTCCGTGATCCGCGCGGCCCTGGTGTACGCCCTGAAGGCGCCGCCCGCCGCGTACTGGAACATCGACGTCCGGCCGCTGTCGGTGACCACCGTGACGGGCCGCTCCGGCCGCTGGAACCTCCGTCTGGACGGCGTCCTCGCTCAGCCCTCGCGCACGTAGTCCGTGGTGAGCAACAGGTCCTTGGCCGGCCCGCCCACCAGCCACACCGTGCGCCAGCGATCGTCGTCGGTCACGGTGAACTCGCCCCGGTAGAAGTCGGCCGCGCAGGGATGGCCGGCGACGTACCGCCCCGAGGTCAGGTCCAGCTCGTGGAAGGGCCGGCCGTCCGCGAACCGCACGTCCGCCGTGCCCGGCCGCCGCCCCGGCAGGAACCGCAGGGTCCGCGTGGCCGGCCGTGTCACGCCCCGCCAGGTGAACTCCCCGGACTCCTCGTGCAGCAGCCCGCCGCCGTCGAGCGGGCCGAAGACGGTGACCCCGGTGAAGTGCCCCTCGTCCCCGCCCGCCAGGTCCCGCACGCTCCGCTCCACCCGCCAGCGTCCGGCCAGATGGGCCAGCACGTCGGGCACGGGCCGGAACCCGCTCATCGCCGCCCCCTCCTCGTACGCGGCCGGCGCCGCGACCGGATACGGCGTCAGCGCATGCATGCCCCGAGTCTACGAGCCGGCCCCGGGCCGTCCCACCGGCAGCAGCCCGCGTTCGGCGAACACCTTCTTCGCGGCGAACGTGGCGTTCAGCGCCCTCGGCATCCCGCAGTAGACGGCGGAGTGCAGCAGCGCCTCGGTGATCTCCTCCGGAGTGAGGCCCACGTTCAGCGCCGCGCCCACGTGCACGTCGAGCTGGGCCTCGCAGCCGCCGAGCGCCGCGAGCACGCCCAGCGTGACCAGCTGGCGGTCGCGCGGCGCCAGTCCGGGCCGGTCGTAGATCTCCCCGAAGGCCCAGGCGACGACCTGGTGGCCCAGCTCGGGGCTGACGTCCGCGAGCGAGTCGACGACCCGCTGCCCGGCCTCGCCGTCGACCTTCCGCAGGACCTCCAGGCCGTGGGCGAAACGCTCGTCACGGGTGGTGCTCTCGCTCATGTCGTACATCCCTTCCGGGCCGCCGCTCGACGCGGCCGCCGTCCGCCGTTGCCGGAACGCTAGGAGTTGGAGCGCACTCCAGGTCAAGCGGGGCACTCCGGGGCCAGGCCGGACCGCAGTGCGCTCCGCCCGCGCCTTCCACGAGATCGATTCACCTTGAAAACACCTTTCCGAAATCCAGTGTTTCCCTGGCGGCCGATAAATTCACGACGTGTTTGAAGTATTCGGAGTGTGACGCCCCACTTTTCGGTGAGCGCACAACCATCCGGAAATGCGTTCCGTCTAATCCGGCGAAATCGAGGAAATGAATTCGCTGGGGGCCTGCCGATCAATGGACCGCTCGACCCGGCCCTCAGGGCCCCGCACCACCGCACGTGCCGCGCTGCTGGCCGCGGCCGTCGCCCTCACCGCCTTCTGCGCCGCCGACCTCCTCGCGGGCAGCTACCCGTTCGGCCTCCGCACCCGGAGCGTCAACGACCTGGGCAACCAGTACGTGCCGTTCCACGCCCACCTGTGGGACCTGCTGCACGGCCGCGCCGACGGCGGGCTCCTCGTCGACTGGCGGTCCGGCTACGGCTCCAGCTTCCTGCCCGACCTCGGCACCTATCTGAGCAGCCCGTTCGCCCCGCTGGTCGCCCTCTTCCCGCGGGACGAGATCGACCTCGCGGTGTACGTGGTCACCGCGCTGAAGACCGCGTCGGCCGGCGCCGCCATGGCCTGCCTGCTCCTGGCCCTGCGGCCCGGGCGCTGGTGGGCGGCCGGCCTGCTCGGCGCCTCATACGCCCTGTGCGGCTGGAGCCTGGCCGACGCCTCGTACAACCCCATGTGGCTGGACGGACTCGTCGCCCTTCCCCTGCTCTGCCTGGCCGGCGAATGGGCCCTGGCCGGCCGGCGCCGGGTGCTCGGCGTCCTCGTCGTGGCCCTCGCCTGGACCGCCAACTTCTACACCGCCTACATGGCCACCCTCGGCGCCGGCCTGGTCCTGCTGCTGCGCCTGCTGCTCGCGCACCCGCCCCGCCGGCAGGCGCTCGCGGCCGCCGGCCGTGCCGCGCTCACGGCCGCCCTCGGCATGGGCCTCGCCGCCCCGCTGGTCACGGTCGTCTACTTCGGCACCGAGCACGCCTACCCGGGCCGGATCCGCGACTTCGCCCCGGTGCCCGGCGAGGACCTGCTGGCCCGGCTGCTGCCGGCCACCTACGGCTTCGGCTCCCCGGCCCTCTACGTCGGCCTGACCGCCCTGCTGCTCGCCCTCGCCCTGCCGTTCCACCGCGCGGTCCCGGCCCGGGTGCGCACCGGCTGGACCCTGCTCGTGGCCGCGGTGGCCCTCTCCCTGCAGTGGGCGCCCACCCATCTCCTCTGGCACGCCTTCGCCACCCCGCAGGGCAGCCCCTACCGGCAGGCCTTCGTGCTGTGCGGGCTGCTGGTCATCGCCGCCTGGCACACCCTGTCGTACGGCCCGCCGCCCCCGCGCGTCCTGGCCGCTGCCGCCGCCCTGCTCGCCCTGATCACGGGTCTGGCGAGCCGCAGCGACCTGGTGCGCCCGCACACCTGGCCGGTTTTGCTGCTCGCCACCGCGGGCGCCCTCGCCGGCCTCGCCCTGCTGCGCCGCGCCGACACCGGACGGCGCGCTCGGGTCCTGGCCGGCCTCGCCGCCGTAATCCTGCTTGGCGCACAAGCCGGCGAGAGCGCCGCCACCTCGGCGGTCGCCACCCGGATGCGCCTCGCCCACCTGGACGACTACGCGCCCTGGGGACAGCGGCAGCAGCGGCAGGAGGCGGCGGTCGCCCGGGCCGACGGCTGGCCCCGGTACCGCACCGACCCCGGCCGCGAGCAGACCGTCGCCAACGACCCGATGCTGGTCGGCGGCCAGGGCGCCCAGTACTACAGCAGCCTGACCTCCGACGTCCTCAGCCGCACCCTCACCGCGCTCGGCGGCGGCTGGACCTCGCGCGGCCGGAGCGTGCAGAGCCTGGACAACCCCGTCACCGACGTCGTCTTCTCCGTCGGCGCCCGGGTGCACTCCCCGCCGGACCCGCACCAGTCGAAGCCGCCGCGCGACGGTGACGGCGGCCCGGCGACCGTGACCCGCCGGGACGTGCCGCCCCTGGTGACCGTGCGCGGCGCCCCCGCACGGACCGGCTTCGGGCCGTCGCCGTACCGCAACCAGGAACTGCTGCTCGGCAGCCGCGTCTACACCGTCCCCCGCACCACCGTGCGCGACGACGCCGGGCGGCCCGTCCGCAGCGGCCGGATCGGTGCCGGGAACGCCCTGGCCCGTCCGACGGTGACGGCCGTCTGCCCGGCCGGCAGCCAGGTGTACCTGTGGGCACCCCGCTTCTCCGGCACGGCACGCCTGGACGGCGCCCGCGCCGACGCGCGCTTCCGGTTCGCCTACCCGCGCAACCGCGCCGCCATGGAGCCGCTCGGACCTGCCCCGGCCTCCGGGCCGCTGCGCGTCAGACTGACCCCGGACCAGCCCGGCCGCGTCCCGCGCGGCGCCGTCGGCTGCCTGGACACCGGGCGCCTGCGCGCCGCGGCCGCCCGGCTGACGGCCACCGGCGCCACCCGGGTCACCGTCTCCGACGGCACGCTGCGCGCCGAACTGCCCGCCGGCAGCGGGGGGATCGCCGTCGTGGCCGCCCCCCGGATCGCCGGCTGGCGGTGCGCCGCCGGCGGCGGCCCGCTCCGTCCGGCCGGGTCCTACCACGGGCTGATCGCCGTCCCCCTGGACGGCACCGCCACCTCACTGACCTGTGTCTTCCGTCCGCCCGGGCTGCGCCTGGGGGCGGCCGTCGGAGCCGCCTCGCTCCTGACGCTCGCCCTGCTCGGCACGCTCCGGGCCGTGCGCCGCCGGCGTGTGCCGGCACCGCACCCGACCACACCACCACGCGAGCGCGTGACCAGCGCACTCCGAACGCGCACCGGGGGAGATCCGTCATGCTGATATCGATCGTCGCGCCCTGCTACAACGAGGAGTCCGTCCTCGAGCGCTTCCACGAGGAGGCCCGGCGGATCGCCGACGAACTGCTGCCGCGCGGGCACGACATGGAGTTCGTCTACGTCGACGACGGCAGCCGCGACCGCACCCTCGCCGTGCTGGAGCGACTCGCCGCGTGCGACTCCCGGGTGCGGTACGTCTCCTTCAGCCGCAACTTCGGCAAGGAGGCGGCCCTGCTCGCCGGTCTGCGGCACGCCTCCGGCGACTCGGTCGTCGTGATGGACGCCGACCTCCAGCACCCGCCCGAGCTGATCGAGCGCATGGTCCGGCTGCGCGAGCAGGGCCACGACCAGGTCATCGCCCGGCGCACCCGCACCGGTGACCGCCTCACCCGCACCCTCACCGCCCGCCTGTACTACCGGCTCGTCAACCGCCTGGTCGACGTCGAACTGGTGGACGGCGTGGGCGACTTCCGCCTGATGTCGCGCCGGGTGGTGGACGCCGTGCTGGCCCTCACCGAGTACAACCGCTTCTCCAAGGGCCTGTTCGCCTGGGTCGGCTTCCCGAGCACCACCTTCGAGTACGAGAACGCCGCGCGCGAGGCGGGCCGCAGTTCCTGGAACCTGCGCAGCCTGCTCAACTACGGCCTCGACGGCCTGCTGTCCTTCAACAACCGGCCGCTGCGCGCCGCCCTCTGGCTCGGCACCGGCCTGCTGCTGTGCGCGGGCCTGTACACCGCCTGGATCGTGGGCGCCGCACTCGTGCACGGCGTCGACGCGCCCGGGTATGTCACCATCATCACCGCGGTCACGGCTCTCGCCGGCGTGCAGATGGTCATGCTGGGAGTCATCGGGGAGTACACCGGCCGCATCTACTACGAGGTGAAGGGGCGTCCGCACTTCCTGGTGAAGGCGACCAACGTGGAACGAACGAAAGACCTCATCCCTTGATGCCGAGACAGACCGCGATACCCAGGCAGATGGTCACCTTCGCCGTGGTCGGCGCCGTCAACACGGCCGTGTACTACGGCCTCTACCTGCTGTTCCTGCACTGGCTTCCCTATCTCGGCGCGCACGTCCTCGCATTCGCGCTCAGCATGGTCGGATCCTTTTTCCTCAACGCGCGTTTCACCTACCGGACGCGGCCCACCTGGCGGAAATTCCTGCTGTTCCCGCTGACGAACGCCACCAATTTCCTCGTCACCACCGCGGGTGTGTACGTGATCGTGGACGTCCTCCACGCCGGGAACCGCTTCGCCCCCCTGCTCGCCTCCGCCGCGTCGATCCCGGTGACGTTCGTCGTGTCCCGCCGCATCATGCTGCCCGGCGGCAGGGACGTCCGGGACCGGCCGCGGATGCCCGCGTGACGTAATCCGGTTGAACCGCCGGAGCCCGGTGCGCCAGGGTCCGCGGCATGGAGTTCTTCTGCCACCACCGCGACCGGCCCGGCTCCGGGGCGCTGCGCGACGAGATGCTGGAGCGGCACTGGTCCTACATGGACCGGTACGCCGAGGAGCTGATCGCGCGCGGCCCGACCTTCGCCGCCGACGGCGAGACGCCCACCGGCAGCGTGCACATCGTCGACCTGCCCGGTCCCGCGGCCGCCCGTGCGTTCGCCTTCGACGAGCCGAACCACCAGGCGGGCGTGTACCGGGACGTGCTGCTGCGCCGGTGGCGCAACCTGCTGGGGCGCACCATGTGGGACTTCCCCGGTGGCGCGACCGGCGGCAACCGGTACCTCGTGCTGGGGCTCGGCGTCGAGCGGACCGCCGAGCCGAAGGTGCCGCCGGCCCAGGACGAACTGATCGCGTTCGGGCCGCTGCTGTCCGACGACGGCGCCATCTGGCTGGGCACGGCGGCACTGGTCCGGGCCCCCGGCCCGGACGCCGCCCGGGCCGTCCTGGCGCCGGTCGAGTACGCCGCCGTCGAGGTCCACGACTGGGAGTTCGGCGGGCGTCGCTGAGGGACCGGCGGCCAGGATCGGGGGGCGCTGCGGGACCGGCGGCCAGGATCGGGCGTCGGGCGTCGCTGAGGGACCGGCGGCCAGGATCGGGGGGGGGCGGGCGCTGCGGGACCCCCTGCCCGGAACACGTGGCAGGGCCCGCGGCGGCTCCGCTGCTGGCCGGGTCCGCGTCCAGCCGCGTCCGGTTGGCCGGTTGACCCGTTCGGTGCACGCCGGCCGCCCGGCGGCCCGGGCTCGCGTAACCGGCGGCGGCCGCCGCCTAGCATGCTCACCGCTCAGGCGTTCCGGACAGGACGGGGTCGGCGCCATGCCCTTCGCTCAGTCCGCCCGCGGCGGCGGGGCCGGCGCCCCGGTCCCGGCGGCCGCGCCACGCTCCACGGCGCCGCTGCTGGCCGTGTGCGCCGGGTACTTCATGGTCATCCTGGACGTCACGATCATCAACGTGGCCGTGCCCGTGGTGGGCCGGGACCTGCACGCCTCGCTCACCGGCGTCCAGTGGATCACGGACGGGTACACCCTGGTCTTCGCCGGGTTCCTGATGACCGGCGGCGCGCTGGGCGACCGGCTGGGCAACCGGCGCGTCTTCCGCGCGGGCGTCGGGGTGTTCACGGCGGCCTCGGCGGCGTGCGCGTTCGCGCCGAGCGCGCCGTTCCTGGTCGCCGCCCGGCTGGTGGAAGGCCTCGGCGCGGCCCTGATCGTGCCCGGCTCCCTCGCCCTGCTCCAGGAGGCCTACCCGGTGCCCGCGGCCCGCTCGCGCGCCTTCGGGCTCTGGGGGTCGATGGCCGGCATCGCGGCCTCCGCCGGGCCGCTGCTCGGCGGACTGCTGGTGTCCACGGTGGGCTGGCGCTGGGTCTTCCTGATCAACCTGCCGGTCGGCGCGGTCTGCCTGGCGCTGACGTCGCGGTTCGTCGCGCCCTCGCCGCGGCACCGGGACCGGGCCCTCGACTGGCCCGCCCAGTGCGCCGTGGTGGCGGCGGTGGCCCTGCTCACCGCCGCGCTGAACGAGGCGGGACGGCGCGGCTGGACCGACCCCGCCGTGCTCGCCGGCCTGGCCCTGGCCGTGCTCGCCGTCGCCGCGTTCGTCCTGCGGGAGCGGTTCGCCCGGTCTCCCGCCCTGCCGCTGGGACTGCTGAGCTCCCGCGCGATGAGCGGCGGCGCCGTCATCGGGCTGCTGTTCAACTTCGGCTTCTACGGCATGGTCTTCACCGCCAGCCTGTACTTCCAGCACCAGCGCGGCTTCAGCGCCCTCAGGACCGGACTGGCCCTCTTCCCGGCGGTGGCGATGACGATGTTCGCCTCCGTGCTGTCCGGCAGGCTGAGCCGCCGCACCGGTGACCGCCCGCTGGTGGTCACCGGCATGCTCCTGGGCGCCCTGGGACTGGCCGGCTGGGCCGCGGCGGGACCCGACCCCGCGTACCCGCTGCTGGTGGCCCCGATGATGGCCACCGGCTTCGGCACGTCCTTCGCGCTCACCGGCTCGACGGCCACCGTGATGGGCGCCGCGCCCCCGGCGTACGCGGGCGCCGCCTCCGCCCTGTTCAACACCACCCGCCAGATCGGCAGCGCCACCGGCGTCGCCCTGGGCGGCAGCCTGCTGGCCACCAGCACCGACTACGGCACCGGGCTGCGCACCACCATGACCGCCGGCGCCCTCGCCTACCTGACCGCGGCGGCCCTCGCCTGGCGCTGCGTCCCGCCCCGGGCGGCCCCGGGTGGCGGGTGACCTCCGGACCACGGAAGGCGATTGCATAAACGTGCAGCGATACGTATAGTCATGCCATCCAGAGGAGGGTGGACATGGCGGTACGTGCGGCGGTGGCCGGAGCGAGCGGATACGCGGGCGGTGAGGTCCTGCGGCTGCTCCTCGCGCACCCCGAGATCGAGATCGGCGCCCTGACGGCGAGCTCCAACGCCGGCCGGCGGCTCGGCGCGCTCCAGCCGCACCTGCTGCCGCTGGCCGACCGGGTGCTGGCCGAGACCACGCCGGAGAACCTCGCCGGGCACGACGTCGTCTTCCTGGCGCTGCCCCACGGGCAGTCCGCCGCCGTCGCCGAGCGGCTCGGCCCGGACGTCCTGGTGGTCGACATGGGCGCCGACTTCCGGCTGAAGGACCCGGCCGACTGGGAGCGGTTCTACGGCTCCCCGCACGCCGGCACCTGGCCCTACGGCCTCCCCGAACTGCCGGGCGCCCGCGCCGCGCTGGAGGGGTCCAGGCGCATCGCGGTACCCGGTTGCTACCCGACCGCCGTCTCCCTCGCCCTCTACCCGGCCTACGCGGCCCACCTCGCCGGGCCCGAGGCGGTCGTCGTCGCCGCGTCCGGGACGTCCGGCGCGGGCAAGGCGCCCAAGCCGCACCTGCTCGGCAGCGAGGTGATGGGCTCCATGACGCCGTACGGCGTCGGCGGCGGCCACCGGCACACCCCCGAGATGATCCAGAACCTCAGCGCGGTGGCGGGGGAGCCGGTCTCGGTCTCCTTCACTCCCACCCTCGCGCCGATGCCGCGCGGCATCCTGGCCACGTGCAGCGCGAAGGCCGCTCCCGGGGTGACGGCGGAGTCCGTCCGCGCCGCCTACGAGAAGGCCTACGCCGACGAGCCCTTCGTCCACCTGCTCCCCGAGGGGCAGTGGCCGGCGACGGCGTCCGTGTACGGCTCCAACGCCGCGCAGGTGCAGGTCGCGTACGACGCCGCCGCGGGCCGCGTCATCGCGATCAGCGCCATCGACAACCTGACCAAGGGCACCGCGGGCGGTGCCCTGCAGAGCATGAACATCGCCCTGGGTCTCCCCGAGACCACGGGACTTTCCACGATCGGAGTCGCACCGTGAGCGTCACGGCAGCCAAGGGATTCACGGCGGCGGGCATCGCCGCCGGGATCAAGGAGAACGGCAACCCGGACCTGGCCCTCGTGGTCAACGACGGGCCCCGCCGTGCCGCCGCCGGCGTCTTCACCTCCAACCGTGTGAAGGCCGCCCCGGTGCTGTGGTCCGAGCAGGTCCTCAGGAGCGGCCAGGTGTCGGCCGTGGTGCTGAACTCCGGCGGCGCCAACGCGTGCACGGGCCCCAAGGGCTTCCAGGACGCCCACGCCACCGCCGAGAAGGCGGCCGAGGTGCTGGACCGGGGCGCCATCGAGGTCGCCGTCTGCTCCACCGGGCTCATCGGCGTGCTGCTCCCGATGGACAAGCTCCTGAAGGGTGTGGAGACGGCCGCCGGCGCCCTCAGCGAGCACGGCGGCGAGAAGGCCGCCATCGCCATCAAGACCACCGACACCGTGCACAAGACGTCCGTGGTCGGCAAGGACGGGTGGACCGTCGGCGGCATGGCCAAGGGCGCCGGCATGCTCGCGCCGGGCCTCGCCACCATGCTGGTCGTCCTCACCACCGACGCCGACGTCGACGGCGAGGTGCTGGACAAGGCCCTGCGCGCCGCGACCCGGGTCACCTTCGACCGCGTCGACTCCGACGGCTGCATGTCCACCAACGACACCGTGCTGCTGCTCTCCTCCGGCGCCTCCGGCGTCAACCCCGGGTACGACGAGTTCGCCGAGGCCGTCCGGCAGGTCTGCGACGACCTCGGCCGGCAGCTCATCGGCGACGCCGAGGGCGCGGCCAAGGACATCAAGGTCGAGGTGATCAACGCCGAGACGGAGGACGACGCCGTCGAGGTCGGCCGCTCCATCGCCCGCAACAACCTGCTCAAGTGCGCGATCCACGGCGAGGACCCCAACTGGGGCCGCGTCCTGTCCGCCATCGGCACCACGAAGGCCGCCTTCGAACCGGACCGGCTGAACGTCGCCATCAACGGCGTCTGGGTATGCAAGGACGGCTCCGTGGGCGAGGACCGCGAGCTGGTCGACATGCGCTACCGCGAGGTGCACATCGTCGCCGACCTCGCCGCGGGCGGCGAGAGCGCCACCATCTGGACCAACGACCTGACCGCCGACTACGTCCACGAGAACAGCGCCTACTCCTCATGACCACGACGCGGAAACACACGGCACTGCCCAAGGCCCAGATCCTCATCGAGGCCCTGCCCTGGCTGACCCGGCACCACGGCAAGACGGTCGTCATCAAGTTCGGCGGCAACGCCATGGTCGACGAGGACCTGAAGGCCGCCTTCGCCCAGGACGTCGTCTTCCTGCGGCACGCCGGTCTCAAGCCGGTCGTGGTGCACGGCGGCGGCCCGCAGATCAGCGCCGCCCTCGACCGGCACGGCATCGTCAGCGAGTTCAAGGCCGGCCTCCGGGTCACCACCGAGGAGGCCATGGACGTCGTACGGATGGTGCTCGCCGGGCAGGTGCAGCGCGAGCTGGTCGGCCTGCTCAACCAGCACGGCCCCCTCGCCGTCGGTCTGACCGGCGAGGACGCCCACACCATCACCGCCACGCGACACCAGCCCGAGATCGACGGCGAGCTGGTCGACATCGGGCGGGTCGGCGAGATCACCGAGATCGACACCGGCGCCATCGAGGCACTGCTCGCCGACGGCCGCATCCCGGTCGTGTCCTCGATCGCCAGGTCACAGGACGACGGACATGTCTACAACGTCAATGCTGATACGGCGGCTGCGGCACTCGCTGCGGCACTGGGCGCCGAAACCCTCATGGTCCTCACCGACGTCGAGGGCCTCTACGAGGACTGGCCGCACTCCGACGAGGTGATCAGCCGCCTCACCGCCTCCCAGCTGGAGAAACTGCTGCCGGAGCTGTCCGCCGGCATGGTGCCGAAGATGGAGGGCTGCCTGCACGCCGTGCGCGGCGGCGTGCGCACCGCCCGCGTCATCGACGGCCGGGTGCAGCACTCGATCCTGCTGGAGATCTTCACCGACGAGGGCATCGGCACGATGGTCGTGCCCGACGAGACCGAGGGGGAGCAGTCGTGACGGGCAACCAGGAGCTGACCGCGCGCTGGCAGGGCGCGCTCATGAACAACTACGGCACCCCCCGGCTGCCCCTCGTCCGCGGCGCGGGCGCCCGGCTGTGGGACGCCGACGGCAAGGAGTACCTCGACTTCGTCGGCGGCATCGCGGTCAACGCGCTCGGCCACGCCCATCCGGCCGTCGTGGAGGCCGTCAGCCGGCAGATCGGCTCCCTCGGCCATGTCTCCAACCTGTTCGTCGCCGAGCCGCCCGTGGCCCTCGCCGAGCGGCTGCTGCAGCTCTTCGGGCGGGACGGCAAGGTCTACTTCTGCAACTCGGGGGCCGAGGCCAACGAGGGCGCCTTCAAGATCGGCCGGCTGACCGGGCGGACCCACATGGTGGCCACCCAGGGCGGCTTCCACGGCCGGACGATGGGCGCCCTGGCGCTCACCGGCCAGCCCGCGAAGCAGCAGCCCTTCCTGCCGCTGCCCGGCGACGTCACCCACGTCCCGTACGGCGACGCGCAGGCGCTGGCCGCCGCGGTGACGCAGGAGACGGCCCTCGTGATCATCGAGCCGATCCAGGGCGAGAACGGCGTCGTGGTGCCCCCGGCCGGCTACCTCAAGGCGGCCCGCGCCATCACCGCCGCCACCGGCGCCCTGCTGGTGCTGGACGAGGTGCAGACCGGCGTCGGGCGGACCGGCAACTGGTTCGAGTACCAGGCCCACGAAGGCGTCCTGCCGGACGTCGTCACGCTCGCCAAGGGGCTCGGCGGCGGGCTGCCGCTCGGCGCCACCGTCGCCTTCGGGCGCGCCGCCGAGCTGCTCCGGCCCGGCCAGCACGGCACCACCTTCGGCGGCAACCCGGTCGCCTGCGCCGCCGGACTCGCCGTCCTGGACACCATCGCGGACGAGGGCCTGCTGGAGAACGTCAAGCGGCAGAGCGAGCGGCTGCGCGACGGAATCGAGGCGCTCGGCCACCCGATGATCGCCCATGTCCGGGGCGCGGGCCTGCTCCTGGGTATCGTGCTCACCGGGCCGCACGCACCGCGGGTGCAGCAGGCGGCCCAGGAGGCCGGGTTCCTGGTGAACGCGCCCGCTCCCGACGTCGTACGGCTCATGCCGCCGCTGAACCTGCGCGACGACGAGACGGGCGCCTTGCTGCGGGCACTGCCCGGCATCCTCGACGCAGCCGACGGGGACGGACGATCCGGGGAATGAGACGACGATGAGCCAGGCGCAGGACCACGAGCAGGCGGCGGGTGCCGGACCCGCCGTCCCGCAGACCCGCACCGCCCGCCACCGCCGGATCGTGGACATCCTCAACCGGCAGCCGGTGCGGTCCCAGAGCCAGCTCGCGAAGCTGCTCGCCGACGACGGGCTGACCGTCACCCAGGCGACGCTCTCCAGGGACCTGGACGAGCTGAACGCGGTGAAGATCCGCAACAACGACGGCGACCTGATCTACGCGGTACCCAGCGAGGGCGGTTTCCGCACCCCGCGCGCCCCGCTCGGGGAGTCGGCGAAGGAGGAGCGGATGCGCCGGCTCTCCCAGGAGCTGCTGATCGCCGCCGAGGCCTCCGCCAACCTCGTGGTGCTGCGCACCCCGCCGGGCGCGGCCCAGTTCCTCGCCTCCGCGATCGACCAGGCCGAACTGCACGACATCCTCGGCACCATCGCCGGCGACGACACGCTGCTGCTGATCAGCCGCGATCCCGACGGCGGGCAGGCGCTCGCGGATCACCTGCTGCGGCTGGCCCAGAACGGACAGTGACCCGCGTGCGGGGCCCGGCCGACCGGCGGACAATGGCTGTGTGATCTTCCGGAGCCGGGGCGCAATCCCCAGGCGTCGGCCGACCGTATACAGAGGTGTGTCGGGTTACGGGACGCCGGTGGACCGCCTTCCGGACGAGGCGCTTTTGTCCGGGCTCTCCACCGGTGACCAGGAACTCGCCGTCGCCTTCGTACGGAGGTTCCAGCACAGGGTCTTCGGTGTGGCCATGGCCGTCACCGGTGATCCGCAGCTCGCCGAGGACATCGCCCAGCAGACGTTCGAGCGCGCGTGGCGTCACGCACAGATCTACGACTCGCGCCGCGGGTCGGTCACGACCTGGCTGACGACCATCGCGCACAACCTCGCGATCGACGCCGTCCGCGCCCGGCGGACGCAGGCGGTGGCGCCCGAGGACCTCGAGGCTCTCCTGGGCGTCGTCACCGAGACCCCCGAGCGGTGGGCGCTGGCCGACGAGGCCTCGTCCCAGCTCCGGGCCGCCCTGGCGAGGCTGCCGCGGGAACAGGCGCGTGCCCTGGTGATGGCGGGTGTCTACGGAATGACGGCCCAGCAGATAGCGGAATGGGAGAAGATCCCGCTGGGCACCGCCAAGACGCGGATCAGGGCGGCCATGGGCAAACTGCGGACCACCCTCGCGGCTCCAAAGCGAGGCAACAATGTCCAGTGAGGTGACCTGCGGGCGACTGCGGGAGCTCGGCGCCGAGTTGGCGCTGGGCGTCCTCGACGGCCGCGAGCGCGCCGCGGCCGTCGAGCATCTGGACCGCTGCGCGGAGTGCCGCGAGTACGTCGAGCACCTGACCCTCGTCGGCGACCGGCTGATCGGCCTGCTGCCCTGCCGGGAACCGCCGCTGGGCTTCGAGACCCGGGTGGCGCGCGCACTGACCGAGGACGCCACGGACGAACGGCGCCCGCGGGCACGTGAGCCGCTGCGTGCGGGACTGCGCGGCCGCGCCCGGCGGGTCCGCCTGCGGCTCGCCTCGGTGGCGGTCGCGTTCGCCGTCGCCTTCGGCTTCGCCGGCTGGGGGATCGGCACCGCCATCCAGGATGTCACGGCCGCGCCCGCGGCGCCCGCCGGGACCGAGACCATGCTGGTCGGTGATCTGACCTCGGCCGGGGACGGGGCCCGCCCCGCGGGAGAGGTCTACGCCCACCCCGGCAGCCCGGGGTGGGTGTTCATGTCGGTCGACCTGACGGGCTCCGGCAGCGCGTACGAGGGCAAGGTCACCTGTCTCCTGGAGCGTTCCGACGGCACGACGGTCCGGCTCGGCGAGTTCGCGATGCACGACGGCCGCGGCGCCTGGGGCGTGGCGGCTCCCGTCGACGCCGGCGCGGTGTCGGGCGCCCGCCTGACCGCCCCGGACGGCACCGTCCTCGCCACGGCCCCGCTGCAGGCCGGGCAGGTCCGCGCCGAAGCGGCCTGAAGCCGGGCCCCCGTCCCGCCTCAGTCGCGCGGGCCCTGCGGGCCCGGCAGGACCGAACCGAGCGCGGCGGCCAGTTCGGGGAGCGTGAGCCGGGCTTCCGGCGCGGGACGCAGACAGGCGTCGACGGCGGCGGCGAGGGCCGCCGGCAGACGCCGGCGGGAGGCGACCGGCGGGACGCTCTCCTGCGCCCGGGGGTACCGGTCGTCCGAGGCGCCGCCCGGCTCGTGCTCGCCGGAGGGAAGTTCGCCGCAGGCGGCCTCGAACAGGGTGATGCCGATGCCCCAGACGTCGGCGGCGGCCGTGAGCGGCTCGCCGCGGGCCTGTTCCGGCGCGAGGTAGCAGCAGGTGCCGATCCCGGTGGGCGCCGGACCGGGCGGCCGCGCGAGGCTCAGGTCCAGCACCTTCGTGTGCCCGCGCTCGACCACCACGTTGGACGGCTTGATGTCCAGGTGCAGCAGACCCTGCCGGTGCAGATAGTGCACCGCGGAGCACAACTGGGTGCCGAGCAGCGCCACGTCGGTGGCGGCCGGCCGGCGCCGCAGACGGTGCACGAGGTGGTCCAGCGTCTCGCCGGTCAGGGTCTCCAGGACGACCAGCGGTTCGGGCGCCTCCAGGGTCTCGTAGCCGCGCACCAGGTGCGGGTGGGTGAAGCGGCTCAGCCACCTGCCCTCCCGCAGCAGCCGCTCCGCCAGCCCCTCCTCGCCCCGCTGGTCCGGACGCAGCGCCTTGACCACGCAGCGGCAGGCCCGTTCCTCGCTCCAGGCGTCGTAGACGTCGAGCCAGCCGGTGCGCGCCAGGTGCGCCAGCACCTCGTAGCCCGGGGCCGGCGCCGCGCCCGGCGCGAGGGGCGGCGCCTCGGCGGTGGAGACGGTCACGACAGCACCTTCCCTTCGGCCGGGAGCCCGGACGCCGCGCTGAGCCGGTACTGCCGGGCGTACGCCCCGTCGCGCCCGATCAGTTCGTCGTGGGAGCCGTCCTCCACGACCCGGCCGTGGTCGAGCACCACGATGCGGGTGGCGTCGCGGACGGTCAGCAGGTTGTGGGAGATGACGATGGTCGTCCGTCCCGTCATGAGCCGGCGCAACGGGTCCATGATCCGCCGCCCCGACCGGGCGTCGAGCCCGGTGGTCGGCTCGTCCAGCAGCAGTACCGGGGCGTCCCTGATCATGGCGCGGGCGATCGCGAGCCGCTGGCACTGCCCGCCGGACAGGGTCCGGCCGCGCTGGCCGACCAGCGTGTCGTAGCCCTCAGGGAGCCGTTCGACGAACTCGTGCGCCTGCGCGGCGCGCGCCGCGGCCACGATGTCCGCCTCCGAGGCGTCCGGCCGGCCGTAGGCGATGTTCTCCCGCACGGTGCCGTGGAAGACGAGGGTCTCCTGCAGCACCACGGACACGCTCTCGCGCACGTCGGCCAGCCGCAGCTCTCGCAGGTCGGTCCCGTCCAGGAGTACGGCACCCCGCTCGGGGTCGTAGAAGCGCAGCTGCAGTTTCGCGACCGTCGACTTGCCGGCCCCGCTGGCTCCCACCAGTGCCAGCGTCTCCCCCGGCGCCGCGTGGAAGGACACCCCCGACAGGGCCCAGGCCGGGGCGCCGGGGTAGCGGAACCAGACGCCGTCGAACCGCACGTCCCCGCGGGCCCGCCCGGTCCGCCTGGCCTGCGGAGCCTCGGCCACCTGCGGCCGCTGGTCCAGCAGTTCGATGATCCGCTCGGCGGAGGCGGAGGCCGCGTAGAACGTGGTCCCGAGCTGGGACAGGCCGCGCACCGGGCTGTAGAGCTTGCTGATCAGGGCGAGGAAGACCATGAGACCGCCCAGCGTGAGCTGCCCCTGGGCGAGCTTCCAGGTGCCGAGGCCCATGACCGCCAGGCCGCCGGAAACCTCGATGAGCTCCACGATGGGACGGTAGACGGCGCGGATCCGCGTCGAGGCCATCACCGCCCGGAACCTGCCGAGGTTCTCCCGGTGGAAGCGGTGTTCCTCCCAGCCCTGGCGGTTGTACGCCTGCACCAGCGCGACGTTGCCCAGCGACTCCTCGGCGATCGCGCTCAGCGAGCCGCTGCGCCGCCTGCGCTCCCGGGCCGCCTCCTTGCTGAGCCGGGAGAAGTGCCGGGCGGCGGCCCAGAACACCGGCACGATGACCAGGGCCAGCAGGGTCAGGTCCCAGGCGAGGGAGAACAGCAGGCCGAGGAAGACACCGAGGCGGACCACGTAGTACAGGGCGTCCGCCACACCGGACAGCAGGAACGTCTCGACCGCGTCGACGTCGCCGGTCACCCGGGACAGCACGTCCCCGAGCCGCCGGCGCTCGAAGAAGCCGAGCGACAGCCCCTGGACGTGCCGGAAGACGTCGGAGCGCAGCGAGAGCAGGAAGCGCTCCCCGACCCAGGTCGAGGTCACGTCGTCGGCGAACGCGAGGATGCCGGAGAAGAGGATGAGGCCCAGGTAGGTCGGGGCGATCCACAGGAACGGCCCCAGGTCGCGGGGGACCAGCACGTCGTCGATGACGATCTTGAAGAGCCAGATCTCCGCCGCGTCGACGGCGGGACCGACCAGGCTGAAGACGACGATGGGGATCAGCCAGCGCCGGCCGCCCCGGGTGTAGGGCCAGAATCTCCGGAAGACCTCGCGCGGGGGCACCGGGGGCGCGGCCTCGACGACGGCGTCCGAGGACTCACCGAGCGCCATCAGACGCCGCCAGACCTTTGCCATGTCACGCAGTCCTCAGCTACCCGCAGAGCGGACCGGGTCCGTCCGGATCCGGTCCGCTCTGCTGCGGGTGATGATCAGTAACCGCCGTGGCCGCCGTGTCCGCCATGGCCGCCGTGGCCGCCGCTGTGACCGTGGCGGTCACCGTGGTTGAAGCCTCCGAAGCTGTTGTTACCGCGACCGCTGTTGTTGTGCCCGAATCCCGACCCGCCGCCGTGTCCGGAGCCGCCGCCATGGTCCCGGCGGTTGGCAGGCATCAGGCTGCTGAAGATGGCCATGTTCGTTCCTCCTGAAACTTGCTCCACTTGGGATACGTCCCGAGGCGGAAGATAGATGGCGATTCGGGCGAAAAGTCCGAACTTCCTCCAGTCTGCTCAGCCCAGCCGCGCTGCCAGCCCCCCGGTGCACCGCACCTCGTCCCCGGCCGTGATCAGCAGACCCTCCACGCCGGGCAGCGACTCCAGCCAGGCGAGACCGGCCCGCGAGCCCATCGCGAACGCGGCCGTGGCCCAGCAGTCCACCCATGTCAGCCGCGGTCCGACCACCGTCACCGAGACCAGGTCGGTGACCGCCGGGCGGCCGGTGCGCGGATCCACGATGTGCGTGCCCCGCTCCGCCGTGCCGGACGTGGCCACGGACAGCTCGTCCGCGCCCGCCGCCGAGATCACCGCGGCCAGCCCGCCCGGCCGAACGGGGTCGGCCACCCCCACCCGCCACGGCCGCTGCGGCTCCGGCGCGCCCAGCATCTGGACGTCGCCGCCGCCGTTCACGCTGACCCCGCACACCCCGTCCACCGCCGCCAGCAGCCGGGCGGCCCGTTCCGCCGCCCAGCCCTTCACGATTCCCGTCGGGTCGAGAGAGCCCTGGTACCGGGGGCTGAACCAGCCGTCGCTGACCCGCTCCGCCTCGGCCGCCAACTCCAGCACCTCGGCCACCTCGGGCGCGCACCGCTCCTCGGTCAGCTCGCCCCGGGCCAGCCGGGACAGCTCGCTGTCCTCGCGGTAGGTGGAGAACAGCGCGTCCGCCCGGTGGAGTCCGGCGACCGCCCCGGCCAGCGCCTCACGCACCGCGTCGGGCCGCCCGCCGCGCACGTCGAAGGAGAAGACGGTCCCCATGACCTCCTCCGCGTGCCGCACCGCCGCTGGGGCGCCGGCCGGTCCGGTCATCGGATCACCCACCGGCCTGGTCGAGCGCGGACTGCAGCGACTGCTGGTAGCCGGTGCTGGTGTACGTCGCCCCGGACACCGCGTCGATGCCGGCGTTCCCGGCGGCCACGGCCTCCTGGTTCAGCTTCGGCACGGCAAGCGCGGTCTTCTGGCCGCTGACCCCGCCCTTCGGCGCCTGCACGGCCGCCGCCTGGGTGATCCTGCCCCCGCTGACCGTGATCCTGACCTGCACCGGGCCGTACTGCGTCTGCGCGACCCGGCCGGTCACGGTCCGGGTCCGAGCGGCCCCCGAGGCACCGGCGCCCGATCCGGAGCCGCCGGAACCGGAACCGGCGCCCGATCCGGAACCGGCGCCGGACCCGGAGGACGGCGCCTTCACCTTGTCCAGCGCCGACTGCAGCGACTTCTTGTACCCCGCGCTGGTGTACGTCGCCCCGGACACCGCGTCGATGTCGGCGTTCCCCGCGGCCACGGCCTCCTGGTTGAGCTTCGGCACGGCGAGCGCGGTCTTCTGGTCGCTGACCCCGCCCTTGGGCGCCTGCACCGCCTCGGCCTTGGTGATCTTCCCGTCCGTGACGGTCAGCCGCACCTGCACGGCCCCGTACTGGGTCTGCGCCGCGTCACCGGTGACGGTGCCCGCCGCCGCGCCACCGCCCTGCTTCCCGCCCTGCGGCGCCTGCTGCGCGGCCGCGCCCGGCTGCGGGGCGGCGCCGGCCGCCGGCGCCGCCGCCGCCGGGTCCGACGCGGGCTTCAGCGACAGCAGCAGCACGACTCCGGACACGGTGGCCGCGGTGGCCAGCACGACGCGCCGAATGGGGTGGCTCTTCCTCATCGCTCAGCAGCTCCCGCTCACATCTCGAACGACTCGTGGTGGATACGCCGCGCGGGGACCCCCGCGCCGCGCAGTGCCTCGTACACGGACTGCGCGAACCCGGGCGGCCCGCACATGAACACGTCGTGGCGGTCGACGTCCGGGATCTTCCGCTGGAGGTTCTCCGCGGAGATGTCCGGCCGCTCGCCGTCCGGGCTGTTGACCGCGTACATCAGGCGGGCGCCGCGTTCCTCGGCGATCGCGGCCAGCTCGTCCCACAGTGCCAGGTCCTGGGTGGTGTTGGCCCGGTAGAGCAGGGTGATGTCACCGGCCGCCCCGGGCAGCGTCTCGAACAGCGCCCGCATCGGCGTGATGCCGACGCCGCCCGCCACCAGCAGCACCTTGCCCCGGCTGCGCCGCTGCGCGGTGAGCGCCCCGTACGGGCCCTCCGCCCACACCCGGGTGCCGGGCTCCAGTTCGCGCAGCCGGGAGCTGTGGTCGCCGATCGCCTTCACCGTGATCCGCAGCATGTCCGGCCGGGGCGCCGCGGACAGCGAGTACGGGTGCGAGCTGAACCGCATCCCGGGGGCGAGGAACCGCCAGCGGAAGAACTGCCCCGCCTCCGCGCCCATCCGGTGCAGCCGCCGCCCGCCGATCAGCACCGACACGATGCCCGGCGTCTCCTCGATCACCGCCTCGACGCGCATCCGGTGACGGACGTTCAGCCGGACCGGGGTGATGATCCGGTACCAGAGCACCAGCGCCGTGACAGCGCCGTACAGCCCGTACCAGAAGGTCTTGGCCACCGGCTCGACCGCGAAGTCGTTGCCGGTGGTGATCTGGTGCCAGAACGTCAGGAACACCGCCGCGTACGTCAGCAGGTGCACGTGGTACCAGGCGTCGTACGGCAGCCGGCGGCGGATCCCGCCCACCGAGCTGACCCCGATCAGCACGAACAGACCCGTGCCGATGGCGGCCTTGCCCATGTCCGGAAGCTGTTCGACGGAGTCGACGGTCTGCTGGACCACGTCGCCGAGCGACCTGCCCGCCTGCAGCGCGTAGCCCCACATGGTGAGGAAGACGTGCGCGACGATCAGGCAGAGCGTGTAACGGCCGCTCATCGCGTGCCAGCGGGCCACCCGGTCGGAGCCGACCCGCCGCTCCAGCGCCGGTACCCGCGCCATCTGCAGCACGACCAGTGCCATCAGATAGCCCGCCAGCAGACCGGTGATCCGGCCCGCGTTCAGGATCCTGCCGTTGTTGTCCGCGATGGCCGGGGTGTTGTGCCACCAGAGCCACAGCACGGCCGCCGCGCCCGCCCAGACCGCGATCAGCAGCGGAACGGCCGGGGAGCGGCGCGGGCGGATGCGGCGCATCGTCTGGCGGCGGGCGGCACGTCCGCCTGCGAGCGTGGTGGTCACGGTTCCTCCGTGGGGACTTGACCCTTGGCCCTGAGATACGCGCCGTGCGCGCGGAGTGTTCAGAGGCCCCCCGAGTCCAGCGCGGACTGGAGCGACCGGCGGTAGCCGTCGCTGGTGTACGTGGCTCCCGAGACCGAGTCGATCTGCGCGCTCTGCGCGTCCAGCGCCTCGCGCCGCAACTGCGGGATGGCGTAGCTGTTGATCTCGCGGTCGCGCGGGTTCTCCGTCGGGTAGGTGACCGCCGTGACGTCGGTGAGCTTGCCGCTCTTGATCGTCACCCGCACCTGGACCGGGCCCCAGCGGGTCTGGACGGTGTCGCCGGTGGCCGTCCGGGTCCCGGTGGCGGGCGCCTTGGTGGTACCCGGGGTGGCGCCGGCGCCGCTGCTCGTGGGCGCGGGCGCGGGGGTGCCGGCGGCGAGCCCGGGACCGGTGTGCGGCTTGAGCGACAGCAGCAGCACCATCCCGGAGACGGTGGCCGCGCTCGCCAGCACGATGCGGCGGAAGGGGCGGTTCTTGTTCAGCGCGTGCACGGAAGGCGACCTCACAGCTCGAAGGACTCGTGGTGGATACGGCGGTCCGGCACCCGGGCCGCCCGCAGCGCCTGGTACACGTCCTGCGCGAAACCGTGCGGGCCGCATAGGTAGACGTCGTGCCCGGCCAGGTCCGGGAAGTTCGCCCGGAGCGACTCGGCGCTGAAGTCCGGCCGCTGCCCGTGCGGCCCGTTGAGCGCGTACAGCACCCGGCCGCCGCGCCGGCGGGCGATCGCCTCCAGCTCGCCGCCCAGCGCCAGGTCCTCGGCGTTGCGGGCCCGGTACAGCAGGGTGACCTCGCCGGGCAGCGTCTCGAACAGCGCCCGCAGCGGGGTGATCCCGACGCCGGCCGCGATCAGCAGGGAGCGGTGCGAGGTGGCCCGGTCCGCGGTCAGGGAGCCGTACGGGCCCTCCGCCCACACCCGGGTGCCCGGCCGCAGCAGCGGCACCGCCGCGCTGTGGTCGCCGAGCGCCTTCACCGTGATCCGCAGCAGGTCCGGGCGCGGCGGCGCCGACAGCGAGTACGGCGTGGACGTCCAGCCCATGCCCTCGCCCAGGAACCGCCAGCGGAAGAACTGCCCCGGCCGCGCCCCCAGCTCGTCCAGGTGCCGGCCGCGCACGACGACCGAGTACACGCCCGGCGCCTCCTTGTGCACCGAGTCCACCCGCAGCCGGTGCCGCCGGTTGAGCCGCACGGGCGCGAGGATCCGGAACCACACCGCCAGGGCCGCCACCCCGAGGTACAGCGCGTACCAGACGGCGGTGGCCACCGGCCTGCCGTTGAACTGGTCGCCCAGCGTGAGCTGGTGGAAGAAGGCCAGGAACACGGCCGCGTACGTCAGCAGGTGGACGTAGTACCAGAACTCGTAGCTGGTGCGGCGCCGCGCGGCCCGGGCCGAGGTGATGCCGACCGCGAACAGGATCACCGTGCCGGCGGTCGCCTTCAGCATGTCCGGGTAGTCCAGGACCACCGTCACCGCCTCGTGCCACAGCGAGGCCCCGTCCTGCGCCGCGTACCCGGCGAGGATGAGCACCACGTGCGCGAGCAGCAGGCAGATCGTGTAGCGGCCGGCCATCGCGTGCCAGCGCGCCACCCGGTCCGAGCCGATCCGCACCTCCAGCAGCGGCACCCGGGCCATGAGCCCGACCAGCACCGCGCAGGCGTACCCGCACAGCAGGCCGGCGATCCGCCCGGCCCCGGTCAGCCAGCCGGCCGTGCCGACCACGGACCCGGTGTCCGTCCACCAGAGCGCGACCACGGCCGCCGCCCCCGCCCACAGCGCGGCCAGCACCCAGCCCGCCGGGGCATGCCGCGCCGCCCCAGGCAGGGGCGGGGCCGCCCGCCTCGTATACACGGTGGTCATCAGTGCCGTTCCCTTCGTCCGTCAGCCATGCCACTGTGCGGGCGCAAGTTCTGAGGCACCTCTGAAAAACCGGCTTGGGCGGGGTCCCGGGGGGCTTTCTCAGAGACATCTCAGACAGCCGCCCGCACGCTCAGAGGAAACTCAGAGGGGGGCGGGCGGACGGCCGGCCCCGTCAGGGGCGATGCTGGTAGGCGCCATGAACACCACTCGCTCCGGCCGCCCGGCCCTCACCCGACCCGACGGCACCCCGCTGCGCGTCCTGGTCGTCGACGACGACCCCGACCTCGCGGAGGTGCTGACCGGCGCCCTGCGCTACGAGGGCTGGGAGGTGCGCGCGGCCGGCGACGGCGCCGCCGCGGTCAGCGCCGCGCGCGAGCTGCTGCCCGACGCCGTCGTCCTCGACGTGATGCTGCCCGACACCGACGGCTTCGCCGTGCTGCGGCGGCTGCACGAGGTCAAGCCCGAGGTCTGCGTGCTGTTCCTCACCGCCCGGGACGCGGTCGAGGACCGCATCGCCGGCATCACCGCGGGCGGCGACGACTACGTCACCAAGCCCTTCAGCCTTGAGGAGGTCGTCGCCCGGCTGCGCGGCCTGCTGCGCCGGGCCGGCATGGCCCGCCAGCAGGAGGACGGGCCCCGGCTGGTCGTGGGGGACCTGGTCATGGACGAGGAGGCCCGCGAGGTGACCCGGTCCGGTGAGCTGATCGAACTGTCACCGACCGAGTTCGAGCTGCTGCGCTTCCTCATGCGCAACCCGCGCCGGGTGCTCAGCAAGGCCCAGATCCTCGACCGGGTCTGGTCCTACGACTTCGGCGGCCGGGCCCATGTGGTCGAGCTGTACATCTCCTATCTGCGCAAGAAGGTGGACGCGGGCCGCGAGCCCATGATCCACACGGTGCGCGGGGCGGGCTACGTACTGAAGCCGGTGACGCGGTGAGGAGCGCACGCCGGCTGCCCCGCCCCCGCACCCTGCGCGCCCGGCTCACCGTCGGCCTCGTGGTCCTGCTCGCGGTGAGCTGCGCGGCCGTGGGACTCGCCGCGGTCGTCGAGCTGAACGGCTTCCTGACCCAGCGCCTGGACGAACAGCTCGTCCAGGTCGGCACCCGGTTCCCGGAGAGCATGGAGCACGCCGCGCCGCGCACGGACCACGACGGCGACGAGCCCCTCGACACCCGCCGCCAGGCCACCGGCACCTTCGGCGCGCGCCTGCTGGACGGCCGGGTCACCCACAAGGGCCTCATCCGCTCCGGCGACCCCTCCGCCGACCTGAACGTCGACCTGACGGCCGGGGACCAGCGGCGGCTCGCCCGGCTCCCGGCCGACGGCCGCCCCCACACCATCGAGCTGTCCGCACTGCACGACTACCGGGTCATCGCCTCCCCGGGCCGGGACGGGGACGTCCTGATCGTCGGCCTTCCGCTGGAGCCGGTCGAGGCCACCGTGCACCGCCTGGAACGGGTGGCCGGCGTCGTCTTCGGCCTCGCGCTCGTGGTCACCGGCGTGGCCGGGGCGCTCTGGGTCCGCTGGTCGCTGCGCCCGCTGAGCCGGGTCGCCGCCACCGCCACCCGGGTCAGCGAGCTGCCGCTCGCCAGCGGCGAGGTCGCCCTGCCGCCCCGCGCCCCGGTCTCCGACCCGCGCAGCGAGGTGGGCCAGGTGGCGGCCGCCTTCGACCGCATGCTCGGCCATGTCGAGGGCGCCCTGACCAAACGGCACGCCAGCGAGGAGCGGCTGCGCCGCTTCGCCGCCGACGCCAGCCACGAGCTGCGCACCCCCGTCGCCTCGGTCCGCGGCCACGCCGAACTCGCCCTCCTGCACCCCGGCCCGGTGCCGCCGGAGGTGCACCGCGCCCTGGAGCGCATCGCCGCCGAGTCCTCCCGCATGGGCGAGATGGTCGACGACCTGCTCCTGCTGGCCCGCCTGGACGCCGGCCGTCCCCTGGAGCGCCGCCCGGTCGACCTGACCCGGCTGGTGCTGGACGCGGTGACGGACGCGCGGGCCGCGGGCCCCGGCCACCGCTGGACGCTGGACCTGCCGGAGGAGCCGGTGACGGTGACGGGCGACGCCCACCGGCTTCACCAGGTGCTGGCCAACCTGCTGGCCAACGCCCGGCTGCACACCCCCGACGGCACCGAGGTGACGGTGACCCTGGCGGCCGGGGACGGCACGGCCCGCCTCTCGGTCCACGACGACGGCCCCGGCGTCCCCGAGGACGTGCGGCCGGGCGTCTTCGAACGGTTCACCCGCGCCGAGCACCGCCGCCGCGCGGACGCCTCCGGCGGCGGCGCGGGACTCGGCCTGTCGATCGTGGCGGCCGTGGTGGAGGCGCACGACGGCGGCGTCGAGCTGGAGAGCAAGCCGGGATCGACGACCTTCACGGTGCGGCTCAGTACCGCGTGACCGCCGTGGCGCCGTCCGCGGTACCGATCGCGACGTGCGGCCCGCGGGCCGGATCCGCCCAGCTCATGATCTTCCGCATGGCGTCCTCGGGCACGGACACGCAGCCCGCCGTCGCGCCCTCGCCGTTCACGTGCAGGAAGATCCCGGCGCCGCGCCCGCGCACGGGCCGGTCGTAGTTGAAGCCGATGACGAGCGCGTACCCGTACTGGGGGTCGTAGGAGCTCAGCTTCTCGGACTGCGCGGCCCGGCAGTCGGCGGGCAGCGGCTCGGTCCAGCGGTTGTACGACGTGGAGTCGTTGTCCTGGCACCACCAGGAGGCGGTCGTCACCGGCCGGTACTCGACGCGGGTCCCGGCCGGGGCGGCCCTGATGCCGAAGCCGAACGGGATGTCGTACAGGCCGGTCGGCGTCGTGTTCGTGCCCTGCACGCGCGCACCGCCTTCCACCAGCCCGTTCGCCCCGAACCGGGCGGGCGCGGAGCCCGTCTCGGTCCACTTCCCGTCCCGCAGGTCCCACCAGGTCACCGTCCCCGACGTCGAGCCGGCGCCCGGCGCCGACGCGGTGATCAGCTGGGTGCCGCCCCCGGTGTCCGCCATCCGCGCGGGCAGCGGCTCCGCGTCGTGCCCGGGGGAGAGACCGAGCACGCAGACGGACGCGGACACGAGGGCGAGGACGACACCTTGGCGCATGGCTCAGACGCTAGACGGGGGGAGCGGCAACGGCAGCCCGGGTAGTCCGTCCAGGCTCGTCGCCACGTGCTCCTTCTTGGCGAAGTAGGCGCTCAGCGAGGCGTCGTCCTCCCGCGCGAACCGCCTCCCGTGCAGGTCGCGGTCCTCCTCGTACGCCATGAGGGGGACGGCGTAACCGCAGCTGTCGCGGATCAGCTCGGCGTGCACGACGACGACGGCGCGCAGTCCGTGGAGGCTCGGGTCGATGTCCGGGAAGCGGGCGAGCAGACCGGCGAAGCGCGGGTCGTCGCGGAAGACCGGCTCACCCCGGCCGTGCACCCGGACGATGTTCGGCGGCCCCTGGAAGGCGCACCACATGAGGGTGATGCGGCCGTTCTCCCGCAGGTGCGCGATCGTCTCCGCGCCGGAACCGGCGAAGTCCAGGTAGGCCACGGTGAGTTCGTCCAGCACCGCGAACGAGCCGCGCAGTCCCTTGGGGGAGAGGTTGACCGTGCCGTCGCCGGAGAGGGGAGCGGTGGCCGTGAAGAAGAGGGGCTGCTCCTCGATGAACGTCCGGAGCCTGCCGTCCAAGCGTGCGTGAGTCTTTCCCATGTCCGGCGATTATCGACCGGATTCCTTCGCCTGTCTAAGTAATTGCCGTGCGCTGTACGGGCATTCGTTCGGTCGCGGCCACCCCGGCCGGCGTCTGCGGGGTGGCCGCGCCCTCCTGTCACCTCACTTCGTGAGCGTGCAGGCGGCGAGGGTGTCGAGGCCGGTGGGCCTGGTGGAGGTGCGGCCGATGGCGATGGCGATGCGGTCGATGGTGGAGGCGCGCTTGTCCTTGAGGGGGCCGAGGATGGCGTTGTTCACGAAGTCGGGTCCGCCCTGGCCGACGGTTCTGGCGAGCCGCGTGTTCGCTTCCTGGATCTGGGTCTGGAGCAGGGTGAGGTTGCGGTCGACCTCGGCCTTGGCGGACGCCGGTACGGCGGGCAGCCGGGAGGCGACGTCGGGGCAGGTGATGGTGCCGGGCGCGGCGAGCGTGCGGGCGTTCGCCGCGCCGCCGTTCCCGCCGGGCGTCCCGGCGAGCGCGGAACCGGCGACCACCGCGCCGGACAGCACCACGGCGGCGGCGCCGCCGATGACCGCCACGCGACGCCTGTCGTACTTCGGAAGAGCCCTGGACATGCGGAAGCCTCACTCGGGTCGGGGATACGGGAGCGGTTCGTGGGGGTTCGGGTCGGGCAACGCGGCGCCTGCGTTCGGAGGTGATTACGGGAAAGCGATTTCATCCGTTCAACCGGACGCCGGAACTCCCCGGAGGCCCCGGCTCGCCGGAGCGGCGATTGACGAATCATGCGGAGTTCTGCATACTCATGCATGTCAGCGAATGCACTGTGAGGAGAAACCCGTGACCGAGCGCGTCGTACTCGCCTATTCAGGCGGTCTGGACACCTCCGTCGCCATCGGCTGGATCGCCGAGGAGACGGGCGCCGAGGTCATCGCCGTTGCGGTCGACGTCGGCCAGGGCGGCGAGGACCTGGACGTCATCCGCAAGCGCGCCCTCGCGTGCGGCGCCGTCGAGGCCGAGGTCGCCGACGCCAAGGACGAGTTCGCCGAGGAGTACTGCCTCCCGGCGATCAAGGCCAACGCCCTCTACATGGACCGCTACCCGCTGGTCTCCGCCCTGTCCCGGCCGACGATCGTCAAGCACCTGGTCGCCGCCGCCCAGAAGCACGGCGCCACCACGGTCGCCCACGGCTGCACCGGCAAGGGCAACGACCAGGTCCGCTTCGAGGCCGGCATCGTCGCCCTCGCCCCGGACCTGAAGTGCATCGCCCCGGTCCGCGACTACGCGATGACCCGGGACAAGGCGATCGCCTTCTGCGAGGCCAAGCAACTCCCGATCGCCACCACCAAGAAGTCCCCGTACTCCATCGACCAGAACGTCTTCGGGCGCGCCGTCGAGACGGGCTTCCTGGAGGACATCTGGAACGCGCCGATCGAGGACATCTACGAGTACACCTCCAACCCGGCCGTCCAGCGTGAGGCCGACGAGGTGGTCATCACCTTCAAGGAGGGCGTCCCGGTCGCGATCGACGGCAAGCCCGTCAGCGTGCTGCAGGCCATCCAGCAGCTCAACGAGCGGGCCGGCGCCCAGGGCATCGGCCGGATCGACATGGTCGAGGACCGCCTGGTCGGCATCAAGTCCCGCGAGGTGTACGAGGCCCCCGGCGCGATCGCCCTGATCACCGCCCACCAGGAGCTGGAGAACGTCACCGTCGAGCGCGAGCTGGCCCGCTACAAGCGGCAGGTCGAGCAGCGCTGGGGCGAGCTGGTCTACGACGGCCAGTGGTTCTCCCCGCTCAAGCGCGCCCTGGACGGCTTCGTCAACGAGGCCAACCAGCACGTCTCCGGCGACATCCGGATGACCCTGCACGGCGGCCGCGCCGTCGTCACCGGCCGGCGCTCGGAGTCGTCGCTGTACGACTTCAACCTCGCCACCTACGACACCGGCGACACCTTCGACCAGGCCGCGGCCAAGGGCTTCATCGACATCTACAGCCTGTCGTCGAAGATCGCCGCCAAGCGCGACCTGGGCTGAGCCGGGGCGACCCCGTACGGGTCACCTCGCACGCATCGCCTGACAGCCGCCTCCCCGCCTGCAAGGGTGGGGAGGCGGCCGCACAGAGACGACTTCTCGAGGAGCAACGCAAGTGAGCAGCAACAGCGGTGACGTACGGCTCTGGGGCGGCCGTTTCGCCGACGGTCCCGCCGAGGCCCTGGCGAAGCTGTCCGCGTCCGTCCACTTCGACTGGCGGCTCGCGCCCTACGACATCGCGGGCTCCCGCGCCCACGCCCGCGTCCTGCACAAGGCGGGGCTCCTCACCGAGGACGAGCTGACGCGCATGATCGCCGGGCTCGACCGGCTGGAGGCGGACGTGGCGGACGGCTCCTTCGTCGGCACCATCGCCGACGAGGACGTCCACACCGCCCTGGAGCGCGGCCTGCTGGAGCGCCTCGGCCCCGACCTCGGCGGCAAGCTGCGCGCCGGCCGCTCCAGGAACGACCAGGTCGCGACGCTCTTCCGGATGTACCTGCGGGACCACGCCCGGATCATCGGCGGTCTGATCGCGGAACTCCAGGACGCCCTGATCGGCCTCGCCGAGGCCCACCCCGACGTGGCGATGCCCGGCCGCACCCACCTGCAGCACGCCCAGCCGGTGCTCTTCGCCCACCACGTGCTCGCGCACGTGCAGTCCCTGTCCCGGGACGCCGAGCGGCTGCGCCAGTGGGACGAGCGCACGGCCGTCTCGCCGTACGGCTCCGGCGCCCTGGCCGGCTCCTCGCTGGGCCTGGACCCGGAGGCGGTGGCGAAGGACCTCGGCTTCGAGCACGGCAGCGCCGGCAACTCCATCGACGGCACGGCGTCCCGCGACTTCGTGGCGGAGTTCGCCTTCGTCACCGCGATGATCGGGGTCAACCTGTCCCGGATCGCCGAGGAGATCATCATCTGGAACACGAAGGAGTTCTCCTTCGTGACCCTGCACGACGCGTTCTCCACCGGCTCGTCGATCATGCCGCAGAAGAAGAACCCGGACATCGCCGAGCTGGCGCGCGGCAAGTCGGGCCGGCTGATCGGCAACCTGACCGGTCTCATGGCGACGCTGAAGGCCCTGCCCCTCGCGTACAACCGAGACCTCCAGGAGGACAAGGAGCCGGTCTTCGACTCCTGCGACCAGCTCGAGGTCCTGCTCCCGGCCTTCACCGGCATGATGGCCACCCTCACGGTCAACCGCGAGCGCATGGAGGAGCTGGCCCCGGCCGGTTTCTCGCTCGCCACCGACATCGCCGAGTGGCTGGTGAAGCAGGGCGTGCCGTTCCGCGTGGCCCACGAGGTCGCGGGGGAGTGTGTGAAGGTCGCCGAGGCCGAGGGCAAGGAGCTGGACGAGCTCACGGACGAGCAGTTCGCGAAGATCTCCGCCCACCTCACCCCGGAGGTCCGCTCGGTCCTCGACGTGCCCGGCGCGCTCGCCTCCCGCAGCGGCCGCGGCGGCACGGCGCCGAGCGCGGTCGCCGTCCAGCTCGCCGAGGTCAAGGCGGACGTGGCGGCCCAGCACGCGTGGGCCACCGCGCCCCGCAAGGCGTACGCGGGTCCGCGCGGCGACGCGTAGGGCGCCCGCCCTCGCCGAAGCGGCGGTCCGGCCGAGTCGTCGGGCGGATCCCGAAGGCGTCGCGGGTTACGTTGGTCGTCGAAGCCGTACCGGAGCCGACCGAACGGAGCCTGCGATGCCTTTCGCCCGCCTCGCGACAGCGACCACGCCGACGAGCCACATCGGCCTCGGCCTGGCCGCGGTGGGCCGCCCCGGCTACATCAACCTCGGCCGCGAGCAGGACCTCGGCGAGGACCGGAGCATCGAGGCCCTGCGCGCGCGTACTCACGAACTCCTCGACGCCGCCTACGCGCAGGGCGTGCGCTACTTCGACGTGGCCCGCTCCTACGGCCGCTCCGAGGAGTTCCTCGCCGACTGGCTGACCGCCCGTCCGGACGTCGACGACGTGGTCGTCGGCAGCAAGTGGGGCTACACCTACACCGCCGGCTGGTCCACCGACGCCGAACGGCACGAGGTGAAGGACCACGGCCTGGCGACGTACGAGCGGCAGCGCGCGGAGACCGGAGAACTGCTCGGCGACCGGCTCGACCTCTACCAGATCCACTCGGTGACCCCGGACAGCCCGGCCCTCACCGACAAGGAACTCCACGCCCGACTCGCCGAGGCGGCCGCCGGCGGACTCACCGTCGGCTTCTCCACCAGCGGACCCGCCCAGGCCGACGCCATCCGCGCCGCGCTCGCGGTGACGGTCGAGGGCGAGCCGCTCTTCCGCACCGTCCAGTCGACGTACAACGCCCTGGAGACGTCGGCCGGACCCGCGCTGGCCGAGGCGCACGACGCCGGGCTGACCGTGATCGTCAAGGAGGGCATGGCCAACGGCCGGCTCGCCGCGCCGCACGCCCCGGACACGCTGAGGTCGGTGGCCGAGGAGACCGGCCTCGGCTGCGACGCCGTGGCCCTCGCCCTGGTCCTGCGGCAGCCCTGGGCCGGTGTCGTCCTCTCGGGCGCCGCGACGCTCGACCAGCTCGCCTCCAACCTGCACGCGGCCGTCGTGGACCTCGACGTGGACCAGCTCACCCGGCTCGCCACGCTGGTGGAGGACCCGCGCGCCTACTGGGAGCGGCGCGGACAGCTCCCCTGGCACTGACCGTCACCCGCTCGAACCGGCTCCGACCAGCGGTCATGAGTCACGCATGCCCATAGTGAGACATCAATGTCTCACTTGGGCTATCCTTGTCTCATGGCGCTCGATCGTGACCAGGTGCTGCGCAGCGCGGCCGCCCTGCTGACCCGAAAGTCCACCGCGACCATGGACGAGGTGGCCAGGGCCGCCGGCATCAGCCGGGCCACCCTGCACCGCCACTTCGCGGGCCGCGACGCCCTCGTCCGGGCCCTGGAGGCGCTCGGCATCGCGGAGTGCGAGGCCGCCCTGGACGCCGCCCGCCTGGACGACGGCCCGGCGGGCGAGGCGGTCCGCCGCCTGGTCCGCGCCATCGAGCCCGCGGCCGGCCTGCTCGCCTTCCTCTACACCGAGAACCAGCTCTTCGAGGGCGAGGAGCAGAACGAGGGCTGGACCCGCCTCGACGAACGCCTCACCGGCCTGTTCCGGCGCGGCCAGGAGAGCGGCGAGTTCCGCATCGACCTGACCCCGGCCTGGCTCACCGAGGCCCTGTACGGCCTGCTGGCCTCCGGCGCCTGGGCGGTCGCCGAGGGCCGGGTCGCCGGCAAGGACTTCAGCCACATGGTCGTCGAGCTGCTGCTCGGCGGCGCACGACGTGCGAACGCACCGCAAAGAGAGGAATCATGACCAGCACCCTGCAGCCGGCCGGCACGACCGGGGCGGTGAGGCGCCCGGGCCGCTGGCTCGCGCTCTCCGTCCTCGTCCTGGCCGTGCTGCTGGTGGCCGTCGACGCCACCGTCCTCGGTCTCGCCACCCCCTACATCAGCGAGGACCTGCGCCCCTCCGGCACCCAGCTGCTGTGGATCGGCGACGTCTACTCCTTCGTCATCGCCGGACTGCTGGTCTCCATGGGCAGCCTGGGCGACCGCATCGGCCGCAAGCGCATCCTGCTCGTCGGCGCGACCGCGTTCGGCGCGGTCTCCGTCCTGAACGCCTACGCGGCCACCCCCGAGATGATGATCCTCGCGCGGGCGCTGCTCGGCGTCGCCGGCGCCACCCTGATGCCCGCCACCCTCGCCCTGATCCGCAACCTCTTCCACGACCCGCGCGAGCGCAGCCTCGCCATCGGCATCTGGGGCGCCACCGCCTCCGCCGGCACGGCCGTCGGCCCCATCGCGGGCGGCTTCCTGCTGGAGCACTTCTGGTGGGGCTCGGTGTTCCTGATCAACCTGCCGGTCATGGCGGTGCTGGTGCTGGTCGGCATCCGCACGCTGCCCGAGTCCCGCAACCCGCGCCCCGGGCCCTGGGACCTGAGCAGTGTGGTGCTGTCCCTCGTCGGCATGATCGGCATCGTGTACGCGGTCAAGGACGCGGCCGCGCACGGCCCGACCCCGGTCGCGGCGGCCGCGGGCCTGCTGGGCGCCGCCGCCCTGTACGGCTTCGTGCGCCGCCAGCTCACCATGCCGGTCCCGCTGCTGGACATGCGCCTGTTCCGGCGCCGGGGCTTCAGCGGGGCGGTCCTCGCCGACCTGCTGACCGTGCTGGGCATGTCCGGCCTGGTCTTCTTCCTCTCCCAGTACCTGCAACTCGTCCAGGGCAGGCGCCCGTTCGAGGCGGGCCTGGCCGAACTGCCCGCGGCCGCCGGCGCGGTGGCGGCCGGCCTGGTCGCGGGCCGCGCGGCCCGCCGCTTCTCGGTGCGGGTGGTGGTCTCCGGCGGCCTGGCGGCGGTCGGCGCGGCCCTGGCGGTGCTGACGACGCTGAGCCGGTCCACGGGCTACCCGCTGCTCGGCGCCGCGCTGCTCGTCGTGGGCGTGGGCGCCGGCTTCTCCTTCACGGTGACCGCCGACGTCATCCTCGCCGGCGTCCCCAAGGACGAGGCGGGCGCGGCGTCCGCGGTCTCGGAGACGGCGTACGAACTCGGCGCGGCCCTCGGCATCGCCCTGCTGGGCTCCATCGTGACGGGCGCGTACCGCGGCTTCGCCGGCCCGGCGGGCACCCCGGCCCGCGCCCACGAGTCACTGGGCGGCGCGGTGGAGGCGGCGAAGGACATGCCGGCGCTCCCGGCCCAGCACATGCTGGACGCCGCCCGCGACTCCTTCGTCCACGGCCTCCACCTGGCCTCGGGCGCCGGAGCCGCAGTCCTGCTGGCCACAGCGGCGGCGGCCTGGTTCCTCCTGAAGAACCAGAACCTGGAGAACCCGGAGTGAGCAAGGCGCCCCGAAAGGGGGGCGGGGAACTGCGCGACCAGCCAGGAAGCACCTGCGGGCGCGACGAAGCAGCACCCCCACGGCGGTGAGGCGCCCAACCGCCGGAGGCTTACGCCGCCTTCGCCTTGGTGGCGTACATGTCCACGTACTCCTGCCCCGACAGCCGCATGACCTCGGCCATCACCGAGTCGGTCACCGCCCGCAGCACGTAGCGGTCCCGGTCCATCCCCTCGTACCGGGAGAACTCCATCGCCTCGCCGAAGCGGACGGTCACCCTGCCGGGCCGCGGGAAGCCGGACCCGCCCGGCTGCAGCTTGTCCGTGCCGATCATCGCGAAGGGGACCACCGGGGCGCCCGTCATCAGGGTGAGCCGGGCGATGCCGGTGCGGCCGCGGTAGAGGCGGCCGTCGGGGGAGCGGGTGCCCTCCGGGTAGATGCCGAAGATCCTGCCCTCGTCGAGGACCCGGCGTCCGGTCATCAGGGCCGCGACACCGCCGCGGCCGCCGTCGCGATCCACCGGGACCATGCCGACGCCGGTGAAGAACCACGCCATGAGCCGGCCCTTGAGGCTCTTGCCGGTGACGTACTCGTCCTTGCCGATGAAGACGACCTGGCGGTCGCAGACCAGGGGCAGGATCATCGAGTCGATGAAGGTCAGGTGATTACCGGCCAGGATGACCGGCCCGTCCCCCGGGATGTGCTCCACGCCCTCCACCTGAGGGCGGAACATCAGACGCATGATCGGTCCGAGCACGGCCTTGATGAGCGCGAAGCGGGACAACGGGTCCTCCGATGCCGAGGTGAACGATATGTGTCTGTGCAGGTGAGGACATTACTCGCGGCTCCGGGGGAAGCGCACATCGGGGAGGCCCGGTTCACCGAGGTCTTACGCACTGTTGACACTGGTTTACCTGCGGTGAAGCGCCGGAACCCGGGTGTGGCGTCCGGGTGGGCGATGTGACGGACATCGCGCGGAGCCCCGTACCGTCCGGCTACCCGCTCCGCGTCCCGGAACGCCCGACGCACCGTCACATTCCGCCTCCCGGCGGACATCCGGCGTCACCCGCCTGTTCCGACGGGGGTCTCCCGTCCGTCACCCGGACACCCCTACGATCGGCGCGCACCGGCGCCCCGGAACCGGGACGCCGGGGACCGACAGGCGGCGAACGGCAGGAGGGCGCATGGACCGGATGGACGGCGACCGGGCGGACGAGGGACAGCGGGCCACCGGACGGCGGGCCGTGCTCGGCGCGGCGGTGCTCGGCGCGGGCGGGGCGGTCCTCGGGCTGCCCGGCGCCGCCCGGGCGGCCGGCGCCGGTAAGGCCGGACCCGGCGGGCGCGGGCTGAAGAGCCTGCCGATGCCGACGATCATCGGGCACCGGGGCGCCAGCGGCTATCGCCCCGAGCACACCTTCGGCTCCTACGAGCTGGCCCTGGACTTCGGCGCGGACATCGTGGAGGCCGGCGACCTGGTGCCCACCAGGGACGGCCACCTCGTCTGCCGGCACGAGCCCGAGATCGGCGGCACCACGGACGTCGCCTCGCACCCCGAGTTCGCCGGCCGCAGAACCACCAAGACGCTGGACGGCGTGTCCACCACCGGCTGGTTCACCGAGGACTTCACCCTCGCCGAGCTGAAGACGCTGCGCGCCGTCGAGCGCATCCCGGCCAACCGGCCGCACAACACCCTCTACGACGGGCGCTTCGAGATCCCCACCTTCGAAGAGGTCCTGAAGTGGCAGGACGAGCAGACCCGCAAGCGGGGCCGGCAGGTCTGGATCTACCCGGAGACCAAGCACCCCACCTACTTCCGCAAGCTGGGCCTCGGCCTGGAGGAGCGGGTGGCGAAGCTGCTGCGCAAGCACGGAAAGGACGGCCGGAACGCGCCGGTGATCCTGCAGTCCTTCGAGCCGACCAGCATCCAGCGGCTGAACCGGCTCGTCGACAACCCGCTGGTCGTGCTGCTCTCCTCGGCGAACAGCCGCCCCTACGACTTCGTCGACAGCGGCGACCCGCGCACGGTCGCCGACCTCGTCACGCCCAAGGGCCTGCGGGAGATCGCCGGTTACGCCCAGGGCATCGGCCCGACCCTGGACCTGGTCATCCCGAAGAAGGCGGACGGCACCCTCGCCGAGCCGAGCACGCTGGTCGCCGACGCGCACAAGGTCGGGCTGATCCTGCACCCCTACACCATGCGCAACGAGAACCCCTTCCTCCCGGCCGAGTACCGCAAGGGCAGCGCGGCGGACGCCTACGGCGACGCCTTCGCCGCGTTCGCCACGTACTTCGCCACCGGCATCGACGGCGTCTTCACCGACAACGCCGACACCGGTCTGCTCGCCCGGGCCGACTTCCTGGCCCGCTGACCCGCGGCCCACGTCAACGCCCGGCGGGACACGCACCCTTTCGGGGTGAACGCGCGCCGTCCCGGAACCCGGCACCGGGGCGGCGCGTCGTTCCGCACATGACGCACGACCTGGTGGCCGCCCTCGGCCCCCTGCTCACCGCCGAGGCGTCGGCCGAGGCGCAGGCGGCCGGGAGCGAGCCGGCCGACCTGGAACAGGCCGTCTGGCTGCGGCTGCTGGAGCGGCTCGCGGCCGGCGGGCCGCCGGCGGACCCGCAGGGCTGGCTGCGCGGCGCCGTGCGCGCCGAGGCCCGCCGCGGCCGCCGTACCACCCGGCACGAGCGGCCGTACGAAGCCGAACCGGCCGACGACGCGCGCCCCGGTCCGGAGCAGCTCGCTCTCACCGCCGCCCGGCACCGCGCGCTGCGCGAGGCGGTCCGCGGGCTGCCCGGGCGCTGCCCCCGGCTGCTGGCGGCGCTCCTCTCGCCCGAGGATCCGACATACCGGGAAATCGCCGGGGAGTTGGGTATCTCACAGGGCAGTCTCGGACCGGAACGCTCCAGATGTCTCGGATGTCTGCGACGAGTACTCGCGCCGGAGGTTGCGGCCCGCGGAGCGCGGGGATAGGAGTGGGGGACGACCGGTGATCAGGTGAGCGGGAGGCATGCGCACATGGGCATGAGCGTGACCATCTCGGTGGCGACCGAGCAGGACGCGGAGCAGATCTTCAGGCTCCAGTACCTGTGCTTCCAGGGCGAGGCGGCGCTGTACGGCAACTACCGCATCGATCCGCTCGTGCAGAGCCTGGAGTCCGTCCGTCAGGAGGTCGCCCAGGACTGCGTGTTCGTCGCACGACTCGGCGAGGAGGTGGTCGGCTCGGTGCGCGGCAAGGTGACCGAGGACGGCGCGGCCGCCATCGGCAAGCTCTGCGTCCACCCGCGGCTCCAGGGCCACGGCATCGGCGCGCGGCTGCTGCGCGCGGCCGAGACGGCGCTGTCCGAGCAGCGCGGCGCCACCCGGTTCCGCCTCCACACCGGCCACCGCAGCGAGGGCAACCTCCGGCTGTACCGCCGGGTCGGCTACGAGACGGTGGGCCGGTCCACGGGCGCCGACGGCGTGGAGCTGATTGTCCTGGAGAAGCGGGCGGGCACGTACGCGGCTACCGCGTGACGCGCTCGCGCGACCTGCGCAGCCAGTACATCGCCGACAGCGGCAGCAGCACCGGGATGAAGACGTACCCCATGCCGTAGTCGGACCAGACGGTCGCGTCCGGGAAGGCGGACGGATCGACCAGGGTCCAGGTACCCACGATCAGCACGCCCGCGAGCTCGGCGGCACAGCACACCAGTGCCGCCCTGCGGGCCTTCTCCCCGCCCCGGACCAGCGAGTACGTGATGAACCCGTACACCACGCCGGCCACCGCCGACAGCGAGTAGGCCAGCGGCGCCCGGCCGAAGTCCGTCGCGATCTGGTACACCGAGCGCGACACCGCCCCGACCACCATCACGCCGTAGAACCAGACGAGCAGCATGCCCGGCCCGCTGATCAGCCGGGCCGGCTTCTCCCGCACCGCGGTCATCTCAGGCTCCCCAGATGTCATAGAGCCGCACCTCCAGCACGGCGAGGACCACACCGCCGGCGGCCACCGTCACAGAGCCCCACCGGGTCCGCTCGGCCAGCGACATGAAACCGGCCGCCGGCACGCAGGCGAACGCGCCCAGCAGATAGGCCAGGAAGATCGCCGTGCCCTGCTCCGGCTTCTCGCCCCGCGCCAGCTGCACGATGCCGACGACCAGCTGGACCGCGGCCAGCAGCGACACCACGCCCATGCCGATGAAGTGCCAGTCCTTGGTCGGCTGGTCCCGGTAGGCGGCCCAGCCGCACCAGGCGGCGAGCAGCAGCGCGGTGAGCCCGGTCACCAGCGTCAGGGCATTGAGCATGCCGTGACCCTATTACGGCGGAAACGGACCGCCTCCGCCGACCCCGTCGTACGCCGTAGGGTCTAGACCATGACGATCCACGCACAAGCCCTCCTGTTCGACAACGACGGCACCCTGGTCTCCTCCCTCGAATCCGTCGAGCGATGCTGGACGCGCTGGGCGCGGGAGTACGGGATCACGGCCGAGGAGTTCGGGCGGGTGGAACTGCACGGACGGACCGCGGCGGAGATAGTCGCCGACCTGCTGCCCGCCCGTGTGGTCCCGGAGGCGGTCGCGCGGGTCGAACAGCTCGAGGTGGAGGACGTGCCCCGCGGAGGGGTGCGGCTGCTGCCCGGGACGCGGGACTTCCTGGACTCGCTGCCCGCCGACCGCTGGGCCGTCGTGACCTCCGCCACCAGGCGGCTGGCGGAAGCCCGGTTGAACGCGGTGGGCATCCTGCCCAAGACGTTCGTCGCCGCCGACGACGTCACGCGGGGCAAGCCCGACCCCGAGCCCTACCTGCTGGCGGCCCGGCAGCTCGGCGTGGACCCGGCCCGCTGCGTGGTCTTCGAGGACGCCCCCGCGGGGCTCCGGGCCGGACGCGCGGCCGGCATGACCACCGTGGCGTTGGCCACAACCCACCGGGCCGCGGAACTGCGGGCCGACCTGGTGGTCGGGGACCTCTCGGCCCTGTCCGCACTGGTCACCGACGAAGGAGTGGAAATCTCCGTCCGCGGCTGAGCGTCCCCCACCGCTGTCCATCGCTGTCCACTATGCGGACAGCGCGCGCCGGTCAGCACCGTCGGTCTGGTTTACTGATCGCATGACCACGACGAGCAGCCGCACCCCTGCGACCGAGGCGACCATGCCGCCCGGTGCTCGCTGTATGTGTCGAATGTGCGCCTTCTAGAGGGCCCCCGCACCACCTGAGCCTCGCGCCCCGAAGCGAGAGCCGCGGCCTGTCCCCGCCGCCGCAGCGGCACCCGGGACGGACGCCGCCCCCACTGCCCGATGGGCATGGGGTGACCCCCACCGCGCACACGATGTTCTCCCCGGTTCCATCGCCACAGCGAGAACCGTGCCGCGTCCCTGACCGAATGCAACGCACCCGTGCCCGGGCACACCCACGCCCCCGCACTCGACAGTGACGGAAATCCTGTGATCACCACATCGGGCCTGACCAAGGTCTACCGCTCCCGCGGCCGCGAGGTCACCGCCCTCGACGGCGTCGATCTCCACGTCCGCGAGGGCGAGGTCTACGGCGTCATCGGCCAGTCCGGCGCCGGCAAGTCGTCGCTCATCCGCTGCGTCAACCTGCTGGAGCGGCCCACCTCCGGCACGGTGACCGTCGCCGGGGAGGACCTCACCGCCCTCGCCGGCCACGGCTCCCGGGCCGGCCGGGAACTGCGCCGGGCGCGCAGCCGGATCGGCATGGTCTTCCAGCACTTCAACCTGCTCTCCACCCGGACCGTGCAGGACAACGTCGAACTCCCGCTGGAGATCCTCGGCAAGTCCGGCAAGGAGCGCTCCCGCAAGGCCCTGGAGCTGCTGGACCTGGTCGGCCTCGCGGACAAGGCGAAGGCCCACCCCGCCCAGCTCTCCGGCGGCCAGAAGCAGCGCGTCGGCATCGCCCGCGCCCTGGCCGGCGACCCCAAGGTGCTGCTCTCCGACGAGGCCACCAGTGCCCTGGACCCGGAGACCACGCGCTCGATCCTGCAGCTGCTGCGCGACCTGAACCGGCAGCTCGGCCTGACCGTCCTGCTCATCACCCACGAGATGGACGTGGTGAAGTCGATCTGCGACTCCGCGGCCCTCATGGACAAGGGGCGGATCGTGGAGTCCGGCACGGTCAGCGAGCTGCTGGCCACCCCGGGCTCCGAGCTCGCCTCCGCACTCTTCCCGGTCGGCGGCGAGGCCACCGGCGCCGACCGGACCGTCCTGGACGTCACCTTCCACGGCGAGGCCGCCACCCAGCCGGTCATCTCCCAGCTCTCGCGCACCTACAACATCGACATCTCGATCCTCGGCGCCGCCATCGACACCGTCGGCGGGCTCCAGATCGGCCGCATGCGCATCGAGCTGCCCGGCCGCTACGAGGACAACGTGGTGCCGGTCGGGTTCCTGCGCGAGCAGGGTCTGCAGATCGACGTCGTCGAACACGAGGGCCAGGAGCCCGTACTGGTCAAGGAGGGCGCGAAGTGACCTGGTCCGAGATGTGGCCGCTGCTGGAACCGGAGTGCTGGAACACCGCCTACATGGTCGGCTGGTCCACGCTCATCGCCGTCGCCGGCGGTCTGCCGCTCGGCCTCCTGCTCGTGCTCAGCGAGCGCGGCGGCCTGCTGCAGAACGTCGTGGTGAACAAGGTCCTCGGGCAGGTCGTGAACATCGCCCGCTCCATGCCGTTCATCATCCTCATGCTCGCGCTGACCAGCTTCACCCGGTGGGTCACCGGGACCAGCATCGGCCGGGACGCCGCCATCGTGCCGCTGGCCATCGGCGCCATCCCGTTCTTCGCGCGCCTCGTCGAGACGGCCGTCCGCGAAGTGGACGGCGGGCTCGTCGAAGCCGTGCAGTCGATGGGCGGCAACACCTTCACCATCGTCCGCAAGGTCCTCGTGCCGGAGGCCCTGCCGTCGCTGATCGCCTCCGCGACCACCACCCTCGTCGCGCTCATCGGCTACTCCGCCATGGCCGGCACCGTCGGCGCCGGCGGTCTCGGCGACCTCGCCGTCCGCTACGGCTACCAGCGCTTCGAGACCGGCCTGATGTGGGTGATCGTGGCGATCCTCGCCGTCGTCATCTCCCTCATCCAGTTCGCCGGCGACTACGCGGCCCGCGCCCTGCACCACCGCGGCGCCCGCTCCGGCCCCGCGCCCAGGCTGCGCCTGCTCAAGGCCAGGGAGCCGGCGGCCGCCGACGTCACCGAAGTCGCCTGAGCGCCACCGCCCCAGAACTCCCCGTCCACCTGTCACGGGGTCGCACCACCCAAGGAAAGGCACTTTTCGTGCGTAACACCGCCAAGCTCACCACCGCCGTCCTCGCCGCCGGAGCCCTCACCCTCGGGCTCAGCGCCTGCGGCTCCGACAAGGGCTCCGCCGGCTCCTCCGACTACAGCGGACCGCTGGTCGTCGCCGCGAGCCCGACCCCGCACGCCGAGATCCTGAACTTCGTCAAGAAGAACCTGGCGAAGAAGGCGGGCCTCGACCTCGAGGTCAAGGAGTTCACCGACTACATCACGCCGAACACGGCGACCGAGGACGGCTCGGTGGACGCCAACTACTTCCAGAACCAGCCGTACCTCGACGACTTCAACAAGAAGCGCGGCACCCACATCGCGCCCGTCGTCACGGTGCACCTGGAGCCGCTCGGCCTCTACTCCCACAAGGTCAAGAAGGCCGACGCGCTGAAGAGCGGTGCGACCATCGCCGTCCCGAACGACGCCGTGAACGAGGCTCGCGCCCTGAAGCTGCTCGCCGCCAACGGGCTGATCACCCTCAAGGACGGCGTGGGCACCGAGGCCACCCCGCGGGACATCACCAAGAACCCGAAGAAGCTCCAGTTCAAGGAGGTCGAGGCGGCCCAGACCGCGCGCTCCCTCGACGACGTGGACGCGGCGGTGATCAACGGCAACTACGCCATCTCCTCCGGCATCAAGCCCGCCAAGGAGGCCCTCGTCCTGGAGTCCGCGAAGAACAGCCCGTACGGCAACTTCCTCGCGGTCAAGGAAGGCAACGAGAAGGACCCCCGGGTCAAGAAGCTCGCCAAGCTGCTGACCTCGCCCGAGGTGAAGAAGTTCATCGAGGACCAGTACCAGGGCTCGGTCATCCCGTCCTTCTGAGCCCATATCGCCACGCACGGGGTCTGCTCACTTACATGGAGTGGACCCCGTTGTGCGTTTCGGTGCTTTCATGCTGCATGCTGGGCAGTTCAGCAGCCTCTGCAGGATTTTCCGAAGGTTACGGAGCGGCGCATGAGTAGCACCTTCCCCAACGTCTCCATCAGCACGGAGCGGTTGGTGCTGCGGCCCCTCGACGAGGACGACGTGCCCGCGATGGCCGAAATGATGAACGACGAGCAGATCGCCGCCTGGACCGACGTGCCGCAGCCGTTCACCGAGAACGGCGCCCGGCACTGGATCACCGCGTACGCGCCCGCCGAACGCGCCGCCGGCCGGGGCCTGGACCTCGCGGTCACCGAGTTCCTCACCCAGCGCCTGGTCGGCATCGTCCAGCTCACCAAGACCAACTGGCACCTGCGCTCCACCGAGCTGTCGTACATCATCGCGCCCTGGGCCCGCGGTGAGGGCTACGCGTCCGAGGCCGCGCTCGCCACCGCCCACTGGCTGTTCGGCGACCAGAAGTTCGAGCGCATCGAGCTCCGCACCGCCGCCGGCAACACCGCCTCCCAGCAGGTCGCCCAGAAGATCGGCTGCATCAGCGAGGGCGTGCTGCGCAACGCCTGCATAGCCCACGCCCGCACCGCGGACGGCACCTGGACCGACACCCGTACCGACTTCATCGTCTGGAGCCTGCTCCCGGAGGACCTCGAAGGCGGCGACGAGCAGTTCGCCGACACCGGTGACTTCACCTCCTATTCCGACTGGAACTGACACCACCGCGGCGCGGGCGACCGCGCGCCGCATCGCCCCCCACCGCGCGTCCGACCGGCCTCACCGGGTACGCTCACGGAGCCCACCCAGGGCCCGTACCCCCGACGACCTGCGGAAACGGAGACTGACGACGATGGCCGACCGGGTCACGGTGATCGGCTGGGACGGCTCGCCGCCGACCGAAGCGGCCCGCGCCGCCCTCGGCGCCGCCACGCTCGTGGCGGGCGCGGCCCACCACCTGGCGCTCCCCGAGGTCCCGCCCGCCGCCGAGCGCGTCCGCCTCGGCAGCGTCTCCCTGGCCGCCCGCCGCATCGCCGCCCACCGCGGCACCGCCGTCGTCCTCGCCGACGGCGACCCCGGCTTCTTCGGCGTCGTACGGACCCTGCGCGCACCGGAGTTCGGACTCGAGGTCGAGGTCGTCCCCGCCGTCTCCTCCGTGGCCGCCGCCTTCGCCCGCGCCGGCATGCCCTGGGACGACGCCCAGGTGGTCGTCGCCCACCGGCGCACCCTGCGCCGCGCCGTCAACGTGTGCCGGGCCCACACCAAGGTCGCCGTCCTCACCTCGCCGGGCGCCGGGCCCGCCGAACTCGGCCTCCTGATGGAGGGGGTCCACCGGACCTTCGTCATCTGCGAGGAACTGGGCACCGCACGCGAACAGGTCACCGTCGTCACCTCCGACAAGGCCGCCGACCACACCTGGCGCGACCCCAACGTCGTCATCGTCGTCGGCGGCCGGGCGGCGGCGGCCGAGGACGGCGGCTGGATCGCCGGACGCGACCCGGGCGCCGGGCCGCGCGGCTGGGTGCAGCCGGACGAGGCGTACGGCGCGCCCGGCGGTCTCGGCGAGGGCGAGACCCAGCTGCTGCGGGCCGCCCAACTCGCCCGGCTCGGACCCCGCGTCGGCGACCTCGTCTGGGACATCGGCTGCGGCAGCGGCGCGTTGGCCACCGAGGCCGCGCGCGCCGGGGCCGCCGTCATCGCCGTCGACCGGCTGCCCGAGGCCTGCGCCCGGACCGAGGCGGCCGCGCGCCGCTTCGGCGTCCAGCTCCAAGTGGTCCACGGCACCGCGCCGCACGTGCTGGAGAACCTGCCCGAACCCGACGTCGTACGCGTGGGCGGCGGGGGAGCGGCCGTGGTCTCGGCCGTCGCCGACCGCCGGCCGCAGCGCATCGTCGCCCACGCCGCGACCCGCGACGAGGCCGAACTCGTCGGCCGCGGGCTGACCGAGCACGGGTACCGGGTCGAGTGCGCCCTGCTGCAGTCCGTCGAACTGGACACCGGCGCCTGGACGGAGACCGAGCGGAACGTTGCGTTCCTGCTCAGCGGGGTGCTGGCCGAGCGCGCCCCGTGATCCTGTTGTCGTACCGCGCGCGGTAGGCTGGCCGATCGTTGTGCCGTACCGGTGGCCCGGAGCTTCGTTCGTCAATGTCCGGAAAGCGCGCCCGTTTTGGGGTGGGGTGTGGTACGGCAGAACCCGAGGACGCGCAACGTGGCGCAGTCCACAGCGGGCTGTCGCGGATCATGCTGTCGCGACGGTGGAACGGCCGGGACAATGCCACTGAATGGCTTTGTCGCCTTTTCCGGGCGGTCGTTCGTGCCGCTGGGCACGCACGCTCGTTCTTCACTACGGGGCGGTCGGTGCGCCGTTCCGGATGAGCTGGTCGTAGAGAAGCACTAACCGATGGGCGAGGGGTACGCATGACGGACACCGGCCAGGTCCCGGCCGAGGGACAGCCGGAGAGCGCAGGCATGGTGGAGCAGCCGGGCGTCCCCGCGCACGGTGCGTACACCTACCTCTCCGAGCTTCCCGCCGAGGACGAAGACCTGCTGCTGCCGGGTGCTCAGGGCGCCTGGGGCAACGAGGTTCCGCCGCCCGCGCCGGAACCGGTCGTCGAGGCCTTCCACGAGCCGGGTCCGCACGAGACGGCCGGCCGGGACAGCGGTTCCGTCGATCTCAGCGGCGTCCGCCTGCCCGACACGGGTCCGGTGTCCGTGCCCCCTTCCCCCATCCTCTCGGCCCCCCACGACGCCACGGCGGCGGCGCCGCGCCGGCCGCTGCACCTCGGTCCGCCGATCCCCGACGCCTCCGCCAGCCCGGTCCGCTCCCTCGCCGACCGCGGCCCCGCCGGAGCGCCGGTCCGGCAGCCCGGACCGGCCGCGACCGCGCCCGAGTACCTCGACGTCCAGGCCCTGCCCGGCGTGGCCCCGCAGAGTGCGGCCCCGTGGGGCGCCGCGTCCGCGGTCGCGGCCCGGGCCGAGGCTCAGGGGCCGGCTGCGGAAACGGTTGCTCCGGCCGACGGGCCCGAGCCCAGCGGCGGTGCCTCCGGCGCCGCCCAGGCCGCGGTGGCCCGCCTCACCACCCAGGCGACGGCACAGGCGCCGGCCGGGGAGCCGCAGGCGCCCGCCGCGGCGCAGGGTGTGCACGGCCACGACGGGATGCAGGCCGCGCACGGCCACGACGGCGTGTACGTCGCTCCCGCCGGCCAGAGTCAGGACGCCGAGGGCGGCGCGACTCCCGTGGCCACCGCTCAGGAACCGCAGGCCGCGGCCCTCACCGGTGCGGACGGAGTCCCGGCGGCGCAGGCGTCGCCGTCGGCGGTGACCGAGGCGGCCGCGCCCGAGGTTGTCGGGGAAGCGAACCAGGCTTCCGGGGCGACGCCGGGCGTCGAGCCGGGTCAGGCGGTCACCGCCCCGGTCGTCGCGGACATCGCGGAGCAGGCCCCTGTGGCCGTAGCGGACACGCAGACGCAGGCCCCGGAGGGCGCCGAGGCCGCCCAGGCGCCCGAGCCCGTGGTGTCCGGCGAGGCCGCGCAGCCCGTCCAGCCGGAAGAGGCCGCGCCCGCCGAGGCCGCACTCGCCGCGGACGCGGCAGCCGATGGGGTCGTGGCGGCCGAGGAGGCCGATGGGGTCGTGGCGGCCGAGGAGGCCGTCCCGGCACAGGGCGTGGCCCCCGCGGCCGACGCCGTCGAGGTCGCACCTCAGGAAGTACGCGAGGAAGTGACCGGGGAAGCGACCGAGCAGGCCGCGCCGGCCGAAGCCACTCCGGCGGCCGAGGCCGCTCCAGCGCCGGGGGCCCTCCAGCCCGCCGCTGCCGGCGAGCTTCAGCCCGCCACTCCCGTTGAGCCCCGGCCCGCCGCGACCGTCGAGCCTCAGCCCGCCGCCCCCCAGCCCGCCGAGCCCGCCGAGCCTCAGCCTCCAGCGTCCACCGAGCCCCAGCCGGTCATGGCCGCCGAGCCGAGCGTCGCACCCGCCGAGCCTCAGCCCGTCGCGTCCGCCGACGTCCCGGCCGCCGCGCCCGAGCAGGCCGAGGCCACCGCACCCGCCACCGCGACGGAGCCGCTGCCGGCCCCCGAGCCGGCGCAGGGCGCGGAGGCGGCGCAGGCCCCCGAGCCGGAGCAGGCTCCGCAGGCCGCAACGGCCGCCCACCCCGTCGCCCTGGCGGCGGAGGCCGAGGCGGCGACCGCGTCCACCGAGGCATCCGCGCCCGCCGCCGGGCAGGAGCAGGCCGCCCAGCCCGCCGTACCCGCCCCGCACGACGGCGAGGCCGCGTCCGCTCAGCAGCAGCCCCAGCCGCCCCTGGGCCAGGACCAGGACCAGGCCGTCGCGCCCGACAGCACCGGCCAGGTCTCCGCCGACGGCGCGCCCGCCCCGGCCACCAGCCCCGCCGCACCCTCGGGCCCGCAGCACCAGCCCGCCGGGACGGTCCCCGCACCGGCCGCCGCCGAGGCCACGACGCCGCCCGCGCCCCCCGCCGAGGCCGACCCGGCCGCGCCCGCCGAGCCCCTGCCCTCCGCCGTTCCGCTGCAGCCGGGCCCCGGGCAGCCGCTCGGGCAGTTCGTGCCCGTGGACGGCCAGGTGCCGACCACACCGCACCTGGCCCCCACCCCGCCGCACCCCCTCGTGCTGCCCGTCCAGGACCAGCAGGAGCCCATGGCCACCGTTCCCGGGCCCCGCGAGGCCGAGTCCCTCGCCGCACCGGAGGTACCGGCCGCGCCGGACGCCGAGGCCGGCCCCGATGTCGTACAGCACGCGGAGGACCTGCGGACCAGGGCCGACGAGCAGGAAGAGAGCACCACCGCGGTGGAGGAGCCGAAGCGGTCCGCCGGACCGGCCGCGCCCGCCTACGACGACGCCGAGCGCGAGGCCGTGCTGAAGGTGATGCGCGAACGCCGCGACATCCGCAACGGCTTCCGCGGCGACCCGATCCCGCACGAGGTGCTGCTGCGCGTCCTGGAGGCGGCCCACACGGCGCCCTCCGTGGGCCACTCGCAGCCCTGGGACTTCGTCGTCATCCGCTCCGCCGACACCCGGCGGGCCATGCACGAACTCGCCATGCGCCAGCGGGACGCCTACGCCAAGTCGCTGCCCAAGGGCCGGGCCAAGCAGTTCAAGGAACTGAAGATCGAGGCCATCCTCGACACCCCGGTGAACATCGTCGTCACCGCCGACCCCACCCGCGGCGGCCGCCACACCCTCGGCCGGCACACCCAGCCGCAGATGGCCCCGTACTCCGCCGCGCTCGCGGTGGAGAACCTCTGGCTCGCCGCCCGCGCCGAAGGCCTCGGCGTCGGCTGGGTCAGCTTCTTCGACGAGCGCGAGATGGTCCGCGCCCTCGGCCTGCCCGAGCACCTCGAGGTCATCGCCTACCTGTGCGTCGGCTACGTCGACGAGTTCCCGGACGAGCCCGAGCTGATGCAGGCCGGCTGGTCCAAGCGGCGCCCGCTGTCCTGGGTGGTGCACGAGGAGACGTACGGCCGCCGCGCCCTGCCCGGAGAGGAACCCCACGACCTGCTTGCCGAGACCGTCGCACAGATCCGCCCGCTCGACGCCAAGGCGCTCGGCGAGGCCTGGGAGCGGCAGAAGCGCATGACCAAGCCCGCCGGCGCGCTCGGCATGCTGGAGATCATCTCCGCCCAGCTGTCCGGGCTGTCCCGGCAGTGCCCGCCGCCGATCCCGGAGCCCGCTGCCGTCGCGATCTTCGCCGGCGACCACGGGGTGCACGCCCAGGGCGTCACCCCCTGGCCGCAGGAGGTCACCGCGCAGATGGTGGCCAACTTCCTCGGCGGGGGAGCGGTGTGCAACGCCTTCGCCGGCCAGGTCGGCGCCGAGGTGTGCGTCGTGGACGTCGGCGTCGCGGCGGACCTGCCGGCCACGCCCGGACTGCTGCCCCGCAAGATCCGCGGCGGCACCTCCGACATGACCACCGGCCCGGCGATGACCCGCGAGGAGGCCAAGGCCGCCATCGAGGTCGGCATCGAGACCGCCCGCGACCTGGTGGCGGCCGGCAACAAGGCGCTGCTCACCGGCGAGATGGGTATCGCCAACACCACCGCGTCCGCCGCGCTGATCTCGGTGTACACCGGCGCCGACCCCGCCGAGGTCACCGGCCGGGGCACCGGCATCAACGACGAGACCCTGGCCCGCAAGACCGAGGTCGTCCGCCGCGCCCTGGAACTGCACCAGCCGGATCCGGCCGACCCGATCGGCGTCCTCGCGGCCCTCGGCGGCTTCGAGCACGCGGCCATGGTCGGCCTGCTCCTCGGCGGCGCCTCCCTGCGCACGCCGGTGATCCTGGACGGCGTCAGCGCCGGCGCCGCGGCCCTGGTCGCCCGCGCCATCGCCCCCGAGGTCCTCGCGGCCTGCATCGCCGGTCACCGCAGCGCCGAGCCCGGCCACGTGGCGGCGCTCAACAAGCTGGGCCTGCGGCCCCTGGTCGACCTCGACCTCCGCCTCGGCGAGGGCACCGGCGCGCTGCTGGCCCTGCCCCTGGTGCAGAGCACCGCACGGGCGATGCACGAAGTGGCGACGTTCGACTCGGCGGGCGTCACGGAGAAGTAGCGGCCCGGCGGCGGGCGGTCCGGTGCCCAGCCACCGGACCGCCCGTGCCCCGCTCGCTCCCACGTCCTAAAATCCGCACGTCAGGGCCGCTCCAAAGCCGCAGCGCGCCCATCGCAGAGCTGCACGAGGAGCCGTCCCTCATGGCCGAACACCCCGCCTACCCCGTAGGCCTCCGCCTCTCCGGCCGCCGCGTGGTCGTCCTCGGCGGCGGCCAGGTCGCCCAGCGCCGCCTCCCGGCACTGATCGCGGCGGGCGCCGACATCGTCCTGGTCTCCCCGGAGGCCACGCCGTCCGTCGAGGCCATGGCCGACGGCGGCGAGATCACCTGGCAGCGCCGGCCGTACGCCGAGGGCGACCTCGCGGAGGCCTGGTACGTCCTCATCGCCACCGACGATCCCGCGACCAACGCCGCCGCGTCCGCCGAGGCGGAGCGCAACCGCGTCTGGTGCGTCCGCTCCGACGACGCCGACCGGGCGACCGCCTGGACCCCGGCGACCGGGCACAGCGAGGGCGTCACGGTGGCCGTCCTCACCACCGACGCCCGCGGCCGCGACCCCCGGCACACGGCGGCCGTCCGCGACGCGGTGGTCGAGGGCCTGCGCGACGGCACCCTCGTCGCCCCGCACCACCGCACCCGCACGCCGGGAGTGGCGCTGGTCGGCGGCGGCCCCGGCGACCCGGACCTGATAACCGTCCGCGGCCGCCGTCTCCTCGCCGAGGCCGACGTGGTCATCGCCGACCGCCTCGGCCCGCGCGACCTGCTCGCCGAACTCCCGCCGCACGTCGAGGTCATCGACGCGGCGAAGATCCCGTACGGCCGCTACATGGCTCAGGAGGCCATCAACAACGCCCTGATCGAGCACGCCAAGCAGGGCAGGTCGGTGGTCCGGCTCAAGGGCGGCGACCCGTTCGTCTTCGGCCGCGGCATGGAGGAGGTCCAGGCGCTCGCCGAGGCCGGCATCCCGTGCACGGTGGTCCCCGGCATCTCCAGCTCCATCTCCGTGCCCGGCGCGGCCGGCATCCCGGTCACCCACCGGGGCGTCGCCCACGAGTTCACCGTGGTCAGCGGCCATGTCGCCCCCGACGACGAGCGTTCCCTCGTCGACTGGCCGTCCCTGGCCCGGCTGACCGGCACGCTGGTGATCCTGATGGGCGTCGACAAGATCGGGAAGATCGCCGACACGCTCGTCGCGCACGGCAGGTCGCCCCGGACCCCCGTCGCCCTCGTCCAGGAGGGCACGACGGCCGCGCAGCGACGCGTCGACGCCACCCTCGCCACGGTCGCCGAGACCGTACGCGCCGAGGACGTCAGGCCCCCGGCGGTCATCGTCGTCGGCGAGGTCGTGAACGTGGGCCCGGAATTGCCGGCCTGATCACGCGTCACCCGGGGGACCACCCCGGGCACCACGCCCTCACCCCAGCCGTTGGCAACCGACCCACCCCAGGACAAGGCAGTATTCACCCCGTGGCCGAGATCATCACCATCGACGACCCCGACGACCCGCGTGTGCGCGACTACACGGGCCTGACCGACGTCGAGCTGCGCCGCAGGCGCGAGCCCGCCGAGGGCCTGTTCATCGCCGAGGGGGAGAAGGTGATCAGAAGGGCCCGGGAGGCCGGCTACGAGATGCGGTCCATGCTGCTCTCGGCCAAGTGGATCGACGTCATGCGGGACGTCATCGACGAGGTGCCGGCGCCGGTGTACGCGGTCACCCCGGACCTGGCCGAGCGGGTCACCGGCTACCACGTGCACCGCGGCGCCCTCGCCTCCATGCGGCGCAAGCCGCTGCCGACGACGGGGGAGCTGCTGCGGGGCGCCCGGCGGGTCGTGGTCATGGAGGCGGTCAACGACCACACCAACATCGGCGCGATCTTCCGTTCGGCGGCCGCCCTCGGCATGGACGCGGTGCTGCTCTCACCCGACTGCGCCGACCCGCTGTACCGGCGCAGCGTCAAGGTGTCGATGGGCGCGGTCTTCTCGGTGCCCTACGCCCGCCTGGAGACCTGGCCCAACGGCCTGGACCCGGTCCGCGAGGCCGGCTTCGGCCTTCTCGCGCTCACCCCCGACGACAGGGCCCGCACCCTCGACGACGTCGCCCCGCACCGGATGGACCGGGTGGCCCTGATGCTCGGCGCGGAGGGCGACGGCCTGTCCGCCAAGGCACTGGCGGCCGCCGACGAGTGGGTCCGTATCCCGATGTCCCACGGCGTCGACTCGCTGAACGTCGGCGCGGCCGCCGCGGTGGCGTTCTACGCGGTGGCCTCGGGACGCCCCGGGGCCTGACCGGGGGAGACCGCCCGCTCGGCGGCCGACGGGTGCGCCCCCGCCCCCACGTGCCGCTGCCGCCCGTCGCCGCCCAGACCGCGCGCCGGGCCCTGGCAGCCCTGCGCGACCGCGATGCCGAGCGCGACCAGCAACGTCACCACCACGAACACGAACAGCCGCTGCCGCAGCAGCCGCGGGTTGGCCGGCCGCAGCCGGCTTCCCGTCGGGCGCGGCGCGGGCCGCCCCGTGCCGCTCCGCGGCGCGGGCCTGCTGCCGGAGCGCGGGCCGCCGCCGCGCGGGGGAGGGGTGGACCGAACCGCGCCCGGCCGCGAGGCCACTCCACCGCCCCGGGAGGCGCTGCCGCCGCGGGCGGGCGCACCGCCCCTGGCGGGCGTGTTCCCACGGGGCGCCGGAGTGCCGGGAGCGGTGCGCCGCTGGGTGCGCTGCTGCTCGGGGTAGGTGTCGGCGAGCCGCCCGGTCGGCAGGTCCGCCTCCGCGACGCGCGGCGCGGGCGGCCGTACGTCGGCCAGGCCCTGCGCCTCGCGGGCGGCGATCTCCTTGAGCCGGAGCGAGAGTTGCAGCGTGCTCGGCCGGTCGTCGGGGTCCTTGGCCAGACAGGCCCGGACCAGCGGGGCGAGGGCGTCCGGCACTCCGTGCAGCTGCGGCTCCTCGTGCACCACGCGGTACAGCATCACCTCGGAACTGCCCTGGCCGAACGGCGAGTCGCCGGTCGACGCGTAGGCCAGCGTCGCCCCCAGCGAGAACACGTCGGTCGCCGGGGTCACCGCCGCGCCGCGCACCTGCTCGGGGGCGAGGAAGCCCGGCGAGCCGACCGCCGTGCCGACGTGGGTGAGCGTGGAGGCGCCGGTGGCCCAGGCGATGCCGAAGTCGATGATGCGCGGTCCCTTGGGGGACAGCAGGATGTTGGACGGCTTCAGGTCCCGGTGCACCACGCCGGCCTCGTGCACGGCGACCAGCCCTTCCGACAGGGCCGCGCCGATCGCCGCGGCGTCGGCCGCGCCGAGCGGGCCGTCGTCGGCGACCTTGTCGTGCAGCGAGGGCCCGGGCACGTACTGCGTGGCGAACCAGGGCCGCTCGGCCTCCAGGTCCGCGGCCACCAGCCGGGCCGTGCACCCGCCCCTGATCCGCCGGGCCGCCGACACCTCACGGGCGAAGCGCGACCGGAACTCCTGGTCCTCCGCGAGGTCGGGCCTGATCACCTTGAGCGCGACCCGCTGGCCCTTCTTGTCGGAGCCGAGGTAGACCACGCCCATCCCGCCCGCGCCGAGCCGTCGGTGAAGCCTGAACGAGCCGACGACGCGCGGGTCCTCGCGCCTCAGGCGCATCATCGCCATGTTCATCCCCGCTGCCCGGTCCCTGTGACGTGGCACAGCTTACGTTTCCACGGCCGCCCGCGCGCATAGGCCGCGCCCTCTCGCCCCGAGGGATTGTCCACCGCGCGCGGCCCGGGTGAGACAGGGTCAGCAAGCCGTGCCCTGAAGCCCCCTTGAACCTGTGTCGGCTCCAACAACGCTGCGCGGCAAGGACGTTGAACCGCGACGCAGCGAACCGCCGCAGCGCACGGCGGCGGGGAGGCGGCCCCCGGGCCCGAACCGCACCGCGCCCGACGCTACCGGCCACCGGACGATCAGGACACCCGTCGCCGACCGCCCGGAAACGGAGGAAGTGATCGAACTCACTCGAAGTGACGCGCCGACAGGTCCGGACATGACGGGACACAGCGGGCGCCCCCTCCGGGAAGACCCCGAGAGTCAGGTCCATGTCTCCACCCAGGGGAGTAGTCCGCCGGTCGCCGCTCATCCTCCGGGAGGCCCGCCAATCGGTACGAGGGCATGACGCCCACGCGGCGCCGCGCGCCTAGATTTGAGGTCAAGCGGCGGGTGGCAGCACTCGTCCCCCGAGGTCAGACACCCGCCGCTGCACGAACACAAGCGTGTACGACAGACACGGTCGGGAGAGGGACCATGGCCCACACGGCACCACGGCGCACCACGTTCGCCCCCCGCCGCACGGGCCGCCGCCACCCCTTGGTGGCGACGCTCATGGCCCTTCCCCTGGCGGCCCTGCTCCTGCTCGTCTTCGACGGCTGGGAGACGGTGGCCACACAGGCGTCGTCCGTGGGTGTGATGCTGGGGCGCTGAGCGGCGACCCCAGGCCCGGAAGAGCGGTCCGGGCGGGGACATCCATCCATGAAACCCCGTGGGGACGGGGGTGCGGCGGACGGCACGAATGCCGGCGCAGCTGGGGAGCTGCGCCGGCATTACGCCGTTCCCCCACAGAACCGCCGCCGTGGCCCCACAGCCGCATGAACGAGGACACCCGAGCCGCGTAGCTGCCGGCATGCGCGCCGCTCCGCTGCGGGTACCGGCCTCCCCCAGCTGCGGGCATGCGTGCCGCTAGGGGCGGCACGGGTGGGCGGTGGGGGTCCCCCCGCTCGAGCGAAGCCGAGAGTGGGGGAGGCACCCCGCAAGCGCGGGCAAGCGGAACCTCCCGGTCGGCACCAACACCGCCCAGCCACCCCGGCACCGTCCACCGGAATCGGCCCGCGCAGACACCGCCCAGCCGTCACAGCACCGTCCACCTGAATCGGCCCGCGCAGACACCGCCCAGCCCGAACAGCACCGTCCGCCTAAGCCGGCCCGCACAGACACCGCCCAGCCGCCCAGGCAACGCCCGCCCGCTGGGCGTGCCTGGACACCGCCCAGCCCCAACAGCACCGTCCGCCTGACCCGACCCGCACAGCCCCCCGCAGGCGTACGCTCACCCCGCACCCCCAACCCCCGAGGCCGAAACAACCCCCGTGAACCTCCTCACCGCCCTCACCGCAAAGGCCACAACCACCGCCCACCCCCACCTTCCCCCCGGCGGACCCCCCTGCCCCTGCCCGGCCACCACCCTCGCCGACCGCCCCGACGCCACCGTCGTCCGCCACGCCGGCACCGTCGCCAAGGCCCACGCCCCGGACACCGACCCCGCCGGCCTCACCCTCCGCCTGGCCGCGGCCGCCCGTGTCCCGGACGTCCTCCTGCCCCCGCTCACCCCCGCCCCCACCGCCCTGCACGACCGCCTGGTCACCCTCTGGCCGTACGGCGCCCCCGTCGACCCGGACGACCCCGACGCCGCCCCCTGGGAAGCGGCCGCCACCCTCCTCGCCCGCCTGCACCGGACCGCCCCCGGCGACGGCGTCCCCCCACCCCCCATGCGCGGTCCGGTCAAGGCCGCGGACGCCCTCGCCCGCCTGCGCACGACCCTGAGCACCACCCCCCACCCGGCCGGACCCCCGGTCCTGCGCGCCTGGACCGCCCTCCCCGCCTGGGCCCGCGCCGAAGCGCCCATGCCCGGTACCCCCGCCCTCTGCCACGGCGACCTGCACCTCGGCCAGCTCGTACGGCACCCGGCGCCCGACGGCCCCTGGCGGCTGATCGACGTCGACGACCTCGGCCTCGGCGTCCCGGCCTGGGACCTCGCCCGCCCCGCCGCCTGGTACGCCTGCGGACTGCTCCCGCCCGACGAGTGGGCCCGGTTCCTGGCCGCCTACCGCGAGGCCGGCGGACCCGCCGTACCGGCCGAAGGCGACCCCTGGGCCGCCCTGGACGTCCCCGCCCGCGCGCTCACCGCGCAGACCGCGGCCCGCGCCCTCACCAAGGCGGTCGCCGCCGGCCGCCCGCTGGACGAGGTGGAGCAGGCCCTGGTCGACGCCTGTGCCCGAATGAGTCCCGTACCCCGCCAGTTGACGCGCGGTTTCCCCGCGTAGGGTGCAACCGACCGGGGCCGCACGGAGTCTGTCCTGGGGAAACACGAAGCAGGACCTACCGGCGAGGAGTTGAGCCGACCATGCAGTGTCCGAAGTGCCATGCGCCGATGCACACCTACAACCGCAACGGCGTCCAGATCGAGCAGTGCAGCGGCTGCCGCGGCATCTTCCTCGACTACGGCGAGCTGGAGGCGCTGACCCGTCTGGAGTCCCAGTGGTCCCAGCCGGCGCCCCCGCCCCCGCCCGCCCCGCAGGCGTACCCGGCTCCGTCCGCCCCCGCCTGGGGCGCCCCGCACGGCGGCGGCCACCACGGCGGCCACTACGGCGGTCACCACCGCCACAAGAGCTTCGGCCACATGCTGTTCTCCAGCTGAGTCCGGACCACGAAGAAGCCCCCGGCCGTACGAGACGGCCGGGGGCTTCCTGCTGTGTGGACGATACTGGGATTGAACCAGTGACCTCTTCCGTGTCAGGGAAGCGCTCTCCCGCTGAGCTAATCGTCCGCGGGCTGTGACCCGTGAGTCACAGACAGTGCGCGATACTGGGATTGAACCAGTGACCTCTTCCGTGTCAGGGAAGCGCTCTCCCGCTGAGCTAATCGCGCGGGTTCGGGTCCTGCCGTACGAGCCGGCGGATCCAGTGGACGATACTGGGATTGAACCAGTGACCTCTTCCGTGTCAGGGAAGCGCTCTCCCGCTGAGCTAATCGTCCTTGGAGGTGGAGACGGGATTTGAACCCGTGTAGACGGCTTTGCAGGCCGTTGCCTCGCCTCTCGGCCACTCCACCAGGAGTGTAGGGGATCGGGACGACCCCTTCTTCCTTCGAGCGGACGACGAGGCTCGAACTCGCGACCTCAACCTTGGCAAGGTTGCGCTCTACCAACTGAGCTACGTCCGCCTGTCGTTTCGGTCCGCTCTCGCGTCCCGGCGACGTGTTGAACTCTAGCGGATTCCCGGGCCAGTACAAAAACGCGTTTGCGCAGCGTGCTGCGCTGCACCCGGCGGCTGTGGCGGCCGGCGGTTCCCGGGGTACGTCTCCCGGCCGCGATTCGGACACCAGCCCTAGACTCGACCTCGTGCTTCACCACCCTTCCGGCCCACCTCCCCTGGCCCGCTTCGGCACCCGCATCGCCACCGGACTGCTCGACGTCACCGACGATCCCGCCGCCCTGGACTCGGCCGGTTTCTGGGCGGTCTGCGCGGATTTCGAGGGCAGGCTGACCTGCGCCCGCTTCGCCGAGGTCCGGCAGGAGCCGGTGCCCGCCCCGGCGCCGGGCGCCTGGCGCGGCCCCGCGGTGTCCGACTGGACCTCCTCACTGGACCGCGCCGGGTACACCGCGGCCGTGGACCGGATCCGCGGCCACATCGCCGCCGGCGAGGTCTACCAGGCCAACCTCTGCCGGGTGCTGAGCGCGCCCGTCGCCCCCGACGCCGACGTGGACGCCCTGACCGCCCTGCTCGCCCGCGGCAACCCCGCGCCGTACGCGGGCACCGTCCGGCTGCCCGGGCACGGGGTGGAGATAGCCACCGCCTCGCCCGAGCTGTTCCTGCGCCGCGCCGGCCGGACCGTCGAGTCGGGCCCCATCAAGGGCACCGGCCGCACCGAGGCGGACCTGCTGGAGAAGGACTACGCCGAGAACGTGATGATCGTGGACCTGGTCCGCAACGACATCGGCAGGGTCTGCGCCACCGGCAGCGTGAGCGTCCCCGACCTGTGCGCCGTGGAGAAGCACCCCGGCCTGGTCCACCTGGTCTCCACGGTCCGCGGCGAACTGCGCCCGGACGCCGGCTGGCCCGAACTGCTCGCCGCCGCCTTCCCGCCCGGCTCCGTCACCGGCGCCCCCAAGTCCAGCGCGCTCCGGATCATCGAGGCCCTGGAACCCGCCCCGCGCGGCCCCTACTGCGGCGGCATCGGCTGGGTCGACGCCGACCGGGGCACCGGCGAGCTGGCCGTCGGCATCCGCACCTTCTGGATCGACCGCTCCGGCCCCGGCGCGCCCCTGCTGCGCTTCGGCACCGGCGCCGGCATCACCTGGGGGTCCGACCCCGAGGGGGAGTGGCGGGAGACCGAGCTGAAGGCGTCCCGGCTGCTCGCGGTAGCGTCGGGGCTGTACCAGGAAAGTGGAGGGGCTCTCTCATGAAGATCTGGCTGGACGGCGGACTGCGGGACATCGACACCGCCCGGGTCTCCGTCTTCGATCACGGGCTGACCGTCGGCGACGGCGTCTTCGAGACGGTCAAGGCCGTCGACGGCAGGCTCTTCGCGCTCACCCGCCACCTGGACCGGCTGACCCGCTCGGCCCGCGGCCTCGGCCTGCCCGACCCCGACCTCGACGAGGTCCGCCGCGCCTGCGCGGCCGTCCTCGAGGCCACCCCGATGCCGCTCGGCCGGCTGCGCATCACCTACACCGGCGGCCACGGACCGCTCGGTTCCGACCGCGGCGAGCACGGCCCGACCCTGGTGGTCGCCCTCGGCGACACCGCCCGCCGCCCGGACACCACCGCCGTGATCACCGTGCCCTGGACCCGCAACGAGCGGGGCGCGCTCACCGGCCTGAAGACCACCTCGTACGCCGAGAACGTCGTCGCCCTCGCCCGCGCCCACCAACACGGCGCTTCCGAGGCGCTGTTCGGCAACACGGTCGGACAGCTCTGCGAGGGCACCGGCTCGAACGTCTTCGTCGTCCTGGACGGCGAGATCCACACGCCGCCGGTCGCCTCCGGCTGCCTCCCCGGCATCACCCGCGCCCTCGTCGTGGAGTGGACCGGCGCCAGGGAGACCGATCTGCCGCTGGACGTGCTGGAGCGCGCCGAGGAAGTCTTCCTCACCTCCAGCCTCCGCGACGTCCAGGCCGTGCACCGGGTCGACGACCGGGAACTGCCCGGCGCCCCCGGTCCGGCGACCCTCAAGGCGATGCGGATCTTCGACGAGCGGTCCGGGCACGACCTGGATCCGTGACCGGCGTGGAAATTCGGCTGACCCGGGGCCGCCGAGCGGGTAGAACACCCGTGATGACGACGACCCTGCGGCCGGCCGAGCCGCTTCAGCGCAATGCCAACGGGACACGGTCCCGCCGGTACCAGGTGTGTGTGAACAGCCGCCCCGTCGGCACGCTCCACCTCGGCACCTCGGCGAACCTGGGTGACTCGGTGGCCCGCATCATCCAGGTGCGGATAGCCGAGCCGGACCGGGGGCGCGGCAGGGGGACGGTGGCCGCCCTGGCCGCCGAGGAGGTGGCCCGCGGCTGGGGCTGCACCCAGATCGAGGTCGTGGTCCCGGCGACGGCGGAGCGGGCGCTGCGGCTGGCCGGCGCCCTGGGCTACACCCTGCGCAACCGGGCCATGGAGAAGCGCCTCGGCGGCACTCCGCCCGAACTGCCTCCGGACAGCCGGGAGCGGCCGATGACCCCCGCCGAGTTCACCGCCTGGCAGGAGCACGAGGCCGCGGACTACGCCCGGATGTGGATCGAGCGGGGCGTCCCCGAGGAGGCCGCGTACGCCAAGGCCCGCAGGGACCACGAGATGCTGCTGCCCAACGGGCGGTCGACCCCGGACATGAGTTTCAGCGTCCTGGAGCACGCGGGGACCCGGGTGGGCGTGCTGTGGCTGGCCCTGCAGGAGGACAAGGCGTTCGTCTTCGACGTCGAGACCGACGAGGCGCACCGGGGCCGGGGACACGGCCGGACCCTCATGCTGCTGGCGGAGCGCCAGGCGATCGCCGCCGGCCGGCCGGTCCTCGGACTCAACGTCTTCGCCGGCAACGCCCCGGCCGAGCGGCTGTACGAGTCACTGGGCTACGAGACGACGGAGAGCGCCCTCACCAAGCCGCTGCTGTAGCCGCGCCGGTCACGCCCGCTCGGCCAGCAGCCGGTCGGCGATCTCCTCGATGCGCTCGCGCAGCCCCTCCTGGCTCTTGCCGCCGTCGAGGCGTTCACCGCCGATGACGTACGTCGGGGTGCCGGTCACGCCAATGGCCTTGCCCTCGGCCTGGTCGGCGTCGACGATCAGGATGTGCCGGCCGTCGACCAGCGCGGTGTCGAACTCCTCGGCGTCCAGACCCAGTTCCCGGGCCACCTCGACGAGGAGGGGTTCTCCCGCACGGTCCAGCTCCGCGACCCGCTCCAGCACCGCTTCCACGTAACGCCAGCCCTGCCCCTGTACGAGGGCCTCCTCGGCGGCCTGGGCGGCGGCGAAGGCGTGCTTGTGCTTCTCCAGCGGGAAGTGCCGCAGCCGCAGCTCCAGCCGGTCCCCGTAACGGGCGCGCAGGGCGCGGACGTCGTCCAGGGCGCTGCGGCAGTCGGGGCACTGGAGTTCGCACCAGACGTCGAGGACCAGGGGTTCGGCGCGGTGGGGTGAGGAGTCGCTCATGGTCACCAGTCTTCCAGGCGAGCCCTCCAGGGCCGAATCGGGCGCCGGGCCGGGGCCCGCGGCGGGCCGGGGGTCCGTCGGCGGGGCCCGCCGCGCGGAGGAGGCGACCCGGAGATCTCCCTGATCTCGGGCCTGAGCCATGGCCTCGCGGGACCGGGACGGTGCAGGATGGAACGGACGAAGCGCGCACCGAGCGGCGCCCGTCCCGCCACCCGACCGAGCCCGCCAGGAGGACCGGATGATTGCCGAGACCGTCTGCTCCGCCGTCTCCGCGGCGGGCCTGGGCATAGCGGTGGTCACCGCCTACCGCAAGCGCTACCTCTCCGCCGCGCGGATCGCGGCCTACTCCCTGGTGCCGATCGGCCTGGTGATGACCGGGATCGTCGGCTGGCTCTCCGACACCGCCTTCAGCCCCACGGCCTGGGCCGGCTTCGGCGTGCTGGGCGCGGCCTGGCTGCTGTTCGCCGGGACCCGCGCCGTCGAACGCCGGCGCGGCGGCACCCGCGCCGAGCGCAGGGCCGAGCGGGCGGCGGCCCGCGGCGCGCGGCCCGACGCGGTGGCGCCGACGGCCTCGGCCCCCTCGCTCGGGGCCGGGAAGAGCCCGGCGGCCCGGCCCGCCTCCCCGCCCGCCGGCGCGAGCTCCGGCGACGACTTCAGCGACATCGAGGCCATTCTCAAGAAGCACGGCATATGACCTGAAACCGTTCACAACCGGAACCGAGCCGAACCGTTCCGTGGGGAAAACGGTGAACACCCGGACGTGGCGGGTGTGGTGATCGCCAACGGGGTGCCGCCTGGTCCATCATCACCGGCGAGATGCTGGACACGTCAGAGAGCGAGGCCGCGCCGCCGAAGGACGAGCCGCGCGGGTGCCTCTTCGCCCTTTCCCAGCCACCGCTGATGATCTTCCTTGCGGTGATCGGGTGTCTCATCCTCATGGCTGCGCTGCACGACCTGCTGTTGCTGTGAGCCGTACACGTCCGTCCCGGCGCCACCCGCCGGGACAGGCGTCGCCCCGACGAGCGCGAGCGTCCGGCCCCGCCGTCAGCCCGCCGCCTCCTTGCGCCGTGCCCGGTACGCGGCCACGTGCAGCCGGTTGCCGCAGGTACGGCTGTCGCAGTAGCGCCGCGAGCGGTTGCGGGACAGGTCCACGAAGGCGCGCCGGCAGTCCGGGGCCTCGCAGCGCCGCAGCCGCTCCTGCTCCCCGGCGACCACGAAGAAGGCGAGCGCCATGCCGCAGTCGGCGGCCAGGTGGTCCGCGACGGACGCGCCGGGAGCGAAGTAGTGCACATGCCAGTCGTAGCCGTCGTGGTCCGTGAGACGCGGAGTGGTGCCGGCCGCGGCGACCAGCTCGTTGATCTGCCCCGCCGCAGCCCGGGCGTCCGGTGCGGCGAAGATGCCGGCGAACCGGCTCCGGACCTTGCGCACCGCCGAGAGGTCGAACTCCGACAGCACCCCGACGTCACTGACGTTGTGGCTTCGCACGAAATCGGCGAGGGCCGCGACATCCGGCAGTCCGTCCGCCGCCGCCTCGTCGTCCGGCGCGGAGTTCACCAGATCCACCACCGTGTCTAGGGCGCAGCGGGTGTCGTGGGTGATCAGCACGTTTCGCTCCCTGGCCTGGAGGTCGGGCGGGCGCCCGCCGATGCCGGCCGATAGTAGCGACAACCGCGCCCACCGCACCGGGTACCGCCCCGCCGGCGGACCGCCGGCACGGCGCTCCCGCACCCTGGGGGGTCACGAGTCTCCCACGCCCGGACGTGCGCGTACACACGCAGACGGGCGCCATCACCGTGAGCGCTCACGGTGACGACGCGGGCCTGTGCCGTATGCGGTTGTCCTGAGCCCGAGCCGTCTCCCCGAGTGGACGGCGCCGGGCGGCTTCCAGGGGCGCGACCTAGCTCTCCGCCAGGATGTGCGAGAGCTCCTGATCCAGATCGAAGTGCCGGTGTTCCGTGCCGGGCGGCACGGCGGCGTCGGTTCGCTTCAGGAAGGACTCCAGGGCCCGCGCCGGGGCCTCGAGCAGAGCCTCTCCCTCAGGGGAGCTGAGGGCGATGCAGACCACGCCCTGCCCATGACTGCGGGACGGCCAGACACGGACGTCTCCGGTGCCGGTGGGACGGTGAAGACCCTCGGCGAGGAGGTCGCGGGCGAACACCCACTCGACGGTCTCCTCGGCTCCGGTGTGGAAGGTGGCGTGCACGGCGTAGGGGTCGGCCGTGTCGTACCGCAGGCCTGCGGGGACAGGCAGGGAGGACTCGCTCGACACAACGAGGCGCAGGTGCAGCTCGCAGCTGACCGTGGTGTTCATAAGCGCCAGGGCCTTTCGCTCAGTGTGCGCTCGGGGATTCGCACGTCGGCGAAATCGACATGCCACCTACGGTGCCGTTGTAAACCCCTCTGAGGGTTTTGCGTGTCTTTAGGTAACTCTTCCGGCCGAGAACTCCTGTGAGACCTGCGACCATTCCAGTGACTGATTCACTACGGTAGGGTTTGTCTGTATGAATACGGGGAGTGACGAGCCGGGCGGCGTTGCCGTGGCCATCGACGAGGCGGACGGGATGAAGGCAGGCGAGGAGCGGGCCGAGCGGGGACTCGGCTCCAGGGCTCCGCAGTTCGTCAAGTCACGCAGAGTGCTGCACCTGAGCTGGCAGGTCGGCGTCTTCGTGATCGGCCTCGCGGTCGTCGCGGCCGGTGTCGTCATGCTGCCGCTGCCCGGCCCCGGCTGGGTGGTGATCTTCGGCGGCATGGCCATCTGGGCGACCGAGTTCGTCTGGGCCCAGCTCGTGCTGCGCTGGACCAAGCGCAAGGTCACCGAGGCGGCCCAGCGGGCCCTCGACCCCCGGGTGCGGAGGCGCAACATCACGCTGACCGTGATCGGCCTGGTGGTGATCGGCGTGCTGGCGGGGATCTACCTGTGGAAGTTCGGCTTCGTCATGCCCTGGAGGATCGAGGACCAGTGACCAGGGCCGCCGCCGGTGCGCCGGGCGCCGGCGGCCGCGTCGCGCCCATGGTCGGAGGCACCCCCTGACATGGGGTAATGTTCTTCCTGCGCCCGGGCGATTAGCTCAGTGGGAGAGCGCTTCGTTCACACCGAAGAGGTCACTGGTTCGAACCCAGTATCGCCCACCCGGATCACGGCCCACCTGCGGACAGCAGGTGGGCCGTCGTCGTTGGCGCACGCGGCCCGGCAAGCGCTGGCTGAAACGATTCATGCACGCCCCGCCGGCGACGTTGCGAGAGGGCCCGATGCCGGAACCAGCACTGATCCTGAGAGGCGTACGGCCCTGAAGACAGCCGGGGCGGTGACGATCCGTTACTCAAGGAAGACCGACTTCCGGACGGAGTAATGGTTCTGGGAGAAGTCCCGGACGCGAGTCGCCGACGGAAATCTCCTGGACGTTTTCCAAAACGCCGTCACCTTCCTCCGGAAGTACGACAAGCGCGGAATTCTCCTCGACCTCAGGCCCCAGGTGCAGGCGGGCTATCTGAGCCTGGATCACTTCCGGGCGGGCGCCACGAAGGTCGGCGGGGTCGAGGGTGGGCAACTCGGAATTCCCGTCGGCTCCAACTGCCCGCCCAGAGGAGCGATGGGGAGCGCCGTCGCACGGGCGGCGGCGCTCGTCCCCCGAGTGTGGTCCGCGTCACTCGGTGGCGCATGAGTACGGGTACTCAGATCTGCACGCGCCGCCGCGGGCAGACTCCGGCCATGGACTGGAACCACTACCGCTTCCGCACCCTGTGGCCCCTGCCCGCCCCGCCGGCCGCCGTGTTCGCCGTACTGGAGCGACCGGAGGACTACCCGCGCTGGTGGCCCCAGGTGCGCTCGGTCACCCGCCTCGACGCCGCCACCGGTGTCCTCACCATCCGCTCCCTGCTGCCCTACGACATGACGCTCACCGCCCGCGAGACCCGCCGCGACCCGGCCGCCGGCGTCCTGGAGGTGGCGCTGTCCGGCGACATCGAGGGCTGGGCCCGCTGGACCGTCACCCCGGCCGGCCAGGGCGCGCTCGCCCGCTACGACCAGGTCGTCGACGTGACCAGGCCTCTGCTCAGGCGGCTCGCCGTACCGGGCCGGCCCCTCTTCCGGGCCAACCACGCCCTGATGATGGCCGCCGGCCGACGCGGGATCCTGCGCCACCTCGAAGCGGTTTGAACCAACCCCGCACGGCCCTGTATTGTTCAGTGCGTTCCCGGGCGATTAGCTCAGTGGGAGAGCGCTTCGTTCACACCGAAGAGGTCACTGGTTCGAACCCAGTATCGCCCACCATGTCCGGTACGTCAGGGTCCTTCCTCCGTTGGGGAAGGGCCCTGTTGCGTTGGGCGCGACGACGGCCCCGCGCGCGACCGCCGGCTCCGCGGCTGCTCGCCGCCTTTCGCTCGCCTATGTGTTCGGCCATACTGCTGGCAGCGCACGTCTGCTGCCGATCACCGCGCAGCTCGGTATTCCCACATCATGGTGCAGGAAGGGAATTCATGGAGTCGCGAACCGAGGAACACAAGGTGAGGGAAGCCCCCGGAAGCGCAACGGAGTCCGAGTCTCCGGGGCTCATTGTTCAGGTTGAAGAGGTACCTGTGGCGCGTGAGCGTTGTGCGGCTGTCGGGAAGAACGGCAACAACCGCGCAGAGCTTTCCATGTCATGATTCCCGGTGCTTGAGAGCCGTTGTGTGACGGAGGAACTCCGCTGCCAGCGGCTCTCTTTCATGACCTTTGGCGATGATGCGGTCAGCCAGATCCAGAACGAGTCTGCCCACCTGGCGCGACTGCAGTCCGGCCGCCTGATCCGCTGCCCGGATTCCGAGGCGGCAGGCTTCTTCCAGATGTCCGTCGTCCAGGCGCGCCCACGCCATGTATGTCGTGTTGGAGACGATCTGGCGTCCAGTGCTGTGGGCGAGGCTGCTTTCCGCGAAATCGAACATGCGCTGCGTCTGTCCGGTCTCCCGGCAGCAATAGGCGAATTGGTTCGTCATATAGTGCTCATCGAGGAAGCTCATCCACTCCGGATCGTCGCCCTGAGCCGCCCTCGCGGCCTCCGTCCGGGCCATGATCGCTGCGGTTTTCCTGTCTCCCAGGGTGGCGTACGCCCTCGCCTCCATGGCTAAGGCTCGGGTCAGACTCGCCGGGCTGCCGCTTCGGACCGCTGAATGCACCGCCACCTGGGCGATGTTCACCGCCTCTGCCGCGTTGCCTGTGAAGGTGGCATCGCGTGATCGACAGTAGCCGAAGTGCCCTCGTTCAACTCCGCGTTCAACCGAAACTTCGAGCGGACACCCGGACCCCCGCTGTTCCATGATGCAACTTCGCAACGTCTTTCGCGGCATTAACGCGGAACCCATTCTGGGGACACAGCCCGGCGGTGGAAGCACTCCCGGACCCGTGCGGTATTCGAACGAGGTGACGCGAGCGATGCACGAGGATCAGCAGCCGAACGGAACCAACCGTCCCACGTCGCAGGAGATGACCCTGCTCCTCGTGACAGTGATGGTGATCGCGTCGACGCGGGACGCCGGCCTTCAGGCCCTTCTTCTCGAGTGGCTTCTCAGGGGCTTGAAGTTCTCACGCTGAGCAGCCCGGAGCCCTGGAGCTCCAGGACGAACGCGCGAATCAGTTCCTTGTCCACCTGCGCGCTCAGATCGGAACACAGACGTGCGAAGGTCAGCTTCCGTTGCGACATGAGCGCCCGCAGGACCACGGAAGCCGGATCCGCGAAAGTCCAGACGCGTCCCAGCGCGCCCAGGGTTGTCCGTCCCTCGGCGGTGCGCGGCACCGCCCGGGGCGCGAGCCACTCCAGCAGCGACTCGTCTCCTATGTTCTGCGGATCGGGACGCACCGCGTCGAGGTCGACCTGCGCACGACTCGCCGCGGTCGCGTCGCTGACGTAGAGGAAGCGCTCCAGACTCTCCTCGGTCAGGCGCGTCACCACCTCGTGCCGCAACTGGGCGAAGTAACGGCCTCGCTCCTGCGCGTCCGCGTGCCGGGGGATGTCCTGACGCAGCACGGCCGGCATTGATCAGGAGCGTGTCCTTCGGGCCGGACGGCGGTTCGGTATTGGCCTCGACGTCCTTGCGCATGGGCCAGTCACGTGTGCTGCCGTAGAAGTTCCACGCCTTCTGTCCGTACACCTGCAACACGATGACATCGTGGTCGTCCCAGTGGAGATCGAAACCCTCGATCTCGGACCATCCCGCGTAGGCGTTGATGATCACCCGCTCCCGGAAGACGGACTCGAGTGCGGTGGCCAGCTCGCGGATCCCGGGGACCATGTCGTCGACGGAATCCAGGACGAGCATCGCGCCGTCCCGCAACTGCCGGTACAACTCGGCCGGTTCGGGCACTTCCGCGCTGTCCGGCAGGCCCGCCTGCCGCACGTATCTCTCCCGCGGGATGATGTTCCCCTCGCGGGACAGCCGGAAGCGCGGATGGGCATGGCGGTGTTCGGAGAGCAGGGAACTGAGCTTCGTCCAGTCGAGGAGCTCCGTGAACCGGTCCGACGGTCCGGGGAAGACGGCCGTGCGTCGCCCCCAGACCTCGCTGAGGAAATCATCCGTGCTCGTCGGGGTCACCAGCGCTGCCAGATCCATGTCCGCCCCCGTGCTCATCTGCGTCAAGTGAGCCTTCTCAGGGCAGGATGGCACGCACGCTCCAGGGGGTAAACGGAGCGATTGCGCCAGGACCGGTGTCGCCATCGCCTCCAGCGGCCCGGCTCCCGGGGCTCCGGCAGGGGGCGGCTGTGCGGAAATGGCGGCGTGGCATGCCCGGTTCGCCGGCGGGCGAGGCTCACGCCGCCGCAGGCAGCTCCGGGCGCAGGGGCCAGTCCGTGTTGACTATCTCCGGCGAGCCGCTGCGGGCGAACCAGGCCTGCAGGCCCCGTGCCTGGGCCGCGTGCCAGTCGGCCTGGAGGGTGTGCAGCTCGGTGGGGGAGAGGCGCTCCAGGCGGGTCGCGAAGCGGCGGCCCACGGCGCGTACGACCTCCAGCGCGGCCAGCGCGTCCGCCGCCGCGTCGTGCGCGTCGTCCAGGTCGACGCCGTAGTGCGCGCACAGATCGGTCAGGGTGCGGCGGCCCTTGCGGTAGCGGTCCAGGTGCTTGTCCAGTACCCGCGGGTCCAGCACCCGCAGCGGGGCAGCCCGGAGCCAGTGGTCCAGCGAGGAGGCCCGGTGCCGGCGCAACTCCCGGTCCAGCAGGGTGAGATCGAACGGCGCGTTCATCACCACGAGGGGGCGTCCCATCGCCGCGTGCTCGGCGAGCTGGTCGGCTATCTCGTACATCACCGGCGCCGGCCAGCGGCCGTTGCGCTGCAGGTGTTCCTCCGTCAGTCCGTGCACCGCCGTCGCCGCCTCGGGCACCGGCACACCCGGGTTCACCAGCCAGCGGACGATCCGCGGCCGGGTGCCCGGCGCGTCCTGGACCACGACGGCGGCCGACACGATCCGGTCGGCCTCGACGTCCACACCCGTCGTCTCCGTGTCGAAGGCGGCCAGCGGCCCCTCGTACCAGCTCGTCATCGCAATGCAACTCCTCGTCCACCCAGGGCAGGTGACATCCCGTCTTCTGCCTGTTTGGTGATACCCGGGCCGTTTGCGCCGTACGCCGGAAGGACACAACAGGAGTACGGGTCTTTGCAGTTCAGCGACCCACCACGGGGAAACCCCTGGCTCGGAAGGCTGTTGGTCATGGCCATTGCGCAGCCCGAGCGGGGCGGGCTGCTGCCCGAACGCACGGGTCACCAACGCGGCACGCTCGCCACCACCGCCTGCATGGAGACACTGCAGGTCGGCTATCTGCATGCGGTCGCCGCCGCGGCCGGCTGCTCGCTGTCCCAGCCCTTCCCGGACAACGGCATCGACTGGCACGTCAGCCACAGCGCGCCCGGCCACACCGTCGACGACGAGGTCACCATCAAGGTGCAGCTCAAGTGCACCTACCAGATCGCGCCGAACCCGCCGGGCCGCTTCTTCTCCTTCACGCTCGACAACGACCACCTGCGCAAACTCGCCCGCACACCCGTCTCGGTGCACAAGATCCTGGTCGTCATGCTCGTCCCGCGGTCCCAGGACGACTGGCTGCGCGCCGGCCACGACCGGCTCGACCTGCGGCACTGCTGCTACTGGGTCAACCTCGCCGGCCGGGAGGTCACCGGCCGGTACCGGACCACCGTGCGGATACCGACCTCACGCATCTTCGACGACCGGGCGCTGTGCGAGATCATGACGCGGGTCGGGACGGGAGGCAGGCCATGAGGAGCCGTCCCCAGGAGGAACTTCCGCGCCAGGCCCGGCCGCACCCCGACGAGCCCGCGTGGCACCGGCCGCCCGACCCCGCCGCGGTCGATCCCGCCGTGCTCGGCGCCCTGCTGCACCGGCACGGCTGGCAGCGGCGCGGGGGAGCGGCCGGGCGCTACGGCCGCTGGACCCCGCCCGGCCCCGGCGGCGCCGGCACCAGCCTGCTGGTCCCCGAGAGCCGCGCGTTCCCCGACAGCGACGACCTGCTCGGCGAGGCCCTCGACGCGCTCGCCCGCAGCGACACCCCGTCCGCGCGCGAGGTGCTGATCTCCCTCGCCGTGCCCAGCGACGAGATCCGCTGGTGGCGGGACGCCCCGGGAGGACCGTCCGGGGCCGCGCCCTGGACGGCCGACGAGCACCTGCGCGGCGCCGCCCGCCAACTGCTCCTCGCCGCGGCGCTCGCTACGCGCGCGCGTGCCGGCTACCACGGCGCCCGGCACCGCTCGGCCGCCGCGACCCTCCTGGAGAGCGTGCTCGTCGGCCCCGGCACAGAGGGGCACCGGCTCACCGCCTTCGTGCCCGTGCCCACCGGCCGCCCGCTCGCCGTCCGCCTCCATCAGGCGCTGTACGCGGTGCGCGAGGCCATCGACTACCAGCGCGCCACCGGCGGCACGGACGCCTTCGACGGCGCCGTCGAGGCCGGCGCCAGCCGCGAACTGACCGACGCGCTCACCGCTCTGGTGCGCGGCACCGAGGGTGCCCGCGTCGCCGTCGCGTGGGCGCCCGGAGCCGGCGTCCCGGAGGGCTGCGCCGCCCCGGCCGAACCCGTCGAGTTCTCGCCCGGCGACCTGCCCGCCCTGCGGGCGGCCGGCGCCCGCTACCTGCGCGCGGAGCCCTCCGTACCGGTGCGGATCACCGGCGCCGTCGTCCGGTTGCGCCGCTCCGGGCCGCTCGGCGAGGGCGCCGTACGGCTGCGGGTGCTCGCGGGCGCCGACGTCCCGCACGTCCGCGTCACCCTGGGCGAGGAGGACTACCGCATCGCCGGTCACGCCCACCTCGTCGGACTCCCCGTCCGGGTGGACGGCAGGCTGGAGCGCCGGGGCGGCTTCCGCCGGCTCACCGGCGCCCGCGGGGTCGTACCCGTCCAGGTCGACGACGCCGAGCGGGACCGGCTGATGAAGTCGCTGCACGAGAACCTCGACTTCTTCGAGGAGGCGTGCGGGGAGGCGTACCGGGACGGGGACTGAGGGGACCGGGACGCTGCGGGGCGTGCCGGGACGGGGGACGGACGTGTACCGGGCCGATGAGTGGAGGCGTGCCGGGACGGGGACGGAAAGTAACCGTTTCGCGGTCGGCGGTCCCGGGTCGGTACGATCCGTTGTGCGCGCGCTCCTGGTATGGCGCCGCACCCACCTTCAGTCAGGAGAGACCGGTGTCAGACGTCCGTGTGATCATCCAACGCGATTCCGAGCGGGAAGAACGCGTGGTGACGACGGGCACTACGGCCGCCGACCTCTTCGCCGGCGAGCGCTCGATCGTCGCCGCGCGCGTGGCCGGTGAGCTGCGGGACCTCAGCCACGAGCTGTCCGACGGCGACGAGGTCGAGGGCGTCGAGATCTCCTCCGAGGACGGTCTCAACATCCTGCGCCACTCCACCGCGCACGTCATGGCGCAGGCCGTGCAGGAGCTGTTCCCCGAGGCCAAGCTCGGCATCGGCCCGCCCGTCAAGGACGGCTTCTACTACGACTTCGACGTCGAGAAGCCCTTCCACCCCGATGACCTCAAGGCCATCGAGAAGAAGATGCAGGAGATCCAGAAGCGCGGGCAGCGCTTCTCCCGCCGCGTGGTCACCGACGAGGCCGCCCGCGAGGAACTGGCCGACGAGCCGTACAAGCTGGAGCTGATCGGCCTCAAGGGCTCGGCGTCGCACGACGACGGCGCGGACGTCGAGGTCGGCGCCGGCGAGCTGACGATCTACGACAACCTGGACGCCAAGACCGGCGAGCTGTGCTGGAAGGACCTCTGCCGCGGTCCCCACCTGCCCACCACCCGCCTGATCCCGGCGTTCAAGCTGATGCGCAACGCGGCCGCCTACTGGCGCGGCAGCGAGAAGAACCCGATGCTGCAGCGCATCTACGGCACCGCCTGGCCGTCCAAGGACGAGCTGAAGGCGCACCTCGACTTCCTCGCCGAGGCCGAGAAGCGCGACCACCGCAAGCTGGGCAACGAACTCGACCTGTTCTCCATCCCCGAGCAGATCGGCTCCGGTCTCGCCGTCTTCCACCCCAAGGGCGGCATCGTCCGCCGGGTGATGGAGGACTACTCGCGCCGCCGGCACGAGGAGGAGGGCTACGAGTTCGTCTACACCCCGCACGCGACCAAGGGGAAGCTCTTCGAGACCTCGGGCCACCTGGACTGGTACGCCGACGGCATGTACCCGCCCATGCAGCTCGACGAGGGCGTGGACTACTACCTCAAGCCCATGAACTGCCCGATGCACAACCTGATCTTCGACGCGCGCGGCCGCTCCTACCGCGAACTGCCGCTGCGCCTGTTCGAGTTCGGCACCGTGTACCGGTACGAGAAGTCGGGCGTCGTGCACGGGCTCACCCGTGCCCGCGGCTTCACCCAGGACGACGCGCACATCTACTGCACCCGTGAGCAGATGTCCGAGGAGCTGGACAAGACGCTCACCTTCGTCCTCGGCCTGCTGCGCGACTACGGCCTGACCGACTTCTACCTGGAGCTGTCCACCAAGGACCCGGAGAAGTTCGTCGGCTCGGACGAGGTCTGGGAGGAGGCGACCGAGACGTTGCGCCAGGTCGCCGAGAAGCAGGGCCTGCCCCTGGTGCCGGACCCGGGCGGCGCCGCCTTCTACGGCCCGAAGATCTCCGTCCAGGCCAAGGACGCCATCGGCCGGACCTGGCAGATGTCGACCATCCAGCTCGACTTCAACCTGCCCGAGCGCTTCGACCTCGAGTACACCGGCCCCGACGGCTCCAAGCAGCGCCCGGTGATGATCCACCGCGCCCTGTTCGGCTCCATCGAGCGGTTCTTCGCGGTGCTCCTCGAGCACTACGCGGGCGCCTTCCCGGCGTGGCTGGCCCCCGTCCAGGCGATCGGCATCCCGATCGGCGACGCGCACGTGGAGTACCTGGAGAAGTTCGCGGCCGCGGCCAGGAAGCAGGGCCTGCGCGTCGAGGTGGACTCCTCCTCGGACCGGATGCAGAAGAAGATCCGCAACGCCCAGAAGCAGAAGGTGCCCTTCATGGTCATCGCGGGCGACGAGGACATGTCGGGCGGTTCGGTGTCCTTCCGCTACCGCGACGGCTCGCAGGAGAACGGCATCCCGTTCGACGAGGCCATCGCCAAGATCGCGAAGGTCGTGTCGGAGCGGGCCCAGGTCTGATCCGCACCACCCGAAGGGCCTCCGGGGATCACCTCCTCGGGGGCCCTTTGTCGCTCTCGCGGGTGAAGGTCTGCATCAGCCATGACGAGAAGGAACCCGTCACCGCGCCGAGCAGGCCGAGCCCGCAGGCCATCATCCCGGTCGCGATCACCCGTCCCAGCGGGGTCACCGGGGTGATGTCGCCGTAGCCGACCGTGCTCAGGGTCGAGGCGGCCCACCACACGGCGTCGCCGAACGTCCGCATCGTGGCGCCGGGCGCGCCGCGCTCCTGCTGGTAGACCGCCAGCGCGCCCGAGAAGCCGAGCAGCAGCGTGGACAGGCTCGCGTACGAGATCACGCGCGCGTACAGCGAGAGCCGGGGCTCGCCCTGCCGGCGCTGGACCACGTCGTACAGCGGGACGATCCGCAGCGGGCGCAGCAGCGGCAGGACGACCACGACGGTGTGCAGGAAGTGCGTGCTGACGAAGCGCAGGAACCGCTGGCCGCCGAGCCGCCAGCGCACCAGGAAGTCCGCGGCGAACAGCGCCCAGAGCGCGAGCATCACGAGCAGGCACAGGTCCCGCCAGAAGGACGCAAGGCTCACGGCCAGGACCCGGGTGGCATAGGCGGCGATGAAGATCAGCGACCCCGCGAAGAGCGGGATCTCGGTGCGCTGCTCCCAGCGGGCCGCGGGGCTGTCGTCGTCCACCGGCCCAGCTTGGCCGGTGAGAACGTTCCGGCCGCCCCGGCGACACGCCGCGAACGGGCGAAGCCATATGCTGCCTTGCATGACGAGTGAGCCGGAACAGCAGATCGGAGTGGGGACGGAGGACGCGTTCCAGCGCCTGTGGACGCCCCACCGGATGGCCTACATCCAGGGCGAGAACAAGCCGAGCGGCCCGGGGGCCGACGACGGCTGCCCCTTCTGCTCGATCCCGGCCAAGTCCGACGAGGACGGCCTGATCGTCCGCCGCGGCGAGCACGTGTACGCGGTCCTCAACCTCTACCCGTACAACGGCGGCCATCTGATGACCGTGCCGTACCGGCACGTGGCCGACTACACGGACCTGACCCTGCCGGAGACGGCCGAGCTGGCCGAGCTGACCAAGCAGGCGATGACCGCGCTGCGCACCGCGTCCGGCGCGCACGGCTTCAACATCGGCATGAACCAGGGCACGGTGGCCGGCGCCGGCATCGCCGCCCACCTGCACCAGCACATCGTCCCGCGCTGGGGCGGCGACACGAACTTCATGCCGGTCGTCGGCCAGACGAAGGTGCTGCCGCAGCTCCTCGCGGACACCAGGAAGATGCTGGCTGAGGCCTGGCCGGCGTCGGCCTAGACCCGCGGGTGCCCTCGGCTTCGAGGGCACCGGTCAGGCGTCGTACAGGTCGGCCTTCTTCGGCGTCGGGTCCTGCACCAGGCCGCTGAGCACGGACGAGCGGTTGCCGAACTTCTCGGTGTCCACGCCGTTCTCCTTCAGCACCCGGATCGCGGCCGAGTGCACCACCCGCAGCACCGGGGTGGCCGCGCGCAGCGCGTCGTCGGCCATGAAGCGGTGCCGCCACGGCTGGTCCGCCCAGGCGTGCCGCAGTCCGAAGGGCTCCGGCAGGACGAGCGAGCCGCCGAGCCACTTGAGCATCGGCGGGTACCAGTTCAGCGGGGCGCGCGCGGTGAGCCGCACCACCTCGTCGGTGGTCACCAGGGGCAGCTTGACCGTGCGGTTCTCCCAGGGCTTGAGCGACTTGGCGACCTCCTTGGTGGGCGCCGTCGGCTTCGTGGTGAACAGCGGGTTCACCGGTCCCAGGGCGTGCCCGGTCACCTCGATGCGCAGCGTCTCGTGCAGCACCGTCACCGTGATCATCATGGTGATGACGAGCTGCCCGTCCCACAGCGTCCACTGCACGCCCAGGTAGTGCCGGTCACCGCTGCCGAACTGTTGCTTGTTGCAGATGTCCTGCACGGCGTGCTGCTTGATCTGGAACGCCTCGACGTCGGTGCCCTCGGGCCGGGACACCTCCTTGGCGTTCTCCCCGATCGGTGTGACGATCCAGTGCCGTATCGACGGACGGGGGAAGCCGCCGGTGTTCAACGGGCCCCGCTCCAGCATGCGGAGCTGGTCGTGGATGGCGCGTATGACGTCCCAGCTGCGGAAGGGATGGATCTCCCGGGTGGGATCGGCGGGCTCCAGGTCCTCGGCGAGCTGCCAGGAGCCCCAGCGGGTGCCCATGCCGAGTATGCCCTTGGGTCCGGCGTAGAAGACGGAGTTGGACCGCTGCTCCGCACCGAGCCGGGCCAGCGACTGGCGCAGCTGCTCGGCCGCGGTCTCGCCCGGGGCGCGGGGCACCGCCTCCGGCACCTTGGCGCCGACGCTGCTGCCGGAGAGCAGGCCCTCCCAGCGCGCCCGCAGGTCCTGGGCGCTGCGCTCGCAGATCCGCTTGGCCCAGAACCAGCCGAGCACCGGGGCCACGACGCAGCCGCGCGCGTACCACCCCCAGAAGCCGCCGAAGGGCATCTTCAGCAGGAAGAGCGCGGCGAGGATGCCCACCCCGGTGAGCAGGACGGTGGCCAGCGTCCCGGCGCGCCTGTCGTCACGCCTGGTGACGAGCGTGCGCAACTGGAAGACCAGCAGCCAGCCGATGAACCCGGGCAGGAAGATCAGACCGCACAGCACCACGACGACGGACAGCCGGTTGTCGCGCTCGCGGCGGATGTTGTTGGCCGCGAGCGCGTGCTCCACCACCACCTGGGGCTCCGCGCCGAAGGACTGGATGAGCGGCTTGCGGCCCGGGGCGAGCATGCGGTCGACCACGGCCCGCGAGAAGGCCTCGCCGAGATTGGGCCTGAGCAGGGATATCCGGCCGGCCTTGACGGTCGACTGGTGCCATTCGTTGTCGGTCTTCTTGATGTCCTCGATCACGTTGTCCCGGTAGGCCGCCGAGGCCAGCGCGTACGTCGCCGCCTGTCCCTCGTCGCCGGAGACGGGCACCTGCGGGCCGTCCCACTCCGTACCAACCGACATTCCCGCCCCCTCGCCGCCGGTGTCGCTCCTGCGGCCTTCCCGACTTCACTGCCCCGCACACCTGTTGAACAGGCCAACCTGCCGAATCGGCATGACAACCGCACGACTTCGGCACGACGTGATCAGGTGATCAGCGTATCCGCAGCCACCGACAGCGCGCCGGTGGACGGCCGAAGCCGCCCACCGGCGCACGGAGCGGACCGGCGCGGGTCAGGGCGTCTCGCCCGCCTGTTCGCGGATCCGCTCGGCGATCTGCGGCGGCATCGGCTCGTGCCGCGCGTAGGCGCGGTCGAAGCGTGCCGTGCCGTGGGACAGGGAACGCAGGTCGATCGCGTACCGGCCGATCTCGAACTCCGGCACCTCGGCCCGGATCAGGGTCCGTCCCGAGCCCACCTGCTCGGTGCCGAGCACCCGGCCGCGCCGGCTCGACAGGTCGCTCATCACCGGGCCCACGTAGTCGTCCGGGACGAGCACGCCCACCTCGCTCACCGGCTCCAGCAGATGGATCCGCGCTCCCGCCGCGGCCTCGCGCAGCGCCAGCGCGCCCGCCGTCTGGAACGCGGCGTCGGAGGAGTCCACCGAGTGCGCCTTGCCGTCCAGCAGCGTGATCCGGACGTCGATCAGCGGATAGCCCGCCGCGACGCCCTTGGCCGCCTGCGCCCGCACGCCCTTCTCCACGGACGGGATGAACTGGCGCGGCACGGCGCCGCCGACCACCTTGTCCACGAACTCGACGCCCGAGCCGCCGGGCAGCGGCTCCACCTCGATCTCGCAGATGGCGTACTGCCCGTGCCCGCCGGACTGCTTCACGTGCCGGCCGCGGCCGGCGGCCCGCACCGCGAACGTCTCCCGCAGCGAGACCTTGTGCGGTACGACGTCGACCTGGACGCCGTACCGGCTGCGCAGCCGCTCCAGGGCGACGTCCGCGTGCGCCTCGCCCAGGCACCACAGGACCACCTGGTGGGTGTCCTGGTTCTGCTCCAGGCGCATCGTCGGGTCCTCGGCGACCAGCCGGGCCAGGCCCTGCGAGAGCTTGTCCTCGTCGGCCTTGCTGTGCGCCTGGATGGCGAGCGGCAGCAGCGGGTCGGGCATCCGCCAGGGCTCCATCAGGAGCGGGTCGTCCTTGGCCGAGAGGGTGTCGCCGGTCTCCGCGCGGCCGAGCTTGGCCACGGACACCAGGTCGCCGGCGACGGCGTGCGTCACCGGGCGCTGCTGCTTGCCGAACGGGGTGGACAGGGCGCCGATCTTCTCGTCGACGTCGTGGTCCTCGTGCCCGCGGTCCGCCAGCCCGTGCCCGGAGACGTGCACCGTCTCGTCGGGGCGCAGGGTGCCGGAGAAGACGCGGACCAGGGAGATGCGGCCGACGTAGGGGTCGGAGGAGGTCTTCACGACCTCGGCGACCAGCGGGCCGTCCGTGTCGCACGCCTTCAGTTCGCGCGGCCTGCCGTCGATCGTGGTGACCCCGGGCATGGGGTGCTCGAACGGCGTCGGGAACCCGCCGGTGATCAGCTCCAGCAGCTCCACCGTGCCGAGGCCCTGCCGGGCGCCCTCGGCGGCGGGCGCGGCGGCCAGGACGGGGAAGAACGAGCCGCGTGCCACGGCCCGCTCCAGGTCCTGGATCAGCGTCTTGACGTCGACCTGCTCGCCGCCCAGATAGCGGTCCATCAGGGTCTCGTCCTCGCTCTCGGCGATGATCCCCTCGATCAGCCGGTCGCGGGCCTGGTCGAGGTCCGGGAGCTGGTCCTCGCCTGGCTCGGACTCCTTGCGCTCGCCGGACGAGTAGTCGAACAGCTTCCGCGACAGCAGGCCGACGAGGCCCGTCACCGGAGCGTGCCCGTCGGGGCCCTCGGGGCCGCGCAGCGGCAGGTACAGCGGCAGCACGGCGTCGGGGTCGTCGGCGCCGAACGCCTCGGCGCACACCCGGGTCATCTCCTCGAAGTCCGCGCGCGCGGACTCCAGGTGCGTCACCACGATCGCCCGGGGCATGCCGACGGCCTGGCACTCCTCCCAGACCATCCGGGTCGAGCCGTCCACCCCGTCCGAGGCCGAGACGACGAAGAGGGCCGCGTCCGCGGCGCGCAGACCGGCCCTCAGCTCCCCGACGAAGTCGGCGTACCCGGGGGTGTCGAGGACGTTGATCTTGATGCCGTCCCATTCGACCGGGACCAGCGAGAGCTGCACCGAGCGCTGCTGCCGGTGCTCGATGTCGTCGTGGTCGGAGACGGTGCCGCCGTCCTCCACGCGGCCCGCCCGGTTCACCGCCCCCGCGGTCAGCGCGAGGGCCTCCACCAGCGTGGTCTTGCCCGATCCGGAGTGGCCGACCAGCACCACATTCCTAATGGACGCGGGGTGGTCGGCCGCCCTTGCCCTGCCGGCGGCTCCGGGATGTGTCTGTGCCTTGTCGCCCATGATCCTGCCTCCCGTGCACGGTGAGGTCACTGTGGGCGCGGACACGCGGGATCCGCGTGCTGTGGCGGCTCCGGCGACGCCCGCGGTCCTTCGAGCTTTCCACTCCCGTAACGCCGCGTCCATACGAACGGCCGCGAAGCGGCCACGGCGGGCCGGGCGCGCCGCATCCCCCTGCGGGGCGCCGGCGCCGGCTCGTGGGTGCCCGCCCGTCACGCACGCGCACGCGTGACTACGATGGGCCAGCCGGAGGCCACCAGGGCCGCGGCGACAACGACCGTCGGGAAGGCCATGCTGAACAAGTACGCGCGTGCATTCTTCACGCGTGTCCTCACGCCGTTCGCCGCGTTTCTGATCCGCCGGGGCGTCAGCCCCGACACGGTCACCCTCATCGGCACCGCCGGTGTGATGGCGGGCGCGCTGGTCTTCTATCCCCGGGGCGAGTTCTTCTGGGGCACGGTGGTGATCACGCTCTTCGTCTTCTCCGACCTGGTCGACGGCAACATGGCCCGCCAGCTCGGCCGGTCCAGCCGCTGGGGCGCCTTCCTGGACTCCACCCTGGACCGGGTCGCCGACGGCGCGATCTTCGGCGGCCTCGCGCTGTGGTACGCGGGCAACGGGAACGACAACGTCCTGTGCGCCGTCACGATCTTCTGCCTGGCCAGCGGCCAGGTGGTGTCGTACACCAAGGCGCGCGGCGAGTCGATCGGCCTGCCGGTCGCCGTCAACGGCCTCGTCGAACGCGCAGAGCGGCTGGTGATCTCGCTGGTCGCGGCCGGTTTCGCGGGACTGCACAAGTTCGGTGTGCCGGGCATCCAGTGGCTGCTGCCGATCGCCCTGTGGATCGTCGCCGTGGGCAGCCTCGTGACGCTGATCCAGCGGGTCGTGACCGTCCGCCGCGAGTCCGCCGAGGCCGAGGCGGCGGCCGGGCAGGACGCCTCCCAGGGGAGGGAGGCGGCGAAGTGAGCACCGCCGACCGGCTCACCGACGCGCTCTACGGGCTCGGCTGGAGCACCGTCAAGAACCTCCCCGAACGCGTCGCGGTCCGCCTCGGCCGGACCATCGCCGACCTCGCCTGGAAGCGCCGCGGCAAAGGCGTGCTGCGCCTGGAGGCCAACTACGCGCGCGTCGTGCCCGACGCGGGCCCGGAGCGGCTGGCCGAACTCTCGCGCGCCGGCATGCGGTCCTATCTGCGTTACTGGATGGAGTCCTTCCGGCTCCCGGCCTGGAGCCCCGAACGCGTCCGGAGCGGCTTCGAACCCAAGGACCTCCACCACCTGACCGACGGGCTCGCCTCCGGCCGGGGCGTGGTCCTGGCCCTGCCGCACCTGGCCAACTGGGACCTCGCCGGCGCCTGGGTCACCACCGAGCTGCGGACCCCGTTCACCACGGTCGCCGAGCGGCTGAAGCCCGAGACCCTCTACGACCGCTTCGTGGCCTACCGCGAGGGCCTCGGCATGGAGGTGCTCCCGCACAGCGGCGGCTCGGCCTTCGGCACCCTGGCCCGGCGGCTCCGCGACGGCGGTCTTGTCTGCCTGGTCGCCGACCGCGACCTGTCCGCGTCCGGCACCGAGGTGGACTTCTTCGGCGACCGGGCCCGGATGCCCGCGGGGCCGGCCCTGCTGGCCCAGCAGACCGGCGCGCTGCTGCTGCCCGTCACCCTCTGGTACGACGACTCCCCGGTCATGAAGGGCCGCGTGCATCCCCCGATCGAGGTACCGCAGACGGGTACGCGCGCGGAGAAGACGGCCGCCATGACACAGTCGCTGGCCGACGCCTTCGCCACCGGGATCGCCGAGCACCCGGAGGACTGGCACATGCTCCAGCGTCTGTGGCTCGCCGACCTGGACCCCACGAAGGGACCCTCGTGAGAATCGGGATCGTCTGCCCGTACTCCTGGGACGTGCCCGGCGGCGTCCAGTTCCACATCCGCGACCTCGCCGAGTACTTCATTCGGCTCGGCCACGAGGTCTCCGTCCTGGCCCCCGCCGACGACGACACCCCGCTGCCGCCGTACGTCGTCTCGGCGGGCCGCGCGGTCCCGGTGCCGTACAACGGCTCGGTGGCCCGGCTGAACTTCGGCTTCCTGTCGGCCGCGCGGGTGCGCCGCTGGCTGCACGAGGGCGCGTTCGACGTGGTCCACATCCACGAGCCGACGTCCCCCTCGCTCGGCCTGCTGACCTGCTGGGCCGCACAGGGGCCCATCGTGGCCACCTTCCACACCTCCAACCCCCGCTCGCGCGCGATGATCGCCGCGTACGCGATCCTGCAGGCAGCGCTGGAGAAGATCAGCGCGCGGATCGCGGTGAGCGAGTACGCCCGCCGCACCCTGGTCGAGCACCTGGGCGGCGACGCGGTGGTCATCCCCAACGGCGTCGACGTCGACTTCTTCGCCGAGGCCGAGCCGAAGCCCGAGTGGCAGGGCGACACCATCGGCTTCATCGGCCGCATCGACGAGCCCCGCAAGGGCCTGCCCGTGCTGATGCGGGCGCTGCCGAAGATCCTCGCCGCCCGCCCGCAGACCCGGCTGCTGGTCGCGGGGCGCGGCGACGAGGAGGCGGCCGTCGAGGACCTGCCCGCCGGGCTGCGCTCACGCGTGGAGTTCCTCGGCATGGTCAGCGACGAGGACAAGGCCCGCTTCCTGCGCAGCGTCGACCTGTACGTCGCGCCCAACACCGGCGGCGAGAGCTTCGGCATCATCCTGGTCGAGGCGATGTCGGCGGGCGCCCCCGTCCTCGCCTCCGACCTGGACGCCTTCGTCCAGGTCCTCGACCAGGGCAAGGCCGGCGAGGTGTTCGCCAACGAGGACGCCGACGCACTGGCCCGGACCGCCGTGGACCTGCTGGCCGACCCGGAGCGGCGCACCGAACTGCGGGAGCGGGGCAGCGCGCACGTGCGCCGCTTCGACTGGTCGACGGTCGGCGCCGACATCCTCTCGGTGTACGAGACCGTCACGACCGGGACGGCGGCGGTGGCCACCGACGAGCGCCCCGGCCGGCGTTCCCGGTTCGGCCTGGCCCGGGACTGAACCGACGGGGGCGGCGGCGCGGCCGCGGCGTCCCGATAGCCTTCGCCCGTGACCGCAACCCTCATCTGGATCCTTCTCGCCCTCGTCGCCGTCGGCGTCTACCTGAGCTGGACGGCCGGGCGGCTGGACCGGCTGCACGTGCGCATGGACGCCGCGCGGGCCGCGCTGGACGCCCAGCTGCTGCGGCGGGCCTCCGTGGCCCAGGAACTGGCCACCTCGGGCGTGCTGGACCCCGCCGCCTCCATCGTGCTCTACGAGGCCGCGCACGCCGCCCGGCAGGCGGAGGAGGACCAGCGGGAGGTCGCGGAGAGCGAGCTGAGCCAGGCCCTGCGCGCGGTGTTCGAGGACCCGCGGCAGGTCGAGGTGGTCCGGGACGCCCCGGGCGGTGACGAGGCGGCCCGTGAGCTGGCCGAGGCGGTGCGCCGGGTCCCCATGGCCCGCCGCTTCCACAACGACGCGGTGGGGGCCGCCCGCAGGCTCCGCGAGCACCGCAAGGTGCGCTGGTTCCGGCTGGCCGGCCACGCCCCGTTCCCGCTGGCCTTCGAGATGGACGACGAGCCGCCCGCGGCCCTGGTGGAGCGGGCCGCCTGAACCGGGCGCCCCGCCCGCCGCCGGACAAAAGGAGCCACGGGGTCGCCATTGGCCCTTGCTGTGGACTGCTCGCCTCGCGTTTCCTCGTCGGTGCAGTCACCCTTCTCCACTTCAGTGAGGTCACCCGTGTCCACCATCGACAACCAGGCTCCCGAGACCGGCACCGCCCGCGTGAAGCGCGGCATGGCCGAGCAGCTCAAGGGCGGCGTGATCATGGACGTAGTCACGCCGGAGCAGGCGAAGATCGCTGAGGACGCGGGCGCCGTCGCCGTCATGGCCCTGGAGCGGGTTCCGGCCGACATCCGCAAGGACGGCGGCGTGGCCCGCATGTCCGACCCGGACATGATCGAGGGCATCATCGACGCCGTCTCTATCCCGGTCATGGCCAAGTCCCGCATCGGCCACTTCGTCGAGGCCCAGGTCCTGCAGTCCCTCGGCGTCGACTACATCGACGAGTCCGAGGTCCTCACCCCGGCCGACGAGGTCAACCACTCCGACAAGTGGGCGTTCACCACCCCCTTCGTCTGCGGCGCCACCAACCTGGGCGAGGCCCTGCGCCGCATCGCCGAGGGCGCCGCGATGATCCGCTCCAAGGGCGAGGCCGGCACCGGCAACGTCGTCGAGGCCGTCCGCCACCTGCGCCAGATCAAGAACGAGATCGCCCGCCTGCGCGGCTACGACAACAACGAGCTGTACGCCGCCGCCAAGGAGCTGCGCGCCCCCTACGAGCTGGTCAAGGAGGTCGCCGAGCTGGGCAAGCTCCCGGTGGTCCTCTTCTCCGCCGGCGGCGTGGCCACCCCGGCCGACGCCGCGCTGATGCGCCAGCTCGGCGCCGAGGGCGTCTTCGTCGGCTCCGGCATCTTCAAGTCCGGCGACCCGGCCAAGCGCGCCGCCGCCATCGTGAAGGCCACCACCTTCTACGACGACCCGAAGATCATCGCGGACGCCTCCCGCAACCTCGGCGAGGCCATGGTCGGCATCAACTGCGACACCCTCCCCGAGGCCGAGCGCTACGCCAACCGCGGCTGGTAAGGCGACACGGCACATGAACACCCCCGTCATAGGCGTCCTGGCACTCCAGGGCGACGTACGGGAGCACCTCATCGCCCTGGCCGCGGCCGACGCCGTGGCCAGGCCGGTGCGGCGCCCCGAGGAACTCGCCGAGGTCGACGCCCTCGTGCTGCCCGGCGGCGAGTCCACCACCATCTCCAAGCTGGCCGTCCTCTTCGGAGTGATGGAACCCCTCCGCGCGCGCGTGCGCGATGGCATGCCCGTCTACGGCACCTGCGCCGGCATGATCCTGCTCGCCGACAAGATCCTCGACCCGCGCTCGGGCCAGGAGACCATCGGCGGCATCGACATGATCGTGCGCCGCAACGCCTTCGGACGGCAGAACGAGTCCTTCGAGGCCGCGGTCGACGTCCGGGGCATCGCGGGCGATCCTGTGGAGGGCGTCTTCATCCGCGCTCCCTGGGTGGAGTCCGTGGGCGCCGGCGCCGAAGTGCTCGCCGAGCACGAGGGACACATCGTCGCGGTCCGGCAGGGCAACGTGCTCGCCACGTCGTTCCACCCGGAACTGACCGGCGACCACCGCGTGCACTCGCTTTTCGTCGACATGGTGCGCGCCAACCGGACACCGGAGTCCTTGTAGGATCTCTGGAGTTCGTTGCAGAGATGGGTTACGCGAAGGAGACAGGCAGATGTCCGGCCACTCTAAATGGGCTACGACGAAGCACAAGAAGGCCGTGATCGACGCCAAGCGCGGCAAGCTCTTCGCGAAGCTGATCAAGAACATCGAGGTCGCGGCCCGTATGGGCGGCGTCGACCTCGAGGGCAACCCGACCCTCTACGACGCCGTCCAGAAGGCCAAGAAGCAGTCGGTCCCGAACAAGAACATCGACTCCGCGATCAAGCGCGGCGGTGGTCTCGAGGCCGGTGGCGCCGACTACGAGACGATCATGTACGAGGGTTACGGCCCGAACGGCGTCGCGGTGCTCATCGAGTGCCTCACGGACAACCGCAACCGCGCCGCCTCCGACGTGCGCGTCGCCATGACCCGCAACGGCGGCAGCATGGCCGACCCCGGCTCGGTGTCGTACATGTTCAGCCGCAAGGGCGTCGTCATCGTCCCCAAGGGCGAGCTGAGCGAGGACGACGTCCTCAGCGCCGTCCTGGACGCGGGCGCCGAGGAGGTCAACGACCTCGGCGAGACCTTCGAGGTCATCAGCGAGGCCACCGACCTGGTCGCGGTCCGCACCGCCCTGCAGGAGGCCGGGATCGACTACGACTCCGCGGACTCCAGCTTCGTGCCGTCCGTCCAGGTCGAACTGGACGAGGAGGGCGCCAAGAAGATCTTCAAGCTGATCGACGCGCTCGAGGACAGCGACGACGTGCAGAACGTCTTCGCCAACTTCGACGTCAGCGACGAGATCATGGAGAAGGTCGACGCGTAGCGCTGCCGCGTGCTGAGCGGTTCGGCGGGCCGGTGGAACACGTCCACCGGCCCGCCGCCGTTGTCACAGGCACCGGCTAGCCTGGCGGCATCCGTGGATCACCGGACGTCCGCGGATCCAGAGAGGGAGGGCGCGTGCGCGTACTGGGGGTGGACCCCGGCCTGACCCGGTGCGGTGTCGGCGTCGTCGAGGGAGTGGCGGGCCGCCCGCTCACCATGATCGGCGTCGGTGTCGTGCGGACGCCCGCGGACGCCGAGCTGGGGCACCGCCTGGTCGCCGTCGAGCAGGGCATCGAGGCCTGGCTGGACGAGCACCGGCCCGAATTCGTCGCCGTGGAGCGGGTGTTCAGCCAGCACAACGTGCGCACCGTGATGGGCACCGCCCAGGCCAGCGCGGTCGCCATGCTGTGCGCCGCCCGCCGCGGCATCCCGGTCGCCCTGCACACCCCCAGCGAGGTCAAGGCCGCCGTCACCGGCAGCGGCCGCGCCGACAAGGCGCAGGTCGGCGCCATGGTCACCCGGCTGCTGCGGCTCTCGGCGCCGCCCAAGCCGGCCGACGCCGCCGACGCCCTCGCGCTCGCCATCTGCCACATCTGGCGCGCCCCCGCGCAGAACCGACTCCAGCAGGCCGTGGCGCTGCACTCGGCCCAGGCAACGAAAGGCCGTACGGCATGATCGCCTTCCTCAACGGCACGGTCGCCGCACTCGCCCCCGACGCGGCGGTGATCGAGGTGGGCGGCGTCGGCATGGCCGTCCAGTGCACGCCGAACACGCTCTCCACGCTCCGCCAGGGCCGGCCCGCCAAGCTGCACACCTCCCTGGTCGTCCGTGAGGACTCCCTCACGCTGTACGGCTTCGCCGACGACGACGAGCGCCAGGTCTTCGAGCTGCTCCAGACCGCCAGCGGGGTCGGACCGAGGCTCGCCCAGGCCATGCTCGCGGTGCACACGCCGGACGCACTGCGCCGGGCCGTCGCCACCGCCGACGAGAAGGCCCTCACCGCCGTGCCCGGCATCGGCAAGAAGGGCGCCCAGAAGCTCCTGCTGGAGCTGAAGGACCGCCTCGGCGCGCCGGTCGGCGCCCCCGCGGTGGGCGCGCCCGTCACCCAGGGCTGGCGCGACCAGCTGCACGCCGCCCTCATCGGCCTGGGCTACGCCACCCGCGAGGCCGACGAGGCCGTCGCCGCCGTGACCCCCCAGGCCGAGGCCGCGGGCGGCACCCCGCAGGTGGGTCAGCTGCTGAAGGCGGCGCTGCAGACCCTGAACCGCGCCCGCTGACCGACCACACCACCGAGGCACACCACATGAACTGGGACGACACGACCGACTCCGCCGCCCCCGAGCGGCTGGTGGGCTCCGCCGCCGACGGGGAGGACCAGGCCGTCGAGGCGGCGCTGCGCCCCAAGGACCTCGACGAGTTCATCGGCCAGGAGAAGGTCCGCGAACAGCTCGACCTCGTCCTGCGCGCCGCACGCGCGCGCGGCGCCACCGCCGACCACGTGCTGCTCTCCGGCGCCCCCGGCCTCGGCAAGACCACCCTGTCGATGATCATCGCGGCCGAGATGGGCGCCCCCATCCGCATCACCTCCGGCCCCGCCATCCAGCACGCCGGCGACCTGGCCGCGATCCTCTCCTCGCTCCAGGAAGGGGAGGTCCTCTTCCTCGACGAGATCCACCGCATGTCCCGGCCCGCCGAGGAGATGCTGTACATGGCCATGGAGGACTTCCGCGTCGACGTCATCGTCGGCAAGGGCCCCGGCGCCACCGCCATCCCGCTGGAGCTGCCCCCCTTCACCCTGGTCGGCGCCACCACGCGCGCGGGCCTGCTGCCGCCCCCGCTGCGCGACCGCTTCGGCTTCACCGCGCACATGGAGTTCTACGAGCCGCACGAACTGGAGCGCGTCGTGCACCGCTCGGCGAGCCTGCTCGACGTCGGCATCGAGTCGGACGGCGCCGCCGAGATCGCCGGCCGCTCCCGTGGCACGCCCCGCATCGCCAACCGCCTGCTGCGCCGCGTCCGGGACTACGCGCAGGTCAAGGCGGACGGCGTGATCACCCGCGAGATCGCCGCGGCCGCCCTCGCCGTCTACGAGGTGGACGCGCGTGGCCTCGACCGCCTCGACCGGGCCGTCCTGGAGGCGCTGCTGAAGCTGTTCGGCGGCGGCCCGGTCGGCCTGTCCACGCTCGCCGTCGCGGTGGGGGAGGAGCGCGAGACGGTCGAGGAGGTCGCCGAGCCCTTCCTGGTCCGGGAAGGCCTGCTCGCCCGTACGCCGCGCGGCCGTGTCGGTACTCCGGCGGCCTGGGCGCACCTCGGTCTGACCCCGCCCCGCACGGCCACCGGGGGAAACGGACAACAGGACCTGTTCGGGGCGTGACGGCGAGGGCATTGGCGGGGGCAGGAACCCAGGTGCCATGCTGAGCGTTGTTCCATGCGCGCGGACTCGCTTAGACTCCGCCGATGCCGCCCTTGCGGGCGGCGCCGACCCACCCCCATCAACAGGCCGCTCTCACCGCGCGGTCGCGCGAAGGAAACCCCGTCCCGTGAATACCTTGACCCTTCTCCCGTTCATTGTGCTCATCGCGGCCATGTTCCTGATGACGCGCTCGGCCAAGAAGAAGCAGCAGCAGGCCGCGAGCATGCGCAATGAGATGCAGCCCGGCTCCGGCGTCCGCACGATCGGGGGCATGTACGCGACGGTCAAGGAGGTCAGCGAGGACACGGTCCTCCTCGACGCCGGACCGGGCGTCGACCTCCTCTTCGCCAAGAACGCGATCGGCGCCGTCCTCTCGGACGACGAGTACAACCGGATCGTCCACGGCATCGAGCACGACCTCAAGTCCGACGCCGACGTCGTCCCGGACGACGCCTCCTCCCTCACGGAGACCGCCGGGAGCGACGAGCCCGCCGCTGCCGCCGCCCCCGGCGACAAGGCCGTCGACTTCGGCAAGAAGGACGTCGCCGAGGACGGGACCGACGCCGCCGAGGCCAAGACGGACGAAGAGCCGAAGAAGACCGACGGCGACTCCGAGGCGAAGTAGTCACGCGCCGGGGTGTGCGGCGCGGCGCGGCCGTGCCCCGCGCGCCCCGGGCGCTTCTGTTCGCCGCACGGAGCCCGACACCATGTCATGGCTGACCGCGCCGACGAGGCACGGGGTGGCCCGAGAGGGAGTACGAGAAGGTGGCAGCACCTAAGAGGGGCCGGAGCGCGAGCGCCCAGAGCAGGCCAGGGCGCTCGCTGGCCCTCATTCTGATCGCCATCGTGGCGCTCACCGGCGGGATGTTCGCCTCCGGGCACACGACACCGCGCCTCGGCATCGACCTCGCCGGTGGTACGAGCATCACGCTCAAGGCGAAGGCCGACCAGGGTTCCGCGATCAACCAGGCCAACATGGACACCGCGGTCGACATCATGAACCGCCGTGTCAACGGCCTGGGTGTCTCCGAGGCGGAGGTGCAGACCCAGGGGCGCGATCACATCATCGTGAACATCCCCAAGGGCACCAACTCCAAGGAGGCCCAGCAGCAGGTCGGCACCACCGCCAAGCTGTACTTCCGCCCGGTGCTCGCCAGCGAGCCCAGCGGCGCCACCCCGGCGAGCCCGTCGCCGAGCGCGTCCCCCACCGGCGGCGCCTCGCCGAGCCCGTCCGGCTCCGCCAAGGAGAAGGCGTCCTCGTCCTCCTCCGCCTCCCCGAGCGCCTCCGCCACCTCGCAGGGCCGCGCGGTCACCGACGCCCTGAAGGCCGACAGCACGCCGTCGGGCTCGGCTTCCCCGAGCGCCTCCTCCGGCGCCAAGAGCTCCGCCAGCCCCTCCGCCCCGGCCTCGGGCAGCACGGACGTCACGAAGCTGCAGGCCCAGTACGCGGCCCTGAACTGCGCCAAGCCCGCCGAGCGCGCCAAGGCCGGCACCAACGCCAAGCCGGGCGAACCGACCGTGGCCTGCGGCGAGCGGGACAAGGTCTGGTACAAGTACCTGCTCGGCCCGGCCGGCGTGGACGGCACCGAGGTGAAGAAGGCCCAGGCGGTCTTCGACACCCAGGGCGGTTCCGGCTGGCAGGTCCAGATGACCTTCACCGGCACCGGTACGAAGAAGTTCGCGGACATCACCGGCCAGCTGGCCCAGAAGCAGAGCCCGCAGAACGAGTTCGGCATCGTCCTCGACGGCGAGGTCGTCTCCAGCCCGTACGTCCAGAGCGCCATCACCGGCGGCCAGGCGGAGATCTCCGGCAGCTTCACGCAGGAGGAGGCCCAGAACCTCGGCAACATGCTGTCGTACGGCGCGCTCCCGCTCTCCTTCAAGGAGGAGACCGTCACCACGGTGACCGCCGCGCTCGGCGGTGAGCAGCTGCGCGCGGGCCTGATCGCCGGCGCGATCGGCCTCGCCCTGGTCGTGATCTACCTGATCGCGTACTACCGCGGTCTGTCGCTCGTGGCCATGGCGTCCCTGCTGGTCTCCGCGATCCTCACCTACGTGATCATGGCCCTGCTGGGCCCGGCCATCGGCTTCGCGCTGAACCTGCCGGCCGTCTGCGGCGCCATCGTCGCGATCGGCATCACGGCGGACTCGTTCATCGTGTACTTCGAACGCATCCGGGACGAGATCCGCGAGGGCCGCTCGCTGCGCCCCGCCGTCGAGCGGGCCTGGCCGCGCGCCCGGCGCACCATCCTGGTCTCCGACTTCGTGTCGTTCCTCGCCGCCGCCGTGCTGTTCATCGTGACCGTCGGCAAGGTGCAGGGCTTCGCGTTCACGCTCGGACTGACCACCGTGCTCGACGTGGTCGTCGTCTTCCTGTTCACCAAGCCGCTGATGACGCTGCTCGCCCGCCGCAGGTTCTTCGCGGACGGCCACAAGTGGTCCGGTCTCGACCCCAAGAGCCTGGGTGCCAAGCCGCCGCTGCGCCGCACCCGCCGTCCCGCCGGTCCCGCCGCCGGCCCTGTCGACCCGAAGGAGGCGTGAGCGATGTCGAAACTCGGCAACCTCGGCGCTCGACTGCACCGCGGCGAGATCAGCTACGACTTCGTCGGCAAGCGCAAGATCTGGTACGGCATCTCCATCCTGATCACCATCACGGCCATCGTCGGCCTGGCGGTGCGCGGCCTGAACATGGGCATCGAGTTCCAGGGCGGCGCCGTCCTCACGACGCCGGCCCACATCAGCGCCTCCGTGGCCCAGGTCGAGGAGTACGCGAAGGAAGCCTCCGGCCATGACGCCGTCGTGCAGAAGCTGGGCAACGGCGCCATGCGCGTCCAGATCGCGAGCATCGACACCGACCAGGCCAACAAGGTGTCGGCGAAGCTGGCCCAGGACCTGAACATCCCGGAGAAGGACGTCACCGGCGAGTCGGTGGGCCCGAGCTGGGGCGAGCAGATCGCCACCAAGTCCTGGCAGGGCCTGGCGATCTTCATGGTGCTCGTGGCGATCTACCTGGCGATCGCCTTCGAGTGGCGCATGGCCGTCGCGGCCCTCGTCGCGCTGATCCACGACATCACCATCACGACCGGCATCTACGCCCTGGTCGGCTTCGAGGTCACGCCCGGTACGGTCATCGGTCTGCTGACGATCCTCGGTTACTCGCTCTACGACACGGTCGTCGTCTTCGACAGTCTCAAGGAGCAGACGAAGGACGTCACGAAGCAGACCCGCTTCACCTACAGCGACATCGCCAACCAGTCGATCAACGGCACGCTGGTGCGTTCCATCAACACGACCGTGGTCGCCCTGCTGCCGGTGGCGGGCCTGCTGTTCATCGGCGGCGGCTTCCTCGGCGCCGGCACCCTGAACGACATCTCGCTGTCGCTGTTCGTCGGTCTCGCGGCCGGCGCCTACTCCTCGATCTTCATCGCCACCCCGCTCGTCGCCGACCTCAAGGAGCGCGAGCCGGCGATGAAGGCGCTCCGCAAGCGCGTCATGGCCAAGCGCGCGCAGGCCGCCGCCGGCGAGGACGCCGTGACGGTCCGGACCGGTGAGGGCGACGAGCCCGAGGAGGCGGCGGCCGTGGTGGGTCCGCGCAACCAGCCCGCCGCCCGCAACCGGGGCCGCGGCCGACCCTCGGGGAAGCGCCGATGACCGAGCTGGCCGACATCCCGTCGCTGCTGCTCAGCCGCATCCGCGACGTGGCCGACTATCCCGAGCCGGGCGTGATGTTCAAGGACATCACCCCGCTGCTCGCGGACCCGGCGGCGTTCTCCGCGCTGACCGACGCCCTGGCCCGGATCGCCGCCGAGACCGGCGCGACCAAGGTCGTCGGGCTGGAGGCCCGGGGATTCATCCTGGGCGCACCGGTCGCGGTCCGCGCCGGCCTCGGCTTCATCCCGGTGCGCAAGGCGGGCAAGCTGCCGGGCGCGACGCTGCGCCAGGCGTACGACCTGGAGTACGGCTCGGCGGAGATCGAGGTGCACGCGGAGGACCTGGCGTCCGGCGACCGGGTGCTGATCGTCGACGACGTGCTGGCCACGGGCGGCACCGCCGAGGCCGCGATCCAGCTCATCCAGCGGGCGGGCGCCGAGGTCTCGGGGCTCGCGGTCCTCATGGAGCTGGGCTTCCTGAACGGCCGGGCCCGCCTGGAGCCCGTCCTGTCCGGCGCTCCGCTGGAGGCGTTGCTCCAGATCTGAGTGACAAGCACGTGCGAGGGCGGACGCCGCGGTGACGCGGCGTCCGCCCTCTCGTATGCGGGGTTCTCGCCATTCTGATCGTCGACCTGGCCGATATCGTTCGCTAGCCGCTCCAACCGATCATTTTCGATTGTTTCGGTGATCATGATCATGCTCTAATCGCGGGACGTCGGAAGAGTTCCGGCGGAAGCGCTCCTCAGGGGGAATGAGTGAAGACGTTCGCCAAACGGGTCGGGATGGTCTGTGGTCTGGCGATGGGCGGTGTCGCGCTGGCCGTGACGCCGGCGTTCGCCGCGAACACCTTCGTGGTGACCACCGACGACAACCCCGGCGGCTACGCCCAGTGGCACGCCGACGGCGACAAGTGGGACGTGTGCGACTGGCAGGAGGACGGCCTGCGCGCCTCCGGGACGCTGACCTGGAACGGGGGCAGCAAGCGCATGGACGACGCCAACGGCGGAAGCGACAGCAGCCCCTGTGCCACGCAGGTGGTCAACCTGCCCGAGGGCACCAAGGTCACCCTCAAGATCTGCCTGCGCGACGGTGCCAACGGCACCCCGCGCTTCTGCAACACCTCCACCGGTTCGGCGTGATGTCCAAGCCGTCGCACCGTCGGGCCTGACCAGCCGGACGGACCGAGGCGGGCCCGGAGCGATCCGGGCCCGCCTCGTGCGTTTCCCCCGGCATCGGGAGGTTCCCGGTGCCGGGCCCGGAATCGGGTGGGAGTCCCCCGTGTTGCACGGGTAGACGGTCCTCACAGCCGCCTGCGGGCGATGACGAGACACAGGATCGCTACCATGGGGTTTCCGGAGCCTGACCGGGGGACCCGGATCGCGCACGAGGAGTCCTCTTGCCAGACGAGGCCCAGCCACTGACCGCCGCCAAGCCCGAGCCCGCCTCGGCGCCCGCGGCCAAGCCCGCGCGGGACGTGTCGTCCGCGAAGAACGACACCCGCGGGGCGGTCGAGCACGCCCAGTCCGCGCCCGTCGAGAAGACCCCCGAGGCCACCCGCCCCAAACCGGCCCCGCCCGTGCGCCCCGCCGCCGGCCAGCCCGCCCGCACCGGCTCCTCCAACCGCGTCCGCGCCCGCCTGGCCCGCCTCGGCGTCCAGCGCGCGAACCCGTACAACCCGGTGCTGGAACCGCTGCTGCGCATAGTGCGCAGCAACGACCCCAAGATCGAGAACGCCACGCTGCGGCAGATCGAGCGCGCCTACCAGGTCGCCGAGCGCTGGCACCGCGGCCAGAAGCGCAAGAGCGGCGATCCGTACATCACGCATCCGCTCGCCGTCACCACCATCCTCGCCGAGCTGGGCATGGACCCGGCCACCCTCATGGCGGGGCTGCTGCACGACACCGTCGAGGACACCGAGTACGGCCTGGAGGACCTGCGCCGCGACTTCGGCGACGTGGTCGCCCTGCTTGTCGACGGCGTCACCAAGCTGGACAAGGTCAAGTTCGGCGAGGCCGCGCAGGCCGAGACCGTGCGCAAGATGGTCGTGGCGATGGCGAAGGACCCGCGCGTCCTGGTCATCAAGCTCGCCGACCGTCTGCACAACATGCGCACCATGCGCTACCTGAAGCGGGAGAAGCAGGAGAAGAAGGCCCGCGAGACGCTCGAGATCTACGCCCCGCTGGCCCACCGGCTGGGCATGAACACCATCAAGTGGGAGCTGGAGGACCTCGCCTTCGCGATCCTCTACCCCAAGATGTACGACGAGATCGTGCGGCTGGTCGCCGAGCGGGCGCCGAAGCGCGACGAGTACCTCGCCATAGTGACCGACGAGGTCCAGTCCGACCTGCGCGCCGCCCGCATCAAGGCGACCGTGACCGGCCGCCCGAAGCACTACTACAGCGTCTACCAGAAGATGATCGTCCGCGGCCGGGACTTCGCGGAGATCTACGACCTGGTGGGCATCCGCGTCCTGGTCGACACCGTCCGGGACTGCTACGCGGCGCTCGGCACCGTGCACGCGCGATGGAACCCGGTCCCCGGCCGGTTCAAGGACTACATCGCGATGCCGAAGTTCAACATGTACCAGTCGCTGCACACGACGGTCATCGGGCCCAACGGCAAGCCGGTCGAACTGCAGATCCGCACCTTCGACATGCACCGCCGCGCCGAGTACGGCATCGCCGCGCACTGGAAGTACAAGCAGGAGGCCGTCGCCGGCGCCTCCAAGGTCCGCACGGACGTGCCCAAGGCCTCCGGCAAGGACAAGGACGCCATCAACGACATGGCGTGGCTGCGCCAGTTGCTGGACTGGCAGAAGGAGACCGAGGACCCCGGCGAGTTCCTGGAGTCCCTGCGCTTCGACCTCTCCCGCAACGAGGTCTTCGTCTTCACGCCGAAGGGCGACGTCATCGCGCTCCCGGCCGGGGCGACGCCGGTGGACTTCGCGTACGCCGTCCACACCGAGGTCGGCCACCGCACCATAGGAGCACGGGTCAACGGCAGGCTCGTACCGCTCGAGTCCACTCTGGACAACGGCGACCTGGTGGAGGTCTTCACCTCCAAGGCGCCCGGCGCCGGTCCGTCCCGCGACTGGCTCGGGTTCGTCAAGTCGCCGCGCGCCCGCAACAAGATCCGGGCCTGGTTCTCCAAGGAGCGCCGCGACGAGGCGATCGAGCAGGGCAAGGACGCCATCGTGCGCGCCATGCGCAAGCAGAACCTGCCCATCCAGCGCATCCTCACCGGGGACTCGCTCGTCACCCTCGCGCACGAGATGCGCTACTCGGACATCTCCGCGCTCTACGCGGCGATCGGCGAGGGCCACGTCTCCGCGCAGAACATCGTCCAGAAGCTGGTGCAGGCCCTCGGCGGCGAGGAGGCCGCCACCGAGGAGATCGACGAGACGGTCCCGCCAGCCCGGGGCCGCGGCCGCAAGCGGCGCTCCAACGCCGACCCGGGCGTCGTGGTCAAGGGCGTCGACGACGTGTGGGTCAAGCTGGCCCGCTGCTGCACGCCCGTGCCCGGCGACCCGATCATCGGCTTCGTCACGCGCGGCAGCGGCGTATCGGTTCACCGCAGCGACTGTGTGAACGTCGAGTCGCTGTCCCGCGAGCCGGAGCGCATCCTCGACGTCGAGTGGGCGCCCACCCAGTCCTCCGTCTTCCTGGTCGCCATCCAGGTGGAGGCGCTGGACCGGTCCCGGCTGCTGTCCGACGTGACCCGGGTGCTGTCCGACCAGCACGTCAACATCCTGTCCGCGGCCGTGCAGACGTCCCGCGACCGGGTGGCCACCTCCCGCTTCACCTTCGAGATGGGCGACCCCAAGCACCTCGGCCACGTCCTCAAGGCCGTGCGGGGCGTGGAGGGCGTCTACGACGTGTACCGCGTGACCTCGGCGCGCAGCCGGGCGTAGAGCAGGACATACAAGAGGGCCCCATACGCCGGTATGGGGCCCTCTCGAACGCGCAGCGGGGAATCAGCCGCCGAACTCCTGCAGGCCCTTGAGAGCCTGGTCCAGCAGCGCCTGGCGGCCTTCCAGCTCCCGCTCCAGCTTGTCGGCCCTGGCGGCGTTGCCCTGGGCGCGGGCCTGCTCGATCTGCGCCCGCAGCTTGTCCACGGCGGCCTGGAGCTGACCGGTCAGGCCGGCGGCACGCGCACGCGCCTCCGGGTTCGTCCGGCGCCACTCGGCCTCCTCGGCCTCCTGCAGCGCCCGCTCGACCGCGTGCATCCGGCCCTCGACCTTCGGGCGCGCGTCCCGCGGGACGTGGCCGATGGCCTCCCAGCGCTCGTTGATCGAGCGGAAGGCCGCCCGCGAGCCCTTCAGGTCCGAGATCGGCAGGAGCTTCTCGGCCTCCTCGGCCAGCTCCTCCTTCAGCTTCAGGTTCTCGGCCTGCTCCGCGTCCCGCTCGGCGAAGACCGAGCTGCGGGCCGCGAAGAACACGTCCTGGGCGCCGCGGAAGCGGTTCCACAGATCGTCCTCGTGCTCGCGCTGGGCGCGGCCCGCGGCCTTCCACTCCGTCATCAGGTCCCGGTAACGGGCCGCCGTCACGCCCCAGTCCGTCGAACCCGAGAGCGCCTCGGCCTCGGAGACCAGCCGCTCCTTGGTCCGGCGGGCCTCCTCGCGCTGCGCGTCGAGCTGCGCGAAGTGCGCCTTGCGCCGCTTGGAGAACGCCGACCGGGCGTGCGAGAAGCGGTGCCACAGCTCGTCGTCCGACTTGCGGTCGAGCCGCGGCAGCCCCTTCCAGGTGTCCACCAGGGCGCGCAGCCGCTCGCCGGCCGCCCGCCACTGGTCGGACTGCGCGAGCTGCTCCGCCTCGGTGACCAGGTCCTCCTTGGCCCGGCGGGCCTCGTCGGACTGCTTGGCCCGCTGCGCCTTGCGCTCCTCACGCCGGGCCTCGACCGTCTCCACGAGCTTGTCGAGGCGGGTCCGCAGCGCGTCGAGATCGCCCACCGCGTGGTGCGCGTCCACCTGCTCGCGCAGGTGGTCGATCGCGGTCCGGGCGTCCTTCGCCGACAGGTCGGTGGTCTTGACTCGCTTCTCGAGGAGGCCGATCTCGACAACCAGGCCCTCGTACTTGCGCTCGAAGTAGGCAAGCGCCTCCTCAGGGGAGCCGGCCGCCCAGGAACCGACGACCTGCTCGCCGTCGGCCGTACGCACGTACACGGTCCCCGTCTCGTCGACGCGGCCCCACGGGTCGCTGCTCACAGCGCCTCCTCCACATGATGCCTGCGAGGGGCCTCGCGCCCCCGGGCATCGTCCACAGTTTCGTCACCGCCAACATAGGCGACCGGCGGGTGACCTGTCCGCATCCAGCGCGGGCGAAATTGCGCTGGCGGCCGCTCCGGCTCTCCCGCCGGGTCAGGACTTGGCGACGGTCGCCTTGTCGATCACGACCGTCGCGTTCGGCGCGGTGTTCCCGGTGGTCGGGTCGGCCGCCTGGGCGCCGGCCGCGGCGATCTTCTTGAGCACCTTCATGCCCGCGTCGGTGACCGTTCCGAACGGCGTGTAACTGGGCGGCAGCGGGCTGTCCCTGTAGACCAGGAAGAACTGGCTTCCGCCGGTGTGCTTCTGGCCGGTGTTCGCCATCGCGACCGTGCCCGCCGGGTAGGTGTTGCCCTTGAGGCTCTTGTCCTTGAGGTTCTCGTCCGGGATCGTGTAGCCCGGTCCGCCGCTGCCGGTGGCCGTCGGGTCGCCGCACTGCAGCACGAAGATGCCCTCGGCGGTGAGGCGGTGGCACTTGGTGTGGTCGAAGTAGCCCTTGCCCGCGAGGAAGTCGAACGAGTTCACGGTGTGCGGGGCCGCCGACGCCTTCAGCGACAGGTCGATGTCACCGCACGTCGTCGCGAGCTTCATCGTGTACTTCGCCGACGTGTCGATCGTCATCGCCGGCTCCTTCTTCCAGCTCAGCTTCTTCACCGAGCCCGCCGCCGGCTTCCCGCACGGGTCCGGCGCCTTGCCGGCCGGGGAGGCGCTCGGCGACGCGTCCGCGCCCGCGCTGGTCTTCTTGTCGTCGTCGTTCTTCAGCACGCCGGTCGTGTACAGCGCGACGCTGCCGATCACGACCACGCCGAGCACCGACGCGATCACGGAGTTGCGCATGCGTGCCTTGCGCCGCGCGCTGGTGCGCCGCTGCTGCTGCCGCAAGAACTTCTCCCGGGCGAGCTGACGCCGCCGCTGCTCCTGGCTGACCACCGGGTTCTCTCCTCATGCGTGTCGTGTTGCCGACGGTACGCGTGCGTCCTGTGAGCCGACGGCCGCGTGTAGCCCCGTACCGTATATGGGTTCGCTGAGGAAACGGCAGCGCCGGTAGGCTTCTGGACCACAGGCGGCCTGTTCGCAGGCCCTCCCGTACCGACACAACGAAGGACGATCGTGCTCATTGCCGGGTTCCCCGCCGGGGCCTGGGGGACGAACTGTTATCTCGTCGCCCCCGCCGCCGGTGAGGAGTGCGTGATCATCGACCCGGGCCACCAGGCCGCCGACGGAGTCGAGGAAGCGCTGAAGAAGCATCGGCTCAAGCCCGTCGCCGTCGTCCTCACCCACGGCCACATCGATCATGTGGCCTCGGTCGTCCCCGTGTGCGGCGCGCACGACGTACCGGCCTGGATCCACCCGAGCGACCGGTACATGATGAGCGACCCCGAGAAGGCGCTCGGCCGCTCCTTCGGCATGCCGCTCATGGGCGAGCTGACCGTGGGCGAGCCGGACGACGTCCGGGAGCTGACCGACGGCGCGCTGCTCGAACTGGCCGGCCTCACGTTCTCCGTCGCGCACGCACCGGGCCATACCAAGGGGTCGGTGACGTTCCGGATGCCCGAGACCGCGGACATCCCGCAGGTCTTCTTCTCCGGGGATCTGCTGTTCGCCGGCTCCGTAGGACGCACCGACCTGCCGGGTGGCTCCATGGAGGACATGCTCGACTCGCTGGCACGCGTGTGCCTGCCGCTCGAGGACTCCACCGTGGTGCTGTCCGGCCACGGCCCCCAGACGACCATCGGCCAGGAGCGCGCCACCAACCCCTATCTGCGGCAGGTGGCGGCCGGCCAGGGAGCCCTCCAGGCTCCCCGACGAGGAATGTGACGAGAGACTTCCGTGAGCACCTTCCAGGCCCCCAAGGGCACCTACGACCTGATCCCGCCGGTCTCCGCGACCTACCTGGCGGTCCGTGAGGCGATCGCGGCCCCGCTGCGCGACTCCGGCTACGGCTACGTCGAGACCCCCGGCTTCGAGAACGTCGAGCTGTTCGCGCGCGGTGTCGGCGAGTCCACCGACATCGTCACCAAGGAGATGTACGCCTTCGAGACCAAGGGCGGCGACCGGCTCGCCCTGCGCCCCGAGGGCACGGCGTCCGTGCTGCGCGCCGCCCTGGAGGCCAACCTGCACAAGGCGGGCAACCTCCCGGTCAAGCTCTGGTACTCCGGCTCGTACTACCGCTACGAGCGCCCGCAGAAGGGCCGTTACCGCCACTTCTCCCAGGTCGGCGCCGAGGCGATCGGCGCCGAGGACCCGGCGCTGGACGCCGAGCTGATCATCCTGGCCGACCAGGCCTACCGCTCGCTCGGCCTGCGCGACTTCCGCATCCTGCTGAACAGCCTGGGCGACAAGGAGTGCCGTCCGGTGTACCGGGCCGCGCTGCAGGAGTTCCTGCGCGCCCTCGACCTGGACGAGGACACCCGCCGCCGCGTCGAGATCAACCCGCTCCGGGTCCTCGACGACAAGCGGGAGTCGGTGCAGAAGCAGCTGACCGGCGCGCCGCTGCTGCGCGACTACCTGTGCGACGCCTGCAAGGCGTACCACGAGGAGGTCCGCGAGCTGCTCACCGCGGCGGGCGTGGCCTTCGAGAACGACCCGAAGCTGGTCCGCGGCCTGGACTACTACACCCGGACCACCTTCGAGTTCGTGCACGACGGCCTCGGCTCCCAGTCCGCGGTCGGCGGCGGCGGCCGCTACGACGGCCTGTCCGAGATGATCGGCGGCCCCGCGCTGCCGTCGGTGGGCTGGGCCCTGGGCGTCGACCGCACGGTCCTCGCCCTGGAGGCCGAGGGCATCACGCTCGACCTGCCGTCCACGACCAGCGTCTACGCCGTCCCGCTCGGCGAGGAGGCCCGCCGGGTGCTGTTCGCCAAGGTCACCGAGCTGCGCAGGCTCGGGGTCGCGGCGGACTTCGCCTACGGCGGCAAGGGACTGAAGGGCGCGATGAAGAACGCCAACCGCAGCGGCGCCCGGTACGCGATCGTCGCCGGCGAGCGGGATCTCGCCGAGGGCGTGGTGCAGCTCAAGGACATGGAGTCCGGCGAGCAGACGGCGGTCGGCGTGAACGAGATCGTGGCGGAACTGGAGTCACGGCTCGGCTGAGCGCACACGCGCGCGTGGGCGCCGGAGACTCCCCGACGGGGGGTGTCCGGCGCCCTTGCCGTTTCCGGCGCGGCCGCCGCCCCGGGCCGAACGAACGGCGCCGGTCATACGTACATCCTTATGCGGAGCGAACGGTGAGGCCCCGCACGCGTGCGGCAGAATGAGGCTTGCCCGAAGAAGGTCCACCTCTCGAGTGACGGAATCGGCGTGATGAGCAAGACGACAGTCAAGGACGTCTCCAGCGAGCCCGGGTCCGGGCAGTCCGCCCGCGGACCGCGCACGGAGGGCGGCAGCCGCGCCTTCGCCATCCTGCTCGTGATCACCGGCGCCGCGGGGCTGCTGGCCGCCTGGGTCATCACGCTCGACAAGTTCAAGATCCTCGAGGCCAAGGTCGCCGGCAAGACCTTCACCCCGGGCTGCAGCCTCAACCCGGTGGTGTCCTGCGGCAGCGTGATGGAGAGCAAGCAGGCCGCCGCCTTCGGCTTCCCCAACCCGATGCTCGGCCTGGTCTGCTACGGCATCGTCGTCTGCGTCGGCGTGAGCCTGCTGGCCCGCGCCCGCTTCCCGCGCTGGTACTGGCTGACCTTCAACTTCGGCACGCTCTTCGGCGTCGCCTTCTGTACCTGGCTGCAGTTCCAGTCCCTGTACCGGATCAACGCGCTCTGCCTGTGGTGCTCGCTGGCCTGGGTCGCCACGATCGTCATGTTCTGGTACGTGACCTCGTTCAACGTCCGCAACGACTTCCTGCCCTCCCCGCGCTGGCTGAAGTCCTTCTTCGGCGAGTTCACCTGGGTCGTACCGGTCCTGCACGTCGGCGTCATCGGCATGCTGGTGCTCACCCGCTGGTGGGACTTCTGGACGAGCTGACGGCCGGCCGACCGCCCCGCCGGACTGTCGGTGCGGTGATTTAGGGTTTCTGCGTGGAGCCCGACCTGTTCACCGCCGCAGCAGAAGAACGCCAGGAGAAGGACCCCGCCGCCAGCCCCCTGGCGGTGCGGATGCGCCCGCGCACCCTCGACGAGGTGGTGGGCCAGCAGCACCTGCTCAAGCCAGGCTCGCCCCTGCGCCGGCTGGTGGGCGAGGGCGCAGACCAGAATGGCGGGGCCGCGGGCCCCTCCGGCAAGGGCGGTGGTGGGAGACGGGCGGGACCCGCCGGACCGTCCTCGGTGATCCTCTGGGGCCCGCCCGGCACCGGCAAGACGACCCTCGCGTACGTCGTCTCCAAGGCCACCGACAAGCGCTTCGTGGAACTGTCGGCCATCACCGCGGGCGTCAAGGAGGTCCGCGCGGTCATCGACGGCGCCCGCCGCGCCACCGGCGGCTTCGGCAAGGAGACCGTCCTCTTCCTGGACGAGATCCACCGCTTCAGCAAGGCCCAGCAGGACTCCCTGCTCCCCGCGGTCGAGAACCGCTGGGTGACCCTGATCGCGGCGACCACCGAGAACCCGTACTTCTCGGTGATCTCCCCGCTGCTGTCCCGCTCCCTGCTGCTCACCCTCGAACCGCTCACCGACGACGACGTCCGCGGGCTGCTCGAGCGGGCCCTCACCGACGAGCGCGGCCTGGGGGACGCCGTCTCCCTGCCCGACGACACCGCGGACCACCTCCTGCGCATCGCCGGCGGCGACGCCCGCCGCGCCCTGACCGCGCTGGAGGCCGCCGCCGGAGCCGCCCTGGACCAGGGCGAGAGCGAGATCAGCCTGCGGACGCTCGAGCAGACCGTCGACCGCGCCGCGGTGAAGTACGACCGCGACGGCGACCAGCACTACGACGTCGCCAGCGCCCTGATCAAGTCCATCCGGGGCTCCGACGTCGACGCCGCGCTGCACTACCTGGCCCGCATGATCGAGGCCGGCGAGGACCCCCGGTTCATCGCCCGCCGGCTGATGATCTCCGCGAGCGAGGACGTCGGCCTCGCCGACCCGAACGCCCTGCCCATCGCGGTCGCCGCCGCGCAGGCCGTCGCCATGATCGGCTTCCCGGAGGCCGCCCTCACCCTCAGCCACGCCACCATCGCCCTCGCGCTCGCCCCCAAGTCCAACGCCGCCACCACCGCCATCGGCGCCGCGCTGGAGGACGTGCGCAAGGGACAGGCGGGCCCCGTCCCGCCGCACCTGCGGGACGGGCACTACAAGGGCGCGGCCAAGCTCGGCCACGCCCAGGGCTACGTGTACCCGCACGACCTGCCCGAGGGCATCGCGGAGCAGCAGTACGCCCCGGACGCCCTCAAGGACCGCGCGTACTACACGCCGACCCGGCACGGAGCGGAAGCCCGGTACGCGGACGCGGTGGAGTGGACGCGCAAGCACCTCGGTCGCAAGCGGTCCTGAGCAGCCTGTAGACTGCCCCGAAGTGCTGAGTCCCGCGCAGTCAGAGCGGGACAGCCAGCCGGAGACCCGGTCCTTCGCGGACCGGCTCCAGGAGCGTCGCGCACCGTCGAACGGTGTCGCGGGCAGCCCACCACCACCCGGAAGCCCGGGAGCGGTCGGTGGGCCACTCGCGTGCTGCACGTATGTGCCCAGATCAGGGGAGCGGCTGCCCGGCAGGGTCCCACGCGGACCAGGCGGGTTTCCCCGGCTGCGGATGCGACCTCCCTCAACCCTGACAAGCCGAAAACCAGGAAAGAGAAACAGACAGTGGCGAACCAGTCCCGCCCCAAGGTCAAGAAGTCGCGTGCCCTCGGCATCGCGCTGACCCCGAAGGCCGTCAAGTACTTCGAGGCCCGCCCCTACCCGCCGGGTGAGCACGGCCGCGGCCGCAAGCAGAACTCGGACTACAAGGTCCGTCTGCTCGAGAAGCAGCGTCTGCGCGCGCAGTACGACGTGTCCGAGCGCCAGCTCGTCCGCGCCTACGAGCGTGCCTCCAAGGTCCAGGGCAAGACCGGTGAGGCCCTGATCATCGAGCTCGAGCGCCGTCTCGACGCGCTGGTCCTGCGTTCGGGCATCGCCCGCACGATCTACCAGGCCCGCCAGATGGTCGTCCACGGCCACATCCAGGTCAACGGCCAGAAGGTCGACAAGCCGTCCTTCCGCGTCCGTCCGGACGACGTCGTGCAGGTCCGCGACCGCTCCAAGGACAAGACGCTCTTCCAGGTCGCCCGCGAGGGTGGTTTCGCCCCCGACGGTGAGACCCCGCGCTACCTGCAGGTGAACCTCAAGGCCCTGGCGTTCCGCCTGGACCGCGAGCCGAACCGCAAGGAGATCCCGGTGATCTGCGACGAGCAGCTCGTCGTCGAGTACTACGCCCGCTGATCCCCGTCACGGCGTGGGCACTCCGCCCGCCGCCTCCCCGCCCTTCCGGGTGCGGGAGGCGGCGGGTTCGCGTTTCCCGGCCTCACCGCGCGCGTGCGGCACCGGCCCGCGCGGGCCGGGCACCGTGTACGGCGGCCGTTCCCCGTCGTGCGCCAGCGCCCGCGCCACGGCCGCCTCCCGGTCCAGCCGGGCCCCTTCGTCCAGCAGCTCCCCGTACCGCTCGTCGCCGAGCGCCCGCCGGGCCGCCGCCTCGCACAGCTCGTGCGGGGCGTTGTAGTGCGCCGAGCCGAACAGCGGCAGCCCGACCGACGGCCACAACCGGCCCGCCGCCCCCTGCAGGACCGCCGCCTCGGCCGGATCGCCCTGGGACAACGTCACCAGGGCCAGCAGCTCCAGCGACAGCACCGAGCCGAGCAGGTCGTGGAAGGCGTGCGCGTCGCCCAGGCAGTCCACGAGCAGCTCCCGCGCCCGGCGGTGGTCCCCGCCCCGCCAGGACGCGTACGCCAGCACGTACAGCGCGTACGAGCGGGCCCAGTGCTCGCCGTGGTCCTCGCACACCCGGCGCACGTCCTCGCACAGCCGTACCGCGTCCGCCAGGTCGCCCTGGAACGCCCGCGCCATCGCCAGCTCCACCTGGCTCATCAGGACGTTGCTGTTCAGCTCGCCGATCTCCCGGTACCGCCCGAGCGCCGAGCGCAGCAGCCGCTCCGCCCGCGCCAGGTCGTCCGTCACCAACGCCAGACAGCCGGTGCGGTGCTCCGCGTACGCCACCGCCGCGCCGTCCGCGATCAGCTCCGCCCGCTCCCGGCACTCCCGCAGCGCCGCGAGCGCCGGCACGGTGTCGCCCTGGAGGACCGCCACGTAGCCGAGTACCCACAGCGCCTTCAGCCGCGACCGCTCGTACCCCGAGTCCAGTTCCACGCTGCGCTCCAGCCAGCGCCGCCCCTCCGACAGCCGCCCGCAGCCCGCCCAGCAGAACCAGAGCGAACCCGCCAGGTACTGGCCCAGGTGCGCCTCCTCCGGCTCGGTGAGGCAGAACTCCAGGGCGGCCCGCAGGTTCGGCAGCTCCGCCCGGACCCGCTCGGCCACCTCCCGCTGCCGCGGCGAGAACCAGTCCAGCTCGCACATCGTCGCCAGCCCCAGGCACCAGTCGCGGTGCCGCCGCCGCAGCCGGGCCGTGTCCCCGGCGGCCTCCAGCCAGTCGGCGCCGTAGGCCCGAACGGTGTCCAGCATTCGGTAGCGGGGGCCCGTCGCCGTCTCCTCCCGGGTCACCAGCGACTGGGCGAGCAGCTCCGACAGCACGTCCAGGACGTCCCCGGCGGGCAGCCCGTCCCCGCTGCACACGTACTCGGCCGCGTCCAGGTCGAAGGTCCCCGCGAACACCGACAGCCGCGCCCACAGCAGCCGTTCGGCCGCGGTGCACAGCTCGTGGCTCCAGCCGATCGCCGTGCGCAGCGCCCGGTGCCGCGGCAGGGCGTCCCGGCCGCCGCCGGTCAGCAGCCGGAACCGGTCGTCGAGACGCTCGAGCAACTGGGCCGGGGACAGCGCCCGCAGCCGTCCCGCGGCCAGCTCCACCGCCAGCGGGATCCCCTCCAGACGCAGGCACAGCTCCCGGACCGCCGGGCAGTCCGCCACCTCGGCGCCGTGCTGCCGGGCCCGGTCGGCGAACAGCTCCACCGCCTCGTCCGTGCCGAGCGGCGCCAGCGGGAACAGGCACTCGCCCGCCAGCCCCAGCGGGCGCCGTCCCACGGCCAGCACCCGCAGCTCCGGGAGCTTGCGCAGCAGCTCCGCCACCAGCCCGGCGCAGGCCTCCACGAGATGCTCGAACCCGTCCAGCACCAGCAGGAAGCGGCGGCCCGCGAGATGGCCGAGCAGCGACTCGCGCGGCGGCCGCGTGGTGTGGTCGGTCAGGCCCAGCGCCTCCGTGACCGCGTATTCGACGAACAGCGGGTCCTGGACCGGCGCGAGCTCGACCCGGGCCACCCCGTCCGCGGGCGCCGACCGCACCGCGGCGCGCCACGCGAGCCGGGACTTGCCCACCCCGCCGGCGCCGGTCACCGTCACCAGCCGGGCCGCCGCCATCGCCTCGGCCAGCCCGCCGAGTTCGGCCGAGCGCCCGATGAAGGCGGTGAGTTCCAGGGGCGGATCGCCGTCCGCGCAGGGGCCGGGGCGCTGAGGACCTCGCATGGGACACGGAGCGTACTGAACCGTGTTCATTCCGTACAATCGCTTCCCGCGACTCCACCCGCCGCCGGCGCTAATCCGGTACGGAGCCCCACCACCGGCGCGATAGGCTCGGTGCACTGCTTTTCTCATGGTTCCGATGTTCAGAGCACGTACAGGGAGCGGGTGCGCACAGTGTCCGGTGGAGAGGTGGCCGGGATCCTGGTGGCCGTCTTCTGGGCGATCCTGGTCTCCTTCCTCGCCGTCGCACTGGTGAGGGTGGCCCAGACGCTCAAGGCGACCACCAAGCTCGTGGCGGAGGTGACCGACCAGGCCGTCCCGCTGCTCGCGGACGCCTCCGCGGCCGTGCGCTCCGCGCAGACCCAGATCGACCGGGTGGACGCGATCGCCTCCGACGTCCAGGAGGTCACGTCGAACGCCTCCGCGCTCTCCACCACCGTCGCCTCCACCTTCGGCGGCCCGCTGGTCAAGGTCGCGGCCTTCGGCTACGGCGTGCGCCGGGCCCTGGGCGGCCGCCGGGAGGACGCGCCCGCGAGGCAGCCCCGGCGTACGGTGATCGTGGGCCGCACGGTTCCCGCCGCACGACGCAAGCGGAAGAAGGACTGAGACCCAGCGATGTTCCGCCGTACGTTCTGGTTCACCTCGGGCGTCGCCGCCGGTGTGTGGGCCACCACCAAGGTCAACCGCAAGCTGAGGCAGCTGACTCCGGAGAGCCTCGCCGCCACCGCGGCCAACAAGGCCCTGGAGACCGGCCGGAGACTGAAGGACGGCGCGGTCGGCTTCGCGCTCGACGTCCGCCACAACATGGCCCAGCGGGAGGCCGAGCTGGGGGAGGCGCTGGGCATCGACGCCGACCCCGAACTCCCCGCGCCCGGGCGGTACGCCGCCCTGGAGAACGACCGCAGCAACCCGAAGTACGTCGAGAACACGACGTACTCGTACAACCGGAATGAGGACCACTGATGGAGTCGGCCGAGATTCGCCGCCGCTGGCTGAGCTTCTTCGAGGAGCGCGGGCACACCGTCGTCCCTTCGGCGTCGCTCATCGCGGACGACCCGACTCTGCTCCTCGTCCCCGCCGGCATGGTGCCCTTCAAGCCCTACTTCCTGGGTGAGGTCAAGCCCCCCTTCGCGCGCGCCACCAGCGTGCAGAAGTGCGTGCGCACGCCCGACATCGAAGAGGTCGGCAAGACCACCCGGCACGGCACGTTCTTCCAGATGTGCGGCAACTTCTCCTTCGGCGACTACTTCAAGGAAGGCGCCATCAAGTACGCCTGGGAGCTGCTCACCTCGCCCCAGGACAAGGGCGGTTACGGCCTCGACCCCGAGCGCCTGTGGATCACCGTCTACAAGGACGACGACGAGGCCGAGCGCATCTGGCACGAGGTCGTCGGCGTGCCGAAGGAGCGCATCCAGCGCCTGGGCATGAAGGACAACTACTGGTCCATGGGCGTCCCCGGCCCCTGCGGCCCCTGCTCCGAGATCAACTACGACCGCGGCCCCGAGTTCGGCGCCGAGGGCGGCCCCGCCGTCAACGACGAGCGGTACGTGGAGATCTGGAACCTCGTCTTCATGCAGTACGAGCGGGGCGAGGGCACCGGCAAGGACAACTTCGAGATCCTCGGCGAACTGCCGAGCAAGAACATCGACACCGGCCTCGGCCTCGAGCGGCTCGCCATGATTCTGCAGGGCGTGCAGAACATGTACGAGATCGACACCTCCATGGCCGTCATCGACAAGGCCACCGAGCTGACCGGCGTGGCCTACGGCGACGCCCACGGCTCGGACGTCTCCCTGCGCGTGGTCACCGACCACATGCGCACCGCCACCATGCTCATCGGCGACGGCGTCACCCCGGGCAACGAGGGCCGCGGCTACGTGCTGCGCCGCATCATGCGCCGCGCCATCCGCAACATGCGCCTGCTCGGCGCCACCGGCCCGGTCGTCAAGGACCTGATCGACGTCGTCATCGGCATGATGGGCCAGCAGTACCCGGAGCTGGTCACCGACCGCGAGCGCATCGAGAAGGTCGCCCTCGCCGAGGAGAACGCCTTCCTGAAGACGCTGAAGGCCGGCACCAACATCCTCGACACCGCCGTCACCGAGACCAAGCAGTCCGGCGGCACCGTCCTCTCCGGCGACAAGGCGTTCCTGCTCCACGACACCTGGGGCTTCCCGATCGACCTCACCCTGGAGATGGCCGCCGAGCAGGGCCTCTCCGTGGACGAGGACGGCTTCCGCCGCCTGATGAAGGAGCAGCGGGAGCGCGCCAAGGCCGACGCCCAGGCCAAGAAGACCGGCCACGCCGACATGGGCGCCTACCGGGAGATCGCCGACGCCGCCGGGGCCACCGACTTCATCGGCTACACCGACACCGAGGGCGAGACCACGATCGTCGGCATCCTCGTGGACGGCGTCTCCTCGCCGGCCGCCACCGAGGGCGACGAGGTCGAGATCGTCCTCGACCGCACCCCGTTCTACGCCGAGGGCGGCGGCCAGATCGGCGACACCGGCCGGATCAAGGTCGACTCCGGCGCCGTGATCGAGGTCCGCGACTGCCAGAAGCCGGTCCCGGGCGTCTACGTCCACAAGGGCGTCGTCCAGGTCGGCGAGGTGACCGTCGGCGCCAAGGCCCACGCCTCGATCGACTCCCGCCGCCGCAAGGCCATCGCCCGCGCCCACTCGGCCACGCACCTGACCCACCAGGCGCTGCGCGACGCCCTCGGCCCGACGGCCGCCCAGGCCGGTTCCGAGAACCAGCCGGGCCGCTTCCGCTTCGACTTCGGCTCCCCGGCCGCCGTCCCGACGGCCGTCATGACCGACGTCGAGCAGAAGATCAACGAGGTGCTCGCCCGCGACCTCGACGTGCACGCCGAGGTCATGGGCATCGACGACGCCAAGAAGCAGGGCGCCATCGCCGAGTTCGGCGAGAAGTACGGCGAGCGCGTCCGTGTGGTGACCATCGGCGACTTCTCCAAGGAGCTGTGCGGCGGCACGCACGTGCACAACACCGCCCAGCTGGGCCTGGTCAAGCTGCTCGGCGAGTCGTCGATCGGCTCGGGCGTGCGGCGTATCGAGGCCCTGGTCGGCGTGGACGCCTACAACTTCCTCGCCCGTGAGCACACCGTGGTCGCCCAGCTCCAGGAGCTGGTCAAGGGCCGCCCGGAGGAGCTTCCGGAGAAGATCTCCGCCATGCTCGGCAAGCTGAAGGACGCCGAGAAGGAGATCGAGAAGTTCCGCGCCGAGAAGGTGCTGCAGGCCGCCGCCGGTCTCGCCGAGTCCGCCCGGGACGTCCGCGGGGTCGCGGTCGTCACCGGGCAGGTCCCCGACGGCACCACCCCCGACGACCTGCGCAAGCTGGTCCTCGACGTGCGCGGCCGCATCCAGGGCGGCCGGGCCGCCGTGGTCGCCCTGTTCACGGTGAACAACGGCAAGCCGCTGACCGTCATCGCCACCAACGAGGCCGCCCGCGAGCGCGGCCTCAAGGCCGGCGACCTGGTCCGCACCGCCGCCAAGACGCTCGGCGGCGGCGGTGGCGGCAAGCCGGACGTCGCTCAGGGCGGCGGCCAGAACCCGGCCGCGGTCGGCGAGGCCGTGGACGCCGTCGAGCGGCTCGTCGCCGAGACCGCGAAGTAGGGAAGCGGCCGGACATGCGCAGAGGACGCCGGCTCGCGATCGACGTCGGGGACGCCCGGATCGGGGTCGCCTCGTGCGACCCCGACGGGATCCTCGCCACCCCGGTGGAGACCGTCCCGGGCCGGGACGTCCCCGCCGCCCACCGCCGGCTGCGGCAGCTGGTGGAGGAGTACGAGCCGATCGAGGTCGTGGTCGGACTCCCTCGCTCCCTCAAGGGGGGCGAGGGTCCGGCCGCCGCCAAGGTCCGCGGCTTCGTCCAGGAGCTGGCCAAGGGCATCGCACCGGTGCCGGTCCGCCTGGTGGACGAGCGGATGACGACCGTGACGGCCAGTCAGGGACTGCGCGCCTCGGGGGTGAAATCCAAGAAGGGCCGCTCCGTGATCGACCAGGCCGCCGCCGTCATCATTCTGCAGCAGGCCCTGGAATCCGAACGGGTGTCAGGTAAAGCACCCGGCGAGGGCGTCGAAGTGGTCATCTGATCGCGATACGGTAACGTTCCGCGCGATGCGGCGGTGTTCGAACAGCCACCGCACAGCAAGAGGCGGAACGGGATCCGGCCCCGGCCGCACGACCGTCCGCCTCGCGGCTCTAGGGGATCGATGACTGAGTATGGCCGGGGCCCTGGCTCCGAACCGTGGCATCCGGAGGACCCGTTGTACGGGGACGGCGGATGGAGAGGGCAGGAGACCCACGCGGGTCAGCAGTCCCTCTACGACGGCCAGGCGCAGCAGCAGTACCCGCAGCAGCCGCAGCACGGCGACTGGACCCAGGGCGGCCTGCCCGGTCAGGGTCAGCAGCAGTACCCGTACCACCCCGGGCAGGACCAGCAGCAGTACGGCCACCAGTACCCCGGCCAGGACCAGCAGTACGCCGCGCACACCCAGCAGCAGTACCAGCACCAGGACGTCTGGAACACGAGCGGCGCCCAGGGCCAGGTGCCGTACCCGCCCGATCCCGGCGACCCGTACGGCCAGCAGCCCGCGGCCTACGGCGCACAGCAGCACGACTTCTACCGCACCGAGGACGCCTACCCGCCGCCCGAGCCGCCCGGCCGCCGGCGTCCCGAACCGGAACCGGAACCCGCGGCCGACGAGGAGGAGCACGCCTTCTTCTCGGGCGAGGACGACGGGGACGACGCCGAGCACGAACTGCAGAGCAGGCGTGAGCGCCGGGGCAAGGGCAAGAAACCCGTCAAGGGCAAGAAGCGGCGCAACGGCTGCGCCTGCCTGGTCGTCTGCCTGGTGTTCGGCGGCGGCCTCGGCGGGGCCGGCTATTTCGGCTGGAAGTTCTACCAAAATCGTTTCGCCCCGGCTCCCGACTACACGGGCCAGGGGACCAGCGAGAGCGTGACCGTCGAGATCCCCAAGGGCGCCGGCGGCTGGGAGATCGGGCGGCGGCTGAAGGAAGCGGGCGTGGTCAAGAGCGCCGACGCTTTCGTGAGCGCCCAGGGGCAGAACCCCAAGGGGGACACCATCCAGGCCGGCGCGTACCTCCTGAAGAAGGAGATGTCCGCCGCCAGCGCCGTGCAGCTCATGCTGGACCCGAGGAGCCAGAGCAACGTGCTCGTCAAGCCCGGCGAGCGCAACGCGCAGGTCTACCAGGCCATCGACAAACAGCTCGGTGTCTCCGCCGGCACCACCAAGAAGGTCGCCAAGGCGCAGTACAAGAACCTCGGCCTGCCGAGCTGGGCGCAGAACAGCGGCTCCGTCCAGGACCCGCTGGAGGGCTTCCTCTGGCCGGCCACCTACCCGGCCGCCAAGGGCATGAAGCCCGAGGCCGTCCTGAAGCAGATGGTCGCCCAGTCCAAGCAGAAGTACGCCCCGTACAACCTTCCCGCGAAGGCGAAGGAGCTCGGCCTGAAGAACGCGTTCGAGCTGCTCACGGTCGCGAGCCTGGTCCAGGCGGAGGGCAAGACGCACGACGACTTCCGCAAGATGGCGGAGGTGGTCTACAACCGTCTCAAGCCCACCAACACCGAGACCAACCAGCTGCTGCAGTTCGACTCGACGTACAACTACCTCAAGGGCACGAGCAACATCCATATCTCCGAGAAGGAGATCAACAGCGACCGCAGCCCGTACAACACCTACACCAACAAGGGACTTCCGCCCGGTCCGATCGGAAATCCCGGCGAGGACGCGCTGCGGGCGACGCTGAATCCGACGCACGAAGGCTGGATGTACTTCGTGGCGACCGACGGTGTGGACAACACGGAATTCGCCCGGACGAACGCGGAATTCGAAAAGCTCAAGGAAAAATTCAATGCCTCCTCGGGCAACTGACGCCCGCCGGGCCGCCGTGCTCGGTTCGCCCATCGCCCACTCGCTCTCCCCGGTGCTGCACCGGGCGGCCTACGAGGCGCTCGGGCTCGGCGGCTGGTCGTACGACCGGTTCGAGATCGACGAGGCCGCCCTGCCCGGCTTCCTCGACGGACTCGGACCGGAGTGGGCGGGGCTGTCGCTGACCATGCCGCTCAAGCGGGCGGTCATCCCGCTGGTGGACGAGATCAGCGACACGGCCGCCGCCGTCGACGCGGTCAACACGGTCGTGCTCACCGAGGACGGCCGCCGCCTCGGCGACAACACCGACATCCCGGGCATGGTGGCCGCGCTGCGCGAACACGGCATCGAGGAGGTCGACTCGGCGGCGATCCTCGGCGCCGGCGCCACCGCGTCGTCCGCGCTCGCCGCGGTGTCCCGGATCTGCACCGGCGAGGTGGTCGCCTACGTGCGCAGCGAGGCCCGCGCCGCCGAGATGCGGCAGTGGGGCGAACGGCTCGAGGTGGACGTCCGCACGGCGGACTGGGCCGACGCCGAGCAGGCGCTGCGCGCCCCGCTGGTGATCGCCACCACCCCGGCCGGCACCACCGACGCCCTCGCCGCAGCCGTGCCCGAGCGCCCCGCAACCCTGTTCGACGTGCTGTACGACCCCTGGCCGACCGAGCTGGCGGCCCGCTGGTCCATGTTCGGCGGCGCGGTGGTCGGCGGTCTCGACCTGCTCGTCCACCAGGCCGTCCTGCAGGTCGAGCGGATGACCGGCCGCTCCCCGGCGCCCCTGGAGGCCATGCGGCACGCCGGCGAGAAGGCGCTCGCCGGGCGCTGACCGGCCGCTTCCGCGTCCACGCCGCGTCCGCCTGCTGGACCGGCCGCCGGATCAGGGCGCCGGACGTGGGAGGATCGGTGGTGGCGGGCCGGGGTCGCGCACCCGGTCGCGTCGTCGCCGTACGCGAGGACACGCGTACCCAGGGCAGTACCGGGCGCGAACACTGAGGAGCACCGTTGAGCAGGCTGCGTTGGCTGACCGCGGGGGAGTCCCACGGTCCCGCACTTGTCGCGACGCTGGAGGGGCTTCCCGCCGGCGTGCCGATCACCACGGAGATGGTGGCGGACCACCTGGCGCGGCGGCGGCTCGGCTATGGCCGCGGTGCGCGGATGAAGTTCGAGCGGGACGAGGTCACCTTCCTCGGCGGCGTCCGGCACGGCCTCACCCTCGGCTCGCCGGTCGCGATCATGGTGGGCAACACCGAGTGGCCCAAGTGGGAGCAGGTCATGGCGGCCGACCCGGTCGACCCCGAGATCCTGGACGGGCTCGCGCGCAACGCGCCGCTGACCCGGCCCCGGCCCGGCCACGCCGACCTCGCCGGCATGCAGAAGTACGGCTTCGACGAGGCCCGCCCGATCCTGGAGCGCGCCTCCGCCCGCGAGACCGCCGCCCGCGTGGCACTGGGCGCGGTCGCCCGGTCGTACCTGAAGGAGACGGCGGGCATCGAGATCGTCTCCCACGTGGTCGAGCTGGCCTCCGCCAAGGCGCCGCACGGTGTGTACCCGACGCCGGCCGACGTCGAGCGGCTGGACGCCGACCCGGTGCGCTGCCTGGACGCCGACGCCTCGAAGGCGATGGTCGCCGAGATCGACCAGGCTCACAAGGACGGCGACACCCTCGGCGGCGTGGTGGAGATCCTGGCCTACGGCGTGCCCGTGGGCCTCGGCTCGCACGTGCACTGGGACCGCAAGCTGGACGCGCGCCTCGCCGGCGCGCTCATGGGCATCCAGGCCATCAAGGGTGTCGAGATCGGCGACGGCTTCGAACTCGCGCGCGTGCCGGGTTCCAAGGCGCACGACGAGATCGTGCGCGCCGACGAGGGCATCCGGCGCGTGTCCGGCCGCTCCGGCGGCACCGAGGGCGGTCTGACCACCGGCGAGCTGCTGCGGGTGCGGGCCGCGATGAAGCCGATCGCGACCGTGCCGCGGGCCCTGCAGACGGTGGACGTGGCGACCGGCGAGGCCGCCCAGGCGCACCACCAGCGCTCCGACGTGTCCGCCGTGCCGGCCGCGGGCATCGTCGCCGAGGCGATGGTCGCCCTCGTCCTCGCGGACGCGGTGGCGGAGAAGTTCGGCGGCGACTCGGTGGCCGAGACCAGCCGCAACGTCCGGTCGTACCTCGAGAACCTGCGGATCCGGTGAGCGCGATGCCTGCCGTCGTGCTCGTCGGTCCCATGGGCGTGGGCAAGTCCACCGTGGGCCGGCTGCTGGCCGAGCGGCTCGGAACCGGGTTCCGGGACACCGACGAGGACATCGTGGCGGCCGAGGGGCGGACCATCGCCGACATCTTCGTGGAGGAGGGCGAGCCCGCCTTCCGCGCCCTCGAGAAGCGGGCGGTGCACAGCGCCGTCGCCGCGCACGAGGGAGTCCTCGCGCTCGGCGGCGGAGCCGTCCTCGACGCGGACACCCGGGCGCTGCTCGCCGGGCACCGGGTGGTCTACCTCTCCATGGACGTGGAGGAGGCCGTCAGGCGCACCGGCCTCAACGTGGCCCGCCCGCTGCTCGCGGTCAACCCGCGCAAGCAGTGGCGCGAGCTGATGGAGGCGCGGCGGCACCTGTACGAGGAGGTCGCCACCGCCGTCGTGGCGACGGACGGCCGCACTCCCGAAGAGGTCACCCAAGCCGCGCTGGACGCACTGGAGTTGAAGGAAGCATGAGCGAGTCAGTCACCCGGATCCAGGTCGCCGGCAGCGCCGGCACCGACCCCTACGAGGTGCTGATCGGCCGGCAGCTCCTGGGCGAGCTGGCCGGGCTGATCGGCACCCGGGCCAGGCGGGTGGCGGTGATCCACCCGGAGGCGCTGGCCGAGACCGGCGACGCGCTCCGCGCCGACCTGGCCGAGCAGGGCTTCGAGGCCGTCGCCGTCCAGGTGCCGAACGCCGAGGAGGCCAAGACCGCCGAGGTCGCGGCCTACTGCTGGAAGGCGCTCGGCCAGTCCGGCTTCACCCGCACCGACGTCATCGTCGGCGTCGGCGGCGGCGCGACCACCGACCTCGCCGGGTTCGTGGCCGCGACCTGGCTGCGCGGGGTGCGCTGGATCGCGATCCCGACCACCGTGCTCGCCATGGTGGACGCGGCGGTCGGCGGCAAGACCGGCATCAACACCGCCGAGGGCAAGAACCTGGTGGGCGCCTTCCACCCGCCGGCCGGTGTGCTCTGCGACCTCGCCGCGCTGGACTCCCTCCCGGTCAACGACTACGTGTCCGGGCTCGCCGAGGTCATCAAGGCCGGCTTCATCGCCGACCCGGTGATCCTCGACCTCATCGAGTCCGACCCGGAGGCCGCCCGGACCCCGGCGGGACCGCACACGGCCGAGCTGATCGAGCGTTCGATCCGGGTGAAGGCCGAGGTGGTCTCCTCCGACCTGAAGGAGTCGGGACTGCGGGAGGTCCTCAACTACGGCCACACCCTCGGTCACGCCATCGAGAAGAACGAGCGCTACAAGTGGCGGCACGGCGCCGCGGTCGCGGTCGGCATGCACTTCGCCGCCGAACTCGGCCGTCTGGCGGGCCGGTTGGACGACGCGACGGCAGACCGTCACCGGACCGTCCTCGAAGCGGTCGGCCTGCCGCTGCACTACCGCTACGACCAGTGGCCCAAGCTGCTGGAGACGATGAAGGTCGACAAGAAGTCCCGCGGCGACCTGCTGCGGTTCATCGTGCTCGACGGACTGGCCAGGCCGACCGTGCTGGAGGGCCCGGACCCGGCGGTCCTGCTCGCCGCCTACGGAGAAGTGGGCCAGTAGGCACCGACCTGTACCACTGCGTCCGACTCCCCTCGAGGAACGGGCACTTCGCACCGCCCCTGGCCGTTGCACGTAACGACGGCCGGGGGCGGTACCGTTCGGGTGGGAGTCACTCCCACGCCCTCTAGGCTGTGGGGGAGAGCGGGCTCCGCACCCGCCTGCCAGTGCCAGATGCGCGTACGAGACGGAGTGGCGACGGATGCAGCACGCAGTGGGGTCTCCGCTGCCACCGCCCCATGAGCAGGGGCGGGGACCACACGTCGGCTGGGCGTCGGCCGCGCACCATCCGGGAGCCCCGCAGGGTCCCGCACCCGTGCCTCCGCCGCCACCCGGATATCCGGGAACCGGAGCGGGAGCCGTGCCGCCGTCGGGGCCCGTTCCGCCGTCCGGCCCGATGCCTCCCGCGGCGCCCGTGCCCCCGTCCGGCCCGATGCCCCCTGCGGCGCCCGTGCCGCCGCCGCACGCTCAGCCTCCCGCTCCGCGGCACGCCCCCGCGCCGCCGCCCCCGGAGACCACCGGCCATCTGCCGCTGCCGCCCGGCGGCCTCGTCGGCGTGCCGCCGGCCTCCGCGCCCGCGCCCGACCCGGCGGCGACCACCCTGGCCGTCCTGCTGATCGGCCCGGCGGGCGCCGGCAAGACCAGCGTCGCCAAGTACTGGGCGGACCACCGGCGGGTGCCCACGGCCCACATCAGCCTGGACGACGTGCGCGAATGGGTCCGCTCCGGCTTCGCCGACCCCCAGTCGGGCTGGAACGACCATTCCGAGGCCCAGTACCGCCTGGCCCGCCGGACCTGCGGCTTCGCCGCCCGCAACTTCCTGGCCAACGGCATCTCCTGCATCCTCGACGACGCCGTCTTCCCGGACCGGCCGGTCGTGGGTCTCGGCGGCTGGAAGCGCCACGTCGGCCCCGGCCTGCTCCCCGTCGTGCTGCTCCCGGGCCTCGACATCGTCCTGGAGCGCAACGCCGAGCGCTCCGGCAACCGCCGCCTCACCGACGAGGAGGTGGCCAGGATCCACGGCCGCATGGCGGGCTGGTACGGCTCGGGTCTGCCGATCATCGACAACTCCCAGCTGGACGTCCCCGGCACGGCCCGGCTGCTGGACGAGGTCCTCGTCCGGGCGATGGCCAGCCCGCCGAGCTGGTGACCGGCGGCAGCGCCCCCTCCGGGCCCCACTCGGCCCCACCCAACCGGCACAAATCGCCCGGAACTCCTACGCTCGTCTCATGTCAGAGGTGCACGCGACCCGCCGATCCCGCCTGAGGGAGCGCTGCAACGCGGCCGGCGCCCCCGCCGCCCTGGTCAGCCGCCCCGCCAATGTGCGTTACCTGGCGGGCGCCGCGCCCCAGGGCGCCGTCCTGCTGCTCGGCGGGCAGGAGGATCTCCTGGTGTGCGCCGCACCCCCGGAGGACCGCCCCGCCGACGGGCGGCCCGACGAGAGCGTGCGCCTGCACGTCCTCGACTCGCCCGGAGGCGACGCGGCGGTCGCCGCGGCCGGCCTCGCCGACGGCCAGGGCTGCGACGCCCTGGCCGTGGAGGAGCACGACCTCACCGTGGCCCGCTACCGGGCCCTGTCCTCCGTCGCGCCGCGGCTGCGCCTGGCCGACCTCGGCGGAGCCGTCGAGCAGCTCCGGGTCGTCAAGGACGAGGAGGAGATCTCCTGCCTCCGCATCGGCGCCGAGATCGCCGACCAGGCCCTCGGAGAACTGCTGGAGTCCATCCTGGTCGGCCGCACCGAGCGGCACCTCGCCCTGGAGCTGGAGCGCCGGCTGGTCGACCACGGCGCCGACGGGCCGGCCTTCCCCACCTCGGTCGCCACCGGGCCCAACTCGGGCCGGCGTGGGCACCGGCCCACCGACCGGCGGGTGGAGGAGGGCGACTTCCTCTCGGTCTGCCTGGGCGCCACCTACCGGGGGTACCGCTGCGAGATCGGCCGCACGTTCGTCATCGGCACCTCGCCCGCCGACTGGCAGATCGAGCTCTACGACCTGGTCTTCTCCGCCCAGCGGGCCGGGCGGGAGTCCCTGATGCCGGGCGCCGCGTTCCGCGAGGTGGACCGCGCGGCCCGCCAGGTGCTGGACTCCGCGGGCTATGCGGAGGCACTGCCACCGCTGACCGGACACGGTGTCGGACTCGAAATCGACGAGGACCCGCAGCTGGCCCCCGCCGCCATGGGTAAACTGGACGCTTGCGTGCCAGTCACCGTCGAACCGGGGGTCCACCTTCCGGGCCGGGGCGGTGTCCGGATCGATGACACGCTCGTCGTGCGCCCAGAGGCGGACGGCGGACCCGAGCTACTCACCATCACGACCAAGGAGCTGCTCGCGCTGTAGGAGTGCGTGCCCCGGGGTCGTACGTCAGTCCAGGAGATTCCGCAACCGTGGCTTCCACGAACGACCTCAAGAACGGCCTGGTGCTCAAGCTCGAAGGCGGCCAGCTCTGGTCCGTCGTCGAGTTCCAGCACGTCAAGCCCGGCAAGGGCCCGGCATTCGTGCGCACCAAGCTCAAGAACGTGCTCTCCGGCAAGGTCGTCGACAAGACCTTCAACGCCGGTGTCAAGGTCGAGACGGCCACTGTCGACAAGCGCGACATGCAGTTCTCGTACATGGACGGCGAGTACTTCGTCTTCATGGACATGGAGACCTACGACCAGCTGATGGTCGACCGCAAGGCCGTCGGCGACGCCGCCAACTTCCTGATCGAGGGCTTCACCGCCACCGTCGCCCAGCACGAGGGCGAGGTGCTCTTCGTCGAGCTGCCGGCCGCCGTCGAGCTGGTCGTGCAGGAGACCGAGCCCGGCGTCCAGGGCGACCGCTCCACCGGCGGCACCAAGCCCGCCACCCTGGAGACCGGCCACCAGATCCAGGTCCCGCTCTTCATCACCACCGGTGAGAAGATCAAGGTCGACACCCGCACCAGCGACTACCTCGGCCGGGTGAACAGCTAACCGTGGCTGCCCGCAACACGGCCCGCAAGCGCGCCTTCCAGATCCTCTTCGAGGGCGACCAGCGTGGGGCCGACGTCCTCACGGTCCTCGCGGACTGGATCCGGCTCTCCCGGTCCGACACCCGGCAGCCGCCGGTGAGCGAGTACACGATGCAGCTCGTCGAGGGCTACGCCGAGCACGCGAAGCGGATCGACGAGCTGATCGCGACGTACGCGGTGGACTGGACCCTGGACCGGATGCCGGTGGTGGACCGGAACATCCTGCGCCTGGGCGCCTACGAGCTGATCTGGGTGGACGGGACCCCGGACGCCGTCGTCCTGGACGAGATGGTGCAGCTGGCGAAGGAGTTCTCCACGGACGAGTCCCCCTCGTTCGTCAACGGCCTCCTGGGCCGGCTGAAGGAGCTCAAGCCGTCGCTGCGCCGGGACGAGGCGTAGACGCACGACGGAACGCCACAGGGCCCGCGGTGAGCGATCGCCGCGGGCCCTGTGGCGCGTCGTACCCGGGCCTCCCCGGGAAGCCGTGAGGAGGCTCAGGAGGGCCTCAGGGGGCGCAATGAAACCGCCGGGGTGGCCGGAACCGTAAAGTTCCGGCCACCCCGGCGGCACGTTTCTGCTGAGGCGTTCCGCGGCTCAGGCGTCTTCGTGGGTCGCCACGGCGCGGCGCGCGTCCGCGTCCAGGACACCCCAGCTGATCAGCTGCTCGGTGAGGACCGAGGGGGACTGGTCGTAGATGACGGCGAGTGTGCGCAGGTCGTCCTGGCGGATCGAGAGCACCTTGCCGTTGTAGTCGCCGCGCTGGGACTGGATCGTCGCCGCGTAGCGCTGCAGCGGGCCCGCCTTCTCGGCCGGCACACCGGCCAGCCGCTCCAGGTCGAGGACCAGCTTCGGCGGCGGCTCGGCGGCGCCGCCCGGCGTGGTGCCCGGCAGCAGTTCCTGCACCGGGACGCCATAGAAATCGGCCAGCTCGGCCAGCCGCTGCACGGTCACGGCACGGTCGCCGCGCTCGTAGGAACCGACCACCACGGCCTTCCAGCGCCCCTGGGACTTCTCCTCGACACCGTGGAGGGAAAGGCCCTGCTGGGTGCGGATGGCCCGGAGCTTGGCCCCGAGCTGTTTGGCGTATTCGCTGGACATATAGCTCCCCGGCACTGTGTCGACGCGGTCGGCTGTGATTTCCGCCGCGCGGCTGGTAACTCACTGTGAGGTTACGCAGCGTGACTCTTGCGCGTCAAGCCGAATGGTCCACCCCGACTCTTCCGTTCCGGTGGTGGCCGGTTACGCCGTACGGGTGATCGAGGGCTCCGGGGGACCTGCTACGGTGGATGGCGCAAATCCGACGTCCTTTAAGGTCCGTCCCGTGAGGCGGAGAAGGAGGTCCGTTTCGTATGGACACACACGCAAGCCCCTCCGCGTCCGATGCGCGGCCCGTGCTCGAGGGCCCCGACATCGCACGCGTCCTGACCCGCATCGCCCACGAGATCGTCGAACGCGCCAAGGGCGCCGACGACGCGGTGCTCCTCGGCATTCCGACCCGGGGGGTCTTCCTCGCCCAGCGGCTCGCCGCCAAGCTGGAGCAGATCACCGACCGCAAGGTCCCCGTCGGCTCGCTCGACATCACCATGTACCGCGACGACCTGCGCATGCACCCGCCGCGTGCGCTGGCCCGCACCGAGATCCCCGGTGACGGCATCGACGGCAAGCTGGTCGTCCTCGTCGACGACGTGCTCTTCTCCGGCCGCACCATCCGCGCCGCCCTCGACGCCCTGAACGACATCGGGCGCCCGCGCGCCGTGCAGCTCGCGGTCCTGGTCGACCGCGGCCACCGCGAACTGCCCATCCGCGCGGACTATGTCGGCAAGAACCTCCCCACGTCGCTGCGGGAGACGGTCAAGGTCCAGCTCGCCGAGGAGGACGGTCGCGACACCGTGCTGCTCGGCGTGAAGCCCTCCGGCCAGTAGCGCACCCGGCGTACGGCCGCCCCGGCGCGCCCGTACACGCACCGGCCTGCCCCGAATCTCCCTGTATGAACTGCCTTACGGAGCCTGACAGATGCAGCGTCATCTCATCTCGGCCGCCGACCTCTCCCGCGACGACGCCGTCCTGATCCTCGACACCGCCGAGGAGATGGCCCGGGTCGCCGACCGGCCGATCAAGAAACTGCCGACCCTGCGCGGCCGCACGATCGTCAACCTCTTCTTCGAGGACTCCACCCGCACCCGGATCTCCTTCGAGGCCGCCGAGAAGCGGCTGTCCGCGGACGTCATCAACTTCTCCGCCAAGGGGTCGTCGGTCTCCAAGGGCGAGTCCCTGAAGGACACCGCCCAGACCCTGGAGGCGATGGGCGTCGACGCCGTCGTCATCCGGCACGGCGCCTCCGGCGCCCCCTACCGCCTGGCCACCTCCGGCTGGATCGACGCCGCCGTGGTCAACGCAGGCGACGGCACCCACCAGCACCCCACCCAGGCCCTGCTGGACGCGTTCACCATGCGCCGCCGGCTGATCGGCCGGGACGCCGGCCTCGGCCAGGACCTGAGCGGCAAGCGGATCACCATCGTCGGCGACGTCCTGCACAGCCGGGTCGCCCGCTCCAACGTCGACCTGCTGCACACCCTCGGCGCCGAGGTCACCCTGGTCGCCCCGCCCACCCTCGTGCCGGTCGGCGTCGAGACATGGCCCTGCGAGGTGTCCTACGACCTCGACAGCACGCTGCCGAAGTCCGACGCGGTGATGATGCTGCGGGTCCAGCGCGAGCGCATGAACGCCGCCTTCTTCCCCACCGAGCGCGAGTACTCGCGGCGCTACGGCCTGGACGGCGAGCGCATGGCGAAGATGCCCGAGCACGCCATCGTGATGCACCCCGGCCCGATGGTCCGCGGCATGGAGATCACCGCGGAGGTCGCCGACTCCGACCGCTGCACCGTCGTCGAGCAGGTCGCCAACGGCGTCTCCATCCGGATGGCCGTCCTGTACCTGCTGCTCGGCGGCAACGAGCCCGCCCTGACCCAAGCCCGCACCGCGGAGGAGAAGTAAAGACCATGAGCAAGATCCTGATCCGTGGTGCGAAGGTGCTCGGCGGCGAGCCGCAGGACGTGCTGATCGACGGTGCGACGATCGCCGAGGTGGGCCGGGACCTGAGCGCCGAGGGCGCGGAGGTCGTCGAGGCCGCCGGCAAGGTGCTGCTCCCCGGCCTGGTCGACCTGCACACCCACCTGCGCGAGCCGGGCCGCGAGGACTCCGAGACCGTGTTGACCGGCACCCGCGCGGCCGCGAGCGGCGGCTACACGGCCGTCTTCGCCATGGCCAACACCTTCCCCGTCGCCGACACCGCGGGCGTCGTCGAGCAGGTCTACCGGCTCGGCCGGGAGCACGGCTACTGCGACGTGCAGCCCATCGGCGCCGTCACCGTCGGCCTGGAGGGCCGGAAGCTCGCCGAGCTGGGCGCGATGCACGAGTCCGCCGCCGGCGTCACCGTCTTCTCCGACGACGGCAAGTGCGTGGACGACGCCGTGATCATGCGCCGGGCGCTGGAGTACGTGAAGGCCTTCGGCGGCGTCGTCGCCCAGCACGCCCAGGAGCCGCGCCTCACCGAGGGCGCCCAGATGAACGAGGGCGTCGTCTCCGCCGAACTGGGCCTGGGCGGCTGGCCGGCCGTCGCCGAGGAGTCGATCATCGCGCGGGACGTGCTGCTCGCCGAGCACGTCGGCTCCCGCGTGCACATCTGCCACCTGTCGACCGCCGGGTCCGTGGAGATCGTCCGCTGGGCCAAGTCCCGCGGCATCGACGTCACCGCCGAGGTCACCCCGCACCACCTGCTCCTCACCGACGAACTGGTGCGCTCGTACAACCCGGTCTACAAGGTCAACCCGCCGCTGCGCACCGAGCGGGACGTGCACGCCCTGCGCGAGGCGCTCGCCGACGGCACGATCGACATCGTCGCCACCGACCACGCCCCGCACCCGCACGAGGACAAGGACTGCGAGTGGGCCGCCGCCGCCATGGGCATGGTGGGCCTGGAGACCGCGCTGTCGGTGGTCCAGGAGACGATGGTGGACACGGGCCTGCTGGACTGGGCCGGCGTCGCCGACCGGATGTCCGTCAGGCCCGCGCAGATCGGACAGGCCACCGGACACGGCCGCCCCGTCTCGGCTGGTGAGCCCGCCAACCTCGCCCTCGTCGACACGGCATACCGTGGCCGGGTGGACCCCGCGGGCTTCGCCTCGCGCAGCCGCAACACCCCGTACGAGGGACGCGAGCTGCCGGGCCGTGTGACGCACACGTGGCTGCGGGGCAAGGCCACGCTCGTCGACGGGAAGCTCACGTGACACCTGTAATCCTGCTGGCCGAGGCGAAGAAGTCGGCCGAGGTCACCGACTGGGGCGCCCGCATCGGCTGGCTCGTCGGACTCGCCCTCTTCGTCGCGCTCATCTACTGGCTGATGCGCGAGGGATGGAAGTGGCGCGGCACCCTCCAGGGGGACCTGCCCGCCCCGCCCAGCGCGCCGGACGCCAACGGCCCGGTGAGACTGAGCATGAGCGGCCGCTACCACGGCTCCACGACCGCCGGTCAGTGGCTGGACCGCATCGTGGCCCACGGCCTCGGCACCCGCAGCCGGGCCGAGCTCACCCTGACCGACGCGGGCCTGGAGGTCGAGCGCCCCGGAGCGAACGACTTCTTCGTCCCCACGGCCGCGCTGCGCGGCGCCCGGCTCGACAAGGGCATCGCCGGCAAGGTCCTCACCGAGGGCGGACTGCTGGTGGTGACCTGGGCACTGGGCGACAAGCTGATCGACTCCGGCTTCCGCTCCGACCACGCGGCCGAGCACGCCGAGTGGGCCGACACCCTGAACAAGATGATCAACGACACGGAAGGCGCACGATGACGACCTCCACCAGGGGAACCGCGAAGGTTCCCGCCGTACTCGTCCTGGAGGACGGCCGCACCTTCCGCGGCCGCGCCTACGGGGCCGTGGGGGAGACCTTCGGCGAGGCCGTGTTCTCCACCGGCATGACCGGCTACCAGGAGACCCTCACCGACCCGTCCTACGACCGCCAGATCGTCGTCGCGACCGCCCCGCAGATCGGCAACACCGGCTGGAACGACGAGGACGACGAGTCCCGGCGCATCTGGGTCTCCGGGTACGTCGTGCGCGACCCCGCGCGCGTGCCGTCCAACTGGCGCGCCAAGCGGTCCCTCGACGACGAGCTGGTCGCGCAGGGCGTGGTCGGCATCTCCGGGATCGACACCCGGGCGCTCACCCGCCACCTGCGCGAGCGCGGCTCGATGCGCGCCGGCATCTTCTCCGGCGAGGCCGTCGCCCCCGAGGCCGAGCTGGTCGAGCGGGTGCAGGCGCAGCCGCACATGAAGGGCGCGAGCCTCTACGAGGAGGTCGCCACCAAGGAGGCGTACGTCGTCCCGGCCGTCGGCGAGAAGCGCTTCACCGTCGCCGCCATCGACCTCGGCATCAAGGGCATGACCCCGCACCGCATGGCCGAGCGCGGCATCGAGGTGCACGTGCTGCCCGCCACCGCCACCGCCGACGAGGTCTACGCCGTCGAGCCCGACGGCGTCTTCTTCTCCAACGGCCCCGGCGACCCGGCCACCGCCGACGGCCCCGTCGCGCTGATGTCGGCCGTCCTGGAGCGCCGTACGCCGCTGTTCGGCATCTGCTTCGGCAACCAGATCCTCGGCCGCGCCCTCGGCTTCGGCACCTACAAGCTGAAGTACGGCCACCGCGGCATCAACCAGCCGGTCCAGGACCGTACGACCGGCAAGGTCGAGGTCACCGCGCACAACCACGGCTTCGCCGTGGACGCGCCGCTCGACAAGGTCAGCGACACCAAGTTCGGCCGCGCCGAGGTCTCGCACGTCTGCCTGAACGACGACGTCGTGGAGGGGCTGCAGCTGCTCGACCAGCCCGCCTTCTCCGTCCAGTACCACCCCGAAGCGGCAGCCGGCCCGCACGACGCCGCCTACCTCTTCGACCGCTTCGTATCCCTGATGGAGGGCCAGCGTGCCTAAGCGCACCGATATCCAGTCCGTCCTGGTCATCGGCTCCGGCCCGATCGTCATCGGCCAGGCAGCCGAGTTCGACTACTCCGGCACCCAGGCCTGCCGGGTGCTCAAGGCCGAGGGCCTGCGCGTGGTCCTCGTCAACTCCAACCCGGCGACGATCATGACCGACCCGGAGATCGCCGACGCCACCTACGTGGAGCCGATCACCCCCGAGTTCGTCGAGAAGATCATCGCCAAGGAGCGTCCCGACGCCCTGCTGCCCACCCTGGGCGGCCAGACGGCCCTGAACACGGCCATCGCGCTGCACGACAACGGCGTCCTGGAGAAGTACGGCGTCGAGCTGATCGGCGCCAAGCCCGAGGCGATCCACAAGGGCGAGGACCGCGACCTGTTCAAGGGCGTCGTGGAGGAGGTCCGCCGCAAGACGGGCCACGGCGAGTCGGCGCGCTCGGTCATCTGCCACACCATGGACGACGTCCTCAAGGGCGTCGAGACGCTCGGCGGCTACCCCGTGGTCGTCCGCCCGTCCTTCACCATGGGCGGCGCCGGCTCCGGCTTCGCGCACGACGAGGAGGAGCTGCGCCGCATCGCCGGCCAGGGCCTCACGCTCTCCCCGACCACCGAGGTGCTCCTGGAGGAGTCCATCCTCGGCTGGAAGGAGTACGAGCTGGAGCTGATGCGCGACAAGCACGACAACGTCGTGGTCGTCTGCTCCATTGAGAACTTCGACCCGATGGGCGTGCACACCGGCGACTCGATCACCGTCGCCCCGGCGATGACGCTGACCGACCGCGAGTACCAGGTGCTGCGCGACGTCGGCATCGCGATCATCCGCGAGGTCGGCGTCGACACCGGCGGCTGCAACATCCAGTTCGCGGTGAACCCCGAGGACGGCCGGGTCATCGTCATCGAGATGAACCCGCGCGTCTCGCGCTCCTCGGCGCTCGCCTCCAAGGCGACCGGCTTCCCCATCGCCAAGATCGCCGCCAAGCTGGCCGTCGGCTACACGCTCGACGAGATCCCGAACGACATCACCCAGGAGACCCCGGCCTCCTTCGAGCCCACGCTCGACTACGTGGTCGTCAAGGCCCCGCGGTTCGCCTTCGAGAAGTTCCCGCAGGCCGACTCCACGCTGACCACCACCATGAAGTCGGTCGGCGAGGCCATGGCCATCGGCCGCAACTTCACCGAGGCCTTCCAGAAGGCGCTGCGCTCGCTGGAGAAGAAGGGCAGCCAGTTCGCCTTCACCGGCGAGCCCGGCGACAAGGAGACGCTGCTCCGCGAGGCCGTGCGCCCCACCGACGGCCGGATCAACACCGTCATGCAGGCCATCCGCGCGGGCGCCACCCCCGAGGAGGTCTTCGACTACACGAAGATCGACCCGTGGTTCGTGGACCAGCTCTTCCTGATCAAGGAGATCGCCGACGAGCTGGCCGGGGCGCCCGAGCTGACCGCCGACCTGCTCGCCGAGGCCAAGCGCCACGGCTTCTCCGACCAGCAGATCGGCGAGATCCGCGGCCTGCGCGAGGACGTCGTCCGCGAGGTCCGGCACGCCCTCGGCATCCGCCCGGTCTACAAGACGGTCGACACCTGCGCCGCCGAGTTCGCCGCGCGGACGCCGTACTTCTACTCCTCCTACGACGAGGAGTCCGAGGTCGCGGCCCGCGAGAAGCCCGCGGTGATCATCCTGGGCTCCGGCCCGAACCGCATCGGCCAGGGCATCGAGTTCGACTACTCCTGCGTCCACGCCTCCTTCGCGCTGTCCGACGCCGGGTACGAGACCGTGATGGTCAACTGCAACCCGGAGACCGTCTCCACCGACTACGACACCTCCGACCGGCTGTACTTCGAGCCGCTGACGCTGGAGGACGTGCTGGAGATCGTCCACGCGGAGCAGCAGGCCGGTCCGGTCGCGGGCGTGATCGTGCAGCTCGGCGGCCAGACCCCGCTCGGCCTGTCGCAGGCCCTGAAGGACAACGGCGTGCCGATCGTGGGCACCTCGCCCGAGGCGATCCACGCCGCCGAGGACCGCGGCGCCTTCGGCCGGGTCCTGGCGGAGGCCGGCCTGCCCGCCCCCAAGCACGGCACGGCCACCACCTTCGAGGAGGCCAAGGCCATCGCCGACGAGATCGGCTACCCGGTCCTGGTCCGGCCCTCGTACGTGCTCGGCGGCCGCGGCATGGAGATCGTCTACGACGAGACCCGCCTGGCCTCCTACATCGCCGAGTCGACCGAGATCAGCCCGTCCCGGCCGGTCCTCGTGGACCGCTTCCTGGACGACGCCATCGAGATCGACGTCGACGCCCTCTACGACGGCGAGGAGCTCTACCTCGGTGGCGTGATGGAGCACATCGAGGAGGCCGGCATCCACTCCGGCGACTCGGCGTGCGCCCTGCCCCCGATCACCCTCGGCGGCTTCGACATCAAGCGTCTGCGCGCCTCCACGGAGGCGATCGCCAGGGGCGTCGGAGTGCGCGGCCTGATCAACATCCAGTTCGCGATGGCGGGCGACATCCTCTACGTCCTGGAGGCCAACCCGCGCGCCTCCCGCACGGTGCCCTTCACCTCGAAGGCGACCGCCGTGCCGCTGGCCAAAGCCGCCGCCCGGATCTCGCTGGGCGCGACCGTCGCCGAGCTGCGCGCCGAGGGCCTGCTGCCGGCGAACGGCGACGGCGGCGAGCTGCCGCTGGACGCGCCGATCTCCGTCAAGGAGGCCGTGATGCCGTGGTCGCGTTTCCGCGACATCCAGGGCCGCGGCGTCGACACCGTCCTCGGCCCGGAGATGCGCTCCACCGGCGAGGTCATGGGCATCGACTCGGTCTTCGGCACCGCGTACGCCAAGTCGCAGGCCGGCGCCTACGGGCCGCTGCCCACCAAGGGCCGCGCCTTCATCTCGGTCGCCAACCGGGACAAGCGCTCGATGATCTTCCCGGCGCGCGAGCTGGTCGCGCACGGCTTCGAGCTGCTCGCCACCTCGGGCACCGCCGAGGTGCTCCGGCGCAACGGCATCAACGCCACGGTCGTGCGCAAGCAGTCCGAGGGCACCGGCCCGAACGGCGAGCGGACCATCGTCCAGCTCATCCACGACGGCGAGGTAGACCTCATCGTCAACACCCCGTACGGCACCGGCGGCCGCCTCGACGGCTACGACATCCGTACCGCGGCGGTGGCCCGCTCCGTGCCGTGCCTGACGACCGTCCAGGCGCTCGCGGCGGCCGTCCAGGGCATCGACGCGCTCAACCACGGCGACGTGGGCGTCCGCTCGCTCCAGGAACACGCGGAACACCTGACCGCGGCCCGCGACTAGCAGCCCCGAGGGGGACACCGGAAACGGTGTCCCCCTCTTCACGAGGACACCATGTACAAGATCTTCTTCAACCTCGTCTTCAAACGGATGGACCCCGAGACGGCCCACCACCTGGCCTTCCGCTGGATCCGCCTGGCCGTCCGCGTCCCAGGCTTGCGCACGTTCGCGGCGGCCGTCCTCGCGCCCCGCCACAAGGAGCTGCGCACCGAGGCCTTCGGGCTGCGCATGCACGGCCCCTTCGGCCTCGCCGCCGGCTTCGACAAGAACGCCGTCGCCATCGACGGCATGTCCATGCTGGGCTTCGACCACGTCGAGATCGGCACGGTCACCGGTGAGCCGCAGCCCGGGAACCCCCGGAAGAGGCTGTTCCGCCTCGTCGCCGACCGCGCGCTGATCAACCGCATGGGCTTCAACAACGACGGCTCACTGGCCGTCGCGGCCCGCCTCGCCGCACGCGAGCCGGTGTTCCGGACCGTCGTCGGCGTCAACATCGGCAAGACCAAGGTCGTCCCCGAGGAGGAGGCCGCCGGCGACTACGTGAAGTCCGCCGAGCGCCTCGCGCCCCACGCCGACTACCTGGTCGTGAACGTCTCCTCCCCGAACACCCCCGGCCTGCGCAACCTCCAGGCGACCGAGGCGCTGCGCCCGCTGCTCGCCGCGGTGCGCGAGGCCGCCGACCGCGCCGTCCCGGACCGGCGCGTCCCGCTGCTGGTGAAGATCGCCCCCGACCTCGCGGACGAGGACGTCGACGCCGTCGCCGACCTGGCGGTGGAACTCGGCCTGGACGGCATCATCGCCACCAACACCACCATCGCGCGCGAGGGACTCGGCCTGACCTCCCCGCCGTCGCTGGTGAAGGAGACCGGCGGTCTCTCCGGCGCGCCGCTCAAGGCGCGCTCCCTGGAGGTGCTGCGCCGCCTGTACGCGCGCGTGGGCGACCGGATCACGCTGGTGGGCGTCGGCGGCGTCGAGACCGCCGAGGACGCCTGGCAGCGCATCCTCGCCGGGGCCACGCTGGTGCAGGGGTACAGCGCCTTCATCTACGAGGGTCCGTTCTGGGCCCGCGCGATCCACAAGGGCCTGGCCGCACGCCTGCGCACCAGCCCGTACGCCACCCTCGCCGACGCGGTCGGCGCCGACGTGAGGAACGACGCATGACGGTTCTGGAGCCCTTCGGCGCGCGCCTGCGCCGCGCGATGGACGAGCGCGGCCCGCTGTGCGTCGGCATCGACCCGCACGCCTCCCTGCTCGCCGAGTGGGGCCTCCCCGACGACGTCGCCGGCCTGGAGCGGTTCAGCCGCACGGTCGTCGAGGCGGTGGCCGACCGGGTCGCGGTCGTGAAGCCGCAGAGCGCGTTCTTCGAGCGGTTCGGCTCGCGTGGCGTCGCCGTGCTGGAGCGGACGGTCCAGGAGACGCGCGCGGCCGGCGCCCTCGTCGTGATGGACGCCAAGCGCGGCGACATCGGCTCGACCATGGCCGGGTACGCCGAGGCCTACCTGCACAAGGACTCCCCGCTGTTCTCGGATGCGCTGACCGTCTCGCCCTACCTCGGCTACGGCTCGCTCAGCCCGGCCGTGGCGCTGGCCAGGGAGAGCGGCACCGGCCTGTTCGTGCTGGCGCTGACCTCGAACCCGGAGGGCCCCGAGGTGCAGCACGCGGTCCGCGCCGACGGACGCGACGTGGGCGCGACCATGCTGGCGCACCTCGCCGCCGAGAACGCCGGCGAGGAGCCGCTGGGCTCGTTCGGGGCGGTCGTCGGCGCGACGGTGGGGGACCTGTCGTCGTACGACCTCGGCATCAACGGCCCGCTGCTGGCGCCCGGCGTGGGGGCGCAGGGGGCGACGGCGGCCGACCTTCCCCGGCTCTTCGGGCCGGCGGTGCGCAACGTGGTGCCGAACGTCAGCCGGGGCGTGCTGCGCCAGGGGCCGGACACCGGGGCGCTGCGCTCGGCCACGGAGCGCTTCGCGGACGAGATCAGGACCGCCGTCGCGGGCGGCTGAGCTGCCGTGAGGGCGTCGCGGCGCGCGGCCGGCGGGCAGCTTGAGTGTGAATACATCCTCAAATCGAGGGCAGTATGTCTGAAATGTCCGGCCTGACGGCGGCTGACCTGTACTTTTCCGCTGTTCTCGCTGACTCTGGCGGACTTGACCGCTAGTCTCCGAGCAGTGGGGGCACCTCCCGCGCCTCCGCAGGTAGTGGGGGAGAACGGGCAGCGTGTTGCTCGTGGCTCCCCAGGTGTGGGGCGACTAGGTTCCTCACCGGTCCGTATCCGACAGTTCGACATCCGAGGTGACGTAGGCGTGGCTCTTCCGCCCCTTACCCCTGAACAGCGCGCAGCCGCGCTCGAAAAGGCCGCCGCGGCTCGCCGGGAGCGGGCCGAGGTCAAGAATCGACTCAAGCACTCCGGCGCCTCCCTGCACGAGGTCATCAAGCAGGGCCAGGAGAACGACGTCATCGGCAAGATGAAGGTCTCCGCCCTGCTCGAGTCCCTGCCGGGCGTGGGCAAGGTCCGCGCCAAGCAGATCATGGAGCGTCTGGGCATCTCCGAGAGCCGTCGCGTGCGCGGTCTCGGCTCCAACCAGATCGCCTCGCTGGAGCGTGAGTTCGGCAGCACCGGCTCCTGAGTCCGGTCTCCGGCCGGACCGGGAGTCCCGGGCACTCCGGGATTGCTGGAATAATCGCTGCATGGCTGTAACACCCCGGGGGACGACCCCCGTGCCCCCGGACGCACGTCCGCGGCTGACCGTGCTCTCCGGCCCCTCCGGGGTCGGCAAGAGCACGGTCGTCGCCCATATGCGCAAGGAACATCCCGAGGTCTGGCTCTCGGTGTCCGCGACCACCCGCAAGCCCCGCCCCGGCGAGCAGCACGGAGTCCACTACTTCTTCGTCACCGACGACGAGATGGACAAGCTGATCGCCAACGGCGAGCTGCTGGAGTGGGCCGAGTTCGCCGGCAACCGCTACGGCACGCCCCGCACGGCCGTTCAGGAGCGGCTGGAGAAGGGCGAGCCCGTGCTGCTGGAGATCGACCTCCAGGGCGCCCGGCAGGTCCGCGAGTCGATGTCCGACGCCCAGCTGGTGTTCCTCGCCCCGCCCTCCTGGGACGAACTGGTGCGCAGGCTCACCGGCCGGGGGACCGAGCCGCCCGAGGTCATCGAGCGCCGCCTGGACGCGGCGAAGACCGAGCTGGCGGCCGAGCCGGAGTTCGACGAGACCCTCGTCAACACCTCCGTCGAGGACGTGGCCCGCGAGCTGCTAGCCTTGATGGACGTTGTGTGATCGTGACCGCCGCACCCAGGTGCACGCGGCCCCTAGCACCGACTGATTCTTTCCCATCCATCGGAAGGTAGAGCGTGTCCTCTTCCATCACCGCGCCCGAGGGCATCATCAACCCGCCGATCGACGAGCTGCTCGAGGCCACGGACTCGAAGTACAGCCTCGTGATCTACGCGGCCAAGCGGGCCCGCCAGATCAACGCGTACTACTCGCAGCTCGGTGAGGGCCTGCTCGAGTACGTCGGTCCGCTCGTCGACACGCACGTCCACGAGAAGCCGCTGTCGATCGCCCTGCGTGAGATCAACGCCGGTCTGCTGACCTCCGAGGCCATCGAGGGCCCCGCCCAGTAGAACCGCGCGGTAGTACTTTCAGATCGCGGTTGACTCATCCACAGGCCCGGCAGTCACTCCCCCGGAGGGGGACCCGCTGCCGGGCCTGTGGTGTGTGAGGAACCCGTACGTTGCCGAGTCCGGGAGAGATGGTGGACAAGCCGAGGGTCGTTCTGGGGGTCAGTGGCGGCATCGCCGCGTACAAGGCCTGTGAGCTGCTGAGGAGGTTCACGGAGTCGGGCCACGACGTACGCGTGGTGCCCACCGCCTCCGCGCTGCACTTCGTCGGCGCGGCCACCTGGTCCGCCCTCTCCGGCAACCCGGTCTCCACGGAGGTCTGGGACCAGGTCGAGGAGGTGCCGCACGTCCGCATCGGGCAGCACGCCGACCTGGTCGTGGTGGCCCCCGCCACCGCCGACATGCTCGCCAAGGCCGCCCACGGCCTCGCCGACGACCTGCTGACCAACACCCTCCTCACCGCCCGCTGCCCGGTCGTCTTCGCGCCCGCCATGCACACGGAGATGTGGGAGCACCCCGCCACCCAGGAGAACGTGGCGACGCTGCGCCGCCGCGGCGCCGTCGTCGTCGAGCCCGCGGTGGGCCGGCTGACCGGGGTGGACACCGGAAAGGGCCGGCTGCCCGACCCGGTGGAGATCTTCGAGGTGTGCCGCCGGGTCCTGGCCCGGGGCGCCCAGGCGCCCGACCTCCAGGGACGCCACGTGGTGGTCTCGGCAGGCGGCACCCGCGAGCCCCTCGACCCGGTCCGCTTCCTGGGCAACCGCTCCTCCGGCAAGCAGGGCTACGCCCTCGCCCGCACGGCCGCCGCCCGCGGCGCCCGGGTCACGCTGGTCGCCGCCAACACCGGGCTGCCCGACCCGGCCGGGGTCGACGTGGTCCCGGTGGGCACCGCCGTCCAGCTCCGCGAGGCCGTCCTGAAGGCGGCGGCCGACGCCGACGCCGTGGTCATGGCCGCCGCCGTCGCCGACTTCCGCCCCGCCGTCTACGCGGCGGGAAAGATCAAGAAGCAGGACGACCAGGAGCCCGCCCCCATCACCCTGGTGCGGAATCCGGACATCCTCGCGGAGATCTCGGCGGAGCGAGCCCGGCCGGCGCAGGTCGTCGTCGGCTTCGCCGCGGAGACCGACGACGTGCTCGCCAACGGCCGCGCCAAGCTCGCCCGCAAGGGCTGCGACCTCCTCGTCGTCAACGAGGTCGGCGAGCGCAAGACCTTCGGCTCCGAGGAGAACGAGGCCGTGGTGCTGGGCGCCGACGGCAGCGAGACCCCCGTGCCGCACGGTCCCAAGGAGGCCCTCGCGGACGTCGTCTGGGACCTGGTGGCCGCCCGTCTCGGCTGACCTCGCCGCCGGCGTTGGGCCGTCCGGGCGCGGCCCGGTTCGGCCGTCCGGGCCCTTCTGGTCCGGCCGCGGGACGTCGGTTTTCCGCCGCACAATGTCGCGTGGCGGGCCTGGCCAAGGCCGCTCGGCATTGTGCAGAATGCCCGTGCCGCAGGTCACAGCACTCCCGAGTGGCGAGACACGTGGGCCGGCGGCCGAGTGCGACCGATAAACTGTTCTCGGACGACGTCGGGTGCAGCCCCCCGCGTCATCTGCCAATGATCAGCCAGCAGCCGCTGCAACCCCAGGGAGCGTTGTGTCCCGTCGCCTGTTCACCTCGGAGTCCGTGACCGAGGGTCACCCCGACAAGATCGCTGACCAGATCAGCGACACGATCCTCGACGCGCTGCTGCGCGAGGACCCCTCCTCGCGCGTCGCCGTCGAGACGCTGATCACCACCGGCCTGGTGCACGTGGCCGGCGAGGTCACGACCAAGGCGTACGCGGACATCGCGACCCTGGTCCGCAACAAGATCCTGGAGATCGGTTACGACTCCTCGAAGAAGGGCTTCGACGGAGCCTCCTGCGGCGTCTCGGTGTCGATCGGCGCGCAGTCGCCGGACATCGCGCAGGGCGTCGACACGGCCTACGAGTCCCGGGTCGAGGGCGACGAGGACGAGCTCGACAAGCAGGGTGCCGGCGACCAGGGCCTGATGTTCGGCTACGCCTCGGACGAGACCCCGACGCTGATGCCGCTGCCGGTCTTCCTGGCGCACCGCCTGTCGAAGCGGCTCTCCGAGGTCCGCAAGAACGGCACCATCCCCTACCTGCGTCCCGACGGCAAGACGCAGGTCACCATCGAGTACGACGGCGACAAGGCCGTCCGCCTCGACACCGTCGTGGTCTCCTCCCAGCACGCCTCGGACATCGACCTCGAGTCGCTGCTCGCGCCCGACATCCGCGAGTTCGTCGTCGAGCCCGAGCTGAAGGCCCTGCTGGAGGACGGCATCAAGCTGGACACCGAGGGCTACCGGCTGCTGGTCAACCCGACCGGCCGCTTCGAGATCGGCGGCCCGATGGGCGACGCCGGCCTGACCGGCCGCAAGATCATCATCGACACCTACGGCGGCATGGCCCGCCACGGCGGCGGCGCCTTCTCCGGCAAGGACCCGTCCAAGGTCGACCGCTCCGCCGCCTACGCCATGCGCTGGGTCGCCAAGAACGTCGTGGCGGCGGGCCTGGCCTCCCGCTGCGAGGTCCAGGTCGCCTACGCCATCGGCAAGGCCGAGCCGGTGGGCCTGTTCGTGGAGACCTTCGGCACCGCCAAGATCGACCACGAGAAGATCGAGAAGGCGATCGACGAGGTCTTCGACCTCCGTCCGGCCGCCATCATCCGCGACCTCGACCTGCTCCGCCCGATCTACGCCCAGACCGCCGCGTACGGCCACTTCGGCCGTGAGCTGCCCGACTTCACCTGGGAGCGCACGGACCGCGTGGACGCCCTGCGCCAGGCCGCGGGCCTGTAGTCCCGACCCGGTCGTCCCGCCGAGGCCCGGCTCCCCTTCGGGAGCCGGGCCTCGGTGCGTCCGGCGCTCCCGCACCCCCGTGCCCGTGCCCGCCGTCCCGGCGGGAACCGCTCGGGGCGCCGGTTGTCGGTGGCGTTTGGTAAGAATGCAAGCGTGAGCAGCGAGAACGGTTCGGGGGACGGCGGGGCCGAGGGGGCGCCGCCGGAGCAGCTCGCGCTCATCCGGGAGAGCGTGCGGGAGGCCAGGGTGCCCCGGGCCAAGCCGCGGACCTGGCGGGGCGCCGCGCTGGCCGGGGAGCTGCCCGTGGCGCGGGTGCTCGTCGACAAGGGCGTGCTGCACCTCGACCGCTACTTCGACTACGCGGTGCCCGAGGAACTGGACGCCGAGGCGCAGCCCGGGGTCAGGGTGCGGGTGCGGTTCGGCGCCGGACGGGGGCGCGTCCGCGAGGGGCGGCGCGAGGGCGGCGGGCTCATCGACGGCTTCATCGTCGAGCGGCGGGCCGAGTCCGACTACTCGGGGCCGCTGGCGGCGCTCGCCCAGGTGGTCTCGCCCGAGCCCGTGCTCGGCGAAGAGCTGCTGGGGCTCGCGCGGGCCGTCGCCGACCGGTACGCGGGCAGCCTCGCCGACGTGCTGCAGCTCGCCGTGCCGCCGCGCAGCGCGCGCGCCGAGCGGCGGCCCTCGCCCGCCCCGCTGCCTCCGCCGCCGGCGCCGGAGCCGGGCCCATGGGCGCGGTACGAGCACGGTGCCGCGTTCGTCGAGTCGCTGGCCGCCGGTGCCGCCCCGCGGGCCGTGTGGAACGCCCTGCCCGGCCCGCTGTGGAGCGACGAGCTGGCCCGGGCCGTCGCCGCCACGCTCGCCTCGGGACGCGGCGCGCTCGTCGTCGTACCGGACGGGCGGGCCGCCGCCCGCGTGGACGCCGCGCTGACGGCGCTGCTCGGCGAGGGCCGGCATGTGCTGCTCACCGCCGACGCCGGCCCCGAGAAGCGGTACGCGCAGTGGCTCGCGGTGCGGCGCGGTGCCGTGCACGCCGTCGTCGGCACCCGCGCGGCGATGTTCGCGCCCGTGCGGGACCTGGGCCTCGTCGCCGTCTGGGACGACGGGGACGGCAGCCACAGCGAGCAGCACGCCCCGCAGCCGCACGCCCGGGACGTCCTGCTGCTGCGCGCGACGCTCGACAAGTGCGCCTTCCTGCTCGGCGGCTGGAGCTGCACGGTCGAGGCGGCCCAGCTCGTCGAGAGCGGCTGGGCGCGTCCCCTGGCCGCCGGCCGCGAGCAGGTACGGAGGGCCGCCCCCCTCGTGCGCACGGTCGGGGACGACGACCTCGCGCGCGACGAGGCCGCCCGCGCCGCCCGGCTGCCCACGCTCGCCTGGCAGGCGGTCCGCGAGGGGCTGCGGCACGGCCCGGTGCTGGTGCAGGTGCCCCGGCGCGGTTACGTGCCCCGCATGGCCTGTGCCCAGTGCCGGGCGCCCGCCCGGTGCCGGCACTGCGCGGGCCCGCTGGAGGCCCAGGACGCCGGCGCGCTGCGGTGCGGCTGGTGCGGACGCGAGGAGGGCGCCTGGCACTGCCCGGAGTGCGGGGGCTTCCGGCTGCGGGCCCAGATCGTGGGGGCGCGTCGGACCGCCGAGGAACTGGGACGGGCCTTCCCCGCCGTACCGGTGCGCACATCGGGGCGCGAGCACGTGCTGGACACCGTGCCGGACACGCCCGCGCTGGTGGTGAGCACGCCCGGGGCCGAGCCCGTCGCCGAGGGCGGCTACGCGGCCGCCCTGCTGCTGGACGGCTGGGCCATGCTCGGGCGGCCCGACCTGCGGGCCGGTGAGGAGGCGCTGCGCCGGTGGATCGCCGCCGGGGCGCTCGTGCGGCCGCAGGGCGACGGCGGGACGGTCGTCGTGGTGGCCGAGCCGACCCTGCGTCCCGTGCAGGCGCTGGTGCGCTGGGACCCCGTAGGCCACGCGGTGCGGGAGCTGGCCGAGCGGGCCGAGCTGGGCTTCCCGCCGGTGTCCCGGATGGCGGCCGTGTCCGGTACGGCCGAGGCCGTCGCCGAGTTCCTCGGCGCCGTCGCGCTGCCCGAGGACGCCGAGGTGCTGGGGCCGGTGCCGGTGCCGCCCACGCTGCCGGGCCGGCCCCGCAGGCCCGGTGCGCCGCCGCCCGGCGAGCACTGGGAGCGGGCGCTGGTGAGGGTCCCGCCGGGCAGCGGGGCCGCGCTGGCCACCGCGCTGAAGACGGCCCAGGCCGCGCGGATGGCGCGGGGAAGCGAGGAGCCGGTGCGGGTGCGGATCGATCCGCCGGACATCGGCTGAGGGCCGCCGGCAGCGGCCGGAGGACCCAGGTGCCGTCGGCCGGCACGCGTCTGCCCTCCCGGTGCCTCCCGGGAGGGCGGGGATGAGACCGGGCCGGGCGGTGCGCTCAGCCGTTGCGCGGGCCGGGGAAGGCCGTCGTCCGGGCGTCGTCGCGGAGCGTCGGGCTGCCCGCGGTCGGCTGCGTCGGCATGGAACGGGCCGCGGGAACCGTCGGCACCGCGGCGGGCAGGGGAGAGTTCACGTCGAGCGTGCGGGTACCGGACGGCTCGGTGGCCCGCTCGTTCTCGGCGGCCGCCTGCGTCGCGGCCCGGCGGGCGCCGTAACGGCGGTGCACCGCCTGCTTCGTGACGCCGAGGGCCGAGCCCACCGCGTCCCAGGAGAAGCCGAGCGAGCGGTCGAAGTCCACGGCGGCGGTGACCAGCGTCTCGACGCTGTCCCGCAGTTCCTGGGCGAGGCGGACCGTCGGGGCGGGGGCGCGGCCGTAGACGACGAAGCCCGTGGACGGGCCGGAACGGCGCGGACGGTAGACGTTGCCCAGCTGGGCGGTGAGCGTGCGGAGCGCGTCCACCTGCCGGCGGACCCGCTCGATGTCCCGCACCAGCAAGTGCAGGCTGGCCCGGGCCTGGGCGTCGTGGGTGGCGTGGTCGGCCATGAACAAGCCTCTCGAACCGGCGTTGAAAGGAATCCGGGCCGCTGGCGCGGCCCGATGCGGTCAACTCTCTCTTGACAACGCGTGGACGCTCCGCCGGTCACGGGGTGGGGGCGTGCGGGCATATGCGTACGCCGCCCGCCGCCCGCGCACCACCGGCGCGGGCCGGGCGCCGCCGGCGACCGCGCGTCCCCGGCAGGTGGGACGGTGGACCCGGCCGGGCCATAGACTGGTGCGCCGCCCGTCCGACCCCCGCCCGAGAGGCCCGATCCCGCCCATGAAGCTCGTGTTCGCCGGCACCCCCGAGGTCGCCGTTCCCGCCCTGGACGCTCTTCTCGCCTCCGGGCGGCACGAGGTGGCCGCCGTCGTCACACGGCCCGACGCGCCGGCCGGACGGGGGCGCAGGCTGGTCGCGTCCCCCGTGGCCGAGCGGGCGGCGGAGGCCGGCATCGAGGTGCTGAAGCCGGCCAAGCCGCGCGACCCCGAGTTCCTGGAGCGGCTGCGCGAGATCGCCCCGGACTGCTGCCCCGTCGTCGCCTACGGCGCCCTGCTGCCCCGGGTCGCCCTGGACATCCCGGCGCACGGCTGGGTCAACCTGCACTTCTCCCTGCTGCCGGCCTGGCGCGGGGCCGCACCCGTGCAGCACGCCCTCATGGCGGGCGACGAGATCACCGGGGCCTCCACCTTCCTCATCGAGGAGGGGCTCGACTCGGGTCCGGTGTACGGCACCGTCACCGAGCAGGTCCGGCCCACCGACACCAGCGGCGACCTGCTCACCCGGCTCGCCTTCGCCGGCTCCGGACTGCTGGCCGCGACCATGGACGGCATCGAGGACGGCACCCTGAAGGCCGTACCGCAGCCGGCCGAGGGCATCACCCTCGCCCCCAAGATCACCGTCGAGGACGCCCAGGTGGACTGGGCGGCGCCCGCGCTCCGCGTCGACCGGGTGGTGCGCGGCTGCACGCCCGCGCCCGGCGCCTGGACCACGTTCCGCGGCGAGCGGCTCAAGCTCGTCCAGGTCGCGACCGTCCCCGAGCGCTCCGGTCTGGCCCCGGGGCAGCTCGTGGCCGGCAAGAACAGCGTGCACGTGGGCACCGGTTCGTACGCCGTCGAGCTGCTCTGGGTGCAGGCCCAGGGCAAGAAGCCGATGCGGGCCGCCGACTGGGCGCGCGGGGCGCGCATCGCGGAGGGGGAGACGCTCGGGGGCTGAGCCCCGGGCGGCGGGGGCGCGGCCGCGCCGACGTACGCTGGGATCCGCACCCCCTTCTTCACATCCGGAGCACCTTTTTCGTGAGCGAGCAGTCCCAGCGGCCGCGCCGGCCCGCCAAGCCGTACCGCCGTCCCCAGAAGGACCCCGTCCGCATCCTGGCCTTCGACGCGCTGCGCGCGGTGGACGAACGGGACGCGTACGCCAACCTGGTCCTGCCGCCGCTGCTGCGCAAGGCGCGCGAGAAGGGCGGTTTCGAGGCGCGGGACGCCGCTCTGGCCACCGAGCTGGTGTACGGGACGCTGCGCCGGCAGGGCACCTACGACGCGGTCATCGCCGCCTGTGTCGACCGGCCGCTGCGCGAGGTCGACCCGCCGGTGCTGGACGTGCTCAGCCTGGGCGCGCACCAGCTCCTCGGGACCCGGATCCCGACCCACGCCGCCGTGTCCGCGTCCGTGGAGCTCGCCCGGGTGGTGCTCGGGGACGGGCGGGCCAAGTTCGTCAACGCGGTGCTGCGGAAGGTGGCCCAGAACGACCTCGACGGCTGGATCGAGAAGGTCGCGCCTCCTTACGACGAGGACCCCGAGGACCATCTCGCCGTCGTGCACTCGCACCCCCGCTGGGTCGTCTCCGCGCTGTGGGACTCCCTCGGCGGCGGCCGGGCCGGCATCGAGGAACTGCTGGCGGCCGACAACGAGCGGCCCGAGGTCACGCTCGTCGCGCGGCCGGGCCGGGCCACCACCGAGGAGCTGCTGCGCGAGGAGGCCGCCGTGCCGGGCCGCTGGTCGCCGTACGCCGTGCGGCTGGCCGAGGGCGGTGAGCCGGGCGCGGTGCCGGCCGTGCACGAGGGGCGGGCCGGGGTGCAGGACGAGGGCAGCCAGCTGGTCGCCCTCGCGCTCGCCAACGCTCCGCTCGACGGTCCCGACGCCACGTGGCTCGACGGCTGCGCCGGTCCCGGCGGCAAGGCCGCCCTGCTGGCCGCCCTCGCCGCGGAGCGCGGGGCCGCGCTGCTGGCCGCCGAGAAGCAGCCGCACCGGGCCGGACTGGTGGCCAAGGCCCTCCGGGGCAACCCGGGCCCGTACCAGGTGATCACCGCCGACGGGACCCGGCCGCCGTGGCGGCCCGGCTCCTTCGACCGGGTCCTGATGGACGTGCCCTGCACCGGACTCGGCGCCCTGCGCCGGCGCCCCGAGGCACGCTGGCGGCGCCGCCCGGAGGACCTGGACACCTTCGGGCCGCTGCAGCGCGCCCTGCTGCGCACCGCGCTGGACTCGGTGCGGGTCGGCGGGGTCGTCGGCTACGCCACCTGCTCGCCGCACCTCGCCGAGACCCGGGCGGTCGTCGCCGACGTGCTCAAGCAGCGCCCGGAGACCGAGCTGATCGACGCCCGCCCGCTGCTGCCCGGCGTCCCGGCGCTCGGCGCGGGCCCGGACGTACAGCTCTGGCCGCACCTGCACGGCACCGACGCCATGTACCTGGCCCTGATCCGCCGCACCGGCTGACGCCCGGCCCGCGGTTCCCCGGGGACGCGGGGAACAGGGCCACCGGGCCTCCACCGGCCGCGGCCGGCTCCCGACGGCCGCCGCCGGGACACGGCCCGCGCGGACCGCCGTTTCAGCGGAGAGCGGCGGCATGGCAGGCTTGGGCCATGGCCGCGCAGATCAACCCCAGCATTCTGTCCGCCGACTTCGCCCGCCTCGCGGACGAGGCCAAGGCGGTCGAGGGAGCCGACTGGCTCCATGTCGACGTCATGGACAACCATTTCGTCCCGAACCTCACGCTCGGCGTGCCGGTCGTGGAGTCCCTCGCGCGTGCCACGGGCACCCCGCTGGACTGCCATCTGATGATCGAGGACCCCGACCGCTGGGCGCCGCAGTACGTGGAGGCGGGGGCCTCGTCGGTCACCTTCCACGTCGAGGCGGCCGCCGCGCCGGTGCGCCTCGCCCGGGAGATCCGCGCCAAGGGCGCCCGCGCCTCCATGGCGCTGAAGCCGGCGACGCCGATCGAGCCGTACGAGGACCTGCTGCCGGAACTCGACATGCTGCTGATCATGACGGTCGAGCCGGGCTTCGGCGGGCAGGCCTTCCTGGACATCATGCTGCCGAAGATCCGCCGTACCCGGGAGCTGATCGGCAAGCACGGCCTGCAGCTCTGGCTGCAGGTCGACGGCGGTGTCTCCGCCTCGACCATCGAGCGGTGCGCGGAAGCCGGCGCGGACGTGTTCGTGGCCGGCTCGGCCGTGTACGGGGCCGAGGACCCCGCGGAGGCGGTGCGGGCGCTGCGCGCCCAGGCGGATTCCGTTACCGCCGAGGCGTCCTGGGCATGCGGCCACTGAGCCACGGCTACGTGAACGCTTGAGTGAACGCCGCCCATCCGGGCGGATCAGCCGCGCCGGATCTGCAAGGATGAACGGCGAATCCAGAGTGTGAACAGCAGTGAGGAGATCGCCGTGTCGGGTATGTCGGCGGGCCGGTCAGCCATGCGGATGGGACCCGCTGAGCTGGTGCAGGCGGCGGCCATGGCCCGCCGCTTCTACCTCGAGGGCAAATCCAAGATCCAGATCGCGGAGGAGTTCGGCGTCAGCCGCTTCAAAGTGGCCCGGGTCCTGGAGACGGCCCTCGAACGGGATCTCGTGCGTATCGAGATCCGTGTGCCGGCCGAGCTGGACGCCGAGCGCTCCGACGCGCTCCGCGCCCGCTACGGCCTGAGGCACGCCGTCGTGGTCGAGTCCCCGGCCGAGGCGGAGGAGACCCCCGACCCCGAGAACCTCGGCGAGGTCGCGGCCGACCTGCTCGGTGAGCTCGTCAACGAGGGGGACGTGCTGGGGCTGGCCTGGGGCCGGTCCACCATCCACATGGCGGCCGCGCTCGACCGGCTGCCGCCGTGCACGGTGGTGCAGCTCACGGGCGTGTACGACGCCGGGACCTCCGAGCGCGGCTCGGTGGAGGCCGTGCGCCGCGCCGCCCAGGTGTCGGGCGGCGACGCCCACCCCATCTACGCGCCGATGCTGCTGCCCGACGCGGCCACCGCGGCCGCGCTGCGCAACCAGACGGGGATCGCCCGGGCCTTCGAGTACTTCGACAAGGTCACGGTCGCCTGTGTCTCCATCGGCTCCTGGGAGCCCGGTATCTCGACGGTGCACGACATGCTCAGCGACGAGGAGCGCGCCCACTACGCCTCGCTCGGTGTCGCCGCCGAGATGGCCGCCCACCTGTTCGACGCCGAGGGGCGCCGGATCGGGCGGGACCTGGGGGAGCGGTGCATCACGGTCAAGGCCGACCAGCTCCGCCGTATCCCGGAGGTCGTGGCGATCGCCGGCGGGCAGCGCAAGGCGTCCGCGATCGACGCGGTGCTGCGCTCCGGGCTGGTCACCAGCCTGGTCACGGACACCTCGGCCGCCGACTACCTGATGACGACCGGCCCGGCGCCGAAGCCCACGCTGGGCCGCGCGGACCCCGACGGGCACTGACGGACCCCGGCGGCGCCCCACGGGCACGCCGGCGGGTCGCGGTGAGGACGTGACGGGACGGCCGTGACAGCATCGGCCGCATGCTGCTGCCGCGGTTCGTCCCCCACGCGCTCCCGAGGCTCCTCCTGCGAGCCGGGGCGCGCCGCGTCCCCGCCGTGCTCGCGGGGGCGCTGCTGGCGCTCGCCGTCCTGCTCACCGGCTGCTCCGGCACGGACGGGGCGGGGCCCGCGGGCACGAGCGCGTCCGCTCCGGAATGGGCGCGGGGCATGGCCACCGTCCAGGAGTCCCGGCTGCCGGCCGAGGCGCGCAAGACCCTCGCGCTCGTCGACCGGGGCGGCCCCTACCCGTACGCCAGGGACGGCGTCGTGTTCGGGAACTTCGAGGGCCACCTGCCGAGGCAGCCGCGCGGCTACTACCACGAGTACACCGTGCCCACCCCGGGCTCGGCGGACCGCGGGGCACGTCGGCTGGTCACCGGGCGGGACGGGGAGACCTACTACACCGATGACCACTACAACTCGTTCCGGGCGGTGCTGAGATGACCGAGGACCTGACGGGCCGGCTCGTGGTCGTCCTCGACCTCGACGGGGTCGCGGACAAGGCGGGCCTGATGGACCGCGCGGCCCGGGCCCTGGCGCTGCCCGGCTGGTTCGGCCGCAACTGGGACGCGCTGGCGGACTCCCTGTCCGACCACACGGTCTGGCCCGAGGGCTCCGTCGAACGGGGCCTCGTGGTCGTCGTACGGGGCTGGCGGGAGTACGCCCGGGCGAACCCGCCGGAGTGGCTGACCGCGCAGGACGTCTTCGAGGAGGCCGTGGACCGCACCCCCGCCCTCGACGTCCTGCTGGCCCTTGGGGGATCCTCCAAGACCCCCTCCGGCGGCCCTGGAGGTTCTGTGAGGGCGTGACCGGCCGGCCGTCATGGGACAATGAAGTACGTGCTCTTTTCCCCCTGGCGCACCCGTCGGGGGGTCACCTCTGATCGACTGGGATGTGCGGCACGTGCGTTTCCTCAATGACATCCAGCCCCCGTACGACCTGACGTACGACGACGTGTTCATGGTGCCGAGCCGCTCCGCGGTGGGCTCGCGTCAGGGCGTGGACCTCGGCTCGCCGGACGGCACGGGTACCACCATCCCGCTCGTCGTCGCCAACATGACCGCCATCGCCGGCCGTCGCATGGCCGAGACGGTCGCCCGGCGCGGCGGCCTCGTGGTCATCCCGCAGGACATCCCGATCGACGTGGTCGCCGACGTCGTCTCCTGGGTCAAGAGCCGCCACCTGGTGCTGGACACCCCGATCGTGCTGGCCCCGCACCAGACCGTCGCCGACGCCCTGGCCCTGCTGCCCAAGCGCGCGCACAACGCCGGTGTGGTCGTCGACGAGGAGCAGCGGCCGGTCGGCGTCGTCACCGACGCGGACCTCAGCGGCGTCGACCGCTTCACCCAGCTCGAAGTGGTCATGTCCAGGGACCTGCTGCTGCTGGACGCCGACATCGACCCGCGCGAGGCCTTCAACATCCTCGACACGCACAACCGCCGCTACGCCCCGGCCGTGGACGAGGACGGCCGGCTCGCCGGCATCCTCACCCGCAAGGGGGCCCTGCGCGCCACGCTGTACACCCCGGCCGTGGACGCGAACGGCAGGCTGCGCGTCGCCGCCGCCGTCGGCATCAACGGCGACGTGGCCGGCAAGGCCAAGCAGCTCCTCGACGCGGGCGTGGACACCCTCGTCATCGACACCGCGCACGGCCACCAGGAGTCGATGATCAGCGCCATCAAGCTGGTGCGCGCGCTCGACCCGCACGTGCCGATCGCGGCGGGCAACATCGTCTCCGCCGAGGGCGTCAAGGACCTGATCGACGCCGGCGCGGACATCATCAAGGTCGGCGTCGGACCCGGCGCGATGTGCACCACCCGGATGATGACCGGCGTAGGCCGGCCGCAGTTCTCCGCGGTCCTGGAGTGCGCCGCCGAGGCGAGGAAGTACGGCAAGCACGTGTGGGCCGACGGCGGTGTGCGGCACCCGCGCGACGTGGCCATGGCCCTCGCGGCCGGCGCGTCCAACGTGATGGTCGGCTCCTGGTTCGCGGGCACCTACGAGTCCCCGGGCGACCTCCAGCAGGACGCCGGCGGCCGCCTCTACAAGGAGTCGTTCGGCATGGCCTCCGCGCGCGCGGTGCTCAACCGCACCTCGGAGGAGTCCGCCTACGACCGCGCCCGCAAGTCCCTGTTCGAGGAGGGCATCTCCACCTCCCGCATGTTCCTCGACCCGGCCCGTCCGGGCGTCGAGGACCTGATCGACTCGATCATCGCGGGCGTCCGTTCCTCCTGCACCTACGCCGGCGCCGGCTCCCTGGAGGAGTTCGCCGAGAAGGCCGTCGTGGGCGTCCAGAGCGCCGCCGGTTACGCCGAGGGCAAGCCGCTGCACGCCAGCTGGAACTGACTCACCCGGAAAACCTCCTTCCGTACGGCCCCCACCGCTCCCGCTCCCGGGACGGCCGGGGGCCGTCGGCATGTGTGCCGGACGCGCTGCGGCCGCGCGAGTCCCTCGCCGGCCGGGGGGACGCGGACGGAGGAAAGGACCGGCGCGAGGGAGCCGGAGAAAGCGTGAGAAAAGGGATCGGCGGGGTGGTCGCGCAACGGTTCGCGGTCCGGGCGCAACAAAAGGGCACCGGCTCCGGATCAACGCAATGATCATGCGGGCATGCGCAACCTTGCTGCATTACGCCCGCGAAGCCGCGCCTCATAGGGTGCTGCGCTGTAGGTGGCGTGGCGGGGACTCCGCTCGGCGGGTTCCTGCCCTGACGGGCTTCCGCCGGTCCTCGTCCGTCCTGACCGGCAGCGATAAGGAGCCCAGCGCGTGCTCGAGCAAGGCGCACCACCGCAAGACAAGAGAACGGCCGCCCCGGCGTCCCCGGGCGTCGCCGCGCGCCTCATGCGTCGCAAGCCAGTGGAACGACTGGTCGCGGAGGGCGGCCAGGGCGAGGGAGGGACGCTGCGGCGATCCCTCGGGCTGTGGCAGCTGACGATGATCAGCATCGGCGCCACCCTCGGCACCGGCATCTTCGTCGTACTCGGCGAGGCCGTTCCGAAGGCGGGTCCGGCCGTCATCCTCTCCTTCGTGATCGCCGGACTCACCGCACTCTTCTCGGCCCTCTCCTACGCCGAGCTCGCGGGCACCATCCCGGTCTCCGGATCCTCGTACTCGTACGCATACGCAACCATGGGCGAACTGATCGCCTGGGTCTGCGGCTGGTGTCTGCTCCTGGAGTACGGCGTCTCGGTGGCCGCCGTCGCCGTCGGCTGGGGCGAGTACCTGAACGAACTGCTCGCCGGCACCATCGGCGTCACCATCCCGGACGCCCTGTCCGCGCCGCCCGGCGACGGCGGTGTCTTCAACCTGCCCGCGCTGATCGTCGTGCTGCTCGCGATGGCGTTCCTCCTCGGCGGCGCCAAGGAGTCCGCGCGCGCCAACACGATCATGGTGTGCGTGAAGATCGCCGCGCTGATCCTTTTCTGCGCCATCGGCTTCATGGGCTTCAAGTCCGGCAACTACGCGCACTTCATGCCGCTCGGCATGGGGGGTGTGAGCGCGGCCGGCGCCACGCTGTTCTTCTCGTACATCGGCTTCGACGCCGCCTCCACCGCCGGTGAGGAGGCGAAGAACGCCCAGCGGGACCTGCCGCGCGCGATCATGCTGTCCCTCGTCATCGTGACCGCCCTGTACGTGCTGGTCGCCACCGTCGCGGTGGGCGCGAAGCCCTGGCGGACGTTCGAGGACTCCGAGGCCGCGCTCGCCCAGATCATGACGGACGTCACCGGCCAGAGCTTCTGGGGCACCCTGCTGGCGTTCTGCGCCGTCATCGCCATCGCGAGCGTCGTCCTGACCGTGCTCTACGGCCAGACCCGCATCCTCTTCGCCATGTCCCGCGACGGCCTCGTGCCCAAGGTCTTCGCCCGGGTCAACCCGAAGACCGGCGCGCCCCGCGCCAACACGGTGATCGTGTCGCTGTTCTGCGGCGTCCTCGCCGCCGCGATCCCGCTGGGCCAGCTCGCCGACGCCACCAGCATCGGCACGCTGTTCGCCTTCGCCCTGGTCAACGTCGCCGTGGTGGTGCTGCGACGTACCCGCCCGGACATGAAGCGCACGTTCCGGGTCCCGCTGTCGTGGGTGCTGCCCGCGCTGGGCTTCGCCTGCTGCGCCTGGATGATGTTCAGCCTCTCCGCCGTCACCTGGGTGGTCTTCGGTGTCTGGATGGCGGTCGGGCTCGTGTTCTACTTCGGGTACGGCCATCGCCGCTCCCGTCTCGCGACCGCCGAGGACGACGCGGTCGCGGCCGAGAAGTGACCGCCCCGGAGAAATGAACCACCGCTCGTGCTGAACGATCTCGACGAACGCATCGTGCACGCCCTCGCCGAGGACGCGCGCCGCTCCTACGCGGACATCGGGCAGCTCGTCGGCCTGTCCGCGCCCGCCGTCAAGCGGCGCGTGGACCGGCTGCGGGCCACCGGGGCCATCACCGGGTTCACCGTCCGGGTGGACCCGGCGGCGCTGGGCTGGGAGACCGAGGGGTTCGTCGAGATCTACTGCCGGCGCAACACCTCGCCCGAGACCATCCAGCGGGGCCTGGAGCGCTACCAGGAGGTCGTGGCCGCGTCGACCGTCACGGGTGACGCGGACGCCGTCGTCCAGGTCTTCGCCTCGGACATGCGCCACTTCGAACGGGTGCTGGAACGTATCGCCGGAGAGCCGTTCGTGGAGCGGACCAAGTCGGTGCTGGTGCTGTCTCCGCTGCTGCGCCGCTTCTCCTCGGGCGCCCCGGGCTAGACCGGGCTCCGTGCCGGGCCGTACGCCCCGGCAGGCTCCCCCTGAAAGGCTGCCGCGACCCGCGGGCCGGACCCCCGCTTGCCGCGGGTGTCCGGCCCGGTCCGTGCCGGCGAGCCGGGCCGCCACCCCGTCACCGGCCCCGCCGCCGGTCCGGACCCGCTCCGCGGTCCCGCGGAGCAGTCACGGAAGGCCTAGAGCGCGGGCCGCCACGGCACGACGTGGAAGTCGCCCGTGCCCTGGCGCACCTTCTCGAACGGCGCCGACGAGACGCACTTGGGCAGGTTCCGCGGCCCCAGGTCCTTCGTCGCGGCCCAGCTGTAGCCCAGCCGGTCGTGCCGGCCGAGGTCCTGGACCGTGACGCCGACCCGGCGGCCCTTGGCGCCCGGCAGGTCGGAGTCGGTGATCACCCCGGAGACGACGGCGACCTCCCCGCCCGTGACCAGGCAGTCGACCTTCGCCCTGGCCCAGGCGCCCTTGCCGTGCAGGTAGTGGCTGAACCGGAAGGTACCGGTGGCCGCCCCCGGGTTCTTCGTGTCCCCGGCCGCGAGATGCGCGTCGAAGGAGAAGGTGATGTCGTCGCCGGCCGACCGGTACAGCTTGGCCGTTCCGGTGAGCGCGGCCGCCTCGTGCCGGTGCTGCTGTCGCGGACCCTGCCCGGACGCCGTCGCCGAGCCGGCGGCTCCGGCGGTGATCAGCAGGGCGGCGGTGACGGCGGCGATCCTCGTACGACGTCGCATGACGGTCCTTTCCGCAGGTGGAGCTGCGTGAACTGAACGCACATCACTCTCCCGGCGGCGCGCCGTTCGCACATCGCTCCCCAGACGGCGTCCCGCCTCCGCCGTCCGGCGGGTAACCCCGCCGCGACCTGCGCCCCAGGGCGTACGCGGGCTCCACCGCCGGGCGCGCAACGAATCGCCGTGCGACCCGCTCGCCACGCAACGAACCGCGCACCGGCGCGCAACGGCTCCTCCTTGTCCGGCCGAGCGCGCCGACCGTACCTTCTTAATGGCCCCCCAAACCCCCTTCCCGGTGAGGAAACGCATGCGCACCGCCCTGCTCCAGAGCTCCGGCCGCCCCGGCTCGATCGCCGAGAACCTCAAGGTTCTCGACGAGGCCGCGGGCCGGGCCGCCGCCGCGGGCGCCGCGCTGCTGGCCGCGCCGGAGATGTTCCTCACCGGGTACGCGATCGGCGACGGCATCGCCCGCCTCGCCGAGCCCGCCGACGGCGACTCCGCGGACGCGGTCGCCGAGATCGCCGGCCGGCACGGTCTGGCGATCGCCTACGGCTACCCCGAGCGCCACGGCGACGCCGTCTACAACTCCGCCCAGCTGATCTCCGCCGACGGCGCCCGGCTCGCGAACTACCGCAAGACCCACCTCTTCGGCTGCTTCGAACGGGACCACTTCACGCCCGGCGAGCAGCCGGTCGTGCAGGCCGAGCTGAACGGGCTGACCGTCGGCCTGATGATCTGCTACGACGTCGAGTTCCCGGAGAACGTACGGGCGCACGCCCTGGCCGGCACCGACCTCCTCGTCGTGCCGACGGCGCAGATGCACCCCTTCCAGTTCGTCGCCGAGTCCCTGGTGCCGGTGCGGGCCTGGGAGAGCCAGATGTACGTGGCCTACGTCAACCGGGTCGGCCGCGAGGGCGAGTTCGAGTTCGTCGGTCTGTCCGTCCTGGCCGGCCCCGACGGCGTCGCCCGCACCCGCGCCGGCCGCGAGGAGCAACTGGTCCTCGCCGACGCCGACCCGGGCTTCCTGGCCGCCTCCCGCGAGGCCAACCCGTACCTGAAGGACCGCCGCCCCGGTCTGTACCGGTCCCTCGTCTGATCACGCCCAGCTTCTCCAGATCCACCCCCGCGCAAGGAGTCCGTACCCCATGACGTCCACCGTGCCCAACGCCGTCGAGCACGCAGACGAGCAGCAGCCGCCGATCACCATGTTCGGCCCGGACTTCCCCTACGCCTACGACGACTTCCTCGCCCACCCGGCGGGCCTGGGCCAGATCCCGGCGACCGAGCACGGCGCCGAGGTCGCCGTCATCGGCGGCGGTCTGTCCGGTGTGGTGGCCGCCTACGAGCTGATGAAGATGGGCCTCAAGCCCGTCGTCTACGAGGCCGACCAGCTCGGCGGCCGGCTGCGCACGGTCGGCTTCGAGGGCTGCGACGAGTCGCTGACCGCCGAGATGGGCGCGATGCGCTTCCCACCGTCCTCCACCGCGCTGCAGCACTACATCGACCTGGTGGACCTGGAGACCAGGCCGTTCCCGAACCCGCTCGCCGAGACCACCCCGTCCACCGTCGTGGACCTCAAGGGCGAGTCGCACTACGCCGAGACCGTCGACGACCTGCCCCAGGTGTACCGGGACGTCGCCGACGCCTGGAACAGGTGCCTGGAGGACGGCGCCGACTTCTCCGACATGAACCGCGCGCTGCGCGAGCGGGACGTGCCGCGCATCCGTGAGATCTGGGCCCGGCTGGTCGAGAAGCTCGACAACCAGACCTTCTACGGCTTCCTCTGCGACTCCGAGGCCTTCAGGTCCTTCCGGCACCGGGAGATCTTCGGCCAGGTCGGCTTCGGCACCGGCGGCTGGGACACCGACTTCCCGAACTCCATCCTGGAGATCCTGCGCGTCGTCTACACCGAGGCGGACGACCACCACCGCGGCATCGTCGGCGGCTCCCAGCAGCTGCCGCTGCGGCTCTGGGAGCGCGAGCCGGAGAAGATCGTCCACTGGCCGTACGGCACCTCGCTGAAGTCCCTGCACGTGGACGGCGAGCCCCGCCCCGCCGTGACCCGGCTGCACCGCACCTCGGGCAACCGGATCACCGTCACCGACGCGAACGGCGACATCCGCACCTACCGGGCGGCGGTGTTCACCGCCCAGTCCTGGATGCTGCTGTCGAAGATCGCCTGCGACGACTCGCTCTTCCCGATCGACCACTGGACCGCCATCGAGCGCACCCACTACATGGAGTCCTCGAAGCTCTTCGTCCCGGTCGACCGGCCGTTCTGGCTGGACAAGGACGAGGAGACCGGCCGGGACGTCATGTCGATGACGCTCACCGACCGCATGACCCGCGGCACCTACCTGCTGGACGACGGCCCGGACAGGCCGGCCGTGATCTGCCTGTCCTACACCTGGTGCGACGACAGCCTGAAGTGGCTGCCGCTGTCCGCGAACGAGCGGATGGAGGTCATGCTGAAGTCGCTCGGCGAGATCTACCCGAAGGTCGACATCAGGAAGCACATCATCGGCAACCCGGTGACCGTCTCCTGGGAGAACGAGCCCTACTTCATGGGCGCGTTCAAGGCCAACCTGCCCGGCCACTACCGCTACCAGCGGCGCCTGTTCACGCACTTCATGCAGGACCGGCTGCCCGAGGACAAGCGGGGCATCTTCCTCGCCGGCGACGACATCTCCTGGACGGCGGGCTGGGCCGAGGGCGCGATCCAGACCGCGCTGAACGCGGTCTGGGGCGTGATGCACCACTTCGGCGGCGAGACCGACCCGACCAACCCGGGCCCGGGCGACGTCTACGACGAGATCGCCCCGGTGGAGCTGCCCGAGGACTGACCGGCCCCGGGCCGGAACGGACCGAGGCGCGGGCGGCCGGACCTAGACTCCGGCCGCCCGCGCCTTCTCGAACACCTCGGCGGCGACGTCCTTGAGCTCCTGGGCGTCGCGCGGGGTGCTCTGCAGGTCCACGAGGATCTCGTCCAGGCCGATCTCCGCGTGCCGGGCCAGGTCCTCGGCGATCTGGCCGGCGTCGCCCTGGAACGGCCGCCGGTCCCCGCCCTCGTAGGGCTTAACCGAGTGCACCGCGTTGACCCGCAGCACGGTCCGGATCGGCTCCTCGCGGCCGCGCTCGGCGGCCAGCTCCCGCAACTCCGCCCACTGGGCGGCGATCTGCTCGACGCCCGTGCCCACCGGGAGCCAGCCGTCGGCGTGGTCCACCAGACGCCGCTGTGCGCGCCGGCCGCTCGCCGCGAGCAGGATCGGGATCGGCCGGGCCGGCTTGGGGCCGACCACCGCGGAGGAGATCCGGCTGATCCGGCCCTCGTGCACGACCGGGTCCGGGCCCCACACGGCCCGGCACACGTCGATCAGCTCGTCCAGCACCTGCCCGCGTTCCTCGAAGGGCCGTACGCCCGCCGCCGCGTACTCGTCGTGGGACCAGCCGGTGCCGAACCCGGCGAGCACCCGGCCCCCGCTCGCCGCGTCCAGCGTGGCGAGGGACCTGGCGAGCTGGAAGGGCAGGTGCAGCGGCGCGACCAGCACGCTGGAGCCCAGCTCGACGCGTTCGGTGGCGGCCGCCGCGAGGGTCAGGGTGACCAGCGGCTCCGCGACGCCGCGGTAGGAGTCGGGCCAGGGGAGCCCCGGGATGCCGTAGAGGCCCTGGTGGGCGGGGTCCGGGACCAGGGCGCGCTCGTACACCCACAGGCTGTCGTACCCGATCCGCTCCGCCGTGCGCGCCACGTCGGGCACGTCCCTGCCCAGGTCGTACTGCCGGTTCTGCGGGAGGCCGAGGCCCAGTCGAGTAGCCATGTGCCGTGACTCCTTCGCGGTCGGTTCCCGGTTCAACCTACCGAGATCGCAGCGCAGTTCCAGGAGACCCGGCGGAGGTTGGCCGGAAGAGCCCGGGTCAGTCGCCGCACGGCGTCAGCAGCATCCGCCCCGCGAAGCCGACCGCCGCGTCCAGCCGCTCGGTGAACTCCCCGGCGAGGCCCCCGCAGTGGCGCAGCGCCCACAGCGCGCGGGCCGCCGCCCAGGTCGCCTCCCGCGCCCGCTCCAGACTCCACGAGCCCAGCAGATGGGTGATCGGGTCGGCGATCTGGAGCAGGTCGGGCCCCGGCATCAGGTCCTCCCGGATGCGCTCCTCCAGCGAGGCGAGGAGGTCGCCCACGCGGTCGAACTCGTCCTCCAGATCCGCCGGTTCGCAACCGAGCGTCCGGCAGGCGTCCACCACGGCGAGCGCCAGGTCGTGCCCGATGTGGGCGTTGATGCCCGCAAGCGCGAACTGCAGCGGCCGTACCCCGGGGTGGCGGCGGAACTGGAACAGCGGCCGCCAGCAGGCGGGCGGGCGGCGGTCCCGCTCCGCCGCCTCGACCGCGGCCAGGTACCGCTCGGCGAACCGTACGTCCAGCGTGGCCGCCGCCCGCCGGTCCGCGAACACGCCCGCGTCCAGGCGCCGGCCGACCTCCTCGGTGACGGCGAGGTAGACGCGGTTGAACACGGCGACCCCGTCCCGCTCGGGCAACTCCGCGTCGAGGGCGCGCATCCGGGCCAGGACGGCGTCGACGGGCGTGGTGAGGTGTTCCGGCTGCGCCATGGGGGAAGAGTGGCAGCCCGGGGCCGGGCCGCGCGGCGACCGGCCCGCCGCTTCCCCGAAACGGGGGAACGCGCGGCGGGCGGGACCCGCCTACGACTCGGCGCGCCGGCCGTTCTCGTCGTAGCTGGACGTGCCCTCGTCCAGCAGCGGCTCCTGGGTCTTGAGATGGGCCGGCGCGAAGGCGCGCAGCGCGTGGTAGCCGGTGATGACGACCAGGGTGCCGAGCGCGATGCCGCTGAGCGAGAAGGTGTCGGTGAACTTCATGGTGACGTTGCCGACGCCGATGATGATGCCCGCGGCGGCCGGCACCAGGTTCAGGGGGTTGCGCAGGTCGACCTTGGCGTTGATCCAGATCTGCGCCCCCAGCAGGCCGATCATGCCGTAGAGGATGACGGTGATGCCGCCGAGCACCCCGCCCGGGATCGCGGCGACGACCGCGCCGAACTTCGGGCAGAGGCCGAACAGCAGCGCGAAGCAGGCCGCGGCCCAGTAGGCGGCGGTGGAGTAGACGCGGGTCGCGGCCATCACGCCGATGTTCTCGGAGTAGGTGGTGGTGGGCGGGCCGCCCACCGCGGTCGACAGCATCGAACCGACGCCGTCCGCGGAGATCGCGGTGCCCAGCTCGTCGTCCAGCGGGTCGCCGGTCATCTCCCCGACCGCCTTGACGTGCCCGGCGTTCTCGGCGATCAGCGCGATGACGACCGGCAGCGCGACCAGGATCGCCGACCACTGGAACGAGGGCCCGTGGAAGGACGGCAGCCCGATCCAGTCGGCCTTGGAGACGCCGGAGAGGTCCAGTCGCCAGTGGTCGGTGAGCTTGCCGCTCGCGTCCACCGAGTGGATCTTGCCGAAGACCAGGTCGAAGATCCAGGAGATCCCGTACCCGAAGACCAGGCCCAGGAAGATCGCGATGCGCGACCAGAAACCGCGCAGGCAGACGACCGCCAGTCCGGTGAAGAGCATCACCAGCAGGGCCGTCCACTGGTCCTGCGGCCAGTAGGTGGAGGCCGTCACCGGAGCCAGGTTGAAGCCGATCAGCATCACGACCGCGCCGGTGACGATCGGCGGCATGGCGGCGTGGATGACCCGCGCGCCGAAGCGCCGCACCGCGAGTCCCACCAGGAACAGCACGGCGGCGACCACCAGGACCGCGCCGGTCACGGTGGCGCTCGTGCCCCCCTGCGCCCGGATGACCGCGGCCACCCCCACGAAGGACAGAGAGCAGCCCAGATAGCTCGGGACCCGGCCCCGGGTGGCGAGCAGGAAGATCACGGTCGCCACGCCCGACATCATGATCGCCAGGTTCGGGTTCAGGCCCATGAGCACGGGGGCCACGAAGGAGGCTCCGAACATCGCCACGACGTGCTGGGCGCCGAGGCCCACCGTGCGCGGCCAGGAGAGCCGTTCGTCGGGGCGTACCACCGCTCCGGGTGCGGGCGTGCGCCCGTCACCGTGCAGCTTCCAGCGCACGCCGAGGTCCATGGTGGGGTTTCGCTTTCTCTGTACGTGAAGACGTTCCAGGCCATTGTCGGGGGTACCGGCCGGCTTCCCGTGCACCCGGCCCCCTCGCGGACCGCGCTCACGTGCCTGACCTGCGGTGTCCGGCGAACCCGCCTGAGCGGTCGCTTAGTATGGAGTGGTCCACATCGTCCCGTCCCGTCGCCCAGGAGCACCTCCGTGACCGCCGAAGCCCCGATCGCCCCCGCCGTCGCCCACGGCCGGCTGATCCCCGTCACCGTCCACTTCGACGACCTGGACGCGCTCGGACTGCTGCACAACGCCCGCTACCCGCTGATGGTCGAGCGCGCCTGGACCGAGCTGTGGAACGAGCACGGCGTCCGCTTCGACGGCGACTGGCACGCCGCCGGCGACGCCTGCAACGCCGTCCGCGAACTGACCATCGGCTACGAGGCGCCGGTCACCCGCCCGGGCACCTACGCCGTCCATCTGTGGCTGGAACGGCTCGGCACCACGGGCCTCACCTACGGCTTCCGCTTCTGCTCGGCCGACGGCGCGCAGACCTACGCCCGCGGCACCCGGGTGCTGGTCCGGCTGGACGCGACGACGCTCCGCCCGGCGCCGTGGAGCGACGCCTTCAGGGCCGTGGGCCGGGAACTTCTGCGACCGCAGGACTGATCTCCGCGCCGCCGCGCTCGGCGGTGCGCAGCACACCCGCGAACGCCGCGAGGCCGCAGGCGAGCACGGTCACCACGCAGAACGAGACCATCAGGCTGGTCGCCTGCGCCACCCCGCCGATCAGGCTGGGCGCGATCAGGCCCGAGGTGTACGTGATGGTCGCCACGCCCGCGATGGCCTGACTGGGGTTGGGGCCGGCGTGCCCGGCCGCCGCGAAGCACAGCGGTACGACGACCGCGATGCCGAGCCCCATCAGCGCGAACCCGGTCATCGCCACCGCCGGGTGCCCGGCGAGGACGACCAGCAGGCCGCCGAGCCCGGCCAGCACCCCGCCTGCCCGCACCGTGCGCACCGCGCCGAACCGGTTCACCACCGCGTCCCCGGCGATCCGGGCCACCGCCATGGTCAGCATGAACCCGGTGGTGCAGGCGGCCGCGACCCCGGCCGAACTGTCCAGCCGGTCCCGCAGGAACACCGCCGACCAGTCCAGGCTCGCCCCCTCGGCGAACACCGCGCAGAACCCGACCGCGCCGATCAGCAGCGCCGAGCGGGGCGGCAGCGTGAACCGCGGGGGCGGCTCCTCGTCCTCGGCGGCCTGCACGTCCAGCACCCCCGAGCAGGCCGCCAGCCCGAGCGCGGTGAGGACGGCCGCGGCGAGTGCGAAGTGCAGACGCGCGTCCGAGCCCAGATGGGCGGCGAGGGTGCCGGCCGCCGAGCCGACGAGCGCGCCCGCGCTCCACATGCCGTGCAGGCCCGACATGATCGACTTGCCGAGCAGCCGCTCCACCTCGACGCCCAGGGCGTTCATCGCCACGTCGGCCATGCCCGCGCTCGCGCCGTAGACGAACATCGCCAGGCACAGCGTGTACATGTTCGGCGCGAGGGCCGGCAGGACCAGCGACAGGGTCCACAGCGCGAGCAGCCCCCGCAGCGCCGTTCGGCTGCCGAAGGTGTGGCTGATCCGGCCCGCCAGCGGCATCGCGCACGAGGCGCCGAACGCCGTGAACGCCAGGGCGAAGCCGAGCTGCCCCGCGCTCAGCGAGGCGTGCTCCTGCACCCAGGGCACCCGGGTGGCGAAGGAGCCGGTCACGGCGCCGTGCACGGCGAACACGGCCGCCACGGCGTACCGGGCGCGCCTCACCTCGTCAGGCGCATGGCTCACGTCACCCATGTTCCGGTCCCTCCCCAGGTCCTGCCGCGGCGCCGTCGCCGCACGGGCGTAAACTATCAGGGACCCTGCCTGATAGATAGTGGAAAAGTCGGCTGCGCAGGTCTGGGAGGATGCCCGTCATGCCCGCATCACCGAGCACCGCCCGGGCCATCAACGACCGGCACGCCCTGCGTCTGCTGCAGCGGGAGGGCCCGCTGACGGCAGGGCAGTTGAAGCAGCTCACCGGACTGTCCCGGCCCACGGTCGCCGACCTGGTCGAGCGGCTCAGCGTCTCCGGCCTGATCACGGTGGTGGGGGAGTCCGGCGAGCAGCGCCGCGGCCCGAACGCCCGGCTGTACGGCATCGTGGCCGACCGCGCCCACCTCGCCGCGCTCGACGTGCGCACCGAGGGCGTCCTCGTGCTGGTCTCCGATCTCGTGGGGCGCGTGCTGGCCGAGGGCTCGGCGCCCATCGGCGGGGACACCGGTACCGGGCCCGCCCTGGAGCAGGCGGTGGCCGCCGTGGAGCGGACCGTCGAGCGGGCCGGGGGCCGGCGGCCGCACACCGTCGGGATCGGGGCGCCGGGCCTCGTCGACCCGGCCACCGGCGACCTCCGCGACTCCGGCGGTCTGCCGGCCTGGCACCGCCGGCTCGCCGCGGCCCTCCAGGAACGGATGCCCGAGGCCCGGGTGACCGTGGAGAACGAGACCAACCTGGCCGCCCTGGCCGAGCAGCGCGAGGGCGCCGCCCGGGACCGGGACACCTTCGTCCTGCTCTGGCTCGGCCACGGCGTGGGCGCCGCGGTCGTCCTCGACGGCGCCCTGCGCCGCGGTGCCTCCGGCGGGACGGGCGAGATCGGCTTCCTGCCGGTCCCGGGCACGGTGACCCTGCCGTCGGCGACGGACTGCGACGGCGGCTTCCACTCCCTGGCCGGAGCGGCGGCGATCGCCCGGCTGGCCGAGCTGCACGGTCTGCCGCCGGCGGAGCGGGCGGACGGGCCGGGCGTGGCGGTGGTGGTGCGCGCGGCGGTGGCGCGTGTGACGGAGGCGCCCGGCGGGACGGCCGGGGCCGGTCCCGCCGAACGCTTCCTCGACGCCCTCGCCGACCGGATCGCCATCGGCGCCGCCTCGGTCGTCTCCATCCTCGACCCGGGCTGCGTGGTCCTCGGCGGGGAGATCGGACAGGCCGGGGGAGCGGTCCTCGCCGACCGCGTCGCCGAGCGGCTGCGCCGGATGTCACCCCTGGACACCGAGGTCCGTGCGGGCCGCCTCGGCGGCGCCGCGGTCCTCCGCGGCGCCCTCCTGACAGCACGGGACCGGGCCCAGGACGAACTCTTCACCCCGCCCGACCGCTAGGACGGGCCCGGCGACCGGCGCCCCGCCCGGGCCCGCCGCCGAAGCCCGCTCGGCCTAGTCCGCTCCGCTTCGTTCGGTGGCCTGTCGCGCTGTTTGCCTGTGCCGATCGCAGAATCCGTTCAGCGATCGGGTGTTCGAAACGTCGACCGGTGGCGCGTGTTTGGCGACGAATGTTTGCAGACGCCGACCGCTGGCCCCGTGCGTCGGCCAGGTGTGCGCCCCGAAGCCCGCCCGGCCGGCCCGGCAGCCCGCTCACCCTCGACCCCCCGCCCGCCGGGCCAGATAGTCCTCGAAGGTGCCCTTGCCGACCGCCTGCTCCGGGGGTGTCAGATGGGCGCCCGCGCGGAAGGCGCGGTAGGTGGTGCCGAAGAGCGGTACGGGTACCAGCGCCCGGCGACGGCCGGTCGCCCGGAGGTAGACCCGGGCCAGCGACTCGAACGAACGCACCTGCGGGCCGCCCATGTCGGGGACCCGGCCGGCCGGTGGGCCGGCGGCCAACTCGGCCAGGCGGTCGGCGACTTCGGCCACCTCGATGGGCTGGTCCGGCACCCCGGCCGGCAGCGGCACGACCGGCGACCTGGTGAGCGCGCGCAGCGCCGAGGCCACCAGGTCGTGGAACTGCGTCGTGCGCAGCACGGTCCAGCCGAGCCCCGACTCCTCGATCCGCCGCTCCACCGCGAGCTTGGAGCGGTAGTAGCCGTACGGCACCTCGTCGACGCCCACGATGGAGATGTACAGCAGGTGGCCCACGTCCGCCTGCCGGGCCGCCGCGATCAGATGGTCCGCCGCCCGCTCGTCGCCGCCGCGGGGGTTGCTCGCGCAGTGCACGACCGTCTCCACGCCCGCGAGGGCCGTGTCCAGACCCGGGCCGCCCGTGCGCAGGTCGACGGCGTACGGCCGGGAGCTCCGGCTGAGCACCCGCACCTCGTGCCCGTCCGCCCGCAGCCGTTCGGTGACGAGCCGGCCGAGTGTGCCGGTCCCGCCGGTCACCAGGATCGTGGCCATGTTGATTCCGTCCCTCCGGACGCCGGGGCACTCCCGAGTGGAGTGCCCTCCGTCCGTGGGGACAACGCGGCCACGCGGAACGTGACAGGGCCGAACCCGCCCTGGGCGGCCCGGCGGCGGGCAAGGGCCGTCGTCACCGCCGCCGGGCCCGCCCGCACCCTAAAAGGACTAGACCAGTACGGTCAATGGTCCGGACCAATAGCGTCCCGGAAAGTCCGAGTGGGTCTTCTGTGAGTCACTCCACAACATTCACCCGCATGGACCCGCGTCGGCCGTGGCACACTGGCCCTGTACCAGAAGCAGCGCACTCCGGGGTCGGTGAAAGTCCGAACCGGCGGTTACAGTCCGCGACCCGGTCGCTTCCAGCGGCCGGTTGACCAGGTGAAATTCCTGGACCGACGGTTAAAGTCCGGATGGGAGGCAGTGCGCGGCGGGCGGGCATGCCTTCATGCGCGCCGCCGAATCTGGCCGCGTCCGCGTGCGGACGGGTCCCCGTTCGGCGTCGTCCCGGAGCTGTTCTCCCGTTGATTCTGTCGTCTTCGACAGGCCCCGGAGTCCGTGCCCCATGAGGCAGGAGGACCCGGGAAGTGTTCACCGGAATCGTCGAAGAGCTGGGTGAGGTCACCGCCGTCGAGAATCTCGGCGACGCCTCCCGCTTCCGGCTCCGTGGCCCCGTAGTGACCGAGGGCGCGCAGCACGGCGACTCCATCGCCGTGAACGGGGTCTGTCTCACCGTCGTCGACCACGAGGGCGACGAGTTCACCGCCGACGTCATGGCCGAGACCCTGAACCGCTCCAGCCTCGGCGCGCTCGGTGTCGGCTCCCGCGTGAACCTCGAGCGCCCCACCGCGGTGGGCGCGCGCCTCGGCGGGCACATCGTGCAGGGGCACGTGGACGGCACCGGAAAGGTCCTGGAGCGCAAGCCGTCCGACAACTGGGAGATCGTGAAGGTCTCGCTGCCCGCGGACCTCGCCCGCTATGTCGTGGAGAAGGGCTCCATCACCGTCGACGGCATCAGCCTCACCGTCGTCGACGCCGGCCCCGACCACTTCACGGTGAGCCTCATCCCGACCACCCTCGCCCTGACCACGCTCGGCCACAAGCAGCCCGGCGACCCGGTCAACCTCGAGGTCGACGTCATCGCCAAGTACGTGGAGCGGCTGCTCGCGGCCGGACAGGGGGACGGCAAGTGAACTGGATGAACTCCGAGGCCTTCACGCTCTTCGGCCAGCACATCATCTGGTCCGACATGACCGGCAACATACTCGGCCTCATCACCCTGGCCCTCGGCTGGCGCCGCTCGCTGTGGACCTGGCCCGTGCAGTTCCTGTCCGGCCTGGTCCTGTTCGGCGCCTTCTACGGCCACCTGGCCGGCAGCGCCGGCAAGCAGGCCGTCGTCATGGCGGTCGCGCTGTACGGCTGGTGGCAGTGGCAGCGCAGGAAGGACCGCGCCGAGGACGGCCACATCGCGCCCCGGTTCGCGACCTGGACCGAGCGCGCGGTGATGCTCGCCGCCGCGGCCGCCGGCACCGTCGCCGTCGCCCTGCTGTTCAAGGCCTACCCGTCCCTGTCCTGGGACCCCTGGCCCGACGCCTACATCTTCGTCGGCACCATCGTCGCCATGTACGCCCAGGCCAAGGGCATGGTCGAGTTCTGGATCGCCTGGCTGCTCGTCGACCTCGTCGGCGTCCCCCTCAACTTCGCCAACGGCTACGCCTTCTCCGGCTTCGTCTACGTCATCTACGGCGCGCTCGTCCTGTGGGGCATGCGCGACTGGTGGCTGCGCTCCCGCAGGGACGCGCGGCCCGTTCTGGAAGGAGCGCCGGCATGACCTCGGCACCTCTGCTCCACAGCACCGAACGCATCGAGGACTTCGCGCTCGACCCCGTCGAGCAGGCCATCGCCGACATAGCGGCAGGCCGCCCGATCGTCGTCGTCGACGACGAGGACCGGGAGAACGAGGGCGACCTCGTCATCGCCGCCGAGAAGGCCACCCCCGAGATCGTCGCCTTCATGATGAGCGAGTGCCGGGGCCTGATCTGCGCCCCCATGGAGGGCGCCGAACTCGACCGGCTGCGGCTGCCGCAGATGGTCGAGGACAACACCGAGTCGATGAAGACCGCGTTCACCGTCTCCGTGGACGCCTCCGCCGCGCACGGCGTGAGCACGGGCATCTCGGCCGCCGACCGCGCCACCACGCTCCAGCTGCTGGCGAGCGGCACCGCCGAGCCCACCGACCTGGTCCGCCCCGGCCATGTCTTCCCGCTGCGCGCCCGGCCCGGCGGCGTGCTGACCCGCAACGGCCACACCGAGGCCGCCGTCGACCTCGCCCGCCTCGCGGGCCTGCGCCCGGCCGGGGCCATCGTGGAGATCGCCGGCGAGGACGGCCGGATGCTGCGGCTGCCCGAACTGATCCCGTTCGCCCGCAAGCACGGCCTGACGATCATCTCCATCGAGGACCTGATCGCCTACCGCCGGGACAGCGAGCCCACCGTCCGCCGCGAGGCCGAGACCCGGCTGCCCACCCGGCACGGCACCTTCACCGCCTACGGCTACCGGTCCACCGTCGACGGCGTCGAGCACGTCGCCCTCGTCCACGGCGAGATCGGCGACGGCGAGGACGTCCTGGTCCGCGTCCACTCCGAGTGCCTCACCGGCGACGTCTTCGCCTCCCTGCGCTGCGACTGCGGCCCCCAGCTCGACGCCGCCCTCGAACGCATCCAGGCCGAGGGCCGCGGCGTCGTCGTCTACCTCCGCGGACACGAGGGGCGCGGCATCGGCCTGTTGTCCAAGCTGCGCGCCTACCAACTGCAGGAGCAGGGCCGCGACACCCTGGACGCCAACCTCGAACTCGGCCTGCCCGCCGACGCCCGCGACTACGGCGCCGGCGCGCGCATCCTGGCCGACCTCGGCGTGCGCGGCGTCCGCCTGATGACCAACAACCCCGACAAGACCGACGCGTTGCTGCGCCACGGCCTGAAGGTCACCGGCCGCGAGCCGATGCCCGTCCAGGCGGGCGAGCACAACCTCCGGTACCTGCGCACCAAGCGGGACCGGATGGGGCACGACCTGCCCTGGCTGGACACCCCGGCCGTGGCCGCCGCCGCGGCCGCGCCCGCGTCCACCTGCGGCAACCAGTAAGCGAACAGCACTGAGGAGAGATGTGAGCGGCAAGGGTGCACCGGAGCTGTCCGTACGGGGCGCGAGCGACCTCAGGGTCGCCGTCATCGCGGCCCAGTGGCACGAGAAGGTGATGGACGGTCTGGTGAACGGCGCCCTGCGCGCCCTGCACGACCTGGGGATCGACGAGCCGACCCTGATCAGGGTCCCCGGCAGCTTCGAGCTCCCGGTCGCCGCGAAGGTCCTCGCGGGCCGCGGCTACGACGCCGTGGTCGCCCTCGGCGTCGTGATCCGCGGCGGAACCCCCCACTTCGACTATGTGTGCCAGGGGGTCACCCAGGGCCTCACCCAGGTCTCCGTCGAGACCGGCGTCCCCGTCGGCTTCGGCGTGCTCACCTGCGACACCGAGGAGCAGGCGCTGGACCGGGCCGGCATCGAGGGCTCCAGCGAGGACAAGGGGCACGAGGCGGTCACCGCCGCGGTCGCCACCGCGGCCACGCTCCGTTCGGTATCCGAACCCTGGCACTGAGGAGCCGCCCGCACCGCGTAGGGTGGGCATCACCATGTCCAAGAAGACTTTCGAGGAGCTCTTCACCGAGCTCCAGCACAAGGCCGCCCAGGGCGATCCCGCCACTTCCCGCACCGCAGAGCTGGTCGGCAAGGGGGTCCATGCCATCGGCAAGAAGGTCGTCGAGGAGGCCGCCGAGGTCTGGATGGCCGCCGAGTACGAGGGCAAGGAGGCGGCCGCCGAGGAGATCTCGCAGCTGCTGTACCACGTCCAGGTGATGATGGTCGCCCGCGGCATCTCCCTGGACGACGTCTACGCCCACCTCTGAGCCGCACCGGCTCACGCTCCCACTCCGACCCAACGCAAAGGAAGCCGACCTCATGCTGCGCATCGCCGTCCCCAACAAGGGTTCCCTGTCCGGCCCTGCGGCGGACATGCTGCATGAGGCCGGCTACCAGCAGCGCCGGGAGTCCAAGGAACTGCGGATCGTCGACCCGGTGAACGAGGTCGAGTTCTTCTACCTCCGCCCCCGCGACATCGCGATCTACGTCTCCTCCGGCCGGCTCGACATCGGCATCACCGGCCGCGACCTGCTGGTCGACTCCGGCGCCGACGCCGAGGAGATCCTGCCGCTCGGGTTCGCCCGCTCCACGTTCCGCTTCGCCGCCAAGCCCGGTACCGCGACGGGCGTCGCGGACCTCAAGGGCCGCACCGTCGCCACCTCCTACGAGGGCATCGTCGCCGGGCACCTCGCGGACAGCGGCGTCGACGCCTCCGTCGTCCACCTGGACGGCGCCGTCGAGACCGCGATCGAGCTGGGCGTCGCCGAGGTCATCGCCGACGTCGTGGAGACCGGCACCAGCCTGCGCAACGCGGGTCTGGAGGTCTTCGGCGAGCCCATCATGAAGTCCGAGGCCGTCGTCATCCGCCGCACCGGCGCCGACGGCGAGGAGCCCAAGGTCCAGCAGTTCCTGCGCCGCCTCCAGGGCGTCCTCGTCGCCCGGACGTACGTGATGATGGACTACGACTGCCGCGTCGAGCAGCTCGAGAAGGCCGTCGCGCTCACCCCCGGACTCGAGTCGCCGACCGTCTCCCCGCTGCACAACGAGGGCTGGGTCGCGGTCCGCGCCATGGTCCCCGCCAAGGAGGCGCAGCGGATCATGGACGACCTCTACGAGATCGGCGCCCGGGCCATCCTGACCACCGCCATCCACGCCTGCCGCCTGTAAGAGGTACGCGAACAGATGTCCGAGCTTCCCGCCCTCCCCGTGACCTTCCGACCGGGCCACACGCGGGTGATCCTGCTCACCGCCGGTGTGGCGATCTTCCTGGTGATCTCAGGCGTCGCCCTGCTGCTGGACCTGGGTCCGGGTGAGCGGGCCAGCTTCTTCGTCACCGGAGCGCTCATCTTCTGGGCACTCGCCCAACTGGCCCGGATCAAGGTGGTCGCCGACGAGTCCGGCGTCACCGTGGTCAACATCGCGAGCAGGCGGCGCCTGGCCTGGGCGGAAATCCTTCAGGTGAACCTCCGTCCGGGCGATCCCTGGGTGTTCCTCAACCTCAGCGACGGCACCAGCCTGCCCGCGCTCGGCATCCAGCCGGGCCTCGCCCGGCAGCGCGCCATCGCCGACGCGCGGGCGCTCCGGGCGCTCGCCGAAGCCCGCTCGACGGCCCCGGCCGGTGAAGATCAGGGATGAATCGGTGACGTCCGCCCTGCCACACCGGGCCGTGTCTTGATTAATCTGGAGTTGGAGGCGTCTTCGTCGCGCCTCCATCCCTGTGGCGCCGCGCCCGGTGCACAGGGGTTCCTGCTACCCGAGGAGTGACCCCCTCCGGCGATGGACGGATCGTCCTGTAGTACCTGCGCCGCCCCCTCCCCCCACATGGAGGCGGCGGCATCATGACCACCCCCTTGCTGCTCCTCGCAGCGGCCTTCCTGCTGATCCTGGCCAACGGCTTCTTCGTGGCGGCCGAGTTCGGCCTGGTGACGGTCGAGCGCCCGGACGCCGAGAAGGCCGCCGCCGACGGCGACACGCGCGCCGGCACGGTCGTGGAGTCGCTGAAGGAGCTCTCCTTCCAGCTCTCCGGCACCCAGCTCGGCATCACCATCACCTCCCTGGTCGTCGGCATGCTCGCCGAACCGGCCCTGGCCGCGCTGCTGCGCGGCCCGTTCACCGCGATAGGCGTCCCCCGGGGCGCCGTCTCCGGTGTGGCCGTGGTCACCGGCATGCTGCTGGCCTCCGCGGTCCAGATGGTCATCGGCGAACTCGTGCCCAAGAACTGGGCCGTGTCGCGCCCGCTCCAGGTCGCGCGCTTCGTCGCGGGCCCCCAGCACCTCTTCTCCCGCCTGTTCCGCCCGGTGATCTCCGCGCTGAACACGGTCGCCAACCGGCTGGTGCGCGCTCTCGGCGTCGAGCCCACCGACGAACTGGCCTCCGCCCGCACCCCGGGCGAACTGGTGTCCCTGGCCCGGCACTCCGCACAGGCCGGCGCTCTGGAGCAGGACACGGCCGACCTGTTCGTGCGCACCCTCTCCCTGGGCGAGCTGACCGCGCAGCACGTCATGACCCCGCGGGTCAAGGTCAGCGCCCTGCAGGACTCGGCCACCGCCGAGGACGTGGTCAACCTGACCCGGGCCACCGGGCTGTCGCGCTTCCCCGTCTACCGGGAGAAGATCGACGACGTGGTCGGCATGGCCCACCTCAAGGACGCGCTGGCGGTCCCCGTCAACGACCGGCTGCGTACCCCGGTCGGCCGTATCGCGCGCCGGGCGCTGCTCGTGCCCGAGACGCTGCCCGTCCAGCCCCTCCTCGCCCGGCTGCGCAGCGAGCAGCCCATCGCCGTCGTCGTGGACGAGTACGGCGGCACGGCCGGCGTGGTCACCCTGGAGGACATCGTCGAGGAGCTCGTCGGCGAGGTCCGCGACGAGCACGACGCCAAGGACGTGCCCGAACTCGCCCCCGCCCCGCCGGAGGACGGCCGGCCCGCCTGGGACGTGGACGGCGGCTGCCGGGTCGACGTCCTGAAGCGCATCGGTCTCGTCGTGCCCGAGGGGCCCTACGAGACCGTCGCCGGACTCGTCGCCGATCTGCTCGGCCGTATCCCGGCCCCCGGCGACCGGGCCGAACTGCCCGGCTGGCGGCTCGCCGTGCGCCAGGTGGGCCACTACCGCGCCGAGCGGGTCCGACTGGTCCGCACGGTCCCGGCCGTGAACGTCATGGAGGCCGTCCGATGAGCGTCCTCCAACTGTTCTTCGCCGGGCTGCTCGTGCTCGCCAACGGCTTCTTCGTCGGCGCCGAGTTCGCGCTCGTCTCCGTCCGCCGCAGCCAGATCGAACCGCTGGGCACGGCCCGGGCCCGCCAGGTGCTGTACGGCCTGGAGCGGCTGCCGCAGATGATGGCCGCCGCCCAGTTCGGCATCACCGTCTGCTCGCTGACCCTCGGCGCGGTCGCCGAGCCCACGGTCGCGCACCTGCTGGAGCCGGTCTTCGAGTGGCTGCACCTGCCGGACGGCATGATTCACCCGCTCGGCTACGTCATCGCCCTCGCCGCGGTGGTCTTCTTCCACCTCGTCATCGGCGAGATGGTGCCGAAGAACCTCGCGATGGCGGCCCCCGAGAAGGCGGCGCTGTGGCTCAGCCCGGGGCTGGTCGCCTTCGCCCGGGTGTGCCGGCCCATCACCGCGGCCCTCGGCGCCTGCGCCCAGGGCATCCTGCGGCTCTTCCGGGTCGAGCCCAAGGACGAGGTCGAGGCCGTCGTCACCAGCGAGCAGCTCAACCGCCTGCTGGAGGATTCCGGCCAGGCGGGCCTGCTCGACCCGGAGGAGCAGGAGCGCCTGGAGGACGCGCTGGAACTGGGCTCCCGCCCGGTGACGGACGTCCTGCTGCGGCGCGAGTCCCTGATCACGGTGCCGCCGTCGGTCACGCCGGGCGAGATCGTCCGGCTGACGGCCCGTACGGGCTACTCCCGCTTCCCGGTCGCGGCGGCGGACAAGGGCCCCTTCATGGGATACGTCCATGTGAAGGACGTCCTGGACCTGGAGGACTCCGACCGGGCCGTCCCTCAGCACGTCTGGCGCCCCATGACGACACTGCGCTCGGAACTGCCGCTGGACGACGCCCTGACGGTCATGCGCCGGGCGGCCACCCACCTGGCCCAGGTCGCGGACGCCTCGGGCCGGGTCATGGGCCTGGTGGCCCTGGAGGACGTCCTGGAACTGCTGGTGGGCGAGGTCCGCGACCCGGCTCACCGCAGACTCCCGGACATAAAGCTCACCGAACCCAGAGCCACCGGAAACCCGGAACAGGCCATGGCCTGACCACCCCGCCCACCCGGCACAAACCCGGGTGGGCGGCACCCCGGCCACGGTCCCACCCGGCTGCGGGCATGCGTGCCTCCCCCAGTGCCCTGACGGCCTGGGGGACCCCCAGGGCGGCACGGGTGGCGCAGCGGCACACCGCCGGCGCGGGCAAGCGAGACGCCCTCGGCCGACGGCGACACCGTTGCCTGACGAATCCGGGCAGCGCAGGCGGTGGACATCGGCACCGGCCACCCGGAAGCGAGGCTCAGCGAAAAACCCTCGGCCGGCCCCCTCACCGCCGCCTAGAGAGCCGACGGATCCTGCGGCCCCCGCCCCGACAGCACTTCTCCGTACGCCTGCATCAGGTCCGGCAGCCGCAGCGTGGCGAGGTCCCCCCGGGACAGCCCCCCGGGATACCCCGACAACCGCAGATCCCGGTAGGCGCAGCTCTTCTCGTACAGCGTCCGCAGGAACCGCCCGTTCCCCAGCTCGTCGATCCACCCCTGATCGACCACGTGCCCGGCGATGGACCGCAGCTCCTCCAGCGCCTCCTCGTCCCACTGGTCCCCGTTCTCCGCCGCGAGCACCTTGCCGATCTCGGTGAGCTCCAGCGGCCGGTAGGAGGGGAAGTCGACCCGCGAGGTGAAGCGGGAGGAGAGCCCCGGGTTCGCGGTGAGCAGCCGGTCCATGCCCTCCGGATAGCCCGCGAGGATCACCACCAGGTGGTCCCGGTTGTCCTCGGCCCGCTTCAGCAGCACCTGAAGCGCCTCGTCGCCGTACGCGTCCCCCTTGCCGTACCCGGAGTTGGACAGCGAGTACGCCTCGTCCACGAACAGCACCCCGCCGATCGCGGAGTCGATCAGCTCGTTGGCCTTCACGGCCGTCTGCCCCAGGTACTCCCCGACCAGATCGGCCCGCTGCGCCTCGACCAGATGGTCCCCGCCGAGCAGCCCCAGTGCGTAGAACACGCGGCCGAGGATCCGCGCGACCGTGGTCTTCCCGGTCCCCGACGGCCCCGAGAAGACGAAGTGCCGCTTGGGCGGCTGCACCGGCAGCCCCTGCCCGGCCCGCAGCCGCGCCATGTTCAACTGCGCGGACAGAGCCTTGACCTGCCGCTTGACCGGCTCCAGTCCCACCATCCGCTCCAGCTCCGCGAGCGCCTCCTCGAGCAACGCGGGATCGGTCGGCCCGGCCGGCAGGACGGAGGAGGGCGGCCCGCTCCGCACGCGCACCACCGGGTCGGAGACCGACGGCAGTGGCCCGGTCGGCAGATCCGGCTCCGTGAGCCGCAGATCGCGGGTCTCCGCGCCGAAGAGCGGGTCGAGCGTGTCCGGCCCGTCCATGACGTCCGCCCCGGCGCCGGTCAGGGTGATGGCCGCGAAGTCGGCCGGATCGTCGTATCCGTCGCCCTCGGCGATCGCGGCCAGCCGGGCGGAGGTGTCCATGAAGGCCGGGTCGATCCGGTGCACCGCCCGGTACAGGGGGAGCGCCGCGGCACTGCGGCCGGTGCCCTCGTGCGCCCGCGCCAGCCAGTACCGCAGCTCCTTGCGCTGCGGCTGCTCGCTGCGGCACCGCATCAGGGCCGCCGCGAGCAGCGGCTCGGCCTGGCCGTACATCTCCAGACGGACCCGGGCCATGCCGCCGAACAGGCCCGCCTCGATGCCGAGCAGGGGATCGTCGACCAGCGGGTCGGTGTGCCGCACCAGCTGGTCCCAGTCCTTGACCAGATAGGCGCGGCAGGCGTGCAGGAAGCGGACCTGCGGGTCGGTGTCCACCGGGGGCAGCCCGGCGAGCGCCCGGTCCAGTTCGGGCACGTGCCGGCCGTCCAGCCAGTGCGAGGCGTGCGCCAGCAGCAGGTCGCGCGGGCTCTCCAGCACCGGCTGAACCCACCACCCGAGCCAGTACCAGGAGTTGAGGGTGCGGCGGTGCCGGGCGCGCTGCTCCCCGAAGCGCTCCCGGTGCCGGAACATCCGCAGCAGCGCGGTGGTCGTGTCGACCCGCAGCGCGTGCAGTCCGAGCCAGGCGTCCGCCATCCCCGGGTCCATCCGGACCGCGACGCGGAACTCCTCCTCCGCCTGGGGATAGGCGCCCATCGTGTAGGCGTCCACACCTCGCAGCCAGGCGAGGTCGGCCGGGGCCTCGGGGCCCTGCGTGCCGAAGTCCATCCCGTCCCCCACAGACCGTGCCCCCGTTGGTTCGCCGCCGGGCAGTCGCCCGACGGCCGCCGCGGACGAACCGCTGTGCCGCGGACCGGAGTTGCAGGTGCGCGAGCAGTCGCCCGAAGGCCGCACCCAGGGCATCGTACCCGTGCTGAGACCGCGTGCCGAAGGGTGCCGCACGGCCTGTTCGGCGAGGTGGGAGCAGACGGGGCGCACACGAGATGGTCACCCAGGGTGAGTGTTTCGAGGCGCGAGGCGTCCGGAAGGACGGTCCGCGGGCAGAACGAAGCCCCCGATCACGGGGGAACAACCGGGGGCTTCGCGACTGCGGGCGGCTCCGAATGGCCGCACATTGGAAACGTAAGACCTGCACGGCTCCCGGGTCAAGCGGACCCGGAGCACTCAAGAAAGTTCCCCCGCAGGGGTCTTGGTGCGCTCACCGCACCGCGGAGGAACCATCACCGTGCGTGATGTTCTGGTGCGGTCCGGGAGTCCCCGCCGGTCCCGTCAGCACCTCGTATCCCTCTGGTGTCTGCCGCACCAGGAGATCCGCGTGGGGGCGCGTGGGGTCGGCGGCGAAGTGCGCGTGCTCCGCCTCGACCCACCCGGACCAGAACTCGCGCTGCGCCTCCCCGTCCCGCTGCCGGCCGCGCGCCCAGGACTCCTCGCGCGGCAGTTCCATCCACAGGAGCCGCGCCAGACGGGGCCGCAGTGCCCGGCGTCCGGCGCCCACCCCCTCGATGACGACGACGGGCGCGGGCGGCAGCGGCCGCGGCGGACCGAACGCCCGGGTGTGCCAGTCGTAGGGGGTGTACCGCGCGCTCTCGCCCCGGCCCAGCGGGCCGATCACCTGGTCCGTCAGGCGCTCGGTCCAGTCGAAGAGCCGGTCGTGGCTGGCGATGTCGTCCAGGTGGAGCACGGGCGCCCCGCCCAGCGCGGCGGCCAGCCGCCCGGCGAAGGTGGACTTCCCCGACCCCGCGTGTCCGTCGACGGCGATCAGGCGGACCGGCCCCAGCGAGGGGGGCAGCTCGCGCAGCCGGGCGGCGAGGTCGTGAATGGCGATTCCCGAGGTGTGATGCGGTGTGGGGGTGTTTTCCGGAAACAGTGTAGTAGCGGCCCATAGGGCCGGTGCCGATGGGCCGGCGCCGCGGCCCGGAGTGGCGCGAAAACGTCACTTCTTGAACCACTGGCTGAGCGCCGGTCAATCAGGCGGATTAAGCGGCGAAATCCGTTGACCGATATGTGAAATTCGGCGTTCCAGGCGTGCCGACCGCTGAGTAAGGTTCCTCCTGCGCGAGTGCGGCGCTTCGTGACGGGACGGACAGGAGAGCATGGCCGCGGAGTTATTCGAAGGGCAGTATGTGTGGCATCCGGCGGCCGACGACCGTGTCCTGGCGCGCGTATGCGTGGACGTCCGCGCCGGCCGTTATCGGAGCGCCGGCGAAGCCCTCGCCGAGACGCGCTCCGACTTCACCCTGCGCGCCCACCGCTCGCTCGTGCTGGCCTCCGAGGCGGCCGGCTCCGACCTCGTCGAACGCTGGCTGGCCGAGGAGCCGACGCCCGACGCGGCGCTGCTGTGGGCCCGGGTGGCCGTGCAGCGCGCGATGCGGGCCGCCGACGCGCACGACGAACGGGCCGAGGCGCTGGAGCGGATAGCGCTCACCGCCTGCGACCGGGCCGCCGCGCTGGCGCCCGCCGACCCCACCCCCTGGGTCGCCAAGCTCACCATGGCCCGGCTGCACCGGCTGCGCGATCCCGCCCCGCGGGGACTGCTCACCGCCCCGCCCGGACCGTGGCGGCTGTTCGCGCACGTCCTGTCCCTGGACCCGTGGCACCGCGAGGGCCACCACCGCTTCCTGTCCTGCTTCTTCACCCGCTACGGCGGCTCGGTCAACGCGGCCTGGGACGTGGCCGCGTTCCTCAGTCAGCGCGCGCCCGCCGACTCCGCGCTCCGGCTGCTGCCGCTGGTCGCCCTGGTCGAGAGCTACAACCCCACCCAGCTGCTCGCCGACCGGGTCTGGGAGCAGCCCCAGTGGCGCTCCACCGCGCTCGCCGCCTACCACAACTGGCTGCCCACGGTGGCCGGTTACCGCTTCACCCCGGTGCTCGACCTGGCCTACCTCGCGCACGCGCTGGTCATGGCCCAGTGCGGGTTCGAGGCCCGGGCGGTCTTCACGGCGATGGGCCCGTACGCCTCACGCATGCCCTGGAGTGCCTTCGGCGAGCCCGCCGAACAGCTCTCCCGGGCCCGGCGCGGCTGCGGCCTGCCCGTCCCGGGACCCGCCTGACCCGTACCTGCTCCGCCCCCCACCAAGAGAAAGGTCGATCTGTGTCGGAACGGATATCGGCTCCACGGGCGAACGCCCGCGGGGGAGAGGACGCGGTCGTGCTCGACGACGACGCGACCCTGCACGCGATGGGTTATCCGCGGAAGCTCACCCGGCGCTTCAAGGCGTTCGACAATTTCGCGATCTCTTTCACCATCATCAACATCCTCTCGGGTATTTTCTCGTCCTTCGGATTCGGCATGAACGCGGGCGGCCCCCGCATTCTCGTGTTCGGCTGGATCGGCGTCTCGGTCATGGTCCTGTTCATCGGCGCGGCGATGGCGGAGGTCGCGTCGGCGTATCCGACGAGCGGCGCGCTGTACTTCTCGGCGGGCAAACTCGCCAAGCGCCACAAGGGCGCCTGGTCCTGGTTCACCGGCTGGCTGAACTTCGTGGGCCAGATCGGCGGCACCGCCGCCACCGGCTACGCGGCGGCCACGTTCATCCAGGCCTTCGTCGCCCTGCAGTGGCCCTCGTACCAGCCGACCGCACACCAGACGGTCCTGATCACGGCAGTGATCATCGTGGCGCAGGGGCTGGCCAACACCTTCACGGTCCAGCTCGTCGCCGTACTGAACCGCATTTCCGTGTGGTGGCTGCTGATCGGACTCGTGGTGATCGTGACCGCACTCATCGTGATGCCCGACCATCATCAGTCCGCGTCCTTCGTGACGCATTTCGAGAACAACACCGGCTTCACCAACGGGCTTTACGGCGGCATGCTCGGCCTGCTGGTCACCAGCTGGACCTTCACCGGCTTCGACGGCAGCTTCCACATGTCCGAGGAAACGGTCCAGGCGACGGTCAACGCCCCGAAGGGCATCACCCGCGCCATCGGCTATTCGGCGATCACCGGCCTGATCCTGATGCTCGCGCTGGTCTACAGCATTAGCGACTACGCCAAGGTGGCCGGTTCGGCCGCGCCGCCCGTCCAGATACTCATCGACGGCCTCGGCCTCGGTACCGCCAAGGTGATGCTGCTCATCGTCATCGGCGCCATGCTCTTCTGCGGTCTGGCCAACCTCACCAGCAACACCCGGCAGATCTTCGCCTTCTCCCGGGACGGCGCCATGCCCGGCTCCCGCTGGTGGCACACGGTCTCGCTGCGCACCAGGACGCCGGTCAAGGCGGTGTGGCTCGCGGTGGGCTGCTCGCTCGCCCTGGTGGTCCCGGGCTGGTGGTCGCACACGGCCTTCACCGCCATCGTGAGCGTCAACGTGGTCGGGCTGTTCCTCGCCTACGCCGTTCCGGTCTTCCTGCGGCTGCGGCTCGGCGACGAGTTCCAGCCCGGCCCCTGGCACCTGGGCCGCTGGGGCAGGCCGATCGGCTGGATCGCGGTGACCTGGATCCTGCTCAGCAGCGTGCTGTTCATGCTGCCCCAGGCCTCGCCCATCACCGCCGACTCCTTCAACTACGCGCCGATCGCGCTGGCCGTCGTCCTGCTCGTGGCCACGGTCTGGTGGTTCGCCACCGCCCGGCGCCGCTTCCAGGGCCCCGTCAGCTACGGCCGCCCCGACGAGGTTGCGGCGATGGACCTCATCTGACCGCCGAACGGCACGGCCCCGGCGCACGGCACACCGCCCGCGCCGGGGCCGTGCAGCGCTTCCAGGGAGCACTTCCGCAGGTCCCGTCACTGTTCTGGACCAATGTTGGTGGCGCGCCATACGGCGGAAGTGCTGGCAGGGGCATGCCGTCTCCGTTCATAGTTGGCGCACACAGCACCAGCCCCGACCCGGACACCTGGGGGTAACCGCGCCCATGAGCAGAGCCCAGCAGCCCTCCCGCAGAACCGTTCTCGCAGCCGCGGTGGTCGCCGCGGTCGCCTCGGGCACCATGCCCGCGGCCGCGGCCACCGCGGCGGCGCCCGCCGGCGCCGGCACCGCCGCCGCGCCGGGCCGCCCCGTCGACTACCACGCCTGGACCTCGTACCACGACTGGCGCCGCGGCAGTGCGAAGGGCGTCCGGGCCGTCCCGGGCCGCCGTCCCGGCGCCGAGATCGGCGCCGCCGCCGGCCGCACCGACTACACCGACCCGCACACCGGCCGCACGGCCACCTGGGAGTACGCGACCTGGACCTCCCCGGTCCACCGGCTCGCCGTGCCCGCGACCGAGGTCATCGCCTCCTGGAACGCGCACACCCCCGACGGCACCTGGCTCCAGGTCGAGCTGCGCGGCACGTACTCCGACGGCACGGACACCCCCTGGTACGTGATGGGCCGGTGGGCCGCGGGCGACCAGGACATCAAGCGCACCTCGGTGGACGACCAGACCGACGGCAAGAGCTCGATCTGGACCGACACCTTCGCCATCGACGACGCGAGCACCGGCCTGCGCCTTGCCTCCTACCAGTTGCGCCTCACGCTCTACCGCACGCCCGGCACACGGCTCACCCCGACCGTCTGGCGGCTCGGCGCCATGGGCTCCGACATCCCCGACCGCTTCACCGTCCCCGCGTCCGCCCCCGCGCTCTCCCGCGAACTGGCCGTCCCGCGCTACTCGCAGGAGATCCACAAGGGCCAGTACCCGGAGTACGACAACGGCGGCGAGGCCTGGTGCAGCCCCACCTCCTCGCAGATGATCATCGAGTACTGGGGCGGCCGGCTCACCCCGGAGCAGCTCTCCTGGGTCGACCCCTCCTACGCGGACCCGCAGGTGGACCACGCGGCCCGGTACACGTACGACAACCAGTACCAGGGCTGCGGCAACTGGCCGTTCAACGCCGCCTACGCGGCCACCTTCGACGGCATCCAGGGCGTGGTCACCCGGCTCACCTCGCTCACCGACGTGGAGACCCTGGTCGCGGCCGGCATCCCGGCCATAACGTCCCAGTCCTTCCTCAAGACCGAGCTGACCGGCGCCGGGTACGGCACCTCCGGCCACCTCATGACCGTCATCGGCTTCACGGCCGACGGCGACGTGATCGCCAACGACCCGGCCTCACCGAGCGACGAGGCGGTACGTCGGGTGTACCTGCGGCGGGAGTTCGAGAACATCTGGCTCAGGACCAAGCGGTACGACGCGAACGGCAAGGTCAGGAGCGGTACGGGCGGTGTCTGCTACCTCTACTTCCCGGCCCGCCCGACCGCACGTCAGCGCAAGGCCCTCGAGGCGGTGGGGGTGTGCTGACCAGGGCCGTGTGAGCAACGTCTCCGCCGCTGACGCCGACGCGGGTGGCAAGGTGGACGAACGGGTGGGGGGATTCCACTTCGTACGTCCGACCTCTGTGAGAGCACCATGACCGCACACCCGGCCACCGCCACCCGCGTCGGCACCGGAGGGCCCAAGGAAGACGGCCCGGAGATCCTCGAGCACATCATGGGCTGGGTGCTCGTCGTGGTGGTCGCGATGCTGGTCACCCGCCTCGGCCTGCTCTGAACCGGCCCGGCCCCGCGCCGGGCCGGCATGTTCTGACATACTGCGGAGGTCCCGCCGACCTCCCAGACCAGGGTCGAAAGTGAATATGCGTCCACAGCGTGCCGCCGTCCGTCCCCGGGCGCGCGGCACCGAGCGTTCCGAGGCGCGTCGCGCCGAACTCATCGCCATCGGACGGAAGTTGTTCGCCGACACGTCCTACGACGCACTGTCCATGGACGACATCGCCAAGCAGGCGCACGTCGCCAAGGGGCTGATCTACTACTACTTCCAGTCCAAACGGGGCTACTACCTGGCGATCATCCACGCCTCCGTCGCGGACCTGGTGGACTTCGCCGCCAGCGGCCTCGAACTGCCCGCCGTGGACCGCGTCCACCGCACCATCGACACCTACCTGCGCTTCGCCGAGCACCACCAGGCCGCCTACCGCACCATCGTCAGCGGCGGGGTCGGCTTCGACACCGAGGTGCACGCCATCCGGGACGGCGTCCGCGAGGCCATCGTCGCCACGATCGCCGAAGGGGCCTACGGCCGCCGGGACATCGCCCCGCTGGCCCGCATGGGCCTGCTGTCCTGGGTGTGCAGCGTGGAGGGCGCCACCCTCGACTGGATCGACCGCCCCGAGCTGTCCCGGGACACCATGCGCGACCTGCTGGTGAAGACCCTCGGCGGGGCGCTGCGCGCCGTCGAGGAGCTGGACCCCGCCTACCCGGCGCCGCCGCCCGCGCGCCGCGACGCCTAGGCCGTGTCCGCAAAGTCGCGTCTGCGTCACGACGCCCGGCACGCACTCTCGCCGCACCGGCCGAAAGCCCGAGTACACCCAGTACGAGGGCATCCGGCCGGCACTCCCCCAGCCTTCGGCCGGGGGGACCCCCAGAGCACGCACCGGACGCCGCGACGCCAGCCCTGCGGGCGAACGACGCGACTTCGCGGACACGACCTAGCGGGCGTGGCGCGGAGGCTCCTGCTGCTCCGCGCCACGCCCGGACGCCGTACCCGCGAGGGCTAGCCGATCGCCTTGATCAGCTCGCCGTTCGCGGTGTCGCCGCTCAGCTCCCAGAAGAACGTGCCGCCGAGACCCTGCTGGTTCTTGTACGCCATCTTCGTGCCGATGGTCGCCGGGGTGTCGTAACTCCACCAGTCGCTGCCGCACTTGGCGTAGGCCGTGCCGCCCACGGTGCCGGTGGCCGGGCACTTGCCCTTGAGCACCTTGTAGTCCTCGATGCCCTGCTCGTACGTGCCCGCCGCCGGGCCGGTCGCCGTACCGCCCGGCGCCGCCTGCGTGACGCCGGTCCAGCCGCGGCCGTAGAAGCCGATGCCGAGCAGCAGCTTGGACGCCGGGACGCCGAGGCCCCTGAGCTTGGCGATGGTCGCCGAGGTGTGGAAGCCGGCCTTCGGTATGCCCGCGTAGGAGGTCAGCGGGGAGTGCGGGGCGGTCGGGCCGGCCGCGTCCCAGGCGCCGAAGTAGTCGTAGGTCATCGGGTTGTACCAGTCGACGTACTGCGCCGCGCCCGCGTAGTCCGCCGCGTCGATCTTGCCGCCGCCGGTGGCGTCCGCGGTGATCGCCGCGGTGACCAGGCCGCCGGAGCCGAACTTGGACCGCAGCGCGGCCATGACGTTCCTGAACGCCGCCCGGCCGCTGGTGTCGCAGGTGTTGCCGCAGGCGTTCGGGTACTCCCAGTCGATGTCGATGCCGTCGAAGACGCCCGCCCACTTGGGGTTCTTCACCAGGTCGTAGCAGGACTGGGCGAAGGCGGCCGGGTTCCGGGCGGCCTCGCCGAAGCCGCCGGACCAGGTCCAGCCGCCGAACGACCACAGCACCTTCAGGCCCGGGTGCTTCTTCTTCAGCTTCAGCAGCTGGTTGAAGTTGCCGCGCAGCGGCTGGTCCCAGGTGTCGGCCGCGCCGTCGACGGACTCGGCGGCGGTGTAGGCGCGGTCGGTCGCCGCGTAGGAGTCGCCCATCGCGCACTTGCCGCCGGTGACGTTGCCGAAGGCGTAGTTGATGTGGGTGAGCCTCGCCGCGGAGCCCGAGGTCTCGATGTTCTTGACGTAGTACTTGCGGTCGTAGGTGCCCCATTCGGTGAAGTAGCCGACGACCTTGGAACCGGCCTTGACGTGCGGGGCCGCCGGGCCGCCCGGGGCGGCGGCGGTCGCGGTGCCCGCGCCGGCCAGCAGTCCGGCGCCGAGGACGGCGGAACACGCGGCGGCGACCAGCGCCCGGAACCGGGCGCGGGGGCGGTGGGGAGTGTGCATCGGGTGGCTCCTCGTGGGGGTGAGGGGAACGCGCGCCGATTGGCATGAACGCGGTAAAGCGTTGGTCATGCACAGTAGGAGGACTAGACCAATAGGTCAATGGTGCGTACCAATCCCGGGCCGATGACGGAGGTCGATAACGCTTCGGCTGGATTCTTGGAGTAAGCGGTCGTTAACTGGTGACGGGAGGTCGCTGATCGGGCATACTCACGGCACACAGCCGCTGGTCAGCAGCTTCCGAGACCCGGAAGCGGGTGCCTCGGCCGGAACCGGAACGACCAGGCGGAGCCGCCCCACCCAAGGCGCACATCCGCCCCGTGTGCCCGAACAGGGAGGAGACCGACGCCATGTCCGACCGCGACCCGCAGCCGGTGGAGCGTCAACTGCCGACGGAAGAGGCGAGGGACCTGCTCGCACTCGTCCGCGAGCTCGCGCAGCGCGAGATCGCGCCGAAGGCGGCCGAGGAGGAGGACGCCGGGCGCTTCCCGCGCGAGGTCTTCACCCTGCTTTCGGAGACGGGCCTGCTGGGCCTGCCCTACGACTCCGAGTACGGCGGCGGAGACCAGCCCTACGAGGTCTACCTCCAGGTCCTGGAGGAACTGGCCGCGGCCCGCCTGACCGTCGGCCTGGGCGTCAGCGTGCACACCCTCGCCTCCTACGGGCTCGCCGCCTACGGCACCAAGCAGCAGCAGGTCGAGCACCTGCCCGCCATGCTCGGCGGCGGCCTGCTGGGCGCCTACTGCCTGTCCGAGCCGTCCTCCGGCTCCGACGCGGCCTCCCTGCGCACCAAGGCCGTGCGCGAGGGCGACGACTGGGTGATCACCGGCACCAAGGCCTGGATCACGCACGGCGGCATCGCCGACTTCTACACGGTCATGGCCCGCACCGGCGAGGACGGCCCGCGCGGGATCACCGCCTTCCTGGTGCCCGGCGACGCCGAGGGGCTGAGCGGCGCGGCGCCGGAGAAGAAGATGGGCATGAAGGGCAGCCCGACCGCCCAGGTCCACCTCGACGGCGTACGGGTGCCCGACAGTCGGCGCCTCGGCGAGGAGGGACAGGGCTTCGCCATCGCCCTGTCCGCCCTGGACTCGGGCCGGCTGGGCATCGCGGCCTGCGCCATCGGCCTGGCCCAGGCGGCGCTGGACGAGGCGGTCGGCTACGCCGCCCAGCGCCGGCAGTTCGGACGGACCATCGGCGACTTCCAGGGCCTGCGCTTCATGATCGCCGACATGGCCACCCAGATCGAGGCCGGCCGCGCGCTGTACCTCGCCGCGGCCCGGCTGCGCGACGCGGGCAGGCCGTTCGCCAAGCAGGCCGCCATGGCCAAGCTGCACTGCACCGACACGGCCATGAAGGTCACCACGGACGCCGTGCAGATACTCGGCGGCTACGGCTACACCGCCGACTTCCCGGCCGAGCGCTACATGCGCGAGGCCAAGGTCCTGCAGATCGTCGAGGGCACGAACCAGATCCAGCGGATGGTCATCGCCCGTCACGTGGCAGGGCCGGAGGGTCGCTGAACTCGCCGCTGCGCACCGTCGGAGCCGCCAGCCTGATCCACTCCGGGTCGTGGCGGCCCGGCAGGGTGCGGCCTCCGTCGGCCCAGGCGCGCATGAGGTCGCGGTAGATGGGCGGGTCCGGCGGCGCGGACGGCGGAACCGATCCCGCGGGGCGGGGTACGAAGATCCGGCGCTGACGCCCGGTGGCCGTGTGCAAGGCGGTCATGCCCGGTAGAACGCGGCGCGGGCCGGGCGGGTCACCGCCCGGCGGAATCGAGCTTCAGTTCACCGGCGTCCGCTCCCGCGTGCCGCTGACGCGGCCGTACCAGCGGGCGGGCGCTCCGCGAGCGGCTGTCCGAGGGCGTGTCCGTCCCGCACCACGGCGGCTCACGCCGGCCGTGGTGCGGATCGGGATGTCCGCTACGGGGCGGGGCGGCTCAGGCCGCCTGGCTGCCCATCGCCCGCACGCGCAGCGGGCGCGAGCCCGGGCCGCCGACGTGCGAGAAGGGCTGCGTCCGCCAGTCGAGACCCTGGGGGAGCGTCAGCAGCAGGGCGGTGTCCTGCTCCTGCGGGGCGAAGGACTCGTCCGCGGGACGGGCCTCGGCCGCGGCGCGGCCGGTGCCGGCGCAGACCGTGAGGCCGAACGGGTTCCACGGCGAGGCGCACAGCGCGTGTTCCGGCAGGAACTCCTCGTCCGCGAGCAGCGCGATGGGCTGCGAGCAGTCCGGGCACAGCACCCGGTACATCTCGAAGGTGTCGTAGGCGTCGAGTTCGTCGGCCAGGTCGGCGTCGGGTTCGACGCCCTCCGGCTCGGGCTCGACGACCGGCTGCTGCCGCTTGGACGCGGATCGACCAGGGCGCTTGACACTCTGCATGGGATTCTCCCCCTAAGGCTGGGCCGTGACGGCACTGCGGCCTCGACCACAGCAAGCACTTCCCGCCACGTCCGGGAGGTAATCACGGCAGCATCACGGAGGATGCCCGGGTGCTGTGGTCTTCGTCACATGCCGCGCGCGGGTGTCCGGTGCGGTGCTTTTGTCCCCCACCGTCCGCCCGGTCGGCCCCCCGGCGGCCCGTCCCGGGCTGCCGCGCACCCCGCGGACCGGGCATGACCAGCGGTGCCCAGGTATCCGAGGAGATCACGCGCACGGTAGGTTTTGGCGCCATGGAGGAGCTGGACCGTCAGATCGTGCAGCTGCTCGTCACGGACGGGCGGATGAGCTACACAGACCTGGGCAAGGCCACGGGCCTGTCCACGTCGGCCGTGCACCAGCGGGTGCGCCGGCTCGAACAGCGTGGCGTCATCCGCGGCTACGCCGCGGTCGTCGACCCCGAGGCCGTCGGGCTGCCGATGACGGCTTTCATCTCGGTGAAACCGTTCGACCCCAGCGCCCCCGACGACATCGCGGACCGCCTCGCCGGCGTCCCCGAGATCGAGGCCTGCCACAGCGTCGCCGGCGACGAGAACTACATCCTCAAGGTGCGGGTGGCCACCCCGCACGAGCTGGAGGAGCTGCTCGCCCGGCTGCGCAGCCTGGCCGGGGTCTCCACGCGCACCACCGTCGTGCTGTCCACCCCGTACGAGGCGCGGCCCCCGAGGATCTGAACCGGCCGCCCCGGTGCCCCACGCGCCCCACGGGCGCGAGAGACTGTGGGACATGAGTGAGCAGTCCGCCGACCCCAAGACCGTCCTCCTGCGCCGCGGAGAGGTGCACAGCCCCGCCGACCCCTTCGCCACCGCCATGGTGGTGGAGCGGGGCCAGGTCGCCTGGGTCGGCTCCGAGGGCGCGGCGGACGCCTTCGCCGACGGCGTGGACGAGGTGGTGGACCTCGACGGCGCCCTGGTCACCCCCGCCTTCACCGACGCCCATGTGCACACCACCGCCACCGGCCTCGCGCTGACCGGCCTCGACCTGTCCGACGCCCCTTCCCTGGAGGCGGCACTCGCCCTGGTCCGCGACTTCGCCGCCGCCCGGCCCGGCGACCGGGTGCTGCTGGGCCACGGCTGGGACGCCGCCCGCTGGCCCGGCGGCCGGCCGCCGACCCGCGCGGAACTGGACGCCGCCACCGGCGGACGCCCGCTCTACCTCTCCCGGATCGACGTGCACTCGGCGGTCGTCACCACCGCCCTGCTGGACCTGGTCCCGGGCGACGTCGCCCGCGAGGACGCGCCGCTCACCGCCGACGCCCACCACGCCGTGCGCAAGGCCGCCCTCGCCGCCGTCACCCCCGCCCAGCGCGCCGAGGCGCAGCGCACCGCCCTCGCCCACGCCGCCTCCCTCGGCATCGGCTCGGTGCACGAGTGCGGCGGCCCGCAGATCTCCTCCGAGGACGACTTCACCGCCCTGCTGCGGCTCGCGGCCGAGGCGCCCGGGCCCCGTGTGATCGGCTACTGGGCCGAGCAGAACGTCGACAAGGCCCGCGAGCTGGGGGCGCTCGGCGCCGCCGGAGACCTCTTCGTGGACGGCGCCCTCGGCTCGCACACCGCCTGCCTGCACCAGCCGTACGCCGACGCCGGGCACACCGGCACCGCCTACCTGGACGCCGGCGCCGTCGCCGCCCATGTCGTCGCCTGCACCGAGGCGGGGCTCCAGGCCGGCTTCCACGCCATCGGCGACGCGGCGGTGACCGCGGTCGTGGAGGGGATGCGCGCGGCCGCCGAGAAGACCGGCCTCGGCCGGATCCGCGCGGCCCGGCACCGCGTCGAGCACGCCGAGATGCTCACCCCCGAGGCCGTGGCCGCCTTCGCCGAGCTGGGCCTGATCGCCTCCGTGCAGCCGGCCTTCGACGCGCTCTGGGGCGGCGAGGACGGCATGTACGCCCGGCGGCTCGGTGCCGAGCGGGCCCGTACCCTCAACCCGTTCGCCGCCCTGCTGCGGGCCGGGGTCCCGCTCGCGTTCGGCTCCGACAGCCCGGTCACCCCGCTCGACCCCTGGGGCACGGTCCGCGCCGCCGCGTTCCACCGCACGCCCGAGCACCGGGTCTCCGTGCGCGCCGCGTTCACCGCCCACACCCGCGGCGGCTGGCGCGCCATCGGCCGTGACGACGCCGGCGTCCTGGTGCCCGGCGCACCCGCCGACTACGCCGTCTGGCACACCGGTGAGCTGGTCGTCCAGGCCCCCGACGACCGGGTGGCCCGCTGGTCGACCGACCCGCGCTCCGGCACCCCCGGCCTGCCCGATCTCAGCCCCGGCGGCGAGCTGCCCCGCTGCCTGCGCACCGTGGTCGGCGGGCGGACGGTCTTCGTACGGCCGGGCGAGTGATCTCCCGGGGTGGCGAGACGGCGCTCATCGGCCGCCGCAGCCTCGCCCTACCTGGGAATCCTCCGGGTCCACCCCGGTAAGCGCTACTTCCGCGCAGGTCAGACGGCTGTTGACAGTCGACGGCCGGGGGCCGGTAGGTTCGGCGGAGTCCACCACCGGACGCCCGACCGTGGAGTGTTCGCGCACTCGTCGCAGCGCCGCTGGGTCAGGGACGGTGTGCCCCACCGGGCACCGTCACTGGCAGCCAGGCTCAGCGCCCGCGCCGACGGGGGAACGCTCCGGCCGGTCGGCAAGGTGTGACCCGGGTGGGGCCCGGTCGCTCAGTAGACAACGGCTTTCGGTCGACCCGCAGCCAGCGGGTCCCAGGTCGGCCCGAAGGGCGCCGGGCCCCCATCCGCAGAGGAACCCGGATGCCGAAAAGCACATTCTTACCCCACGCTTGAGGAAACAACACCACCGTACGACCGTGCCGTCGCGTCATCGCAGGCCGCGGCCACTATGGTGGACGCCTGCGTACGACATGAAGGGGCAGCAGTGAACGACGGCGACGGGACCCTCGCGGCCAAGGCCCAGGGGAGGCAGTTCGGTCCGCTCGGCACGGCCTTGGTGATCATCCCGACCTACAACGAGGCGGAGAACATCAAGTCCATCGTCGGCCGGGTGCGCAAAGCCGTCCCCGAGGCGCACGTGCTGGTGGCGGACGACAACAGCCCCGACGGCACGGGCAAGCTGGCCGACGAGCTGGCCGCCGAGGACGAGCACGTCCAGGTCCTGCACCGCAAGGGCAAGGAGGGCCTGGGCGCCGCCTACCTGGCGGGCTTCCGCTGGGGCCTGGAGAACGGCTACGGCGTGCTGGTCGAGATGGACGCCGACGGCTCCCACCAGCCCGAGGAACTGCCCCGGCTGCTCACCGCGCTCAAGGGCGCCGACCTGGTGCTCGGCTCGCGCTGGGTCCCCGGCGGCCGGGTGGTGAACTGGCCCAAGTCCCGCGAGTTCATCTCCCGCGGCGGCAGCCTCTACTCCCGCCTCGCCCTCGACCTGCCGCTGCGCGACATCACCGGCGGCTACCGCGCATTCCGCCGCGAGACCCTGGAGGGCCTCGGCCTGGCCGACGTCGCCTCCCAGGGCTACTGCTTCCAGGTCGACCTGGCCCGGCGCGCGGTGAAGGCCGGATACCACGTGGTCGAGGTGCCCATCACCTTCGTGGAGCGCGAACTCGGCGACTCCAAGATGAGCCGCAACATCGTGGTCGAGGCGCTGTGGCGGGTCACCGCCTGGGGTGTCGGGGACCGCGTCGGCAAGGTCACCGGCAAGGGCGGCCAGGACCGGTCCCGGTCGCACGGCTCGCGCTGACCGTCCCGCCGCCCCGCTTATCCCGCGCTGAGCCGCGCCCAGGCACACTGGGAGCATGACGACTGGCGTTCCCACCTCCCCGTCCACCACCCGGCCGCGCCGATCCCGGCTGCGCAGGTACCTGCCGCTGGGGCTGGTCGTGTGGCTGGTGCTGGAGGTCTGGCTGCTGACGCGGGTCGCCGGCGCGGCGGGCGGCCCCACCGTGTTCCTGCTTCTGGTGGCGGGCGTCGTCGCCGGCTCGGTGATCATCAAGCGGGCGGGGCGCCGGGCCTTCCGCAACCTCAACGAAGCGCTCCAGCGCGGCGGCTCGCCGTCCCGCGGCGGCGGCAACGGACTGCTGATGCTCGGCGGTCTGCTGCTGATCATCCCGGGTCTGATCTCCGACGTGGCCGGACTGCTCCTGCTGCTCCCGCCGGTGCAGCGGGCCGTGAGCCGCTGGACCGAGCGTACTCTCGACCGCAGGCTCCGCCGCGTCGTCCCGGGCGGCCTGGGCGACGCCTTCCAGCAGGCCCGCATGCACCGGCCCGACGGCAAGGTGGTGCAGGGCGAGGTCATCAGGGAGGACACCGCCGAGCCCGGCGGGCAGCGCCCCTCGCTGACCCGCTGAGGTCCGCCGGCCCGGTCGGCCGGGACATGGGAAAACCGCGGGCGCCGTACGTGATCACGTACGGCGCCCGCGGTATTGCGTGTCTCGCGTTACGCGCTCTTGCGGCTGTCCCTGGGGTGAACCGCGATGTTCATCGCCCCCGAGCGCAGAACCGCCAGGCGCTCCTCGAGGACCTCTTCGAGTTCCTCACGGGTGCGCCGCTCCATCAGCATGTCCCAATGGGTACGCGCGGGCTTGGCCTTCTTCTCTTCAGGGCCGTCGCCGTCCACCAGGAGTGCCTGGGCCCCGCAGACCTTGCACTCCCACTCCGGCGGGATCTCCGCCTCGACCGAGAAGGGCATCTCGAACCGGTGCCCCTTCTCGCATGCGTACTCCACGGCCTGGCGCGGAGCCAGGTCGATACCGCGGTCCGTCTCGTAGCTGGTCACTACGAGGCGCGTACCGCGAAGAGCTCGCTCACTCATGAATCGTGCCTCCCGGGCTTGTCGCCCACAGGACAGGTGTCGCTGTCGTCGTCATCCGGTCAACGTCCGGTCGGCGGTAAAGATTCCCGTTCCGGGTCATGCGTCGCCGTCGTAGCCGCCCCTTGTTCTACCCACAGGCGCCCGGTTTGTCACATCTGCTCACAGATGTCACCCAGCGTTTCGGCATCTTTGACGCGCAGTAACGGTACGCCTGGCAGGCCAAACGCGTACACTACCGCCCTTTCGTGTCGAGTGCTAAATCGTGTCCGGAACCGGGTTACCCGCTTTCTCGATCGCACGCCGCACGGGTACCCGGGCGAGCAGCGCGAACCCGAGCACGAAGAAGGCCACCAGCGAGATGATCGCCGAGCGGTAGCTGCCGCTGAGCTGGTAGGTCACCCCGAACAGCAGCGGGCCGAGCCAGCTCATCCCGCGGTCGCCCATCTCGTAGGCCGAGAAGTACTCCGCCTCCTTGCCGGCCGGCACCAGATGGGAGAAGAGCGACCGGGACAGCGCCTGGCTGCCGCCGAGCACCAGCCCGATGCCGGCGGCCAGCACGAAGAACCACACCGGCGCCCCGGCGGGCAGGAAGTACCCGGCCCCCAGGGTGAGCGTCCAGGCCACCAGCGACCCGAGGATCGTCCGCTTGGCCCCGTACACCCGCGCCAGCCGCCCCATGGCGAGCGCCCCCGCCACGGCCAGCACCTGCACCAGCAGCACCGCCGTGATCAGCGTGGACTGCCCGAGCCCCAGTTCCTCGGAGCCGTAGACGGAGGCCTGGGAGATCACCGTCTGGATGCCGTCGTTGTAGACGAGGTACGCCAGCAGGAAGGCCAGCGTCAGCGGATGCCGGCGCATGTCCCGGAGCGTCGCCGCGAGCTGCCGCAGGCCGGGGGTGACGGCGGCGCCCTCCACGCGCGTGTGCCGGTCGCGCAGCCGGCGCAGCGGCACGAGGGTGAAGACGCCCCACCACAGCCCGGCCGAGGCCAGGCAGACGCGGACGGCGGCGGTCTCCGTCAGCCCGAAGGAGTCGTGCGCCGAGTACAGGACCAGGTTCGCGACGAGCACCAGGGACCCGGCCGCGTAGCCGAAGGCCCAGCCCCGGGAGGACACCGCGTCGCGCTCCGCGGGCGGCGCGATCTGCGGCAGGTAGGAGTTGTAGAGCATCATCGCCACGGACTGCGCCGCGTTGGCGATGACGAGGAGCGCCCCGCCGAGCAGGTACCGGTCGCCGTCCAGGAAGAACATGCCGGTCGTGGCCGCGGCCCCGGTGTACGCCGCCGCCCCGAGCAGCGGCTTCTTGCGGCCCGTGCGGTCCGCCGCGCTGCCCACCAGGGGCATCACCACCACCGCGAGGATCACCGACAGGGAGACCGAGTAGGCGAAGAACGAGCCGGCCCGGACCGGGATGCCCAGGGGGTGCACATAGCCGTCGGCGTCGGCCGCGTGCCTGGCGACCGAGGTGAGGTACGGGCCGAGGAACACGGTCAGCACGCTGGTCGAGTAGACCGAGCACGCCCAGTCGTAGAAGTACCAGCCGCGCTGCTCGCGCCGCCGGCCCGCGGCTTCGCCGGCCGTCCCCGCCCGCACGGTGTCGATGCCCACCCGTGCCCTCGCTTCCCCGCCGCAGTGCCGTGCGAAGGCCGGGACGCGGGTGCCGGGGCGCTCAGACCCAGACGCCGCGGTCCTCCATGACCTTGCGCAACGTGTCGATGTGATCGGTCATGATGCCATCGACGCCGAGGTCCAGCAGCCGGTGCATCCGCTCCGGCTCGTTGACCGTCCACACGTGCACCTGCAGCCCGCGCGCGTGGGCGGCGCGCACGAAGCGGTGGTCCACCACCGGCACCCCCGACTGCGCTTCGGGCACCTGGGCGGCCACCGCCGACCTGCGCACCGCGGCCGGCAGCCCCCAGGAGCGCAGCCGCAGGCTGAGCACCCCCCGCGTGCCGAACGAGGTGGCCAGGCGCGGCCCGGCCAGCCGCTGCGCCCGCAGCACCCGGGCCTCGGAGAACGAGCCCACGCACACCCGGTCCCAGGCGCCCGTGCGCTCGATCAGCTCCAGCAGGGGGCGCAGCGCCGGTTCCGCCTTGACGTCCACGTTCCAACGGGCCCCGGGGAAGGTCTCCAGCAGTTCCTCGAACAGCGGCACCGGCTCCCGCCCCGCCACGCGCGCGTCCCGCACGTCCTGCCACGGCAGGTCGGCTATGCGGCCCGCGCCGTCGGTGACCCGGTCCAGCGTCGCGTCGTGGAAGGCGACGAGCCTGCCGTCCGCCGTCGCGTGCACGTCGGTCTCGATGTACCGGTAGCCCAGCTCGACGGCGCGCCGGAACTGGGCCACCGTGTTCTCCAGCCCGTCGGCCGCCCCGCCCCGGTGGGCGAAGGCGATCGGGCCCGGATGATCGAGGTAGGGGTGGCGCGGGGGCTGCGTCGTGAGGGTCACGGACGCAGTATCGCCCCATCGGGTGTCACCGCGGCAACGACGGTGCTGCCGCCCGGTGCCGGCGGGGCGGCGAACACCTTCAGGAACAGCTGTGCCAGGGGTCCGATGGACACCGCGTAGAGCACGGTCCCGATCCCGATGGTGCCGCCCAGGGCGAACCCGGTGATCACCACGGTGACCTCGACCACGGTCCGCATCAGCCGGATCGAACGGCCGGTGCGCCGGTGCAGCCCCGTCATCAGCCCGTCGCGCGGGCCCGGTCCGAAACTCGCCGCTATGTACAGGCCGGTCGCCGCGCCGTTGAGCACGATGCCCGCCACCAGCAGCGGGACGCGCACGGCGAGGGTGCGCACGTCCGGCAGCAGGGCCAGGGTGCCGTCCATGGCGAGACCGACCACGAAGACGTTGGAGACGGTGCCGAGGCCGGGCCGCTGGCGCAGCGGGATCCACAGCAGCAGCACCACCGCCCCCACGGCGATCGACACCACGCCGATGGTCAGGCCGGTGAGCTCCGCCAGCCCCTGGTGCAGCACGTTCCAGGGTTCGAGGCCCAGGCCCGCCGCCACGAGCAGCGCGGAACTCGCGCCGTACAGCGCGAGTCCCGCGTACAACTGGATCAGCCGTCGTCCGAGACGGCCGGAGGTGGACACGACATACCCCCCTGGGTGGTGACAGTGGACTGACGCATGTCACTCTGGAGCCAGGGAGGACATCCCATCCATGGCCAATCCGGGGAAGGTGGACTGATCGCATGGCGCATTGGACCTCTGCGGTGGGCGCCGCGCAGCTCGCCAGACTGCTCACGTCGCAGCAGGACCGCCCGGCGGGCCCCGGCAGCCGCCGCCCGCCCGCCTACCGCGCCCTGGCCGACGGCATCCGGCTGCTGGTCCTGGAGGGCCGGGTCCCCGTGGCCGCCCGCCTCCCCGCCGAGCGCGAACTCGCCCTCGCCCTCACCGTCAGCCGCACCACGGTCGCCGCCGCCTACGAGGCGCTGCGCGCCGAGGGCTTCCTCGAGTCCCGGCGCGGAGCCGGCAGCTGGACGGCCGTGCCGGCCGGCAACCCGCTGCCCGCGCGGGGCCTGGAGCCCCTGCCGCCCGAGGCCCTCGGCTCCGTCATCGACCTGGGCTGTGCGTCGCTCCCGGCCCCGGAGCCCTGGCTCACCCGTGCCGTCCAGGGCGCTCTGGAGGAACTGCCGCCCTACGCCCACACCCACGGCGACTACCCGGCCGGTCTGCCCGCCCTGCGTTCGATGATCGCCGAGCGCTACACCGCGCGCGGGATCCCCACCATGCCCGAGCAGATCATGGTGACGACCGGCGCGATGGGCGCCATGGACGCGATCTGCCATCTCTTCGCGGGCCGCGGCGAGCGCATCGCCGTCGAGTCGCCGTCGTACGCCAACATCCTCCAGCTCATGCGGGAGGCGGGTGCGCGGCTCGTGCCCGTCGCCATGGCCGAGGGACTGGCCGGATGGGACCTGGACCGCTGGCGGCAGGTGCTGCGCGAGGCCGCGCCCCGGCTGGCCTACGTCGTCGCCGACTTCCACAACCCGACCGGCGCGCTCGCCGACGAGGACCAGCGGCGGCGGCTGGTGGACGCGGCCCGCTCGGCGGGCACCGTCCTCGTCGCCGACGAGACGATGACCGAGCTGTGGCTCGACGAGGAGTACGACGCCGGGATGCCGCGCCCGGTCTGCGGCTTCGACCCGGCCGGTTCCACGGTCATCACGGTCGGCTCGGCCAGCAAGGCGTTCTGGGCGGGCATGCGCATCGGCTGGGTGCGGGCGGCCCCGGACGTCATCCGCAGCCTGGTCGCCGCGCGCGCGTACGCCGATCTCGGCACCCCCGTACTGGAACAGCTGGCGGTGAACTGGCTCTTCAGCACCGGCGGCTGGGAGCAGGCGGTCGCGCTGCGCCGGGCCCAGGCCCGCGAGAACCGCGACGCCCTGGTGGCCGCGCTGCGCCGGGAACTGCCCGACTGGGAGTTCGAGGTCCCCAAGGGCGGCCTGACCCTGTGGGTCCGCGCGGGCGGCCTGTCCGGTTCGCGGCTGGCCGAGGCGGGGGAGCGGGTCGGCGTCCGGGTGCCTTCGGGCCCCCGCTTCGGCGTCGACGGCGCCTTCGAGGGGTACGTACGCCTGCCGTTCACGGTGGGCGGCGCCGTGGCGGACGAGGCGGCGACCCGCCTGGCGGCGGCGTCCCTCCTGGTGAGAACGGGCGCGACGGGGGACGCGGAGTCGCCCCGGACCTTCGTGGCGTAGGCGCCCCTCCGCTGTGGCCGGGGGCGGGGGAGGCGCCCCGGAAGCGCGGGCCCGCCGAACGCCCCACGCCCGGCTGCGGCTGACGGCGGCTCAGGAACTCTCGGCGGCGACCGCCTTGGCGGCCAGCGGTTCCGCGGCCACCGGCTCCGCCGCGACCGCCTCGACGGCCTCGACGGCCTCGCCGTCGACGGGCGTCGTACGCGGCGGCAGCAGCCCCAGCACGGCCTGCCGGTCCGTGTCGCTCGTCGCGTCGTCGTAGGGGTCCGGCGTCGCCGGCACCTGAAGCCGGTGCACCGGCCCCGTGCCCAGTCGCGCGTACCCGCGCCCCGGCGGCATATGGGCCGGCGGACTCGTGTGCGGCGGCATTCCCAGCACCGCCTCCACCTGCTGCGGGGCCGCGGGCCCCAGCACGACACGCGCGCGCGTGTGCTGCCGTACCGCCTCGCTCAGCGACTCCGCGCTGTCGAACTGCTCGGCCACCACCACCGTCACGTTGGCGGCGCGCCCGTGCCGGAGCGGCACCTGCAGGAACGTCTGCGGATCCCTGCGGTGGTCCGCCTCCGCGAGGTGGGTGAAGACGGTCGGCCGGTCCAGCAGGATCCACAGCGGGCGCCGCGTGTCCTCGGGCGGCGGGTCGCCCGCCTGCCGGGCGCGGTTGACGGCGGTGAGCCGCCGCTCGGTCTCCTGCGCGGCCCATTCCAGGCTGGCCAGCGCCCCGGCCGGCGCGCACTCCACGGCCAGCACGCCGTCCCGGCCGATCAGGCACGCGTACTCACCGGTGCCGCCGCCGTCGACGACGAGCACGTCGCCGTGCTGGAGGGCCTGCAGGGCGATCGAGCGCAGCAGGGTAGAGGTGCCGCTGCCGGGGTCGCCCATGGCCAGCAGGTGCGGCTCGGTGGAGCGGATGCCGGTGCGCCACACGACCGGCGGCACGTCGCGCCGCTCCTCCTCGTAGGAGAGCGGCAGCGTGCGCTGGACCTCGCTCGGGTCGGTGAACCCGAGGACCGTCTCGCCGGGCGTGGTGACGAACCGCTGGGCGGCGATGCCGGCGGGCAGCGGCTCGAGGACGGACACCGTGAGCCGGTTGCCCTCCTCGTCCCAGCCGAAGTGGTACTCGCGGCCCCGCCCGGCCTTCGCGGCGAGCAGGTGCTCGACTCGCGCGCGGGCCGTGGCCTCGCCGTCCGGGAAGTACGCGGGATAGCGGATCACGAGGTGGGCGACGCGTCCGCCGTCGTCGAACTCGTGCGCCTCGAAGGCCCTCGGCCACTCCCCGCCGTGCGCGTACAGCGGCGCCGGGTCCTCGGCGGTGGTGAAGTACGGCACGAGGGCTTCGTAGAGCGACTGGAGGCGCTCGGCCTGTGTCTCGTCCGGCCCTTCGGGCGCCGGCGGCGTGCGGTCGCGGCCCTGCCAGGCCGCCGCCGCCATCACCGTGATGACGGCGAGCAGCGGTCCGTACGGCATCAGCGCCACGACCAGGACCACGGAGGCCGCGAGGAACAGCAGTGGCCCGCGCTTGTCCTTGGGTGTCTCGGCCCACCTGCGCCGTCCGGCCGAGGCCAGCCGGCGCAGCCCGCGCGAGATCGTGATCAGCGGGTGGAGGACGTCGGTGGCGCTGTCGGCCGCCGTCCGGGCCAGTTCCCGGCTCCGGGCGATCTGCGTCCGGGCGATCTGCGCGCTGTCCTTGCTCAGAATGCGGGGAAGAGGGCGCCGGGCCACTGCTGTCTCCTGTTGGTGTGCGTACGGGCGGGGGTACGGGCGTCAGAACTTGATGCCGCCCAGCAGGCTCGCCAGGCTCTCCCCGCCCGCCTTGATGCTCGGGGCGATGGCCGTGCTGGAGAGATAGAAGCCGAACAGGGCCGAGACGCAGGCATGCGAGCCCTTGAGCCCGTCCTTGCGGAAGAAGAGGAAGACGACGACGCCGAGCAGGACGACGCCGGACATGGAGAGGATCATTTGAGACCTCCTGGTGTCGAGGGGGACAGTCACCGTGAGTTCTTCCAGGATCACAGGATGTATCTATACGATAAAAGGTGCAACTGGGTGAATTACGGTGCTTTTCCCTCGACCGGTGGAGCCGTGGGCGGGCCGCTTGATCCGGGCGCTTGCGTCCGCCGGTGTCTCGGGTGATCTTCACCTCGGGCGGTTCGGGCCATGCGAGGCGCGAGCCAGTACCCTTGCGATTCACCTGAACGGTTGCAACGAGAGGCGGTCACGTCGATGAGTGACGTTCCCGACCCCGAGGTCGTGGAGCTGGCGACCAAGATCTTCGATCTGGCGCGGCAGGGGCGGACGGACGAGCTCGTGGCGTATGTCGACGCCGGCGTGCCCGCCAACCTCACCAACGACCGGGGCGACTCCCTGGTCATGCTCGCCGCGTACCACGGTCACGCCGACGCGGTACGCGCCCTGCTCGCCCGGGGCGCCGAGGCCGACCGGATCAACGACCGGGGTCAGACCCCGCTCGCGGGAGCCGTGTTCAAAGGTGAGACGGAAGTGATCAGAGCGCTCCTGGAGGGCGGCGCCGACCCGGCCGCGGGGACCCCCTCGGCCGTCGACACGGCGCGCATGTTCGGCAAGGCGGAACTCCTGGAGCTGTTCGGCGCGCACTGAAGCGGCCGTTCTGACCAGGCACGACACGGACAACGGGGGAGGCGGTACAAGGCCGCCGGAAATACGGTCGCGGCAGCTCACAGCGCGGGTCATCATGACGACGTGATTCACGGACGCGATGGCCGGGCAGGTGTTGCCGCACCGCGCGGACCGTGACGCGGTCCGCATGGGCCACCGACGAGAGGCAGAGAGATGGTCTACAGCAAGCAAGAGACGGCGGGCGCTCCGACGTTGTGTCACGCGGCCAGGTAATGCGTGTTTCCCGGTTGCGTCGACGCTTGATGTGAGGCTGTTTCCCATGTTCGATCCGGTCATAGCGCCCAGCGGTACGCTGCTCGGCCTGCTCCAGCGGGGCCGCGGCGACGGCACGCTGCACGCGCTCACCGCCCCGCGCGCCGAGGCGCTCGCGGCCCTGAACCACTGTGTGCTGCGCGACCCCCGCCACGACTGGCAGGTGGAGAACCGCTCCCTCTACTACGCCCGGCTCTACCTCGACCTGAACGGCGAACTGGACGCCGTCGAAGCGCACCTCTTCGGCGCCGAGGACGTCCTCGACACCGAGGAGTCCCGCACCGGCCTCGCCCTGGCCGTGCTCGGACACCTCGCCTCCTACGGCAGGCGGGACGCGCTCGAACTGCTGCGCAGGTACGCCGCTCACGGCTCCAACTGGGCCTGGGCTCTCGACGAACTGGCCCTCCGGGACGACGACGCGGGCCTGCGCGCCCTCGCCGCCCCGGTCCTGGCCCGCTTCGCCACCGACCCGGAGGGCGAGGCCGAACTGGCCGCCGCCGTCCGCGACGCCTTCGAGCCGCGGCCCTGGCGGCTGTGGGCCGAGGATCCGCGCGCATCGGTCGCCACACGCGTGCGTGCCGCCCAGGAGACCGGTTGCTTCGACCGCTGGCAGCGCCAGATGCGGCCCACCGGGCCACGTCCGGGCTGGAGCGTGCGAGCCGTCTTCGAGTGGGCCCAGCAGGGCATCGAACGCGGCGCCGCCCTCCATGTGCCGGCCGCCCGCTGCCTCGTCGCCGTGGCCGGTCCGGACGACCGGCCGGAGATCCTCCAGGCCGCCCGGTCCGGCACCGACGGGGCCCGCTGTACGGCCCTGCGCTACCTCGCCGACAGCAACGATCCCGACGTCCTCGGTCTGATCGAGGCAGCGGTGGCCGACGGAACGTCGGTCGTCGTCGAGGCCGCCGTCGACGCCTTCGAACGGATGCGCAGCATCGCCGCCGTCCAGCGGGCCCGGCGCTGGGCCCAGCGCCCCGACGCCCTCGGGGCCGCCGCCGGCCGGATGCTCGCCTGCCGCGGCGGGGCCCAGGACAGCGACCTCGTCCTCGGCGCCCTGCGCGAGGCCGTACGCGGCGAGGGGCCCGACGCGCCCACCCTGTGGACCCTGGTCGACGGCGCCGGACGCCTCGGCATCGCCTGCGCGGCCCCGGTGCTGCGCCACGTCTACCGCGAGACGGCCTCCTCCCACCTGCGCGGCCGCGCCGCCCGCGCCCTGGCCGCCACCGACCCCTCCTTCGCCACCGGCTTCGCCGTCGAGTGCCTGTGGGACTGCGAGGAGACCACCCGGGAGATCGCCGCCCGGCACGCCGAGACCGGCGACGTCCGCGTCGTGGAGAGGCTCCGCCGCCTCGCCGCCGACCCGGCCGAGGAGGACGAGGTGCAGACGGCGGTCCGCAGCCGCTTCGGACCGGACGCGCAGATCATGTGACCCGGACCTTCCAAGCTCGGATCGTCCAAGCTCGGACCGTCCAACCTCGGATCGTCCAATCTGGACCGTCCAAGCCCGGACCGCCCGCACCCGGACCAGGCCGGAGCCACGGCTCCGGCGGGCGCCGGCCGGGGACGCGTGCCGGGGGACGCGCGCAGCGGCCGGCACGGGTGCCGTACGTACGCCGCCCGGGTGGACGGCCCGCCCCTGGGTGAACACCGGGTGACCCGCGGGGCAGGCGGGCATGGCGGCCGTGCGGCCCGCGCGGGTGCGCGGTCCAACGCTCACAGGACGTTCCCCGGCCGGAAAGATCGACGTTGACGCGGCCACGTCCGGCACGGCGACAACACCCGTATGCGTGTCGTCATCGTGACCGAATCCTTTCCCCCCGACGTGAACGGCGTCGCCCACTGCGCGCTCCAGACCGCCCGCCACCTCGGGGACCGCGGTCACCATCCGCTCGTCGTCGCTCCCGCCACCGCACCCGGCACCAGGGCCGACGCCCTGGCGGAGCCGTGTCCCGTCGTCCGGATCCCCTCCCTCCCGCTCCCCGGCTACCCGCAGGTCCGGGTCGCCCTGCCCAGCCGGCGGCTCGCCGCCGCGCTCACCGGGCACCGGGCCGACCTGGTCCACCTGGCCGGCCCGTTCGTCCTCGGCGTCCGGGGCATGGCGGCCGCCGCCCGGCTCGGCATACCCGCCGTCGCCGTCTACCAGACCGACCTGGCCGGATACGCCCGTACCTACATGGGCGCCGGCGAGGCCGCCGCCTGGCGGCGCATCCGCTCCGTGCACACCGCCGCCGACCGCACCCTCGCCCCGTCCAGCGCCGCCCTGCGCGACCTCGAGGCACACGATGTGCCCCGGGTCCGGCTGTGGCCGCGCGGCGTGGACACCGTCCGTTTCCGGCCGGACCACCGGGACGAGGCGCTGCGCCGCGAACTCGCGCCGAACGGCGAGGTGCTCGTCGGCTACGTCGGCAGGCTCGCCCCCGAGAAGCAGGTCGACCTGCTGTCCGGTGTCTGCGGGCTGCCGGGCGTGCGGGTCGTGGTGGTCGGCGACGGACCCAGCCGCGCCCACCTGACCGAGGCCCTGCCGGGCGCGGTCTTCCTCGGCCGGCGCACCGGCGACGACCTAGCCCGGATCTTCGCCTCGCTGGACGTGTTCGCGCACACCGGCCCCTTCGAGACCTTCTGCCAGACCGTCCAGGAGGCCATGGCCAGCGGCGTGTCCGTGGTGGCCCCCGCCGCCGGCGGACCGCTCGACCTGGTCGCCCACGGGCGCACCGGCCTGCTGGTCCCTCCGCGTGACGCGGTCGCCGTACGGGAGGCCGTGCGCGCCCTGGCCGCCGACGCGGGGCTGCGGGCCGCCTATGGCGCCGCCGGGCGGGCGACGGTCGAGGGACGCACCTGGGCCGCCGTCGGCGACCGGCTGATCGAGCACTACGAGGACGTGCTCGCCGCCCGGAAGACGGCGGTGGCGGCATGACCGGCACAACCGGCACACCCCTGCGCATCGTCCGGCTCGCCAACTTCGTCACCCCGGCCTCCGGCGGCCTGCGCACCGCCCTGCGGGAACTGGGCAGGGGCTTCCGGGCGGCGGGCCACGAGCCGGTGCTGGTCGTGCCGAGCGAACGGCACACCGACCGCGACACCGAGCAGGGCCGGGTCATCACCCTGCCCGGACCGGTGGTGCCCGGCACGGGCGGCTACCGCGTCCTGGCCGACCGGCGGCGGCTGGCCGCGCTCCTGGAGCGGCTGGCCCCGGACCGCCTGGAGGTCTCCGACCGCACCACCCTGCGCTGGACCGGCCGCTGGGCGCGTCGCGCGCGGATACCCGCCGTGATGGTCTCCCACGAGACCGCCGACGGCGTCCTGCGCACCTGGGGCCTGCCGGAGCACCTCGCCCGGCGGACCGCCGACGCCCTCAACACCCGTACCGCGCACGTCTACGCGCGCGTGGTGTGCACCACGGAGTTCGCCGAGCGCGAGTTCGTGCGCATCGGCGCGCGCAACGTCGTACGCGCCCCGCTGGGCGTCGACCTGACGGAGCGGCACCCCGGTCTGCGCGATCCCGGGCTGCGGGCCCTGCACGCGCGCGGCGACGAGGCGCTGCTCGTCATGTGCTCGCGGCTGTCGGTGGAGAAGCGGCCCGGCACCGCCCTGGACGCACTGGAGGCGCTGCTGCGGCGCGGCCGGCGGGCGGTGCTGGTGGTGGCCGGGGACGGGCCGCTGCGGGCGCGGCTGGAGCACCGGGCGCGCGAACGCGGCCTGCCGGTGGCCTTCCTGGGCCATGTCGCGGACCGGGCGGACCTCGGCGCGCTCCAGGCGTCCGCCGACGTGTGCCTCGCGCCCGGGCCCGCCGAGACCTTCGGGCTGGCCGCGCTGGAGGCCATGGCGTGCGGGACGCCCGTGGTGGCGAGCGCGTCCTCGGCGCTGCCCGAGGTGCTCGGTTCCGCGGGCGTGGTGGCGGCCGACCGGGGCGAGGCCTTCGCGGACGCCGTGGAACTGCTGCTGGCGCGCTCCGGGCCCGAACGGCGGGAGGCGGCACGCGCGCGTGCGGAGTGCTTCGGCTGGGGCGCGGCGGTGGAGGCGTTCCTCGCCGCGCACGACGCGGAGGTGCTCGGGCGCGCGGAGGCTCCGGCCCGCCCCGCGACCCGCGAGGGCGCGTCATGAGACCTGTGCGTTTCGTGGCGCTCGGCGACTCGCTCACCGAGGGCGTGGGCGACCCGCTGGGGGAGGCCTGGCGCGGCTGGGCCGCCCTGCTGGCCGCCGCCCTCACCGAGGACCCCGGCCGGACGGAGTTCACGAACCTGGCCGGCAGCGGGGCGCGGACGCACGACGTGCGCGCGGCGCAGACCCCGGCCGGGCTCGCGCTCCGCCCGGGCCTGGTCTCCGTCGTCGTCGGCGTCAACGACACGCTGCGCCACACCTTCGACATCGACGCCGCGGCCGTCCGGCTCGACCAGGTCTACGCGGCGTTCACCGGCCAGGGCGCCACGCTGCTCACCGCCTGTCTGCCCGCCCCCGGCGCGATGCTCGGACTCCCCGGCGCCCTGGCCCGCCCGCTGGCCCGGCGGCAACGGGCGGTCAACGCCGTCGTGCACGCGCTGTCCGGCCGGTACGCGGCGGTCCACCTGCACGCCTCGGAGGGAGCCTGGCTCGGCGACCGCGCCCTGTGGAGCGCGGACCGGCTGCACCCGGGCGAGCGCGGCCACCGGCAGCTCGCCGTCCGCTTCCACGCCCTCCTCGCCGCGGCGGGTCTGGCCACCGGGGCGCCGCCGTCCACCGAACCGGAGTTCCCGGCCCCGACCCGCGTGGCGAGCCTGTGGTGGCTCGCCACCGCGGGGACCGGCTGGGTGGCCAGGCGCTGCACCGATCTGCTGCCCCAGCTGCTGCGGCTGGCGGCGGACGAGGCACGGCACCGCGCGCGGGGCACCGCCGACCAGCTCGACCTGCGCGCGTCCGCCGCGGTGTCGCGGGCACTCGCCGCCCTGCCCCCGGCCCGGTGCGTCGAGGGCGCCCGGACCGGCTTCGGGGATCACCGGCGCCGTACCGCCACGAACCGCACCGGGGTGCCCGGGACCGCCTGCGCGGCCGCCGGGAGGTCGGCCGCGCGGACCACGGCGATCACCGGGTAGCCCCCGGTGGTCGGGTGGTCGGCGAGGAAGACCACCGGGCGGCCGTCGGGCGGGACCTGGACCGCGCCGAGCACCATGCCCTCGCTGGGGAGTTCGCCCTGGCGGGCCCGCTCCAGGGCGGGCCCCTCGGTGCGCAGGCCGATGCGGTTGCTCGCCGGGGACACCCGGTACGCGCGCGTGGTCAGCGTCCGCAGCGCGCCCGCCGTGAACCAGTCGTCGCGCGGGCCCGTCGTCACCCGGAGCACCAGCTCGGCCGGCGGCCCCGGCTGCGGGACGGGGTCCACGCGCGCGGGCGGGCCGGCCGGGACCCCCAGCGGCAGCACCGTGCCGTCGGTGAGGGGCGCCGGACCGAGGCCGGACAGCAGATCGCGGGAGCGGCTGCCGAGGACCGGTTCCACGGCGATGCCGCCGGACACGGCCACGTAGGCGCGCAGGCCGGCCACGGCCGTGCCCACCTCCAGCAGTTCACCGGCGGGCACGGTGACCGGGGCGCCCCAGGCGACCGGCCGTCCGGCCACCGTGACCGGGCACGGCGCCCCCGCGACGGCGACGGTCACCATGGAACGCGGGCGCAGCGCGCAGCCGTTGACCGTGGTCTCCAGGACCGCCGCGTCCGCCGGGTTGCCGGCCAGCCGGTTGACGAGGGCCGCCGCGCGCGGATCGAGTGCCCCGGAGCGGGGCACGCCGAGGTGTGCGTACCCGGGGCGCCCGCGGTCCTGCACGGTGGTGAGCGCCCCGGCCCGCACCACGACGAGCGCGCGGTCGCTCACGTGTCCTCCCCGGCTGCCGGGCACGCCCGCGCGTGCGCCCTCACGCGTCGCCCACCGGTGTGAAGCGCACCCGTGTGCCCGGTGAGAGCAGCGCGGCCGGTACGCGCGCGTGGTCCCACAGCACCGCGTCCGTGGTGCCGATCAGCTGCCAGCCGCCCGGCGAGGAGCGCGGGTAGACACCCGTGTACGGTCCCGCCAGTGCCACGGCGCCCGCCGGCACCGCCGTGCGCGGGGTGGCCCGGCGCGGGACGTCGTAGCGGGCGGGCAGCCCGGTGAGGTAGCCGAAGCCGGGCGCGAACCCGCAGAAGGCCACCGTGAACTCGGTGTCCGCGTGGATCCGGACGGCTTCGCGCACGGACACCCGCCAGTGGGCGGCGACCTCCGTAAGGTCCGGGCCGTCGTAGCGCACGGGCAGTTCGACCCGCTCGGGCGTCTGCGGGGGAGCGGCGGGCGTTTCCGAGCAGGCCAGTTCGGATGCCAGGCGGGCCGGGTCGGCGAGCCCGTCGAGCAGGACCGTACGGGCCGCCGGGACGATCTCGCGTACGGTCAGCGACCCTTCCGCCCGCCGTCGCAGCAACTCCGCGTGCAGGGCCCGCGCCTGCGAGCCGGAGGCGACCTCGACCAGGAGGGCGTCGTCGCCGACGGGGAGTGCCGTCAGGCCGCTCATGCGAAGGCCTCCACCCGCACGCCCGCCGCCACCAGCCGCTCGCGCACCCGGCGGGCCAGATCCACCGCGCCGGCCGTGTCGCCGTGCAGGCACAGCGAGCGGGCGCGGACCCGGATCCGCGCGCCGGAGTGCGCGATCACCGAGCCGGAGCGCGCGAGACCCACCGAGCGCTCCACGACGGTCTCCGGATCGCTCACCACGGCGCCCTCCCGGCCGCGCGGCACCAGCGTGCCCGCGTCGGTGTAGGCGCGGTCGGCGAACGCCTCCGTGACGGTCGGCAGGCCCGCCTTCCCGGCCAGCTCCAGCAGCCGGGAGCCGGGAAGGCCGAGCACCGGGAGCGAGGCGTCCGCCAGCAGCACGCCGTCCACCACCGCAGCGGCCTGGTCCTCGTCGTGCACCACCCGGTTGTAGAGCGCGCCGTGCGGCTTGACGTACGCCACGCGCGCGCCCGCCGCCCGGGCGAACACCTCGAGGGCGCCGATCTGGTAGGCCACTTCGGCGGCCAGCTCGGCGGGCGGCACGTCCATCGCGCGCCGCCCGAACCCGGCGAGGTCCCGGTAGGAGACCTGCGCGCCGATCGTCACCCCGCGCGCCGCGGCCAGCTCGCACACCCGGCGCATGGTGGCCGCGTCGCCGGCGTGGAACCCGCAGGCCACGTTGGCGCTGGTGACGACGGACAGCAGTTGCTCGTCGTCGGTCAGCCGCCAGCGGCCGAAGCCCTCGCCCAGGTCGGCGTTCAGATCGATCGCGGTCATGGTCCCTCGTGTCTTTCCGGTCCTCGTGTCGGGTGCTGTCCGGGCCCCGTGCCCGGTGTGCCGCTCGCCGGCGTCAGTCGACGCCGACCACGCGGTACTGCTCGTCCCGCGCGTCGGTCAGGAACATCTGGCCCGGTGCGTGGGTGATGGCGAACGGCGGCCGGGACGCCATCACCGCCGCCTGCGGGGTCACCCCGCAGGCCCAGAACACCGGGATGTCGTCGGGCGCGGCGTCCACCGGGTCGCCGAAGTCGGGCCGCCCGAGGTCCTCGATGCCGAGGGCCGCCGGATCGCCGCAGTGCACCGGGCCGCCGTGCACGGCGGGCAGCAGGCCGCTCTCCCGGATCGCGGCGCGCAGGTGCTGCGGCGGCACCGGACGCATGGACACCACCATCGGCCCGCGCAGCCGGCCCGCCGGGCGGCACTCCCTGCCGGTCACGTACATCGGCACGTTGCGGCCCTGCTCGACGTGCCGGATCGGGACGCCCGCCCCGGCCAGCGCCCACTCGAAGGTGAAGCTGCAGCCCAGCAGGAACGACACCAGGTCGTCCCGCCAGTACGCGCGCGCGTCCGTCGGCTCCTCGGCCAGTTCGCCGTTCCGCCACACCCGGTAGCGCGGCAGGTCGGTGCGCAGATCCGCGCCCGGGGCGAGCACGGTGGTGGCGGAGCCCGCGTCCGTGACGTCCAGCACGGGACACGGCTTGGGGTTGCGCTGGCAGAACAGCAGCATGTCGTAGGCCCAGTCGGCCGGCACCGCGATCAGGTTGGCCTGCGTGTGCCCGGCCGAGACACCCGCCGTGGGGCCGGTGAGCCCCGCCCGGAAGCGGGCCCGCGCTTCCTCGGGGCTCCACGCGTGCGCGTGCTCGTCGACGAGGGTCACGGGCCGGTCGGAGGTACGGTTCACCCGCGTCACGCCAGCTCCTTCCCGCGCGTCTCCGGCAGCCCGAGCAGGGCGAGCGCCGCGAGGCCGTAGCCGATCGCGCCGAAGACCAGCGCGCCGCCCACGCCCCAGCTGTCCGCCAGGAAGCCCACCAGGGTCGGGAAGACCGCGCCCACCGCGCGGCCGGTGTTGTACGTGAAGCCCTGCCCGGTGCCGCGCACCTCCGTCGGGTACAGCTCGCTCAGGTAGGAGCCGAAGCCGCTGAAGATGGCCGACATGCAGAAGCCGAGCGGGAAGCCGAGCACCAGCAGCAGCGTGTCGGCGCCGTGCGGGATGTCGGCGTAGGCGAGCACGCAGATCGCCGAGAGCAGCGCGAACAGCCAGATGTTGCGGCGCCGGCCGAGCCGGTCGGTGAGGTGTCCACCGGTCAGGTAGCCGAGGAAGGCCCCCGAGATCAGCAGGGTCAGATAGCCGCCGGTGCCCACGACGGACAGGCCGCGCTCGCTCTTGAGGTACGTCGGCACCCAGGTCGCCAGCGTGTAGTAGCCGCCCTGCACGCCCGTGGACAGCAGGCTCGCGAAGACCGTCGTGCGCAGCAGGCCCGGCTCGCCGTTCGAAGCCGGCCGGAAGATCGCCGCGAACGAACCGCGCCGGGGGCTCTGTTCACGGGCGGCCGTCGCCTCGGGCGCGTCGTGCACCCGGCGGCGCAGCCACACCACGAGCAGCGCGGGCAGCGCCCCGGTCCAGAACATGATCCGCCAGGCCAGGTCGTCGCCGGCGACGGAGAAGACCAGCGTGTAGACGACCGCCGCCAGTGCCCAGCCGACCGCCCAGGAGCTCTGGACGGCGCCGAGCGTGCGGCCCCGGTGCCGGGCGCTCGCGTACTCGGCGACCAGGATGGCGCCCACCGCCCACTCGCCGCCGAAGCCGAGCCCTTGCAGGGCGCGGAACACCAGCAGCGTCTCGTAGTTGGGTGCGAAGCCGCAGGCCACGGTGAAGACGGCGTACGTGATCACCGTGATCATCAGCGCCCGGACCCGGCCCAGCCGGTCCGCGACCACCCCGGCCACCGCCCCGCCGATCGCGGAGACCACCAGCGTGACGGTGGTGAACAGGCCGGTCTGGCCGCTGTCCAGACCGAAGTACGCCGCGAGCGCCACCATGCTCAGCGGCAGCGTGAAGTAGTCGTAGGAATCCAGGGCATATCCGCCGAAAGCTCCGGCGAACGCCTGGCGGCCGCGCGGGCCGAGGGCCCGCAGCCAGCCGAACGCGCCGTCCTCGGCGACGCGTTCGCCTGTGGCCGGCCGGAGGTCCGGTGTCGCGGACCGGGGCGGGGGAGTCGTGCTCATGGGCACCTCGCAGAAGGGGGACGGGGGGTGCGGTGAACCGAGCCATGCCGTGCGGGAGTTGTGCCGTGCCGAGCACCGTAGAGGATCGTTCAACGATCCTTCAATACCCCTGTTGTCTCGTCCTCCCGACTGCGATTGAATTCCGGGCATGGCAGAGCAGCTGACGGGACTGGCCGACGACCGCGCCCTCCTGGGGCGCACCAGCACCGCCGAACGGGTCTCCGACATCCTCCGCAGCCGGGTCGCCGAGGGCTATTTCCCGCCGGGCACCCGCCTGTCCGAGGACGCCATCGGCGGCGCGCTCGGGGTCTCCCGCAACACCCTGCGCGAGGCGTTCCGGCTGCTCACCCACGAGCGACTGCTCGTCCACGAACTCAACCGCGGCGTCTTCGTCCGGGTCCTGACCGTGGAGGACGTCGAGGACATCTACCGCGTCCGCGAACTCGTCGAATGCGCCGTCGTCCGCGGCCTCGGCGAACCGCCCTACGCGCTCGACGGCCTGGCCGCCGCCGTCGCCGAGGGGCAGCTCGCCATGCAGGGAGATGACTGGAAATCGCTGGGCACGGCCAATATCCACTTCCACCGCGAACTGGTGGCGCTGGCCGGCAGCGAACGCACCGACGAGCTGATGCGCAGCGTCTTCGCCGAACTGCGGCTCGCCTTCCACGTCGTCGACCACCCGCGCCGGCTGCACGAGCCGTACCTCGCCCGCAACGGCCAGATCCTGCGGGCCCTGCAGGCCGGCGACCGGGACGAGGCCGAGGGGCTGCTGAGGACCTACCTCGCCGACTCGCTGGAGCGGGTCGTGGAGGTGTACCGCCGCCGGGTCGGCGAGGACGCCTCCTCCTGACGCCGGGAGCCCGTCTCCTGTCGGCGCCGGGAGCCCGACGAGTCCTGGTGACGCCGGGAGCCCGTGGCGCGCGGTGCTGTCATCCGCACCCGTCGAGCGTCTGTGACGGCCGTCGCTTCTGCGTCGTTTGGGTCGTTGTCAGACCGAGGACCTAGTCTGTGCACCGTGACTTCGCCTGCATCGACGGACAGCGTTCCGCCCCAGCTCAGCGCGGGGCCGCGCCCGGCGCCGGGCCCGGCCGCCGACGAGGGGCTGGCGCGGCGGCTGCGCGCGCTCGCCTGCACGGCGCCGCTGCACGACCTCGACGCGCGCAAGGCCAACCTCGCCGGCGAGTACTCGGTGTACGGGATGGCCGAGGTGGCCCTGTCCGCCATCGACCTGGTCACGCTGAACATGGACTTCGACACGGGCGCCGACCACGAGCAGATCGTGGCCCGGCTCGTCCCGCGCATCGCCGCCCAGGCCCCGCACCGGCCCACCGCCGAGCACGAGCGCGTGGCCCGCTGGGTCCTGGAGAACCTGATCAACGTCGGCAGCGTGGACCGCGGCTTCCGCGCGGTGTACGGCACGTTCGCGCCGGACGGCACCTACGTCCGCCGCGACTACGACTTCAAGCTGATCGAGGAGGTCCCCGGCCCCGGCGGCACCGTCTACCTGCGCACCACCGACGAGGCGGTCAACGTCCTCGTCGGCGCCCTGGACACCGACGTCACCAGCGCCCAGATCGCCGCCGAGGTCAAGCTCGAGGTGCTGATCAACCGCGGCCGCCTCGCCGACGCACAGCTCGCCGCCGAGCAGGCCCGCTACCGCACCGTGCAGTACTCGGAGACCCTGCGCCGCGCGCTGGAGGCCACCCGGCGCAACGTCCGCGCGGTCGACTGGCTGAACGCCGTGCCCGACATGATCGCCGAGGCCCTCGACCACGTGGCCGACCGCTACCGGCACGAGAACGCCATCCTCACCAACATCCGCAAGGCCCGCGACGAGACCGAGGACCCCGGCAACAAGCGCCGCGCGGCCGAGCTGGTGGACATCGTCAAGGACTGCATCCGCCGGCACACCCAGCTCCAGTCCCGGCTGCTGGAAGCGGGCCCGCTGTTCCGCGCCGAACAGGACAGACAGGCGTTCGCTCCGGCCGCGTCCACGTCCGGGACCGACCTGTACGGCCACCTCCTCGCTCCGGCGCTGCCGCTGCCGCTGGAGCGCGCGGTCCGCGTCACAGACGCCTTCTTCGCCCACGCCACCGGACTGCGCACCCCGGTGTCGGTGCGGGTCGGCGACCTCGTGGACATACTGCTGACGCCGCCGGTGGAACGGGAGCACCTCGGCGCGGAGATGCCCGAGCCCGACCTGATCGCCACACCGGACGACAGCCGGTTCAGCGAGGAGCAGCTCGCCGCCGCCATGGAGCTGCTGGACCTGCCGGCGGACGCCCCGCGCCGACTGTCCGGGCTGCTGGCCGAGGCGCGCGGACAGGACCCCGAACTGCCCTACCTGGTGGCGCTGCTGGCCGTGCACGCGGCCAGCCCCGCGGTCGGCACCGCCTACCGGCAGGGCGAGCAGAGACTGCTGTTCGCCGTCGACGACGGGACCGAACTGGACGATCCCGAGTTCGGCGGGGCCGACCTGATCGTCGGAACGGCGCTGCTGGACGCGGCGGGAATGGCCGCCGACCGGACGGAAGCAGCATGAGTGAGCAGCGAGACCGCGACAAGGAGCCCAGACCGTGACCGAGCACGTCGAGTGGAGTGACACGCAGGCCCCGGCCCCGTCGGCGTCCGCCGCCGTCACCCCCGCTGACGCCGCCGACGCGGCGCGGCTCGTCGCCTTCGGGCTGCAGCCCAGACTGCAGCCCGCCCGCGACCAGGAGTACACCGATCTGCTGCGCCGCTACCGCGAGGAACCGGCGTTCGCGCGCCTGGCCGACGCCGTCGCCGCCGGCCTCGGCCTGATCGTGCTGGAGGTGTCCCCCCGCGCGGGCATGGCCGTGACCGCCGCCGAGGACTCGGTGTTCGCCGTCCGCATGGGTGACTACGCGCGTCGCACCGCCGCCGACTCCGGGGACCGCTTCCTGCACGGCCTGGCCCACCTGGCCGTCGCCGCCCTGGCGTTCCCGCGCCCGGAGGATCTGGCCGACGACTCCTACATCGGCCGGATCACCGTCAACGGCGTCGACGCCTTCGTACGGCAGGCCTGCCGCCGCCTGGAGGAGCGGGCCGAGGAACGCGGCGAGAACACCGACCCGGCCACCGACGCGCCCGGTCTGGAGGCCGCCTGGCGGATCTGGGCTCGGCGCAGCGCGACCGGCGCCACCAAGGACGCGCGCCGGCCGGCCGCCTCGACCACGGGCATCGTCGCCAAGGCCGCGGCCTTCCTCACCGAATCCGGCTTCCTGCAGCGCACCGGGGACGACCACGGCGGCACCTACCGCACCACGGCGCGCTACCAGCTCCAGGTGCGCGACCTGGCCGGCGGCGCCGCGATGGCCGAGCTGCTGGAGCTGGGCGTCGTCCCGGTCACCGACGGCTCGGCCAGCCTGCTGCCCGCCGAGGACACCGAGGACCTGGACCTGGTGGCCGACGCCGGGCTGCCGTTCCACTCCTGATCCACCGCCTTCCTGACCAGACTTACGAGAGTCCGCCATGTACGAGCTGTCCCGGGTCCGCCTCTACTCCATCGGGCCGGCCGGTGCGCGCTACGCCGACACCGTGCTCGACCTGCGGGGCGTGGGCGGGCCCGTGCCCGACCCCGCGCCCACGCAGGCGGAGTTCTTCGCGGAGGAGCCGTCCGGCCCGCCGCGCCGGCCCGCGCCCGCGGGCGTGCTCTTCCTGGAGAACGGCGGCGGCAAGTCCGTCCTGCTCAAGCTGATCTTCTCGGTGATGCTGCCCGGCCACCGCAACACCCTCGGCGGCGCCAGCTCCGGCGTGCTGCGCAAGTTCCTGCTCGCCGACGACTGCGGGCACGTGGCGCTGGAGTGGCAGCACGTGCAGACCGGCGAGTGCGTCGTCGTCGGCAAGGTCAGCGAGTGGCGCGGACGCCAGGTCTCCAGCGACCCGCGGAAGTTCGCCGAGGCCTGGTACTCCTTCCGGCCCGGCCCCGGCCTCAGTCTGGACAACCTGCCCGTCGCCGAGTCCACCGCGGTCCGGCCGCCCGTCGAGGGCAGCTCGGGCGCCCAAGGCCGGCGCCGCACCATGAAGGGCTTCCGCGACGCCCTCACCGAGTCCGGCAAGGCCTACCCCCACCTCGAAGTGCACTGGGAGGAGATCCACGACCGCTGGATCGAGCACCTCGGCGACCTCGGCCTCGACCCCGAACTCTTCCGCTACCAGCGGGAGATGAACGCCGACGAGGGCGAGGCGGCGGGTCTCTTCGCGGTCAAGAAGGACTCCGACTTCACCGACCTGCTGCTCCGCGCGGTCACCGACACCCGGGACACCGACGGCCTCGCCGACCTGGTCAGCGGCTTCGGCGACAAACTCGGCCGGCGGGCCGAGCTGACCGCCGAGCGGGACTTCACCGCGGGCTCCGTCGACCTGCTCGGGAGGATCGTCGAGGCCGCCGAGACGCGCTCACGCACGCGTGACGTGCACGCCGGCGCCGAACGCCGCACCCGCACCCTGGCCCGGCGGCTGTCCGCGAGGGCCGTGCGGGAGCGGGTGCGCGCCGCCGACCTGGCGCAGCGCGTCACGGCCGCCGCCTACGCCGTCACGCACTCCGAGGGGGCCCGCGAGCGCAGCTCGCTCGTCGCCGCCGAACTCGCCTACCGGCACGCGTCCCTGGCGCTCGCCGCCGCCGAGAAGGCCGCCGCCGCGCAGAAGCGCGAACTGGCCGACGCGCGCACCCTGCACTCCGCCTGGCAGGCCGCCGAGGCCGTGCTGCGGCACCGCGCCGCCGCCGACCGGGTCACGCGCGTGTCCGCCGCCATCCAGGAGGCGGAGCGGGACGCCGCCCCCGCGCTGGCCGCCCGCGCCAAGGCCGCCGTGGACCTCGTCCGCGCCCTGCACGCGGCCGCCGAGAGCGCCGAGAGCCTCGCCAACGAGGGGGAGGAGCGCTCGGCGGCCCTCCAGGAGATCGGTGAGAGCGGCTACCGCGACTCCACCGCCGCCGCCACCGAGGGCCAGCGGGCCCGCAGCGAGGCCGGGCACCTGCGCCAGCGCCTCGCCGAGGTCGAGCAGGAGACGGCCGAGGCGGTGCGCGCGGGCTGGCTCGACGACAGCGCGCCGGACGCCGACCCGGCCCGCGCCGCGCTCGCCGCGAGCGACGCCGAGAAGACCGCGGTCGCCGCCTGGGACGCGGCCCGTGAGGCCGCCCGCAAGGCCACCGAGCACGCCCGTGAGGCGGCCTCCGCCGAGGCGCGCGCCGAGCTGACGGCGGCTCGCGCGGCGGACGCCGCGACCGCCGCCGAGCGCGCCTACGACGCCGAGCGGCGCCTCGCCGAGACGCTGGCCGCCGAGGACCGGCTCGCCGAGCTGCTGAGCCTGCCGGCCGCTTCCGGAGCGGCCCGCCCCGGGGTGCCGGCGCCCAGGAGCGAGACCGACGGACCGTCGGTGCGGACGGCGGAACCGGCGGCAACCCGTCCGCGCGCCGAGGGCACGATGGGCCCCGAGGAACTCGACCGCTTCGCGGACGAGCTGCGCGAACTCCTCGACGACGCCGTGTCGGCCGCCGAACGGCACCTGTTCGAACTGCGTACGGCCGCCGCCGACGACGCCCGCATCCTCGGCGCCCTGGGCGACGGCGGACTGCTGCCGCCCGGGCCGGACGTGCTGGCCACCGTCGAGTTCCTCGGCGAGCGCGGCATCCCCGCGCTGCCCGGATGGCGCTACCTCGCCCAGGCCGTCGACTCCGCCGACCACGCGCGCGTGCTCGCCGCCCGCCCCGAGCTGGTCGACGGTGTGATCATCACCGACCCCGCCACGCACGCGCGTGCCCGCGAGGCGCTCGGCGACGCCGCCCTGCTGCCCCGCTCCGCCGTGGCGGTCGGCACGGCGGCGGCCCTGCTGGCCCCGACGCCGGCGCCCGGCGCCACCTCCGGCGACGTCTTCCTCGTGCCGCCGAACCCCGCCATGCACGACGAGCACGCGGCGGACGAGGAGCGGCAGGCCCTGCGCGCACGGGCCGCCGAGCGCGACGAGGAGATCCGCGCGCTCGCCGCCCGGCTCGGCCGCGACCGCGAGCTGTCGGCCCGCCTCGCCTCCTGGCGCACCGGCTGCCCGGCCGGACGGCTGACCGAGCTGAGCGCGGCGGCGCAGGAGGCACGCGCGTTCGCCGAGGAGAGCGAGGCCGAACTCGCCGAGGCACGCACCGCCCGCGCGGAAGCCGACGAGACCGCCGCCGAAGCCACGCAGGTCCGCGACGAGCGGCAGGAGGCCGCGCAGCGGGCCCGGCGCGCCGCCGACGCCCTCGCCGGGCTCGCCTTCCGGCTGCGCGAGCGCGCCGGCTGGCAGGTCAGGCTCCGCGAACTCGCCGACGAGGCGACCGAGTCGGAGGCCCGCGCCCAGGCCTGCCTGGAGCGCGCCCGCGCCGCCGACGAGGACCGCCGCGCCGTCCAGCGGGCCGCCGACGACGCCCGCCGCACCGCGCGTGCGCTGCGCGCCGAACGCGCCGAGATCGCCGGCGCACCCGACGACGTGCCGGCGGCGGACTCCGACGACCCCGAGGCCTCGCTGCCCGCCCTGCGCGAGGCGTACCGAGCCGCCTCCCAGGTGTACGAGAAGGTCGGCGTCGGCGCCGACCTGCGGGCCGAGCAGGCCCGCGCGGAGAGCGACGAGAGCGCCGCCCGCGCCGAACTCGACCGCCTCAGCAACAAGGTCCGCAGCCGCGCCGAGCAACTGCTCCAGTCGCCGGACGGCTCCGACGGCCCCTCCCGGCAGGCGGCCGCCGCACGTGCGGAGGAGCTGGTGCAGCTCCTGGAGACCCGGATGTCCACCGCGAGCGAGCAGCTCGGCCGGCTGCGCGGCGAGGCCGAGCGGCACGCCCCCGAGGAGGGCGCGGCGCACACCGAGCTGTCCGCGGAACTCACCCCGCGCGACGCCGAGCACGCCCAGGCCCTGCTGCGCACCGCCACGGCCGAACTCGCCGCCCGCACCGAGGCGCTGGCCGAGGCCCGGGACGCGCACACCGAGCTGCTGGAGGCCCACCGGGTCGCCGAGGACGCGGCCGGCGGCTTCGACGAGATCGCCGCGATGCTCCGCGACCTGCTGCGCGAGCACACCACCGAAGAGGAGCAGGAGGAGCCCGAGCCCTACCCCGGCACTCTGGAGGAGGCCCGGCACGCGGCCGCCGAGGTCCGCCGCTCACTGCGCGGCTGCGCGGCCGACCTGTCCGCCGCCGAGGCGGCCGTGCGCGAGGCGAGCGACGTGCTCGTGCGGCACGCCAACTCCACCCGGTACGAGCAGGTGCGCACCCCCGCCCGGCAGCAGATCCGCGAGCTGCCCGCCTCCGCGCTGCCCGAGCACGCCCAGAAGTGGGCGGCCGCCTTCGCGCCCCGGCTGCGGGTCCTCACCGACGAACTGGCCCAGTTGGAGCGCAACCGGGACTCGATCGTCGACCGGCTCCGCGGGCTGGTCGAGTCGGCTCTGGCCACCCTGCGCTCCGCCCAGCGGCTCTCCCGTCTCCCCGAAGGGCTCGGCGAGTGGTCGGGACAGGAGTTCCTGCGCATCCGTTTCGAGGAGCCCGACCAGGCGACGCTCACCGAACGGCTCGGCGACGTCATCGACGAGGCCACGCGCGCGGCCGTGAAGAAGAACTCCGACATGCGGCGCGACGGCATGTCGCTGCTGTTGCGCGGAGTGGCGGCCGCGCTGCAGCCCAGGGGCGTTGCCGTGGAGATCCTCAAGCCGGACGCGGTGCTCCGCGCCGAACGCGTCCCCGTCGGCCAGATGGGCGACGTGTTCTCCGGCGGGCAGCTCCTCACCGCCGCCATCGCCCTGTACTGCACGATGGCCGCCCTGCGCTCCAACGACCGGGGCCGGGACAAGCACCGGCACGCGGGGACGCTGTTCCTCGACAACCCGATCGGCCGCGCCAACGCCACCTACCTGCTGGAGCTCCAGCGGGCGGTGTCCGACGCGCTGGGCGTGCAGCTCCTGTACACCACCGGCCTGTTCGACACGACCGCGCTGGCCGAGTTCCCGCTGGTCATCCGGCTCCGCAACGACGCCGACCTCAGGGCGGGCCTGAAGTACATCAGCGTCGAGGAGCACCTCCGGCCCGGCCTGCCGCAGCAGCCGCAGGCCGGGGACGAGGTGCGCAGCGAGATCACGGCGACCCGCATGTTCAGGCGGCCGGCCTCCGCGACCTCCTGATCCAGGCCCGGAGGCTCGCGAGTACGGGCCGAGCCGGGGAGCCGGCCGGGCCGGGCCTCCCGTCCGGCCGGCTCGGTCAGGGGTGCGACAGCTGCCCGGCGCCGCCCCGCCGGCGTATGCGCGCCTGCTCCCGCAGGGTGGCGCGCTCCTGCCGCCGGCGGGACCGGCGCTCACGGCGCAGTGCCCGGGCCGTGCTGCTCGGCTCGGAGACGACGCCGTACCGCTGGTTCCACACCTGACGGGTCACCCAGACGTCGGCCACGCCCCAGGTGGCGACGATCGTGCTGACCACGCTGCTGATCACCATCGGGAAGGCCAGCCAGGAGTCGGCCATCGTGCACAGGAACGCCACCACCGCCTGGATCAGCGTCACCGAGGCGATCAGCACCGCCCGCACCGCCGCCGTACGCACCGGGTCGGGCAGCCTGCGTCGCCGCGCGGGCTCCTCGACCCACAACTGCCGCTCCTGCTGCCTGAATTCGCCGGTGGACTCCTCGGCGTACCCCTGCGCCGGAATGTCCCGATCCGACGCTTCCGGGTGCCGCCGCACCGACGGTCGCTCCGCCACGCTCTCCGCGGTCGCCCCGCGCCGCTCCGCCGTGCCCATCACCGTGTCACTCCCCACCGCCGGCAGGCCCCTTGCCCTGATGTCCGAAGACGCCGACTCCCACTGGCTGCCCGGCTTGCGCACTTTTACGCCGCCGGGATGCGGGATGCGGCTCCTGCGTCCGATTCCGCCCCCATTTCCCATCAGGAAAGACGAGTGGCGAGCCGCGAAGATTCCCACCGGCGAAAACTTCCGGCCAACCCGTTGTCCGTACTCCTCCGGCCGGTCCGGTCACCGGCCCCCGTACACCGGGTGCAAAGTCCCGCAATGCCCGGACAACTCGCCATCTCCCGTAGCCGATGCGGCAGTTCGCCTGGCACACGCGTCTTCGAGTTATCTGTGCGGCGGTAGTAGGCTCGCGCCGTTTGTTGACGCACATGTGTACCCCCGGCCCGCGGGGGTCGAGCTGGGGGAGGCCATGCGCTTTCGCGGGAAGTCGATCCGCCGGAAGATCGTGGCGCTGCTTCTCGTGCCGCTGGTGTCCCTGACCGCCGTCTGGGGCTTCGCCACGGTGCTCACAGGACGTGAGGTCACCCGGCTCTTCAGCGTGTCCGACATCGTGCGGGACGTCGGCTACCCCGTCGAGGACGCCGCCCGCGGCCTCCAGCAGGAACGCCGCCAGACCCTCGTCTACCTCGCCGACCCGCGTGCGGCCGACGCCCTGTCGGCGCTCCAGCGCACCCGCACCGCGACCGACCGGTCCCTCGCCGAGGTCCGCGGGCACGCCCGGGACCGGGACGTCCTCGACGGCATGGACGGGGACGACGGCGAGCGTCTGACCACGGTCCTGGACGCCTTCGACGGACTCGACGCCCTGCGCCGCGGCGTCGAGGCGCGCACGGTCAGCCGGGCCCAGGCCTTCGACCGCTACAACCGCCTCGTCGACCCCTGCTACACCTTGCTGGCATCCCTCGACGGCATCGACAGCGTCGAGATGAACGAGCAGGCCCGTGCCCTCGTCAACCTCACCCGCGCCCGCGAACTCCTCTCCCGGGAGGACGCGTTGCTCGGATCCGCGCTGGTCGTGGGCAAGGTCTCCCGCGACGAGACCCGCCTTGTCTCCGACCTCGTCGCCCAGCGCGACCTGCTCTACGACATCAGCCTGCCGCTGCTCCCCGCCGCGGAACGCGACCGGTACGAACGCTTCTGGGAGAACGCCACCACGGCACCGCTGCTGGCGGCCGAGCAGTCCGTCACGGGCAGCGGCCCCGGAACCCCGCGCGGCGTCACCGCCCGGAGCTGGGACTCCACCGCGGCCGGCGTCCTCGACGAGCTAGGCACCCTCGACGACCAGGCCGGCGACCGGTTCCAGGACCGGATGCGGCCCGTGGCGGTCGGCGTGATCGTGCAGGCGGCCGTCGCGGGCGTCCTCGGCCTCGTCGCCCTCCTCGTGTCCCTCGTCCTGTCCGTGCGCGTCGGCCGCGGCCTCGTGCGGGACCTGCGCAAGCTGCGCCTGGACGCGCACGAGGCGTCCGGGGTGCGGCTGCCCAGCGTGATGCGCCGCCTCTCGGCCGGTGAACAGGTGGACGTGGAGACCGAGGTGCCACGCCTGGAGTACGACAGGAACGAGATCGGCGAGGTCGGCCAGGCGCTCAACACCCTGCAGCGCGCCGCCGTCGAGGCCGCGGTGAAGCAGGCCGAACTGCGGTCCGGCGTCTCCGAGGTGTTCGTGAACCTCGCCCGCCGCAGCCAGGTCCTGCTGCACAAGCAGCTCACTCTGCTCGACACCATGGAGCGCAGGACCGAGGACACCGACGAACTCGCCGACCTGTTCCGGCTGGACCACCTCACCACCCGCATGCGCCGGCACGCCGAGGGCCTGGTGATCCTCTCCGGCGCGGCGCCGTCGCGGCAGTGGCGCCGCCCCGTGCAGCTCATGGACATCGTCCGGGCCGCGGTCGCCGAGGTGGAGGACTACGAGCGCATCGAGGTCCGGCGCCTGGCGCGGGTCGCCGTCACCGGCCCGGCCGTCGCCGACGTCACGCACCTGGTGGCCGAACTCCTCGAGAACGCCACGGTCTTCTCGCCGCCGCACACCGCCGTCCAGGTCCTCGGCGAACGGGTCGCGAACGGCTTCACCCTGGAGATCCACGACCGGGGTCTCGGCATGACCGCCGAGGCTCTGCTGGACGCCAACCTCCGGCTCGCCGAGACACCCGAGTTCGAGCTCTCGGACACGGACCGGCTGGGCCTGTTCGTGGTCAGCCGCCTGGCCCAGCGCCAGAACGTCCGGGTATCCCTGCAGCCGTCGCCCTACGGCGGCACCACCGCCGTCGTCTTCATCCCCGACCTGCTGCTGTCCGACGACGTCCCCGACACCAACGGCATCGGCTTCCGCCTCGACCGCCCGGCGAAGGACACCGGACAGGCCGTGGGCCTAGGCCCCGCTCGCTCCCAGGCCCCCGTACAGCTTCCCGGCCTGCCGACCTCCCTGCTGGACGGACCGGTCGAACTCGAGGGGCCGGTGGACCTGGACACCATCGACGACTTCCCCGGCGCCCTGACGGACGAGGAGAGCGTGCGCGGCGGCCTGTTCCGCTCCCGCCGCACCCGCGACCAGGAGGAGCGCCGGACCGCACGACCGGACGGGCCGCACCGGCCGGTCCCCCCGCACGGCGCCGACAGCCCGGACCCCGACCGCACCGGCGGCCCCGTGCCGCTGCCGCGGCGCCAGACGCCCAAGCTGGTCAGCTCGCATGGCCGGCCCGTCGCCGAGCAACGCGCCCGGCGCGACGACCCCGACGACCGGATCACTCCGGGCCCGCGCCGCCCCGACGCCGTGGGCCCGGCCCCGCTTCCCGCCCGTCGGCGTGGCACGGCGGTCCGGCGGCCCCCCGCTCTTCCCGACCGCACGGCCGAGCAGACGGCCCGTGCGGGCGACGGCGAGGAACAGCCCTCCGGGGCCTCGGCGCTGCCCCGGCGGACCCGGCCCGCGTCGGCGGCCTCGGGCCGCGGCCGGGGCGAGGCCACCCCGCCCGCGGACGGCCCGGCCCCGGAGCCCGCGTCCGGCACCGGTCCGCTGCCCCGGCGCGTCCGGCAGGCCAGCCTGGCCCCGCAGCTGAAGCAGGAACCTTCTCGGCGCCCCGAGCACGCCGAGGAGCCCGCCGACCGCGACGCCGACGAGGTCCGCGACCGGATGGCCTCACTGCAACGGGGCTGGCAGCGCGGCCGTGAGGAGAACGCCTCGGGCGACGACCAACGCAATGGCACAGCACAAGGAACGACTAAGGGGGACGGTCGATGACCGCACCGAAGGCCACCGGCCAGACGGAGCCGAACAAGGGCGAGCTGAACTGGCTCCTGGACGACCTCGTCGACCGGGTCGCCAGCATCCGCAAGGCCGTCGTGCTCTCCGGGGACGGGCTGCCCACGGGGGTGTCCAAGGACCTGACCCGCGAGGACAGCGAGCACCTGGCCGCCGTCGCCTCCGGCTTCCACAGCCTCGCCAAGGGCGTGGGCCGCCACTTCGAGGCGGGCAGCGTCCGGCAGACCATGGTCGAGCTCGACGACGCGTTCCTGTTCGTCACCGCCGCCGGCGATGGCAGCTGCCTCGCCGTCCTCTCCGACGCCGACTCCGACGTCGGGCAGGTCGCCTACGAGATGACACTGCTGGTCAAGCGGGTAGGCGTGCACCTGATCACCGCGCCGCGCACCGATCTGCCCGCAGGCGGGTAGTGGGATGACATGAGCGGAGACGGTCAGGGAAGCAGCCACTGGTTCGACGACGAGGCCGGACCGGTCGTCCGCCCGTACGCCATGACGCGCGGCCGCACCACGAGCGCCGGCCAGCACCGGCTCGATCTGATCGCGGTGGTCGTCACCGAACCGGGCGCGGAGGACCCGGATACGGACCCGACGCTCGCCCCCGAGCACGTGGAGATCGTCGGGCTCTGCGCCGGGGCGCCGCAGTCCGTCGCCGAGATCGCGGCGGAACTGAACCTGCCGGTCGGCGTCGTGCGCGTCCTGATCGGGGACCTCGTGGACGCGGAACTCGTCCACGTGACGCGTCCGGTACCCCCGGCCGAGCTGCCGGACGAGAGTATTCTGCGCGACGTGATCAACGGCCTCCGGGCCCTGTGACCGGCGCGGATGCGGAGTGACGACGTGACTGGCTGGCAGTTCTGGGTCGACCGAGGCGGCACCTTCACCGACATCGTCGCGCGCCGCCCGGACGGCCGGCTGCTCACGCACAAGCTGCTGTCCGACAACCCCGAACGGTACGCCGACGCGGCGGTCGCGGGCGTCCGGGAACTGCTGCACGGCTCCCAGGAGCCCGTCGACGCCGTACGCATGGGCACCACCGTCGCCACGAACGCACTGCTGGAACGCAAGGGCGAGCGCACCCTGCTGGTGATCACCCGCGGCTTCCGCGACGCGCTGCGCATCGCCTACCAGAACCGCCCCGCCATCTTCGCCCGCCACATCCGGTTGCCCGGGATGCTGTACGAGCGGGTCATCGAGGCCGACGAACGCATCGCCGCCGACGGGACCGTGCTGCGCGCCCCCGACCTCGAGGCGCTCGCGGGACCGCTCCGCCAGGCGTACGACGACGGGATCCGCGCGGTGGCCGTCGTCTGCCTGCACAGCCATCTGCACCCCGCCCACGAACGCGCGATCGGCGACCTCGCCGCGCGCACCGGTTTCCCGCAGATCTCCCTGTCCAGCGAGACCAGCCCGCTGATGAAGCTGGTCCCGCGCGGTGACACCGCCGTCGTCGACGCCTACCTGTCCCCGGTGCTGCGCCGCTACGTGCGCCACGTCGCCGACGAACTGCGCGATGTACGGCTGATGTTCATGCAGTCCAACGGCGGACTCACGGAGGCCGGACAGTTCCGCGGCAAGGACGCCGTCCTGTCCGGACCGGCCGGCGGCATCGTGGGCATGGCGCGCATGTCGCAGCGGGCCGGTTTCGACCGCGTCATCGGCTTCGACATGGGCGGCACCTCCACCGACGTCTCCCATTTCGCCGGCGCGTATGAACGCGTCTTCACCGCCCGGATCGCCGGAGTCCGGCTGCGCGCCCCGATGCTGGACATCCACACCGTCGCCGCCGGCGGCGGCTCCGTGCTCCACTTCGACGGCTCCCGCTACCGCGTCGGCCCCGACTCGGCCGGCGCCGCCCCCGGGCCCGCCTGCTACCGCGCCGGCGGCCCGCTCACCGTCACCGACGCCAACGTGATGCTCGGCCGGATCCCGCCCGCCCACTTCCCCGCCGTGTTCGGCCCGGACGGCGGCCAGCCCCTCGACGACGCCGTCGTCCGCGACCGCTTCACCGCCCTCGCCCACGAGATCCGTGAGCGCACCGGCGACGACCGCACGCCCGAGCAGGTGGCCGAGGGCTACCTGCGGATCGCCGTCGCCAACATCGCCAACGCCGTGAAACGGATCTCCGTCCAGAAGGGCCACGACGTCACCCGCTACGCCCTGACCACGTTCGGCGGAGCGGGCGGTCAGCACGCGTGCCGGGTCGCCGACTCCCTGGGGATCCGCACCGTCCTCGTACCCCCCATGGCCGGTGTGCTCTCCGCGCTCGGCATCGGCCTCGCCGACACCACGGCCATGCGCGAACAGTCGGTCGAGGCGCCCCTGGAGGCCGCCTCGATGCCGGGCGTCCGCGAGACGGCGGACGCCCTGGAGAGCGCCGCCCGCGCCGAACTGCGCGCCGAGGACGTACCGGACGACCGCGTCGAGGTCACCCGGCGCGCCCAGCTCCGCTACGACGGCACCGACACCACCCTCACCGTCGAGCTGACCGACCCCGGCACCATGACCCACGCCTTCGAAGAACGTCATCGCGCCACGTACTCCTTCACCCTCGACCGCCCGATCGTCGTCGAAGCCCTCTCCGTCGAAGCCACCGGCATCACCGCACCCCCCGACCTCTCCGCCCTCGCCCCTTACGAAGGCCGCCGCGCCGCACCGCGAACCGTCCGGCTGCACACCGGCGGCGCCTGGCACGACGTACCCCTCCACCGCCGGGAGGCCCTTCCTCCCGGCGAGACCGTCACCGGACCGGCGATCATCACCGAGCCCGGCGCGACGACCGTCGTCGACGACGGCTGGCGGGCCGCGGCCGGAGACGACGGGCATCTGGTCATGGAACGCACGGCGATTACGGAGAGTTCCGATCTCGACACGAAAGTGGACCCCGTCCTGCTCGAGGTCTTCAACAACCTCTTCATGTCGATCGCCGAACAGATGGGCGCCCGGCTGGAGTCCACGGCCCAGTCCGTCAACATCAAGGAGCGGCTGGACTTCTCCTGCGCCCTGTTCGACCCGAGCGGGAACCTGGTGGCCAACGCGCCCCACATCCCCGTCCACCTGGGCTCCATGGGCACCAGCGTCCAAGAGGTCATCCGCCGCCGCGGCGCCTCCATGCGCCCCGGCGACACCTACGCCGTCAACGACCCGTACCACGGCGGCACCCACCTGCCCGACGTCACCGTGATCACCCCGGTCTTCGACACCGAGGAGGCCACGGTCACGCGGAGTGAGCCGGAGATCCTCTTCTACGTCGCCTCCCGCGGCCACCACGCCGAGATCGGCGGCATCGCCCCCGGCTCCATGCCCGCCCACAGCCGGACCATCGACGAGGAGGGCGTCCTCTTCGACAACTGGCTGCTCGCGCAGGACGGCCGGTTCCGCGAGGAGGAGACCCGCCGCCTGCTCACCGAGGCGCCCTGCCCCTCCCGCAACGTCCGCACCAACCTCGCCGACCTGCGCGCGCAGATCGCCGCCAACCGCAAGGGCGTCGACGAGGTCCGCCGCATGATCGACGAGTTCGGTCTCGACGTCGTCCAGGCCTACATGCGGCACGTCCAGGACAACGCGGAGGAAGCGGTCCGCCGGGTCGTCGACGCCCTGGACGACGGGGAGTACGCCTACGAGACGGACTCCGGCGCCGTCATCCGCGTCCGTGTGCGGGTCGACCGCGCCGAGCGGCGCGCGACGATCGACTTCACCGGCACCTCCGCTCAGCTCGCCACCAACTTCAACGCCCCCTCGTCGGTGGTCAACGCGGCCGTCCTCTACGTCTTCCGCACCCTGGTCGCCGACGACATCCCGCTCAACGACGGCTGTCTGCGCCCGCTGGACATCGTCGTACCGCCCGGCTCCATGCTCGCCCCCGAGCCGCCCGCCGCCGTCGTAGCGGGCAACGTGGAGACCTCCCAGGCCGTCACCGGCGCCCTCTACGCCGCACTCGGCGTGCAGGCCGAGGGCTCCGGGACGATGAACAACGTGACCTTCGGCAACGAACGCCACCAGTACTACGAGACCGTCGCCTCCGGCTCCGGCGCGGGCGACGGCTTCCCCGGAGCCGACGTCGTGCAGACCCACATGACCAACTCGCGGCTCACCGACCCCGAGGTGCTGGAGTGGCGGCTGCCCGTACGGCTCGAGGAGTTCGCCGTCCGGCGGGGCAGCGGCGGTTCCGGGCGCCGGCGCGGCGGCGACGGCGCCGTCCGCCGGATCCGCTTCCTGGAACCCATGACGGTCTCCACGCTTTCCCAGCACCGCCGTGTGCCGCCGTACGGCATGGCCGGCGGCGAGCCCGGCGCTCTCGGCTCCAACCGGGTGGAACGCGCCGACGGCACGGTCACCGATCTCGGCGGGAGCGGCTCGGCGGAGGTGGGCCCGGGCGACGTTCTCGTCATCGAAACCCCCGGTGGCGGCGGCTACGGCCGGCCGTCACGCGAACCCGATCAAGCAGGAGAAGAGACGGATGATCTTCGGGCGTTCTGAACGCGGCAAGCCCCCGGTCGAGCCCGTCACGCTCAAGATCCTGGTGGCCGGCGGCTTCGGGGTGGGCAAGACGACCCTCGTCGGCGCGGTCAGCGAGATCAGACCGCTGCGCACCGAGGAACTGCTCACCGAGGCCGGACGTCCGGTCGACGACACCAGCGGCGTGGAGGGGAAGCACACCACCACCGTGGCCATGGACTTCGGCCGCATCACCCTGCGCGAGGACCTCGTGCTCTACCTGTTCGGGACACCCGGACAGGAACGGTTCTGGTTCATGTGGGACGAGCTGTCGGAGGGCGCGCTCGGTGCCGTGGTCCTCGCGGACACCCGCCGGCTGGAGGACTGCTTCGCCGCCGTCGACTACTTCGAACGCCGCACGATCCCGTTCGTCGTCGGCGTCAACTGCTTCGAGGGTGCGGCCCGTTACCCCGCGGAATCCGTGCGGCAGGCCCTCGACCTGGACGAGGACGTGCCGGTCGTGCTGTGCGACGCACGGGACCGGGAGTCGGTCAAGGAAGTGCTCATCGGCGTCGTCCAGCACGCGATGAAGCACGCGGCGGGCCGTCGCCGGGCCCTCGCCACCTGACCGCACCCCGCCACTCGGTCCACGGCACGGCCCGTACCCCCGCCGACAGGGGTACGGGCCGTGGTCCCCGCGGACACCCGACGCGCGTGTGAGGTGCTCACACGTCCCGCACGCGCGCGTGCCGGGCGCCCTCGCCCCTACACGTCGTCCTCCTCGAGCCAGCCGAAGCTCTTCTCCACCGCCCTGCGCCAGTTGCGGTACTCGCGGTCGCGCACCGGCGCCTCCATCGCCGGGGTCCACTCGGCGTCCCGCTGCCAGTGCGACTTCAGCTCGTCCAGGTCGTTCCACACGCCCGTCGCCAGACCGGCCGCGTAGGCGGCTCCCAGGCACGTGGTCTCGGACACCCGCGGCCGGATCACCGGAACCCCGAGCACGTCGGCCTGGTGCTGCATGAGCAGGTTGTTCCTCGTCATGCCGCCGTCGACCTTCAGGGTCGTGATCCGTACCCCGGAGTCCTGGTACATGGCGTCCACGACCTCCCGCGTCTGCCAGCTCGTCGCCTCCAGCACCGCGCGCGCGAGGTGCGCCTTGGTGACGTAGCGGGTCAGACCGGTGACGACGCCGCGCGCGTCGGAGCGCCAGTAGGGCGCGAACAGCCCGGAGAAGGCGGGCACTATGTAGGCGCCGCCGTTGTCCTCGACACCGGCGGCCAGGGTCTCGATCTCGTCGGCGTCCCGGATGATGCCGAGCTGGTCGCGGAACCACTGGACCAGCGCGCCCGTTATCGCGATGGACCCCTCCAGGCAGTACACCGGCGCCTCCCCGCCGATCTTGTAGCCCATTGTCGTCAGCAGCCCGCTCTTGGACGCCACGGGCCGGTCGCCGGTGTTGAGGAGCAGGAAACTGCCGGTGCCGTAGGTGTTCTTCGCGGTGCCGACGTCGTAGCAGGCCTGCCCGAACACGGCCGCCTGCTGGTCGCCCAGCGCCGAGGCCACGGGGACCCCCGCGAGCGGGCCGACGGCGGTGCCGTACACCTCGGCGGAGGACCTGATCTCCGGCAGGACCGCCTCGGGCACGTTCATCGCGGAGAGGATGGCGGGATCCCACTGGAGCGTGTTCAGGTTCATCAGCATGGTGCGGCCGGCGTTCGTGACGTCCGTGACGTGCCGGCCGCCGTCCGGGCCGCCGGTGAGGTTCCAGATCAGCCACGAGTCGATGGTGCCGAAGGCGATCTCGCCGCGTTCGGCGCGCTGCCTGAGGCCGGGCACGTGGTCCAGCAGCCAGGCCGCCTTCGGCCCGGAGAAGTAGCTCGCCAGCGGGAGTCCGGTCGGCTCCCGGAAGCGGTCCTGGCCGTCGGTGCCGCCCAGTTCGCGGCACAGGGCGGCGGTACGGGTGTCCTGCCAGACGATGGCGTTGTGCACGGGCTTGCCCGTGGCCCGGTCCCACAGGACGGTGGTCTCCCGCTGGTTGGTGATGCCGAGCGCGCTGAGCCGGTCGGCGCGCAGCCCGGCCTTGGCCAGCGCACCGGCCACCACGGCCTGCACCTTGGACCAGATCTCGGTGGCGTCGTGCTCCACCCAGCCCGGCCTGGGGAAGATCTGGCGGTGCTCGCGCTGGTCCACGGCGACGATCGCGCCACCGTGGTCGAAGATGATGCAGCGGCTGGACGTGGTGCCCTGGTCGATGGCGGCGACGTACTTCTCGGCGGTGTCCGTCATGGCTGTCCCTGGGTCGCTGGGTCGGGTCGCTGGCTCGGGCCTTCGCGGCCCGGTGTGCGTGGTCGTGCCGCCGGTCAGAAGGAGATGTTGTAGACGAGGCCCGCGAGCGCGCCGCCGATCAGCGGGCCGACGACCGGGATCCACGAGTAACCCCAGTCGGACGTGCCCTTGTTCGGGATCGGCAGGAAGGTGTGCACGATGCGCGGGCCGAGGTCGCGGGCCGGGTTGATGGCGTATCCGGTGGGGCCGCCGAGGGACAGTCCGATGCCGACGACGAGCAGTGAGACGATCAGCACCGTCGTGCCGGACTCGCCGAGTCCCTTGGTGAGACCGAAGGCGAGGACGGGCAGCACGAGCGACATCGTCGCGATGATCTCGGTGACGAGGTTGGCGACCGGGTTCCTGATCTCGGGGATGGTCGCGAAGACGCCCAGCGTCGGCACCGGTTCGTCGGCGGTCCCCTCCGTGGTGCCCTCCTTGCGGACGTTGGCCTGGAACTGCGCGAGGTACACCAGATAGGCGAGGACGGCGCCGAGCATCGCGCCGACGACCTGGCCCAGCAGATAGACCCAGACCTTGTCCCACTTGCCGGTGTCCACGGCGATGCCGATGGTGACCGCGGGGTTGAGCTGCCCGCCGGACAGGGGCGCGGCGGTGTAGGCGCCCGCGAGCACGCCGAATCCCCAGCCGAACGCGATGACCACCCATCCGGAGGCCCGGGCCTTGGAGTACCTGAGGGTGACGGCGGCGCAGACACCCGCGCCGAACAGGATCAGGATCGCGGTACCGATGACTTCGCCGACGAATATGTCTCCGTTGCTCATGGCGGCTCCCTTGACGCCGGCCTGGGGCGAACGGCCCCGGCCCTCCGTGCAGGAACGGTTCCTTGGCGACTTCAGCCGAAGGCAGGGAGGGCCCCGCGCCCCGCCCGGCGTCCGTGACGAGCGTGCCGACGCAGCCGGATCGCCTCGATGGCGGGCCGATGGGCGCGGAAAAAACCCACGGCGCAGTGCCTGAATACGCCGTGAATGTACGGCGATGTCGGCTGACACCGGGAAGTGTTCACCGGCACCGGGAGGCCGTCAAGGTCGCCGACGGCAACGATGGCGGCGTTCACACGGGCGCAACTTCCGGCGGCGCCCTTCTCGCAGGCGGGGGCACGAACGGCCCTGTGCGGCCGGGCCGTTCACCCGAGCGGCTCGGCCGCCGCCCGGCCGGCCCGGGCCGGCGCCGCCCCGCGCCGGACCTCCTGCCCGGGCAGTCCCGCGCGCACGAGCACCCAACTCGTTCCGGCCAGCGCCTTCGCGGCCTTCTTCACCGGCGCGAGAGCGGCCGCGGCCTGCCGGTGGTCGAATACGCTCCCGGGCCGGCACACCACGGTCGAGAGGGACAGCGTGACCAGGCGGCCGCCCGCCGACCAGGGAACGTCGAGCAGGGCGGTGGCCAGCGGCTCGAGCGTCTCCTCGTCGGTCAGCACCAGGAAGTCGTCCCCGCCGATGTGGCCCACGCGCGCGTGCCCCGCGGCGGCCTGCTGCAGCGCCCGGCCCACCGAGCGGATCAGCTCGTCACCCGCGGCGAAACCGGCACCGTCGTTCACCTGCTTGAAGTGGTCGATGTCGAGCCAGCTGAGCGCGAACGCCCGCCCCTCGGCGATGCGCCGGTCCACCTCGGCGGTGATGGCGTCCGAACCGGGCAGCCGGGTGAGCGGGTTCAGGCCCGCCGCCTCCTCCACCCGGGTCTCGGCCAGCGCGCGTACCAGGTCCGCGAGCCGTACGACGCCCACGCACCGGCCACCGTGGTCGACGACGGCCACGTCGTCCGAGGTGCGGTCGCTGCCGCCGACCGCCACGACGTCCAGCACCTCCCAGGCGGTGGCGTCCGCGCCGACCGCGCGCGGGGCGTCGCCCAGCTTGTACGCGGGCCGGTCCGCGTACAGGGCGTGCCCGTAGCGGCCGGACATCGACAGCAGGAAGCGGGAGCGGTGCACCGAACGGACGGGCACTCCGGCCTGGTCCACGAGCAGCACCCCGGAGACCTCCGGTGAGCCGGTCAGCAGCGCACGGACCTGCCCCGCCGAAGCGGTCACCGGCAGCACGGCGGCGGGCCGCACGAACTCCCGTACCGGCGGGCCCGGCCGGGGCTGGGCCGAGGCCGCGGCGGAGCGGGGCGGAACGTACACGTCCGCCGCCGGGATCCTGGCCGGCGGCGCGAACAGCTCGCCCTGGGCGAGCTGCGCGCCGGCCGACAGCGCGGCCGTGCACTGCAGCTCGGTCTCCACGCCCTCCACCGCCACCAGGGCGCCCAGTTGCTCGCACAGGGTCCGCATGGACCGCACAGCGGCCGGCCGTGCCAGCAGCGAGGCGTCGAGCTTGACCAGGTCGGGCGAGAGGTCGGTGAGCAGCCGCAGGGGTACGTCCCCGTCCCCGATGCCGTCCGCGCTGATCCGGAACCCCTGCTCACGCAGCCCGCCCACGGCCTCCAGCAGCGCTCGCTGCGGCACATGGGTGCAGGGCGGCACGATGTCGAGGGTCACCTCCCAGGGCATCCGCCCCTCCGCCCGGACGGCGTCGTGCAGCCGGGCGAGGCCGCCGAGGTCGGCGAGCGTGGCCGCGAACACGTTGAGGTGCAGCGGAAGCAGCGTCTCCTTGCGGGCCGCCGCGCGGAGCGCCAGCACGGCCAGCCTGCCGTCGAGCTCGGGGTCCCGGCGCGCCTCGGCCAGGACGTCGCCGGTCTCCGGGCGGGCGAGCACCTCCAGTGCGGTGACCGCGCCGGTCCGCAGATTGACCACCGGCTGGAAGGCGAAGCGGAGAGTATCCGTCCAGGAGTGCACGGGAGCATGATGGCGCTGCCGGAACGCGCCCAGGCCCAGTTCATAAGACGTTCACGCAGCATTCCCGGGTGATCACGGAGCGTGCGGAGTGCCCGGTGCGGGCACCTCCGAGGCATCCCGGCCGGGCCGCCTGGTTCCACTTCCGCTTCCTGTTCGTCAGTGCCGGAAGAAGTGCCTCCTCTGATCGGATACAGTCCGCGCGTGTCCGAAAATCAGCATCCCATCGCCAACTCCGCGCCCGGCTCGCACTGTTCCGGCTGCGGAGCGCCCTACGGAGAGGGCGTGACGGGCTGGCCGCGCACCTGCCCCTCCTGCGGCACCGTCGCCTACCGCAACCCGCTTCCGGTCGCGGTGGCGCTCCAGCCCGTCTACGACACCACCGGCACCGCCCTGGTCGTCATCACCCGGACCGTCGCCCCCGCGCGCGGAGGCACGGCACTGCCGGGCGGCTACGTCGACGACCGGGAGGACTGGAAACAGGCCGTGGTGCGCGAGCTCAAGGAGGAGACGGGCATCGACGCCGCCGCCCGGGACGTCCGCCTCGTGGACGCCATGAGCTCGCCCGACGGACACCTGCTGCTGTTCGGACTCCTGCCCGAACGTCCGGCCGAAGGGCTCCCGGAGTCCAGCGCCACGGACGAGACCGAGGGCTGGCACCTCCTGCGCCGACCCGAGGAACTCGCCTTCCCGCTGCACACCCTTGCCGTACGGGGCTGGTTCGAGGGCCGCTACATCTGAGCCGCCCGCTCAGCCGAGCCCCCGTACCCGCACCGGGTGGGGCGGCGCCGCCGCGCCGTCCTCCCGCTCCCAGGTCACCACCACCCGCCGGCCCTGCCGGCGGGCCGCATACCGCTCGATCTCCGGCTCCACCCAGCCGTCGCCCGCGTCCCGGACGACCAGCCCGCCCCCGGTCCGCCCGGCGACGGGCGCCCACACCTCCAGTTCCAGCTCCCCGTCCGCGCCCCTGACCGGAACGACCGCCCCCGCGCGCGCCAGCACCGGTATCCGTGACAGCGGCGTGTCCAGGACGACCTGCCCCGGACCCTCGTACGCCTCCTCCGTCACGGTGTCGTACCAGCGGCCCCGGGGCAGCCGCACCGCGCGCCGCCCCGCGCCGGGGCCCAGAACCGGCGCCACCAGCAGCTGGTCACCCAGCAGGAACGCGTCCTCGCAGTCGCGCAGCGCCCGGTCCTCGGGCGACCCCCACCACAACGGCCGCACATAGGGCGCGCCGGTGCGCCGCGCCAGATGCGCCAGCGTCACGAAGTACGGCAGCAGACGCCGGCGCTCCAGCAGCGCCGCGCGCGCGTGCCCCAGCACTTCCGCACCGAACTCCCACGGCTCCCTGCGGCCCGCCCGCGGACCGGCGTGCGTCCGGAACAGCGGCAGATACGCGCCGAGCTGGAACCAGCGCAGGTACAGCTCCGGCGACGGACTGCCGTCGTGACCGCCCACGTCGGGCCCCGAGTAGGGCACCCCGCACAGGCCCAGGCCCAGCACCAGCGACAGCGAGGCCCGCAGCCCGGGCCAGCCCGTCGCCACGTCGCCGGAACAGGTGCCGCCGTAGCGCTGCATGCCGGCCCAGCCGGACCGGGAGAACACGAACGGCCGCTCCTGTGGCGACAGCTCCCGCAGCCCCTCGTAGCCCGCCCTGGCCATGCAGAGCGCGTACACGTTGTGCGCCTCCCGGTGGTCGCCACCGCGCCCCTCGACGGCGTGCCGCGCCGAACGCGGCAGCGTCGTCTCACCGAAGGCGCTGAACGACGTCGGCTCGTTCATGTCGTGCCAGAACCCCGCGAAACCCTGCCCCAGCCGCTCCTCGTACAGGCCGCCCCACCACTTGCGCACGCGCGCGTGCGTGAAGTCCGGGAAGACCGACTCGCCGGCCCACACCTCGCCCCGCACCCTCCGCCCCGAGCCGTCCCGCACGAACGCGTCCAACGCCGAACCGCTGTCGTACACGGCGTCCCCCGGCACGGCCTTCACCGCCGGGTCGACGATCGACACCAGACGGACGCCGTCCCGGCGCAGCTCCTCCGCGAGCACCGGCAGCTTGGGGTAACGCTCCTGGTCGACGGTGAACACCCGATGGCCGTCGTAGTGGTCGACGTCCAGGTGCACGGCGTCCAGCGGCAGATCGCGCTCCTGGTACCCCGCGACGATCCGGCGCACCTCCTGCTCACCGCCGAAGCCCCACCGCGCGTGCTGGTGGCCCAGGGCCCACGTCGGCGGCAGCGCGGGCGCCCCGGTCAGCGAGGCCCAGGTGAGCAGCACGCGCGCGGGCGTGCCCACCATCACCCAGCAGCGCAGCGGCCCCCCGTCCATGCGCAGCTCGCAGCGCCCCGCCCGGTCGTGCCCGGACCCGGCGCCCTCCTCGCCCTCCCGCAGGCTCACCGTGCCGTCCCACGTGGTGTCGTGGAACACCAGATGGCTCGCGGCGTCGGCCACGACCAACTGCACCGGCATGGTCACGTACAGCGGATCGTCCCCCGGGCCGAACGCACGGCCCGGATCGGTGTTCCACAGCCGGTAGACGCCCTTGCGCAGGCGCGGACCGCTCGCGCGCCCGCCCAGACCGAAGAAGCGGGCGTCCGCCGCCACCTCGGACCGCTGCATCCACCGCGCAGGGCCCCCGTCGGCCGGCTCCCACCACCGCGGCGGCATCTCCCGCCGCAGCACCACACCGCCCGGAGTGCACACCTGCAGCGCCCCGTGCCGCGACACGACGACCGTCACCCGCTCGGCGACCACCCGCCAGCCGCCGTCCTTGTCCGGTTCCAGCACGGCCCGCGGATCGGGCTCCGGGGCCGCGCCCGCGAGGGCGTACGACGGCTGCGGACCCGCCCCGTCCCACCCCCAGAACACGGCCCCGCTGACCGTCACGGTGATCCGCAGGTCGGACCGGCTGAACCGGATCACACCGCCCCCCGGACCCGGCTCCGCCCCCTGCACCCGCCCCGGGACCCGCGCGCGCTCGGCCCCCCGCCGGGGCAGCCCGGCGGCGTCGATCCGCCGTCTGCGCCACGCCGCCCGCACCGTGCGCAACCCCTGAGCCGCCCGCCCCGAACCACCGACACTCACCGAACGCACCAGGTCACGACCGTCCATGCTGTTCACCCTGCCACTGACCGCCCCGCGCGCGTGTGTCGTTCAACTGCCGTTCACCCGTGCCCGGACCACATCTTCACGACACGGACTATGTGGGGCCCGCCCTGGTGCAGAAGTCGATCACATGGCATCGTCCCTGTCAGCCGCGTCACGCGCACACCCCAGCCCGTGCGCGGACCGACGCACACGACGCGTACAGCCCGGGAGCCGCCCCATGTCGACCGCGAACCCCAAGCCGCTCTGGCAGCCCGATCCCGAGCGGATCGCCCAGGCCCGCATCACCCAGTTCCAGGCATGGGCCGCCGAGCACCACGGCGCCCCTGCGGAGGGCGGCTACCCCGCACTGCACCAGTGGTCCGTGGACCAGCTGGACACCTTCTGGAAGGCCGTCGCCGACTGGTTCGACGTCCGTTTCTCGAGGCCCTGGACGCGCGTGCTCGGCGACCGCGCGATGCCCGGCGCCGAGTGGTTCCCCGGAGCCACCCTGAACTACGCCGAACACGCCCTGCGCGCCGCGTCCGACCGCCCCGACGAGCCGGCGCTCCTGTACGTCGACGAGACCCACGAACCACGCCCGGTGACCTGGGCCGAGCTGCGCCGCCAGGTCGGTTCCCTCGCCGCCGAACTCCGCGCCCTCGGCGTCCGCCCCGGCGACCGGGTCAGCGGGTACCTCCCGAACATCCCCGAGGCCGTCGTCGCCCTCCTGGCGGCGGCCGCCGTGGGCGCCGTGTGGACCTCCTGCGCCCCCGACTTCGGCGCCCGCAGCGTCCTCGACCGCTTCCAGCAGATCGAGCCGGTCGTCCTGTTCACCGTCGACGGCTACCGCTACGGCGGCAAGGAGCACGACCGCCGCGAGACCGTCGCCGAACTGCGCCGGGAACTGCCCACCCTGCGCGCCGTGGTGCACATCCCGCTGCTCGGCACCGAAGCGCCGGAGAGCGCCCTGGAATGGTCGGCGCTGACCGCCGCCGACACCGAGCCCGTCTTCGAACAGGTCCCGTTCGGCCATCCGCTGTGGGTCCTGTACTCCTCCGGGACCACCGGCCTGCCCAAGGCCATCGTGCAGTCCCAGGGCGGCATCCTGGTGGAGCACCTCAAGCAGCTCGGGCTGCACTGCGACCTCGGCCCCGAGGACCGCTTCTTCTGGTACACCTCGACCGGCTGGATGATGTGGAACTTCCTCGTCTCCGGCCTGCTCACGGGCACGACGATCGTCCTGTACGACGGCAGCCCCGGCTACCCGGACACCGGCGCCCAGTGGCGCGTCGCCGAACGCACCGGAGCCACCCTCTTCGGCACCTCCGCCGCCTACGTCATGGCCTGCCGCAAGGCGGGCGTGCACCCCTCCCGCGACTTCGACCTCTCCCGCGTCCAGTGCGTCGCCACCACCGGCTCGCCACTGCCGCCGGACGGGTTCCGCTGGCTGCACGAAGAGGTCCGCGAAGACCTGTGGATCGCCTCCGTCAGCGGCGGCACGGACGTCTGCTCCTGCTTCGCGGGAGCCGTGCCGACCCTGCCGGTGTACACCGGCGAACTCCAGGCGCCCGGCCTCGGCACCGACCTGCAGTCCTGGGACCCGAGCGGAAAACCCCTCGTCGACGAGGTGGGCGAGCTCGTCGTCACCAACCCCATGCCGTCCATGCCGGTCCACTTCTGGAACGACCCCGACGGCAGCCGCTACCACGGCAGCTACTTCGACACCTACCCGGGCGTCTGGCGGCACGGCGACTGGATCACCCTCACCTCGCGCGGCTCGGTGATCATCCACGGCCGCTCCGACTCCACCCTCAACCGGCAGGGCGTACGCATGGGCTCGGCCGACATCTACGAAGTGGTCGAAAGGCTGCCCGAGATCAAGGAGTCCCTCGTCATCGGCGTCGAGCAGCCCGACGGGGGCTACTGGATGCCGCTCTTCGTGCACCTGGCGCCGGGCGCCGCCCTCGACGAGGCACTGCTGAACCGCATCAAGCAGGCGATCCGCGAACAGCTCTCGCCGCGGCACGTGCCCGACGAGGTCATCGCCGTCCCCGGCATCCCGCACACCCTCACCGGCAAGCGCATCGAGGTCCCGGTCAAGCGCCTCCTCCAGGGCACCCCCCTGGAGAAGGCCGTCAACCCCGGCTCCATCGACAACCTCACCCTGCTCGGCTTCTACGAGGAGCTGGCCCGCAAGCGCGCCTGACCTCCCCGCTCACCCGCGAACGGCCCCGGACTTCACCCGCCACGCCGGCGAAGCCCGGGGCCGGACGCTTCGAAGCCCCCGCGAAACCCCGCGCGAACGTCTCCGCCCCGGCCCGTTGTCAGTGTCCCCGGTTACTGTGAGTGAGCATTGATCGACAGCGCACTTGGGGGAAACATGGCGCACACCGACCAGCAGACGATGCGACGCGCCCTGCGCCGCGAGATCGCCGGAACCATCGGCCTGCTCACCGACGAACACGACTTCGGCGCCATGCGGCGCTACCGCAGCTTCGTCTTCGACGACCACACCACCTACCTGCGACAGGTGGAATCCCTGCTGAAAAGCCGGGCGGCCCAGGGCGGACACACCACGCTGGCCCTGTTCGATCCGGAGGACTACGCGGCGTTCTGCGCGGCGACCGGCCTCGACCCGGAAGCATCCGCCAGCCGCGCCCGGTTCACCGCACACCTGGCGGCCACGGGCCCCACCGTCCCCTACGACGGCCGCCCCCTCACCGCGCTCGTGCCCGACCTCGTCGACGAAGCCGTACGCCAGGCCACCTGGGAGTACGCCACCATCCTCCTGACCCGCCTCGGCCCCTGCGCCACCTGCGGCGAGGACATCGGCCGCGCAGCCTTCACCCGCGCGTCCGGGCTCATCGTCCGCATCCTCGACAGCGCCCCGCCCGGCGACCGCCACCTCGTCTGCAGCGTCTCGGCGCCGGCGGAAACCCTGGTCGCCGTCCTCCACGCCGACCAGGGCGCCGAGGGCACCGCCGAACTCGACGAGGGGGAAGCCCTCGAATTCACCAGCGTCCTCGCCCTCGGCCTCGCCACCAAGAGCCCCGGCGGCCTGGTCATGCGCGTCAGCTCGCCCGGTACGGCCGACCGCGTGCACGGCTGGCGGCTGCGCGGAGGCGACCTCGTACCCCTCAGCGCGGCCGAGGTCTTCGACGCCTACTGCACGGACGCCGAATCCGGCGACCTCATCAGCCCCGAACCGGACGTCGACTACTGCGCACCGCCCGACCTCGGACAGGAGGACACGCCACCGGAGCACCGCCACTGAACGCACCAGGGGCGCCCCACCCGGTGGTGAGGCGCCCCTGAACCGGCGATCCGGCGCGAGCCGGAATCGACTACTCCCCGGACAGCACCGCCTGCGCGGCGCTGCGTGCCTCCGCGGCGCTGTCCGCCGCCCGCGCGGCGGCGGCCGCCCGCTCGCACTGCGCCAGCGTGTACTTCGCCAGGGTCGCCCGCACGTACGGCAGCGACGCCGCGCCCATCGACAGGGAGGTGACACCCAGACCGGTCAGCACACACGCCAGCAGGGGGTCGGACGCGGCCTCGCCGCACACCCCGCAGCTCTTGCCCTCGGCCCTCGCCGCCTCGGCGGACAGAGCCACCAGGTCGAGCAGTGCCGGCTGCCACGGGTCCTGGAGCCGTGACACCGCACCCACCTGTCGGTCAGCGGCGAAGGTGTACTGCGCGAGGTCGTTGGTCCCCAGCGAGAGGAACTCGACCTCCTGGAGGATCGAGCGCGCCCGCAGAGCGGCGGACGGGATCTCCACCATCGCGCCGAACTTCGCCCGGAGCCCCGCCTCGCGGCAGGCGTCCGCGAACGCCTTGGCGTCCGCACGGTCCGCCACCATGGGCGCCATGACCTCGAGGTAGACCGGCAGCCCTTCCGCCGCCCTGGCGAGCGCGGTGAGCTGCGTGCGCAGGACGTCGGGATGGTCGAGCAGCGTCCGCAGACCCCGCACGCCCAGCGCCGGGTTCGGCTCGTCCGCCGGGGTCAGGAACTCGAGCGGCTTGTCCGCGCCCGCGTCCAGCACCCGCACCACCACACGGCCCTCGGGGAACGCCTCCAGCACCTGCCGGTAGGCCTCCACCTGCTTGTCCTCTGACGGCGCGTTCTTGCTGTCGTCCAGGAACAGGAACTCGGTGCGGAACAGACCGACACCCTCGGCCCCGGCCTCCACGGCGGCCGGCACGTCCGCGGGCCCGCCGACATTGGCGAGCAGCGGCATCTTGTGCCCGTCGGCCGTGGCGCCGGGACCGGTGGAAGCCGCCAGCGCCGCCTTGCGCTCGGCCGCCGCCGCCTCCAGTTGCGCCCTCTTCTCGGCGCTCGGGTTCACGAAGACGTCCCCGGTGCTGCCGTCGACGGCGACCACCTTCCCCTCGGCCAGCTCCCCGGCACCCGGCAGCGCCACGACGGCCGGAACCCCCAGGGCACGGGCGAGGATCGCGCTGTGACTGGTCGGACCGCCCTCCTCGGTCACGAAACCGAGGACGAGCGTGGGGTCGAGCAGCGCCGTGTCCGCGGGCGCCAGATCGCGCGCCACCAGCACATAGGGCCTGTCACTGTCCGGGACACCGGGCATCGGCACGCCCAGGAGCCGGGCGACGATGCGGTTCCGGACGTCGTCCAGGTCGGCCACGCGCCCGGCTAGGTACTCCCCGGCGCCCGCCAGCAGTTCGCGGTACGCGGCGAACGCGTCGTACACGGCACGCTCGGCCGTGCTGCCGACGGCGATCCGCCGTTCCACGTCCGCCATCAGCTCGGGGTCCTGGGCCATCATGGCCTGCGCCTCGAGGACCGCCTGGGCCTCGCCGCCGGCCAGATTGCCGCGCGCCATCAGATCGGCCGCCACAGCGTCCACCGCCTGGCGGGCCCGTCCCTGCTCGCGTCCCGCCTCGTCCGCGGGTATCTGCTTGGCAGGCGGCTCCAGCACCGCCGTCCCCATGTGCCGAACCTCGCCGATCGCCACACCGTGGCTCACGCCGACGCCTCGCAGCGTTGTCTCCATCTCACCGTCTCCGATAGTGCGGCGGGGCCGCCGCCGCGATGGTCGTCCTGTACGCCGCCGGACGGCGGCCCTCCCGTCAGTTCCAGGAGAAGAGGCTGTCGCCGGCCTTCACGTCGCCGCTGTCCCGCAGATCGGAGAGGGACTCGGCGGTGGCCTCGAGGGCCACGACCGGACACACGGGGGACTTGCCGGCCGCCTCGACCGCGGCCGGGTCCCAACGCACGATGCTCTGCCCACGCGTCACGGTGTCGCCCTTGGCGACGAGCAGCTCGAAGCCCTCGCCGTTGAGCTGGACGGTGTCGATGCCGAGGTGGGTGAGCACACCGTGCCCGGCTGCGTCGACCACGACGAAGGCGTGGGGGTGCAGGGAGACGATGACGCCGTCCACCGGTGCCACGGCCTCGGAGGGCTCACGTACCGGGTCGATGGCGGTGCCCGGGCCGACCATGGCCCCGGAGAAGACCGGATCCGGTACATCGGCCAGTCCGATGGCCCGACCGGCGAGAGGGGACGTCACGGTGGTCATGGGAAGCCTCCCAGGAGTGGAGCTGCAGGTGGGGCCGTCACTGCCTGTCCCGTAAACGGCGCGCTGATCAGCAGCGTATGCCAAAGGAAGTGACGGTTCCGTACGGAACTTACCAGCTAGTGGTCTAGACCACCAGCGCCGTCGATTTGCATGGCCTTCGAGGCCCCGTGTACTGTCGTACTCCTGCCTGGGGCGGGGCGGCGCGAAAGTGTCGCGGCCCGGCAGCAACCAAACTGGTCAGATCCTCTCTCGGGATCCCTTCCGCATGTCCTGCGGAGGGTGGTCAGAGAGTCGGAAAAACACTGATAGAGTTTGGAACACCGAAGGGAAGCGCCCAGAGGAAAGCCCGAGAGGGTGAGTACAAAGGAAGCGACCGTTCCTTGAGAACTCAACAGCGTGCCAAAAATCAACGCCAGATATGTTGATACCCCG
>NZ_JBVJXS010000008.1:0-499058 GCF_055601245.1 Streptomyces sp. NPDC038135 | reverse complement strand
AACAGCGTCTCCGCCGGGTCCAGGTCGCGGATCGCCTCGTGCAGGTCGGCGCCGTCCACGTTGGAGACGAAACGGAAGGTCAACTCCCGTGCCGTATAGGCGCGCAGCGCCTCGTAGGCCATGGCGGGCCCGAGGTCGGAGCCGCCGATGCCGATGTTGACGACGTTGCGGATCCGCCTGCCGGTGTGGCCGGTCCACTCACCGGACCGGACCCGCTCGGCGAAGCCCGCCATCTTGTCCAGCACGGCGTGCACCCGGGGCACGACGTTCTCGCCGTCGACCTCGATCACCGCGTCCGGGGCGGCCCGCAGCGCGGTGTGCAGCACCGCCCGGTCCTCGGTGATGTTGATCCTCTCACCGCGGAACATGGCGTCGCGCAGCTCGAACACGCCGGTGGCGGCGGCGAGTTCCTGCAGCAGGGCCAGGGTCTCGTCGGTGATCAGGTGCTTGCTGTAGTCGATGTGCAGGTCGCCGACCCGGACCACGTAGCGCTCGGCGCGGCCGGGGTCCGCCGCGAACAGCTCGCGCAGGGACGGCCGTCCCGCGGCCCGGTGGTCCTCGAGGGCCGTCCACTCGGGGCGGCGGGTGAGCTCGGGAAGGTCTGACGGGGCGTCGGACATGTCAGGCGTGCTCCTTGGTCGCCTCGCCGCTGAGGGCGACGGCGTACATCTCGTCGGCGTCGAGGCGGCGCAGCTCCTCGGCGATGAGTTCGGAGGTCGGGCGGACCTTGAGGGCGAGGGTGCGCGGCGGCTGCCCCGGCAGGGTCAGCGTCGCCAGGGGCCCCTCGGGGCGGTCGATGACGATCTCGCCGTTGTCGGTGCCGAGCCGGACGGCGGTGACCACCGGGCCCGCCGTGACCACGCGGTCCACCGGCACGTTCAGCCGGGCCTCGAGCCAGCGCGAGAGGAGTTCGGCGCTGGGGTTCTCCCGCTCGGCCTCGACGGCGGCGGAGGTCACCTTCACCCGGGCCTGGTCGAGCGCGGCCGCCAGCATCGAGCGCCACGGCGTGAGCCGGGTCCAGGCGAGGTCGGTGTCGCCGGGCGCGTAGCTGCGGACCCGGGTCTCCAGGACCTCCAGCGGGCGCTCGACGGCGTACAGGTCGGTGATCCGGCGCTGGGCCAGTGCGCCCAGCGGGTCCTTGGCGGGGGTGTCGGGCGCGTCCACCGGCCACCACACGACGACCGGGGCGTCGGGCAACAGCAGCGGCAGGACCACCGAGTCGGCGTGGTCGGACACCTCGCCGTAGGTGCGCAGCACCACCGTCTCGCCGGTGCCGGCCTCGGAGCCGACCCGGACCTCGGCGTCCAGCCGGGAGGCGGTGCGGTCGCGCAGGGTGCGGGCGTGGCGCTTGATGACGACCAGGGTCCGCGAGGGGTGCTCGTGCGAGGCCTCCTCGGCGGCCCGGAGCGAGTCGTAGGCGTTCTCCTCGTCCGTGACGATGACCATCGTCAGGACCATGCCCACGGCCGGGGTGCCGATGGCCCGGCGGCCCCGGACCAGCGCCTTGTTGATCTTGCTTGCCGTGGTGTCGGTCAGGTCGATCTTCATGGCCTGCGCCAGCTCCGTCCGTCTCGTGCGAGCATCTCGTTTGCCTCTTCCGGCCCCCAGGTACCCGCCGGGTACTGGGCCGGCCTGCCGTGCCGGGACCAGTACTCCTCGATCGGGTCGAGGATCTTCCAGGACTCTTCCACTTCCTGGTGACGGGGGAACAGGTTGGCGTCGCCGAGCAGCACGTCAAGGATGAGCCGCTCGTACGCCTCCGGGCTGGACTCCGTGAACGACTCGCCGTAGGCGAAGTCCATGGACACGTCCCGGATCTCCATCGAGGTGCCCGGGACCTTGGACCCGAACCGCACCGTCATGCCCTCGTCCGGCTGGACGCGGATCACGATGGCGTTCTGGCCCAGTTCCTCGGTGGCGGTGGAGTCGAAGGGGGAGTGCGGGGCCCGCTGGAAGACCACCGCGATCTCGGTGACCCGGCGGCCGAGGCGCTTGCCGGTGCGCAGGTAGAAGGGGACGCCCGCCCAGCGGCGGTTGTCGATGCCCAGCTTGATCGCGGCGAAGGTGTCGGTCTTCGACTTGGGGTCGATGCCCTCCTCCTGGAGGTAGCCGACGACCTTCTCGCCGCCCTGCCAGCCGGCCGCGTACTGGCCGCGCACGGTGTGCCGGCCGAGGTCCTCCGGCAGCCGCACCGACTTCAGCACCTTCAGCTTCTCGGTGAGCAGCGCCTCCGCGTCGAACGCGATGGGCTCCTCCATGGCGGTGAGGGCCATGAGCTGCAGGAGGTGGTTCTGGATGACGTCACGGGCGGCGCCGATGCCGTCGTAGTAGCCGGCGCGGCCGCCGATGCCGATGTCCTCGGCCATCGTGATCTGCACGTGGTCGACGTAACTGCGGTTCCAGATCGGCTCGTACATCTGGTTGGCGAAGCGCAGCGCCAGGATGTTCTGGACGGTCTCCTTGCCGAGGTAGTGGTCGATCCGGAACACCTGGTCCGGGTCGAACACGTCGTGCAGGATCGCGTTCAGGTCGCGGGCGCTGGCGATGTCGTGGCCGAACGGCTTCTCGATGACCGCGCGCCGCCAGGCGCCCTGCGGCGGGGAGGCCAGGCCGTGCTTCTTGAGCTGCTGCACGACCTTGGGGAAGAACTTCGGCGGCACCGAGAGGTAGAACGCGAAGTTGCCGCCGGTGCCCCGGGAGGCGTCCAGTTCCTCGACGGCGTCCTTGAGCTGCTTGAACGCGGTGTCGTCGTCGAAGTCGCCGGGGATGAACCGCATGCCCTCGGAGAGCTGCTGCCAGACCTCCTCCCGGAACGGGGTGCGTGAGTGCTCGCGCACCGCGTCGTGCACGACCTGCGCGAAGTCCTGGTCCTCCCAGTCCCGGCGGGCGAAGCCGACGAGGGAGAAGCCGGGCGGCAGCAGGCCGCGGTTGGCCAGGTCGTAGACGGCCGGCATCAGCTTCTTGCGGGACAGGTCACCGGTCACGCCGAAGATGACCAGACCGGAGGGGCCCGCGATGCGGGGCAGCCGGCGGTCGTCGGCGTCCCGCAGCGGGTTCACCCAGTCGGCTGCCGGGCCGACCGGGACGCGCACGTCCCCGGTCGCGGCCGGCTTCTCCGGCTGCTGGGCGTCGGTCGTCATCACGCCTCAACTCCCTTGTTCCTCAACGACTCGGTGACGGCGTCCAGCAGCTCCTGCCAGGCCGTCTCGAACTTGGCGACACCCTCGTCCTCGAGCTGCTGGACGACCTCGTCGTAGGAGACGCCGAGCCGCTCGACGGACGCGAGGTCCGCGCGGGCCTGCTCGTAGCCGCCGGTCACCGTGTCGCCGGTGATCTCACCGTGGTCGGCGGTGGCCTTCAAGGTGGCCTCCGGCATGGTGTTGACGGTGCCGGGGGCGACCAGCTCGTCCACGTACAGCGTGTCCTTGTAGGCGGGGTCCTTCACGCCGGTGGAGGCCCACAGCGGACGCTGCTTGTTGGCCCGGTCGCCGGCGAGCGCCTGCCAGCGCCCGGAGCCGAAGACCTGCTCGTAGGCCTCGTAGGCCAGGCGCGCGTTGGCGAGGGCCGCCCGGCCCTTGAGGGCGAGGGCCTCGTCGGTGCCCAGCGCGGTCAGCCGCTTGTCGATCTCGCTGTCCACGCGGGAGACGAAGAAGGACGCCACCGAGTGGATCTTCGACAGGTCCAGGCCGCGCTCCCTGGCCTTCTCCAGGCCCGCCAGGTAGGCGTCCATGACCTCGCGGTAGCGCTCCAGCGAGAAGATCAGCGTCACGTTGACGCTGATGCCGAGGCCGATGACCTCGGTGATCGCCGGCAGGCCCGCCCGGGTGGCCGGGATCTTGATCATCACGTTGGGGCGGTCGACCAGCCAGGCGAGCTGCTTGGCCTCGGCGACCGTGGCCTCGGTGCGGTGGGCGAGCCGCGGGTCGACCTCGATGGAGACCCGGCCGTCGCGGCCGTCGGAGAGGGTGTACACGTCCCGCAGGACGTCGGCGGCCGCGCGCACGTCGGCGGTCGTCATCATCCGCACGGCCTCGTCGACCGTCACGCCCCGCACCGCGAGCTCGGTGAGCTGCTCCTCGTAGCCCTCGCCGGAGCCTATGGCCGCCTGGAAGATCGAGGGGTTGGTGGTGACGCCGACGACGCCGCCGCCGTCCACGAGAGAGGCCAGGCCGCCCGAGGTGATGCGGCTGCGCGACAGGTCGTCCAGCCAGACCGACACCCCCTCGTCGGCGAGGCGCTTGAGGGCTCCCGGGGTGGCGATTGCTTCGGTCACAGTGATCTTCTTTCCTATCGCGTCGGTATCAGGCGTGCGTGGCGGCCAGCGAGTCGCGGGCAGCGGCGGCGACGTTCTCTGGGGTGAAGCCGAACTCGGCGAACAGTGTGGCCGCGTCGGCGGAGGCGCCGAAGTGTTCGAGGGAGACAATCCGACCTGCGTCGCCCACGAAGCGGTGCCAGGTCAGGCCGATGCCGGCCTCCACGGCGACCCGGGCCTTCACGGCCGGCGGCAGCACCCGCTCCCGGTAGGCGCGCGGCTGCTCCTCGAACCACTCCACGGACGGCATGGACACCACCCGGGTGCCGACCCCCTCGGCCTCCAGCAGGTCCCGCGCGGCGACGGCGAGCTGCACCTCGGAACCGGTCGCGATGATGATCACCTCCGGGGTCTCGGTCGACGACTCGCGCAGCACGTAGCCGCCCTTGGCCGCGTCCTCGTTCGGCGCGTAGGCGGGCACGCCCTGTCGGGTGAGAGCGAGGCCGTGCGGGGCAGGGGCGGTGGCGTGCCTCTTCAGGATCTCGGCCCAGGCGATCGCGGTCTCGTTGGCGTCCGCCGGGCGGACGACGTTCAGGCCCGGGATCGCGCGCAGCGAGGCCAGGTGCTCGACCGGCTGGTGGGTCGGGCCGTCCTCGCCGAGGCCGATGGAGTCGTGCGTCCAGATGTAGGTCACCGGGAGCTGCATCAGCGCCGACATCCGCACGGCGTTGCGCATGTAGTCGGAGAACACCAGGAAGGTGCCGCCGTACACGCGGGTGTTGCCGTGCAGGGCGATGCCGTTCATCTCCGCGGCCATCGAGAACTCGCGGATGCCGAAGTGGACCGTACGGCCGTACGGGTCGGCCTCGGGCAGCGGGTTGCCGGCGGGCAGGAAGGAGCTGCTCTTGTCGATGGTGGTGTTGTTCGACCCGGCGAGGTCGGCGGAACCGCCCCACAGCTCGGGCAGCACCGGGCCGAGGGCCTGCAGCACCTTGCCGGAGGCGGCGCGGGTGGCGACGGACTTGCCCTCCTCGAACACCGGCAGGGCGTCCTGCCAGCCCTCGGGCAGCTCGCCCTTGCTGACCCGGTCGAAGAGCCGGGCCCGCTCGGGATGCGCGGTCCGCCACTCGGCGATCCGCTTGTCCCAGGCCGCGTGCGCCTCGGCGCCCCGGTCGAGGGCCCGCCGGGAGTGGTCCAGGACCTCGTCCGCGACCTCGAAGGTGCGCTCCGGGTCGAAGCCGAGGAGCCGCTTGGTGGCGGCGATCTCGTCCTCGCCCAGCGCGGAGCCGTGGGAGGCCTCGGTGTTCCGCGCGTTCGGGGCCGGCCAGGCGATGACCGTGCGCAGGGCGATGATGGAGGGCCGACCGGTCTCGGCCCGCGCGGCCTCCAGCGCCGAGTGCAGCGCGGGGACGTCGACGTCGCCGTCCGCGGTGGGCGCGACGCGCTGGGTGTGCCAGCCGTAGGCCTCGTACCGCTTCAGCACGTCCTCGGAGAAGGCGGTGGCGGTGTCGCCCTCGATGGAGATGTGGTTGTCGTCGTAGACGAAGACGAGGTTGCCGAGCTTCTGGTGGCCCGCGAGCGAGGAGGCCTCGGCGGAGACGCCCTCCTCCAGGTCGCCGTCGGAGACGATCGCCCAGACCGTGTGGTCGAAGGGGGACTCGCCCTGCGGGGCGTCCGGGTCGAACAGACCGCGCTCGTAGCGGGCGGCCATCGCCATGCCCACCGCGTTGGCCACGCCCTGGCCGAGCGGGCCGGTCGTGGTCTCCACGCCGGCGGTGTGGCCGTACTCCGGGTGGCCGGGCGTCTTGGAGCCGTGCGTGCGGAACGCCTTCAGGTCGTCCAGCTCCAGCTCGTACCCGGCGAGGAAGAGCTGCGTGTACAGGGTCAGCGAGGTGTGGCCGGGGGACAGGACGAAGCGGTCACGGCCGGTCCACTCCGGGTCGGCAGGGTCATGACGCATCACCTTTTGAAAGATCGTGTACGCGACAGGGGCCAGGCTCATCGCGGTGCCCGGGTGTCCGTTGCCGACCTTCTGCACCGCATCCGCAGCGAGAAGGCGGGCGGTGTCCACGGCGCGCCGGTCGAGGTCGGTCCACTCGAAGCCTGCGGGTGTCTGCGCGCTCATCTTCAAGAAGTCCTCGCTTCGCGGGTAAGTGCTGGCCGTACGCGTTCAAATCTAAAAGTCTGACTTTTTCGAGGAAAGGTCGGGGTGTGTCAGCCTGTGGTGAATCTGGGACAGTGATCGCGCGAGCGGAACGGCATACGGAGTACATGACGGACGAAAGACCCCGAGCCGGGGGCGATGGCATGGACGGCGACGCGATCAGGACCTTCCCCTTCCCGGCCGACCTGGCCGTCGGGGGCGTCGGCATGCAGGTGGGCCCCATGGGGGGCGACCGCACCTGGCACGCCGACGCCCCCCTGCACCGCGTCCACCGCATCGACTTCCACGTGGTCATGCTCTTCACCGACGGCCCCGTGCGGCACATGGTCGACTTCGCCGAGTACCGGGCCGAGGCCGGGGACCTGCTGTGGATCCGCCCCGGGCAGGTCCACCGCTTCGCCCAGGGCAGCGAGTACCGCGGAACCGTCCTGACCATGCAGCCCGGCTTCCTGCCCCGTGCCACCGTCGAGGCCACCGGCCTGTACCGCTACGACCTGCCGCCGCTGCTGCGCCCCGGACCGGAACAGCTCTCCGCGCTGCGGGCGGCCCTCGAACAGCTCCGGCGCGAGTACGAGGACACCGAGACCCTGCCGCTCAGCCTGCACACGGCCGTCCTGCGGCACAACCTCACGGCGTTCCTGCTGCGCCTCGCCCATCTCGCGGCCAGTTCGGCCGAGGCGGCCAGACGTCCGGCGGACAGCACCTTCACGCTCTTCCGCGACGCGGTCGAGAAGGGCTTCGCCACCCAGCACAGCGTCAGCGCCTACGCGGACGCGCTCGGTTACTCCCGCCGCACGCTCGTCCGCGCGGTCCGCGCGGCCACCGGCGAGACGCCGAAGGGGTTCATCGACAAGCGGGTGGTGCTGGAGGCCAAGCGCCTGCTCGCCCACACGGACCTGCCCATCGGCCGCGTCGGAGCCGCCGTCGGCTTCCCCGACGCGGCCAACTTCTCCAAGTTCTTCCAGCTCCACACCGGCTTCACACCGGTCGCGTTCCGGGCCGAACTGCACTGACCCGGACCCCGCTCGTGCCGGGGGTCCGACGCGGCGGCGCCCGGGCGCGCCCGCCTAGGATGCGCGGGGGAGCCGCACGGGAGGCAGGGTGAGCACATGAGGAGCCGGGCCACGGCACTGGTGGTGCAGAACGGTCCGAACGGCGGGCCCGGCCGGTGGGCCGGCTGGCTGGCCGAGGGCGGCGTCGACCTGGACGTGGTCCGCGCGGACACCGGGCAGGAACTGCCGGACCGGCTGGAGCACGAGGCGCTGATCGTGCTCGGCGGCGGCTACCTGCCCGACGACGACACCCGGGCCCCGTGGCTGCCGCGGACCCGGACCCTGATGGGCCAGGCGCTGGAACGCGACGTGCCGGTCTTCGGGATCTGCCTCGGCGGACAGATGCTGGCGCAGGTGGCGGGCGGCGAGGTGAAGGGGGAGCACGGCGAGCCCGAGTTCGGCAGCACGGTGCTGACCCTGCTCCCGCCGGCGGCCGGGGACCCGCTGTTCGCCGGGCTGCCCGAGCGCCCCGCCGCGGTCGAGAACCACGTGGACGCGATCGTGCGGCTGCCGGCCGGGGCGCGCCCCCTGGCCCGCAGCGAGCGCTGCCCCCACCAGGCCTTCCGGCTCGGCCGCTCGGCGTGGGGCGTGCAGTTCCACCCCGAGGCCGGCCCCGAGCAGATCGCGCGCTGGCCGCGGGAGCGCCTGTCCCGGTACGGCGTCGACCGGGACGAACTGCTCCGGGCGGCCCGGTGGGCCGATTCCGCCGCGGCCCCGGTGTGGCGCGAGGTCGCGTTGAGGTTCGCGCGGCTGGTGCGTCAGCGCCCCGCGCCGGCGGCCGGCTGACGGCGCCCGGGCCCGTCACCGTCGAGCGGTCACGGGCCCGGGACGTGGGGTCGCCTCGTCAGTGACCGAAGTCGAACCAGTTGACGTTCACGAAGTCGGCCGGCTGGCCGCTGGTGAAGGTCAGATAGACGTCGTGCGTGCCGGTCACCCCGCCGATGTTCGCCGGGACGGTACGCCACGACTGCCAGCCCCCGGTGTTGGCCAGCGCGAAGCTGCCGATCGGGGCGCTGCTCCGGCTGTCCAGCCGCACCTCCACCAGTCCGCTCACTCCGGACGCGGCCCCGCTCGCCACCCGGGCGTAGAACTGCCTGGCCGCCGTGGAGCCGAAGTTGACGCCCTTGTACAGCGCCCAGTCGCCGTTCGCGAGGGAGCCGATGTCCTGTCCGCCGCCGGAGTCGGTGGTGGACTCGGGGATCACGCCGGACTGGCTGTCGTAGGACTCGGCCTGGATGGCGCTGTAGGCGTCCCGGTTGCCGGAGGGCGGGGGAGTGGTGCCGCCGCCACCGCCGCCGGAGGACTGCAGGACCTGCACGTAGTCCACGGTCATCGGGTGGTTCGGCTCGGTGCCGCTGTCGGGCCCGCCGCCGAAGGCGCCCGGGAAGCCGCCGCCCATCGCCACGTTGAGGATGACGAAGTAGCCGTGGTTGGTGGCGTTGGCCCAGGTGGTCGCGTCGACCTGGTTGGCCTTCACGGTGTGGAAGTTGACGCCGTCGAGGTAGAAGCGGATCTCCTCGGGGCTGGTCGAGCGGTCCCACTCCATCGCGTAGGTGTGGAAGCCGGCCTGACAGGTGCTGCCGGTGCAGGACGTGGAGTTGCCGATGCCGGAGGTCTCGTTGCAGGGGCCGCCCGGGTTGGTGCCGCAGTGCATCGTCGACCAGTCGGTGTTCAGGCCCTGGACGTTCTCCATGATGTCCAGCTCGCCTACGGCGGGCCAGTTCTGGTAGTTGCCGCGGAACGGCGAGCCGAGCATCCAGAACGCCGGCCAGTAGCCCTTGGCGGCGGCGCCGGTGACGTTGGGCATCTGGATGCGGGCCTGCACCCGCAGCTTGCCGCCCGCCGGGGGCTGGAAGTCGGTGCGCGTGGTCTCGATGCGGCCCGAGGTCCAGTGGCCGGAGGCGTCCCGGCGCGGGGTGATGAGCAGGTTGCCGCTGCCGTCCAGCGCCACGTTGCTGGTGCTGGACGTCATCGTCTCGACCTCGCCGGTGCCCCAGTTGGCGGCGCCGCCGGGGTACGAGGTCCCGGTGTCGTACTGCCAGTTGGAGGTGTTGACGCCGGAGCCGGCCGAGCCGTTGAAGTCGTCGAGGAACACCTGGGTCCAGCCGGACGGCGGGGTGGGGGCGGACGCGCTCGCCGGGGCGGTGGCGGCCGTCGCGACCGCCGTGGCCAGACCGACGGTCGCGGCGACCGCGACCAGCGTGCGGCGGAACAGCCGAGGTCTGGACCTGCCGGAGGAATCGCTCATGGGGGAGAGCCTCTCGGGTACGGATGTGGTGTGCGGGGAGGCCTTGGAAGCGCTCCCATCGGTGTTGAGAGCGCTCTCAGGGCGTCGCCAAATGTGCTCCCCGCGCCCCCGGTCGTCAAGAGTTAAAGCAGCGAAAGTCCTTTGGAGGCGCGGGAGTTCACCCCATGAAGCCACCCGTACCGGAGCAGACCGCGCCGCCGTGGCGGGGCCCGGCGGCGGGCACGGCGCACCGGCCCGCACGTTCGGCCGGTCCCGCCCGCGACACGGGGGCCGTCCCTTCGCCCGCGCCGATGTGCGAAGGTGCAGGCGTGAGACTGACGATTCTGGGCGGCGGCGGCTTCCGGGTCCCGCTGGTGTACGGGGCGCTGCTGGCCGACCGCGGTGCGGGCCGGGTCACCGAGGTCGTGCTGCACGATGTGGACGACAGGCGGCTGCACGCGGTCGCCCGGGTGCTGGCCGAGCAGGCGGCGGACGTCGCCGACGCCCCGCGCGTGACCACCACCACCGACCTCGACGAGGCCCTGCGCGGCGCCGACTTCGTCTTCTCCGCTATCCGAGTCGGCGGGCTCCAGGGGCGGGCGGACGACGAGCGGGTGGCCCTGGCCGAGGGGGTCCTCGGCCAGGAGACGGTCGGCGCGGGCGGCATCGCCTACGGCCTGCGGACCGTCCCGGTCGCCGTCGACATCGCGCGGCGGGTGGCCCGGCTGGCCCCCGAGGCCTGGGTCATCAACTTCACCAACCCGGCGGGGCTGGTCACCGAGGCCATGTCCCGCCACCTCGGCGACCGCGTGATCGGCATCTGCGACTCGCCGGTCGGCCTCGGCCGCCGGGTGGCCCGGGTGCTCGGGGTGCGGCCCGAGGACGCCTGGATCGACTACGTCGGCCTCAACCACCTCGGGTGGCTGCGCGGACTGCGCGTGGAGGGCCGCGACGAACTGCCCCGCCTGCTCGCGGACCCGGGACTGATCGGCTCCTTCGAGGAGGGCAGGCTCTTCGGCGCCGACTGGCTGCAGTCGCTGGGCGCGATCCCCAACGAGTACCTGCACTACTACTACTTCAACCGCGAGGCCGTCCGCGCCTACCAGGAGGCGGAGCAGACCCGCGGCGCCTTCCTGCGCGAGCAGCAGGCGCGCTTCTACGACGAGGCCCGCCGCACGGACGCCTCCGCCCTCGGCGCCTGGGAGCGGACCCGCGCCGAACGCGAGGCGACCTACATGGCGGAGAACCGGGAGACGGCGGGCGCGGGTGAGCGCGAGGCGGAGGACCTGTCGGGCGGCTACGAGAAGGTGGCCCTCGCCCTGATGCGGGCCGTCGCCCGGGACGAGCGCACCACGCTGATCCTGAACGTCCGCAACCGGGGCACCCTGTCCGTCCTGGACGACGACGCCGTCGTCGAGGTGCCCTGCCTGGTCGACGCCAACGGCGCCCATCCGGTCGCGGCCGCCCCGCTGCCCGGCCATGCCACCGGGCTGGTCTGCGCGGTCAAGGCGGTCGAGCGCGAGGTGCTCGCCGCCGCCGGGTCGGGGTCGCGCGCCACGGCCGTGAAGGCCTTCGCGCTGCATCCGCTGGTCGACTCGGTCCAGGTGGCCCGGCGCCTGGTGGAGGGGTACACGGCGGTTCATCCGGGGCTCGGGTACTTGGCGTAGCGCCGGCGGCCGGCCACCGGACCCGCCCCGCGGACCCGGCGTGGAGACGCGGGCCGAAGGTTCTCCGGGCCGGCCGGCCGCTCCCCGTGACCGCGGCCGGCCGGTCCGAACCCCCGTTCAGGCCCCGTGCTTCCCCCGTCGGGACCTCCCCCGTGCTTCCCCCGTGTCCCCCTTGTTCCTGCTATGGAGAGTCGCGGGACCGCCCCCTGATACACCCCCGGACGAAAGAAAGTCCCCCGGCTCTGGAGCCGGGGGAAGCGGCCGTGCAGGGGGCCGTGCTCAGCCGGTGAAGCCGGCCGTGATGGAGGTGAACTGCCAGTTGCTCTGGCTGATGCCGGAGCAGTTGCTCACCACGCCGCCGCCCGGGCAGGGCCGGTCGCGGTTGACCGCCCAGTAGGCGAGCCGCGCGATGTGGTGGGAGTTGGCCCAGTCGCGGATCTGGGTCCAGATCGCCGGGGTGGTGTTCTCCTGCTGGTCCGACAGGCCGTTCATGCCGGAGATGCCGATGTGCGAGTACGCGGTCGCGTCGTCCCAGCCGAACGTCGACTTGAGCTTGTTCTTCAGCCCGTCGGCCGCGTTCACGGTGTTGCCGTACATGTCGGAGCCGCCGCCGAAGTCGAACGGCATGATCGTGAAGACGTCGATGTTGGCGCCCAGCGACTGCGCCTGCTCGATGAGCCGGTTGCCGTAGTAGGTCGGGCCGGTGGTGGAGGTGCCGAAGGTGACGATGGTCTTCAGGCCGGGGTTGTTCGCCTTGACCGTCTTCAGCGCGGTGAGGATCCGCGCCTGCACGGCCTCGTTCTCGAACTCGTCCGTGTTCTCGATGTCCATGTCGATCGCCTTCAGCGAGTAGGCGTCGATCACCTTCTGCAGCGCCCCCGCGAGCGCGCTCGCCGACGAGCAGTTGGCGCCGAGCTTGCTGCCCTGCCAGCCGCCGAACGACGGGACGATGTCACCGCCCGCCGAGCGGATCTGGTTGATGGCGGTCTGGTCGACGCCGCCGGTCAGCGCCCGGCTGCCGTCCCAGGCCGGGTTGCAGCCGCCCGAGTCCAGCACGAACGCCATGGTGAACCACTTGACCCCGGTCGCGCTCATCACCGTGGCCGGGTTCGGCGGGTCGCCCCAGCCCTCGTACAGATAGGGGGCCGCCTGCTTGAAGCCGGTGCCGCCGCCGGTCCCGGCGTCCGTCGTGACCGACACCGAGTTGGAGGCCGGCGAGACGTTCCCGGCCGCGTCCCGCGCCTTCACGGTGAAGGTGTACGACGTGCTCGGGGACAGCCCGGCCACCGTGGCGGAGGTGCCGGAGACGCTGAGCACCTGGCTCGATCCGGCGTAGACGTCGTACGCCGTCACGCCCACGTTGTCCGAGGCGGCGTTCCACTTCAGCGACACGCTCGAGGAGGACTTGCCGGTCGAGGTGAGCCCGCCCGGCGCGGTCGGCGCCTGGGTGTCCCCGCCGCCGGTGCCGCCCGGGCCGTCGAGCTGGACGTCGTCGGCGTAGTACGAGCCCTGCGCGTACCAGCCGTGCACGTAGATGGTGGCGCTGGTCTGCGAGGCGCCGGTGGTGAAGGAGACGCTGAGCTGGCTGTACGCGGACGGGGAGGTGGTCCACGTGGAGGCGCCGCCGTCGACGCCGAGGTACACGTACGAACCCCGGACCCAGCCGCTGAGGGTGTACGCGGTGTTCGGCTTGACCGCGACCGTCTGGCTGCACTGCGCGTTGTCGCTCGAACTCACCGCCCCCTGCAGCGCCTTGGCGCCGCTGTGCACGGGGGAGGAGACGACCGAGCCGAGGTTGCCGGTACAGGTCCAGGGGGACAGGCCGCCCGACTCGAAGCCGGGGTTGGTGAGGACGTTGGCCGCCTGTGCGGTGCCCGGAAGGGCGACGGCCCCGCCGAGGGCCAGGGCGGCGGAGCCGAGCAGGGCGAGGAGCCGGCGTCTGGGACGCCCGAGTGTGTGGCGCACGCGATCTCCCTGTGGGGATGGGGGTGTTCGGGAGTGCAGGGGAATGCGGAAGGTGCGCTGAACAAGTTGGTATGGACCAATCGCGGTGTCAATAGGACGGGTGCGGATTGGTCCGGACCGGTGCCGAGGAGTGCGTCACGCGGGCGCGGCGGCGGGGGCGCCGGCCTCCCGGGCGGCTCCGTCGGCGGGCGCCGGGACCGCGGGGAGCGGAGTCTCCGGGGTCCGCTGCTGGGGCACGGACACCGGCCGCAGCGTGCGCGGCGCCGACACCACCGTGTAGTCCTGGCCCAGGAACGGGGGCTCGATCACGCCGGGGTCGTCGCCCAGCGCCAACCGCACGGCCGCCCACGGCGCGTTGACCCCGCAGAGCGAGAGCTGGTGCAGCCCGCCGGCCGGCCGGGTGTTGACGTCCATCAGCACCGGGCGGTCCCCGTGCATCCGGAACTGGATGTTGGACAGGTAGTGCAGCCCGAAGCCCTCCGCGAGCATCCGGGCCGGCCCCAGCCACCGCTCGCGCAGCGTGAAGCCCCGGCGGCGGCCGTTCTTGGTGCGGCCCACCGCCAGCCGGACCCGGTTGTCCGGCCCGGTCAGGCAGTCCACCGACACCTCCGGCTGCTCCAGCCGCGGCATCACCAGCCAGTCCACCGGCTCCTCGGCCTGCCGCAGCGCCTCGACCACCAGGTCGAGCTGGACGTACGGCCCGGGGAACCCGCTCAGCTGCGTGAGCGAGAAGGGCGCGCGCGTGATCATCCGGAAACCGACCCCGCCCGCCCCGGACGCCGGCTTGAAGCAGGCCCGCTCTCCCGCCGCCTCCAGCTCCTCCACGGCGGCGACGAGTTCGTCCGCCGTGCGCACCCGCCACCAGGGCGGCACCGGCACGCCGACCGCACGCGCGGCCTCGTAGGCGGTCGCCTTGTCCTCGAACACGGCCACCGCCTCGGGCGTCGGCGCCAGCAGCGCGGTTCCGGCCGCCCGGAACTCCGCGCGGTGCGCCACGATCGCCGCCTGGTGCAGCCGGGGCACGAACACGTCGATCCCGCGCCGGACGCACTGGTCGAGGGCGTACTCCACGTACGCGGCCGGCGACAGGCCGGCCGGCTCCAGCTCGGCGGTGTCGGCGGCGGCCAGCACGGGGGAGTCGGCGTCACCGTGCGTGGCGTGGATCTCGACCGCCCGGTCGCTGGGATTCCTCCGCAGCTGGTCCATGAAGAAGACGTTCTCCGCGTACGTGCGGTTGAGCCAGACGCGTACGCGAGAGGCCATGCAGGCCGCCTTTCGGGGTTTCCGGGCAGGACGCAGCGGCCCGTGCCCGGGCAGGAGGGAGGAAGGGACACCAAACGGCCCTGTCGAAGGGGGAGTTAGGGGCGTCGATGTCGGGGCGATCATACGGCTTTCAAACGCTCGCGCGTGCAACGCGCAGGTTACGGATTCCCCGGCCCGCGCGGACGGGCGCTGGCCGAAGATCCCCTTGCCCGTGCCCCGTGGATGTGTTCTGGTGGTGCCCACGGCATGATCGGAAGGGGCACGGGGTGGAGTCGACGGCCGGGGCCGGACAGCTGCTGGCCATCAGCGACCTGCACATCTCGTATCCGGAGAACCGCGCGCTCGTGGAGCGGATGCGCCCCACCACGGACGACGACTGGCTCATCGTGGCCGGTGACGTCGCCGAGACCGTCGAGGACGTCCGCTGGGCGCTGGCCACCCTCGCGGACCGCTTCGCCAAGGTCCTGTGGGCGCCGGGCAACCACGAACTGTGGACCCACCCGAAGGACGCCGTCACCCTGCGCGGCGTCGCCCGCTACGAGCACCTCGTCGCCGTGTGCCGGGAACTGGGCGTGCTCACGCCCGAGGACCCGTACCCGGTGTGGCGCGGCCCCGGCGGCCCGGTCGCCGTCGCCCCGCTGTTCCTGCTGTACGACTACTCCTTCCTGCCGGACGGCTGCGCCACCAAGACCGACGGCCTGGCCTACGCGCACAGCACCGGCGTCGTCTGCAACGACGAGTACCTGCTGCACCCCGACCCGTACCCGACCCGCGAGGACTGGTGCCGCGCCCGCGTCGCCGAGACCGAGCGCAGGCTCGCCGAGCTGCCCGAGGACCTGCCGACCGTCCTGGCCGGGCACTACCCGCTCGACCGGCACCCGACGGACGTGCTGTGGTACCCGGAGTTCGCCATGTGGTGCGGCACCACCCTCACCGCCGACTGGCACCGCCGGTTCCGGGTCGAGACGATGGTCTACGGCCACCTGCACATCCCGCGGACCACCTGGCACGAAGGGGTCCGCTTCGAAGAGGTGTCCGTGGGATACCCCCGCGAATGGCGCAAGCGCCCGGAGCCCCCGGGGCAGCCGCGCCGCATACTGCCGATGGAGGTCGGACCCGGTGATCGAGGAGCTGCTCCCGGAGTCGGTGGTGGCCGCGGAGTCGCACGGTGACCAGGACACCGACGAGACCCTGCTGTACCCGCAGGAGCGCCCGCTCGTCGCGCGCGCGGTGAGCAAGCGCCGCCGGGAGTTCACGGCGGCGCGGGTCTGCGCCCGGCGGGCCATGGAGAAGCTCGGGGTGCCGCCGCAGCCCGTCCTGACCGGCGAGCGCGGCGCCCCCGTGTGGCCGGACGGGCTGGCCGGCAGCATGACCCACTGCGACGGCTACCGCGCCGCCGCGCTCGTGCGCGCCGCCGACCTGGCGTCGCTCGGCATCGACGCCGAGCCGCACGCACCGCTGCCGGACGGCGTCTTCGACACCATCGCGCTCCCCGCCGAGCGGAACCGGCACCGCGCGCTGTCCGCCGGCCGGCCCGCCGTGCACTGGGACCGGCTGCTGTTCAGCGCCAAGGAGTCCGTCTACAAGGCGTGGTTCCCCCTCGCCCGCGCCTGGCTCGACTTCTCCGAGGCCGACATCGAACTCACCCACGCGCCCGGCGAGAGCGCGCGCGGCCGCTTCCACGCCCGGCTGCTCGTCCCCGGACCACTGGTCGGCGGCGTCCGCGTGGACGCCTTCGAGGGGAGCTGGCTCGTCCGGGACGGCCTCGTGCTGTCGGCGGTGGCCGTCCCGCACTGAGCGGGACGGCCACCCGGGACCGGCCTCACTCCTGCGGGCACCAGTGGGACAGCAGCCCGAAGAACTCCTCCTCGTTGCCCGCGAGGCCGGCCCGCGCCAGCGCCCCGTCCGCCTCGGCGAGCACGGCGGGCGGCACCAGGACGGGCCGGGGCCCGTCCGGTGGCCCGTCGAAGGCCGCGCGCACGGTGTGCAGCAGCCGCAGATAAGCCTGGACGGCGGTGCGCTCACGGTCGGTCAGTACGGCGGTGGTCATCGGTCGGCTCTCCCCGGTTCGGCGTCACGGATCACGCGCGCTGCGGCGCCGTGCGCCGTGTCGTACGGCGCACGACTCCAGCTTGCCGCCCCCCACTGACAACGCCGCGTGAGCAGGCCGGGGTTCGCCCACTCAGCGGACGCGACGCCCCCGCGGACAGGGAACTTGGCGGCCGGCCGGGTCGCGGGTGACGGCGTACGGGACCGGCGTACGGGCGCGATGCTGGCGTACGGGTCCGGCGTACGGGCGGGGCGGACGGCGTACGGACCCGACGGGTCGCCCGCGTCCGTGCGGGGCCCCGGACGGACGCGGGACGTCTACGCCTCGGGCCGCTGCACGCTCTCCAGCAGCATGTCGAGCCACTCGGCGACCTTGTCCCGGTGCTGGTCGGTGGGCAGTTGCGCGGCCCGCCAGGCGATCCCGCGTACCCCGTGGTCCTGCAGCAGCCGTTCCAGCGGGTCCGCCGCCGGCTCGGCGGCGGCCCGTTCCCGGTCGGCGAGCTTCTGCAGCAGCTCCTGCTCGGTGCGCTGCAGGGCGCCCGCCAGCGCCTCGGCGTCCTCCGCGGTGAGGAAGCCCGCGTGCACCCGGAAGAACCGCTGGAGCGCGTCGCAGTGCTCCATGGTGGGCCGCCGGTCGCCGTTGATCAGGGCGCCCGCCTGCTGCCGGGACATGCCCGCGCCGTCCGCGATCTCCTGCTGGGTGTACTTGCGGCCGTTCGGCTTGAGCCGGGTGCGGCGCAACAGGTCCAGCCGCTGCAGGAAGCGGGCCTGGACGTCGGGTTCGCCCGCCGGGCGGCCGCTGAGCAGTGCCTTGACCACCGGCTCCGGGACACCGCACGCGACGGAGAGCCGCCCCACGTCGAAGACCTCGGTGTGCGGCACGCCGAGCCGGTCGGCGAGCGCGGTGACGCGGGCGGCGACGGCCGACAGCTGTGCGGTCTCGATGGCGCCCGGATCCTCGTAGCCATCCGTCACCGACAGAACTCCTACGTCTCTCGAAGGCCTCAGGTACGTTCCGTGCTCATCGCAAGCGGGTGTCGTGAACTTCCCGGAGAGTAGCGGGTGCTTCGAACCCGCATCCAGGTCTCGCCACAACTGTGGCGAATTCCAGCCGTCAACCGGCGCTAAATGCCACGATAGTTGACACGGCTCTTGTCCGGGCAGCAGGATCGCAGTCGCCGCGCGAAGGCCGGCACGGGCAAGAGGGGTGACCTCCCGATGGCACATCAGGCAGGAGGGCAGTGGCCGGCGCCGCGGCCCGTCCCCGACGGCTGCGATGTCCAGGCGTACCTCCAGGACTACGCCGCGCTGGTGGAGGCCGTCCCCTTCCCGTCCCTGGTCGTCGACCACCGCTGGAACGTCCTCCTGGCCAACGGCGCCTTCGGGAACCTGTTCGCCGGTGTGCGCCCCCATCCGACCGCCATGCCCGGGGACAACTTCCTGCGCTTCGTGCTCTTCCACCCCGACGCCGGCGGCATCCTCGGTGAGCACGAGCAGGGCTGGTGCCTGCCGATGCTGGCTCATCTGAGGTCCGCGATGGACCGCTCGGGCCACGACCACGAACTCCAGGCCATCCGGCGGGACATCGGGCAGGACCCGATCATGGAGGCCGCCTACCGGCAGGGTCTGCCGCACTGGATCCGCGCCGTCGGCGAGGCCGCGACCCGGCTCGACGGCGCCGTGCGCCTGCTGCACCACCCCGACCCGCGCCGGGGTCCCACCGAGTGCCGGATCGTCGACGAGACGCCGCGCACCCTCGAGGAGATCGGCTGCACCCGGCTGACGATGGTGCTGCGCGACGCCCAGCGCCCGGCCGCCGCGGCCCGCCGTCAGCGCCGTGCGCACGGCGCCGGCACACATCTGACGGTCGTTCCGGCCCCCCTGGACTGACCCGGTTCCGTCGGCGTTCAGGTCGCCGACGGGACCGGGCCGGGAAGCCCCCGCCTCCTCGACCCCGCCGAGCGCGAGGCACCTCGCACGCAAGCCACGCAAATCTTTTGCGTGGCTTGCGCTCTTGTTACGACCTCGTACGGGGAAAGTCGGCCTGCTTGCACCCGCGTCACCCTGCCGTTTCCCGTATCCGATTGACTGTCGAAAAATTACAGATTCCGCGCGACATCTTGTGTGCGAATGTCGTCGGTGCTTGAGTGTGCGGCGCCCCGCAGGCGCACCTTCCTGCTGTCCCCCGACCCCCACCACGAAGGGACCGGCACATGCACCGCACCACTGCCGCACATGTCAGGCGCATGCCAGCAATCGGGGCGGTCGTCGCCCTCGCCGCCGGCACGCTCGTCGCCCTGGCGCCCGCCGCGCACGCCGCCTCCGGCGCCACGCTCCCCTTCACCTCCGTCGAGGCGGAGTCGGCGAGTACCACCGGCACGAAGATCGGCCCGGACCACACCCAGGGCACCCTCGCCTCGGAGGCCTCCGGCCGGCAGGCCGTACGGCTCGCCGCCGGGCAGCGCGTGGAGTTCACCGTGCCGCGCGCCGCCAACGCGGTGAACGTCGCCTACAGCGTCCCGGACGGGCAGTCGGGCGCGCTGAACGTCTACGTCAACGGCACCAGGCTCACCCGGACACTGCCGGTCACCGCCAAGTACTCGTACATCGACACCGGCTGGATCGCGGGTTCCAAGACCCACCACTTCTACGACAACGCCCGCATGCTGCTGGGCCGGGACGTCCAGGCCGGGGACAGGATCGCCTTCGAGGCGGCCGGCACCCAGGTGACCGTGGACGTCGCCGACTTCGAGCAGGTCGCGGCCGCCGCGCCCCAGCCCGCCGGCTCGGTGTCCGTGGTCTCCAAGGGCGCCGACCCCAGCGGGAGCGGCGACTCCACCCAGGCCTTCCGCGACGCCATCGCGGCGGCCCGGGGCGGGGTGGTGTGGATCCCGCCGGGGGACTACCGGCTCACCTCCTCGCTCAACGGGGTGCAGAACGTCACCCTGCAGGGCGCGGGCAGCTGGCACTCGGTCGTGCACACGTCCCGCTTCATCGACCAGACCAGCTCCTCGGGCGCGGTCCACATCAAGGACTTCGCGGTCCTCGGCGAGGTCACCGAGCGCGTCGACTCCAACCCGGACAACTTCGTCAACGGCTCCCTCGGCCCGGGCTCGTCCGTCTCCGGCATGTGGCTGCAGCACCTCAAGGTCGGGCTGTGGCTGACCGGCGACAACGACAACCTGGTGGTGGAGGACAACCGCGTCCTCGACACCACCGCCGACGGCCTCAACCTCAACGGCAGCGCCAGGGGCGTCCGGGTCCGCAACAACTTCCTGCGCAACCAGGGCGACGACGCGCTCGCCATGTGGTCGCTGTACGCCCCGGACACCGACTCCAGCTTCGAGAACAACACGATCTCGCAGCCCAACCTCGCCAACGGGATCGCCGTCTACGGCGGCACCGACATCACGGTGCGCGGCAACCTGGTCTCCGACACCAACGCCCTGGGCAGCGGCATCGCGATCTCCAACCAGAAGTTCCTCGACCCCTTCTCCCCGCTGGCCGGCACCATCACGGTCGACGGCAACACGCTGGTGCGCACCGGAGCGCTGAACCCCAACTGGAACCACCCGATGGGCGCGCTGCGGGTCGACTCCTACGACAGCGCGATCGACGCGAAGGTGAACATCACCGACACCACGATCACCGACAGCCCGTACAGCGCCTTCGAGTTCGTCTCCGGCGGCGGCCAGGGCCGTCCGGTGCGGGGCGTCGACGTGACCGGCGCGACCGTGCGGAACACCGGCACGGTCGTGGTCCAGGCCGAGACACCGGGCGCCGCCGTCTTCCGCGACGTCACCGCCACCCAGGTCGGGTCCGCCGGCGTCTACAACTGCCCCTACCCGGCGAACTCCGGCGCCTTCACCCTCACCGACGGCGGCGGCAACTCCGGCTGGTCGAGCACCTGGGCGGACTGCTCCACCTGGCCCCAGCCCGGCCAGGGCAACCCCGCCCCCGACCCCGGCCGCAACCTCGCCAAGGGGCGCCCGGCCACCGCGACCGGCTCGCAGGACGTCTACACGCCCGGCAAGGCGGTCGACGGGGACGCGGGCACCTACTGGGAATCGGCCAACAACGCCTTCCCGCAGGCCCTGACGGTCGACCTCGGCTCCTCCTACGCGGTGCGCCGTGTGGTGCTGAAGCTGCCCCCGTCCGCCGCCTGGGGCGCCCGCACCCAGACCGTCACGGTGCTCGGCAGCGCCGACGGCTCGGCCTACTCCACGGTCGTCGGCGCGCAGGGCTACCGCTTCGACCCGGTGACGGGCAACACCGTCACCGTCTCCCTGCCGGGCGGCACGAACCTGCGCTACCTCCGGCTCGCCGTCAGCGCCAACACGGGCTGGCCCGCCGGGCAGTTCAGCGAGGTGGAGGCGTACCTGGCGGGCTGACCCCCGCCAGGGGCCCGGCAGCCCCTCCGGCACGGTCCCCGGGGCCTCCGGCCGCCCACTGCGGCCGGAGGCCCCCACCGGACCGCCGGGTTTCACATGGGTGCCACCAGATACTTCCCTGACGTTTGCTGCTCTTGGAACACTCACTTCGCGCAGATTCCGTCATCTGACGGCAGCAGCACCCACGTCAGGATGAGAGGGCCCCCACCCATGTCCGAGGTCAACCGGCGCCGCTTCCTCCAACTCGCGGGCGCCACGACGGCGTTCACCGCGCTGTCCGGCAGCATCCAGCGGGCGGCCGCGCTGCCCGCCCACCACCGCACGGGTTCGGTCAAGGACGTCGAGCACATCGTCGTGCTGATGCAGGAGAACCGCTCGTTCGACCACTACTTCGGCAAGCTGAGGGGGGTCCGGGGCTTCGGCGACCCCCGCCCGGTCACCCAGAACGGCAGGTCCGTCTGGAAGCAGTCCGACGGCACGAAGGACATCCTCCCCTTCCACCCGGACGCCGACGACCTGGGCCTCGCCTTCATCCAGGACCTCCCGCACGGCTGGAACGACGGCCACACCGCGTTCGCCGGCGGCCGGTACGACATGTGGGTGCCCGCCAAGTCACCGACGACGATGGCGTACCTGACGCGCGACGACATCCCCTTCCACTACGCGCTGGCCGACGCCTTCACCGTCTGCGACGCCTACCACTGCTCGTTCATCGGTTCCACCGACCCCAACCGCTACTACATGTGGACGGGGTACACGGGCAACGACGGCAAGGGCGGCGGCCCGGTCCTCGGCAACGACGAGGCGGGCTACGGCTGGACCACGTACCCCGAGCGCCTGGAGAAGGCCGGGGTCTCCTGGCGGATCTACCAGGACGTCGGCGACGGACTCGACGCGCACGGCGGCTGGGGCTGGATCGACGACGCCTACCGCGGCAACTACGGCGACAACTCGCTGCTCTACTTCGACCAGTACCGCAACGCCGAGCCCGGCAGCCCGCTGTACGAGAAGGCCCGCACCGGCACCGACGCCCGCAAGGGCGAGGGCTTCTTCGACCGGCTCCGCGCCGACGTCACCTCCGGGAAGCTGCCGCAGGTCTCCTGGATCGTCGCCCCAGAGGCCTTCACCGAGCACCCCAACTGGCCCGCGAACTACGGCGCCTGGTACGTCTCCCAGGTGCTGGACGCGCTGACCTCCGACCCGGAGGTGTGGGCGAGGACGGCGCTGTTCATCACCTACGACGAGAACGACGGCTTCTTCGACCACGTGATCCCGCCCTTCCCGCCGGCCTCCGCCGACCGGGGCCGGTCGACCGTGGACCCCGCGCCCGACCTGTTCAAGGGCGACGCCGGCCACGCCGCCGGCCCCTACGGACTCGGCCAGCGGGTGCCGATGCTGGTGGTCTCCCCGTGGAGCAAGGGCGGCTACGTCTGCTCCGAGACCCTCGACCACACCTCGATCATCCGGTTCATCGAGAACCGCTTCGGCGTCCAGGAGCCGAACATCTCGCCCTGGCGCCGGGCCGTGTGCGGGGACCTGACCTCGGCCTTCGACTTCTCCCGCAAGGACACCGCGCCGGTGGCGCTGCCGTCCACGGCCGGCTACCGGCCGCCGGACCACGCCCGCCACCCGGACTACGTGCCCACCCCGCCCGCCGTGCCCGCGCTGCCCCGGCAGGAGCGCGGCAGCCGCCCCACCCGGCCGCTGAAGTACGCACCGGCGGTGGACGGTTCGGCGGACCCGGCGTCGGGCAGGTTCACCCTCGCCTTCGCCTCCGGCGCGCACGCGGGAGCCGCGTTCCTCGTCACCTCGGGCAACCGCGGCGACGGCCCCTGGACGTACACCACCGAGGCGGGCAAGACCCTCTCCGACACCTGGAACTCGGCCTACTCGGGCGGCTCCTACGACCTCGCCGTGCACGGTCCGAACGGCTTCCTGCGCGTGTTCAGGGGCCGCAACGCCACCGCCGGACCGGAGGTCACGGCCCGGCACACCGGCGACGACGTGGAACTCGCCTTCACCAACCGGGGCTCGGGCACGGCGCGGCTGAAGCTCGTCAACGGCTACGGCGGCGACCCGGTCGCGGTGACGGTGCGGGCCGGGGCCACCGTGCGGCGGACCGTGCGGCTCGCTGCCAGCCGGCGCTGGTACGACCTCACGGTCACCGCGGACGCGGACCCGGCGTTCCTCCGCGGCTTCGCCGGCCACGTGGAGAACGGGCGGCCCGGGGTCAGCGACCCGGCCATCATCACGGAGTGAACGGGCGATGAACACCGCTCCGGGCGGACTGGTCAGGTACCGGTCACACCAGGGTAGTGTGCCCCGGTGACCACGCAATCGAACACTCCTGCAGGCTGGTACCCCGATCCGCACGGGGCGGCCCAGACGCTGCGCTACTGGGACGGCGCCCAGTGGACCGAGCACACCAACCCGGCGCAGCAGGGCGCCGGTCAGGCTCCGCCGGTCGCTCCCCAGCAGCCGGCCGCCCACATCCCGCAGCAGCAGTCCGGTGACGCCAAGGTGCAGCGCCAGGTGCAGAAGCAGGCGGGCGTCGCGGCCGGTGGTCCCGGCGGCGGCACTCTCTTCACCGAGCCGGTCCTGGTGGTGAACCAGAAGGCCAAGCTGATCGAGCTGACCAACGAGTACAAGGTCATGGACCAGAGCGGCCGTGAGATCGGCGCGGTCACGGAGGTCGGTCAGAGCGCGCTGAAGAAGATCCTGCGCTTCGTTTCCAGCCTCGACCAGTTCATGACGCACAAGCTGGAGATCCGCGACGCCCACGGTCAGCCGCAGCTCGTGCTGACCCGGCCCGCGAAGTTCTTCAAGTCCCGGGTCATCGTGACCCGCCCGGACGGCTCGCCGGTCGGCGAGATCGTCCAGAAGAACATGATCGGGAAGATCAACTTCGCGATGAACGCGAACGGCCAGCAGGTCGGCGCGATCAAGGCGGAGAACTGGCGGGCCTGGAACTTCGCCATCGTCGACCACGCGGACAACGAGGTCGCCCGGATCACGAAGACCTGGGAGGGCCTCGCCAAGACGCTGTTCACGACCGCGGACAACTACGTCCTGCAGATCCACTACCAGCTGCCCGAGCCGCTGCTGAGCCTGGTCGTGGCGACGGCGCTGACCGTCGACACCGCCCTCAAGCAGGACTCGCGGGGCTGGGGCTGACCGGCCCGGCCGGACCACGGCCCGAGGGACGTACGGCCGCGGCCGGCGCGCGCGGAGTATCCGCGGGCGCCGGCCGCGGCCGTACGTCGTTCAGTGCGCGGTGAGATGCCCGGGCTGCTCCGGCTGGCGGGGCACCAGCGCCGGTTCCGCCGCCGCCGTGCCCGGCTCGAGGGCCAGGACCGCCGCGACCGGGTGCTCCTCGTCGTGCCCGCCGGGTCCGCCGGGCGCGGGCGCCGCCCGGGTCAGCAGGAGCACGCCCCGCACGGCGAGGCCGGCCCCGGCCAGCGCCAGCAGCACCCCGCCGGCCCCTCCGCGCAGCCCCTGGCCGAGCAGGGTCAGCCCGATGACCGCGGCGGCCAGCGGGTTGGAGAGGGTGACCATGGCCAGCGGCCCGCCGAGGCCGCCGCGGTAGGCCGTCTGGGACAGCAGCAGCCCGCCGGTGGAGAACGCGGCGACGAGGACGGCGACCACGATCACCTCGGCGCCCGGGCCGGAACCCGAGTGGTCCGTGGCCGCCACCGTCACCGTCTGGGTGAGGGCCGAGGCGACGCCCGAGGCGAAGCCCGAGGCGGTGGCGTGCCGCAGGCCCGGCCGGGCGCCGGGCCGGGACAGCAGGCCGATCAGCGCTGCCGTGGCGCCGGCGACCACCAGCGCCTCGGGCAGGCTCAGTATCCGTGCGGGCGCCGGTCCGGAGGCCGTGACCAGCACCGCCGCGAGCCCCAGCAGCGTGAGTGCCGTACCGCGCCACTCCACCGCGCTCACCCGCCGCCCGGCGGCCCGCGCCCCGAGCGGCACGGCCGCGACCAGGGTGAGCGCCCCGAGCGGCTGGACGACCGTCAGCGGCCCGTACTTGAGGGCGACCACGTGCAGCAGCGCGGCGCCGGCGTTCAGGCCGACCGCCGACCACCACGCGCCGGCGCCGAGCAGCCGCACCAGCCCGGTGCCGAGGCTGCGCGAGGCGAGGCGTTCCTGGGCCACGGCGGCCGCCGCGTAGGCGACGGCGGAGACCAGGGACAGGGCGAGGGCGAGGAGGGTGGCGGCGCTCATCGGGCGGCTCCCGCCAGGACCGGCCCCCGCTGGGCGGGCAGCTTCGGGGCGCCGCCGGCGGCGCCGGACGTGTGCCGCGGCGCGCGCACGAGCGCGAGCGCGGCGCCGAGCATGGCGGCCGCCGCCAGCGCGTCGACCCAGTAGTGGTTGGCCGTGCCCACGATCACCAGCAGGGTGACCAGCGGATGCAGCAGCCACAGCCAGCGCAGGCGCGAGCGGGTGGCCGCTATCAGGCCCACCGCCACCATCAGCGCCCAGCCGAAGTGCAGCGAGGGCATCGCGGCGAACTGGTTCGACAGGTGGTCGCCGGCGGGCGGTCCGTACACCGAGGGCCCGTAGACACGGGCGGTGTCCAGCAGGCCGGTGCCGGCCAGCATCCGCGGCGGGGCCAGCGGGAAGGTGAACGGCAGCACCAGGGCGGCCGCGGTCACCGCCGCCAGCACCCGCCGCGCCCAGACGTAGTGGGCGGGGCGCCTGACGTACAGCCAGACCAGGAAGGCCAGGGTGGCCGGGAAGTGGACGGTCGCGTAGTAGGTGTTCGCCAGGCGGACGAGGAGGTCGCCGTGCAGCAGCGCGGACTGCACGGAGGTCTCGTCGGGCAGGTTCAGCGACCGTTCGAGGCCCCAGACGCGATGGGCGTTGTGGAAGGCGTCCGCGGTGTGGCCGACGGCCAGCCGCCGTCCGAGCTTGTAGACGAGGAAGAGTCCCGCGACGAGCAGGAGCTCGCGCGGGAGCGGCGGGCGCGCGGTCGCTGTCGCGTCCGGCTCCGCCGCGGCAGGCTCGGTTCGGGCATTCATCCCCCGGCCCCTTCCCTGGCGTTCGTGCGGGTGGTGGTGCGGGCCGGACCGCGTTTCCGGGCCCGGAACTCATCGATACGTCTCCGTACCGATACGCCAGTGTACCGATACGCTGGAGTACCGGTACACTGGCGTATCGATTGAGGTGCGACACACTGGAATCCCCGGGCACGTCCCGGAACAGAGTGAGGAGAGGCACGCATGACGTCGCAGGCCGAAGACGGACCGGACACGGTCGCCGCCTCGCGCCGCTCCAAGATCACGCCCGAGCGTGAGCGGGAGTTCTTCGACGCCGTGCTGGAGCAGATCCGCGAGTGCGGCTACGACTCCGTGACCATGGAGGGCGTGGCCCACAGCACCCGGTGCAGCAAGTCCACGCTCTACCGGCAGTGGAAGACCAAGCCCCAGTTCGTCGCGGCCGCGCTGCGGGCCAACCGCAAGGTGCGCTTCGCCGGCATCGACACCGGTTCGCTCGCCGAGGACCTGCGCCTGGCCGCGCGGGCCGCGGGCGACTGGTCCAACAAGGACACCCGGCTGATGCAGGCGCTCGGCCACGCGGTCACCGGCGACCACGAGCTGGCGCAGGCGCTGCGCGAGGCCCTGGTCCTGCCCGAGATCGCCGAGCTGCGGGAGATGCTGGCGCGGGGCGTGGAGCGCGGCGAGGTGCCCGCGGACCAGCCCGCGCTGGAGTACGTCCCGGCCATGATGTTCGGCGTCATGCGCGTCCGGCCGGTGCTCAGCGGCCAGTACGCCGACGCCGACTACCTCGTCCGCTTCGTGGAGGCCACCGTGCTGCCCGCGCTCGGACTGACACCAGACCCAGGCCGCCGTTCACGGGATGACTGAACGGTGACCTGCCGGCGCCGCACCGTGGGGACGGGGGCGGCGCACACCCCCCGGCCGGGTGGGGTTCCCCTTGAGCGGAGGGGCGCCCCACCCGGCCGACTGCTTGACGAGGACGTCCTCAGACGTCCTGGCCGCTGCCGCCGCCCGACGAGACCTCGATGCCCTTGAGGATCTCGTCGATGACCGACACGTCCTGGCCGACGTCCACGCCGAAGCGCACCACGACCATCCGCTTGGCGTCGTTGGGCGAGGGGAAGGCCACGGACTCGACGTAGCCGTCGGCGCCCTTGCTGGTGACCGCCTTCCAGCGCACCGCGTAGCCCTTCTGCCCGGCCACCGTCACCGCCTTGGCCGACAGCACCTCGTGCGAGGTGATGCTGCCGTAGGTGGTGCCGCCGTAGGACTGCTTGGCGTTGGCCGCGATGTCCGCCTTGGCGACCTCCTCGGCGGTGTCGCCCTTCGTCTTCAGGGCGAGCGCGGGCGCGGTGTAGGCGCCGCCCGCGGTGCAGGTCTGGGCGCTGTTGCCGGGGCACTTGTAGGAGTCGCCCGAGGTCACCTGGGCGCCCACCCCGATCGACTCCCCGGTCCAGCCCTTCGGCACCGGCAGGCTGATGCCGTTCGCCGGATCCGGCACCGTGCCGCCGCCCTGGACCTTCGGCGCCCCGGAACCCCGGGGCGCGGGCGACTCGCCCGGCCCGCCGTCACCGCCCGGGCCGCCCTGCCCGCCGTCGCCGCCGAAACCGCCGGGGCCGCCGCCCCGTCCCTCCTGCCCCTGTTGCGAGCCCGCGCGCTCGGAGCCACCGCCGCCGTCGCCCTTGGCGAGGGCGTACACCCCGACCCCGATGCACACCAGGACCGCTGCCGCGGCCCCCACGGCTATGCCCGTGCGCAGCCCGCGCCGGGGCGCGGCCGGGGGCTGGGCCGGATACGCCGAGTACGCCGGATACCCCGGCTGCGCCCCGTACGGCTGGTACGCCGGGGAAACCGGCTGCGCGCCGCCGGCCGGCTGCTGCGCCGGGGGACCCCACACGGCGGCCGTACCGGCGGGGCGGGTCTGGTCCGTCCAGGCCTTGCCGTCCCACCAGCGCTCGGTGGGCGGACCGTCATTCGTCTGCCCGGGGTCGGGGTACCACCCGGGAGGAGTCACCTGCGTCATGCCCCCACCGTATGAGGCGTCGGTGAAAGCGGGATGAGAGCATCCGCCGCCAACTTCGCGCACCGGGACATTTCTCCGGAGATTTCCTCGGCCGTGCCCGGCGGCGGCCCGGCCGCCGTCACCCGGCCACCACCAGACGCACCGGTCCGCGTCCCGCCGGCGGCGGCAGCCGCAGGCCGTCCCGTCCTGGTGTCAGCGAGCCGAGCACGCTCGGGTGACGGGCGCCGGTGCTGCGCGGATCGGTGCCGGCCAGGCCGTGCGCGGTGAGGAAGCCGAGCACGGCGAAGGCGTACGCCTCCTTCGCCGGCGCGGGCAGGCCCAGCTCGTCGGAGCCACGCACCGCCACGCCGGGGAGCCGGTCCCGCAACGCCGACATGAGCACCGGGTTGCGGGTGCCCCCGCCCGAGGCCACCACCTCGCCCGCCCCGACGCGGCGCACCGCGTCCGCGACCGTCCGCGCCGTCAGCCACGTGAGCGTGGCCAGCGCGTCCTCGGCGGCCAGCGCGTGCACCCCGGCCGCCCGGAGGTACCCGGCGTGGAACAGCTCCTTGCCGGTCGTCTTGGGCGGTTCGAGCGCGTAGTACGGCTCCGCCAGCAGCCGGTCCAGCAGCGCCCCGTCCGGCCGCCCCCGCGCGGCCAGCGCGCCGTCGGTGTCGCAGGCCAGCCGCCCGCCGCTGAAGTGCCGGGCCGCCGCGTCCAGCAGCGCGCAGCCCGGCCCGGTGTCGAACGCCGTGCCGTCGGGCGCGGTCAGGTTGGCGATGCCGCCGATGTTCAGCGCCACCGGTCTGCCCGGCCTGCCCCGCAGCCACAACAGATCGACCAGGCTCACCAGGGGCGCGCCCTGGCCGCCCGCCGCCACGTCCCGGGCGCGGAAGTCGGCGGCCACGGGCAGCCCGGTCGCCTCGGCGATCCACGCGGGCTGCCCGAGCTGGAGCGTGCCGTGCACGCGGCCCTCCTCCACCCAGTGGTGGACGGTCTGCCCGTGCGAGGCCACCAGCTCGCCGCGGCCGCCGCACAGTTCACGGTCGGCACGGACGGCCGCCGCGGCGAACGCCTGCCCGATCCGGGTGTCCAGCCGGCACACCTCGGCGAGCGGGACGGCGGCCGGCGGCAGCGCCGCCGCGAGCGCGGCGCGCAGATCACCCTCGTACGGCGTGCTCACCATGCCCAGCGGCTCCAGCACCAGCGTGTCGCCGTCCAGGCGCAGATCCGCCGCCGCCGCGTCCACGGCGTCGTACGACGTCCCCGACATCAGCCCGATCACCCGCACCGCTCAACCCGCCTTTCCCGAGGGCCGCCACAGCAGCGCCGGCACGCTGAGCGCGCAGGCCGCCGCCGCGTAGTAGGCGGGCACGTCCGGATTCCCGGTGCGCCGCACCGCCTCCGTGATGATCAGCCCCGCGCAGCCGGAGAACACCGCGTTGGACAGGGAGTGGGCGAGCCCCAGACCGGTCCAGCGCACCCGGGCCGGGAACTGCTCGGCCAGCAGGGCGGGTCCCGGCCCGGCCATCAGGCCCACCACCGCGCCGGCGGCCGCCACGGCGGCGCCCCGCACCGGGCCGGCGGCGCCGGGTTCCTGCAGCAGGTCGAACAGGGGCACCGCGATGACGACGACCAGCACCGCCCCGGTCAGCATCACCGGCCGCCGCCCGATCCGGTCGCTCAGCAGGCCCGCCGGGAGGATCGCGGCGGCGAACCCGGCGACCGCCGGCACGGTGGCCACCAGCGCCTGCCGGACGTCCGTGTGCAGCGCGGACTGGAGGTACGAGGGCAGGACGACGAGGAACGTGTATCCGGCCGCCGCCCAGCCCATGATCCGCCCGGCGCCCAGCAGCACCGTCCCCGCCACCGCCCGGCCGCCGTCCGCCACGGCCGGCGCGCGGCCCCGCGCCCGGAACTCCGGCGTCTCCTCGAGGCCGGTCCGCAGCCACAGCGCGAGCAGTCCCAGCGGCAGGGACAGCAGGAACGGCAACCGCCAGCCCCAGCCGGCGAGCTGGGCCCCGGTGAGCACCGAGGCCGTGGCCGCCGCGACCGACGTCCCGGCCAGCAGGCCCAGCGCCACGGTGAACGACTGCCACGCGCCGTACAGGCCACGCCGGCCCGGCGGGGCGTGCTCCGTCAGCACGGCCACGGCCCCGCCGAACTCGCCGCCCGCCGACAGGCCCTGAACGGCCCTCAGGAAGGTCAGCAGCCAGGGCGCCAGGGCGCCCGCCGTGGCGTACGTGGGCAGCACGCCGATCAGCGTCGTGGCGGCCGTCATCAGCGTGATCACCGCGATCAGCACCGGCCGCCGCCCCAGCCGGTCGCCCAGCCGGCCGAACAGCGCGGCGCCGAGCGGGCGGAAGAAGAACGCCAGCGCGAAGGAGGCGTACGTCCGCACCAGCCCCTCGGCCGCGCTCCCGCCGGCCGGGGTGAAGAAACGCTCGGCGAGCACCGTGGCGAGGGCGCCGTAGACACCGAACTCGTACCACTCCACGAGGTTGCCCACCGATCCCGCCGCCACCGCCCGCACCACCCGCCTCCGGGGCGCCGCGGGGTCGGGCGTCCCCGGCGCCCCGTGATCACCGGGTACTTCGGAAAGCTGCTTCATGCACAGTCCTGTTGACGGTCCGTCCGCTGAACACCGGCTGGTCGGGCCGGGTGCGCGTCGCCCGGCCGCGACTTTCCTCACCCGGCGGGGCAACACGTGCGCCGACCGGTCACCACACATCCCACCGGACGGCTACGCTCGGGGTCTGTACGTCATTCGGGCGACCCGGGGAGGTAACGGGATGACGGAGGGACGGCCGCCGGCGACCGGCTCGGCTCCCCTGTGGGAGCGGGACACGGAGATCGCCACGGTCACACAGGCGCTCGACGCCCTGTGCGCCGACCGGTCGTCCGCGGGCAGCCTGCTCGTCCTCCGGGGCGAGGCCGGCCTCGGCAAGACCGCGCTGCTGAACGAGACCCGCCGGATGGCCGAACGCCGCGGCTGCACCGTGTGGTCCGCCCGGGGCGGCGAGACGCTCAGGTCGGTCCCGTTCAACGTGGTACGGCAGTTGCTGCAGCCCGCGCTGGTCTCCCTGCTGCCCGGAGAGGCCCGGGACTACCTGGGCGACTGGTACGACATAGCCGGCCCCGCCCTCGGCATAGTGGACCCCCACGAGGGCACCGCCGACCCGCAGTACGTGTGCGACGGACTCGTCGCGGCCGTACGCCGGCTCGCCCGCCGCGAGTGGCCGCTGGTCCTGCTCGTCGACGACGCGCACTGGGCCGACCAGGAGACCCTGCGCTGGCTCTCCGGCTTCGCCGAACGCCTCGACGACCTGTCCGTGCTGGTCGTGGTCGCCCGCCGCCCCGGCGGGGTGACCGGCGAGGGCGCCCGGCACCTCGACGCGGTCGCCGCCGCGGCCCGCCCCGTCAACCTCAGCGCCCTCACCCCTGACGCCACCGCCGGCATCACCCGCGCCACCGTCGGGCGGCACGCCGACGACCCGTTCTGCCGCGAGGTCTGGGCCGTCACCGGCGGCAACCCCTACGACACCGTCGAACTCCTGGCCAAGGTGCGGGACAGCGAGGTCCAGCCGGTCGAGGGCCGGGCCGGCGAACTGCGCGCCCTGAACCGCTCGGCCCGCGGCGGCGGCCTCGTCGACCGACTCAAGGGGCTCGGCATCGAGGCCACCCGGTTCGCCTGGGCGGCCGCCATCCTCGGCACCGGCATCTCCGTCGACCTCGTCGCCCGGCTCGCCGGCATGAGCCCCGAAATCGCCCACGGCTGCGCCGAACTGCTGGGCAACGCCCGTATCCTCACCGCGCCCGACCTCGTGGCCGGCGCCGACTCCGGCGACGGCGAGCTGGAGTTCGTCCACCCGCTGATCGCCTCCGCCGTGTACGACTCCATCCCTGCCGGCGTGTGCACCGCGATGCACGGGGTCGCCGCGCAGATCCTCACCGAGACCGGGCACGGCGCGGCCGAGGCCTCCCGGCACCTGCTGAAGGTGCACCCGGACGACGACGAGGAACTCGTCGAACAGCTCCGCGAGGCGGCCCGCGAGCACCTGGCCGTCGGCGCGCCGGACGCGGCCCGCCGCTGTCTCGAACGCGCCCTGCGCGAGCCGCCGCGCCCCGAGGCCCACGCCCACGTGCTCTACGAACTGGGCCGGGCCACCCTGCTGACCGCGCCCGCCGTCACCGTCGAGCACCTGCGCAGCGCCCTCGCCATGCCCGGTCTGGACGAAGGGCAGCGGGTCGACGCCGTCGTCCGGCTCTCCCAGGCGCTGCTGCACAACGACGAGCTGGAGGACGCCGTCCGCACCGTGGAGGCCGAGGCCGCCCGGCACCCGGCGTCCCCGGTGCGGATGCGGCTGCAGGCCGTGCAGTTCATGTGGGAGGGCATCCACGGCGAGACCGTCTCCCAGGAACGGTCCCGGCGCCTGGCCGAACTGGCCGCCACCTGCACCGGCCGCGACAACTCCGAACGCGCCCTGCTGATCCTGCGCGGCTTCGACGCCATGACCCACGGCGAGAGCGCCGAGGAGGTCGTCCAGTCCTGCGACCGTGCCCTGGTCAACGGCCGCCTGGCGCCCGGGCTCGGCTGGACCGACGGCGAGTGGGGCATCGAGCTGCTGATGATGCTCGGCAGCGCGTACGCCTACGCCGACCGGCTCGACCGCGCCGAGAGCCTCTTCGCCGAGGCCCTGCGCGCCTACACCGGCGCCGGCTGGCGCGGCGGCCACCTCTCCCTGGCCAACGCGTTCCTCGGGCTCGCCTACCGCAGGCAGGGCCGGCTGCGCGACGCCGAGACCGCGCTGCGCGAGGCGCTGGTGCTCGCCGAGCGCGTCGGCCGCGGCCTGCCGCTGTACTGGTCCGCGACCTGCGGGCTGGTCGACACCCTGCTGGCCCGCGGCGACGTCGAGGAGGCCTGGTCGATCGCCGGGCGGTACGGCTTCGCCCCGCCCTATCCGTCCACCATCGTGCTGCCCGACATCCGCTCCGTGCGCGGCCGGCTGCTGCTCGCCGTCGGCCGCACCGAGGACGGCGTCAACGAACTGGAGGCCGCGGAGAAGACCGCCGCCTCCCGCGGCGGCCACAACCCGGTCCTCGCCCCCTGGTCCCTCGACCTCGCCAGGGCCCTGGCCGTGCAGGACCCGGCGCGCGCCGCCCGGCTCGCCGCGGACGCCCGCCGGCAGGCCGAGCGGTTCGGCACCGACACCGCCATCGGCGAGGCCCTGCGGCTGTCGGCCGCCCTGGAGACCGGCCAGCGCGCGGTGCGCCTCGCCGCACGGGCCGTCGCCTACCTGGAGGCCTCGCCCTGCCAGTACGAGCACGCGGCGGCCCGGGTCGAGTACGGCATCGCGACCCGTTCGGTCGCGGAACTCGAACGCGGCCTCACCCTGGCCCGTTCCTGCGGAGCGGACGGCCTGGCGGCACAGGCCCGGGAGATGCTGGAGACGGCGCGCGGGCTGCGCTGAGACGCGGTGCGTCAGGGGTTTGCCGGCCGGCGCCGGCGCGGGAGCGGCAGGGCGTTGCCTCCCTGTACCTGTACCCGTAACACCCGCACCGGCCCGGGGCCGTCAGGGCGTCTCCTCCTCGGACAGCACTCGCTGGGCCGTGGCGAAGGCCGAGTTGGCCGCCGGGACCCCGCAGTACACGGCGGTCTGCAGCAGTACCGCGCCGATCTCGTCCGGTGTCAGCCCGTTGCGCCGGGCCGCCCGGACGTGCATGGCCAGCTCGTCGTAGTGGCCGTGGGCGACCAGCGCGGTCAGCGTGATCATGCTGCGCTCGCGCCGGGACAGCGTCGGATCGGTCCAGATCTCGCCCCAGGCGTAGCGGGAGATGAAGTCCTGGAACCGCGCGGTGAACGGGGTCTGCCGGGCCTGCGCCCGGTCCACGTGCGCATCGCCCAGCACCTCGCGGCGCACCGCCATCCCGCTCGCCGGAGCCCCGTCGAGCTGGGTGCGCAGGGCGGCGACGACGGCCCGCGGGACCTGCGCGGGCGCCAGGTGCGAGGCGCCGGGCAGTTCGAGGAGCGTGGCGCCGGGCACCGCGTCCGCGATCTCCCGCAGATGCGCCGGAGGCGTCGCGGGGTCCTCCCGGCCCGCGACGAGCAGCGTCGGCACGGTGATCCCGGCGAGCCGGTCGCGCAGGTCGAAGGCGGCCAGCGCGTCGCAGCAGGCCGCGTAGCCCCCGGGGTCGGCCTCCCGGTGGTCCCGCACCAGCCGGGGCACGGTGAAGCCGGGCGTGAACCAGCGCGCGTCGGCGCTCTCCACCAGCCACTCGAGGCCTTCCCGGCGCACCCGTTCGGCCCGCTCCCGCCAGGGGGCGGCGCCGCCGAAGTGCGCGGAGGAGCAGACGACCGCGAGCGAGGTGAGCCGTTCCGGATGGTGCGCGGCCAACTGCAGGCCGACCGCCCCGCCGATCGACACTCCCGCGTAGGCGAACCGTTCGATGCCGAGCGCGTCGGCGAGCGACAGCACGAGGGCGGCGAGGTCGCCGACGGTGGCGCCCGGCCCGATCAGGTCCGCCGCCGAACCGCCGTGGCCGGGCAGGTCCCAGCGGACCACCCGGTGGCCGGTGGACAACTCGGGCGCGACCGCGTCCCACAGCGCGTACGAGGTGCCGAGCGACGGCCCGAGCAGCAGCGGGGGAGCGGACGCGGGTCCTTCGTCGAGGTGGTTGAGGAGGTGCACGGTCAACGACGCTCCAGAGCCTGGTCGGTGAGGGCACCGGCGAAGCCGGTGTAGTGGGCGGGGTCGGTGAGGTCGTCCAGGTCGACCTCCTTCAACTCGGGTACTTCGGCGAGTAGTTCACGAAGCGGGCGGTCCTCGTCGTGGGCGCGGCGGGCCAGTTCGGTGAGCAGCTCCTTGGCCGGGGCCCGGCCGAGCACGGGCGCCAGCGCGGCGGAGAACCGTTCGGAGACGATCAGCCCCCGGGTGATGTGGAGGTTCCGGCGCATCGCCGCGGGGTGCACCCGCAGCTCCTCGGCCAGCCCCGCCGCGTCCGCGGCGGCGCCGCCCACCAGCCGGAGCAGGTCGCGCAGCGGCTCCCACTCGGCGTGCCAGGCGCCGGCCGGCCGCTCGTCCTCGGCGGCGAGCGAGCCGTACAGGGTGGCCGCGAGCTGCGGGGCGCGCCGGGCGGCGGCCGCGACGAGCGTCGAGCGCACCGGGTTCGCCTTGTGCGGCATGGCCGACGAGCCGCCCCCGCTGCCCTCGCTCACCTCGCCGGTCTCCGTGCGCGACGACGTCAGCACGTCCACGGCGAGTTTGCCGAGCGCCCCCGCCGTGAAGGCCAGGCAGCCGGCCAGGTCGGCGACCGGCGTGCGCAGCGTATGCCAGGGCAACGGCGGCGCGGCCAGGCCGAGTTCGCGGGCGTAGGCCTGGATGAGCTGGTGCGGGTCGCCGGCGCCGTAGGCGCGGAACGCCGCCAGGGTTCCGGCGGCGCCCCCGAGCTGGACGGGGAGCGCGTCCCGTACCCGGCGCACGCGGTCGCGGGCGTCCAGCACCAGCGAGCGCCAGCCGGCCGCCTTCAGCCCGAACGTGGTGGGCACCGCGTGCTGGGTGAGGGTCCGTCCGGGCATCGGCGTGTCCCGGTGGTCCGCGGCGAGGCGGGCCAGCGCACGCTCGGTCCGGCCGAGGTCGTCGAGGACCGGGTCCAGGGTGCGCGCGGCGACCAGCATCGTCGCCGTGTCCATGATGTCCTGGCTGGTGGCGCCCCGGTGCACGTACGGGCCGTGCTCCTCGCCCGCCGCCTTCGTCAGGTCGGCGACCAGCGGGATGACCGGGTTGCCCCCGCCGCGGGCCCGTTCGGCGAGCGAGCGGACGTCGAAGCGGCCGGAGCCGGCCGCCTGCGTCACCGCGGCGGCGACCGCCGCCGGGGCGAGACCGAGCGCGGCCAGGGCGCGGGTGAGGGCCGCCTCGGCGTCGAGCAGGGCGCGCAGATAGGCGGTGTCGCCGGTCGCGGCGGCGGCCGCCGTGCCGGCCCACCCGGGTGCGAGCAGACCGGTGTCACCGTCCTGCGGCGGCGCCGGGCGTCCGGCGGCCGGGGAAGTCACCGGAACTCCAGGAAGACCGTCTCGCCCTCGCCCTGGAGGCGGATGTCGAAGCGGTAGGTCCCGGCGCCCTCGTCCCCGGCGATCAGCGTGCCGCGCCGGTCGCCCACCCGGGCGAGCAGCGGATCGGCGGCCAGCGCCGCCTCGTCGCCCGGCAGGTAGATCCGGGTGAACAGGTGGACGAGCAGGCCGCGCGCGAACACGCACACGCTCAGGTACGGGGCACTGCCCCCGCGCGCGCCCGGCCGCAGCGTCCGCGCGTACCAGTGGCCGTCCGCGTCGGTCTGGATGCGCCCCCAGCCGGTGAACTCCACGCCGTTGCGCCCCAGGTGGCCGCCGGTCGCCGGGTCCCGCCGCATGGAGCCGTCCACCCGCGGGACGGTGCCGTCGGGGCGCGGCCCCCACAGCTCGACCAGCGCGTCGGGCACCGGCTTCCCCTCGCCGTCGAGGACGTGGCCGTGCACGGTGACGGTGTCGGGGTGCCCGAGCGGGGCGATGTCCTCGCCGCCGCGGAAGGGCAGCGCGTACCCGTAGAACGGGCCGACCGTGTGGGACGGGGTGGGCAGCACGTTCTCCGGGCTGCCGGTGTCGGTCTTCGTCATCGCTGCGGTCAGCGTCCTTCCTCGATCCAGGTGGCGGCGGGGCCGTCCAGCACGATGTCCCAGTGGTAGCCGAGGGAGAACTCGGGCACCGACAGGCCGTGGTCGTAGGTGGCGATCAGCCGCTGCCGCGCCGCGTCGTCCGTCACGGACTGCAGGATCGGGTCGTACGGGAAGAGCGGGTCGTTCGGGAAGTACATCTGCGTCACCAGTCGCTGCGTGAACGCCGCGCCGAACACCGAGAAGTGGATGTGCGCCGGACGCCAGGCGTTGAGGTGGTTGCGCCACGGGTACGGGCCGGGCTGGACGGTGGTGAAGTGGTACCGGCCCTCGGCGTCGGTGAGGGTGCGGCCGAAGCCCGTGAAGTTGGGGTCGAGCGGGGCGTCGTGCTGCTCACGCTGATGGGCGTAGCGTCCGGCCGAGTTGGCCTGCCAGATCTCCACGAGCTGGCCGCGCACCGGCCGCCCGTGACGGTCCAGCAGCCGGCCGGAGACGGTGATGCGCTCGCCGACCGGCTCGCCCCGGTGATGCCGGGTGAGGTCGTTGTCGACCGCGGTGATGTCGCGCTCCCCGAAGGCGGGGGAGCGCAGTTCCACCAGCTCGGGGTCCTGCGCCGTGTCGATGGCGACCAGCGGCTGTGCGGGGTGGCGGAGCACCGACGAGCGGTAGGGCGCGTAGTCCCGGCGCGGATGGTGCTCGACGGGGGCGCCGTCGGCGACCCGCTTCTCGTACGCGGCGTGCTCGGCCGCGATCTCCTGGTCGATGTCCTGCTGGGTGAGAGTCATCGTGATTCCTGGCGTTTTCTTGGCGATCGAGGACGGAAGTGGTGTCGACGGCCTTCACAGCAGGCTCTGCGCGACGGTCAGCTCGGCGTCGGTGCGGGCGGCCACGTCGTCGACGCTCACGCCGGGCGCGGTCTCCACGAGGGTCAGCCCCTCCTCGGTGACGTCCAGGACACCCAGGTCGGTGATGATCCGGTTCACACAGGCCTTGCCCGTGAGCGGCAGCGTGCACTGCTTGAGGATCTTCGGGGACCCGTCCTTGGCGGTGTGCGTCATGACGACGACGACCGTCCGGGCGCCGTGCACCAGGTCCATGGCGCCGCCGATGCCGGTGACCAGCTTGCCCGGGACCGCCCAGTTGGCCAGGTCGCCACCCGCGGACACCTGCATCGCGCCGAGCACGGCCACGTCGATGTGACCGCCGCGGATCATCGCGAACGACAGCGCCGAGTCGAAGAAGGAGGCGCCCGGCAGCACCGTCACGGTCTCCTTGCCCGCGTTGATCAGGTCCGGGTCGACCTCGTCGTCGGCCGGGTACGGTCCCGTGCCGAGGATGCCGTTCTCCGACTCCAGCACCACCTCGACGCCGGGCGGCAGATGGTTGGGGATCAGCGTCGGCAGGCCGATGCCGAGGTTGACGTACTGGCCGTCCCTGAGTTCGCGGGCCGCGCGGGCGGCCATCTCCTCGCGTGTCCAGGCCATCAGGAGCTCACCGTCCGCCGCTCGATCATCTTGTCCGCCGCCTGCTCGGGGGTCAGCGGCAGCACGCGCCGCACGAAGACGCCGGGCACGTGCACCGCGTCCGGGTCGATCTCCCCGGGCTCCACCAGTTCCTCCACCTCGGCGACGGTCACCCGCCCGGCCATCGCGGCCAGGGGGTTGAAGTTCCGGGCGGACCTGTTGAAGACGAGGTTGCCGTGCCGGTCGCCCCGCGCGGCGCGCACCAGCGCGAAGTCGGTGCGGATGCCGCGCTCCAGCACGTACTCCACGCCGTCGAACTCCCGCACCTCCTTCGGCGGCGAGGCGAGCGCGACCGCGCCCGAGCCGTCGTACCGCCAGGGCAGCCCGCCGTCGGCGACCTGGGTGCCCACGCCCGCCGGGGTGTAGAACGCGGGGATGCCGGCGCCGCCCGCGCGCAGCCGCTCGGCGAGGGTGCCCTGCGGGATCAGTTCGACCTCCAGCTCACCGGCCAGGTACTGGCGGGCGAACTCCTTGTTGGCGCCGATGTAGGAGCCGGTCACCCGGGCGATCCGGCCGGCCGCCAGCAGCACCGCGAGGCCGGAGTCCATCGCCCCGCAGTTGTTCGACACGACGCCCAGGCCGGTCGTGCCGCGCTCGTAGAGCGCCTGGATCAGTACGTTCGGCACACCGCTCAGCCCGAAGCCGCCGACCGCGAGGGACGCGCCGTCCGGCACGTCGGCCACCGCCTCGGCGGCCGTGGCGACCACCTTGTCCATCCGTGAAGCCCCATCTCCGCGCAATTAGTCAGCGCACTGAGTATTTCGACGAGATGCCGCTCACGCTGCCACCGGTCGCGTGAACCGTCAAGAGCTGGCAGAACCGCACGGCTCACCCGCAGACAGCGGGGACATCCAAGGGTATTGTTCAGTGCACCTACGATTCTTGATCAGGGAGCGCACATGGCCGCGGTGGACCTCACGACCCATCCCGGACACCTGGCCCGGCGGCTCCAGCAGGCGCACTACCTGCTGTGGAACACGATGGTCTCGGAGGAGATCACCTCGCCCCAGTTCGCGGTCCTGAACGCGCTCGTCGCCGAGCCGGGTCTCGACCAGCGGACGGTGGGGGAGCGGGTGGGCCTGGACCGGTCGACCATCGCCGAGGTCATCAGCCGGCTCGGCCGCCGCGGGCTGCTGGACAAGGTGCGCGACCCGCAGGACGGCCGCCGCTTCCTGCTCCGCCTCACCGACGACGGACTGCGCACCCACCGCAGGCTGACCGTGCGCACCGCCCGGATGAACCAGGTCTTCCTCGCCCCGCTGACCGCCGAGGAGCGGACCGTGTTCTTCGACCTGATCCGCCGGGTCGCGGACGCCACCGAGGAGCTGCGCAACCCGGCGGAGCCGCCGGCCCTCCAGCAGGGCTGACGCCACCGGTCAGCCGGAGGCGGCGGCGAACACCACCCACACCTGCCCGGCGGCGAAGTTCATCCGGCCGCCGTCCGCCGTCGTGAAGCGCGTGCCGTCCGCCGCGGCCCGCCGGGACCACCGCGCCTCGAAGGACCGCCCGTCCCGCAGCACCTCGGCTCTGCCCGAGCCGACCGTCTCGGTGTACGGCGTGTGGTTGCCGAGCACGTCGTGGTACTTCGAGGAGCGGATCCGCACGTACTGGACGACCACGGTCGGCGGCGCCGGGCGGCCGCCGTCCGTCGTCGTCGCGGGCGCGCCGTCCATCGCGACCAGCCAGCCGGCCCGACCCTCGGACCAGGTGAAGGTGAAGCGGGCCGCCGGGTAGCGCACGGTATGCGTGGTGGTGGGCGAGCCGCCGGAGGGCGCGGGACCGTACCGGAACCCCGTGGTCAGGGCGGCGCGGCCCGGCGCGGAGGACAGCAGCCGGGCGGGGCGCAGATAGAGGTTGTGCGGCGCGGCCCGGCCGGCGCCCCGGTAGTACGCGCCGGCCGCGTCGTCCGGCGACTCGGCGCGCAGCGGCGCCCGGCCGATCAGCGGCAGCAGTTTGCGCTGGGCGCCCGAGTAGGCCAGCGTCGGCTCGTGGAACTGGCGCAGCAGTTCCAGGTCGGACTCGCGGGCGCTGCGCACCGGCCCGACCGACTTGGGCAGCCGGGTGGCGTACACCGCCATCAGCCGGCTCAGACCGCCCTCGACCTGCTCCGCGTACACCACGTCGGCCGCGCCGAGCCCGGTCTGCGGGCGCGCGGCGGACACGTTGTCGATCTTCACGGCGAGCGGTGATCCGGCGACCGGCGCGGGTGTGCGGGCGGGCGTGGGGGAGGCGCTCGGCGTAGGGGTCCGCGCCGGGGCGCGGGCGTCGTCGGCCGGCTGGTGCCGGGTGCAGCCCGCCGTGAGCGATGCCGCCGCCGTGACGGCGATCAGTGCCGCCGTCAGCGGGGCACGGCGCGTGCGCGCCCCCTGTCGCATTCCCACCGTCGTCTCCCCGTTCGTATGGCTCGATTGGGTGCCCGCGGGCACAGTTCGGGCCATACCCGGTCGGCCGGTTCCGCGCGCGTGCGCTGGGCCGAACGGGCCCCTGGCGCAACCCCGGCGGGCGGCGGGAGAAGCGGAGCGGGTGATTCACACGGTCCCGCGCGGGTACCCGGCGTCCACCCCAAACCGGACGCGCCGGGGCGAATCGGCGCGCACGCGAGCAAGGGAGCGCTACCCCATGAAGGCAGTCACCTGGCAGGGCAGGCGGGACGTGCGGGTGGAGGACGTGCCCGACCCGCGGATCGAGGAGCCCACCGACGCGATCATCCGCATCACGTCCAGTGGTCTGTGCGGTTCGGACCTGCATCTGTACGAGGTGCTCACCCCGTTCATGACGCCGGGTGACATCCTCGGACACGAACCGATGGGCATCGTCGAGGAGGTGGGGGCGGCCGTGCCCGACCTCTCGGTGGGCGACCGGGTCGTGGTGCCCTTCCAGATCGCCTGCGGCAACTGCTGGATGTGTCTCACCGGGCTGCCGACCCAGTGCGAGACCACCCAGGTCACCGGCGAGCACATGGGCGCCCCCCTGTTCGGCTACACCCGGCTGTACGGCGCGGTGCCCGGCGCGCAGGCCGAGTACCTGCGCGTCCCGCAGGCCCAGTTCGGGCCGATGAAGGTGCCCGAGGGCCCGCCGGACGACCGGTTCGTGTACCTCTCCGACGTGCTGCCCACCGCCTGGCAGGCGGTCGAGTACGCCTCCGTCCCGCCGGGCGGCTCCGTCGCCGTGCTCGGGCTCGGTCCCATCGGCGACATGGCCTGCCGCATCGCGATGGCCCGGGGCGCCGACCAGGTCTTCGGCATCGACCTGGTGCCGGAGCGGCTGGCCCGGGCCAAGCGGCGCGGCACCCGGACGTACGACCTCAGGGCCTTCGACCACGAGAAGGAACTCATCGAGGCGATCCGCGACGAGACCGGCGGCCGGGGCCCGGACGCCGTGATCGACGCCGTCGGCACCGAGGCCCACGGCGGCGCGGCCGCGAAGCTCGTCCAGACGGCCGCCGCCGTGATGCCGCGCAAGCTCAGCGCGCCCATCGCCGAACGCTTCAGCGTCGACCGGCTCTCCGCCCTGTACATGGCCATCGAACTGGTCCGGCGCGGCGGCACCATCTCGCTCAGCGGCGTGTACGGCGGCATGGCCGACCCGATGCCGATGCTCACCATGTTCGACAAGCAGATCCAGATGCGCATGGGGCAGGCCAACGTGCGGCGTTGGAGCGACCAGATCATGCCCTACCTGACGGACGAGGACCCGCTCGGCGTCGACGACTTCGCCACCCACCGGGTGCCGCTGTCCGAAGCCCCGCACGCCTACGAGATGTTCCAGCACAAGCAGGACGGCGCCATCAAGATCCTCATGCAGCCGTAGGGTCAGACAGGCCCTAGGGGGCGCCGCCCCCGGTGCCCAGGATCTCCGCCAGGTCGTAGCGCACCGGCTCCTCGAGCTGGGCGTAGGTGCAGCTCTCCGGGGTGCGGTCCGGGCGCCAGCGCCGGAAGCGCGCCGTGTGCCGGAAGCGGGCGCCGTTCTCCATGTGGTCGTAGGCCACCTCGGCGACCCGCTCCGGCCGCAGCGGCACCCAGGACAGGTCCTTCTTGCCCGACCAGCGGCTCGGCGCCCCCGGCAGCCGGGCCGTCTCGTGCGCCGCCTCCTCTCCCCAGGCCGCCCACGGATGCCCGCTCACGTCGGTCATCCGCAACGGCTCCAGCTCCTCGACCAGTTCGGCGCGCCGCTTCATGGGGAAGGCGGCGGACACGCCCACGTGCTGCAGCGCGCCCCGGTCGTCGTACAGGCCGAGCAGCAGCGAGCCCACCACCGGCCCGCTCTTGTGGAAGCGGTAGCCGGCCACCACCACGTCCGCCGTCCGTTCGTGCTTGATCTTGTACATGGCCCGCTCGTCCTGCAGATAGCGCAGTCCGAGCGGCTTGGCGACGATCCCGTCGAGGCCGGCGCCCTCGTACTGCTCGAACCACCGCCCTGCCACCTCGGCGTCGGTCGTCGCGGGCGCCAGGTGGACCGGCGCCGCCACGCCGGCCAGCGCCCCCTCCAGCAGCGCCCGCCGCTCGGTGAGCGGCACGTCCAGCAGCGACCGGTCGTCCAGGGCCAGCAGGTCGAACGCCACGAACGAGGCCGGCGTCCGCTCCGCCAGCGTCCGCACCCGCGAGTCCGCCGGATGGATCCGCTCGGTCAGCGCGTCGAAGTCCAGCCGGCCCTCCCGCGCGATCACGATCTCCCCGTCCAGCACGCACCGCCCGGGCACCCGCTCCTTCAGCGCCGCCACCAGCTCCGGGAAGTACCGCGTCAGCGGCTTGCCGGTGCGGCTGCCCAGCTCGACCTCGTCGCCGTCGCGGAACACGATCGCCCGGAACCCGTCCCACTTCGCCTCGTAGTGCATGCCCGGCGGGATCCTCGCCACCGGCTTGGCGAGCATCGGCTTGACGGGCGGCATCACCGGAAGATCCATGTGTCCGATTCTGCTCGCATACGCAATGCTCTGCCCGGTATGCGCGCTGTGCGGGGTGCGCCTACCGTGGGCGCATGGGTGATGCGGTGGAACTGGAGGTGGCCGGCCGGACCGTACGGCTGTCCAGCCCGGACAAGGTGTTCTTTCCCGAGCGCGGCTTCACCAAGCTGGACCTCGCGCGGTACTACGCCGCCGTCGGCCCCGGCATCCTGCGCGCCCTGCGCGACCGCCCCACCACCCTGGAGCGCTACCCGGACGGCGTCGGCGGCGAGTGGTTCTACCAGAAACGCGCCCCCAAGGGCATGCCCGACTGGATCCCGACCGCCCACATCACCTTTCCCAGCGGCCGCAGCGCCGACGAGATGTGCCCCACCGAGGAGGCCGCCGTGGTGTGGGCCGCCCAGTACGGCACGCTCACCTTCCACCCCTGGCCGGTGCGCCGCGGCGACGTCGACCACCCCGACGAGCTGCGCATCGACCTCGACCCGCAGCCCGGCACCGACTACGCCGACGCCGTCCGCGCCGCCCACGAACTGCGCGCCCTGCTCGACGAGTACGGCGGCCTGCGCGGCTGGCCCAAGACCTCCGGCGGCCGCGGCCTGCACGTCTTCGTCCCCATCGAACCGCGCTGGACCTTCACCCAGGTCCGCCGCGCCGCCATCGCGGTGGGCCGGGAGATGGAGCGCCGGATGCCGGACCGGGTGACCATCAAGTGGTGGAAGGAGGAGCGCGGCGAGCGCATCTTCATCGACTACAACCAGACCGCACGCGACCGCACCATCGCCTCCGCCTACTCCGTACGGCCCCGCCCGCACGCCCCCGTCTCCGCGCCGCTGCGCTGGGAGGAGGTCGGCGAGGCCCAGCCCCGCGACTTCGACCTCGCCACCATGCCGGCGCGTTTCGCGGAACTCGGCGACGTGCACGCCGGGATGGACGACCACGCCTACTCCCTTGAGGCCCTGCTGGAGCTGGCCCGCCGCGACGAGCACGACCACGGCCTGGGCGACCTGCCGTACCCGCCGGAGTACCCGAAGATGCCGGGCGAGCCCAAGCGGGTCCAGCCGAGCCGGGCCCGCCGGGAGCAGGCTTCCTGAAGGACGGGAAGCCGGGCGCGGACGAGTCCCGGCCCGGCCCCGCACCGGCCCGTCCGACCAGCCGGAGCGCGGCTATCCTGATCGTCAGCCGCCGATGAGGAGTCCCGAAGTGACCGAGGCAGTGTCGCGTCCCACGCTGGAGGCCGTGGCCGCGCGGGCCGGGGTGTCCCGGGCCACTGTGTCACGGGTGGTCAACGGCGGGGACGGCGTCCGGGAGCCGCTCGTCGAGCGGGTCCGGCGGGCGGTCGAGGAACTCGGGTACGTGCCCAACCAGGCCGCGCGCAGCCTGGTCACCAAGCGGCACGACGCCATCGCCGTCGTCATCGCCGAGCCCGAGGCCCGGGTGTTCGCCGACCCCTTCTTCGCCCTGCAACTGCGCGGCATCAGCAAGGAACTGACGGCCCACGACAACCAGCTCGTCCTGCTGCTCACCGAGGGCCGCGCCGACCACGCGCGCGTGGCCCGCTACCTCGCCGGGGGCCACGTCGACGGCGCGCTCGTCTTCTCCCTGCACCTCGACGACCCGCTGCCGGTCCTGATCCGCAACGCGGGCGTGCCCACCGTGTTCGGCGGCCGGCCCGACTGGAGCGACGGCGAGGGAGCGCCCGGGCCGGTGTACGTCGACAGCGACAACCGGGGCGGCGCCCGCGCGGCCGTGCGCCATCTCGCGGGCCTCGGCCGGACCCGGATCGCGCACATCACCGGCGCGCTGGACCAGACCTCGGCGGTGGACCGGCTGGACGGCTACCGGGACGTCATGGGCGACGCCGACCCCCGGCTCGTGGTGGAGAGCGACTTCACCCCGGGCGGCGGCGAACAGGCCATGCGGGAACTGCTCGACCGCTGCCCGGACGTGGACGCCGTGTTCGCGGCCAACGACCTCACCGCGCTCGGCGCGCTGCGCGTGCTGCGCGAGCGGGGCCTGCGGGTGCCCGAGGACGTGGCCGTGATCGGCTTCGACGACGTGCTGCCCGTCGCCGAGGAGTGCGACCCGCCGCTGACCACGGTCCGTCAGGACATAGAGGAGATGGGCCGGCTGATGGCCCGGCTGCTGCTCGCCGGCCCCGCCGGCCGGGCCGGCGCGGGGGAGCCGGCGGATCCGCCGGCGGCCGGCGTGGTCCTGCCGACCACGCTGATCCGCCGCGCGTCCGCCTAGGCCGTGTCCGCAAAGTCGCGTCTGCGTCGCGACGCCCGGCACGCACTCTCGCCGCACCGGCCGAAAGCCCGAGTACACCCAGTACGAGGGCATCCGGCCGGCACTCCCCCAGCCTTCGGCCGGGGGGACCCCCAGAGCACGCACCGGACGCCGCGACGCCCGCCCTGCGGGCGAACGACGCGACTTCGCGGACACGACCTAGGGCCTGTCTGACCATTCCCGCCTGCCGCGCGACGCCATGCACGCACTCTCGCCGCACCGGCCCCAGACCCGAGTACGTCCAGTACGCGGCCCTGGAGCCGGCCCGCCGAGAGCACGCACGCCGCGCCGCACCCGGCCCGCGTTCAGCCCTGGGACGACCCGCTTCTGATCACCGCGAAGCGGGCCCCGTACGGGTCGGCCAGCTTGGCCATGCGGCCGACGCCCTCGACGGTGGTCGCCGGCATGCGCACCGAGCCGCCCAGCCGCCGCGCCTCCTCGGCCACGGCGTCGGTGTCCTCGACCTCGAAGTACGGCAGCCAGTACGGACCGGCCTCCGCCTCGGCCGGGGCGTCGGCCAGCGGCACCATCCCGCCGAACATCGCGTCCTCCCCGGCCCCGGCGGCGTTGACGCCGGTGTACGTCCCGCCGGGGAAGGGCACGCCGGAGGTCTCCAGGCCGAGGACCTTGTAGTAGAAGGCGGCGGCGGCCGCGATGTCCGCTGTGTACAGCTCGACCCAGCACAGCGCGCCCGGCTCGCTCGCCACGTCGACGCCCTTCGTCCGCCCCGGCTGCCAGATGCCGAACGGCACCCGCGCCTGGTCGGCGAGGACCGCCATGTGCCCCTGGCCCAGCACGTCGACGGGCGGGAACAGCACACCGCCGTGCGCCTGTTCGGCGGCCCTGGCGGTGGCCTGCGCGTCCTCGCTCCGGAAGTACACCGTCCACGCCGGCGGGCCCTGCTCAGGACCGATCCGCCTGCCGCCGGCCACGGTCCTGCCGTCGAGCTGGAAGAAGCCGTAGCCGCCGGCGTCCGGCCCAGCCGACCGGAACTGCCAGCCGAAGAGACCGCCGTAGAAGGAGAGGGCGCCGTCCAGGTCCGGGGTGCCGAGATCGACCCAGTTCGGAGCGCCGTTGACGAAACGGGTGGTGAGCATCTTCGCCCTCCTCGACAGGGGGACCGCGGACCGGGTCCCGTCCTCTGCACTGCCGAGTCTGGCACCGCCCGCCGTCAACCGCCGCCGAGGCGCCGCGGCGCGCCGGGCCCTTGTGCGACCGGCGCCGCCCGGGGCCGGCTCCGCCGGATTCGACGCCGGCGCCGCGCGCCGCCGTGCACGGCCGTGCCGCGCGGCGCATCATCGGGACGGTTCACGCCTCGCGGCAGGGCGCCGGCCGCGATGCCGGCGGGGTGCCCGCGCGGCGTTGATGCGGCGTTGATCGAACGTTTTTCGGCGCACGGCACGATCCTGGCCATGCACATCGACACGATCACCCCGGCCGACACCGCCTGGCAGGCCCAGGCCCTGTGCGCGCAGACCGGGGCCGACTTCTTCTTCCCCGAGCCCGGCAGCTCGGTCCGCGAGGCGAAGCGCATCTGCGGCATGTGCGAGATGCGCCCCGCCTGTCTCGACTACGCGCTGAGCAACGACGAACGCTTCGGCGTGTGGGGCGGCCTGTCCGAGAAGGAGCGCCTCGCGCTGAGGCGCACCTCCGGCTGACACCCCGCGGACGGCTCCGTCAGCCCGCCGCCCGCGCCGCCATGCGGGCCTTGCGCGCCGCCAGCCGCTCGTCGAACTTGGCGGCCTCGGCGTCCAGGCCGCCCAGGAACAGACCCAGCTCCTCCTGGGCCCGCAGGCCCTCCGGGCCGAGGCCGTCGATCTCCATGATCTTCAGGAAGCGCAGCACGGGCTGCAGCACGTCGTCGTGGTGGATGCGCAGGTTGTAGACCTCGCCGATGGCCATCTGCGCCGCGGCCCGCTCGAAGCCGGGGATGCCGTGCCCGGGCATGCGGAAGTTGACGACGACGTCCCGGACGGCCTGCATGGTGAGGTCGGGGGCGAGTTCGAAGGCGGACTTCAGCAGGTTGCGGTAGAAGACCATGTGCAGGTTCTCGTCGGTCGCGATGCGGGCCAGCATGCGGTCGCAGACCGGGTCGCCGGACTGGTGGCCGGTGTTGCGGTGCGAGATCCGGGTGGCCAGCTCCTGGAAGGCGACGTACGCGATCGAGTGCAGCATGGAGTGCCGGTTGTCGGACTCGAAGCCCTCGCTCATGTGGGACATGCGGAACCGCTCCAGCTGGTCCGGGTCCACCGCGCGCGAGGTGAGCAGGTAGTCGCGCATCACGATGCCGTGCCGGCCCTCCTCGGCCGTCCAGCGGTGCACCCAGGTGCCCCACGCGCCGTCGCGGCCGAACAGCGAGGCGATCTCGTGGTGGTAGCTCGGCAGGTTGTCCTCGGTGAGCAGGTTGACGACGAGGGCGATCCGGCCGATCTCCGTCACCCCGGACTGCTCCTTGCCCCAGGCCTCGCCGTCCTCGAACAGGCCGGGGAAGTTGCGGCCGTCGCTCCAGGGCACGTACTCGTGCGGCATCCAGTCCTTGGCGACCTTCAGGTGCCGGTTCAGCTCCTTCTCGACCACTTCCTCCAGCGCGTACAGCAGGCGTGCGTCGGTCCAGGCGGACGGGCTGCCGAGGTGAGGGGAAGTGATCGTCACGGGAACTCCAGGGGGACGCCGAGCAGAAGGGGGGTGAAGGGGACGGTCCGGCGAGCGGTGCCGGGGAACCTACGTGATCGTAGGCTACGAATCCGTAGGTTACGAAGCCGTAGGTTAAGGTCACCGTAAAGACCGCTGATCAGGCGCCCTAGGGCGAGGAGTTCACCGGTGTGCCGGATAGCCCCGGGACCCGCAGGTCCCGGGGCTGTCCGAGGCGAGGCGACACTCCGTCAGGCGTACAGTCCGCGCAGCCGCACCGAGAGGCACGTCACACATCCCTCCAGCTTCTCGAACTCGGAGATGTCGACGGTGACCACCTCGTGGCCGAGATCGGTCAGCAGCTCCGCCGTCTTCGGGGCGCTCGCCGCCATGAGCAGCTTGTGGCCGCCGAGCAGCACCACGTGCGCGCCGGACTCCTCCGGCACCGAGAGGAACCCGGGGAACAGCGACGGCCGGTCCACCATCGGGATGTGCCCGACGACCGTCCCGTCCGGCAGCGCGGTGACCGCGGACTTCAGGTGCAGCACCTTGCTCACCGGAACGGCCACCACGCGCGCGCCCAGCGGTTCGAACGCGGCGCGGAGCTGCTGCACCCCGGCCGCGTTGGTGCGCCCGCCCCGGCCGACGTAGATCGTGTCGCCGACCTTGAGGACGTCGCCGCCGTCCAGCGTGCCGGGCTCCCAGATCCAGTTCACCGAGCAGCCGAGCCGGGCCACCGCCTCCTCGACCCCCGCGGTCTCCGCGCGCCGCGACTCGGCGCCGGGCCGGGTGATCAGCGCCACGTTCCGGTACATGACGACGGTGTCCTCGACGAACACCGAGTCGGGGCAGTCGTCGGCCGGGTCGACCTCGATCGTCTCCCAGCCGTGCGCGCCGAGCGCCTCGACGTAGGCCTCCCACTGCTCGACGGCGAGCTCCACGTCGGCCTCGGCCCGCTCGATGTGCGTGACCAGCCCCTCGGCGAGCAGCGGGCTGGGACGGCGGACGAGGGCCTTCTTGCTGGGCACGACGGGCCTTTCCTGATCGGCGGTGCGGTCCGGCGCCCGGGACGCGGGGCCGGACCGCCATCATGCAGGCCGCCATGGGCAGGACAAAACCCTCACTCCGCCTCGTTAGCAGGCTGTTCCCCTCCTGAGACCCCCGGCGGCACCGGCCGGCCCGGGTTCGCGATCTCCTCGGGCGTGGTCTCCCTCAGCTTCCCTCCTTCCATCAGCAGCCAGCGGGTGATGCCGACCGACTCCAGGAACGGGAGGTCGTGGCTGGCGACGAGCAGCGCCCCCTGGTACGACTCCAGGGCCGAGGTGAGCTGCCGGACGCTCGCCATGTCGAGGTTGTTGGTCGGCTCGTCCAGCAGGAGCAGCTGGGGCGCCGGCTCGGCCAGCATCAGCGCGGCCAGGGCCGCCCGGAAGCGTTCGCCGCCGGAGAGCGTGCCCGCCCTCTGGTCGGCCCGCGCGCCACGGAACAGGAAGCGGGCGAGACGCGCCCGGACCCTGTTGTTGGTGGCGCCCGGCGCGAACCGGGCCACGTTCTCGGCGACGGTCGCCTCGTCGTCGAGCACGTCAAGGCGCTGCGGCAGAAACCGCAGCGGAACGTGCGTCAGCGCCTCCCCGGCCACCGCGGGCAACTCCCCGGCGATGGTCCGCAGCAGCGTCGTCTTGCCCGCGCCGTTGCGCCCGACGAGCGCGATCCGCTCCGGTCCGCGCAGATCGAGGATGCCTTCGACACGCGACCCGTAGGCCGTCTCCAGGTTCTCCAGGGTGAGCACCTGGCGGCCGGGCGGCACGGCCGTGTAGGGCAGTTCGACGCGGATCTCGTCGTCGTCCCGCACCGCCTCGACCGCTTCGTCCAGCCGCTCCTTGGCGTCGGCGAGCCGTTCCTCGTGCATGATGCGGTGCTTGCCCGCGGACTCCTGCGCGGCGCGTCTGCGCGCGCCCATGACGATCTTCGGTTCGCGCTTGTTCTCGAACATCTTCTGCCCGTACCGCTTGCGCCGGGCCAGTTTGACCTGGGCGTCGGCCAGTTCGCGCTTCTGTTTGCGCACGTCCGACTCGGCGACCCGCACCATCCGCTCGGCCGCCTCCTGCTCGACGGCGAGGGCCTCCTCGTAGGCCGAGAAGTTGCCGCCGTACCGGACGATCTCCCCGGCGCGCAGATCGGCGATCTGGTCGACCAGGTCCAGCAGTTCGCGGTCGTGGCTGACGACCACCAGCACGCCCGGCCAGGCGGCGACGGCCGCGTACAGCCGGCGGCGCGCGTACAGGTCCAGGTTGTTGGTGGGCTCGTCCAGCAGCAGGACGTCCGGGCGGCGCAGCAGCAGCGCGGCCAGTCGCAGCAGCACCGACTCGCCGCCGGACACCTCGCCGACGGTGCGGTCCAGGCCGATGTCGCCGAGGCCGAGCTCGCCGAGGGTGACCAGGGCGCGTTCCTCGACGTCCCAGTCGTCGCCGACCGTCTCGAAGTGCTCCTCGGCGACGTCACCCGCCTCGATGGCGTGCAGGGCGGCCCGCTGTGCGGCGATGCCCAGGACCTCGTCGACGCGGAGCGTGGTGTCGAGCGTGACGTTCTGCGGCAGGTGGCCGACCTCGCCAGTCACCTTGACGGTGCCGTCGGTCGGGGTCAGTTCGCCGGCGAGCAGTTTCAACAGGGTGGACTTCCCCGATCCGTTGACGCCGACCAGTCCCGTTCTGCCGGGGCCGAAGGCGGCGTCGAGGCCGTCGAAGACGGGGGTGCCGTCCGGCCAGGCGAAGGACAGGGACGTGCAGGTGAGGGACATTGACATGAAGGCCTCGCGGTTGCTGGGTGCGGTCTGTGCGGACGCGTGTCGAGACACCGCGAGGCGGAAACCGAAGGCCTGGGCAGCAGGAGTGCCCATGAATGAGGGCCTGTGCCGGAGGACGGCTCGGACGCCGAGGTCGAACGCCACGCACACCTCACCGGTGTGAGCGCGGTGTCTCAGGACCTCAGACGAGCAACGTCCTTCTCCAATCGACGGCAACAGGACCACGTACAACGTACGAGGGGGGCTGGGGGCTGTCAACGCGATTTGGCGCGGGCGCGCCGCGCGCCCGGTCAGGCGTCCCGCATCAGGACGGCCAGGTCGTGGTCGAGGTCGAGCTGGAGGTGCTCCAGGCCGACCGGCACGAGGCCGGCGGTCGCCTCCAGGAACCGCCGAATCTCGCCCGAGCGCACGTGCACGACCGCCGTGCCCTCGGGGGCGTGGAACTCCAGCACGGTGCGGTCGTAGCCGTACGGCCGGACGCGTACGTCCCCGTGGCCCTCCGCGCCCTCGAGGCCCGCCGCGAGGAGTTCCCGGGAGAAGGTCCAGCAGACGTCGACACCCTCCAGGGTGGCCGGGGCGGGGAAGGTCATCCGGACGGCGAACGGATCGCGCCGGTCGTACCGCAACGTGGCGGGGATGCTGGGCATGCGCGGTGCGGCGGCGACGAGGCGGGCCTCTACGGGCTGCTCGATCATGGTGGACAACGCCTTGCTCCCTCGTGACGGCTGGACGTACTCCCGGTGTGGCACCCGGCACTGGAGGAGACGACGGATTCGGCCAGTCCGTGCACACGGGACACGAGTGACCTCGGTCACCGCCTTCATGCTTCGGGCCCCGGGATGCCGCCGGGGCCGCTGGGGGCGCCGGGCCCTCTGGACGGTGCCGTGACGGTCCGCTAGCTTCGCCCGCCATGAGGCGCATGGGGAGCACGCGACGCGGGGGACGGACGCAACGGCTGCTGGCGGCGGGGGTGGCGTGCGCGGCGGCGCTGGCCGCCTCGGCGGTACCGGCCGCCGCCGGGGCGGCCGCACCGGCCCGGGGCGGTGCGCACTGGGCGGCGAAGGACAGCGGCGCCCCGCAGGTCCGCTTCCGGGGCCTGGCCGCCGTCGACCGCCGGACCGCCTGGCTGGCCGGGACCGGCGGCACCGTGCTGCGCACCACCGACGGCGGGGCGAACTGGCGGAACGTCTCCCCGCCGGGCGCCGCCGACCTGCAGTTCCGGGACGTCGAGGCGTTCGACGGGCGGCGCGCGGTGGCGCTGGCCATCGGCGAGGGCGAGGACTCGCGCGTCTACCGCACCGACGACGGCGGCACGACGTGGACCGAGTCCTTCCGCAACCCCGACCCGAAGGCCTTCTACGACTGCCTCGCCTTCTTCGACCACCGTCACGGCCTCGCGATGAGCGACCCGGTGGACGGCCGGTTCCGCATCCTGTCCACCGGCGACGGCGGCCGCACCTGGCGTGTGCTGCCCTCCGCCGGCATGCCGGCCGCCCTGGACGGCGAGGCCGGCTTCGCCGCGAGCGGCCAGTGCCTGGTCACGGCGGGGCCGAAGGACGTCTGGCTGGCCACCGGCGGCGCCGCCCGCGCGCGCGTGCTGCACTCCGCCGACCGCGGGCTGACCTGGACGGCCGCCGACACGCCGGTGCCGGCGGGCGACCCCGCCAGGGGCGTCTTCGGGCTCGCCTTCCGCGACCGCGCGCACGGTCTCGCCGTCGGCGGCGACTACCGCCCCGACCAGTCCTCGCCGCGGGCCGCCGCGGTGACCGCCGACGGCGGCCGCACCTGGCGCCCCGTCACCGCGCCGCCGCCCGCCTACCGCTCCGGCGTCGCCTGGCTCCCGCACAGCCGTGCCGCCGCGCTGGCCGTCGGCCCGACCGGCACCGACCTGACCACCGACGGGGGCCGCACCTGGCGCACGGTCGACACCGGTTCGTACGACACCGTGGCCTGCGCCCCCGACCTGAGCTGCTGGGCAGCCGGTGAGAAGGGCCGGGTGGCCCGGCTGGAACGCTGACGTAGGCGTGCGGAACCCGGGTACTCGTCCCCCGTCGCCGAAGACAGGCGAGGAGAGGAAGGGAGCGATCATGCCAGCCGGTTCCAGCCCCAAGCGCGAACGCCAGTACGAGCACATCAAGGAGAGCGCGCAGGACCGGGGTGAGAGCGCCGGGCGCGCGAAGGAGATCGCCGCCCGGACCGTGAACAAGGAGCGCGCCCGCTCCGGCGAGTCCAAGACCGCCAGCCGCAGCTCGACGCAGGACATGTCGTCCGGTAAGCGCGGCGGCCAGCGGTCCGGCAACCGAACCGGACCCCAGGGCCCGACCCGCGACCAGCTCTACAACGAGGCCAGGCAGCGCGGCATCGAGGGCCGCTCGAACATGAACAAGGACGAGCTGCGGCGCGCGCTGGACCGCAAGAAGGGCTGACCGGCTCCGGTCAGTCCGCCGTCTGCCGGTGGCGGTCCAGCTCCGGAGCCGTCTTCGTGGCGCGGAACTCCGTGATGCGGTACTCGCACACCCCGGCGGCGACGAACGGGTCGCCCGCGGCGACCTCCTCGATGCGGGCGCGGTTCTCCGCGACGGCGAGGATCACTCCGCCGTCGCGGGGTTCCTTGCGCCCGGAGGCCAGGAAGCACCCCTTGCCGTACTGCTCGTCGAGCCAGGCCCGGTGCGCCGGCAGCGCGGCGTCCACGTCCTCGAGCGGGGCGGTGTACGTCAGCTCCAGTACGAACATGATCGCGAGCCTACCCCGGCGCCCGCCGGGCCGTCCCGGGGTCGTACAGTCCTGCTCACCATGAGGACCGCAGGCGTACCCGCGAACTGGCCGGTGACCGAGGACGAGGCCCGCGCCGTACAGGACGAGCTGCGCGCGAGGGTGGTGCTCGACGAGCCCGGGCCGCCGCCCGGATCGGGGCGGGTGACGGGCGTCGACGTCGCCTACGACGACGAGCGCGACCTCGTCGCCGCGGCGGCCGTCGTGCTGGACGCGGCCACCCTGGAGGTCGTCGCCGAGAGCACCGCCGTCGGCCGCGTCTCCTTCCCGTACGTACCCGGGCTGCTGGCCTTCCGCGAGATCCCGACCGTACGCGCCGCCCTCGACGCCCTGCCCTGTCCGCCCGGCCTGGTGGTGTGCGACGGCTACGGCCTCGCCCACCCGCGTCGTTTCGGCCTCGCCGCCCATCTCGGCGTACTCACCGGCCTGCCGACGATCGGCGTCGCCAAGAACCCGTTCACCTTCGCCCACCAGGACCCCGGTCCCCACCGCGGCAGCTCCGCCCCGCTCCTCGACGGCGCCGAGGAGGTGGGCCGCGCCCTGCGCACCCGGTCGCACGTCAAACCGGTGTTCGTGTCCGTCGGCCACCGCACCACCCTGGACAACGCCCTGGCCCACACGCTGGCGCTGACCCCCCGCTACCGCCTGCCGGAGTCGACCCGCCGCGCGGACGCCCTGTGCAGAAAGGCGCTGAGGGAAGCGGTCGCTGAGTACCGGGACTGAGTAGCCGCACGGATGTGCGGGGTCCGGGCCGGGCGGCAGGGTGGGGGCATGACGACGCACCGTGCGCACAAGCCCCTCGCAGATCCGGACCGGCCCGTCGAGCGGGCGGTGAACGCCGCTCTCGTGCTCGCGGTGCTCGCCGGGCTCGGCTGGATCTGCGGGATGGTCTGCACCCTGGTGCGGTGGTCCCTCCAGGGCCGGCCGGCTCGGTGCGGCGGCCCCTGGCGGCAGTCGGTCAGCGGCTCGCCGCGACGCGGAACCGGATGCCGGCTTCGCGCAGCCGCCCGGTGAGCGCGTCGCCCATCGCCACCGCCGTGGTGACCTGCCCCGCCGTCGGCGGCAGGTCGTCGAAGGCCAGGCAGAGCGCCGACTCGGCGAACATCTTCGCCGTCTCGTCGTAGCCAGGGTCGCCGCCGGAGACCTCGGTGAACACCCGCCGTCCACCGCCCTCACCGACGAAGCGCACCCGGAACCAGCTCCGCGCCCGCTTCTCGGCGCTCGGCCCGTCGCCGGGCCTGAGCCGGTCCGAGAGCCAGCGCCGGGCGGGCGGCAACTGGGCGGCCGCGGCGAGCGCGCCGACGGCGGCGGCCCCGCCGGCGGCCATCGGCAGGCGCCGGACCGCCGCGTAGTGCCGGTAGCGGAAGTCAGGGCCGTACCGCTCCAGCGCCTTGGCCGAGCGGCGCACGATCTGCGGGTCGATGGTCGGCAGCGGCAGCGCCCACGCGCCCACCTCCGGGGCGAACCGCGGGGCGCCCGCCGGCGCCGACACCCGCCGCCCGAGCAGCCGGGGCTCGTGCCGCCGGCGTTCCCGGGCCGCAGCCGCCATCCGCCCGCCGCGCGCGAACTGGTTCAGCGCGGAGGCCAGGGTGCCCCCGGAGAAGGTGGCGTCGGCCGTCACGAACCCGTCCACCGTCAGCGGCACGCCCTCGGGCAGCTGCCGCACCGTGAAGTGCACCCCCAGGTCGTGCGGCACGGAGTCGAAACCGCAGGCGTGCACCAGCCGGGCGCCGGTCTCCCGCGCGCGTGCGTCGTGCCGGACGTACATCAGGTCGACGAACTCGGGTTCGCCGGTGAGGTCCAGATAGTCGGTCCCGGCGTCCGCGCAGGCGGCGACCAGCTCCTCGCCGTACTCCAGGTACGGGCCCACGGTCGTGGCCACCACGCGCGCGTGCCCGGCGAGGGCGCGCACGGAGGCCGGATCCCGGACGTCCGCGCGGAGCGTCCCGACGCCCGAACCGCCGGGCAGCCGCGCCCGCAGCCGCTCCAGCGCGAGTTCGTCCCGGCCCGCGACCGCCCAGCGCAGATCCTCGGGGGCATGTGCCGCGAGGTACTCCGCGGTGAGCGTGCCGACGAAGCCGGTGGCCCCGAAAAGCACCAGGTCGTAGGGACGATCCGTCCTCTTTAGCCTGCTCATGTCACCCCTTGCCTCCGCAGCCCGCGCCGCCGTCGGTGGCTGAGGCTAGCGTGAATGGTGCGGAGCCGGACGACCAGCCCGGGAATGCCGGCGCCGGGCACTTGGCTAAGCGCTTGCTCGTTCAGGTCTTGTGCCGAGTGGAACGTGTTCTTAGCATCCTCGGTGTTACATCAGTTGTGTCACATGGGCTTGGGGGCAGGACGGCATGACGACGGCAGGAACGCCGGGCCACGGTCCGCTCTCGGGTGTGCGCGTGGTCGAACTGGCCGGCATCGGGCCCGGCCCGTTCGCCGCCATGCTCCTCGCCGACCTCGGCGCCGACGTGGTCCGGGTGGACCGGCCGGGCGGCCCCGGCCTCGGCATCGACCCCGCGCACGACGTGACCAACCGCAACAAGCGCTCGGTCGTCGTCGACCTCAAGGCCCCGGACGGCGCCGCGCGCGTGCTCGATCTCGTCGAGCGCGCCGACGTCCTCGTCGAGGGCTACCGCCCCGGGGTCGCCGAGCGGCTCGGCGTCGGCCCCGCCGCGTGCCACGCCCGCAACCCCCGGCTGGTCTACGGCCGCATGACCGGCTGGGGCCAGGACGGCCCCCTCGCCGACCGCGCCGGCCACGACGTGACGTACATCGCCCTCACCGGCACCCTCGGCATGATCGGCCGCCCCGGCGAGCCCCCCGCCGTCCCCGCCAACCTCCTCGGAGACTACGCGGGCGGCTCCCTCTACCTGGTCGTCGGCGTCCTGGCCGCCCTGCACCACGCGCGCGCCACCGGCACCGGCCAGGTGGTGGACGCCGCCATCGTGGACGGCGCCGCGCACCTGTCGGCGATGATCCACGGCATGCTGTCCGCCGGCGGCTGGCAGGACCGGCGCGGCGCCAACCTGCTGGACGGCGGCTGCCCGTACTACGGCACCTACGAGACCGCCGACGGCGGCCACATGGCGGTGGGCGCCCTGGAGACCCGGTTCTACGCGGAGTTCCTGCACCTGCTGGACCTGGACCACCTGGCCCCGGCGCACGACGACTGGAGCCGCTGGGGCGAGCTGCGCGAACAGGTCGCCGCCCGCTTCAAGTCCCGCACCCGGGACGAGTGGACGGCCCGCTTCGAGGGCTCGGACGCCTGCGTGGCCCCGGTGCTGTCCCTGCGCGAGGCCCCGCACCATCCGCACCTGGCCGCCCGCGGCACCTTCACCGACCACGGCGGCATCACCCAGCCGGCCCCCGCCCCGCGCTTCTCCGCGACCCCCACCGGCGTCCGCACCGGCCCGGCCCTGCCCGGCGCCGGCGCCGGGACGGTGGCGCGGGACTGGGGCATACCTGACCTCGTGAACGACGACCTCGACCCGGACGGCGCCTGACCCCGGCCACCGGGCCACCCGACGACCCACCCCGCCCTCGGCGACCGAGTCCCGCTCGGCCCACCCTCCCGAAAGGCACATCAGTGAGCACCGAAGCGTACGTGTACGACGCGATCCGCACCCCGCGCGGCCGCGGCAAGGCGACCGGCGCCCTGCACGGCACGAAGCCCATCGACCTGGTCGTCGGCCTCATCCACGAGATCCGCGACCGCTTCCCGGGCCTCGACCCGGCCGCGATCGACGACATCGTGCTCGGCGTCGTCGGGCCCGTCGGCGACCAGGGCTCCGACATCGCCAGGATCGCGGCGATCGCCGCCGGGCTGCCGGACACCGTCGCGGGCCTCCAGGAGAACCGCTTCTGTGCCTCCGGCCTCGAGGCCGTCAACCTCGCCGCGGCCAAGATCCGCTCCGGCTGGGAGGACCTGGTCCTCGCCGGCGGCGTGGAGTCCATGTCCCGGGTGCCGATGGCCTCGGACGGCGGCGCCTGGTTCAACGACCCGATGACCAACCTGTCCGTCAACTTCGTGCCGCAGGGCATCGGCGCCGACCTCATCGCCACCATCGAGGGCTTCTCCCGCCGGGACGTCGACGAGTACGCCGCCCTGTCCCAGGAGCGCGCCGCCACCGCCTGGAAGGAGGGCCGCTTCGACCGCTCCGTCGTCCCCGTGAAGGACCGCAGCGGCCTGGTCGTCCTCGACCACGACGAGCACATGCGCCCCGGCACCACCGCCGACTCGCTCGCCGGACTCAAGCCGTCGTTCGCGGACATCGGCGACCTGGGCGGCTTCGACGCCGTCGCCCTGCAGAAGTACCACTGGGTGGAGAAGATCGACCACGTCCACCACGCGGGCAACTCCTCCGGCATCGTCGACGGCGCCTCGCTGGTCGCGATCGGCTCCAGGGAGGTCGGCGAGCGGCACGGCCTCACCCCGCGCGCGCGGATCGTCTCCGCCGCCGTCTCCGGCTCCGAGCCCACCATCATGCTCACCGGTCCCGCCCCGGCCGCCCGCAAGGCGCTCGCCAAGGCCGGGCTGACCATCGACGACATCGACCTGGTCGAGATCAACGAGGCGTTCGCCGCGGTCGTGCTGCGCTTCGTGAGGGACATGGGCCTGTCCCTGGACAAGGTCAACGTCAACGGCGGCGCCATCGCGCTGGGCCACCCGCTCGGCGCGACCGGCGCCATGATCCTCGGCTCGCTCATCGACGAGCTGGAGCGCCAGGACAAGCGCTACGGCCTGGCCACCCTCTGCGTGGGCGGTGGCATGGGCATCGCCACCATCGTCGAGCGCGTCTGAACTCCCCGCGGAATCACGAGACCTCAACGAAAGACGACTGCCATGACCGAGAGCACGACCATCCGCTGGGAGCAGGACGACACCGGTGTCGTCACCCTCGTCCTCGACGACCCGAACCAGTCCGCGAACACCATGAACCAGGCGTTCCGCGACTCCCTCGCCGCGATCACCGACCGTCTGGAGGCCGAGAAGGACTCCATCCGCGGCGTCGTCCTCACCTCCGCCAAGAAGACCTTCTTCGCGGGCGGCGACCTGCGCGACCTGATCCGGGTCACCCCGGAGACCGCGCAGGACCTGTTCGACGGCGGCCTCGCCATCAAGCGGAACCTGCGCCGCATCGAGACCCTCGGCAAGCCGGTGGTCGCCGCCATCAACGGCGCGGCCCTCGGCGGCGGCTTCGAACTCGCCCTCGCCTGCCACCACCGCGTCGCCCTGGACACCTCCGGCACGAAGATCGGCTGCCCCGAGGTCACCCTCGGCCTGCTCCCCGGCGGAGGCGGCGTCGTACGCACCGTACGGCTGCTGGGCATCGCCGACGCGCTGCTCAAGGTGCTCCTGCAGGGGCAGCAGTACAACGCGCGCCGCGCCCAGGAGAACGGCCTGGTCCACGAGGTCGCCGCCACCCCCGAGGAACTGCTCGCCAAGGCCCGCGCCTTCATCGACGCCAACCCCGAGTCGCGGCAGCCCTGGGACCGGCCCGGCTACCGGATCCCGGGCGGCACGCCCGCCAACCCGAAGTTCGCCGCCAACCTGCCCGCCTTCCCGGCCACCCTGCGCAAGCAGACCAACGGCGCCCCCTACCCGGCCCCGCGCAACATCCTCGCGGCGGCCGTCGAGGGTTCCCAGGTCGACTTCGAGACCGCCCAGGTCATCGAGGCCCGCTACTTCGTGGAGCTGGCCGCCGGGCAGACCTCGAAGAACATGATCCAGGCGTTCTTCTTCGACCTCCAGGCCGTCAACTCCGGCGCCAACCGCCCCAAGGGCGTCGAGCCCCGCTCGGTCCGCAGGGTCGCCGTCCTGGGCGCCGGGATGATGGGCGCCGGGATCGCCTACTCCTGCGCCCGCGCGGGGCTGGAGGTGGTCCTCAAGGACGTCTCCCTGGAGGCGGCCCTCAAGGGCAAGGGCTACTCCGAGAAGCTGTGCGCCAAGGCCGTCGCCAGGGGCCGCACCAGCCAGGAGAAGGCCGACGCGCTGCTCGCCCGGATCACGCCGACCGCCGAGGCGGCCGACCTCGCGGGCTGCGACGCGGTCATCGAGGCCGTCTTCGAGGACACCTCGCTCAAGCACAAGGTCTTCCAGGAGATCGAGTCCGTCGTCGCGCCCGACGCGCTGCTGTGCTCGAACACCTCCACCCTGCCCATCACCGCGCTGGCCGAGGGCGTGGAGCGCCAGGGCGACTTCATCGGGCTGCACTTCTTCTCGCCCGTCGACAAGATGCCGCTGGTCGAGATCATCAAGGGCGAGCGCACCGGCGACGAGGCCCTCGCCCGGGCCTTCGACCTGGTCCGGCAGATCAACAAGACGCCGATCGTCGTCAACGACTCGCGCGGCTTCTTCACCTCCCGGGTCATCGGCCACTTCATCAACGAGGGCGTCGCCATGGTCGGCGAGGGCGTCGAGCCCGCCTCCGTGGAACAGGCCGCCGCCCAGGCCGGCTACCCGGCCAAGGTGCTCTCCCTCATGGACGAGCTGACCCTCACCCTCCCGCGCAAGATCCGCAACGAGTCGAGGAAGGCCGTCGAGGAGGCGGGCGGCACCTGGACCGCGCACCCGGCGGAGGCCGTCATCGACCGCCTGGTCGACGAGTTCGGCCGCACCGGGCGCAGCGGCGGCGCCGGCTTCTACGACTACACGGAGGACGGCAGGCGGGCCGGGCTCTGGCCGGGCCTGCGCGAGCACTTCACGAAGGCCGGGCACGAGATCCCGTTCCGGGACATGCAGGAGCGGATGCTCTTCGCCGAGGCGCTCGACACCGTGCGGCTCCTGGAGGAGGGCGTGCTGACGTCGGTCGCCGACGCCAACATCGGCTCGATCCTCGGCATCGGCTTCCCGGGCTGGACCGGCGGTGTGCTCCAGTACATCAACGGCTACGAGGGCGGCCTGCCCGGCTTCGTGGCACGCGCGCGTGAGCTCGCCGAGCGCTACGGCGAGCGGTTCACCCCGCCCGCGCTGCTGGTGGCCAAGGCCGAGAAGGGGGAGCGGTTCGCCGACCCCCGCTCATGACCCGGTGAGCCACTCGCTCAGCTCTTCCCGCAGCGAGCGCTGGAACGTCGACAGCAGCGCCTGCACCACCAGCGGGTGCATGTGCTCCGACAGGGACTGCACGTCCCGGGCGTCGCGCTCCGCCACCTCGCCGCGGAAGAGCTGGGCCAGCTCGCGGGCCGCGGCGCGCGAGTGCTCGACGAGCACCTTGCGCGCCGCGAGGATCGCCTCCTGCGACAGCGGCACGTCCAGCAGCCGCAGGCCGAGCCGGAACAGCCCGGCGTCGACCCGGTAGGCGTCCTCGTCCTCCTGGCGCAGGACGTCCATCGCGGCGAGCCGCTCCAGGTCCCCGGACGTGAGCGGCCGCCCCGCCCGCCGCTCCAGCTCCCGGCGGGACACCCGCTCCGCGGCCTCCGGCGCCCAGGACGCGACCACCGCCCGGTGGATGGCCAGGTCGTGCGGGCTCAGGTCGGGCGGCAGCCGGCGCAGGTACCGCTCGATCGCCGCCAGGGTCATGCCCTGCTGCTGAAGCTCCTCGATCAGGGCCAGCCGCGCCACGTGCCCGGGGCCGTAGTGCCCCACCCGCCGCGGGCCGATCTCCGGCGGCGGGAGCAGTCCCCGGCTGCCGTAGAAGCGGACGGTGCGGACCGTGACGCCCGCCCGCGCGGCCAGCTCGTCGATGGTGAGGGCCGGCTCCGCGTCCCCCGTCGTGGCGTCCGTCGTCATGTGCAGCAGTATCGCTGTCTCACCAATGGTGTGAAACATGTGCCGACCATGTGAGAAGTGCCCCGGTGTGACATGGGCCATCGCATGGAGGGTGACCTCCCTGGGAAGCTGCTGCCTTGGTCTGTACCGCGACACAAGGGTGGTGCGGGCCAGGACCTGCACGAACCCCGGACCCACGAGGCCCGGGCGCACCAGGAAGTGGAACCACCCGTGAGCAAGGAAGCCGTGGAATCGGCACAGGCCACCGCCCGCCCCCAGGCGGACCGGATCCCCGCGGACGCGGGCGACGCCGGTTACAGCAAGGACCTCAAGGCCCGCCACGTCAACATGATCGCCATCGGCGGAGCCATCGGCACCGGACTCTTCCTGGGCGCCGGCGGCCGCCTGCACACCGCCGGCCCGGCACTCGCCCTGGCCTACCTGGTCTGCGGCGTCTTCGCCTTCTTCGTCGTCCGGGCCCTCGGCGAGCTGGTCCTGTACCGCCCGTCCTCCGGCTCCTTCGTGAGCTACGCGCGCGAGTTCCTCGGCGAGAAGGGCGCCTACGTCGCCGGCTGGATGTACTTCCTGAACTGGTCGACCACCGGCATCGCCGACATCACCGCGATCGCGCTGTACACCCACTACTGGAGCCTGTTCACGGCCATCCCGCAGTGGGTGCTGGCGCTGATCGCCCTCGCGGTGGTGCTGGCGGTGAACCTGATCTCGGTGAAGATCTTCGGCGAGATGGAGTTCTGGTTCGCGATCATCAAGGTCGCGACCCTGGTGAGCTTCATGTTCGTCGGCATCTTCCTGCTCGCCACCCAGCACGAGGTCGGCGGCGAGAAGCCGGGCCTGAGCGTCATCACCGACCACGGCGGCATCATGCCGCAGGGCATGATGCCGGTCGTCCTGGTCATGCAGGGCGTGATCTTCGCGTACGCCGCCCTCGAGCTGGTCGGCGTCGCCGCCGGCGAGACCGCCGAGCCGGAGAAGGTCGTCCCGCGCGCGGTGAACTCGATCATGTGGCGCGTCGCCCTGTTCTACGTCGGCTCCGTCGTGCTGCTCGCCCTGCTGCTGCCCGGCTCGGTGTACTCCGCCGACCAGAGCCCGTTCGTCACCGTGCTGTCGAAGATCGGCGTCCCCGCGGCCGGCGACGTGATGAACCTGGTCGTGCTGACCGCCGCCATGTCCTCGCTCAACTCCGGCCTGTACTCCACCGGCCGCATCCTGCGCTCGATGGCCACGGCCGGCTCGGCGCCGAAGTTCACCGCCCGCATGAACCGCAGCCAGGTGCCCTACGGCGGCATCCTGCTCACCTGCGCGGTCTGCGTGCTCGGCGTCGGCCTGAACTACCTGGTGCCCAGCCAGGCCTTCGAGATCGTGCTGAACGTCGCCTCCCTCGGCATCATCAGCACCTGGGTGATCATCATGGTCTGCCACCTGATCTTCGTCCGCCGCGCCCGCGCGGGCCTGGTCACCCGGCCGCACTTCCAGCTCAAGTTCAGCCCGGTCGCCGAGATCGCCACGATCGCCTTCCTGCTGGCCTGCCTCGGCATGATGTGGAACGACCCCGAAGTCGGCCGCAAGACCCTTCTGCTGATCCCCCTGATCGCCGTCCTCCTGGTCGCCGGCTGGTTCGGCGTCCGCCGCCGCGTGACCCGCGACGCGGAGCGGGAACTGTCCGGGCCGGCGAAGTAGCGGCCGGCCCAGGCGGGACCGCTCGGCCCGTACCGAGCGGTCCCGCCGGGGAAGTGATCGAACCCGGTGTCCCCGTGCACGTGCCCCGCATAGGCTGCGGTCCGACGGTGCACGACCACGGGGAGGGTGGGGGATGACCTCGCAGACCGAAGCGGCCTCAGCCGCCGGAGCGGCCGGCGCGATCGACGTGCTCGTGCTGGGCGGGGCCGGGGTGGACACGATCGTGTACGTCCCGGAGCTGCCGCTGCCGTACGCCGACAGCTACGGGATCGACTCCGGCATCCGCACCCGGGCCGGCCAGACCGGCGACTTCATGGCCCTGGGACTGGACGCCCTGGGCCTGCGCACCCACCACCTGGACCTGATCGGCGACGATCCGGAGGGCGACCTCGTGCGCGCCCTGCACCGGGAGCGCGGCATCGGGCTCACCGCGCTGCCCGGCCCCGCCGGGACCAAGCGGGCGGTCAACCTCGTCGGCCCGGACGGCCGGCGGCTGTCCCTGTACGACACGAGCCGCGCCCACCCCGGCGACCGCTTCCCCGAGGACACGCTGCGCGCGCTCGCCACGGCGAGCCGGCACGTCCACGTCACCATCACCCAGCCCTGCGCCCAGGCCCTGCCCGTGCTGGCCGAGACCGGCGTGCCCCTGTCCACCGACCTGCACGACTGGGACGGCGAGAACCCCTACCACGAGCCGTTCGCGCTCGCGGCGGACGTCGTCTTCCTGTCCGCGGCCGCGCTGGCCGACCCCGAGCGGACCGTACGGCGCATCGCCGAGCGGGGCCGGGCCGAGGTCGTCGTCGCCACCGCCGGGGCCGAGGGCGCGTATCTGCTGGCCGACGGCGAGCTGACCCGTATCCTGGCGGTGGCCCCGCCCGCGCCGGTGGTCGACTCCAACGGCGCGGGCGACGCCTTCGCGGCCGCGTTCCTCTACGGCCGGCTCGCCGGCGAGCCGCCCCTGCGCTGCGCCCGGTACGGGGCGGTCGCAGGCGCCCACGCCTGCACCGTCCCGGCCACCCGCGCCGAACCGATGCGCCTCGACGCCCTCGTCGAGCGGATGGCCGCCGTCACGGCGTGAGCCGTGCGGGCGTCAGTGCCCGTGCACGTCGTTCGTCGCCTCGATCCGCTTCCACGACCGGGGCCGCGTCACGTCCGCGCCCGCTCCGGCGAGCGACGCCGCGCGGGCCGCGGGCGCGGCCGGCTTCGACGGCTGGAACAGCCAGGTGTCGAACAGCGCGGCCAGCGGCCTGCCCGACACCCGCTCGGCGTACTTATGGAAGTCCGCCACCGACGCGTTGCCGTACGCGTGCTCCTTCGGCCAGCCCTTCAGCACGGCGAAGAACGCGTCGTCGCCGATCTCCTCGCGCAGCGCCTGGATGGCGAGCGCGCCCCGGTCGTAGACGGCGGCGTCGAACTGGTGGTCCGGGCCCGGGTCACCGGGCGCGACCGTCCAGAAGGCGTCGTCGGCCGGGTGGGAGGCGTACACGTAGTCGGCGAGTTCCCGCGTGGTGCCCTCGCCCTCGTGCTCCGACCACAGCCACTGGGCGTAGCGGGCGAAGCCCTCGTTGATCCAGATGTCCTTCCAGCCCTTCAGCGACACGTCGTCGCCGTACCACTGGTGCGCCAGCTCGTGCACGACCACCGAGGTGTTGGAGCCGCCCGCGAACTGCTTCGGGCTGTAGTAGACCCGGGTCTGCGTCTCCAGCGCGTACCCGGTGGTGGTGTTGGGCACGTAGCCGCCGGCCGAGGAGAACGGGTACGGCCCGAAATAGCCGCTCAGCCAGTCCACGAGCTCACCGGTGCGCTCCACGCTCGCGCGCGCGGCGCCGTCGTTGTCGCCGAGGTCCTTGCTGTAGGCGTTGAGGACCGGCACCCCGCCGTCGGAGGTGCCGGTGGTGATGTCGAACCTCCCGAGGGCGAGCGTGGCCAGATAGGTCGCCTGCGGCTTGTTCTGCCGCCAGTTGTAGGTGGTCCAGCCGAGCTTCGAGACGGTCGACTGCAGCGTGCCGTTGGAGATGGCCTGCGTGCCGTCGGGCACGGCCACCGACACGTCGTAGGTGGCCTTGTCGCTGGGGTGGTCGTTGCTCGGGAACCACCACCAGGCCGCCTCCGGCTCGTCGGCGGCCACCGCGCCGTCCGGGGTGCGGTGCCACGTGGTGAACCCGTAGGCGCTCTTCGCCGACGGCACCCCGTTGTAGCGGACCACGACGGTGAGCGGTGCGCCCTTCGCCAGCGGCTTCGCCGGCGTGACGACGAGTTCGTGCTCGCCCGACCTGGTGAAGGCCGCCCTGCTGCCGTTGACCCGTACCTCGCTCACGTCCAGCAGGAAGTCCAGGTCGAAGCTGGACAGGTCCTGCGTGGTCCGCGCCAGGACGGTCGCGGTGCCCCGCAGCTCGTCCGTCCCCGGCTGGTACCGCAGCCGCAGGTCGTAGTGCGAGACGTCGTAGCCGCCGTTGCCGTAGTTCGGGTAGTAGGGGTCGCCGATGCCCGGCGCGCCCGGGGCGTGGTTCGCGGCCGATGCCGGGATCGCCAGCAGGAGGGAGGCCGCCGCCAGTGCGCCCGGCGCGAGGATTCTGCGGTGCACGTCAGCTCCAAGTCTTGGGGACAGGAAGTCTGTTCGGAGCCTATTCAGTCGCTGTGGCCCCCGGCCTGTCCATGGCACCTGCCGTCACACGATCGCCATTCGGCCGCAATACGCCACCCGGCTGCCGTAAAGCCCTCTTCTGCACGGGAGTTGACGGGGGTACCGTCCGCCCATGCCGACACGCACGCGCTTCACGACCTGGAGAACGCTCGCGACCGCTGCCGTCGCAGCCCTGACGGCCGCCCTCCTCACCCCGTCCGGCGCCCACGCCGCGCCGCGCGAGAGCCGGCCCGTCTACTCCTACGCACACGCCGTCCGCGAGGCCGTGTGGGTGGACACCGGCCTCGACGCGGACCGCGACGGACGGACCGACCGGGTGGCCGCCGACATCGTCCGGCCCTCCGAACCGGCCCGCCTGGGCCGCAAGGTGCCGGTCATCATGGACGCCAGCCCGTACTACTCCTGCTGCGGACGCGGCAACGAGAGCCAGCTCAAGACGTACGACGCGCAGGGCCGCGTCGTCCAGATGCCGCTGTTCTACGACAACTACTTCGTGCCCAGGGGCTACGCCTTCGTCGGCGTCGACCTGACCGGCACCAACCGGTCCGACGGCTGCGTCGACGTCGGCGGCCGCTCCGAGATCCAGTCCGCCAAGGCCGTGATCGACTGGCTGAACGGCCGGGCCAGGGCCTACACGACCCGCACCGGCTCCACGACGGTCAGGGCGAGCTGGACCAACGGCAGAACCGGCATGATCGGCAAGAGCTGGGACGGCACCATCGCCAACGGAGTCGCCGCCACCGGCGTACGCGGCCTGCGGACGATCGTCCCGATCAGCGCCATCTCCTCCTGGTACGACTACTACTTCGCCCAGGGCGCCCCGCTGTACGACGGCGGCCCCGACGAACTGGCCGGCTACGTCGAGAGCGACGCCGCGCACGCGGCCTGCGCGGCCGTCCGGAAGAAGCTCGCCGACGGCAGCCCGCCGAGCGGCGACTGGACCCCGCTGTGGACCGAACGCGACTACGTGAAGGACGCGGCCCGGGTCCGCGCGAGCGTGTTCCTCGCGCACGGCATGCAGGACCTCAACGTGCGCACCAAGCACTTCGGCCAGTGGTGGGACGCGCTGGCGAAGCACGGCGTCGAGCGCAAGATCTGGCTCTCCCAGACCGGGCACGTCGACCCCTTCGACTACCGGCGCGGCGCCTGGGTCGACACCCTGCACCGCTGGTTCGACCACGAGCTCCTCGGCTACGACAACGGCGTCGACCGCGAGCCGATGGCCGACGTCGAACGCCACCCCGACCAGTGGGTCACCTCCAGGTCCTGGCCGCCGCACGGCACCCGGACCACCACCCTGCGCCCAGCCCCCGGCGCGCACGCGGGCGTCGGCACCCTGGGCCTGCGCCGGGCCGCCGGCACCGAGACCTTCACCGACGACCCCGCGCTGAGCGAGACCGACTGGGCCGCCCGGCTCACCACCCCGACCCCCGAGAAGGCCGGCTTCCTCACCGCACCGCTCACCCGCGACCTGCGCCTGTCCGGCTCCTCCCGGGTGACCGTCACCGCCACCCCGACCACCGCCTCGGCCCACCTGTCCGCCGTCCTGGTGGACCTCGGCCCGGACACCGTCCGCGACTACGCCGACGCGGCCGAGGGCATCACCACGCTCACCGACCGCACCTGCTGGGGCGCGAGCACACCCGGGGACAGCGCCTGCTTCCGGAAGACCGCGGCCAGGACGGTCCGGACCGACTACACGGTGTTCAGCCGGGGCTGGGCCGACCTCGGCCACCACGCCTCGCTCGGCAAGGGCGTCCCGCTCACACCGGGCAAGGCCGTCACGATGACCCTGGACCTGGCGGCCACCGACCACGTCGTCCCCCGCGGCCACCGACTGGCGCTGATCATCGCCGGCACGGACAAGGACCTCATCGACCCGCCGTCCACCCGGCCGTCCCTCACCCTCGACCTGTCCCGCACGTCGGCCGGGCTCCCGCTGACCGGAGGCACGGCGGCGTTCGCCGACGCCACCGCGGGCGCCACGGCCGCGGCGCCCGCCCCTCGGCGGCTGACCGGCGTCGGCACACCGGACCTGACCGCGCACATCCCCGCGCCCTGACCCCCCCGGCGGCCGGGCCCACCGCGGGCCCGGCCGCCTGCCGGGGTCAGCCGGCGGGCTGGGGACGGACGGTGAGGATCTGCTCGGCGTGGCCCACCGGCCCGTCGACGTCGTGCAGCACGCTGCTGGTCAGGCCCTGCCCGGACGGACCGAACGTGACGGTGGTGTCCAGGCCGGTCCAGGGCCCTCGGGGCGCGCGGTGGAGATGGATCGTCAGGTCCAGGTTGGGGAACATCCAGTGCTCGGGGTCCTGCTGGACGGCGATGCCGTTGGCGGTGTCCACGAGCGCGACATACGAGGCGAGCGGGGTGCTGGGCTCCCCGGCGACCAGACCGACGGGGGAGGAGATCCAGGCCTGCGTGCGGCCCCTGCGCGGCGGAGGCGTGCGGCGGACGTCGATGGACGGCGCGCCGGCCGGACGCGGGACGCGGAGCGGCGCGCGCCGGGGGGGCCTTAGGAAGGGCCCTGGCCCGCCGCCACCAGCCCCGCCGCCTCGCGGGCGCACCCCCAGGCCACCGTGATCCCCGCCCCGCCGTGGCCGTAGTTGTGCACCAGCGGCCGTCCGTCCGGCAGCGACCGCCGTTCCAGACGTACCGCGTCCCGGGCGGGCCGCAGACCCACCCGGTGCGCCAGGATCCGCGCACCGGCGATCTCCGGGCGGATCTCCGCGCACCGGGCGACGATCGCCCCGGCGGTCGCGGGATCCGGCTCCAGCGACCAGTCGCCCTCCTCCGCCGTGCCGCCGAGCAGCAGCACACCGGGCTGCGGGATGAAGTAGACCGAGGCGGCGGAGGAGTGGTCGACGGAGGTGTACCAGGTGGTGACCCCCGGGTTCTCCACCACCACGAGCTGCCCGCGCACCGGGCGCACCGCAGGGTCCGGCACCAGCGAACGGGAGCCCAGACCGGTGCAGTTGACCACCGCACCGGCGGGCGCGGCCGCCAGGTCGGTGACCTCCCGCTCCTCGACCGTGCCGCCCGCCTTCGCCAACCGCTCCCGCAGCCAGGCCAGATGGGCCGGCATGTCGATCACCGGCAGCCGCGCCGCCAGCCCCTCGGGCACCGCCCGCAGCCCGGGCACCCGGCCCGCCCAGGCGCCCAGCCCGTCCAGCCGCGTCCCCGCGTGTACGCCCTCGACCAGGCGTACGCCCGTCTCGCCCGGACGGGCCGCCAGCTCCTCGTACACGGCGAGCGACTCCAGCGCCCAGGCGCCGACCAGCGGTTCGGGTTCGATCCGGTACGGCCACCACAGTCCGCCGGCCACCGCCGAGGTCGTGCGTTCGGCGGGCTCGCGGGCCCACACGCGCACCGGCGCCCGGACTCGGCCAGCACCACGGCGGTCGTCAGCCCGGCGACCCCGCCGCCGACCACGATCACTTCGTCACTCGACTCGCGCTTCACACCCCGACGCTAAGCGAAGGCGCCACGCAGCGCTCACACCCCTCCCCGTGTGGGAATACTCACAGCATGTCTGCCGCATACGCGACCTTCGGCCTGGCACCGGCGACCCGCGCCGGCGGTGTCCTCGCCGACGGCGGCTACGAGCTCCACCGCGACTTCGTGGACTTCGTCGTCGACGGCCGTCCCCTGCTGTTCCTGCTCTCCGACCTGGACGCCGTCTCCCCGCTCGCCTCCGACGTCCCCCCGGCCATCTTCACCGAGCAGGTGCGCGGCCTGCTGCGGGAGACCGAACCCCCGCTGCCCGGCGGCCGGTTCGTGCTCTACGGCTGCCCCGAGTGCGCCGACCTGGCCTGTGGCGCGGTGACCGCGGTCATCGAGCGGGACGGCGAGGACTACGTCTGGCGGGACTTCGCCTGGCAGACCGGTGAACACGCCGACCTGGAACGCAACGGGTACCACGGGACGGGGCCGTTCCGGTTCCGCGGCGCCGAGTACCGGGCCGCACTCGCCGCCCTGGTCCAGGACACCGTCGGCCCGTCCGCGGCCCGCCGCCGGGTGCTGCTGATCGGCGCGCGCGTCGCCGTGCTCGCCCGGCTGGCCGCCGCGCTGCGCGCCATCGGCATCGGCGCCGACATCACCCAGGACGCCGCCGGCGTGCCCGCCGAGGAACTGCGCGGCTACGGCGCGGTCGCCTTCGGCCGTGCCGTGGGCGAGGCGCGGCGAACCTCCGTCATGGACGCGTTCGAGCGTGCCGGGGTGGCGGTCGCCCGGGTGGACGGCCTGGCCCCGATCGTCCCGCTGCTCGTCGCCCAGATCGAGCAGGCCCTGCACCGCGGCCCGCTGCCGCGCCGGATCGCCTCCCTGACCGCCGCCGGCGGCGCGGCCGAGATCGAGGTGACCTCCGCCTGCCGGGTCCGGGTGACCGCGTACCGCCTCGACCGGCTGCGCCGCACCCGCGTCCGGGACGTCTTCGACGGCGTCCTGGAGCCCGGGCGGCACCGCGTCCCGCTGGACCCCGAGTCGGTCAGGGGGGAGTCGTTCGTGGTGGCCCGGACCGCGGGGAGCGTACTGGTGCGGCCGGTGAGCGGCTGAGGCCCACGGCGGGGAACCGCGCGGAGAGCGGGCCGCCCGGGACATTAGGATCGGCTCTCTGATGACTGCCACCCTCGTCGCCAAGAACCTCGCCGCCGGGCACGGCGACCGCTCCCTCTTCGCCGGGCTCGACCTCGTCGTCGCACCCGGCGACGTGATCGGTCTCGTCGGTGTCAACGGCGCCGGCAAGTCCACGCTGCTGCGCCTGCTCGCCGGCCTGATCCCGCCCGAGCAGGGCGAACTGCGGCTCTCCCCGCCGACCGCGACCGTCGGCCACCTGCCGCAGGAGCCGGAGCGCAGGCCGGGGGAGACCGTCGGCGAGTTCCTGGCCCGCCGCACCGGCGTCGCCGAGGCACAGCGGACGATGGACGAGGCCACCCAGGCGCTGGTCGACGGCGCACCCGGCGCCGACGACGCCTACGCGGCGAGCCTGGAGCGCTGGCTCGACCTCGGCGGCGCCGACCTGGAGGAGCGCGCCGCGGAGGTGGCCGACTCGCTCGGCCTCGCGGTCGGCCTCGACCAGCCGATGACGTCGCTGTCCGGCGGCCAGGCGGCCCGCGCCGGTCTCGCCTCCCTCCTCCTCTCCCGCTACGACGTCTTCCTCCTGGACGAGCCGACCAACGACCTGGACCTGGACGGCCTGGAACGCCTGGAGCGCTTCGTCACCGGCCTGCGCGCGGGCACCGTGGTCGTCAGCCACGACCGCGAGTTCCTCGCCCGCACCGTCACCAAGGTCCTCGAACTGGACCTGGCGCAGGGGCGGATCAACCTCTACGGCGGCGGCTACGAGGCCTACCTGGAGGAGCGCGACGTCGCCCGCCGGCACGCCCGCGAGGAGTACGAGGAGTACGCCGACAAGCGGGGCGCGCTCCAGGACCGCGCGCAGATGCAGCGCTCCTGGATGGACAAGGGCGTGAAGAACGCCCGGCGCAAGGCCGGCGGCGACAACGACAAGATCGGCCGCAAGTTCCGCAGCGAGGCCAGCGAGAAGCAGGCCGCCAAGGCCCGGCAGACCCAGCGCATGATCGAGCGCCTGGAGGTCGTCGAGGAGCCGCGCAAGGAGTGGGAGCTGCGGATGGAGATCGCGGCCGCCCCGCGGTCCGGGGCGGTCGTGGCGACCCTGCGCGACGCCGAGGTCCGGCGCGGCGGCTTCACCCTCGGACCCGTGTCGCTCCAGATCGACTGGGCGGACCGGATCGCGGTCACCGGAGCCAACGGAGCGGGCAAGTCCACGCTGCTCGCGGCGCTTCTGGGCCGGGTCCCGCCGTACTCCGGGCACGCGGCCCTCGGCTCGGGCGTCCTGGTCGGCGAGGTGGACCAGGCCCGCGGTCTCTTCCACGGCCCCGAGGCGCTGCTCGACGCCTTCTGTGCGGCCGTCCCCGACACCGAGCCCGGCGAGGTCCGCACCCTGCTCGCCAAGTTCGGCCTGAAGGCCGGCCACGTGCTGCGTCCGGCCGCGACCCTCTCCCCGGGCGAGCGCACCCGCGCCGCCCTGGCGCTGCTCCAGGGCCGGGGCGTCAACCTCCTCGTCCTCGACGAGCCGACGAACCACCTCGACCTGCCCGCCATCGAGCAGCTCGAGTCGGCACTCGACGCCTACGAGGGCACGCTGCTCCTGGTCACGCACGACCGCCGGATGCTCGACGCGGTCCGGGTGAACCGTCGGCTGGAAGTGGCCGACGGCAAGGTGACCGAACGCTAGGAGCGTGCCGAGAGGGGCCGGAGCCGATCGGCTCCGGCCCCTTCCGTCAGCGCTTCTTCGGGTCCAGCAGGCCCGCGCGGCGCAGTGCGTCGGCCATCGCGCTGTTGGCCGGGGCCGGCGCCTGACGGCCGCCCCGGTCGCCGCCACCGCGGCCCTGCCGCTGGCCCTGACCGCCCTGACCGCCCTGGCGCTGGCCGCCCTGGCGCTGCTGGGGCGGGCGGGCGCCGCCGCGCTGCTGACGACCGCCGCCCTGGCCCTGGCCCTGTGGCGCGGCCTCGCCGTCCAGCCGCAGGGTGAGCGCGATCCGCTTGCGCGGGATGTCCACGTCCAGGACCTTCACCTTGACGATGTCACCCGGCTTCGCCACGTCCCGCGGGTCCTTCACGAACGTCTTCGACATCGCCGAGACGTGCACCAGACCGTCCTGGTGGACGCCGATGTCCACGAACGCGCCGAAGGCGGCCACGTTCGTCACCACGCCCTCCAGGATCATCCCGGAGGCCAGGTCGGAGATCTTCTCCACGCCCTCCTTGAAGGTGGCCGTCCGGAAGGCCGGACGCGGGTCGCGGCCCGGCTTCTCCAGCTCCCTGAGGATGTCCGTGACGGTCGGCAGACCGAAGGTGTCGTCCACGAAGTCCGCCGGCCGCAGCGAGCGCAGCGCGCCCGTGTCGCCGATGAGGGACGCGACGTCCTGCCCCGACGCCTTCACCATGCGCCGCACCACCGGGTACGACTCCGGGTGCACGCTGGAGAAGTCCAGCGGGTCGTCGCCGCCGCGGATGCGCAGGAAGCCCGCGCACTGCTCGTACGCCTTGGGGCCGAGCCGCGGCACCTTCTTCAGTTCCGCGCGGGAGCGGAACGGGCCGTGCTGGTCGCGGTGCGCCACGATGTTCTCGGCGAGCCCGGCTGAGACGCCCGACACCCGGGCGAGCAGCGGCACGGACGCCGTGTTGACGTCCACGCCGACGCCGTTCACACAGTCCTCGACCACCGCGTCCAGCGAACGGGACAGCTTCACCTCGGACAGGTCGTGCTGGTACTGGCCGACCCCGATCGACTTCGGGTCGATCTTCACCAGCTCCGCCAGCGGGTCCTGCAGCCGGCGCGCGATGGAGACCGCGCCGCGCAGCGACACGTCCATGTCGGGCAGCTCCTGCGAGGCGTACGCGGAGGCCGAGTACACGGACGCGCCCGCCTCGGACACCATCACCTTGGTGAGCTTCAGCTCCGGGTGCTTCGCGATCAGCTCGGCGGCCAGCTTGTCGGTCTCCCGGGACGCCGTGCCGTTGCCGATGGCGATCAGGTCGACCGCGTGCCGCTCGGCGAGCCGCGCCAGCTTGGCGATCGCCTCGTCCCACTTGTTGGCCGGGACGTGCGGGTGGATCACGTCCGTGGCGACGACCTTGCCGGTCGCGTCCACCACGGCGACCTTCACGCCCGTGCGGAAGCCGGGGTCCAGGCCCAGCGTCGCGCGCGTGCCGGCCGGCGCGGCCAGCAGCAGGTCGCGCAGGTTCGCGGCGAAGACGTTCACCGCCTCGTCCTCGGCGGCCGTCCGCAGCCGCAGCCGCAGGTCGATGCCCAGATGGACCAGGGCGCGGGTGCGCCAGGCCCAGCGGACCGTGTCCTTCAGCCACTTGTCGGCGGGGCGGCCGCGGTCGGCGATGCCGAAGCGGTGCGCGATGATTCCCTCGTACGACGAGGGCCCCTCGGTGGGCTCCTCGGGTTCCAGGACGAGGTCGAGGACCTCCTCCTTCTCGCCGCGCAGCATGGCGAGCACGCGGTGCGAGGGCAGTTCGGTGAACGGCTCGGCGAAGTCGAAGTAGTCGGCGAACTTGGCGCCCGCCTCCTCCTTGCCCTCGCGCACCTTGGCGGCCAGCCGCCCGCGCACCCACATCCGCTCGCGCAGCTCGCCGATCAGGTCGGCGTCCTCCGAGAACCGCTCGGTCAGGATGGCCCGCGCGCCGTCCAGCGCCGCCTGCGCGTCGGCGACGCCCTTGTCCGCGTCGACGAACGCGGCGGCGGCCGCCTGCGGGTCGACCGTCGGGTCGGCCAGCAGCCCCTCGGCGAGCGGCTCCAGGCCCGCCTCGCGCGCGATCTGCGCCTTGGTGCGCCGCTTGGGCTTGAAGGGGAGGTAGACGTCCTCCAGCCGCGCCTTGGTCTCGGCGCCTCGGATCCGCGCCTCCAGCTCCTCGGTGAGCTTGCCCTGCTCGCGCACCGACTCCAGGATCGCCGTCCGACGCTCCTCCAGCTCCCGCAGGTAGCGCAGCCGCTCCTCGAGCGTGCGCAGCTGCGCGTCGTCGAGCATCTCGGTCGCTTCCTTGCGGTAGCGGGCGATGAAGGGCACCGTCGAACCGCCGTCGAGCAGTTCGACCGCGGCCTTCACCTGCCGCTCCCGTACGCCGAGTTCCTCGGCGATCCTGCTTTCGATGGACCCTACGAGGGGTGTCGTCACGATCCCGTACCGCCTTCTCCACTGAGGTTGCGCGGCAATTGTGGCAGGTGGAGCCGACAACCGGGGATCAGGGCGACACGCGGCGGGCCGCCGGTCCGGGACGTCAGGCCCCGCTGCCGCGGGCGGAGGACGAGGCGCCGCCGAACAGCCGGGCCAGGGCCCGGAAGGGCAGCGTGACCACCGTCGCGATGGCCCCGCCGATCTGCCGCAGCACGTCTGCGATGGCACGGAACACGAGAAATCCTCCTCACTCCCGGACGCCCTGCCCGGGAGCGGCCCGGGTACCTCCGCCGCCGCCGGTCATGCCCGGCGGGCCGCGCCGGATGGCAGGAAAGGTGGGAAACACGTCATTGCGGCCATGACGTCACCGGCGAAGAATCGGGGCATGCCGCAGCGCACCGTTCTCCTCGTCCTGTTCGACGGCGTGCAGAGCCTCGACGTCACCGGCCCCCTGGAGGTGTTCACCGGGGCCGAGCAGCACACTCCGGGCACCTACCGCGTCCGCACCGCCTCCCTGGACGGCGGCCCCGTGCGCACCTCCAGCGGGCTGGCCCTCGTACCCGACGGGGCGCTCACCGCGATGCCGGACCCGGACACCCTGCTGGTCCCCGGCGGGCAGGGCACCCGGGGCCCCGATCCGCGGCTGACCGACTGGCTGCGCGCGCACGGCCCCCGCGCGCGGCGGCTCGTCTCCGTCTGCACCGGCGCGATCCTGCTCGCGGCCGCCGGCCTGCTCGACGGCCGCCGGGCCACCACCCACTGGGCCTATTGCGACAAGCTCGCCCGCGACCACCCGGCCGTGGCGGTGGACCCCGAGCCCATCTACGTACGGGACGGGAACGTCGCCACCTCCGCGGGCGTGACGTCGGGCATCGACCTGGCCCTCGCCCTGGTGGAGGAGGACCTCGACCGGGAGGTCGCGCTGAGCGTGGCCCGGCATCTGGTGGTCTTCCTGCGCCGGCCGGGCAACCAGGCGCAGTTCAGCGCCCAGCTCGCCGCCCAGACCGCGCGCCGCGACCCGCTGCGCGACGTCCAGCGCTGGATCACCGAGCACCCCGCAGGCGACCTGACCGTGGAGTCGCTCGCCGCCCGCGCCCGGCTCTCGCCGCGCCACTTCGCCCGCGCCTTCCGGGAGGAGACCGGCACCACCCCCGGCCGCTACGTCGACCGGGTCCGCCTCGAACACGCCCGCCGGCTCCTGGAGGACACCGGCGACGGCGTCGAGGAGATCTCCCGCGCCAGCGGCTACGGCACCCCCGAGGCCATGCGGCGCGCGTTCGTCCGGGCGCTCGGCACGGCCCCGGCCGAGTACCGGCGCCGGTTCCGCCCCGTCACCGCCAACTGAGAGGACATCCCATGCAGATCGCCGTCGTCGTCTACGACCGGTTCACCGCCCTCGACGCCGTCGGGCCGTACGAGGTCCTCTCCCGCGCCCCCGGCGCCGAGACGGTGTTCGTCGCCGAGCGCCCCGGCCCGGTCCGCACCGACACCGGCGCGCTCGCGGTCGTCGCCGACCGGTCCCTGGACGAGGTGCCCGCCCCCGACGTCGTGCTCGTGCCCGGCGGTCCCGGCCAGAGCGCGCTGATGGAACACGGGCCGCTGCTGGACTGGCTGCGCGCCGCCGACGCCACCAGCACCTGGACGGCCTCGGTGTGCACCGGCTCCCTGCTGCTGGCCGCCGCCGGCCTGCTCGAAGGCCGCCGCGCCACCTCGCACTGGCTGGCCCTGGACCAGTTCGAGCGGTTCGGGGCCGCGCCGGCGCGGGAACGGGTGGTGTTCGACGGCAAGTACGTCACCGCCGCCGGCGTCTCCGCCGGGATCGACATGGGCCTCGCCCTGCTCGGCCGGATCGCGGGCGACGAACACGCCCAGGCGGTGCAGCTGGCCACCGAGTACGACCCGCGGCCGCCCTACGACGCCGGATCACCGCACAAGGCCCCGGCGCACCTGGTGGAACGACTGCGCGCGGGGAGCCGGTTCATCCTGCGGTAGTCCAGGTGAAGCGCGGCTGCCTGCGCTCCAGGAAAGCGGCGACGCCCTCGGCGGTGTCGCCGCTGCGCCGCGCCTGCTCCGCCCAGTGGGCGTCCCGGTCGGTGCGTCCGTCGGCGAACTCCTTGGCGGCGGCCTGGGTGAGCCGGGACCGCGAGGCAAGGACCCGCGTCAGTTCGGCGACCCGCTTGTCCAGTTCGCCCTCGGGCAGCACCTCGTCCACCAGCCCGGTGCGCAGCGCCCGCCCGGCGTCCATCAACTCGGCGGTGAACAGCAGGTACTTGGCGGTGGCCGGGCCCACCAGCGACACCAGCCGCCGGGTGGACGACGACGGATAGACGATCCCGAGCCGCGCCGGGGTCACCCCGAACAGGGCGCCCTCCTCCGCCAGCCGCAGATCGCAGGCGGCCGCGAGCTGGGACCCGCCGCCCACGCAGTGGCCGCGGATCGCGGCGAGGGTCGGCAGCGGGAAGGCGGCGAGGGCCTCCTCGGCCGCCACGGCGAGGCCCTGCGCCTCCAGCGGCGACCCCTGGAGCGTGGAGATGTCGGCGCCGGCGCAGAAGGTCCCGCCCTCGCCGGTCAGCACCAGGGCCCGCACGCCGGGATCGGCCGCCAGCTCCGCCAGCAGCGGTGGAAGGGCCCGCCACATGGCGGCGGTCATGGCGTTGCGCTTGGCCGGGTGGCGGATCACGACGGTGGCGACCGAGTCGGTGACCTGGTGCGACAGCTGGGGCTCCATGGGCCCGGATGCTATCCGTCCCGCCGGGAGGCCCGGCCGGGCGGGCGCGTGGGCGGGCGTCCGCCGCGCGCGCCGCGGCGGACGGCGCACGCCAAACCCGTACAACCCGAATAGTTCGTGAACCTTGCAGGGGAGCGACAGGAACAGTCCCGCGCCTGCCGGTGTCATACGCAGGCGGTCAGAACCGTTCGATAACAGCTGACTTCTGTTCAGTCCTCGAGTGCGGAGCGCATCGTTACCAACACTCGACGTGTGGTGACAATCGAGCGCGAGGGTGGCGACCGGGCGATGGACGACCAGGGGCGTGGGGACGGGGGCCCGCGCCCGGCGGCAGGCGCCGAGCGGCCGCCCGGCCCACTGCCGTACGAGGGAGTCTGGCGGTTCACCGCGGCCGCCGTGGACGCTTCCGTCCCGCAGGCCCGGCACGCCGTGCGGGACCTGCTGCTGCGGCAGGGCGTACCGGTCGGCGACGACACGGTGTACGGCCTGCTGCTGATCGTCTCCGAGCTGGTCACGAACGCGGTCCGGCACGCGGCGCTGCTGTCGCCGATGCTCGCCGTGGAGGTGGCGGTCGGCGCCGAGTGGGTCCGGGTGTCGGTGGAGGACAACCACCCCTACCGGCCCACCGCCCTGGAGGCCGACCACGGCCAGACCGGCGGCCGGGGGCTGCTGCTGGTGCGTGAGGTGGCCCGGGAGGCGGGCGGGGCGGTCGACGTGGAGCACACCGCGAGCGGCGGCAAAGTGATCTGGGCCGCCCTGCCGCTCAAGCCGGCGGCGCCGGCGTAGCGCCTACCAGCCCGCGGACTGGCCCGTCAGTTCCCTGATCGCCGGACGGGCCGCGTCCAGCACCGTCATGAACCACGCCGAGAACGGGTCCCGGGCGTGCCGCTCGGCCAGCTCGGCCGCCGTCACGAAGACCGTCGAGCCGACCTCCTCGGGATCCGGCGCCAGCGGCGCCTGCACCATGCCCACGAACAGGTGGTTGAACTCCTGCTCGACCAGGCCCGAGGCCGGGTCCGGGTGGTTGTAGCGGACGGTGCCCGCCTCCGCCAGCAGCGACGGCGAGACCCCCAGCTCCTCGTGGGTCCGCCGGGCCGCCGCGGTGAACGGCGCCTCACCGGGGTACGGGTGGCCGCAGCAGGTGTTGGACCACACACCGGGGGAGTGGTACTTGCCGAGCGCCCGCTGCTGGAGCAGCAGCCGGCCCTGCTCGTCGAAGAGGAACACCGAGAACGCGCGGTGCAGCTGCCCGGGCGGCTGGTGGGCGGCGAGCTTCTCCGCCGTGCCGATCGTCACGCCCTTCTCGTCGACCAGTTCCAGCAAAATCGCCTCTGCGGTGCCGTTCGACGAGCTGTACGTCTCGGTGGCAGGTGTGATCGGCATACCCATCCTTCGCCTCGGTCTTGCACCCCAAGTCTGCCGTACGAATCCGGCACTCCCGGCACTTCCCCGCACGTCCGCATGTCCCGCGCGGGGCGGTGCCGGAGTGGGACCCCGGTGGTTCATCGTGCCCGGCGCCCTCCGCCGGGAACCGTCCGCCGGGCCCGAACAGACGTGCCTACGGTGTCCGGGAGCCCGCGGTCAGAGGCACAGCCGCGCCTCGTGCTCCGCGTGCCCGCCCGGCTCGAGCTGGAAGGTGCAGTGCTCCACGTCGAAGTGGTGGCCGAGGCAGCCCTGGAGCTCGTGCAGCATCTTCTCGTGGCCGATGGCGTTCAGCACCTCCGAGCTCACCACCACGTGCGCGGACAGCACCGGCATGCCGGAGGTGATCGTCCAGGCGTGCAGATCGTGCACGTCCTCCACGCCGTCCAGCGCCAGGATGTGCGACCGGACCTCGGCCATGTCGACGTCCTTCGGCGCCGCCTCCAGCAGCACGTCCAGCGTCTCCCGCAGCAGCTTCACCGTGCGCGGCACGATCATCAGCCCGATGACCAGCGAGGCGATCGGGTCGGCCGCCTGCCAGCCCGTGGTCAGGATCACGGCCGCCGAGATCAGCACCGCCACCGAGCCCAGCGCGTCCGCGGCCACCTCCAGGAAGGCGCCGCGCACGTTCAGGCTGTCCTTCTGCCCGCGCACCAGCAGCAGGAGCGAGATCGAGTTCGCGAGCAGGCCGAACAGGCCGAACACGATCATCAGGCCGCCCGCGGTGTCCGCGGGCGTGAGGAAGCGCTGGATCGCCTCGTAGAGCACGTAGCCGCCGACGCCGAGCAGCAGCAGGCAGTTGGCCAGGGCGGCCAGGATCTCGGCGCGGGCCAGGCCGAAGGTGCGGTTGGTGCTCGGCGGGCGGTTGGCGAAGTGGATGGCGAGCAGCGCCATGCCGAGGCCCAGCGCGTCGGTCGCCATGTGGGCCGCGTCCGCGATCAGGGCCAGCGAGTCCGCGAGGAGACCGCCGGCGATCTCCACCACCATGATCGTGAGCGTGATGCCCAGGGCCACCCGCAGCCGGCCGCGGTAGGCGGCCGCGGCGGTGCCCGTGGGCGGCGCATGGCTGTGCGCGTGCCCGTGGTCGTGCCCTGCCCCCATGAGAGGACCACCCTTCCGTGTTGCGCGCGTGGCCACAGTCAACTACGGGCGGGTGGTACCGGGCAACGCGGCACTGAACACCGTTGTCATCTGCTCTGACCTGCGCAAACAACCGGCAGGTCAGGCAGTGGACCGCCGCTGCGCGACCGGCTGCGGCTCAGCCGCCGTGGCGCAGCCGCCAGCCCTCCCAGGCCGACTCGATCATCTCCCGCACCCCGCGCCGGGCCCGCCAGCCGAGCGCCTCGGCGGCCCGCTCGGCCGAGGCGACCGCGCGCGGCGCGTCCCCGGGCCGGCGCCCCTCCACCAGCGCGGGCCGCCGGTCGCCGGTGACCTCCCCGATGACCGTGACCATCTCCCGCACCGAGACGCCCTCGCCGCGGCCGATGTTCAGCGTCAGGTCGCCGGCGTGGTCGCCCCCGGCGAGCCGCCGGGCCGCCGCCAGATGGGCCTCGGCGAGGTCGGCGACGTGAATGTAGTCACGCACGCAGGTGCCGTCCGGCGTCGGATAGTCGTCCCCGAAGATCCGCGGGGCCTCGTCCCTGGTGAGCCGGTCGAAGACCATCGGCACGATGTTGAACACACCGGTGTCCGCGAGTTCCGGCGCGGCCGCCCCCGCCACGTTGAAGTAGCGCAGGCACGCCGTGGAGATCCCGTGCGCCTGTCCGGCCGCCCGCACCAGCCACTCCCCGGCCAGCTTGGTCTCGCCGTAGGGGTTCACCGGGGCGCAGGGGGTGTCCTCGGTGATCAGGTCCACGTCCGGGTTGCCGTACACGGCCGCCGACGAGGAGAACAGCAGCCGGCCGATCCCCGCCTCGGCGACCGCGTCCAGCAGCGTGGCCAGGCCGCCCACGTTCTCCCGGTAGTAGCGGGTGGGCTGCGCCACGGACTCGGCGACCTGCTTGCGGGCCGCGAGATGCACCACACCCGTCACGCCGTGCTCCGCGAAGACCCGCTTGAGCAGGTCCCCGTCCAGCGTCGAGCCCTCGACCAGCGGGACGCCCGCCGGGAGCCGCGCGGGCACGGCCGCCGACAGGTCGTCCAGCGCCACGACGCTCTCGCCGGCGCCGGTCATGGCCCGTGCCACATGCGCCCCGATGTATCCGGCTCCGCCGGTGATCAGCCAGGTCATGGTCGTCCACCCTATGCCGAACCGGGCCGGTGTCCGCGATGGCGGAGGATGCCCGGGTCTGCGCCGCATGGTTTGTGGGGCGGGCCCCGCATCACCGATGATGATCGCGGCAAAGGAGCGGGCAGCCCCCGTGGGCCGGGTCGTGAACGGCCGGTGAACACGGCCTTCCGCCCATCCGATAGCCTCTGCCGACATGCCGCCCGGGTGCCGCAGGCAGGGCGCCCCACCACGCAGAAGCCCGGCGCCTCCCGCGCCGGCACCCAGGGAGTGAGTTTCGGTTGTCGACCGCCATCGTCACCGGTCAGCCGGTCCCCGGATCGTCACTCGAGAACGATCTGCGGTCCCTCGGCTTCGACGTGCGCGTGGCCGCCGACGCCGCCGAGACGGGGACCCTGCTCGCCGCGGTACCGGCCGGGACGCGCGTGGCCCTGGTCGACGCCCGCTTCGTCGGCCACCCGCACGCCCTGCGCCTCGGCCTCACCGACCCGCGCTTCCCGCTCGCGGCCGTGCCCGGGGCCGTCACCGCGCAGCCGGAGGCCCGCCAGGCGCTCAGCCGGGCGCTGACCCGCGAGGCCTCCACGGGCGGCGGCACCGCGGTCGCGCTGGACTCCCTCGCCGACCGCGTCGTCACCGCGCTCGACGCCGACGACGCCGGTGTGCACCACCCCGAGCTGGGCAGCCTGGTCGCCGCCGTCCCGGCCGACCCGCAGGCCCGCAACGAGGCACGGCAGGCCGTCGCCGCCGTGGACGACGAGGCCGTACGCCTCAAGTCGGCCGTGAAGTCCCGCGACGGCTTCTTCACCACCTTCTTCATCAGCCCGTACTCGCGCTACATCGCCCGCTGGTGCGCCCGCCGGGGCCTGACCCCCAACCAGGTCACCACCGCCTCGCTGCTCACCGCGCTGATAGCCGCGGGCTGCGCGGCGACCGGCACCCGGGCCGGCTTCGTGGCGGCCGGCGTCCTGCTGATCGCCTCGTTCGTGCTGGACTGCACCGACGGCCAGCTCGCCCGCTACGCCCTGAAGTACTCCACGCTCGGCGCCTGGCTCGACGCCACCTTCGACCGCGCCAAGGAGTACGCCTACTACGCCGGCCTCGCCCTCGGCGCGGCCCGCGGCGGCGACGACGTCTGGGCCCTGGCGCTCGGCGCGATGATCCTCCAGACCTGCCGGCACGTCGTGGACTTCTCCTTCAACGAGGCCAACCACGACGCCACCGCCAACACCAGCCCCACAGCCGCCCTCTCCGACAAGCTGGACAGCGTCGGCTGGACGGTCTGGGTGCGCCGGATGATCGTCCTGCCGATCGGCGAGCGCTGGGCGATGATCGCCGTCCTCACCGCGTTCACCACCCCGCGCATCACCTTCTACGTCCTGCTCGCCGGCTGCGCCTTCGCCGCGACGTACACCACGGCCGGCCGCGTGCTGCGCTCGGTGACCCGCAGGGCCCGGCGCACCGACCGGGCGGCCCAGGCGCTGGCCGACCTCGCCGACAACGGCCCGCTCGCCGGGTTCGTGGCACGTGCCACCCGGGTCCGCCTCGGCGCCCCGCTGCTGGTCGCCCTGGCCGGCACCGCGGTGCTCGCCGTCTCCCTCTTCTCCGGCGTGACCTGGGCGCCCGTCGCCGGCGCCGCCGTCTACGCCGTCACCGCCGGCCAGGCCCTGCACCGCCCGCTCAAGGGCGCCCTCGACTGGCTGGTGCCGCCGCTGTTCCGCTTCGCCGAGTACGGCACCGTGCTGGTGCTGGCGGCCCACGCGGACGTGAACGGAGCCCTTCCCGCGGCTTTCGGGCTGGTGGCCGCCGTCGCCTACCATCACTACGACACGGTGTACCGCATCCGCGGCAACGCCGGAGCGCCCCCGGCCTGGCTGGTGCGCGCCATCGGGGGGCAGGAGGGCCGGACGCTGCTCGTCACCGTCCTCGCCGCGTTGCTCACCGCCTCGCAGTTCAAGGCCGCGCTCACGGTCCTCGCCGTGGCCGTCGCCGTGCTGGTGCTCGTCGAGAGCATCCGCTTCTGGGTGTCCGCTGGGGCGCCCGCCGTACACGACGAAGGAGAACCCGCATGATCGGCCTCGTGCTGGCGGCCGGCGCCGGACGGCGTCTGCGCCCCTACACCGACAGCCTTCCCAAGGCTCTGGTGCCGGTGGGCCCCGCGGGCATAGAGGGCGAGCCGACGGTCCTGGACCTCACCCTCGGCAACTTCGCCGAGATCGGCCTGACCGAGGTCGCGATCATCGTCGGCTACCGCAAGGAGGCCGTGTACGAGCGCAAGGCGGCCCTCGAGGCGAAGTACGGCCTCAAGCTCACCCTCATCGACAACGACAAGGCCGAGGAGTGGAACAACGCCTACTCCCTGTGGTGCGGCCGGGACGCCCTGAAGGACGGCGTGATCCTCGCCAACGGCGACACCGTGCACCCGGTCTCGGTGGAGCGGACGCTGCTCGCGGCCCGCGGCGAGGGCAAGCGGATCATCCTCGCGCTGGACACCGTGAAGTCCCTCGCGGACGAGGAGATGAAGGTCGTCGTGGACCCCGGCAAGGGCGTCCGGAAGATCACCAAGCTGATGGACCCCGCCGAGGCCACCGGTGAGTACATCGGCGTCACCCTGATCGAGGGCGACGCGGCCCCCGAGCTGGCCGACGCGCTGAAGACGGTCTTCGAGACCGACCCCCAGCAGTTCTACGAGCACGGCTACCAGGAGCTGGTGAACCGCGGCTTCCGGATCGACGTCGCGCCGATCGGCGACGTGGCCTGGGTGGAGATCGACAACCACGACGACCTCGCCCGCGGACGGGAGATCGCGTGCCAGTACTGACCCGGCTGATCCCCTCGCCGGTCGTCGTCGACATCCGCCCGGGTGCCCTCGACGACCTGGCCGGGGTGCTCGCCGACGAGCGCATCTCGCAGTCCGGCCGGCTCGCCGTCGCCGTCAGCAACGGCTCGGGCGCCCGGCTGCGCGAGCGCCTCGCCCCGACGCTGCCCGGCGCCACCTGGTACGAGGTCGGCGGCGGCACCATCGACGACGCGGTCCGGCTGGCGAGCGACATAAAGGCCGGCCGCTACGACGCCGTCGTCGGGCTCGGCGGCGGGAAGATCATCGACTGCGCCAAGTTCGCCGCCGCGCGCGTCGGGCTGCCGCTGGTCGCCGTCGCCACCAACCTCGCGCACGACGGGCTGTGCTCGCCGGTCGCGACCCTCGACAACGACGCGGGCCGCGGCTCGTACGGCGTGCCGAACCCGATCGCGGTCGTGATCGACCTCAACGTGATCCGTGAGGCGCCCGTCCGCTTCGTGCGCTCCGGCATCGGCGACGCCATCTCCAACATCTCCGCGGTCGCGGACTGGGAGCTGGCCAACCGGGTCAACGGCGAGAAGATCGACGGTCTCGCCGCCGCCATGGCCCGGCAGGCCGGCGAGTCGGTGCTCCGGCACCCCGGCGGCGTCGGCGACGACGGCTTCCTGCAGGTGCTGGCCGAGGCCCTCGTCCTCACCGGCATCGCCATGTCCGTCTCCGGCGACTCCCGCCCCTCCTCCGGGGCCTGCCACGAGATCAACCACGCCCTCGACCTGCTCTACCCGAAGCGGGCGGCCGCCCACGGCGAGCAGTGCGGCATCGGCGCCGCCTTCGCGATGCACCTGCGCGGAGCGCACGAGGAGGCCGCGTACATGGCCCGCGTCCTGCGCCGGCACGGGCTTCCGGTGCTGCCGGAGGAGATCGGCTTCTCGGTGGACGAGTTCGTCCGCGCCGTGGAGTTCGCTCCGGAGACCAGGCCCGGCCGCTACACGATCCTCGAACACCTCGACCTCAAGACGAACCAGATCAAGGACACCTACGCCGACTATGTCAAGGCCATCGGTAGCTGAACTCCGTCCGGTCGTCCACCCCGTCGGGGTGAAGGACCGGCGCAGCGGTGAGCACTGGGGAGGACGCCTCTACATGCGAGAGGTGTCCCTGCGCGTCGACCGCTACCTGGTGAACACCCGGGTCACGCCCAACCAGCTCACGTACCTGATGACCCTCTGCGGGGTGCTCGCGGCCCCGGCGCTGCTGGTGCCGGGGATCACGGGCGCCGTGCTCGGCGTCGTCGCCACCCAGCTCTACCTGCTGCTGGACTGCGTCGACGGCGAGGTCGCCCGCTGGAAGCAGCAGTACTCGCTGAGCGGGGTCTACCTGGACCGGGTCGGCGCCTACCTCACCGACGCGGCCGTCCTGGTGGGCCTCGGCCTGCGCGCCGCCGACCTGTGGGGCGGCGGCCGGATCGACTGGCTGTGGGCCTTCCTCGGCACGCTCGCCGCGCTGGGCGCCATCCTGATCAAGGCCGAGACGGACCTGGTCGGCGTCGCCCGGCACCAGGCCGGCAAGCCGCCGGTCCAGGAGTCGGCGGCCGAGCCGCGCTCCTCCGGCATGGCGCTGGCCCGCCGGGCCGCCGCCGCGCTCAAGTTCCACCGGCTGATCCTCGGCATCGAGGCCGCGCTGCTGATCCTGGTCCTGGCGATCGCCGACCAGATCCACGGCGACCTGTTCTTCACCCGGCTCGGCACCGCCGTCCTCGCGGGCATCGCCATGCTCCAGACCGTGCTGCACCTGGTGTCCATCCTGGCGTCCAGCAGGCTGAGGTGAGTGCCATGAAGGTCGGCGCGGTCATCATCACGATGGGCAACCGGCCCGAGGAGCTGCGGGCCCTGCTCGACTCCGTCGCCAAGCAGGACGGCGACCCCGTCGAGGTGGTCGTCGTCGGCAACGGCTCGCCCGTCCCGGACGTCCCCGAGGGCGTCCGGACCGTGGAGCTGCCCGAGAACCTGGGCATCCCCGGCGGCCGCAACGTCGGCATAGCGGCCTTCGGGCCGGCCGGCCGCGATGTCGACGTACTGCTGTTCCTGGACGACGACGGCCTGCTGGCCCGCCACGACACGGCCGAGCTGTGCCGCGAGGCCTTCGCGGCCGACCCGGAGCTCGGCATCATCAGCTTCCGCATCGCCGACCCCGACACCGGCGAGACCCAGCGCCGGCACGTGCCCCGGCTGCGCGCCTCCGACCCGATGCGCTCCTCCCGGGTCACCACCTTCCTCGGCGGCGCCAACGCCGTGCGCACCCGGGTCTTCGCCGACGCCGGCGTCCTCCCGGACGAGTTCTTCTACGCCCACGAGGAGACCGACCTGGCCTGGCGGGCCCTCGACGCCGGCTGGATGATCGACTACCGGTCCGACATGGTGCTCTACCACCCGACGACCGCGCCCTCGCGGCACGCGGTGTACCACCGCATGGTCGCCCGCAACCGGGTCTGGCTGGCCCGCCGCAACCTCCCCGCCCTCCTGGTGCCGGTGTACCTCGGGGTCTGGCTGCTGCTCACGCTGGCGCGCCGGCCCTCGGGACCGGCCCTGAAGGCCTGGTTCGGCGGCTTCAAGGAGGGGTGGAGCAGCCCCTGCGGACCCCGTCGCCCGATGCGCTGGCGTACGGTGTGGCGGCTGACCCGACTGGGCCGGCCCCCGGTGATCTGACAAGCTCGACCGTACGGACCCGCCCCGGCGGGCGGGTCCGCCGCCCTTGAAGACGCAACCGTGCAAGACGTACTCGAAGACGAAAGCTTCCACCCGTGAGTGAGACAACGCATGACGCCGGAGTCGCGGTGACCGCGGCCCCGTCGCCCGACGAGGGGCTGACGGCGGCCGAGCTCGCCGGCAAGTACGGACTCGCCGTGAGCGGCGCCCGGCCCTCGCTCGCCGAGTACGTGCGCCAGCTGTGGGGGCGCCGCCACTTCATCCTCGCCTTCTCCCAGGCGAAGCTGACCGCGCAGTACAGCCAGGCCAAGCTGGGCCAGCTCTGGCAGGTGGCGACCCCGCTGCTGAACGCGGCGGTCTACTACTTCATCTTCGGCGTCATCCTGCACGCGAGCCGCGGCATGTCCCAGGACGTCTACATCCCGTTCCTGGTCACGGGCGTGTTCGTGTTCACCTTCACGCAGAGCTCGGTCATGACCGGCGTCCGCGCGATCTCCGGCAACCTCGGCCTGGTGCGCGCCCTGCACTTCCCGCGCGCCTCGCTGCCGGTGTCCTTCTCGCTCCAGCAGCTCCAGCAGCTGCTGTTCTCGATGATCGTGATGTTCATCGTGGCGATCGGCTTCGGCAGCTACCCGAGCCTGTCCTGGCTGCTGATCGTCCCGGTGCTGGTGCTGCAGTTCCTCTTCAACACCGGTCTCGCGCTGATCGTCGCCCGCCTCGGCGCCAAGACCCCGGACCTCGCCCAGCTGATGCCGTTCGTCCTGCGCACCTGGATGTACGCCTCCGGTGTCATGTTCTCCATCAGCAAGATGATGGAGGGCCGCTCCGAGTGGGTGGTCCGGCTGCTGCAGGTCAACCCGGCCGCGGTCTACATGGACCTGATGCGCTTCGCGCTGATCGACGGGTACGGCTCCTCGAACCTGCCGCCCCACGTGTGGGCCATCGCCCTGTTCTGGGCCGTGGTCGTCTTCGCCGGCGGCTTCGTGTACTTCTGGAAGGCGGAGGAGAGGTACGGCCGTGGCTGAGACCAACCCCGAGGACACCACCCCGGACCCGCGCCCGACCGTCATCGCGGACGAGCTGCACATCGTCTACCGGGTCAACGGCGCCAGGACCGGCAAGGGCAGCGCCACCGCCGCCCTCAGCCGCATACTCAGGCGCGGTTCCGACGACGGGGCCCGCGGCGTGCGCAAGGTGCACGCGGTGCGCGGCGTCTCCTTCGTCGCCCGCCGCGGCGAGGCGATCGGCCTCATCGGATCCAACGGATCCGGCAAGTCCACGCTGCTGCGCGCCATCGCCGGACTGCTCCCCGCCGAGAGCGGCAAGGTCTACACCGACGGCCAGCCCTCCCTGCTCGGCGTCAACGCCGCCCTGATGAACGACCTCACCGGCGAGCGCAACGTCATCCTCGGCGGGCTCGCGATGGGCATGTCCCGCGAGCAGGTCAGGGAGCGCTACCAGGACATCGTCGACTTCTCCGGGATCAACGAGAAGGGCGACTTCATCACCCTGCCGATGCGCACGTACTCCTCCGGAATGGCGGCCCGGCTGCGCTTCTCCATCGCCGCCGCCAAGGACCACGACGTCCTCATGATCGACGAGGCGCTGGCCACCGGCGACCGCAAGTTCCAGAAGCGCTCGGAGGCGCGGATCAGGGAGCTGCGCAAGGAGGCCGGCACGGTCTTCCTGGTCAGCCACAACAACAAGTCCATCCGCGACACCTGCAACCGCGTCCTGTGGCTGGAGCGCGGCGAGCTGCGCATGGACGGGCCCACCGAAGAGGTCTTGAAGGAGTACGAGAAGTTCGCCGGTAAGTGACCCCTTTCGGCCAGGGCCCCGCGGAACTCTTCCGACGGGGCCCCGCGTCTGCAAAGGAAGCGTCAACTCCCGCGTGACACCGGAATCTTGACAGCGATCGGTGTGTTGTTGTGATGCGCGGGACACCCCGCCGGTCCAAGCTGCGTTGTACAACGTAAGCTGTACCGGTCCCGGAAAGCGGCAAGTGGGGCCATAATGCGCGACACCCTCCGCCGGGCCGCCCAGCGGAGGGCCAGGCGGCGTGTCCGAAATAGTGTGTATCGGATCGGCAGTGTAGAACGGGAGATGTGACGGCAATGGCTACGGAAACTCCCCAGCTCAGCGCAGCATGTGCCGTCCACGCCCCGGGCAGCCCGTGGTGACGGGAACCCGCACGGCGCCGGACCTGGAGCGCGTCACCCTGGACAAGGCCGCGAGCGAGAACTTCCCCGTGGCCCCCTTCTTCCTGCCCCGTGCCTGGCGCGACGACCTCATGGCGGTCTACGGCTTCGCCCGCCTGGTGGACGACATCGGCGACGGCGACCTCGCCCCCGGCGGCGCCGACGCCCGCGCCCTCGGCGTGCCGCCCGGCGAGGCCGGGGACCGGCTGGTCCTCCTGGACGCCTTCGAGGCCGACCTGCGCCGGGTCTTCGACGGCACCCCGAGCCACCCGCTGCTGCGCCGCCTGCAGCCCACGGCACGCCGCCGCTCCCTGACCCCCGAGCCGTTCCTCGGCCTGATCGCCGCCAACCGCCAGGACCAGCTCGTGCGGCGCTACGAGACCTACGACGACCTCCTCGCCTACTGCGAACTGTCCGCGAACCCCGTCGGCCGCCTCGTCCTCGCCGTCACCGGCACCGCGACCCCCGAGCGGATCCGGCTGTCCGACATGATCTGCACCGCGCTGCAGATCGTCGAGCACCTCCAGGACGTGGCGGAGGACCTCGGCCGGGACCGTGTCTACCTGCCGGCCCAGGACATGAAGCGTTTCCACGTCCGGGAAACCGACCTCGCCGCGAAAACCGCGAGCGCTTCGGTGCGCGCCCTGGTTGCATACGAAGCACAACGCGCCCGCGATCTGCTGAATGAAGGCGCCCCCCTGGTGGGTAGCGTCCACGGCAGGTTGAAGCTGCTGCTCGCGGGGTTCGTGGCGGGGGGAAGGGCGGCGGTCCGGGCGATCGCCGCCGCCGAATACGACGTACTTCCCGGCCCGCCCAAGCCCGGCAAGGTCCAGTTGCTGCGTGAGGCGGGCGCGACTCTGCGAGGAGAGGGGTGATCCGGACCGTGGAGTCTGTGCCGCACGTGTCCGCACCGGTACTCGCCGCCTACGGCTACTGCGAGGCCGTCACCGGGCAGCAGGCCCGCAACTTCGCCTACGGCATCCGGCTGCTGCCGACGCCCAAGCGGCGCGCCATGTCCGCGCTCTACGCGTTCTCCCGGCGCGTCGACGACATCGGCGACGGCGATCTGCCGGGCGAGGTGAAGGTCGCGCGGCTCGAGGACACCCGGGCACTGCTCACCCGGATCCGCGCCGGCGAGGTCGCCGAGGACCACACCGACCCGGTGGCGGTGGCCCTCGCCCATGCCGCGCGCGCGTTCCCGATCCCGCTCGGCGGCCTCGACGAGCTGATCGACGGCGTCCAGATGGATGTACGCGGCGAGACCTACGAGACCTGGGACGACCTGAAGGTCTACTGCCGCTGCGTGGCCGGCGCCATCGGCCGCCTCTCGCTCGGCGTCTTCGGCACCGAGCCGGGCGCGCGCGGCGCCGAGCGCGCCCCCGAGTACGCCGACACGCTCGGGCTCGCGCTCCAGCTCACCAACATCCTCCGGGACGTCCGCGAGGACGCCCAGGGCGGGCGCACCTACCTGCCCGCCGACGACCTCGCCAAGTTCGGCTGCTCGGCCGGATTCGACGGGCCCACTCCACCGCAGGGCTCCGACTTCGCCGGCCTCGTGCACTTCGAAGTGCGGCGGGCCCGCGCCCTGTTCGCCGAGGGCTACCGGCTGCTCCCCATGCTCGACCGGCGCAGCGGCGCCTGCGTGGCCGCCATGGCGGGCATCTACCGACGGCTGCTGGACCGCATCGAGCGCGACCCCGAGGCCGTGCTGCGCGGCCGTGTCTCGCTGCCCGGACGCGAGAAGGCCTACGTCGCCGTGCGCGGGCTGTCCGGCCTCGACACCCGGCACGTCTCCCGGCGGACCGTCAGGAGGCGCGTCTGATGGGCACCCGGGAACCGTCCGGCTCCGACGATCCGGCGCGACGGGCAACCCCGCGCCGCGGCGTGGCGTCCCTGACTGCGACGGCCGACCGTGCACCGTTCATCCAGCACGGTCGACGCGCACGGAAGGACGCCAGATGAGCGACGGCTCCCGCACCGCACAGGCGCACGCCGGCGCCCGGGCCCCCGAGGCCCCGGCGCGGCGCACCGCCGTCGTCGTCGGCGGCGGTCTCGCCGGCGTCACCGCGGCGCTCGCGCTCGCCGACGCGGGCGTCGACGTCACCCTCGTCGAAGGCAGACCCAGGCTGGGCGGGCTGGCCTTCTCCTTCCAGCGCGGCGAGTTGACCGTCGACAACGGCCAGCACGTGTACCTGCGCTGCTGCACCGCCTACCGCTGGTTCCTCGACCGGATCGAGGGCACGGCGCTGGCGCCGCTGCAGAACCGCCTGGACGTGCCGGTCGTCGACGTCGCCAAGCCCGAGGGCAGACGCCTCGGCCGGCTGCGGCGCGACCCGCTGCCCGTCCCCCTCCACCTGGGACGCAGCCTGGCCGTCTACCCGCACCTCTCGCTCGCCGAGCGCGCCGCCGTCGGACGCGCCGCGCTCGCGCTCAAGGGGCTCGACCTGGCCGATCCGGCCCTGGACGCCCAGGACTTCGGCAGCTGGCTGGCCGCGCACGGCCAGTCGGCGCGCGCCGTCGAGGCCCTGTGGGACCTGGTCGGGGTCGCCACCCTCAACGCGGTCGCGGGCGACGCCTCACTGGCACTCGCCGCGATGGTGTTCAAGACCGGTCTGCTGTCCGAACCGGGCGCGGCCGACATCGGCTGGGCCGGCGTCCCACTGGGCGAACTGCACGACCGGCTGGCCCGCAAGGCGCTCGACTCCGCGGGCGTCCGTACCGAAGTCCGTACACGCGTCACCTCCGTCCTCCACAGCGAGAACGGGGGCTGGAGCGTTCAGGTTCCCGGCGAGACGCTCCGCGCCGACGCCGTCGTCCTCGCCGTGCCCCAGCGCGAGACGCACGACCTGCTGCCCCCCGGCGCCCTCGACGCCCCCGGACGGCTGCTGGAGATCGGCACCGCGCCCATCCTCAACGTGCACGTCGTCTACGACCGCCCGGTGCTCGCCCGGCCCTTCCTCGCCGCCCTGGGCACCCCCGTGCAGTGGGTGTTCGACCGCACCGAGGCCTCCGGGCTGCGCGAGGGCCAGTACCTCGCCGTGTCCCAGTCGGCCGCGCGGGACGACATCGACGAACCGGTCGCCGTGCTCCGCGAGCGCTACCTGCCCGAGCTGGAGCGGCTGATCCCCGGCACGCGCGACGCCGTCGTGAAGGACTTCTTCGTGACCCGGGAGCGCACGGCGACGTTCGCCCCCACCCCCGGCACCGGCCGGCTGCGGCCCGGCGCCCGCACCAAGGCCCCCGGCCTCTACCTGGCCGGAGCGTGGACCGCCACCGGGTGGCCCGCGACCATGGAGGGCGCGGTCCGAAGCGGCGTGAGCGCGGCCGACGCCGCGCTGAGCGCCCTGGGCCGGCCCCGCCCCGCCCGCCTCTTCGCGTTCGAGGAGGCGGCCTGATGACCGAGCACCACGTGGCGGGCCCCCGCACCCGCGGTACCGCAACAACAGGAGAGACTGTGCCCACTGTGCCCCCCGCCTCGACGGCCGACCCGAGGACCGCGGTGGACGTGACCGCGCTGCTGGAGCGCGGCCGCACCCTGGCCACCCCGGTCCTGCGCGCCGCCGTCGACCGCCTGGCGCCGCCCATGGACACCGTCGCCGCCTACCACTTCGGCTGGATCGACGCCGCGGGCAACCCGGCCGACGGGGACGGCGGCAAGGCCGTCCGCCCCGCACTCGCCGTGCTGTCCGCCGAGGTCACCGGCGCCGCCCCCGAGGCGGGCGTCCCCGGCGCGGTCGCCGTCGAACTCGTCCACAACTTCTCGCTGCTGCACGACGACCTCATGGACGGCGACGAGCAGCGCCGGCACCGCGACACCGTCTGGAAGGTGCACGGCCCCGCCCAGGCCATCCTGGTCGGCGACGCCCTGTTCGCGCTCGGCAACGAGGTCCTGCTGGAGCTCGGCACCGTCGAGGCGGGCCGCGCCACCCGCCGGCTGACCACCGCCACCCGCGCCCTGATCGACGGTCAGGCCCAGGACATCTCCTACGAGCACCGCGACCGCGTCAGCGTCGAGGAGTGCCTGGAGATGGAGGGCAACAAGACCGGCGCCCTGCTCGCCTGCGCCTCCTCGATCGGCGCGGTCCTCGGCGGCGCGGACGACGCCACCGCCGACGCGCTGGAGCGCTACGGCTACCACCTCGGCCTCGCCTTCCAGGCCGTCGACGACCTCCTCGGCATCTGGGGCGACCCGGAGGCCACCGGCAAGCAGACCTGGAGCGACCTGCGCCAGCGCAAGAAGTCCCTGCCGGTGGTGGCCGCGCTCGCCGCGGGCGGCGACGCCTCCGAGCGGCTCGGCGAGATCCTCGCCGCCGACGCCAAGAGCAGCGACTTCGCGAACTTCTCCGAGGAGGAGTTCGCGGCGCGGGCCGCCCTCATCGAGGAGGCCGGCGGCCGCGAGTGGACGGCCGGGGAGGCGCGCCGGCAGCACACGATCGCCGTCGAGGCCCTCGACGCCGTCCACATGCCCGACCGGGTGCGGGCCGCCTTCACCGCGCTCGCCGACTTCGTCGTCGTACGGAAGAGATGATCACTATCGGTCGAATAACCCTCGCGTAGTCGCCGGCCGGTGTCGCGGATGACGGCACCGGCCGACGGCGGACCCACAGCAGCACGACTCGCACGACTGCACGAAGGGGAAGCCATGACAGCGACGACCGACGGAAGCACCGGAGCGACCATGCCGCCCCGCGCTGCCGCGGCCAGCGAAACAGACATCAGCACCCCCGAGGCGGCCGGGGTACCAGAAGCCGCCGAACGCGCCGCGCGCCGCGCCACCGACTTCCTGCTCGCCCGCCAGGACGCCCAGGGATGGTGGAAGGGCGACCTCGAGACGAACGTCACGATGGACGCCGAGGACCTGCTGCTCCGTCAGTTCCTGGGCATCCTGGACGAGGAGACGGTCCAGGCCGCCGCCCTGTTCATCCGCGGCGAGCAGCGCCCGGACGGCACCTGGGCCACCTTCTACGGCGGCCCCGGCGAACTGTCCACCACCATCGAGGCGTACGTCGCGCTGCGCCTGGCCGGCGACGCGCCCGACGCCCCGCACATGGCGAAGGCGTCGGCCTGGGTCCGCGAGCACGGCGGCATCGCCGCCTCCCGGGTCTTCACCCGGATCTGGCTCGCCCTGTTCGGCTGGTGGAAGTGGGAGGACCTGCCCGAACTCCCGCCGGAGCTCATCTACTTCCCCCAGTGGATGCCGCTCAACATCTACGACTTCGGGTGCTGGGCCCGGCAGACCATCGTGCCGCTGACCATCGTCTCGGCGAAGCGCCCCGTCCGCCCGGCCCCCTTTCCGCTGGACGAGCTGCACACCGACCCGGCCGACCCCAACCCGGTGAAGCCCCTGGCGCCGGTGGCGAGTTGGGACGGCGCCTTCCAGCGTCTGGACAAGGCGCTGCACCGGCTGCGCAAGGTGGTCCCGCGCCGGCTGCGCAGGGCCGCGATGAACTCCGCCGCCCGCTGGATCATCGAGCGGCAGGAGAACGACGGCTGCTGGGGCGGCATCCAGCCCCCGGCCGTGTACTCGGTCATCGCCCTGCGCCTGCTCGGCTACGACCTCCAGCACCCGGTGATGCGCGAGGGCCTCGCCTCGCTGGACCGCTTCGCCGTGTGGCGCGAGGACGGCGCGCGGATGATCGAGGCCTGCCAGTCCCCGGTGTGGGACACCTGCCTAGCCACCATCGCGCTCGTCGACGCGGGCCTGCCGATCGACCATCCGCAACTGGTCAGGGCGGCCGACTGGATGCTCGGCGAGGAGATCGTCCGGCCCGGCGACTGGGCCGTGAAGCGGCCCCAACTCCCGCCCGGTGGCTGGGCGTTCGAGTTCCACAACGACAACTACCCGGACATCGACGACACCGCGGAGGTCGCCCTCGCGCTGCGCCGGGTCCGGCACCACGACCCCGAGCGCGTGGACCACGCCATCGGGCGCGCGGTGCGCTGGAACCTGGGGATGCAGTCGAAGAACGGCGCGTGGGGCGCCTTCGACGTCGACAACACCAGTCCGTTCCCGAACCGGCTGCCCTTCTGCGACTTCGGCGAGGTCATCGACCCGCCGTCCGCCGACGTCACCGCGCACGTCGTCGAGATGCTCGCCGCCGAGGGACTGGCCCACGATCCCCGCACCCGGCGCGGCATCGACTGGCTGCTCGCCGAACAGGAGCCGGACGGCTCGTGGTTCGGACGCTGGGGCGTCAACTACCTCTACGGCACCGGTTCCGTGGTGCCCGCGCTCACCGCGGCCGGCCTGCCCGGCTCCCACCCGGCGATCCGGCGGGCGGTGGCCTGGCTGGAGAAGGTGCAGAACGACGACGGCGGCTGGGGCGAGGACCTGCGCTCCTACAAGCACGTCAAGGAGTGGAGCGGCCGCGGCGCCTCCACCGCCTCGCAGACCGGCTGGGCGCTGATGGCGCTGCTCGCGGCCGGCGAGCGGGACTCGGAGGCCGTGCGGCGCGGCGTCCAGTGGCTGGCGGCGACCCAGCGCGAGGACGGCTCCTGGGACGAGCCGTACTTCACCGGCACCGGCTTCCCCTGGGACTTCTCCATCAACTACCACCTGTACCGCCAGGTGTTCCCGCTCACCGCGCTCGGCCGCTACCTGCACGGCGACCCGTTCGAGCGGCCGCCGCTCGCCCGGGCCAGGAGGTCCGCCTCCGACGGCAGGAAGCCGCTGCCCGAGGCCACGGTGAGCTGAGGTGAGCACCCGGCCCGCCCCGCCCCCGCTGCTGATCGCCTGCGCGCTCGGCATCGAGCACCTCGCCCTGCGCACCGGCGAACGCGGCGTGGCGGGCGGGCCGGTCACCTTCGTCCGGACGGGTATGGGGCCCCGGGCGGCGGAACGGTCCGTCACCCGGCACCTGTCCGAGCCGGCGCTCACCGCCGCGGCCGTCCTGGCCACCGGCTTCTGCGCCGGACTCGCCCCCGGCATGCACCCCGGCGACCTGGTCGTCGCCGAGGAGACCCGGGACCCGCGCGGGACCGTCCCGTGCGTGGACACCGAACCGCTCGTCAAGGAGCTCGCGCGCGTCCTGCCCGGGCGCACCGTCCACACCGGAGCGCTCATCGGCTCCGACCACGTCGTGCGCGGCCCGGAGCGGTCCGCGCTGCGCGCGACCGGCGCGATCGCGGTCGACATGGAGTCGGCCGCCACGCTGCTGAGCGCCGTGCGCGCGGGCGAGCGCCCGGTTGCGGCCGTACGGGTGGTCGTGGACGCTCCTGAACATGAACTCGTCCGTATCGGCACGGTACGCGGTGGAATATCAGCCTTCCGTGTCCTGCGTTCGGTCCTGCCCGCTTTTTATGAATGGCACCGTTCTTTGTCGCTCCCCCGGAGGTGAGCCAGATGGCCATGCCGTTGCGTCAGTCCATCAAGGTCGCTACATACCTGGCCGAACAGAAACTCCGCAGGCGGGACAAGTTTCCGCTGATCGTCGAGCTGGAACCGCTCTTCGCCTGCAACCTCAAGTGCGAGGGCTGCGGCAAGATCCAGCATCCGGCCGGTGTGCTCAAGCAGCGCATGCCGGTCGCCCAGGCCGTGGGCGCGGTGCTGGAGTCGGGCGCGCCGATGGTGTCCATCGCCGGCGGGGAACCGCTGATGCACCCGCAGATCGACGAGATCGTGCGCCAGCTCGTGGCGAGGCGGAAGTACGTCTTCCTCTGCACCAACGCGCTGCTGATGCGCAAGAAGATGGACAAGTTCACGCCGTCGCCCTACTTCGCCTTCACGGTGCACATCGACGGGCTGCGCGAGCGGCACGACGAGTCGGTCGCGAAGGAGGGCGTGTTCGACGAGGCGGTGGAGGCCATCAAGGAGGCCAAGCGGCGCGGCTTCCGGGTGACCACCAACTCCACCTTCTTCAACACCGACACCCCGCAGACGATCATCGAGGTGCTCAACTTCCTCAATGACGACCTGGAGGTGGACGAGATGATGATCTCGCCCGCCTACGCCTACGAGAAGGCGCCCGACCAGGAGCACTTCCTGGGCGTGGAGCAGACCCGCGAGCTGTTCAGGAAGTCCTTCGCGGGCGGCAACCGGCGCAAGTGGCGGCTCAACCACTCCCCGCTCTTCCTGGACTTCCTGGAGGGCAAGGTCGACTTCCCGTGCACCGCCTGGGCGATCCCGAACTACTCGCTCTTCGGCTGGCAGCGCCCCTGCTACCTGATGAGCGACGGCTACGTCCCAACGTACCGGGAACTCATCGAGGAGACCGACTGGGACAAGTACGGCCGCGGCAAGGACCCGCGCTGCGCCAACTGCATGGCGCACTGCGGGTACGAGCCCACCGCCGTCCTCGCCACCATGGGCTCCCTGAAGGAGTCGCTGCGGGCCATGCGCGAGACCGTCTCCGGAAACCGGGAGTGACCCCGTGACCGCCGTCCCCCTGGGCGTCCCCGAGGTGCCGGCCCGGCCGGTGGCGCCGCGCCGTGTGTCGCGGCGGATCCACGTCGGGCCGGTGGCGGTCGGGGGCGGGGCCCCGGTCTCGGTGCAGTCGATGACCACGACCCGCACCTCGGACATCGGCGCCACCCTGCAGCAGATCGCGGAACTCACCGCGTCCGGCTGCCAGATCGTCCGGGTCGCCTGCCCCACGCAGGACGACGCGGACGCTCTGCCCGTCATCGCGAGGAAGTCGCGGATCCCGGTGATCGCGGACATCCACTTCCAGCCGAAGTACGTCTTCGCGGCCATCGAGGCGGGGTGCGCGGCGGTGCGGGTGAACCCGGGGAACATCAAGCAGTTCGACGACAAGGTCAAGGAGATCGCGCGGGCCGCGAAGGACCACGGCACCCCGATCCGGATCGGCGTCAACGCGGGCTCCCTGGACCGCCGGCTGCTGCAGAAGTACGGCAGGGCCACCCCCGAGGCGCTGGTCGAGTCGGCCCTGTGGGAGGCGTCCCTCTTCGAGGAGCACGGCTTCCGCGACATCAAGATCTCGGTCAAGCACAACGACCCGGTCGTGATGATCGAGGCCTACAGGCAGCTCGCCGCCCAGTGCGACTACCCGCTGCACCTCGGCGTCACCGAGGCGGGCCCGGCGTTCCAGGGCACGATCAAGTCGGCCGTCGCGTTCGGCGCCCTGCTCTCCCAGGGCATCGGCGACACCATCCGCGTCTCGCTGTCCGCGCCTCCGGTGGAGGAGGTCAAGGTAGGCATCCGGATCCTGGAGTCCCTGGGACTGCGGCAGCGAGGGCTGGAGATCGTCTCCTGCCCGTCCTGCGGGCGAGCGCAGGTCGACGTCTACAAACTGGCGGAGGAGGTCACCGCGGGCCTGGACGGCATGGAAGTGCCGCTCCGGGTCGCGGTGATGGGGTGCGTGGTCAACGGTCCGGGCGAAGCCCGTGAAGCAGACCTCGGAGTTGCCTCGGGCAACGGAAAGGGCCAGATCTTCGTCAGGGGCGAGGTCGTCAAGACCGTCCCGGAGTCGAAGATCGTGGAGACCCTGATCGAAGAGGCCATGAAGCTCGCCGAGGGGGCGGGCGCCGCGGACGACGTGAGTTGAGGCAAGGCACGGCACGGACCGAGAGGGGGCCCAGCGTGACGATCCTGGAGACCATCCGGCAACCACGCGACCTGAAGGCGCTGTCCGAGGCGGAACTCGGCGAACTGTCCGACGAGATACGCGAGTTCCTGGTGCACGCGGTGTCGAGAACCGGCGGTCACCTCGGACCCAACCTGGGCGTGGTGGAACTGTCCATCGCGCTCCACCGGGTCTTCGAGTCGCCGGTCGACCGCATCTTGTGGGACACCGGACACCAGAGCTATGTGCACAAACTCCTGACGGGACGTCAGGACTTCTCCAAACTGCGCGGCAAGGGCGGCCTGTCCGGCTACCCCTCCCGGGAGGAGTCCGAGCACGACGTCATCGAGAACAGCCACGCCTCCACCGCGCTCGGCTGGGCGGACGGCCTCGCCAAGGCCAACCAGGTACTGGGGGAGGAGAGGCACGTCGTCGCGGTCATCGGCGACGGCGCGCTGACCGGCGGGATGGCCTGGGAGGCGCTGAACAACATCGCGGCCGCCAGGGACCGGCCGCTGATCATCGTCGTCAACGACAACGAGCGCTCCTACGCCCCGACCATCGGCGGCCTCGCCAACCACCTGGCCACCCTGCGCACCACCGACGGGTACGAGAAGGCCCTCGCCTGGGGCAAGGAGGTGCTGCTGCGCACCCCGGTGGTGGGCGGCACGATCTACGAGTCCCTGCACGGCGCGAAGAAGGGCTTCAAGGACGCCTTCGCCCCGCAGGGGATGTTCGAGGACCTGGGGCTGAAGTACGTCGGCCCGATCGACGGGCACGACATCGGGGCCGTCGAGTCCGCGCTGCGCCGCGCGAAACGCTTCCACGGGCCCGTCGTGGTCCACTGCCTCACGGAGAAGGGCCGCGGCTACGAACCCGCCCTCGCCCACGAGGAGGACCGCTTCCACACCGTCGGCGTGATGGACCCGCTCACCTGCGAGCCCCTCGCGCCGGCCGGCGGCCCCTCCTGGACCTCGGTGTTCGGCGACGAGATCGTCCGGATCGGCGAGGAGCGCGCGGACGTCGTCGCGATCACCGCGGCCATGCTGCACCCGGTGGGCCTCGGCCGCTTCGCCGAGCGGTTCCCCGACCGGGTGTGGGACGTCGGCATCGCCGAGCAGCACGCGGCGGTCTCGGCCGCCGGGCTCGCGACCGGCGGACTCCACCCGGTCGTCGCCGTCTACGCCACCTTCCTCAACCGCGCCTTCGACCAGTTGCTGATGGACGTCGCCCTGCACCGCTGCGGGGTCACCTTCGTGCTGGACCGGGCCGGCGTCACCGGGGTGGACGGGGCGTCCCACAACGGCATGTGGGACATGTCCGTCCTCCAGGTCGTGCCCGGGCTGCGGATCGCGGCCCCGCGCGACGCCGGGCAACTGCGCGCCCAGCTGCGGGAGGCCGTCGCCGTGGACGACGCGCCCACCCTGGTGCGCTTCCCCAAGGAGTCGGCCGGCCCTGACATCCCGGCGGTCGGCCGGGTGGGCGGGATGGACGTCCTGCACCGCGGCGAACACCCCGAGGTGCTGCTGGTGGCCGTCGGCGTGATGGCGCCGGTGTGCCTCCAGGCCGCCGAGCTGCTCGCGGCCCGGGGCATCGGCTGCACGGTGGTGGACCCCCGCTGGGTCAAGCCCGTCGACCCCGCCCTGCCGGACCTGGCCGCCGGACACCGCCTGGTCGCCGTCGTGGAGGACAACAGCCGTGCTGGCGGCGTCGGTTCGGCCGTGGCCCTCGCCCTCGGCGACGCGGACGTGGACGTGCCGGTACGCCGGTTCGGCATCCCGGACCAGTTCCTCGCGCACGCCAAGCGCGGCGAGGTACTGGCCGACATCGGCCTCACCCCCGTCGAGATCGCCGGGCGGATCAGCGCGAGCCTGGCCGTCAGGGCCGTGAAGGCCGTCGACGGCACAGCCAAGGAGAGTGAATGAGCACGGAGTTCGACCTCGGCGCCCTCCTCGCCGAGCGCGGAGCCGAACGCTACGAGCTGCACGCCAAGCACCTCAACCCGCAGCTCCCGCGCATGCTGCACACCATCGGCTTCGACCGGGTCTACGAACGGGCCGAAGGCGCCCACTTCTTCGACGCGAACGGCACCGACTACCTGGACATGCTCGCCGGCTTCGGGGTGATGGGCCTCGGCCGCCACCACCCGGTCGTCCGCAAGGCGCTGCACGAGGTCCTGGACCTCGGCCTCGCCGACCTCACCCGCTTCGACTGCCAGCCGCTGCCGGGTCTGCTCGCGGAGCGGCTGCTCGCCCACAGCCCGCACCTGGACCGGGTGTTCTTCGGCAACAGCGGCACGGAGGCGGTGGAGACCGCCCTGAAGTTCGCCCGGTACGCCACCGGCAGGCCGAGGGTGCTGTACTGCGACCACGCCTTCCACGGCCTGACGACCGGCTCCCTGTCGGTCAACGGCGAGGACGGCTTCCGCGACGGGTTCGCCCCGCTGCTCCCCGACACCGCCGTACCCCTCGGCGACCTCGACGCCCTCGCCAGGGAGCTGAAGAAGGGCGACGTGGCCGCCCTGATCGTCGAGCCCGTCCAGGGCAAGGGGGTGCACGAGGCGCCGCCCGGCTATCTGCGCGCCGCCCAGGACCTGCTGCACCGGCACAAGGCGCTGCTGATCGCCGACGAGGTGCAGACCGGCCTCGGCCGCACCGGCGACTTCTACGCCTACCAGCACGAGGAGGGCGTGGAGCCGGACCTGGTGTGCGTGGCCAAGGCGCTGTCCGGCGGCTACGTGCCGGTCGGCGCCACCCTGGGCAAGGAGTGGATCTTCAAGAAGGTCTACTCGTCCATGGACCGCGTGCTGGTCCACTCGGCCAGCTTCGGCTCCAACGCCCAGGCCATGGCCGCCGGGCTCGCCGTGCTGTCGGTCATGGAGAACGAGCAGATCGTGGCCGGGGTGCGGACCACCGGCGAGCTGCTGAAGTCGCGGCTCACCGCGCTGATCGACCGGTACGAGCTGCTCGCGGACGTGCGCGGCCGGGGCCTGATGATCGGCATCGAGTTCGGGCGGCCCTCCTCGCTGAAGCTGCGCGGCCGCTGGACCATGCTGCAGGCCGCCCGCAAGGGCCTGTTCGCGCAGATGGTCGTCGTCCCGCTGCTGCAGCGCCACCACATCCTCACGCAGGTGTCCGGCGACCACCTGGAGGTGATCAAGCTCATCCCGCCGCTGATCATCGACGAGGCCGACGTGGACCGGTTCGTCGCCGCCTTCACCGCCGTCATGGACGATGCGCACAACGGCGGCGGACTGATGTGGGACTTCGGGAAGACGCTGATCAAGCAGGCGGTGGGCAACCGGTAGAGCCGGCCGGAGGACGGGTTTGTCTCTGAGGCAAGAAATTTGCCGCAGAGGCAAACCTGGGGCTCAATGGAGGCATGAACGCCTCAGAAGCCTCGCCACCGGCGGGCGAGGGCGACGACCTGCTGCCCGCCGTGGCGCCGCAGCTCCGGGACCTGCGCCGGCGCGCCGGCCTCACCCTGGAGGCGGCGGCCCGCACCGCCGGGCTCTCGCCCGCCCACCTCTCCCGGCTGGAGACCGGCGGGCGCCAGCCGTCGCTGCCGATGCTGCTCGCGCTCGCCCGTACCTACGGTACGACCGTCTCCGAACTGCTGGGCGAGCGGGTCGCCGACCGGGACGCCATCGTGCGCGCCGCCGACATGGAGCCCACCCGGGCGGGCGGCTGGACCTACTTCCAGGCCGGCGCGTCCGGCCGGGGCATGCAGGCGCTGCGCGTCCGGGTGCCGTACGGCGCGCAGGGCGACATCGTGCGCGTCCATCCCGGCGAGGAATGGCTGCACGTGCTCAAGGGGCGGCTGCGGCTGCGCCTCGGGGACACCGCGCATCTGCTCGGCCCCGGCGACAGCGCGCACTTCGACTCCCTCACCCCGCACCGCCTGGCCGCCGAGGACCAGGACGGCGTGGAACTGCTGTTCGTCCACACCCTGCTGCAGAGCCCCACGGCCGCACTGTGCCTGGGCCCGCTGACCGGAGAGCTGCCATGAGCGACTACGAGACCAAGTTCCCCCGCTCCCTGTGGATCCGGCTGATCATCTACATCGCCGTGGGCCACCTGTTCGCCGCGTTCCTCTACCTGCTGTTCGCGGTGGGCGCCAAGAGCTGACGGACGTCAGTCGAGCAGGCGCTCCCGCAGCCGCTCACGGGTGGCCGAGGTGAGTGCGAGCCCCTGCTCGAAGTACGCGTCGAAGCCGCCCCAGGTCTCCTCGATGCTCCCGAACGCCGCATGCAGATACTCCGCGCGCGCGTCGAAGAGCGGGCTGAGCAGCTCCATCACCTCGGGGGTGTACGCGGAGTCGGGGCTGCCGTTGCGTCGCACCTTGTAGCGGCGGTGCTTGGCGTTGGACTCGAGGTAGTCGGCGACGACCGCGTCGCGCTCCACGCCCACCGCGAGCAGGGTCACCGCTATGGAGATGCCCGCCCGGTCCTTGCCCGCGGCGCAGTGCATCAGCGCGGGGACGCTGTCCTCGGCGAGCGAGTGCAGCACCCGGGAGTGCTCGGCGGTGCGCTCGGTGACGATCGTCCGGTAGGAGGCGACCATCCGGGCGGCGGCCCTGCCGTCCGCGAGGATGTCGCGCAGCTGGTCGAGGTCGCCGTCCCGGACCATCTTCCAGAACTCGGCGCCGTCCGCCGGGTCGCTCAGCGGCAGGTTCACGTTCCGCACGCCCGGGAGGGCGACGTCCGGGCCCTCCAGCTTCTGGTCGGCCGCGTTGCGGAAGTCGAACACCGTGTGCAGGCCCAGGGAGGCGAGGAACGCCGCGTCCTCCTCCGTCGCGTGCGCGAGGTGACCGCTGCGGAACAGGACCCCCTGCCGCACCCGCCGGCCGTCCTCGGTCGGCAGTCCGCCCACGTCACGGAAATTGCGCACTCCGGCCAGCTCCGGCTCGGTCGACGGGACCTGCTGCGTCACGGGGGCTCCTCCCGGTCGGAACCCGTCGGCTCGGCTCGCCGGCGGGCGCTCCGACGACGATACGACATCGATCACCTCGGGCAACGAGTTGTCCACAGGCGTTGCCAGGGGCGCGCACGGGCCCCGATGATGTGCGCACCTGAGCGGATCTGTTGACACCTGTGAGGTCTCGATGGTGGACATCGCCGAGAACGGACGCACCTGGCTCCTGTCGGGGCCCACCAGCAGCTATGCCCTGCACCTGACCGAGGCGCACGAGCTGATCCACCTCCACTGGGGGCCCCGCATCACGCTCCCCGACGCCGAGGCCCTGGCCCTGAGCCCGCTGCCCGGCTACCGGCCCTTCGAGTCCCCGCTCGACGGCCGCGAGGAGTACCCCGTCGAGGGCGGCCCCCGCTTCGTCCGCCCCGCGCTCAGCGTCCGCACCGGCGAGCGGCGCGGCACCGAATGGCGCTTCGTGTCGTACGAGTGCGAGCGGGACGAGGCGGGAGACGGCGCGGAGCTGCGGCTGCGCTTCGACGACGACGGACTGGCGGTCACCCTGCACTACCGGATGCGCGGCGACGTGGTGGAGCGCCGGGTCACCCTCGACAACGGCGGGCAGACGCGGGTGGAACTGCTGCGCGCCGACGCCGCCGCCTGGACCCTGCCCGACCGCGACGGCTGGCGGCTGTCCCAGCTCAACGGCCGCTGGGCCGCCGAGTCCCTGCTCACCCGCGCTCCGCTCACCCACGGCGAGAAGGTCGTCGGCAGCCGCCGCGGCCACACCGGCCACCAGCACCTGCCCTGGGTCGCCCTCGACACCGACGCCACCGAGGAACGCGGGGAGGTCTACGGCTGCGCGCTCGGCTGGTCCGGCTCCTGGCGGATCGCCGTCGCCCAACTCCCCGACGCACGCGTGCAGATCACCGGCGGGGCCGGCCACGACGACTCCGGCCTGCTGCTCCTGGAACCGGGGGAGTCGTACACCACCCCCGTCTTCGCGGGCCTGTGGAGCGACGGCGGCTTCGGCGGGGCCAGCCGGACCTGGCACGCCTACCAGCGCGCGCACGTGATCCCGGACGCCGACCGGGACCGGCCGGTGCTGTTCAACTCCTGGGAGGCGACGTTCTTCGACATCTCCGAGGAGCAGCAGGCCGCGCTCGCCCGGCGGGCGGCCGGCATCGGCGTCGAACTGTTCGTCGTCGACGACGGCTGGTTCGGCGCCCGCACCAGCGACCGGGCCGGACTCGGCGACTGGACCCCCAACCCCGACCGGTTCCCGCACGGCCTCAAGCCCCTGGCCGACCAGGTGCACGGCCTCGGCATGCGGTTCGGCGTCTGGGTCGAGCCCGAGATGGTCAACCCGGACAGCGACCTGTACCGCGCCCACCCCGACTGGGTGCAGCACCAGCGGGGCCGCAGGCGGACGGAACTGCGCAACCAGCTCGTCCTCAACCTCGCCCGCGAGGACGTCCAGGAGTACCTGTGGGAGCGTCTGGACGCCCTGCTGTCCGGCGCGCCGATCGACTACGTGAAGTGGGACTTCAACCGCTGCTTCACCGACGCCGGCTGGCCGGGCGAGCCGTATCCGCAGCGTCTGTGGGTCGACCACGTCCGCGCGCTGTACGCCCTGCTGGACCGGCTGCGCGCCGCCCACCCCCACGTCGCCTTCGAGTCCTGCTCGGGCGGCGGCGGCCGGATCGACCTCGGTGTGCTGAGCCGCACCGACCAGGTGTGGACCTCCGACAACACCGACCCGCTGGACCGGCTCGCCATCCAGCACGGCTTCAGTCAGATCCATCCCGCGCGCGTGATGGCCGCCTGGGTCACCGACAGCCCGAACAACCAGCTCAACGGCAGGACCAGCTCCCTGCGCTTCCGTTTCGTCAGCGCCATGGCGGGCGTCCTCGGGATAGGCGGCGACCTCACCGCGTGGTCCGAGGAGGAGCTGGCCGAGGCCCGGGAGTGGGTGGCCCTCTACAAGGAGATCAGGCCGCTCGTCCAGCGCGGCGAGCTGTACCGGCTGCGGCCCCCGACGGGCGGCCTGAGCGCCGTCCAGTACGTGCTCGGGGACGAGACGGTGGTCCTGGCGTGCCTCCAGGCGCAGAGCTACGGGGAGCCGGTGCCGCGCGTACGGCTGCGCGGACTCGACCCCACGGCATCGTACGAATGCCGCGAAACGGGCGAAGTGCACCGCGGTGCGGTGCTGCTGCACCATGGACTGCCGACCGGACTGCGCGGTGACCTGGATGCGGTAGTAGTCCGACTGCGCCGCATATGATTCCTCTGCCCGAATTGACGCCTTCGTCGCAACTCGGCCCGGAGTAAGGGCTGCTGGGGAGCGGTGCGTGAGGAGCGTCATAACCGTGACCGTCCGCTGTTCGTCATGTTCACCTAATTCCTAAACGGAAACCGGGAATTCGATCGGCGGAGCGGACGGGAATTCACGCACGGTGACCGCGAATTTCCCTTTTGGATCTTCTGGGGCGTGAACGCCGGGAATCGGCCGCTTGTTTCCGCGCGTCCCGCTCGCTTACGTTCGCCACCAATCCGGACGGAACGCCGAATCCTGCCGCCGCCCGGAGTCCCGCACACATGACCCGTGCACGGCAGGAGCGGGGGACCCACCAGGTACGACTCGCCTGTCCCGGTCTCCGCGACAGGCTCGGGGTGAAGCCGCGCACCGCGCGGCCGGGCAGCTCCAGCCCGAACCCGACAGCTCACCCCGCAGGCGCCGGAGAGGAATGCGTCATGCCCGCGAAGGGTAAGCACCGCCGTCCCAAGTCTCGGCGTTTCACCCGCTCCATCGCCGCCGCCGGAACCGGCGGCGCCGCACTGGCCCTGCCCCTGCTGGGCGCCACCGGAGCGCACGCCGCCACCGCTCAGTCCACCCCCGGAAAGACCGTGCAGTCCGCCGGGAAGACGGCGGCCGGAAAGGCCGCGGCGGCCACCCAGCAGGCACCCGGCGTGCGCACCTACACGGTGAAGCCCGGCGACTGCCTGGCCGGGATCGCCGGCGAGCAGCATGTGAGCGGTGGCTGGCACCGGCTCTACGCCGACAACCGGCAGGCCGTCGGCGAGAACCCGGCGCTGATCCACCCCGGTCTGAAGCTGTCGCTCGGCAAGAAGGCCGCCGCCCCGACCCGCACCGAGGCCCCCGCCCCCGCGCGGTCCGCGCAGCCTTCGGGCGCCCGGGCCGAGTCCCCGGCGAAGACCGCCCCGGCCGCCCCCGTCCTCCAGGCGTCTCCGGTGGCCCAGGTCACCAAGGCCGCCGAAGCCGCCCCCGCCACCGGCTACACCCTCCCGGTCGCCGTCCCCACCGTCGGCACCGCCTACCACGTCGCCGGCAGCATGTGGTCCAGCGGCTACCACACCGGCGTCGACTTCGTCGTCCCCACCGGCACCTCCCTCAAGGCCGTCGGCGCGGGCACCGTCGTCTCCGCCGGCTGGGGCGGCGCGTACGGCAACCAGGTCGTCATCAAGCTGAACGACGGCTACTACGCCCAGTACGCCCACCTCTCGCAGCTCTCGGTGTCGGCCGGCCAGACGGTGACCCCGGGCCGGCAGATCGGCCTGTCCGGCGCTACCGGCAACGTGACCGGCCCGCACCTGCACTTCGAGATCCGCACCACGCCGGACTACGGCTCGGACGTGGACCCCGTCGGCTACCTCCGCTCGCACGGCGTCGCCCTCTGAGCCACCCGCGCTCAGCGACACGCTCCCGGCGGCCACCTGCCGGACAGCCTCCGAAGGCCGGACCCCCGATCCCCGGGTCCGGCCTTCGGTACGTCCGGACCGGCCCCGTACCCGCCGTATTCCTGGGTTGGCAAACTCTTTAAGGGTGTCTCATCTCACCGATCGTCAACCCCTGCCTACGGTCGCGTAGGTCACATCCGAAGGTGAATCATGGTCCGACGTGGCAGACGATTCGAAGAGTGACAACAGTGCAGTGATCGGGTCGTACGTGGCGGTGGGGGACAGCTTCACCGAGGGCGTCGGCGACCCCGGGCCCGACGGGGCGTTCGTGGGCTGGGCCGACCGCTTCGCGGTCCTGCTCGCCGACCGGCGGCCCGAGGGCGACTTCCAGTACACCAACCTCGCGGTCCGCGGGAAACTGCTCGACCAGATCGTCGAGCACCAGCTCCCGAAGGCCGTCCAACTCGCCCCCGACCTCGTCTCCTTCTGCGCGGGCGGCAACGACATCATCCGGCCCGGCACCGACCCCGACGAGGTGGCCGAGCGCTTCGAGCGGGCCATCGCCGCCCTCGCGGCCGCCGCGGGCACGGTGATGGTGACGACCGGCTTCGACACCCGGGGCGTGCCGGTGCTCAAGCACCTGCGCGGCAAGATCGCCACCTACAACGGGCACGTCCGCGCCATCGCCGACCGGTACGGCTGCCCGGTGCTCGACCTGTGGTCCCTGAAGTCCGTCCAGGACCGCAGGGCCTGGGACAGCGACCGCCTGCACCTCTCGCCCGAGGGGCACACGCGCGTGGCGCTGCGCGCCGGGCAGGCCCTCGGCCTGGAGATCCCGGCCGACCCGGAGCAGGTCTGGCCGCCGCTCCCGCCCAGGGGCACCCTGGAGATCCGCCGGGACGACGTCCACTGGGCCCGCGAGTACCTGGTGCCGTGGATCGGCCGCCGGCTGCGCGGCGAGTCCTCCGGGGACCACGTCACGGCGAAGGGCGCGCTGTCGCCGGACGACATCAAGATGCGCATCGCGGCGGTCGCCTGACCCCGGCGCACGGCACGGCCGCGCCCCGTACCGCGATCCCGGCGGTACGAGGCGCGGCCGCGCGCGCCCGCCGGACCGGCCCGCGTCCCGGACCGGCGATCCCGGCGTTCCCGTACGGGCCGGCGCCGCGCTCGCGCCGGTCGACTCCGCCCGCTAGAGGCCCAGTTCCCGGACCAGGGCGTCGTTCACCCACTCCTGGGCGCGGGCGCGTGGCACCGAGCCCGGGTAGGACGTGAGCTGCACGGCGAGGCCGTCGAGCAGGGCGGTGAGCCGCAGGGCGGTGCCCGCCGGGTCGGGGCAGGTGAACTCGCCCGCCGCCACGCCCTCCACGATGACCTCGGCGATCGCCGCCTTCCACCGCTGGTCGAGGTCCCGGGTGACCGCCCGCAGGGCCGGCTCGCGCAGCGACACCGCCCAGCCCTCGATCCACAGCCGCCAGCCCTTGGCCTGGCCCGTGGGCGCGTACCAGCGCACGGCGGCGCGCAGCCGGCGCAGCGCGGAGGTCCGGCGGGCCAGCAGCGCCCGCAGACGCGCCAGATCGTCCTCGGCCGCGTAGGCGAAGGCGGCGGCGACCAGCTTCTCCTTCGTCGAGAAGTGGTACAGCACCAGCGCGTTGCTCACCCCGAGCGCCGAGGCCACGTCGGCGATCCTGACCGCCGCCACGCCCCGCGCCTCGATCTGCCCGATGGCGGCCCGCAGCATCTCCTCCCGCCGCTCGGCCACGCTCAACCGCACTCTCGCCACGCGGTCACACTAGCCCGTCGGCCGGACAGCGCCCCACGCCTGCCGACGGCCGCGACCCGCCGGGGTCAGCGGTACCAGCCGTAACGCCCGGCGATCACCGGCAGCCGGTCCGACACCAGGGCGTGGGCGGCGGCGCGGGGAGTCGTCCCGTCGGCCCGCGCGCGGTCCAGCACCGTCCCGGTCAGCGCGCGCATCGAGCGGCGGATGTGGGCGAACGCCTCGTCGGCGTTCGGGCCGACGTCGCCGAACAGCGTCCACCACCACCAGGCGTTGGTGGCCGAGTTGACCACCACGTCCGGCAGCACCGTCACCCCGCGCGCGGCCAGCAGCCGCTCCGCCTCCGGCAGTACGGGCATGTTGGCGGCCTCGACGACCCAGCGGGCGGTGATCCGCTCCTGCCCGGCGGCGTCGACCGCGTAGGAGACCGCGGCCGGCACCAGGACCTCCGCGTCCGCCGCCAGCCAGGCGTCGCCGGGCAGCTCGCGGTCGGCCGGACGCAGCGCGGAGCGGTCGAGCGTGCCGTAGGCGTCCCGTGCGGCGAGCAGCGCCTCCACGTCCAGGCCGTCCGGGTTGGCGACGGTGCCCTTGACGTCGGCCACCGCCACCACCGTCAGTCCCGCGCGTGCGAGGAACCGCGCCGTGGCCCCGCCCATCGTGCCCAGCCCCTGCACGGCCACCCGGGTGCCCCGGTACGGCACCGAGTCCCGGTCCAGGGCCGCCAGCACCGACTCGGCGACCCCGCAGCCGCCCGCCAGTTCGTCCAGGCCGATGCCGTCCACCCGCACCGCGAAGGCGTCCGCGAGCCGCGCGCGGGCCGCCGGCTCGTCGTCCAGCAGCGGGAACACGGCCTGGACGGTGGAGACCAGACCCGCCTCGGCGGCGGCCCGGTCCACCAGGTCCTGGCTGAGGCCCAGGTCCTCGCCGGTGGTCCAGCAGCTCTCGATGTACGGCCGCATCGCGCGCAGGTAGCGCACGAGCAGCCCGTAGGCCGCCGGGTCCCGCGGATCGCAGTCGATGCCGCCCTTGGCGCCGCCCAGGGGGACGTAGCGGGCCGCCGGGTCGTAGTGCAGGGCCTCCTTCATCGTCATGCCGCGCGCGAGCCCGGTGACCTCCTCCAGCGTGCAGCCGGCGCGCATCCGCAGCCCGCCGCTGGCCACGCCCCGCACCAGCCGGTCGACGACCAGGAAACCCCGCCGCCCGGTGACGTGGTCGGTCCACACGAGCGACATGAGGGGGGCGGCGGTCATGGGGGCTCCCGGACGACGGTTACTGAACAGCCGGTCAGTATCCGCAGCGGGCGGGCCGCTGTCAAAGCGCCGGGCGGGCCGCCGCGCACGCCCGGCGGGGCGGGACGGAGGAGCGGGCGGCGCCGCGCTGTCGGAGGGGCCGACCATAATGGAGGACCTCAGCGACTTCAGTGGAGGTATCCGTGACCGGTTGGCGTTCCAGGAGCTCCGGGCTCAGCGCGCTGCGGCCCGAGGCCTTCGGCGCGCAGCCGCGCGGTGAGCGCCTCGCCCGGATCCGCCGTTCCCCGCACTTCGCGGACGGCGTCTTCCAGAACCCGGGCGGCACCGCCCGCACCCGGCCCTCCGGCTCCACGCTCGACCTCGCCAAGGTGTTCCTGGACAAGGACACCCGGCCCCTGCGCTCCCCGGCCGGCACCGTGCCGGTGCACGCCACCACCTACGCCGACCTAGCCCAGCCGCCCACGACGGGGCTGCGCGTGACCTGGATGGGCCACTCCAGCGTGCTCGTGGAGATCGACGGGCACCGCGTCCTGTTCGACCCCGTCTGGGGCGAGCGCTGCTCCCCGTTCCCCTTCGCCGGGCCCAGGCGGCTGCACCCGGTGCCGCTGCCGCTGGCCGCGCTCGGCCCGGTCGACGTGGTGGTCGTCTCGCACGACCACTACGACCACCTGGACATGCCCACGATCAAGGCGCTGGCCGGCACGGACACCGTGTTCGCCGTGCCGCTGGGCGTCGGCGCGCACCTGGAGCACTGGGGCGTCTCGGCGGACCGGCTGCGCGAACTCGACTGGCACGAGTCCACCCGGGTCGGCGGCCTCACTCTGACCGCCACCCCGGCCCGCCACTTCTGCGGCCGCGGTCTGCGCAACACCCAGCACACCCTGTGGGCGTCCTGGTCCGTCGCCGGCGAGGAGCACCGCGTCTACCACAGCGGTGACACCGGCTACTTCGACGGCTTCCGGGAGATCGGCGCCGCCCACGGCCCGTTCGACGTGACGATGGTCCAGCTCGGCGCGTACAGCGAGTTCTGGCCCGACATCCACATGACTCCCGAGGAAGGCCTGCGCGCCCACCTCGACCTCCAGGGCGGCGCCCCGCACGGCGTGCTGCTCCCGATCCACTGGGGCACCTTCAACCTCGCCCCCCACCCCTGGGCCGAGCCCGGCGAGTGGACCAAGGAGGCCGCCGAGGAGGCCGGCCAGGCGCTCGCCCTGCCCCGGCCCGGCGAGCCCTTCGAACCCGCCGGGAAGCTCCCCGCCGACGCCTGGTGGCGATCCGCCTCGGCGCCCGTCGCCCACCTGCGGCGCAGGCCCCAGGAACGCCCGGCGGCCGTGGAGTTCGCCCGCACCGAGGCCGACCTGGCCGGCGAGCGGTGACGCGACCACCTCTGCCACGACGAGGAAAAGGACGCGCAAGGATTCCGTAAAGCGTGGTGCGCGGTTACGATCTCGGCCTGTGAAGCGCATTCTCATGCAGGCGGGGAACGACCCGTTCAACGTGCCCACGATCGAGAGCACTTTGGTGCGCAACAGCATTCGGGGCAACGTCGGCAATCTGATGTACACCAATTCCGCTTACCGGCACATGTCCGTGCCGGGCGCGGAAATCCGGGTCGACACCACGCACTTCGCCGAACTGACCGTCGCGGACGCGGACCGCATCAACGACGAGTGCGATGTCTTCGTCCTGCCGATGGCCAATGCCTTCAAATCGAAGTTCGTTCCGCACCTGCACATCCTGGCGAACCTCATCGGCAGGCTGAAGGTGCCCGTCGTCGTCTTCGGAGTCGGCGCGCAGGCCAAACTCGACTACGACACCGCGTTCCTGAAGCCCGTCGACGAGGCCGTCAAGCGGTTCGTCGGGGCGGTGCTGGACCGTTCGGCGTCCATCGGCGTCCGGGGCGAGTTCACCCAGCGCTACCTCGGCGAACTCGGCTTCCGCGACGTCGACGTCATCGGATGCCCCTCGGTCTACTTCCGCGGCCCCGGCTTCCGGATGGGGCACCCGGGCGGACAGGAGCTGCCCGAGGGGGCCCGGATCGCGCTGTCCACCGCGCTGCGGCTCGCGAACGCCGAACTCGCCTCGGCCGTCAACGAGTCCGTCCTGGAGCAGCACCCCGGCCTCACCTACTTCGCCCAGGAGGGACGCGACCTCCAGACGCTCTACTGGGGGGACACCGCGGTCGCCGCCCGGCAGTCCGCGCCGATGCCCGACCTCAGCTCGCACCCGCTGATACGCACGGCCGACGTGTGCGTCCCGCTGGAGCCGCACAGCTGGATGGACGCCCTCACCCGCTACGACTTCGCCCTCGGAACGCGTATCCACGGCAACATCGCCGCCCTGGTCGCCGGTACCCCGGCGTTCGTCCTCGCCCACGACTCACGGACGCTCGAGCTGTCCCGGTACCACCACATCCCGCACCGGGTCATCACCGAGCTGGACGCCGACGTCGACGTCGCGGGCCTCTACGCCGAGACCGACTACACGGCCTTCGACGCGCATTACGCCGAGGGGTTCCAGCGGCTGCTGGACTTCATGACGAGGAACGGGCTGCGGAACGCCTACGAGCACGGGGACGGCGGCGAGGAATACGACCGGAAGGTCCGGGCGGCGGATTTCCCCCAGCCGTTCCGGCGTTCAGAGGCGGAGAGCGTGGACGATCTGCTCTTCCGCATCACGCTGCTCCGGGAGCAGAACAAGGCGATCGCCCGGCAGGCCGCCAGGGCCGAGAAGAAGGCCTCCGCCCAGGCCGCCCACATCAAGAGGCTCGAGGCGGCCCTCACCGCGCAGCGCGAGTCCAGCGAGAAGCGGCTCCGGGCGCTCGAGGCCCAGGCGAAGAGGCGTCTGCCCACCACGGCGCGGCGCCTGGTCAAGCGGCTCGCGCCGAAGTGACCCGGGCCCGCCGCGGGTGACGGAAGGTGACGGAGGCTCCGCCCGGGCGCCGGCGCCGCCGCCCCGTGGGCACCCGGGCCGGGGGAGGCCGGACGGGGCGCTCCGAACGGCCGGGGCCGGTACGCACACCAGTGCTACCGGCCCCCGCTGCTTGTTTCCGACCGCTTCTGACCAGGGTGGATCGAGTGCGTGCGGATCTGTCGCCGGAGTCCCACACGGATATCGGTCTGTCGTGCGACGCCTCATACCAGAGCGGGACGCTACCCGGGGGACTTTGGCAACTGCCCACCGCACGTGATGCGCAGGCAACTACTGTGAGTGTCCGTCGCACGACACAGGGCCTGGGGCGAACCAGGCCGACGGACCAGTACGAGGACGCAGATGTCTCATCTCCGTGCACCGGCCGCCCGTGCCGACCGCCGTGAGGGCGGCCGCCACGGGAGACCGGTCGCCCGACCCGCTCCCGCACTGCCCGAGACGCACATACGGCCCCAGCTCATGCGGCTCGCCGTGCTTCCGCCCGTAGCCGTCGCCCTCAGCGCCACCGCGGCCGTCCTGTTCAGCGTGCGCTCCACCGGCACGCGCCCCGGCCCCACCCTGTGGGCCGTGCTCGCCGGAGCGGTCGCGGTGACCGTCGCGGGCGTCCTCATCGCCGCCGTGGCCGCCGACCGCGCCGCCCGCTCGGTCGCCGACCGGGTCCAGGCGCTGCGCCGGGGCGCCGCCCGTGGCGAGGCCGAACTGCACGCCCTCGTCGAGGCGTTGCGGCAGGGCGAGACCCCGGCCCGGCGAGGGCCGGGCCGCCGGCCGCCCGCGGACGCCGACGACTTCGACCTCCTCGCCGCCGACCTGGCCCGGGCGCACGACGGCGCCGTCACCGCCGTCGTGCAGGCCGCCCAGCTCTCCAGCCAGGCGGGCAGCGAGCAGAAGCTCGAGGTCTTCGTCAACCTGGCCCGCCGGCTCCAGTCCCTGGTGCACCGGGAGATCTCGATCCTCGACGACCTCGAGAACGAGATCGAGGACCCCGACCTGCTCAAGGGCCTGTTCCACGTCGACCACCTCGCCACCCGGATCCGGCGGCACGCCGAGAACCTCGCCGTGCTCGGCGGCGCCGTCTCCCGGCGGCAGTGGAGCAACCCGGTGGACATGACCGAGGTGCTGCGCTCCGCCATCGCCGAGGTCGAGCAGTACTCCCGGGTCAGACTGGTCCCGCCCGTCGACGGCGAACTGCGCGGGCACGCCGTGGCCGACGTCATCCACCTGCTCGCCGAACTCGTGGAGAACGCGACCGTCTTCTCCGCCCCGCACACCCAGGTGCTGCTCCGCGCCAGCCTCGTCACCTCCGGACTCGCCGTGGAGGTCGAGGACCGCGGGCTCGGCATGCCCGTCGGCGAGCAGGACAGGATGAACGCCCTGCTCGCCGACCCCGACCAGGTCAACGTGGCCAGCCTGCTGGCCGACGGCCGCATCGGCCTCTACGTCGTCTCCCAGCTCGCCCGGAGGCACGGCATCTCGGTGCGCCTGCAGACCAACATCTACGGCGGTGTGCAGGCCGTACTCGTGGTGCCCCAGGCGCTGCTGGGCACGGCGATGTCCCGGCAGGATGGCCCGGCGGCGCACGGCCCGTCGCCGGCGCCGTCGGGCCAGACCCCGTACGCCGTGCCGTCCCACGCAGGCGGTTCCGGGGTGCCGGACGCCGGGCGGACCGAGGTCGGCACGGGCGGCGCTGGTTCCGCCGCGGCGCTGCCGGCCCCCGCCGACGGCAGGCGGCGGCACGCGCAGAACGGGCCCCGGCGCGACGGCGAGATGCCGGTCCCGGCCGGGCGGAACAGCGGTACGCGCACGCAGGGGACGGGCGACGCCACCGCTCCGAGCGGAACGGGACGGAGCGGACCGGCGCCGGGCGAGGCGGCACCGGCCCCGCTGCCCGTGCGGTCCGCGCGCGAGAAGCGGGCCAACCCCGCCGAGGCCGCCCCGGGCATCGGGGCCGAGCACCGGCCGGCGGTCGAGTCCCACGCCGGCGTCCTGCCCGTCCCGCGCGGCGGCACGGCCGTACGCGGCACCATGGGCAAGCCCCGGCTGCCGCGCCGGCGCGCCCAGGAGCACATCGTCCCGCAGTTGCGCGGCGGCCCGGTCCCGCGTCAGGACGGCGACACCGTCGCGGGCCACGACCCCGGGCTGATGGCCGCCTTCCAGCGCGGCATAGGACTGGCCGAGGCGGCCGGTGCGCAGGAGCACCCGGAGCCGGAACCGCGGCCCGCCGCGCGGCAGCACGCGTACGCGCCCGCCGCCGACGACGGCCGTGCCGACGGGAGCACGCCGGCCGGATGACCCCCCGCTGCGGACCCACCGGCCCCGTCCACACCGCCCCCAGCACCCCCACATCCAGCGCTCCCGCTGGTCTTCGTACCCCAAGGAGTCGATCCACCATGGCGAGCGATGCGCCGACCGCCCAGGCATCCGACCTCGACTGGCTGCTGAGCGGCCTCGTGCAGCGCGTACCGCACACCTCCAGCGCGGTGCTCCTGTCCTGCGACGGACTGGTGAAGTCCGTGCACGGCCTCGATCCCGACAGCGCCGACCACATGGCGGCCCTGGCCTCCGGCCTGTACTCCCTCGGCCGCAGCGCGGGAATCCGGTTCGGCGACGGCGGCGACGTCCGTCAGGTCGTCGTCGAACTCGACTCGACGCTGCTGTTCGTCACCACGGCCGGCTCCGGCACCTGCCTCGCGGTGCTGGCCGGCCGCGAGGCCGACGCCGCCGTGCTGGGGTACGAGATGGCGATGCTGGTCAAGAGCGTGCGTCCCTACCTGGTGACCGCGCCCCGTCAGTACACCGCCGAATCCACGGCGACGAGGCCTTGAGGGTGGCCGCAGCCGGCGACGGGCCGTGGCTCGACGACGCCGCCGGACGGCTGGTGCGCCCGTTCACGGTCAGCAACGGCCGCACCGAACCCAGCATCGCCCTCGACCTGATGTCGCAGGTGATGTCCACCGGCGTCACCCCGCTCGGCTACCTCGGCCCCGAGCACGCCCAGGCGCTCGAGGTGTGCCGCGCGCCCGTGCCGGTGGCGGAGGTCGCCGCGCACCTGAGACTGCCCGCGGTGGTCACCAAGGTGCTGCTGTCCGACCTCGTCGACTGCGGGGCGCTGACCACCAAGCCCCCCGCCTTCCACCACACACCCACTGACCGGTCTCTGCTGGAGGCAGTGCTCGATGGACTACGACGACAGCTCTGACCCGTTCCCCACCGCGCTCAAGATCCTGGTGGCGGGCGGGTTCGGGGTCGGCAAGACGACCTTCGTGGGAGCGGTCAGCGAGATCGCCCCGCTCAGCACCGAGGAGCTGCTCACCACCGTCGGCGCCGCCACCGACAACCTCGACGGCATCGAGAACAAGGTCGAGACGACGGTCGCCATGGACTTCGGCCGGATCACCCTCGACCCGCGGCACGTGCTGTACCTGTTCGGCACGCCGGGGCAGGAGCGGTTCTGGTTCATGTGGGACGAGCTGTCGGAAGGGGCGCTCGGCGCGGTCATCCTCGCCGACACCCGCCGCCTGCAGGAGTGCTTCGCGGCGGTGGACTTCTTCGAGGAGCGCGGCCTCGCGTTCATCGTCGCCGTCAACGAGTTCGACGGCGGCTACCGCTACGACCCGGAAGAGGTGCGCGCCGCCCTCGACCTCGATCCCGGCATCCCCGTCGTCCCCTGCGACGCCCGCATCTCCAGCTCCGGCGTGCAGACCCTGCTCACCCTCGTACGCCACCTCATCGCCCACGCACCGGCGCCCGCGCCGAGCCACGGCGCCCACATGTGATCCAGCCACCCCGCCAACGGAGCCGCCCCATGAGGTACGTCCACAGCGCCGGAGTCCGGTCATGAGCTACGAGCCGCCCCGGCCGGTCCGGGGTCTGCTGCTCACGCCCGAGGACAAGGAGGCCCCGGCCCGCGCCTCCAGACTCCGCGGGCTCGGCCTGGGGGAGCGGCCCGAACCCGCCCTCGACGCCTTCGCGGACCATCTCGCCCGGCTCACCGGCGCGCCGTACGCCATGGTCAACTTCGTCGGCGAGGACCGCCAGTTCTTCGCCGGCCTGCGCACCCCGGCGACCGCGCCCGTGGTCCGGACGGACGGCAGCAGGCCCGAGGTCGGCCGCGTCCTGCCGCGCGACCACGGCTTCTGCCCCCATGTGGTGGTCCGGCGCAAGGCCCTGGTCCTGGAGGACGTCCGCGACTACCCGCGCTTCGCGGGCAACCCCGTGGTCGACGAGTACGGCATCCGCTCCTACCTCGGCGCCCCGCTCCTCGACAGCTCCGGCATGGCCCTCGGCACCGTGTGCGCCGCCGACGTGGCCCCGCGGGTCTGGGGCCGGAGCGGCCTGGAGACGATCAAGTCGCTCGCCGCGGAACTCGCCGCGCACATGGAGGGATCGGCCCGGGACGGGCTGCCGCTCTGAGCGCGGACCCCGCCGGACCGGGGCGCGCGGCGCGGACCGCGCGCGGGGGCGTGAAGGAAAGCTGAGGCGGCGGTTAAGAAAAGATCGATGGACCCCGGCGCGCGCGTAGGGCAGATTGCGGGGTGATTCCACCCCTCTGACCCGGTGCGGGCCTCTTCGGCATGCCCGCGGGGCCGGGCCTCACCCACAGGAGCCGTAGCGTTGAAGGCGCTGGTCAAGGAGAAGGCGGAGCCCGGGCTCTGGCTGACGGACGTCCCGGAGCCCGCCATCGGACCCGGTGACGTGCTGATCAAGGTCATGCGGACCGGTATCTGCGGCACCGACCTGCACATCCGGGCCTGGGACGGCTGGGCGCAGCAGGCGATCAGCACGCCGCTCGTGCTGGGTCACGAGTTCGTCGGGCAGGTCGTGGAGACCGGCCGGGACGTCAGCGATATCCGGGTCGGCGACCGGGTCAGCGGCGAGGGCCACCTGGTGTGCGGCAAGTGCCGCAACTGCCTCGCCGGGCGCCGCCATCTGTGCCGCGCCACCGTCGGCCTCGGCGTCGGCCGGGACGGCGCGTTCGCCGAGTACGTCGCGCTGCCGGCGTCCAACGTCTGGGTGCACCGCGTCCCCGTCGACCTCGACGTCGCCGCGATCTTCGACCCGTTCGGCAACGCCGTGCACACCGCGCTGTCGTTCCCGCTGGTCGGCGAGGACGTCCTGATCACCGGAGCCGGCCCGATCGGCCTGATGGCCGCCGCGGTGGCCCGGCACGCCGGCGCCCGCAACGTCGTCATCACCGACGTCAGCGAGGAGCGCCTGGAGCTGGCCCGCAAGATCGGCGTGAGCCTCGCCCTGAACGTCGCCGGCACCACCATCGCGGACGGGCAGCGGGAGCTCGGGCTGCGGGAGGGCTTCGACATCGGCCTGGAGATGTCCGGCCGCCCCGAGGCCATGCGGGACATGATCGCCAACATGACGCACGGCGGCCGGATCGCCATGCTCGGCCTGCCCGCCGAGGAGTTCCCCGTCGACTGGGCCCGCGTCGTCACCTCGATGATCACCATCAAGGGCATCTACGGCCGCGAGATGTTCGAGACCTGGTACGCGATGTCCGTCCTGCTGGAGGGCGGCCTCGACCTCGCCCCCGTGATCACCGGCCGCTACGGCTACCGCGACTTCGAGGCCGCCTTCGCCGACGCCGCCAGCGGCACCGGCGGCAAGGTCATCCTCGACTGGACCGCGTAGAACCCCTCTCCCGCAAGCACCTTCAGGAGCTTCCCATGTTCGACTCCGTGCGCGACGACCTGCGCGCCACCCTCGACGAGATCCGCGCCGCCGGTCTGCACAAGCCGGAGCGGGTCATCGACACCCCGCAGTCCGCGACCGTCAACGTCAGCGCCGGCGGCCGCCCCGGCGAGGTCCTCAACTTCTGCGCCAACAACTACCTCGGCCTCGCCGACCACCCCGAGGTGGTCGCCGCCGCCCACGAGGCGCTCGACCGCTGGGGCTACGGCATGGCCTCGGTCCGCTTCATCTGCGGCACCCAGGAGGTGCACAAGCAGCTGGAGGCCCGCCTCTCGGCCTTCCTCGGCCAGGAGGACACGATCCTGTACTCCTCCTGCTTCGACGCCAACGGCGGTGTCTTCGAGACCCTGCTGGGCGAGCAGGACGCGGTGATCTCCGACGCCCTCAACCACGCCTCCATCATCGACGGCATCCGCCTGAGCAAGGCCAAGCGGTTCCGCTACGCCAACCGCGACCTGGCCGACCTGGAGACGCAGCTCAAGGCCGCCGGCGACGCCCGGCGCAAGCTGATCGTCACCGACGGCGTCTTCTCCATGGACGGCTACCTCGCGCCCCTCGCGGAGATCTGCGACCTCGCCGACCGCTACGACGCGATGGTCATGGTCGACGACTCGCACGCCGTCGGCTTCGTCGGCCCCTCCGGCCGCGGCACCCCCGAGCTGCACGGCGTCATGGACCGCGTGGACATCATCACCGGCACCCTCGGCAAGGCGCTCGGCGGCGCGTCCGGCGGCTATGTCGCGGCCCGCGCCGAGATCGTCGCCCTGCTGCGCCAGCGCTCGCGTCCGTACCTGTTCTCCAACACCCTCGCCCCGGTGATCGCCGCCGCCTCCCTGAAGGTCCTCGACCTGCTGGAGTCCGCCGACGACCTGCGCGTCCGGCTCACCGAGAACACCGCCCTCTTCAGGCGCCGGATGACCGAGGAGGGCTTCGACATCCTCCCCGGCGACCACGCCATCGCGCCCGTCATGATCGGCGACGCCGCCGAGGCCGCCCGGATGGCCGAACTCCTGCTGGAGCGGGGGGTGTACGTGATCGGCTTCTCCTACCCGGTCGTGCCGCAGGGCCAGGCCCGCATCCGCGTCCAGCTGTCCGCCGGGCACTCCACCGAGGACGTGAACCGGGCGGTCGACGCGTTCGTCGCGGCCCGCGCCGAGCTGGCTGCCTGACCAGCGCGGACATGGGGCGATAATGGACCCCATGATCGAAGCGCGGCGGCTCCACATCCTCCGTGCGGTGGCCGACCACCGCACGGTGACGGCGGCGGCCGCCGCGCTGTACCTCACCCCCTCAGCCGTCTCCCAGCAGCTGACCGCGCTGGAGCAGGAGACCGGCCACCGGCTGGTGGAGCGGGGCGCCAAGGGCGTACGGCTCACCCCGGCCGGCGAGATCCTGCTCAGCCACACCAACGCCGTCCTCGCCCAGCTCGAGCGGGCAGAGGCGGAACTGGCCGCGTACGGCTCGGGCGAGGCCGGCACGGTCACCGTGGCCGCCTTCGCCACCGGCATCGCCGAGGTGGTGGCGCCCGCCGTGGCCCGGCTGGCCTGCTCGGCGCCCGGCATAAGGATCCGGGTCCAGGACGCCGAGGGCGACGCCAGCCTGCCGATGGTGCTGGACCGGCAGGTGGACGTGGCCGTCGCCGTGGAGTACCGGGGCGCCCCTGCCGCCGACGACCCCCGGCTGACCCACATGGCGCTGTACGCCGAGCCCTTCGACGCCGTCGTCCCCGTCGGCCACCGACTCGCCGACGCCGACGAGGTCCCCCTCGCCGAACTGGCCAAGGACCCGTGGATCGGCCCGTACCCCGGCAACCCCTGCCACGACGTGGTCGTCCTGGCCTGCGAGAGCGCCGGATTCCTGCCCCGGCTGGAGCACTCCTCGGACGACTTCCGCGCCGTGGTCGCCCTCGCCTCGGCCGACGCGGGAGTGGCCCTCGTGCCGCGCTCCGCGCTGCGCGGCATGGACCTCGCGGGTGTCGTCGTCCGCCCGGTGGACGGGGTGGCCCCCACCCGCCGCGTCTTCGCCGCGGTCCGCCGGGGCGCCGAGGAGCATCCGCTGATCCGCCCGGTGCTGGACGCCCTGGGGCGGGCGGCGGGCGTGAGCCTTCCGTAACGCGCCCGTCTCATATCCGGGATAGCGTCCCGGATATGAGAACCCAAGCGCCGGACCCCGTGGACGCCCGGATCGGCTCCCGGCTGGCCGAACTCCGCGCCGGGCACGGCTGGTCCCTGGGCGAGCTGGCCGAACGCAGCGGGGTGAGCAGGTCCACCCTGTCCCGCGCCGAACGCGCCGAGATCAGCGCCACCGCCTCCCTGCTCAACCGCCTCTGCCACGTCTACGGACGCACCATGTCCCAGCTGCTCAGCGAGGTCGAGGCGGAGCCGGCCCCGCTGGTCCGGGCGGCCGACCAGCAGGTCTGGCAGGACCCGGCGGCCGGCTTCGTACGGCGGTCCGTCTCCCCGCCGCACGCCGGCCTGCGCGGGGAACTGGTCGAGGGCACCCTGGCCCCGGGCGCGGACATCGCCTACGACCGCCCGCCGGTGCCGGGCCTCGAACAGCACCTGTGGGTCCTCGACGGCGCGCTGGAGGTGACCGTCGAGGGCGATGTGCACACCCTCGGCACCGGGGACTGCCTGCGGATGCGGGTCTTCGGCCCGACGCGGTTCCGCTGCCCCGGACCCGGCGCCGCGCGGTACGCGCTCGCGGTGGTGCGGCCATGACGGTGCTGCGCTGGAACGGCGCCCAGGTGCGCGAGCGATGCCAGGAGCTGGCCGGCCTGCTGGCCGACACCGTGGCCGGGGGAGCGTCCGTCGGGTTCCTCGCCCCGCTCGGGCCGGCCGAGGCGGCCGGCTGGTGGCGGGAGCGGGCCGAGGCGGTGGCGGCCGGACGGCTGGCGGTGTGGGTGGCCGTGGACGGCGCCGACCGGGTGGCGGGCACCGTCGGCCTGGCCCTGCCCGACAAGCCCAACAGCCGCCACCGCGCCGAACTCGTCAAGCTGATGGTGCACCGCTCGGCGCGCGGACAGGGCCTCGGCCGCAGGCTTCTCGCCACCGCCGAGCAGGCGGCCGTCTCCGCCGGCATCACCCTGCTGCACCTCGACACCGAGACCGGCAGCCCCGCCGAGCACCTGTACCGCTCGGCCGGCTGGACCCGGGCCGGCGCCATCCCCGACTACGCGGCGAGCCCGTCCGGCGAACTGCGCCCGACCACCCTCTACTACAAGCGGGTCGGGCCGGCCGCCCGATGACTGTCAGTGGCGGGGGCTAGCGTTCCTGACATGCCGGACGCAGAAGACGTACGACGGATCGCCCTGTCCCTGCCGGACACCACGGAGAAGACCGCCTGGAACATGCCCACCTTCCGGGTGGCCGGGAAGATGTTCGCGACCCTCCCCGAGGACGAGACGTCCATCGCCGTGCGCTGCCCCAAGGAGGAGCGCGACGAACTGGTGCTGGCCGAACCGGAGAAGTTCTGGATCGCCGGCCACGAGGCCCAGTTCGCCTGGGTGCGGGCGAGACTCGCGGCGCTGGACGACGAGGCGGAGCTGCGCGACATCCTCGCCGACTCCTGGCGCCAGGCCGCCCCGCCCCGACTCCTCGACGCCCACCCCGGGTTGGGCGCGTCCGGCGCCCCCTGAGACGGGCACCCGAAAACGGCTCGGCGGGCACCGCGGCGGCGTGGCATGATCCCGCGCGGCGCACGAGGCGGGGCGGCGGGGGACCACCGGGAGGGGAGTAAGCGGGATGACCGGTACGCGGGCACGGCACGACGACGTCGCGAGCACGGGACGGACGGGGCGGGGACGCCGGTCCGGCGCCGAGGGACCCGCCGTCTGGTCGCGGGACTTCGCGCTGTTCTTCGTGGCCCGGGCCGTCGCCCGGCTCGGCGACACCATGCTGCCCGTCGCTCTCGCCGCCGGCCTGCTGCGCCAGGGGTACGGCGCCGGCGCGGTCGGTCTCGCCATGGCCTCCGCGTCCGCCGCCTTCGCGGGGCTCGTCGTCTTCGGCGGGGTGATGGCCGACCGGTTCAGCACCCGGCGGCTGATGATCGGCGCCGACCTGGTCCGGCTCGTCACCCAGTCCCTCGCCGCCGTCCTGTTCTTCTCCGGGCACGTGGTCCTGTGGCAGATCTGCGCCATCGGGATCGTGGGCGGGGTGGCCGCGGCCGTCTTCCAGCCGGGTGTGGCCAGCACCGTGCCCCGCCTCGCCCCCGACGTCCAGGGGGCGAACGGCGCGATCCGCGTCGCCGAGTCGGTGGCCCAGCTCGCCGGACCGGCCGCCGCCGGCCTCCTGGTCGGCTTCGCCTCGCCCGGCGGCGTCTTCGTCGCGCACGCCGCCACCTACGCCGTCAGCGCCCTGTGCCTCCTGCTGCTGCGGCTGCCCCCGCTGCCCGGGGGCGCCCGCGCCGCCGGGCCCGGCCCGCGCGCCTTCGTGGCCGATCTGGCCGAGGGCTGGCGGGAGTTCCGGTCCCGCACCTGGCTGTGGGGCGTGATCGTCATCTGGGGCGTGTACATGATCGCCACCTGGGGTCCGACCGTCCCGCTGGTGGCCGCCGAGGTCGTGCAGGGGTACGGCCCGCGCGCCTACGGTCTGATCAACTCGGCCCTCGGCGCGGGCACCGTCGCCGGCGGTCTGCTGGCCCTCCGGCTGCGGCCGCGTCGCATGCTGCGCGCCGGGTCGCTCGCCCTGTTCGCCTTCTTCGGCTTCCCGGCCGCCGTCGGCGCCGGCCTCGGCGTGCCGGCCATGGCGGTGGGCGCGGCGGTGGCCGGGGCCGGGCTGTCCTTCTGGGGCGTGATGTGGGCCACCACCGTGCAGACCCAGGTGCCCGGCGACGTCCTCAACCGCATCCACGCCTACGACGTGGCCGGCTCCCTCGCGATGATGCCCGTCGGCCAGGCTCTCGCGGGGCCGGCGGCCGCCACCCTGGGCGCCGGCCGGGTCCTGCTGGTCGCGGCCGGGGTGAGCCTGCTGGTGGCCGCGGCGCTGCTCGCCGTCCCGGCGATACGCGGCCTCACCCGGGCCGAGGCCGGGACCCCGCACTGAGCCGCCCCGACGGCCGCCCCGCGGCCCCTTCCGACGAGGGCGCCGCCCGCGGCCGCCGGTAATGGATGCGCGACCACCGACCCGAGTGCGGTATTGTTTCCCTGCGCGTTTCGACCGGGGAAACCCCAGGTCAAACGGCACCGGGACGTGGCGCAGCTTGGTAGCGCACTTGACTGGGGGTCAAGGGGTCGCAGGTTCAAATCCTGTCGTCCCGACCAGCTTCTCGTGTTGGTCGGAGGCCGTCTTCTCAGGGATGAGGGGACGGCCGTTGCCGTGTCCGGGGCTCTTCCGCCCGCGGCTCGCCCGCACCGGCCCCTTCACCGGCGTCCCCCTCGGCCGTCCCGGTCTCCCCGTCGACCGCCGCGTGCCCGTCGGCGCTCCGGCCCTCCCCACCGTCCGGCGACACGTCTCCGTCGGACTTCCCGGCGTCCATGCCGGGCGTCGCGGCCGGCCCCCGGGTCAGCAGGGGATGGTGGTCGCCGGCGGTGATCTTGGAGACCATCTCGGCCAGTTGCACGCAGGCCTGTTCGATCTCCCGCTGGGACTGGGCGCGCTCGCCGAGGAACGCGGCGAGCAGCAGCGCGGTCAGGGCGGCGGAACCGTTGAAGGCCTGCAGAGTGATCATGTTGCTGACCAGGTCGTGCCCGGCGAACGGACCCGTTCTCCGCGCCGCCGCGATGATCGCGAAGGTCGACACGACCAGCGCGCAGGGGGCGGCCCCGGTCAGCTGGAAGCGGAAGGCCGCCCAGAACAGCAGCGGGAAGGCGAGGAACAGCAGCGGCGTGGGACTGGCCTCCAGGAACCCGACGGCGATCGCGGCCCCCGCCAGCAGCAGCCCCTCCCCCCACCGGGCCGGCTGACCGATCCTCGGCCGGCGCGCCCTGCGCAGGACCAGCAGGACCGGCGTGACCACCAGGACGCCCATCGCGTCGCCGGTCCACCACACCATCCAGGTCGACCAGAACCGGTCGGGGCTCACCGCACCGGAGAGCACCAGGGCCGCGCTGCCCGTCGTCGAGCTGACCAGCATCCCGGTGAACGCCCCCAGGAAGATCAGCACCAGCGCGTCCCGCAGCCGGTCCAGCTCCTCGCGGAAGCCCGTGCGGCGCAGCAGCGCGTAGGAGCACAGCGGAGCGAGGGTGTTCCCGGCCATGATGGCCAGCACGGCCGGGACCGACGGTCCCAGCGTGATGTTGACCAGGAACGCGCCGAGCGTGATGCCGGGCCAGACCCGCGGGCCGCGCATCAGCAGCGCAGCCACCGCGATCCCGCTCGGCGGCCACACGGGGGTGACCTGGCCGCGCACCAGTTGCTGGAGCAGGCCGAGCCGGGCCGAGCCGTAGTAGAGCGCGGCGAGGACACAGATCTCCAGGACGGCCGTGCCACCGCGCCGGAGCCGTTCCCGCCACGCCACAGTCATCGGGCGACCTCCGCTCACCATCGCCTCGAAGCCATCATCCGTCCGATCCGCGCGATCCGCCCGGCAGCCCGGTGAGCGGCGGAGCCGCTGGTCAGGAGGGCGGGGTGCGCAGCGCGAGGATGGCCATGTCGTCGTGGCCGTCGCTGGGGTGGTGGTCCGCCAGCGCCTGGACGAACTCCGGCAGCGGCAACGCGCTGTGCGCGGCGGCGAGGTCGGCCAGGTCGCGCAGGCTCTCGTCGATGGCACGGTCGGGATGCTCGACGAGGCCGTCCGTGAAGAAGACCACCGTGGCGGCCGGAGGCAGCAGACGGGAGTGCTCGGGGCGGGGCTGCCCGGTGTCCACGCCGAGCGGCAGCCCGGGCTCGGAGAACAGCAGTTCCGCCCGGTGCTCCGGGGCGATCAGCAGCGGCGGGACGTGGCCGGCGGTGCTCCAGCGCAGCCGCCAGCCGGTGCCCTCCGGTTCGATGCGGGCCAGCGTGGTGGTCGTGACCGGGTTGTCGGTGATCGCCTCCAGGGTCCGGTCGAGCTGGTTGAGGACCGCCCCGGGCGGATTGCGGTGGTCGAACAGCAGGGCGCGCAGCATGTTGCGGGTGGAGGCCATGGCGGCCGCCGCGTGCAGGTCGTGCCCGACCACGTCGCCGATGACCACGGCCACGACGCCGTCCGGCAGCTGGACGGCGTCGTACCAGTCCCCGCCGAGCTGACTGGGCTCCGCGGCGGGCCGGTAGATGGCGGCGGCCGTGAAGGGCCGCAGATCGGGGAGGGAGGGCAGCAGCAGCCGCTGGAACTGCTCGGCGTTGATGCGGATCCGTTCGAAGAGGCGGACGTTCTCGATCGCGATGCCGGCGGCGCTGGCCAGGGCGACGACGACGTTCTCGTCGTGCTCGTCGAAGGGCCGCCCGTCGAGCCGCTCGGAGAGGTACAGGTCGCCGTAGATCTCGCCGCGGACGCTGATGGCGACGCCCAGCAGCGTCCGCATGGGCGGGTGGCCGGACGGGAAGCCGACCGAGGACGGGTGGGCGGGGATGTCGTCCACCCGCAGCGGCTCGGGGTAGCGGATCAGATGGCCGAGCACGCCCAGGCCGCGCGGCAGGCCGGAGTCTCGCAGAGCGCGGCGCTCCGGCTCGGACAGACCCTCGGTGATGAACTGCTCCAGGCCCTCACCGGACCTGTTGAGGACGCCCAGGGCCCCGTAGCGGACGCCGACCAGCTCCATGGCGGTGGTCACGATGCGGTGCAGCACGGCGGGCAGTTCCACCTCGCGGCTGATGGCCACCACCGCGTCCAGCAGGCCCTGCAGCCGGTCCATGGTGGACAGCAGCCCGCGCAGCTGCTCGTCGATCCGGCCCAGCTCGGACCGCAGGCGCGAGTGCAGGTCGGGCAGGGTCGGATGCCTCGGGTGCCGGCTCTCCCGGTTCCCGGCCATCACGCGCGCCCGGTCGTCCGGTGTCCCGTCCCGGCGCGCGCCCGGCGGCGGACCGGTTCGGACAGCCCCTGGGCGCAGCGGTGCATGCCGGCCTCCTGACACGATCCCCCGTGGCGGCTGTGTCGTCCTTCGATTGTGGCATCCCGAGGCCGCGCGCCTCAGCCGCGGCACCGGCGGCCTCGCGCCTCAGCGGGCGCGGGCCCGGGTGCCGCGGCCGGACGCGGCACCCGCCGACGGCGTCAGGACACCAGCCCCACGTGGGCGAGGGCCTGCTTCAGCAGCACGCCGTGCCCGCCCGGCATCTCGCCCTGCAAAGCCGCCGACGCGGCCTCCTGCGGGCTGAACCAGACCAGGTCGAGGGCGTCCTGCCGGGGGCGGCAGTCGCCGGTCACCGGCACCACGTACGCCAGCGACACGGCGTGCTGGCGCGGGTCGTGGTACGGCGTGATGCCGGCCGTCGGGAAGTACTCCGCGACCGTGAACGGCTGCAGGGAGGCCGGCACCCTGGGCAGTGCGACCGGGCCGAGGTCCTTCTCCAGATGGCGCAGCAGGGCGTCCCGCACCCGCTCGTGGTGCAGGACACGGCCGGACACCAGGGTGCGGCTCACCGTTCCGTCCGGGCCGATGCGCAGCAGCAGTCCGATGCTCGTGACCTCGCCGCTGTCGTCCACGCGCACGGGTACGGCCTCGACGTAGAGGATCGGCATCCGGGCCCTGGCCATCTCCAGCTCGTCCGAGGTGAGCCAGCCGGGCGTGGTTTCGGTCATGTCAGACATTGCTTGATCATACTTTCCGGGTGGGGCGCACGCTGCGGTCGCGTGCCGGTTCGTTCGGGGGCAGTGCGTACAGTCGGCGGGCGTTGTCGCGGCCCGTCCAGGCCGCGATGCGCAGGGCGTCGGGCAGGCTCAGCTCGTCGGCGTCCACCCGGTCCTGGAGCAGTGCGCCCAGCGCGTGCCGGAAGGACAGGGCGCCCAGGTGGTGGAACTCGGCCACCCCGAAGGCGTCGGAGCTGTACAGCATCTTGCGGAACGGGGTGATCTCCAGCGCCTCCTCCAGCACCGCCCGGCAGCGGGCCGGGCCGGTGTGGTGCAGGGCGAGGCCGACGTCCAGGTACACCTGCTCGAACACCGCCGACAGGTAGGACGCCTGGCGGTGATACGGCCAGCAGTGCAGCAGCAGCACCGGGACCGCCCCGGCGGTCAGCCGCAGCCAGTCGGTGAGCAGGACGGGATCGGCGTGGTGCAGTCGCAGGTCCGCGTCGCCGAAGCCGGTGTGCAGCTGCAGCGGCAGGCCCAGGTCGGCCGCGGTCCACAGCAGGTGCCGTACGAGGACCGGGTCGTCGAGGCGCCCGCCGCGCGCGAGCCACCGTCCGGCCGCCCGGGTCACCTCGCCGTCCGCGGGACGCTGCGGGGCGAGGGCGAAGCCGGTGCGGTAGGCGGCCACCGACTTCACGGCGATCACCCCGGGCCGGCCTACGGCCTCCTCGGCGGCCGACCGGAAGGCGCCGGCGTAACCGGCGGCCGGGACGCCGCCGGCCGCCACCTCCTCGGCGACCCGTTCGAGCCGTACCACCTCGTACGCGGTGGCGCCGGCGGCCTCGGCCAGTTCGGCGGGGGAGGTGAGGGGGTGCGGCGTGTAGCCGGTGTCGACGCAGAACGCCTCGGCCCCCGCGGCGGTCAGGAAGCGGCGGTTGACCTCGCGCCAGCCCAGCTCGCGGCGCCGGGCCAGGTACTCGTCGGGGGCCGCGTGCCGGGGCAGGTCCAGCAGGGGCGCGCAGTGGCGGCGCACCGCCACGCCGGCCGGGGTGTCGAAGGCGGAGGCGCCGGGCCGGACGTCGCCCTCGGTGAGCAGCGACTCGAACCCGGCGGGCGCGAGGTCCGCCGTGACGGCGCCGTGGCAGTGGTGGTCCACCAGCGGCAGGGCGGCGAGGGCCTCGTGGACCGGCCCGGACGCGGCCACGGTCAGTACCTCCAGCGGTAGGCCGCCGCGACGCCCGCGTCGTCCAGGCCGTCCACCGCGGCCGCCTCCCCGAGCCGTACGGCGGTCACCGCGTCCGCCAGGACCGGGCCCAGCGCGGCCCGCAGCACCCCGTCGGCCCGGAACTCCTCCACGGCCTCCGGCAGCGACACCGGCAGCCGCCGTACCCCGAGGGCCGCCGCCTCGTCCGGCCCGTACCGTGCCGGGTCGCCGGTGATCTCCTCCGGCAGCGTCCTGGACTCCGTCAGGCCGTCCAGCCCGGCGGCGATCACGCAGCCGAACGCGAGATACGGGTTGGCGGCCAGATCGACCGGCTTGACCTCCATGTTCGCCTCCCGGGCCCGGCGGCCCGTCGTACCGGTGACCATCCGCAGCGCGGCCTCGCGCGTCTCCCGGCCCCACGCGGCGAAGACCCCCGCCCACTGGGAGGGCCTGAGCCGCAGGTAGCTGGCCGGGCTGGGCGCGGTCACCGCCGTCAGCGCGGGCAGGTGCGCGAGCACGCCGGCCGCGAAGGACTCCGCCCCGGCCGTCATGCCGTACCGGCCTTCGCCGCCGGCGTGCAGGTTCACCCCGTCGCGCCAGCAGGACAGGTGCAGATGGCCGCCGTTGCCGACGCCCTCGGCCAGGACGGCGGGCGAGAAGGACACCCGCAGGCCGTGCCGCCGCGCCACCGCCCGGATCGTCTGGCGCACCAGGACGCTGCGGTCGGCGGCGGCCACCGGGTCCAGCGCGCCCACCGAGACCTCGAACTGCCCGGCCGCGTACTCGGGGTGGATCTGGTCGACGTCCACGCCCTGGGCCGCGAGCGCCGCGTACAGGTCGGCGGTGCAGTCGCTCAGCCCGACCTGCCGGACGGCGCCGTACGCCGGGCCGGCCACCGCCGGGACGAACTCCGCCTCGGGCGCGTCGTCGAGCCCGAAGGCCCACTCGACCTCGACGGCCGCCCGGAAGGCGAGGCCGTGGTCCTCGGCGGCGCGCGCGACGGTCCGGCGCAGGAAGGTGCGGGAGCAGCCGGGGTGGGGCTCGCCCTCCTGGGTGATCCGGTCCACGGGCGCCCAGGCCCAGCCCGGCTGGCCGGCCAGCACCACCAGCCGGTCGAGGTCGGGGTAGAGCCGCAGGTCGCCGTCGGGGGAGCCGAGGACGTCGGTGGTGACGATCGAGTCGTCGGCCAGGAACGTGTCGAAGACCGGCGACATGCCGATCCCCCAGGCCGCGGCCGCCTCCAGCCGGGCCGTCGGGATCGTCTTCACCCGGGTGACGCCCGCGGTGTCCACGTACGCGAGGACGATGCCGTGCACACCCCGCGCGGTCAGTTCGGAGGTGAGCGCGGCGACCCGCTCCAGGTCGCCGGGCCGGCCGCCGGGCACCGGGTCGGCAAGGGTGGTCATACGTCCTCCTCGACGGGCTCGGCCCCGGCCGGCCGGGGCGGCGGGGCCGGGCTCGGCTCCGGTCCGCGGGTCCGCTCAGGGTTTCACGGCCACCGCGCCGAACTGCGGTACCGCGGCGGCGTCGGGTTCGGCGCGCCACTGCGAGCACGGCACCAGGCCCGGCTCGATCAGCTCCAGGCCGTCGAGGAAGGCGGCGATCCCGGCGCGGTCGCGCGCGATGATCGGCGGGGTGGCGTTGGCGTTCCAGAACTCCATCGCGGCGATGTTGCCCTCGCCGCCGACCTCGGCGTCGTAGGTGGGGTGGGTGAGCACCAGGTAGCTGCCGGAGGGCACCGCCGCCATGATGCGCCGCACGATGTCCCGGGCCTCGTCCACGTCCAGGACGAAGTTGAGGATGCCCAGCATCATGACCGCGATGGGCCGGTCCATGTCCAGGGTCGCGGCCGCGCCCCGCACGATGGCCTCGGGATCGTGCACATCGGCGTCGATGTAGTCGGTGACGCCCTCGGGGGAGCTGGTGAGCAGCGACCGGGCGTGCACCAGGACGATCGGGTCGTTGTCGACGTACACGATGCGGGAGTCCGGCGCGACGCGCTGCGCGATCTCGTGGGTGTTGTCCACCGTCGGCAGGCCCGTGCCGACGTCGAGGAACTGGCGCACCCCGCGCTCGGCGGCCAGGTGCCGCACCGCCCGGCCGAGGAAGTCGCGGTCGGCCCGGGCCACCGCCCGGATCACCGGGAACATCCCGGCGACGTGCTCGCCGACCCGCTGGTCGACCTCGTAGTTGTCCTTGCCGCCGATCCAGTAGTTCCAGACCCGCGCGTTGTGCGCCACGGAGGTGTTCAGCCTCGTCGGTCCGGCGGTGGGGGAGTGCCCCTCGCTCACGTATCCGCCCCTCTCACATGCGGTTGCCCGCCGCCATTGTGCCGCTCCTTGATCGCGCTGTCCCGGGAACGCCGGACGGTGACCGGACGGGCACCCTCCGGTGTCCCGCGGCGCATGAGCAACACTGGACCCGGTACCCCTCCCCGATCCGGAAGCAGGACATGCACGCCACGCCCGCGTCCCTCGCCGACGTCCCCGCACCCGTCACCGGCCCCGCCGACATCCGGCTCGTCGTCACCGACATGGACGGCACGCTGCTGGACGACGCCAAGCGCGTCCCCGACGGCCTGTGGCCGATGCTCGCCGAACTGCGCCGCCGAGGTGTGCTGTTCAGCCCGGCGAGCGGCCGCCAGTACGCCACGCTGGCCCGGGAGTTCGCGGACGTCGCCGAGGGGATGGTGTTCATCGCGGAGAACGGCACGTACGTCGTCCGCGACGGCGTGGAGCTCAGCTCCGACCCGCTGGAGCCGTCCGTCGCGGCGGACGTCGCCCGCACGGTACGGCGGCTCGCCGCGGACGGGGTCGACGTGGGCGCCGTCGTCTGCGGCAAGCGGTCGGCGTACGTCGAGCGGTCCGACGAGGCGTTCCTCGCCGAGGTGCGCAAGTACTACGTCGAGCACCGCGTGGTCGAGGACGTCACCGCCGTCGAGGACGAGGTGATCAAGGTCGCGCTGTTCGACTTCGGCCCGGCCGAGCACAGCACCGCCCCGGCCCTGGAGGCGTTCGCCGCCACCCACCAGGTCGTCGTCTCCGGCGAGCACTGGGTCGACGTCATGAACCGCACCGCCAACAAGGGCGCCGCCCTGCGCGGCCTGCAGCGCGCCCTCGGCATCACCCCGGCGCAGACGATGGTGTTCGGGGACTACCTCAACGACCTGGAGATGCTGGACGCCGCCGAGTGGTCCTTCGCGATGGCCAACGCCCACCCGGAGGTCGTCCGCAGGGCGCGGCTGCTCGCCCCGGCCAACAACGACAACGGGGTGCTGCGGACCATCTCCGAGGTGATCGGGATACCGCTGCAGCGGGCCTGAGTCAGCGCTTCACCCCGACCGCGCCGTACAGCGAGACCGGTGCGGTGTCGCCCGGCGCGTCCTCGGGGCGCCACCGGTCGACCGGCACGATCCCGGGCGGGAGCAGTTCGAGGCCCTCGAAGAACACGCCGACCTCGGCCCGCGAGCGGGCCACCAGGGTCACCCCGCCCGCCGCGTACGCGGCGACGCCCCGCCGGACGTTCTCCGGCTCGAAGTCGGCCGTCATCGTCGACAGCACCAGGCAACTGCCCGGGGCCAGCGCGCCGACCAGCGTGCGGACCAGGTCGTGGGCGCCGTCCTCGTCGGCGACGAAGTGCAGCAGGGCGATCAGGGAGAGGGCGACGGGCCTGCCGAAGTCCAGTACGCGGGAGGCCCGTTCGAGGATGCCGTCCGGATCGCGGGCGTCGGCCTGGAGGTACTCGGTCACGCCCTGCGGGGTGCCGCGCAGCAGCGCCTGGGCGTGGGCCAGGACGATGGGGTCGTTGTCCACGTAGACGACCCGGGCGTCCGGCGCGGCCGACTGGGCGATCTGGTGCAGGTTGGGCTCGGTGGGTATGCCGGTGCCGACGTCCAGGAACTGGCGGACGCCCAGGTCCCCGGCCAGCGCCCGGGTGGCGCGGCGCATGAAGGCCCGGTTGGCGAGTGCCGCGCGCGGGGCGCCGCCGTCGATCGCCGCGATCCGCCGGCCGAGCTGTTCGTCCACGGAGTAGTTGTCCTTGCCGCCGAGGAACCAGTCGTAGACCCGGGCCGGGTGCGGCCGGGTGGTGTCGATGGCCTGGGCGGCCGGCTCGGTCCCCGTCACGTGCTGCTCCTCCGCTCGACCGGCCCCCCTGGGTCAGCGGGGGGACCGGGAGCAGTCTGGCACGATCATGAGGCGCGGCGCAGACAGTCTTCGGCCACCTGCCGGTCGAGGGCCGCCCGCACCAACGCGGCGGCCAGCACGGCCGGTTCGGTGTCCCCGGCGAGCCGTGCCAGCCGGCCGGCGTCCTCCGGCAGGCCGAGCCGGCCGGCGCCCGACAGCGCCTTGGCGTCGAAGTACGGCGCGACGTCCGGCCACACCCGCTGGGCCTCGCGCAGGAAGATGTCGGCGCCGGCCGGCCCGATGCCCGGCTCCTCCTGGAGGAGCCGCTTGAGTTCGCCGGTGTCGCCGTCCGCCTCCTCGTGCAGCCGGCGCAGGTCACCGCCCCAGCGGTCGGTCAGCAGCTCCGCGCCTTCGCCGAGCTGCGTGGCGGTGCGCTCGTCGTAGCGCCGGTAGCCGCCCCGGCCCAGCGCGTCCACCCGCCGCTGCCAGTCCGCCCCGGCCATACGCCGGGGGCTGTCGAGGCGGTCCTCGTGCAGCGCGCGGGCCGCGGCCACCGCGACGGAGGCCCGGATCCGCGCGCTCAGCAGGAGGGAGAGCACGAGCAGCCGGTACAGCGGCTGCGGGGTGTCCTTCAGCCGGATGTCCGCCTCCTCGGCGTACGTCCGCCCGCACGCGGCCACCAGCTCGCGCACGACCCGCTCGTCGCGGTGCACGGCGCGTCCTACGGCTTGAGGGGGTCGTGCCCCAGCCTCATCAGCCGGTGCCGGCGGCGGGTGTCCTCCGGCGTCCGCTCCGGCTCGGGCTCGTTCTCCACGTCCACCAGTTCACCGACGGTGTCGACGACCTTGTGCATCACCCGGACGTCGTCGTCGGTCAGATCGGTGCGCCGCTTCTGCAGGATGGCGAGAACGTGCTGCCCGGTGGGCGAGCCCGCCTGGTCGGGCAGCGGCTCCACCTCCTCGTCGGCGTCCCGGACCCGGAGCCAGGAGGCGAGTTCCGCCGAGGTCATGTTCACCACGCGGTGGAAGTCCTCCCACAGCGCGTCCATCTCGAGTGCGTCCGCCATGGATTTCCCCTTCCGTGTGCGGGGCCGGCTCACCGGGGGCGGGCCGGCCGTCGTGCGTCGGGCCGGGCCCGGGTCACTTCCCGTCGCGGGGCCAGTTCTCCGCCTCGAACATCCAGCGCTGCTTCTCCAGGTCGGCCGTGATGGCGATCAGCAGGTCCTGGCTGACCGGGTCCGGCTCGTCGGTCGCGGCGATGCGTTCCCGCAGCCGGCCGATCACCGACTCCAGGGCCGACACCATCAGCTCGACCACCTCGGTGTCGCGCAGCCAGCCCTCCCTGGTCCTGGGCAGGGCGAGGCCCGCGGCGACGGTCTCCGGACGCCCGTCCGGCGGCAGGCCGAGAGCGGCGGCGCGCTCCGCGACCGTGTCGGAGTGGGCCCGGGCCGTGTCGACCACCTCGTCGAGCTGGAGGTGGATCGAGCGGAACCGCGGCCCGACGATGTTCCAGTGGGCCTGCTTGCCGATCAGCGACAGACCCAGGAGGTCCACGAGGGTGTCCTGCAGGGCGGCACCGGTGATCTTGAGCGCCTCGTCGGACAGCGTGCTCTTCACCACGGTCATGGCGCGGTTCTCCCCTTCTGTCGTCCTCATGCGTGACGTGCCGGTTCGTCTGGTCGGTCCGGCTTGACGCCGTGACATCCGGCTTCGTTGCGTCACGTCCGACGGTGCGGGTGCCCGGCGGGTGCCGGGGCAAACGTGCCTGATCAGCGGGGGAGTACCTGGTCCAGGAAGCGGACGAGTTCGGCGAAGACCTCCGCCCGGTTCGTCTCGTTGAACACCTCGTGCCGGGCGCCGGCGAAGACCCGTTCGGTCAGCCGTCCGCCGCTGAGCCGCTCCACGCCGATCCTGCTGCCCGGCAGCGGCACCAGCCGGTCGTCGTCCCCGTGCAGCCAGAGCAGCGGCAGCGGCCCGACGTCCCCGCCCTCGTCGACGGCCTTCAGGGTGCGGGTGAACGCCTCCAGCGTCGGCCGCTTCATCGGGCCGTGCCACACCAGCGGGTCGGCGGCGTACGCGGCGCCCACCGCCGGGTCGCGGGAGAGCGCGGCGGGGCTGATCGGGGTGTCCGGGATCTCGTCCAGGGCGAGCAGCCGGCCGGGCAGCTCCCAGGCGCCGATCACCGGCCCGGACAGCACCAGCGCGCTCAGTCCGGAGCCGTACCGCTGGGCGTACCGGGCGGCGATCAGGCCGCCCATGGAGTGGCCGACCATGACGAGCGGCAGTCCGGGATGCGCGGCACGGGCCAGACCGGCCACCCGGTGCACGTCCCGGACCACGTCCTCGAAGTCCTCGACCACCACCCGCTCGCCGGCCGACCGCCCGTGGCCGGCGTGGTCCGGGCCGTACACGGCCGCCCCGTGCCCGGTCAGGACGCCCGCCAGTCCGTCGTACCGGCGGACGTGCTCCCCGTACCCGTGCACCACGACGGCCAGGTACCGCGGCTCGGGGTGCGGCCACTCGGTCACGGCGACGCCGTCGAGGTCGTGCTCGCGGATCTCGGTCATGTCTCCTCCAGCCGGTCGGGCGCGGGTCACACGGGAGGATCTTCCCAGGGGCCGGGTGGTCGGGCTATAGTCCAAAACTAGCAGTGCTAATTAAGGGTGCTGCCGAACGGACCGACAGGTCCGTGCCGATCACCACGCCGTCGGTCAGGAGTCCCAGCCGTGCGTCCCGTCCACTTCGCGGCCGCCCGCCGCACCCCCATCGGCAAGCTGCGCGGAGCCCTCTCCACCGTGCGGCCCGACGACCTCGCGGCCACCGTGATCCGCCGTCTGGTGGCCGACGTCCCCGCACTGGACCCGGCCCGCATCGACGACGTCTACTGGGGCGCCGCCAACCAGGCGGGCGAGGACAACCGCAACGTCGCCCGGATGGCCGCCCTGCTCGCGGGCCTGCCCGAGACCGTGCCCGGCGCCACCGTCAACCGGCTGTGCGCCTCCGGCCTCGAAGCGGTCACCGCCGCCGCCCGCACCATCGCCGCCGGCGAGGCCGACATCGTGCTCGCTGGCGGCTCCGAGTCCATGAGCCGCGCCCCCTTCGTGCTGCCCCGCCCCGACGAGGCCCTGCCGCACCGCATCGAGACCCACGACACCCGGCTGGGCTGGCGCCTGGTCAACCCCGCCATGAAGGACCTGCACGGCCTGCTGGCCATGGGCGAGACGGCCGAGGAGGTGGCCGAGCGGTACGGCGTCTCCCGTGCCCGCCAGGACGAGTTCGCCCTGCGCAGCCACCAACTGGCCGCAGCCGCACGGAAGAACGGTCACTTCGACGACGAGATCCTGCCCGTGGAGCGCCCCGACGGCGTCACCGTCGACCAGGACGAGTGCGTACGCGAGGACACCTCGCTGGAGAAACTCGGCCGCCTCAAGCCGGTGTTCCGCGCGGGCGGCACGGTCACCGCGGGCAACGCCTCCCCGATGAACGACGGAGCGGCCGGACTGCTGCTGGTCAGCGAGGAGGCCCTGAACGAGCTGGGCCTCGAGTCCCTCGGCCGCTACGTCGCAGGCGCCTCGGCGGGCGTCCACCCCGACGTGATGGGCATCGGCCCGGTCCCCGCCACCCGCAAGGCGCTGGCCCGGGCCGGCTGGACGATCGGCGACCTGGGCGAGGCAGAGTTCAACGAGGCGTTCGCCGCCCAGGCCCTCGCCTGCGTCGACGAACTGGGCATCGACCCCGGCCTGGTGAACCCCACCGGCGGGGCGATCGCGCTCGGCCACCCGCTCGGCTGCTCCGGCGCCCGCATCCTCACCACCCTGCTGCACCGGATGCGCCGCACCGGCGCCGACCGAGGGCTCGCGACCATGTGCGTGGGCGTCGGCCAGGGCAGCGCCGTGCTGGTCGAGAGGCGCTAGCAGCGCTTCGACGGGGGCAACGGGGGTCCCCGGCAAGGGGATCCGAAGCAAGAGCTGCAGCAAGAACGGAGCACCACTGGCATGGCAACCCTGTCCGTCGCCGCCATCCTCGCCGAGAACGCCCGGCGCCGCCCTCACCGTACGGCTCTCGTCGAAGGAGACCTCCGGCTGTCCTTCGAGCAGGTGTGGCGGCGGGCCCGGGCCCAGGCGGGCGCGCTCGCCGGGCTCGGCGTCCGGCCGGGGGACCGGGTCGCCCTGATGGCGCCCAACACGGCCGAGTTCCCGGTCGCCTACTACGCGATCGCCGCGGCCGGCGCGGTCGTCGTCCCGGTGCACCTGCTGCTGTCGCCGCCGGAGGTCGAACACGTCCTGAAGGACAGCGGGTCCACACTGCTCCTGGTGCACCCGGCCCAGGCGGCGACCGGGCGGGCCGCCGCACAGGCCCTCGGTGTCCGGGTGGTCGAGCTGGGCGGCGAACTGGACGCCCTCGCGGCCGGCGCCGAGCCCCTGCACTCGTACGTCTCCCGCGCCGCCGACGACCCGGCGGTGATCTTCTACACCAGCGGCACGACCGGCGTGCCCAAGGGCGCCGTGCTCAGCCACTTCAACCTGGTGATGAACGCGACCGTCAACGCCTTCGACGCCAACGACATCCGGCCCGACGACGTGGCGCTCGGCGCGCTGCCGCTGTTCCACGCCTTCGGCCAGACCGTGTCGCTCAACTCCACCTGGCGCGCCGGCGCGACGCTGGTGCTGCTGCCCCGCTTCGACGCGGCCCGCGCCATCGAGCTGATGGTGAAGGAGGGCGTCAACACCTTCCACGGGGTGCCCACCATGTTCGTCGCGCTCGCCGCGGCGGCCGGCGGCGCCGACGCCCTGCCCGGACTGCGGGTGTGCGTCTCCGGCGGTGCGTCGCTGCCGGTCGCCGTGCTGGAGCGGTTCGAGGCCGCGTTCGGCGCCCGGGTCTACGAGGGGTACGGGCTGTCGGAGACCTCGCCCACGGCCACCGTCAACCAGCCGGTGTTCGGCACCAGGGCGGGCACCATCGGCCACCCGCTGTGGGGCGTCGACGTGGAGATCGCCCGGGCCGAGGTGGAGGAACGGATCGAGCTGCTGCCGCCGGGCGAGCTGGGCGAGGTGGTCGTCCGCGGCCACAACGTCTTCTCCGGCTACCTCGGCCGCCCCGAGGCCACCGCCGAGGCGCTGGTCGACGGCTGGTTCCGCACCGGCGACCTCGGCACCAAGGACGACGAGGGCTTCCTGCGGATCGTGGACCGCAAGAAGGACGTCATCATCCGCGGCGGCTACAACGTGTACCCGCGGGAGGTCGAGGAGGTCCTGATGCGCCACCCCGGCGTCGCCCAGGTCGCCGTCATCGGTCTGCCCGACGAGCTGCACGGCGAGGAGGTGTGCGCCGTCGTCGTACCGGCCGAGGGCGCCGCGTCCGACGCCGCCGAGATCACCGAGTGGTCCAAGGAGCACCTCGGCCGGCACAAGTACCCGCGCCGCGTGGAGTTCTGCGACGCCCTGCCGCTCGGGCCGAGCATGAAGGTGCTCAAGCGGGAGCTGCGGACCCGGTACGCCGGCCGCTGAGACCGGCCGGGCCCACGTCCGGCGGGCGCGCGGTCCGCCGGGCGTGGGGCCGCCCGGCGATATCGATCGGCCGCCGCCGGTCGTGTGCACATAGCATCGGTCGCCGTATGAACACGATGACGCTCTGGCACATATCCGGCTGGGGGTTCACCGCCCTCGCCCTCGCGGCCCTGCTGGTCGGCTTCTCCAAGACCGCCGTCAGCGGGGCCAACACGGTCAGCCTCGCGGTCTTCGCCGCCGTCCTGCCCGCCCGCGCCTCCACCGGAGTGCTGCTGCCGGTCCTGATCGCCGGTGACGTGCTCGCCGTGCTCACCTACCGGCGGCACGCCCACTGGCCCACGCTGTGGCGGCTGTTCCCGGCCGTCGCGGCCGGCGTGGTGGCCGGCACCCTGTTCCTGCTGTGGGCCGACGACGGGGTCGTACGGACTTCGATCGGCGCGATCCTGCTGCTGATGGCCGGCGTCACGGCGTGGCGGCGGCGGTCCGGGACGGAGGACGAGCCGGACGCGGTCACCACCCGGGCGGGCCGGATGAAGGCGCGTTCCTACGGCGTCCTCGGCGGCTTCACCACCATGGTCGCGAACGCGGGCGGCCCGGTGATGTCGCTGTATCTCCTTTCCGCGGGCTTCCGCAAACTCGGCTTCCTCGGCACGTCGGCCTTCTTCTTCCTGATCGTGAACGTGTCCAAGGTCCCCTTCAGCGCCGGACTCGGTCTGATCGACGGCCGCTCACTGCTCCTCGACGCCGCGCTCGTGGTGTTCGTCGTCCCCGGCGCGCTGATCGGCACATGGGCTGTGCACAAGATCAACCAGCGGCTCTTCGAACAACTGGTGATCGCCGCGACGGTCGTCGGCGGTGTGCAGCTACTGCTGCGCTAGGCCCAGCAGCGCCGGGACGTCCGCGAAGGAGTCCACGACGCGGTCGGGCGCGCCGCTCGCGCTCTCGTGCGTCTCCGGCCGGTACTTCCCGGTCCGCACCAGGACCCCGGTGAGCCCGGCCCGCTGCGCCGCGAGGACGTCCGACTCGATGTCGTCGCCCACCATCAGCGCCTGCTCCGCGCCCACGCCGAGCCGGGACAGCGCGGCCTCGAAGAACGCCTGCGACGGCTTGCCCGTGACCTGCGCCTCGACCCCCGCCGCCCGCTCGAGCCCGAGCAGGAAGGCGCCCGAGTCCAGTTGCAGCCCGGAGTCGGTCCGCCAGTACAGGTTGCGGTGCATGGCGACCAGCCGCGCGCCGCGCTGCAACTGGCCGAACGCCCGGTTCAGCGCCTCGTAGCCGAACTCCGGCCCCGCACCGCCCACGACGACGACGTCCACGCGGTCGTCGTCGGCCACGACGACGTCACCCAGGTCCGCGCCCACCTCCCCGCTGTTGAGGAGGGCGCAGCGGGCGCCCGGGTGGTGCTCGGCGAGATGGACGGCGTGGCGGCGGGCGCGGTCAGCACGTCCGCCACGTCCACCTCGAAGCCGGCCCCCGACAGCGTCCGCGCGACCGACGCACGGGAACGGGACGTCGTGTTGGTCACCAGGACCACGCCGAGACCGGCCCCCCGGATCCGCGCCAGCGCCTCCACCGCACCCGGCAGCGGCTTCCAGGAGACGGTGAGGACACCGTCGATGTCGATCAGGACGGCACGCACGGATTCCATGGCCCGACCGTAGCCCGCCACGCGCGGGGCCGGGCCGAACGACGTCGGTACGCTCACCCCCATGTCCCCGCACGTCCTGATCCTCGGCGGCACCACCGAGGCCCGCCGCCTCGCCTCGGACCTCGCCGCACGCCCCGGCGTCCGGGTCACCACCTCGCTGGCCGGCCGGGTAGCCCGCCCCGCCCCGGTGCCGGGCGAGGTGCGGACCGGCGGTTTCGGCGGGCCGGAGGGCCTCGCCGACTGGCTGCGCGCACACCGGGTGGACGTCCTGGTCGACGCCACCCACCCGTTCGCCGAGTCGATCACGGCCAACGCGGCCCGCGCGGCGGCGGCCACCGGAGTCCGCGCCCTGGTGCTGCGCCGCCCCGGCTGGCAGCCGGGCCCCGGTGACGACTGGCACCCCGTCGACTCGCTCGACGCCGCCGCCGAGGCGCTGCCCGGCCTCGGCCGGCGGGTGTTCCTCAGCACCGGCCGTCTGGGGCTCGCCGCCTTCCGGCACCTGGCGGACCTGAGCTTCGTGGTCCGGTCGGTCGATCCGCCCGAGCCGCCGCTGCCCCCGGACACCCGGGTGGTCCTCGCCCGTGGCCCGTTCACCGTGACCGACGAGACGCGCCTCCTGCGCGACCACGCGATCGACGTCCTGGTCACCAAGGACAGCGGCGGCGACGCGACGGCCGCGAAGCTCACGGCCGCACGGGACCTCGGGCTGCCCGTGGTCGTCGTACGCCGCCCCGAACCGCCGGCCGGCGTCACGGTGGTGCCCGACGTGGCCGGCGTGCTGCGGCGGCTGGGTCTCAGCTCTCCCCGGGGTTCCGGCGCAGCAGATACGTGTCCATGATCCAGCCCTTGCGCTCCCGGGCCTCGGCCCGCGCCCGCTCGATGCGGGGCCCGGCCTCGGCGAGCGGGCCGGAGACGAGGATCTCGTCCGGGGTGCCCAGGTACGCGCCCCAGTAGATGTCGATGTCCTGCTCCGCGTACCGCCGGAAGGCCTGGTGCGCGTCCAGCATCACCACGACGTCGTCCACCCCCTCGGGGAACCCCTCGGCCAGCCGCCGCCCGGTGGTGATCTGCACCGGCCGGGCCACCCGGTTCAGCCCCGTGCGGTGCCGGGCCACCAGGGAGGAGACGCTGCTGATGCCGGGCACCACGTCGTACTCGAACTCCACCGTGCCCCGGTCCAGCACCTCCTGGAGGATGCCGAGCGTGCTGTCGTACAGCGACGGGTCGCCCCACACCAGGAACGCGCCGGTGCCGTCCTCGTCCAGTTCCTCGGTGATCAGCCGTTCGTAGATGCCGGCGCGCGCGACGCGCCAGTCCTCCACGGCGGGGGAGTACGCGGTCCCGCCCGCCGTGCGGTCCCGCTCCGGGTCCCGGGCCGTCACCACCCGGTAGCCGCCCTCCGGCAGGTGCTCGTCGAGCATGTCCCGGCGCAGCCGGGTGAGGTCGCTCTTCACCTCGCCCTTGTCGAGCAGGAAGAACACGTCCGTGCCCCGCAGCGCCTTCACCGCCTGGAGGGTCAGCTGGTCGGGGTCGCCCGCTCCGATACCGATGACATGAATCTTTCGCACGCCCAGAGTCTGCCGCATGCCGCCGACCGTGATCCCACCGCCTCCGCGGCCCCCGCGGGGAGGCGGTCAGGACACCAGCCGCGGCGCCTCGGCCGCCGCGTCGACGGGCGCCGACGCCCCCTCCACCCGCCCGGCCAGCTCCCGTGCCCACCCGGCCAGCCGGGCCAGGTCGATCCCGTAGGGCCGGTCCTCGCCCCGGGTGACCTCCCAGTCCTCCACCGCGCCCGCACCGCGCCGCAGCAGCCGGGCCCCGCCGGTGGCGTTGCCCCGTGCCGCGTGCGTGAGCCCCACGGCGAGCTGGGCGAGACCGCGCCACAGGGTGCGCTCGTCCTCGGGGCCCGACTTCCAGGCGTCCTCGAACACCTCGTGGGCGTGGAAGGGCCGGCCGGCGTCCAGCAGCGCCTGCGCCTCGGCGACCGTCTCCGGCGCGGTCCGCACGATCCCCTCGGGCTGCCGTTCGACGCCGTCGGCCCCGTACGGCAGCGGCCGCCCCAGTCCGTCCCGGGGCCGGGCGTTGCGCGCCCGTCCTCCTGCGTCCCGGTCCCGGCCGCCCGCCGTCGTGTCCGCGTCTGTCATACGGTCCATTGTCGCGGTCCCGGCCCCCGGGCCTTCGGCGCACCCCCGCGCGTGGGGTAAAGTGCTGTTCGCGCGATCACGCGGGTCACCGCGAGTGAGCGCACCGGGACGTGGCGCAGCTTGGTAGCGCACTTGACTGGGGGTCAAGGGGTCGCAGGTTCAAATCCTGTCGTCCCGACTCGCCGAACAGCGGGTCAGGGGTCGTTCGAGAGCAGTCTCGGCCGGCCCCTTCGCCATATCCGGGGTCATGGGCCCCCGCGCTCCGTTCAGGCCGTCCGCTGCCGCCGGGCCGCCATCACGGCGTAGACGACGATCCCCGCGAACAGGAACAGCACGCCCTGGTAGACCGCCGCGTAGCCGGCGCCCGCGACGAGCCACATCGAGAAGGCGGCCGCCACCGCGGTGACGACGGCGTCCCGGACCAGCCGCGCCCGGTCGACCGACTCGCGCCGGCCCGACACCAGGTGGAACACCTGGGCCGCGGTGGCCAGCAGGTACGGCACGGTCGCGGTGAAGGTGGTGACGAGCACCAGCATGTCGAAGACCTTCGCGGAGCCCGCCGTGTAGTTGTAGACGGTGAGCAGCGAGGCGAGGACCACGGTGACGCCGACGCCGACGGTCGGCACGCCGCGGCGGCGGCGCGCGAAGGCGGCGGGGAACAGTCCGTCCCGCGCGGCGGCGTACGGGGTCTGGGCGCTCAGCAGTGTCCAGCCGTTGAGGCAGCCGGTCATCGAGACCAGGGCGGCGAGGGCCACGGCCCAGCCGCCCCAGCTCCCGCCGAACATGGCGTTCACGGCGTCGGAGAACGGCGCGGTGGACGTCACCAGCCGGCCGTGCCCGACCGTGCCGAAGACCGACAGGGTGCCCAGCAGGTACACGAGGGCGGCGCCGGCGGTGCCGATGACGGTGGCGCGCCCCACGTTGCGGCGGGCGTCCCTGACCTCGCCCGCGCTGACGGCGGCGGACTCCACCCCGAGGTAGGAGAAGAGCAGCAGGGCGGCGCACGCGGACACCGCGCCGATGGCGCCGCCCCCGGTGGCGTTGAACGGCCCGAGCTTCGCCGGGTCGAAGAAGAACAGCCCGCCCACTGCGACGAGCAGCAGCGGGACGAACTTCAGCACGGTGGAGACGAGTTGTACGGCGCCCACGTAGCGGGTGCCGGCGAAGTTGGCGAGTGCGGGCAGCCACTGCAGCGCCAGGGCGGCCAGACACGCGCTCCAGCGGTGGCCGGCCACCGGGATCAGCACGTCGAGGTAGCCGACGGCGGCCACGGCGAGCGCGGCGTTCGAGACCCAGGTGGTGATCCAGTACGCCCAGGCGGCGAGGAAGCCGGCGAAGTCGCCGAAGGCCTCGCGGGCGTAGACGTAGGGGCCGCCGGTGCGCGGGTCGCGTTCGGCGAGCCGGCCGAAGACCAGGGCGAGCGCGACGGCGCCCACCGTCAGGACGGCGAAGGCGACGAGGCTGACGGTGCCGTAGGGGGCGACGGAGGCGGGAAGCAGGAAGATGCCCCCGCCGATGATGTTGCCCATGACCAGGGCGGTGGCGACGGGCAGCCCGAAGCGGCGGGCGTGCCGTCCGGTGTCGCCGTTCGGGTCCTCGGCGGGAACGGGGTGGGTTCCCGGGGGCGCCGGAGCCGGCCGCTGGGCGGTCCCGGAGACGTGCATGGGTGGGTGTGCCTCTCATCGAACGGGTGTTCCCGGGATCGCCGGGGCCAGCCCATGGTCGGGGATGCCCGGACCTGATGCAAAATCGCCGCTTTTTGTCCCGTAGGACCCGTTCGATGAAGAAGAAACTGCGCGTACGAGCTGCTCGGACCGCGAGACGTCCGTCAGCCCTTGTTGGAGCCCAGGGTCAGGCCGCTGACGAACTGGCGCTGCAGCGCGAAGTAGACGATCAGGGTGGGGATAGCGGTCAGCAGGGCGCCGGCGGCGACCAGGTTGGGGTCGGTGAAGTACTGGCCGGACAGGTTGTTCAGAGCCGAGGTGATCGGCATGTTCTCACCGGTGGAGATCAGCACCAGGGCCCAGAAGAAGTCGTTGTAGATCCAGATCGACAGCAGGGTCGCCAGGGCCGCCATCGCCGGCTTGCACAGCGGCAGCGTGATCTGCCAGTACAGCCGCCACACCGAGGCGCCGTCGACCAGCGCGGCCTCGGTCAGCTCGTGCGGCAGCGAGCGCATGTAGTTGCTCAGCACGAACGCGCAGAACCCGGACTGGAACGCCACGTGGATGAGGACGAGGCCGAGCGCGGAGTCGTACAGCTTGCCGCTCTCGGTGATGCCGGGCAGATCGGTGAGCAGGTACATGCGGTACAGCGGCGTGATGATGACCTGCTGGGGAAGCAGGTTGCCCGCCGTGAAGACCAGCAGCAGCGCCAGGTTCACCCGGAAGTCGAACCGGGCGACGTAGAAGGCGACGCACGAGGACAGGAACAGCGTCAGCAGCACCGCCGGCACCGCGATGAGCAGCGTGTTGACGAAGTAGTGCGTCATGTCCGACTGCTGGTACGCGTGGGTGAAGTTGTCCAGGCTGAGCTTGTCCGGCCAGGACACGTACCCCTTGGCGCTGGTCTCGCCGTAGGGCCGGAGTGCGGAGAAGACCGCCCACAGCAGGGGCGCCAGCCACGCCAGGGCGGTGGCCGAGAGGAAGACGTGCAGCAGGACCCGGGCCGGGCGCAGGGGGGCGCGCCGCCTGAGTGCGGCGGTGGGGGCGCTCACGATCGCCGCTCCTTCCGGAAGGTGGCCACCAGGTACGGGATGATCACCGCGAGGGAGATCACCAGCAGGACCACCGCGATGGCGGAGCCGTAACCGATGCGGCTGGACTCGCCGATGATGTTGTTCGTGACCAGGATCGACAGCAACTCGGTGCCCTGCGCGCCCTTGTTGAAGACGAAGACCAGGTCGAAGGCGCGCAGGGCCTCGATGATGGTGACGACCAGGACGACCGTGTTGGTCGGGCGCAGGGTCGGGAAGACGACGTGCCGGAACGACTGCCACTCGCCCGCGCCGTCCAGCGCGGACGCCTCCCGCAGGGACGGGTCGACGCTCTTCAGGCCGGCCAGGTACAGGATCATCATGTAGCCGGTGTGCCGCCAGGACGCGGCGACGAGCACCGCCCACAGGTTGAGGTCGGGGTCGCCGATCCAGTCGATGTAGTGGCCGGGTTCGTTGGCCCCGACGATGCTGTTGATCAGGCCGGTGTCGGGGTTGTAGACGAGCTGCCAGACGAAGCCGATGCACGCCATCGAGATGACCACCGGCAGGAAGAACGCCGTCTGGTAGACCCGGCTGAACCGGATCCGCTTGTCCAGCTGCACCGCCAGGAACAGCCCGAACGGGGTCGGGAGGAGGATCAGGGCCGCGAACCAGATGACGTTGTGCTGGACGGCGGGCCAGAACTGCGGGTTGTCGCTGAAGAGTTGCTTGAAGTTCTCCAGTCCCACCCACTGGATCGAGTCGAAGCCGATGCCGTCCCAGGTGGTGAAGGCGAGGAGGATCGAGGCGAGCGCGGTGACCCAGACCAGGGCCACGTGCAGGACCGTGGGGACGCCCGCCATGAAGGCGAGCGTGATCCGGTCGCGGCGGGTCAGCAGGCGCCGGTGGCCCCGTGCGGCCCGCGTCGCACCGGGTGCGGCGCCCGGAGGCGGCACGGCGGCCGCCTCCGGCGTCTTCGTCGTCGTGTCGGTCGTCATCGGGGCGCTCACGAGGACGCGAAGATGGTCTTCTTCTGGCGCTCGATCGACGACAGCAGGCCGTCCACGCCCTTGGGGTTCTGGATGAACTTCTGCAGCGCGGGCTGCATCACCGTGGAGGTGAAGTCGGGCCGGCTGTCGCGGTCCATGAACTGGGTGAGGCTCTTGGCGCCGCTGATCATCGTGTACGCCTTCTTCTGCAGCGCGGTGTACGAGGAGGTGTCCGCCTTGCCGGAGGCGGCCACCACGCTGGAGTCGGCCTTGAGGTAGACCGCCTCGGCCTCCGGGGTGCCGAGGTACTGCAGCAGCTTCACCACGCCCGCGTGGTTCTTCGGGGCCCTGCTGACCATGAAGCCGTCGGTCGGGGCCTCGACCGTGTCCTGGCCGAAGGCGGGGTTCATCTCCGGGAAGGCGAAGAAGTCGAGGTCGTCCAGGTCGGCCTTGTCCGTGAACTGCTGCCCGACGAACGAGCCGAGGAGGTACATGCCCGCCTTCCTGGCCACCAGGGTCTGCGCGGCGTCCTGCCAGGTGCGGCCCATGGCGCCGTCCTGGTGGTAGGGGAGCAGCTCGCTCCAGTGGTCGAAGACGGACTTCACCTTCGGGTCGGTCCATGAGGCCTTGCCGGCCATCAGCTCGACGTGGAAGTCGTAGCCGTTGAGCCGGAAGTTGATCTGGTCGAAGGTGCCCATCGCCGGCCAGGCGTCCTTGTCGCCGAAGGCGATCGGGACCAGGCCGTCCTTCTTCATCCGCTTGCACAGGGCCACCAACTGGTCCCAGGTGGTGGGGACTTCGTAACCATGCTGCTGGAAGACGCTTCTGCGGTAGAAGAGCGCCCAGGGGTAGGTGTACAGCGGCACGAAGTAGTACTTGCCGTCCTCGCCCTTGCTGAGCTTCTTCATGGCCTCGGGGAAGTTGCCCTCGATCTTCGCCCACACGTCGTCGATCGGCGTCGCCAGCTTCTTCGCCGCGAAGAACTGCATGCGGTAGCCGGCGAACCAGTTGAACACGTCGTCCGGGGTGCCCTGGAGGTAGGAGTTGATCTGCTCCTGGAAGGTGTTGTGGTCCTTCGTGTTCACGTCGACCGTGATGCCCGACTGCTTCTTGAACGTCGCGTAGATCTCCGCGAAGGCCTTCTTCGGCACGGCGTCGGAGGCGTTGGAGCCGAGGGTGACGGTCTTCGGGTCGGCGGCGGAACCGCTGCCGCCGCAGGCGGACAGCAGGGGTATGCCCGCACCGAGGAGTGCGGCACCGCCCGCTCCGCGGAGCAGCGCACGGCGGCTGGGCGCGGGGAGGGGAAGACCGGGGGTGGAGAGGCGCATGGCGGCTCCTGAGGATTGCGGGGTCCGGCCAAGGGGATGAGTCGATCACCGAAAGGTCCTCGAAACCGCTCAGAAATCAACTCGACCGAACAGCGTGGGCGTAATAACAGCCCCACGTGCGCCGAGCGTCAATAGGTTCCGCTCACGTCGGCCGGTTACTTGCCCGAAACGTAATCGCCGGCGAACGGCTTTTTGAAATGATGTCTTGACAAAGGATTGACAGGCGGCCTCGCCGGGGGTTGGATCGCGTGCCAACGCAACAGCGTCCCTTCCCCGTAGCACAGTGAGGTGCACGCACGATGGACCGCTCTGCTCACTTCCGCTCCCGCCGCCCGGCCCTCGTCGCGGCCGCGGCCGCCGCGACAGCCCTCGTCCTCGCCGGCTGCTCCAGCGGCTCCGGGGGGAAGAAGGCCGAGGAGGACGGCGCGAACCCCGCCGCGGGCAAGGCGAACACCCCCCGGATGACCGTCGCCCTGGTCACCCACCAGTCGGCCGGCGACACCTTCTGGGACATCGTCCGCAAGGGCGCCGAGGCGGCCGCCGCCAAGGACAACATCAAACTGGTCTACTCCCACGACCCCGACGCCGGCCAGCAGGCCGGGCTCGTCCAGAACGCCGTCGACCAGAAGGTCGACGGCATCGCCGTCACCCTGGCGAAGCCGGACGCCATGAAGGACGCCGTCGGCAGGGCCAAGGCGGCCGGCATACCCGTGGTGGGCCTGAACTCGGGCCTCAGCGACTGGAAGAGGCTCGGCCTACTGCAGTTCTTCGGGCAGGACGAGACGGTCGCCGGCGAGGCGTTCGGCAAGAAGCTGAACGAGGTCGGGGCCAAGAAGGCCGTGTGCGTGATCCAGGAGCAGGGCAACGTCGGCCTCACCCAGCGCTGCGACGGCGTGAAGAAGACGTTCACCGGCACCACCGAGACGCTGTACGTGAACGGCGCCGACATGCCGTCCGTGAAGTCGACGATCACGGCCAAGCTGAAGCAGGACAAGGCCATCGACTACGTGGTCACGCTCGGCGCCCCCTTCGCGCTGACCGCCGTGCAGTCGGTGGACGACGCGGGCAGCAAGGCGCGGATCGCCACCTTCGACCTGAACAAATCCCTGACCGGCGCCGTCAAGAAGGGCACCGTCCAGTTCGCCGTCGACCAGCAGCCGTATCTCCAGGGCTACTTGGCGATCGACTCCCTGTGGCTCTACAAGAACAACGGCAACTACAGCGGCGGCGGTGAGCAGCCGGTGCTGACCGGACCGGCGTTCGTCGACAAGTCCAACGTCGACAGGATCGCCGAGTTCGCCGCGAAGGGCACCCGCTGATGAGCGTGACCCGGCCCGCCGGACCGGCGCCGGGCGCACCCCCGGCGCCGGTCCCCGGGGCCGCCGACGGCCGCACCGCACGGCGCCCGCTGCCGCTGCGGCTGCTGGCCCGGCCGGAGGTGGGCGTCTTCCTGGGCGCCCTGGCCGTACTGGTCTTCTTCCTGGCCGCGGCGCCCTCGCTCCGCCAGGGCGGTTCGTTGGCCACGGTCCTCTACCAGTCCTCGACGATCGGCATCATGGCCCTACCGGTGGCCCTGCTGATGATCGGCGGCGAGTTCGACCTGTCCTCCGGCGTCGCGGTGATCACCTCCGCGCTCACCGCGAGCATGCTCAGCTACCAGCTCACGGTGAACGTGTGGACCGGCGTCGTCCTGGCCCTCGCCCTGTCGCTGGGCGTCGGGGCCTTCAACGGCTGGATGGTGATCAGGACGGGGCTGCCGAGCTTCCTGGTCACCCTCGGCACCTTCCTGATCCTGCAGGGCGTCAACCTCGCCGTCACCAAACTGGTCACCGGCAACGTGGCCACCGACGACATCAGCGACATGGACGGCTTCGCACAGGCCAGGCGGATCTTCGCCTCCTCCGTCGGTATCGGCGGCGTCCAGGTGAAGATCACCGTCTTCTACTGGCTCGCCTTCGCGGCCCTCGCCACCTGGGTGCTGCTGCGCACCAAGTACGGCAACTGGGTCTTCGCCGTCGGCGGCAGCCAGGAGAGCGCCCGGGCCGTCGGCGTCCCGGTCACCTTCACCAAGATCACCCTGTTCATGCTGGTTGGTCTCGGCGCCTGGTTCACGGGCATGCACGACCTGTTCTCCTTCAACACCGTGCAGTCCGGCGAGGGCGTCGGCCAGGAGCTGATCTACATCTCGGCCGCGGTCATCGGCGGCTGTCTGCTCACCGGCGGCCACGGCTCGGCCATCGGCCCCGTCTTCGGCGCCTTCATGTTCGGCATGGTGAACCAGGGCATCGTCTTCGCCGGCTGGAACCCCGACTGGTTCAAGGCCTTCCTCGGCGTGATGCTGCTCGGCGCCGTCCTGATCAATCTGTGGGTCCGGCGCACGGCCACCCGGAGGTGACCTTCGATGACCACGAACGGAACCGGAACCGACGGCACGTCCCAGCGGGACGCCGCGCCCGCCGCGGACGGCCCGGTCGTCGAGCTGCGCGGCGCGGGCAAGTCCTACGGCAACGTCCGCGCCCTGCACGGCGTCGACCTCGAGATCCACCAGGGCCGGGTGACCTGCGTCCTCGGGGACAACGGCGCCGGGAAGTCCACCCTCATCAAGATCATCTCCGGTCTGCACCGGCACACCGAGGGCGAGTTCCTGGTGGACGGCAGGCCGGTGCGCTTCGGCACCCCGCGCGAGGCTCTCGACCGCGGCATCGCCGCCGTCTACCAGGACCTCGCCACCGTCCCCCTCATGCCGGTGTGGCGGAACTTCTTCCTCGGCTCCGAGCGGACCAGGGGGCCCTGGCCCGTCCGGCGCCTGGACATCGCCGGCATGAAGGCGACCTGCGACCGGGAACTGCGGAACATGGGCATCGTCCTGGACGACCTGGAGCAGCCCATCGGCACCCTCTCCGGCGGCCAGCGGCAGTGTGTGGCCATCGCCCGTGCCGTCCACTTCGGCGCCCGTGTGCTGATCCTGGACGAGCCGACGGCGGCCCTCGGCGTCAAGCAGTCGGGCGTGGTCCTGAAGTACATCGCCGCCGCCCGCGACCGCGGCCTCGGCGTCGTCTTCATCACCCACAACCCGCACCACGCCTACATGGTCGGCGACCACTTCAGCGTGCTGCGCCTCGGCACCCTCGAACTCAGCGCCGAACGCGCCGGGATCACCCTCGAGGAGCTGACCAACCACATGGCGGGCGGTGCCGAACTCGCCGCGCTCAAGCACGAACTGGCCCAGGTGCGCGGGGTGGACGTCGACGGGCTGCCGGAGGCCGAGGACCTCACCGCACCGGCGGCCGGCGTGCCGGAGGAGACCGGCTGACGGCGCCGCGCACGCAACCGGACGACCGGGGGCGTGCGTCCCTAGGGGTGTACGGGTCGGTACGGGCTCACGGGGAGGCCGAGTTGACGAACGAGGCGCACCAGCCGGACACGCCTGACGGGACGAACGAGCCGAACGCGGGCCGCGAGCGCCGGACCGGCGACGGGAAGCCGGCGCCGGACGGCGCCGCGACCGCGCGCCGTGCCCGGTTCGGCACGCTGCCGCAGCGGGTCCGGCCCGAGGACACGGTGGAGACGCGGCCCGCCGTGCCCAGGGACCCGGCACGCGACGCCTACGACCCCGACGAATGGCTGGTCAGGTACTGCCTCTGAGCGGCGGGCGGCTCAGTGACCGGCCCGAGCGGACACGGCGCGGTCAGCCCGCCCGCACCTCGTCGACCGTCACGGGCCGGTGCTCGCGGAGGGACAGGGTGCACGCCTCGGCGATCCAGCCCGCCTCCAGCGCGTCCTCGACCGTGCAGGGGGAGGGGCGGGCGCCCGCCACCACCTCGGTGAAGGTGGCGAGTTCGGCGCGGTAGGCGGCGGCGAAGCGGTCCATGAAGAAGTCGTGCGGGACCCCGGACGGGAAGACCGCCCCGGGCTCGGCCGACCGCAGCGGCAGCTTGTCCTCCAGGCCGACCGCGAGGGAGTCCTCGAAGCCGAGCAGCTCCATGCGGACGTCGTAACCACGTCCGTTGTGGCGGGAGTTGGAGACCATCGCGAGAGTGCCGTCGTCCAGGGTGAGGACCGCGCCGGTGGTGTCCGCGTCGCCCGCCTCCCTGATGTGCCCGGCGCCCCGGTTGCCGCCGGCCGCGTACACCTCGGTGACCTCGCGGCCGGTCACCCAGCGGACGACGTCGAAGTCGTGGACGGCGCAGTCGCGGAAGATGCCGCCGGAGGCGGCGATGTACGCGGCGGGCGGCGGCGCGGGGTCCAGCGTCGTGCAGCGGACCGAGTGCAGCTTGCCCAGCTCGCCCCCGCGCACCGCGGCCCGGGCGGCCGAGAAACCCGCGTCGAACCGGCGGTTGAAGCCGATCTGCACCGGCACCCCGCCGCCCCGGACGGCGTCGAGCACCTCCAGACCCTCCGCCATGGTGCGGGCGACCGGCTTCTCGCAGAACACCGGGACGCCGGCCTCGACCCCGGCCCGGATCAGCGCCGGATGGGCGTCCGTCGCCGCCGCGACGACCAGACCGTCCACGCCCGCCGCGAGCAGCGACTGCGGTGAGTCCGCGATCCGGGCGCCGAACCGCTCGGCGGCGGCTCTCGCCGCGTCGGCGAACGGGTCGGCGACGACGAGCGATTCGACGGCGTCCAGCCCCGCGAGGGTCTCGGCGTGGAAGGCGCCGATGCGGCCGAGGCCGAGGATTCCGATGCGCATGTGAGGGCAGCTCCTTGGGTGCGGTGGGGCGAGGGGCGCGCCGGTCGAGGCCGCCCCGGTGCGGTCCGGGCTCAGCCGACCACCGGCCCGGGCGGCAGGTCGACCCACGTCCGGCTCCCGGCCGACAGCGCCATGGCGTCCAGCACCGCGGCCGCGCGCACCGCGTCCGCGAGGGTGGCGCCGTACGGCCGGCCCTCGGCGACGGAGCGCAGGAAGCGGTACGCCTCGATGACCTTCAGATCGTCGTAGCCCATCGCGTTGGCCGCGCCCGGCTGGAACGCGGCGAACTCACCGGCGTCCGGCCCGACGTACACCGTGCTCACCGGCTGGTCCTGGTACGTCGTGCCGCGGCTCACCGCCAGCTCGTTCATCCTGCGGAAGTCCCAGAAGACCGCGCCCCGCGTGCCGTGCACCTCGAAGCCGTAGCCGTTCTGCTCGCCGACCGAGACCCGGCAGGCCTCCAGCACCCCGCGGGCGCCGGAGGCGAACCGCAGCAGACAGCCGACGTAGTCCTCGTTCTCGACCGGCCCCGGCTCGCCGCCGTGGGCCCGCTCGTGGCCGGCGGTGGCGCCCGTCGGACGGGCCCGTTCGGGCACGAAGACGGCCGTGTCGGCGCTGAGGGAGGTGATGTCGCCGACCAGAAAGCGGGCCAGGTCCGCGCCGTGCGAGGCCAGGTCGCCGAGCACTCCGCTGCCGCCGCGCGCACGCTCGTAGCGCCAGGTGAGGGCGCCGTCCGGGTGGGCGGCGTAGTCGCTGAACAGACGGATGCGGGCATGGGTGACCGCGCCGATCCCGCCGTCGGCGATCAGGTCGCGGGCGGCCTCCACGGCGGGCGCGTTGCGGTAGTTGAAGCCGACCGCGCCCTGGACGCCGGCCCCGGCGACCGCGTCGGCGACGGCACGGGCGTCCGCGCCGGTCAGGCCCACCGGCTTCTCGATCCACAGGTGCTTGCCGGCCTCGGCCATCGCCACCCCGATCTCCCGGTGCAGGAAGTTCGGCACGGTGACGCTCACCGCCCGCACCCGCGGGTCGGCGGCCACCTCGCGCCAGTCACGGGTGGCGCGGGCGAACCCGTAGCGCTCGGCGGCCTCCTCGGCCAGGCCCGGCGCCTCCTCGGCGACCGTCAGCAGCTCGGGGCGCAGCGGCAGCCGCGGATAGTGGTGCCCGACACGGGCGTACGCCCGGGTGTGCACCCGGCCCATCCAGCCGAAACCGACGACGGCGACACCGAGCGCATCCACCATGCCAGCACCTCTGCTCATGCCCGGACCGGTTCAACCCCTGCCTCGGCCACCTTTGTGCGGACATGGCGGGCGTGTCAATGCGGGCGCGGCCGCCCGGCCCCCGCTCACAGATCGATGGCGTAGGCCTTGCGCAGCGTCTCGTGCACGGTCCACGTCGTACGGTCGCCCGCGCGCAGCACGGCCATGTCGCCGGGCCCCACCCGGAGCGTGGGACCGTCCTCGACCTCGATCGTCGCGGACCCGCTGACCACCACGAACAGCTCGTCCGCCTCGGTGTCGGTGACCACGCCGGGCGTGATCTGCCAGACCCCGCGGATCCGCCGGCCGTCCGCCGACTCCCACACCACCTTGCCCGTCACCTCCGGGTTCCCGGAGACGATCTGCTCCGGGTCGAGCGGCTCGGGTTCGAGTTCGGCGTCGGGGACGTGGAGAGCGAGGCTGTGCGTCATGCGGCGACCCTAACCAGCGGCGCCGCCGCCCGGCCGTGGACAGTGTGTGCGGCATCCGGCCCGGCGGGAGGACACTTCGTCGCGCGCCCCGGCCGGCACCACCCCGGCGGCCCCCGGGCCGGACCCGGGCGGTGAGGGCACCCGCCCCGGTGCGGTAGGGTTGACCTGCGTGATCACGCGGCAGGACCGCGTGGGACAACGGGACGTGGCGCAGCTTGGTAGCGCACTTGACTGGGGGTCAAGGGGTCGCAGGTTCAAATCCTGTCGTCCCGACTTGTGAGCACGCAGGTCAGGGGCCGTGTCGGAGTGATCCGACACGGCCCCTTCCGCATGTCCGCGAAGACCCGCCGCCCAGACTGACCCGAACGCCGGTACTTCCGCGCGTGTCCGTCCCGGACGGTCCGGTCGTACGCGGCGCCCGGGTTGGCGTCGACGGGCAGTTGGCGCGGGCTGCGGGAGGTATCGGGGTGGGTCGGTTGATCGTGGCTGCAGAGGGCATTACCGCGTTCCTTCCCAGCACGCCGCCCCACGTCCCGGCCGCACGGCGGACGACCGTCGGCGAGCGGCCCGGCTTCTCCCGCGGACCGACGGGCCGCGTCATGCGCGGTGCCTCGTCGGATGTCGGGCGGGTTGCTCCGTACGGCCGGACCCACTGATTCGAGTGGATCACCGCGGCCGGGGCGCGGCAACCGCGCCGGGCGGCGCACGGGTGGAGCGCGGGACGTCAGTCCAGCGTGCTCGGGGTCGGGGAGGGGGTCTTGCCGGCGAGCACCTGCTGCAGCCGCTGGGTGCCCTGCTGGACCGCCGTCTCCGTGCTGTCGTGATCGACGCCGGACGGGCCGCCGTTGGTGACGAGGATCCCCGAGGACCCGACCCGCACGGCGGCCACGTCCAGCTTGAGCGTGACGGGCTCCCCGTTCGAGGTGCCCTGCACCGTCAGGGTGAGGCCCTGCCTGCCGTCCCCCGCGGCGGGCAGCGGACTGCTCACGACCTGCACGGTCCGCTTGCCGCCGTCCGTGCCGGTCACGGTGAACTGGTCGCAGGTGTCGGGGAGGCTCTTCATCCAGTCCAGGGACTTCTCCAGCGATCCCTTGCCGTAGTCGCCCACCTGGTACAGCAGCCGGGCGTCGCCCTGGGTGAAGCCGGTGAGCGCCGACGCCCCCACCGGCCGGCCCAGCAGGGTGTCCGAGTACAGGCTGTCCAGCAGCTTCTGGCAGTCCTGGGAGCTGGTCCTGCCGTTCAGGAACGAGGCGACGTCGACCTTGCCGGCCAGCAGCTTGTCGCGCCAGCTCGACGCGTTGTTCACCTGCGTCCACCCGTCCTCGAGGTCGGCCTCGGTGATCAGCGCGGCCTTCGCCCCGTTCGTGGTCAGCGCCCGCGACGCCGACGCGGACGGGGTGGTCGGCGAGGGGGAGGACGGGGACAGGGAGGACACGGACGGGGACGACGGGGACCGCTTCGCCGCCGGGGTGGCGGGCGCGGCCTCCGGGGTCCCGGTGTCGCCCGCGCAGGCGGAGGTGCCCAGCAGGGTCCCCGTCGCCAGCGCCGAGGCGAGAACACGTGCGGGGCGGGACGGACGGTGCATCGCGGCGGCCTCCTCAGAGCGCGGTACGTCCCTCCACATCAGCACCGGCCCGGCCGGCCGACGAGCGCAGTGCGGCGTTCGAGTGACCCCGTGCCGGTCCGCCGTGTGGACGGTCCCTTGACGCCGTGGCGCACCCGGCCGACACTCCAGGGAAAGGAATCCCAGCGGACAGGTAGGGAATCATGGCGCGCCTCGAGACGGTGGCCGGCCGAGCGGGCCGCACGCCGCCTCGCGCGCTTCTGCTGACCTCCCGCCTGCACATCGACCTGCTGCGCGTCTGCAGCGCCATCGGCCCGCACCGCCGGGAGCCGGCGGCGCTGAGCTGACGGCCGCCGGCCAGGCGGCGGATGTTCTCCCGCCTCCTCCCGCCGGTCGCTGCGCACCGACGGTCGTACACCGGCCGCCGTTCGCCGACGCCGGCGCGCCGGCCGCTGAACGCGAGCCGGTCCGCCCGCCCCCTCGCCGCACCCGTGCCGTATCCGCCGCGCCCGCCCACGCGCGCCCGCACCAGGGGAGACGCATGTCCATCGCTCCGCTCACCACCGTCCCGTCGCTCCGCCGTCCCGCCGCCGCCTTCCGAGGTGGGATCGGCCGGGACGCGCGCAGCGGCCACTACGCCGTGCCCCACCGCTACCGGCTCCATTTGTCGACCGCGTCCCCCGACGGGCTGCGCCTCGCCGTCGGCCACCGCCTGCTCGGGCTCGACGGCAGCTGTCCGGTGACCCTGCTGCCCGCGGCGCCCGACCAGCCCGACGGCGGCCACTCGGCACTGCGCCCGCTGTACGAGGCGAGCGCGCACCACTACACCGGGCCCGCCCTCGCGCCGGTGCTCAGCGACGACTGGTCCGGGCGCATCGTCAGCACACACGCCCCGGAGATCCTCCGCGACCTGGACCGTCTTCGGCCGAACGGCCGTGCCTCGCTGTACCCGTGCGGGGCCGAGAGCGAGATCGAGGCTGTGGAGCGGCTCTGCGCCGAGGGCATCCGGCGGGCGGCGCGCCGCGCCGGGCAGGCCGACGCCGATCCGGCCGAACGGGCCGCCGCGCTGCGTCGTCTGCTGGACACACTGGGCCGGCTGGAGCGGTACCTGGCGGGGGAGGAGTTCCTCGTCGCCGGACGGCTGACCGCCGCGGACGTCGAACTGTGGGCGTCGCTGGTCCAGTTGGCCACCGTGCACAGCCGCCGCCTCGACGCCTCCGCCGTGCGCCGCGTCGCCGGCCACCCGGTGCTGTGGGGTCACGCCCGGCGGCTGACCGCCCACCCGGCCTTCGCCGCGCACCTCGACCGGACCGCTTCCCCGGCCGTACGGCTGCTGTAGGAGCGGGACTTCCGGGCCGGTCGCGCCATGGGGCGGGCCCCGCCGGCGATGTGACGGCGAGGCCGGAGGACGTCTCCCTCCCCCGAAGGCGACGTCCCCCGACCACTCCCCCCGTGCCCGACTGTGGCCTGGACCGCCAGCGTGCCGTACCCGGTGGCCGGGCGCCTGAGCCGGGGGGTACTCAAGTCGCCCTGTATCAGAACTGAGTAGGCCCGCTCCTGTTGGTGTGACGACTCACGAACAGGACGCGAAGACGCTGGAACTGCCCTGGCCGTTCACCGGACGGGAGGACGAACTGGACCTGGTCCGCCGGGCGCTGGCGGCCGGCCGGCCGGGCATCGTGGTGACCGGGCCGGCCGGGCGCGGCAAGACCCGGCTGGTCAGGGAGGCGGTACGGGGTCTCGACTGCGCCCGGGTGACCGGAACCCCCGATACCCGGGACCTGCGCTTCGCGGCCTTCGCGCACCTGCTGTCCGACACCGTCTCACTGCACCGCGCGGTGCGGCTCCTGTCCGGGGTGCGTCTCCTCGTGGTGGACGACGCCCATCTGCTGGACGAGGCCTCCGCCGCGCTCGTGCACCAGCTCGCCGTGCACGGCGGCACCCGGCTGGCGGTGACCGCCACCGACGGCGCGCCCGCGCCCGCCGCCGTCTCCCGGCTGTGGACGGGAGAGCTGCTGCCGCGCCTGCCGTTGCCGCCGCTGCCCCGCGAGGACACCGACCGGATCCTCGCGACGGCCGGACTCGAGCCGCTCACCACGGGCCGGCTGCACCGGCTGTGCCAGGGCGATCTGAGGCTGCTGCGCGACCTGTTGGGGGCGCTGCACGACTCCGGCGTCCTCAGCGCCGTACCGGGCGGCGGCGGACGGGCGTGGCGGGGGCCGGTCCCGGTCACCGCGAGCGTCCGCGAGCGCCTGGCGGCCGTCCTCGACCGGCCCGACGCCGACGAGCGCGAGACACTGCACCGGCTCGCCTTCGCCGAGCCCCTGCCGCTCGCCCTGGACGGCCTCGACCTGGACGTGCTCGAACGCCTGGAGCAGGAAGGGCTGATCGACGTCGACGAGCACGGCTCGGTCTCCCTCGCGCATCCTCTGCACGGTCCGGTCCTGCGCGCCACCGCGGGCCCGCTGCGGGCCCGCCGGCTGGCCCGCACCCCGGACCGGTGCGGTCCGGCTCTCACGGCGGAACGCGGTGCTCTGGAGCGCCGGCTGGCGCGACACGACGTACGGGCCGTGCCGACGCCGGTCGGGGACTGGCTGCTGGCCGAGGGGCTGCCGGTCCCGGGCGGGTACGCCGCCGTACGCGCCCGGTACGCCCGGCTGCGCGGAGAGCTGCGCGAGGCGGCCGCCTGGGCCCGCGAGGGCCTGCGCGCGGAACCGGAGGACGCCGGGTGCCGTGCCGAACTCGACTTAGCGGTGTGCCAGTTCGGCGACGGCAGGGGGACGGGGGTGTGGGCCGCGGCGGCACGGGGCGACCTCGGGAGCGCCCTGGACCGCATCGCCGGGGACGAGGTGCTGGCGCTCTACGACGCCGTGCGGCTGGGGGCGCCGGAGCGGGTGGCCGGGCGGCTGCCGGGCGACGGCGTGTTCGCCCGGCACGCCGACGCGCTCGCCCGCGGCGACGGCCCCGCCCTGGACCGGGCCGCCGGGGCGCTGGCGGAACGCGGCTTCCTGCTGTTCGCGGCCGAGGCGCACGCCCAGGCCGTACCGGCCCACCGCGACCCGCGCGCCGCCCGGCTCTCCCGCACCCGGGCACTCGCACTGGCCCGCCGCTGCCAGGGCGCCCGCACCCCGGCGCTCGGCGCACTCGTCCTCGGCGACCTCACCGCCCGGCAGCGGCAGATCGTCGCGCTCGCGGCCTCCGGCCTCAGCAACCGGCAGATCGCCGAGCGGCTGACCCTCTCCGTCCGGACCGTCGGCAACCACCTGTACGGCGCCTACGCCCGCCTCGGCGCCAGCGACCGCGGCGCGCTGCCGGGACTCGCCGACCTGCCGACGGCCGAGCCCGCCTGACCGCGTGGGCTCGCGGGGCGTGCGCACCGCGCCGCATCGCGGCCCGAGCGCCCCGCTCCGGTCGGTGAATCGTTCACAGCACCCTTTTCGAACTCCCGGCGCCCCGGGTCATGCCGCCCCGAAGGCCGCGAACGCCCACCCCGTCGCCTGGTGGACCGCGTCGCCCGGCAGGGCGGCGCGGGCGTCGCGGAGGGACTCGGCCATGGACAGTCCCGCGTCGAGGCCCTTGTGCAGGGCGAGCATCAGCGGCACCACCGCAGCGTCGTTGACCGGCGCGCTGCTCGCCACCACCCCGGCCGTGCCCAGCGGCAGCAACGCGGTGACCAGCCCGAGCAGTTCGTCCGCGCCGACCGAGGCGAGCCGGGCGGTGTCGCAGCTGGAGAGGATGATCCGGTAGGGGCTGCGGGCCAGGCGCTCGAAGTCGTGGACGATCAGCGGGCCGTCGGCCATCCGCAGCGCGGAGAACAGCGGACTGTCCGCACGGAACGTACCGTGCGCGGCGATATGCGCGAGGGCCGCGCCGTCCAGATGCTCCAGCACCCGGGGCACCTCGGCCGACGGCCCCTCGAGCACCGTCGCCGCGCCGTACCGGCCGGCCAGCTCGGGCACCTCGGCGCCGCCGGTGGCCAGGCCCGGGCCGCGGACCAGCACATGCCGGCCGCCGCGCGGCGGCGCTGTCTCCCGGGCCCGCAGCCAACTGCCCGCCGACGGCGACACGCTGAGCACCCGCTCCCGCAGCGCGGGCAGCAGCGCCCACGGCACCCGGTGCAGCGCGCCCGGCGGCACGATCACCACCGGGCCGGACCCCAGGTGCGCCGCGGCACCGCCCAGCAGCAGTTCCTCCAGGCGCCGGCCCGCCGCCTCCACCAGCGGCAGCCGCGCCTCACCGCCCGGATGCGCGAGCCGGCGCAGCCCCGCCTGCACGTGCTCGGCCTCGGCGACCGCCTCCGCGAGCACCCCGCCCGCGAACCGCCGGACCCGGCCCCGCCCGCAGAGCAGGATGTGCACCCGCCCGTCCACCACGGCGAGTTCGACCAGCCGCGCGTCCCCGAGCCGGTCCAGCAGCCGGGCCGTGTCGAAGCGGCCGCCGGCGCCGGGCGCGTCGCCGCGCATGTGGTGGGTGCGGGAGCGGATCTCCCGTTCCAGCCGCCGCTGTTCGCGCTCCAAAGTCGGCACCGGGCGGCCCTCCATCCGCGCCTCCTCCGCGCGGGCCGCTATCTCCCGGTAGGCGGTGATGCCGCCGAGCAGCGCCGGATCGGCGGGCGGCCGGGCGGGCGGCGCGGCCAGCACGGTCGCCCGCCAGCGCTCGCTCCACTCCAGCAGCCGCCGCGGGCCGCCGTGCGCCAGGCTCACCTCCTGGGCCAGCGCGGCCAGTTCCGCCCCCTGCGCGGTGGCACGGGCGCGCAGCTCGGAGGCGCCGAGCGTCATCCGGTGGTCGTCGAGCACGGCCAGGCCCCGCCGGCACGCCTGCAGCACACCCCGTCCGGAACCGGCCGCCCGGGCGCGCAGCGCCTGCGCCACCCAGCCCGTCACCCTGGCCGGCGGCGGACCGGAGTACCGGCTGCGCGCGGCGGCCGCCAGATGCCGCTCCGCGTCGGCCGTCCGGCCCAGCGCCAGCGCGATCCGCCCGGCGAGCAGCGAGGCCTCCGGCGCCGCCGGCGACCCGAAGGCGGCCAGCCGCTCGGCGACCCGCGCCGCGTCCGCCACCAGCCGGCCCGACCCGGGCCCCGCCGCCGCCCGCGCCTCGGTGAGCACCAGCCGTGCGTGCGTCTCCCACCAGGTCCGCCGCTGCCTGGCGAACAGCCGTACCGCGTGGGCCGCACGGTCGGTCGCGACGTCCGCCTTCCCGGCCGAGCGGGCCGCGCGCGCGGCGGCCAGCAGCAGTTCCGCCTTGCGGGTGGACTGACCGCCGATCCGGTCCAGCAGCGCGATCGCGGTGTCCGCCTCGGCCAGCGACTCGGGGGCGAGCCCGGCGGCCATCAGCACCTCGCAGCGCCGCACGGACAGCATGAAGGTGGGCGTGCCGAGCTTGGCGTACCGCTCCTCGGCCTCGTCCAGCAGCCGCAGCGCGGCCGGGATGTCCCCGGAGCGGAACGCGGCGAGGCCCCGGCTCTCCACCGCGTCCGCCTTGTCGTGCTCCTGGCCGGTGGTGTCCCACAGCCGCTCCGCCGCCGTGAAGTCGGCGACCGCCCGGTCCACCGCCCCCAGCGCCAGATGCACCGTGGCCCGCAGGGTCAGCGCCCGCGCGGTCCAGATCCCGTCGCGGGCCTGCCGCAGGGCCGGAAGCGCCCGCCGTACGTCCTCCAGCGCCTCCCGGTGGTGCCCCAGCACCCACCACACGTAGGCCCGCCGGTACCGCACCCGCGCCCTGGTGTGTCCGCCGCCCCGCGCGACCCCCCGCTCGAACGCCGCGAGCCCTTGCCGGGTGCGCCCCGCGTGCACCAATGCGACCCCCAGGGTCGCGAGCACGTCCGCCTCCCGCTCCGCCGACTCGGCGCGCGCGGCCAGGTCCCGGGCCCGGCGCAGATGGCCAAGGGCGACCCGGAGGTCGCCGAAGTCCCGCTGCCAGATGCCGAGCACCTGGTGCGCGACGCTGGCGTTCAGTGGGGGCGGGCCGGTCCGCAGCACGTGCTCCGCCCGCGCCCGTGCCTCGCCCGGATCGGCGAACACCATGGGCAGCAGTTCGAGGACCGAGTCGCTTCCCGCTGTCACCCCTCGCATGGTAGTGGCCTGCGCAAACCCGCCCCACGGGTTCGCCGTCGCCACTCGGGGCCGTACTCGCGCGCCGGCCGGCTGCGTCAAGCTGTATCAACCGGCCGGCGGGCGACTCTGACTGTCGGACACCGTCTCAGGGGGAGGACTCACCATGGCACCTCGGCGATTCCACGAGCAGTTCGACCACATCCAGCGCGCGATGCCCGGCACCGCGCTGGCCATGGGGCCGGACGACGCCGCGGAGTTCCTCTACGAGAAGGGCGTCGTCCTCGCCCGCGACGGCGAGGAGGCCCGGCTGGTCGAGGACACCGTGCGCGGCCACTTCACCGAGACGCGCGGCCTGGTCCCGGACCATGTGCGCCGGACCGGCCCGGCGGCCAACCGCACCGGCGTCACCCGGATCCGGGTCGGCGACCCCACCCTCGGCGAGGACGTCGTCCCGCACGCCCTGGGCGCCCTGCGCGAGGCCGAGGGCCGTCAGGGCCGCCGCCTGGTCAGCCGCAACCACGTCGTGCACATCGCGGTCAACGCCTGCCCCGGGGACGAACCCGTCCCCGCGCCGCGCGGTGCGCGTCCCAACCCCGGCCCGGTGGACGCCCCGTACGACCCGGACACCGCCGTCGGCGTCCTCGTCGTCGACACCGGCCTCGTGCACGATCACGGCTCCTACCCGCTGCTCGCCCACACCACCGGCGACCCGCAGGTCAGCGAGACCGGTCCGGACGGTGTGCTGCGGCAGTACGTCGGGCACGGCACGTTCATCGCCGGGATCGTCGCGGCCGTCGCCCCCAACACCGACGTCACCGTGCGCGGCACGCTCGCCGACGCGGGCGCCGTCCTGGAGTCGGAGTTCGGCGCCAGACTCTTCGAGGCCGTCGACCAGGGCGGCTGGCCCGACATCATCAGCCTCTCGGCCGGCACGTCCAACGGCCGCGCCGACGGCCTGCTCGGCCTCGACGCCTTCATGCGCGAACTGCGCGAGCAGGGCACCCTGCTGGTCGCCGCCGCGGGCAACAACGCCAGCGACAACCCGTTCTGGCCGGCCGCCTACGCCGCGCTGCCGGAGTACGAGGACTGCGTGCTGTCGGTCGGCGCGCTGCGCGGTGACGGCGAGTCGGGCGCCTGCTTCAGCAACCACGGCCCCTGGGTGCGGGTCTACGCCCCCGGCGAGCGCCTCACCAGCGCCCTCACCGGCTTCCGCGCACCCGTGCCGTACGTCTACCAGCACTCCACCTACGACGCCTGCCGGTACGACTGCGGGTACGTCTGCACCTGCCAGTACCCGCGGCACACCGGCGTGCTGAGCGAGGCGGGCGAGAGCGGCGCCGGCAAACCCGAGCAGGTGATGTTCGAAGGCCTCGCGCAGTGGAGCGGCACCTCCTTCGCCACCCCGGTCGTCGCCGGGCTCGTCGCCGCCCACATGACGGCGCACAAGGAGCGCGACCCCCGCGCGGCCCGGGCCCGACTGCTCGCGACCGTCACCGAGTCCGCCGAGGTGCGCGGGGCGCACGTACCGGTGCTCCGGCCGTCCACCTGGCGGCCGACCCCCGTCGCGATCCCGGTCCGGCCGGTATGAGGGCCGGAACGCTCACCTCCACGGCGTACGATGACGTGCCGTACACGAGGGGTGGAGCCGTGGACCGAACAGAGGTCGGCGCGCTGGTCCGGTCCGCGGTCGACGGCGACGCGGGGGCCTGGAAGGCGCTGGTGGAGGGACTGAGTCCGCTGGTGTGGTCGGTGGTGCGCGCACACCGGCTCTCCGACGCCGACGCGCACGAGGTCTACCAGACCGTGTGGTTCCGCTTCGCCCAGCACCTCCACCGCCTCCGGGAACCGGACAAGGCGGGCTCCTGGCTCGCCAGCACCGCCCGCAACGAGTGCCTGAAGGTGCTCAAGGGGCTGGCCCGGCTGACCCTGACGGACGATCCGCAGGTGCTGGACCGGGCCAGCGAGGAACGGACCCCGGAGCAGTCGCTGATCGACTCCGAGGAGGAGGCCGCGCAGGCGGAGCGGATCCGCCGGCTCTGGCAGGAGTTCGAGGCGCTCGGCGAGCGGTGCCGGCAGTTGCTGCGGGTGCTGATGGCCTCGCCGCCGCCGAGCTATCTGGAGGTATCGGTCGCGCTCGGCATCGCGGTCGGCAGCATCGGCCCGCTGCGCCAGCGCTGTCTGCGCCGGCTGCGGGCCCGGATGGACGCACGGGAGGCGGCATGAGCGGCGCCCACGACGACGCCTTCCCCGAGGAGGGCTTCGACGACGCCGGGTTCGACGACACCGGGATCGACGGGGACCTGCTGGAGGAGGAACTGCGCCGGGCGGCCGCCGCGCTGGACCCGGTCCCGGCCGAGCTGCGCCAGATCGCCCTGGGCGCCTACGCGCTGCACGACCTGGACGGCGACATCGCCGAGCTGACCTTCGACTCGCTGGTGGACGCGCTGCCCGTCAGGGGAATGCCGGACGCGCCGCGGATGCTGACCTTCCGAGCGGGCGGCCTGACCGTGGACGTCGAGGTCACCGGCGAGGGACTGATCGGCCAGGTGCTGCCCCCGGGCCCGGCCCGCGTCGAGGTCCTGGGCGGCCCCCTGGCGGCCCGCCCCGTCGCGGTCGACACCCTCGGCCGCTTCACCAGCGACACCCCGCCGGCCGGCCCGTTCGCCCTGCGGCTGCGCACCGGCGGCCAGGTCGTCGTCACGGAGTGGCTGCGGGCCTAGGGCCTGTCTGACGATTCCCGCCTGCCGCGCGACGCCATGCACGCACTCTCGCCGCACCGGCCCCAGACCCGAGTACGTCCAGTACACGGCCCTGGAGCCGGCCCGCCGAGAGCACGCACCTGACGCCGCGCGGCCGCCCTTCGGGCGACGACGCGAATCGTCAGACAGGCCCTGGGCCGTGTCCGCAAAGTCGCGTCTGCGTCACGACGCCCGGCACGCACTCTCGCCGCACCGGCCGAAAGCCCGAGTACACCCAGTACGAGGGCATCCGGCCGGCACGCCCAGAGCACGCACCGGACGCCGCGACGCCCGCCCTGCGGGCGAACGACGCGACTTTGCGGACACGACCTAGGCCGTGTGCGGCCCGCGCACGCCGGTCACCATGTGACGGGCAGGGTGCGCGGGCCGCGGATCATCGTCTTGTGCCGCCACCGGACCTCGTCCGGCGGGACGGCGAGGCGCAGGGCGGGCAGCCGGTCCAGGAGGGTGTCGACGAGCAGCTCGGTCTGGAGCCGGGCGAGGACGGCGCCGGTGCAGTAGTGCGGGCCGTTGCCGAAGGCCAGGTGCGGGTTGGGGTGCCGGTCCGGGTCGATGCGGTCGGGGTCGGGGAAGACGGCCGGATCGCGGTTTGCGGCGAGGTAGGACACGTAGACCGGTTCACCCGCCGCGATCCGGTGGCCGGCGACCTCGACGTCCTCCAGGGCGATCCGGGCGAGCCCGACCGTGCTGCGGTGCGGGATGTGGCGCAGCAGTTCGTCCAGGACCGGGCCGCGCGCGTCGGGGCGGCTGCGGACGCGCTCCATCAGCTCCGGGCGGGTCAGCATCAGGAACAGCATCTGGCCGCAGTTGTGGGTGACCGCCTCGCCGCCGATCTGCAGCGGCCCGGCGAGACCGACGGCCTCCTCCTCGCTGATCTCGCCCCGGGACACGGCGGCGCCGAGCAGCGCGTAGACGTCCTCGTCCGTGCTGTGCGCGCGGGACCGGACGGCCGTGGTGATCCAGCCGTACAGGCCCGTCTTCGCGGCCTGGGCGGCCTCGGCGCCGCCGGAGGTGGAGATGATCTGCCGGGTCCAGGCGTGCACCTGCTCACGGTCGGCGGGCGGCACGCCCATGACCTCGCTGACGACCGTGATCGGGAACGGCTCCAGCACCCGCTCGACCAGGTCCGCGGGCGGCCCGTCCCGTACGACGCCGTCCACCAGCCCGTCCAGGATCCGCTGCGCGCGGGGCCGCAGCCGCTTCATGGCGCTCACCGTGAAGGCGCCGGCGACCGGCCTGCGCAGCCGGTTGTGCTCGGGCTGGTCGGCCCAGGCCAGCGAGCCCGGGCGGGGCGAGAAGTCCGGGGCGAGCCGGGTGACCTGACGGCGGGTCACCTCGGCGCGGCCGAAGCGCGGATCGTTGGTGATCAGCTTCACGTCCTCGTAGCGGGTGGCGAGCCACGCCCACCCCTCGCCGAACGGCAGCCGGACGCGGGTCAGCGGGCCTTCGCGCATGAGCCCGGCGAGGACCGGGTCGAAGTCCGTCCCGTCCAGGTCGAGCGGCAGCCAGTCCCGCACGGGCGGCGGCCAGTCCCGCTCGGGCGGTGCGGCCGGGCCGGTGAGCGTGATCTCCTCCGTCATGCCCACCACCTTCGTACGCGCCCCGCCCGGTGTCCTGCGGGAGTGCTCCAGCCGGAGGGCCCGCGCCCGCGCCGGGGCCGGCCGCGCGGCTAGACGGCGTCCACGAGCGCGGCCAGCGCCCCGGCCAGGTCCTCGACACCCGGTCCGGCGGGGCCGCCGGGCTCGGTCATGTAGGTGTCCCGGCGGATCTCCACCATCAGCGCACTCACCCGCGCCTCGCGCCCGTAGTACTCCAGCGGCACGTAGGTCCCGCTGAACGGGCTGTCCAGCCCCGTCTCCCCGCACCCGGCGAACGCCCGCAGCGCCGCCTCGCGCAGCCGGGACGGCGTGTGGAAGGCGTCCGTGCCCAGGCACACGGGCGGCCGCGGACCGGCCCCGTGCAGCTCGTACGGCAGGGCCTCGCGCGGATAGGAGTGCACGTCGATCACGATCGCGCGCCCGGTCGCGGCCAGCCGTCCGGCGACCGCCTCGGTCATCGCGCGCGCGTACGGCCGGAAGTACCGCTCGACCAGCGGTCCGGGGTCGGTGTCCGGGGAGCGCAGCACTCCGCGGTGCGTGGTCGCGGTGTACACGGCCCCCATGCCCACGGCGAGCATCTCCTCCCGCTCGTCCGGGAACCGCTCGGGGTCCACGACCAGCCGGGACAGCCGGTTGACGAACCGCCAGGGGGTGACCCCGGCGAGGGCCGCCGCCCGCTCCGCGATCCGCGCGGTGTGCGCGTCGGTGATGTGGTCCAGCTCCCGCTCCAGCGCCGCGTCGTCCAGCACGATCCCCTCACGGACGTCGGCCGGTATCGCCCGCGACGAGTGCGGCACGTGCAGCAGCACGGGCGACTCGGCGGCGCCGGGCAGGAGTTCGAACGAGGGGGCGTACGGGGGCACGGGCTGCTCCATGGGCGTCGGCCGGACGGTGTGTGATCAAGGTGCCACACGGCACTGACAACGCCCTCCGCACCGGCTCCCGCCGGGCGGCGGACCGGGACGGACGCGCCGGCGCACCGGCTCCCGGCACGCCTCCGCCCCGGCCGGGGGAACCGGCCGGGGCGGAGGATCACTCGACGGTGCGGCTGGTGCGCCGCGGGCGTCAGCTCAGCGACGCGAGAGCCGAGTTCCAGGTGGCCGACGGGCGCATGACCGCGTCCGCCTTGGCCTTCTCCGGCTGGAAGTAGCCGCCGATGTCGGCCGGCTTGCCCTGCACGGCGATCAGCTCGTCGACGATCTTCTGCTCGTCGGCCGCGAGGGTCTCGGCGAGCGGGGCGAACGCCTTCGCCAGGTCGGCGTCGTCGCTCTGGCCGGCCAGCTCCTGCGCCCAGTACAGGGACAGGTAGAAGTGGCTGCCGCGGTTGTCGATGCCGCCGAGGCGACGGGTCGGGGACTTGTCCTCGTTGAGGAACGTCGCCGTGGCGCGGTCGAGGGTGTCGGCGAGGACCTTGGCGCGGGTGTTGCCGGTGGCCGCCGCGTACTGCTCCAGGGACGGCACCAGGGCGAAGAACTCGCCCAGGGAGTCCCAGCGCAGGTAGTTCTCCTTGACGAGCTGCTGCACGTGCTTCGGCGCGGAGCCGCCGGCGCCGGTCTCGAACAGGCCGCCGCCCGCCATCAGCGGGACGACCGACAGCATCTTGGCGCTGGTGCCCAGCTCCAGGATCGGGAACAGGTCGGTCAGGTAGTCGCGCAGCACGTTGCCGGTGACCGAGATGGTGTTCTCGCCGCGGCGGATGCGCTCCACCGACAGCTTGGTGGCCTCGACCGGCGACAGGATCCGGATGTCCAGGCCCTCGGTGTCGTGCTCCGGCAGGTACTGCTCGACCTTGGCGATCAGGTTGGCGTCGTGGGCGCGGGTGGCGTCCAGCCAAAAGACGGCCGGGTCGCCGGTGGCGCGGGCGCGGGTGACGGCCAGCTTCACCCAGTCCTTGATCGGCGCGTCCTTGGTCTGGCAGGCGCGGAAGATGTCGCCGGCGGAGACCGCCTGCTCGATCACGACGTCACCGGCCTGGTCGACCAGGCGGACGGTGCCGGTGACCGGGATCTCGAAGGTCTTGTCGTGGCTGCCGTACTCCTCGGCCTTCTGCGCCATCAGACCGACGTTCGGGACGGAGCCCATGGTCGACGGGTCGTAGGCGCCGTTGGCGCGGCAGTCCTCGATCACGGCCTGGTAGACGCCGGCGTACGAGGAGTCCGGCAGCACCGCGAGGGTGTCGGCCTCCTGGCCGTCCGGGCCCCACATGTGACCGGAGGTGCGGATCATGGCCGGCATCGAGGCGTCGACGATGACGTCGGACGGCACGTGCAGGTTGGTGATGCCCTTGTCGGAGTCGACCATGGCCAGCGCCGGGCCCTCGGCCAGCTCGGCGTCGAAGGAGGCCTTGATCTCGGCGCCCTCGGGCAGCGACTCGATGCCCTTGAGGATGCCGCCCAGGCCGTCGTTCGGGGTCAGGCCGGCGGCGGCGAAGGTCTCGCCGTACTTCGCGAACGTCTTCGGGAAGAAGGCGCGCACCACGTGGCCGAAGACGATCGGGTCGGAGACCTTCATCATCGTGGCCTTCAGGTGCACGGAGAACAGGACGCCCTCCTCCTTGGCCCGGGCGACCTGCGCGGTCAGGAACTCGCGCAGCGCGCCGACGCGCATCACGGAGGCGTCGACGACCTCGCCCGCGAGGACCGGCACCGACTCGCGCAGCACGGTGGTCGAGCCGTCGTCGCCCTTGAGCTCGATGCGCAGGGCGCCGGCCTCGGAGATCACCACGGACTTCTCCGTGGAGCGGAAGTCGTCCACGCCCATCGTCGCCACGTTGGTCTTGGAGTCGGAGCTCCAGGCGCCCATGCGGTGCGGGTGGGTCTTGGCGTAGTTCTTCACGGAGGCGGGGGCGCGTCGGTCGGAGTTGCCCTCGCGCAGGACCGGGTTCACCGCCGAGCCCTTGATCTTGTCGTACCGGGCGCGGATCTCGCGCTCCTCGTCCGACTTGGGGTCGTCCGGGTAGTCCGGCAGCGCGTAGCCCTTGCCCTGCAGCTCGGCGACGGCGGCCTTGAGCTGCGGGATGGACGCCGAGATGTTCGGCAGCTTGATGATGTTGGCGGCGGGCGTCTTGGCCAGCTCGCCCAGCTCGCTCAGCGCGTCGGGGATGCGCTGGTCCTCGTTCAGGTACTCCGGGAAGACGGCGATGATGCGCCCGGCCAGCGAGATGTCGCGGGTCTCCACGGGCACACCGGCCTGCGAGGCGTACGCCTGGATCACCGGCAGGAACGAGTGCGTCGCGAGGGCCGGGGCCTCGTCTGTGTAGGTGTAGATGATGGTCGAGTCAGTCACCGGGTGCTCCGCTCCACGTCTGCAACATTGCTCGACATCAAGATATCTCGTGACCGGGTCCGGCTCGACAGGGGTCCCGGCCGGAAATTCGTGCCGCCCGGGTGCAACCGATCCCGCCTTCATGTGGTCATGACAAGCGATCACCGCTGACCACGCGTGATCGCCTCCGACCGGCGGCCGGAACCGACCACCCGGCCGCCCGAACGAAAGCGGACCATGAGATATCGCACCCGAGTGACGGCCCCCGCGGCCGCGCTGATCGGCACGGCCGCGGCGCTGACGACGGGCTCCCCGGCCCAGGCCCGCCCCTCCGGCCCCGGCGCGACGGCGCACGGGGCGGCCCGCACGGCGGCCGCCCCCGGCCCCGAGACCCTCGACGACCCCGTGTTCCCCACCCTCGGCAACAAGGGCTACCGCGCCACGTCCTACCACCTGGACCTGGCCTACGACGCCACCGCCAGGACGGTCGACGCCACGGCCACCGTGCGCATACGCGCCGACCGCCCGCTCAGCCGCTTCTCGCTGGACGCCCTCGGCCTCGACATCCGGAGCGTGTCCGTCGACGGCGCCGCCGCCTCCTTCGCGCAGGCCGACGAGAAGCTGCGCGTCACGCCCGCCAGGACCCTGCGGCCGGGCGCGTCGGCCACCGTGACCGTGGCCTACTCCGCCGACCCGCGCCGCGCCCTCGCCCACACCGCCTGGGTGCCCACCCCCGACGGCTTCGCGACCTGCCCGCAGCCGAACTCCGCGCACACCGTCTTCCCGTGCAACGACCACCCCTCGGACAAGGCGCACTTCACCTTCCGCCTCACGGTCCCGAACGGCCTGCGCGCGGTGGCGAACGGGCTGCTCACCGGCACCGAGACGCTCAGCGGCGACCGCACGGCGTACTCGTACCGCTCGGCCTCCCCGATGGCCACCGAGCTGGTGCAGATCACCGTCGGCGACTACGTGGTCAAGGACCGCCAGGGCCCGCACGGCCTGCCGCTGCGCGATGTCGTGCCCGCCGCCCGCGCCGCAGCCCTGGAACCGGCGCTCGCCCTCACCCCCGGCCTGGTGACCTGGCTGGAGGACCGGCTGGGCGCCTACCCGTTCGAGACGTACGGCCTGCTGCCGTGCAACTCCGACGACCCCGCGGCCTTCGACTTCACCGGCCTGGAGACGCAGACCCTCACCCTGTACAAGCCGAACTTCCTGCTCCAGCCGGAGCGGAGCATCGGCTCGCACATGATGCACGAGCTGGTCCACTCCTGGTTCGGCAACCTGGTCAGCCCCGCCACCTGGGCCGACCTGTGGCTGAACGAGGGCCACGCGGACTTCTACGGGCTGCTCTACCGCTACGAGCGCGGCTGGGCCGACTCCCTCGGCCTGACCACCATGGAAGCCCGGATGAAGGACACCTACGCGCGCGGCGACCAGTGGCGCCACGATTCCGGCCCGGTGGCCGCCCCGAACGAGACCAACCTCTTCGACAGCCAGCGCTACCTGGGCGGCGTCCTCGTGCTGTACGCATTCCGGCAGCTCGTCGGCGAGCAGGTGTTCACCGCCGTCGAGCGCGCCTTCCTGGAGCGCTTCCGCGACTGCTCGGCGAGCACCGCCGACTACATCGACGTCGCCTCCGAGGTCTCCGGGCAGGACCAGTCCGGCTTCCTGCGCGACTGGCTCTACGGGACGAAGACCCCGCGGATGCCCGGCCACCCCGACTGGACGGTGAACCCGGTCGCCTCGTCCTTCGCGGCCCCGCACAGCAGGCGCGGCGGCCACTGGCACGAGAACTCGGCCACGCTCTGATCAGCCGTGGCGGGCGGCGCCCGGCCCGGCGCCGCCCGCCACCTCGCGCTCGATCCACCGGCAGATCACGTCCACGACGTACACCTGCTCGGCGCGGCTCAGCTCCCGCCCGCGGGGAATCCCGTGCCGGCGCTGGAGGCAGTTCCGGCAGCACGTCGCGGTGGCGTGCTGGGCGACGAACACCGGATGCCCCCGGTACGGCGTCTGCCGCCCGTCCTTGCGCGGCCGCGCCGGGGCCAGCCGCTCGGCGACCAGGTCGAAGGCGTGCCACCGGATGGTCGCCGGTCCCTTCTCGCCGGCGATGGCCAGCTCCCGGCCGCGCAGGTGGAACCTCGCCCGGAACGGCTCGCGCGCGATCGCGTCGAGCCGTTCGTCGAGGGAGCGGGCGGCCGGGTCCGGCGGCGGAGAGGTCATGGCCCTTCGAGGATATGCCGACCGCCGCCCCCGGGGCCTACTCGGAGACGGCCGGCGCCGGCTCCTCAACGCTGCGCTGCTGCGGTATCACCACCGCGCCCTGCTGCAGGGCCACCGTCCTGACCGGGGACGGGATGCGGATGCCCTCCGCGCGGTAGCGGCGGTGCAGGCTCTTGATGAACTCGTGCTTGATGCGGTACTGGTCGCTGAACTCGCCCACGCCCAGGATCACCGTGAAGCCGATGCGCGAGTCGCCGAAGGTGTGGAAGCGGATCGCGGGCTCGTGGTCCGGAACGGCGCCGGCGACCCCGGTCATCGTCTCGGCGATCACCTCGTGGGTGACGCGCTCGACGTGGTCCAGGTCGCTGTCGTAGCTCACGCCCACCTGCACCAGGATCGTCAACTGCTGCTCGGGACGCGTGTAGTTGGTCATGTTGGTCTTCGCGAGCTGGCCGTTGGGGATGACGACCAGGTTGTTGGAGAGCTGACGGACCGTCGTCTGGCGCCAGTTGATGTCCACCACATAGCCCTCCTCGCCGCTGCTGAGCCGGATGTAGTCGCCCGGCTGCACGGTCTTGGAGGCGAGGATGTGGATGCCCGCGAAGAGGTTGGCGAGGGTGTCCTGCAGGGCCAGCGCGACGGCCAGGCCGCCGACGCCCAGGGCGGTGAGCAGGGGCGCGATGGACACGCCGAGCGTCTGCAGCACCACCAGGAAGCCGATCGCCAGCACCAGCACCCGGGTGATGTTCACGAAGATGGTGGCCGAACCGGCCACGCCCGAGCGGGACTGGGTCACCGACTGGACCAGGCCCGCGATCACCCGGGCCGCGGACACCGTCACCACGAGGATCAACCACACCTCCAGGAACTGGTCGGTGTGGTGCCGGACGGTCCGGGTGAGCGGCAGCACCGCGGCGGCCGCCGCCGCGCCGCCCGCGATCGCCGCCCACGGCACGACGGAGCGCAGCGCGTCCACGATGACGTCGTCACCGCTCCAGCGGGTCCGCTTCGCGTGCTTGGCCAGCCAGCGCAGCACCGTGCGGGACAGGAAGGCCAGCAGCAGCCCCGCGGCCGCGGCGATGCCGGCGAGGACCAGGTCGTGCATGGTCAGCGCACGGTTCACCGGTCACCTCCGGGGCGCGAAGATGCGGTGCGGAGCCTGGAGTGAAGTCTCGTCACGTTGCCACCTGCTCGATGTCCGTACATGTGCGATCGCGCCGGCCGCCGATGTCGTCGGCGGGCGGCGCGATCGTTCATCCTGCCGTATCCGGCGGCCCGGTCGGCACCGGGAGGGCGCGGATCAGACGATGCCCTCGGGGAGTTCGGCCTGATCGCGGACGCGGTGCGCGGGGCAACGGCCCTCCCCGAAGCGGTGGTCGAGGATCAGCCACAAGGTCGGCGGTCACTGTCGGGGTGTCGTCCGCGCCGTGCCGTCGATGTCAACTCGACTTCTACGACGCGCAGTTGTTCACCGGGGGGGCGATCCGGCCGCCACCCGCCGGACGCGTCGAGCCGGACCCCGCGGTGCCGCACCCTGCCGTGCCCGGGGCCACCGGGGCCGGCCGGTCCCGCCGGCACCGGCCCCGGAGCCCTCAGAGCTCCGTGAAGGACCCGTGCCGCCCCGCGCCGCCCGCGAACCGCGCCGCGCCCTCGAGGCCCTCGGCCAGCACGGCGACGCCGTGGCGGAGTTCACCGCGCATCGCCGTCTCCTCGGCCAGCCCGTCCTGGTCCAGCACCGAGGCCCGGTCCCCGCGCAGACACGCCTGCGGGAACCGGGCGATGGCCGCCGCGAGTTCCTCGGCCTCGGCCCGGGCGCGGCCCGTGGGCACCACACGGTTGGCGAGGCCGATGTCGTGGGCCTCGCGGGCCGGGACCGGGCGGCCGGTCAGGATCATGTCCATGGCCCTGCTGGTGCCGATCAGCCGGGGCAGCCGTACCGTCCCGCCGTCGATCAGCGGGACGCCCCAGCGGCGGCAGAACACCCCGAAGACGGCGTCCTCCTCGGCGACCCGCAGATCGCACCACAGCGCCAGTTCGAGGCCGCCCGCGACGGCGTGCCCCGCGACGGCCGCGATCACCGGCTTCGACAGCCGCATCCGGGTCGGCCCCATCGGACCGTCACCGTTCTCCGCGACCCGGTTGCCCCGCTCCGTGCCGACCGCCTTCAGGTCGGCGCCCGCGCAGAACGTGCCCCCCTCGCCCCACAGCACCGCCACCCGGGCGTCGTCGTCGGCCTCGAAGGCCCGGAAGGCGTCGGCGAGCGCGGCGGCCGTCGGCCCGTCGACCGCGTTGCGCGCCTCGGGACGGGACAGCACGACCGTGGTGACGTGTTCCCTGCGCTCCACGCGGACCGGCACGGCGGTGCTCCTCTTCGGGGGACGGCGGGGGCGGCGGTTCGAAGGGCCACTCTGCCTCAGATGACCTTCAGCCGCACCAGCGCCCCCAGCGTCACCGCCCCCGGCACCAGCGGCAGCCACACGGTGATGACGCGGTAGGCCAGCACCACCGCCGTGGCCACCGCCGCCGGGCCGCCCGCCGCGACCAGCGCCACGATCAGCGCCGCCTCCACCGAGCCGATCCCGCCCGGCGTCGGCACCAGCGCCACCGCGACCGTCGCCGCGAGATACGCCAGCGCCATGTGCGCCGGCGGCACCGGCAGGTCCAGCGCCCGGCCCACCGCGGCGAGACCGGCCGCCTGACAGGCCGGGAACGCCAGCGAGCCGCCCCACAGGGCCAGCGCCCGGGCCGGCCGCGTGTGCACCGACCGCGCCTCGCCCAGCGCGTCCCGCAGGAAGGCGCACACGGCCCGGCGCAGCCGCCCCACGAAGGCCAGCGCGGCCGCGAGCAGCACCAGCGTGCCCGCGACGGCCGGTACCAGCGCGGAGCCGCCGGACAGCAGCGGCGGCCCGGAGCCCGCGGGCAGCAGCGTGCCCGGCCGCAGCGCGTCGGGGAAGGCGACCAGCAGCGCGGCCAGCAGGCCCAGCCGGCCCACGCTCTCCGCCAGCAGGTACAGGGCCAGCGCAGCCGAGGAGCGGGCCGGCGGCACCCCGCACACCGTCATGAAGCGCAGGTTCACCGCGCTCGCGCCGAGCCCCGTCGGCAGCAGGTGGTTGGCAGCGCCCGCCGCGAACTGGGTCACCAGCAGCCGCTTCTTCGGCAGCGGCTGCACCACCGCGCCCTGCCGGGTGCACGCGGCCGCCACCCAGGTCAGGCAGGTCGCGGCGGCCGCCGCCAGCAGCCACGGCCAGGAGGCGGTGCGCAACTGGCCGAAGCCCTCGGCGAGCACCGAGCGGTGCCGCACCGCGGCCACGGCGACCAGCACGAGCGGCACCGCGCACAGGGCGTGCCGGACCGGGAAGCGCCGGGGGAGGCGGCCCCGGGGGACGTCGGGGAATCGAAGCGCTGTCACACCGGAAGAGGTTCTCCGCGCCGCGTCAACGGCGGGTGGCGTGGGCGCGGACGGCGGCTTACGGACGGGCAGCGGATGGGCGGGAGGAGGCACGGAACCCTCAGGCCGCGGGGCAGTCGGTGCGGACGACGAGGCGCGGACGTTGACCTCAACGACGCTTGAGGTTCTACGTTCTCTTCCATGAGCATGGAGACCACCGCCTGGACGCAGCTGCACAGCGTCATGAACGCACAGGCCGACCGCCGCCCCTTCGCCCGCGCCACACTGCGCCGTATCGCCGCGTTCGCCCGCCCGCACCGCGCGGGCATCGTCCGCTTCGTCCTGCTCGGGGTGGTGACGGCACTGCTGGCCGTGGCCACCCCCGTGCTCGCCGGCCATGTCGTCGACGCGATCGTGGCGGGCCACGACTCCGGGGCCGTCGTACGGCTCTCCCTGATGATCGCGCTGGTCGCGCTCGCTGAGGCGGGGCTGGGCGTCCTCGGCCGGCGCCTGTCGTCGACGCTCGGGGAGGGACTCATCCTCGATCTGCGCACGGCTGTGTTCGATCATGTGCAGCGCATGCCGGTCGCGTTCTTCACCCGCACCCGTACGGGAGCGCTGGTCAGCCGTCTCAACAACGACGTCATCGGCGCCCAGCGGGCGTTCGCCAACACCCTCTCGGGCGTGGTGACCAACCTCGTCACCCTACTGCTCACGCTCGCGGTGATGCTCACCCTGTCCTGGCAGATCACCCTGCTCGCGCTGGTGCTGCTGCCGGTGTTCGTGCTGCCCGCCCGCCGCATGGGCAGCCGCATGGCCCGGATGCAGCGGGAGGCCGCGGCCCTCAACGCGGCCATGGGCACCCGGATGACCGAGCGCTTCTCCGCGCCCGGCGCCACCCTGGTCAAGCTGTTCGGCCGCCCGGAGGAGGAGTCGGCGGAGTTCGCGGCCCGCGCCCGCCGGGTGCGCGACATCGGGGTGCGCACGGCCACCGCCCAGTCGGTGTTCATCACCAGCCTCACCCTGGTCTCCGCCCTCGCCCTGGCCCTCGTCTACGGCCTCGGCGGCTGGTTCGCGCTGCACGGCACCCTGGAGGCCGGCGCCGTCGTCTCCCTCGCCCTGCTGCTCACCCGGCTCTACGCCCCGCTCACCTCGCTCGCCGGGGCCCGCGTCGAGGTGATGTCCGCCCTGGTCAGCTTCGAGCGGGTCTTCGAGGTGCTCGACCTGAAGCCGCTCATCGAGGAGAAGCCGGACGCGGCCGAGGTGCCGGACGGGCCGGTCGCGGTCGAGTTCGACGACGTCCGCTTCGCCTACCCGTCCGCCGACCAGGTCTCCCTCGCCTCGCTCGAGGAGGTCGCCGCCCTGGACACCCGCGGCGGCACCGAGGTCCTGCACGGCGTTTCCTTCCGCGCCGAACCCGGTCAGACCGTCGCCCTGGTCGGCTCCTCGGGCGCCGGCAAGTCCACCATCGCGCAGCTGCTGCCGCGCCTCTACGACGTCGACTCCGGTGCGGTGCGGATCGGCGGGGCCGACGTGCGCGACCTGAGCGCCGCCTCGCTGCGGGCCACCCTCGGCATGGTCACCCAGGACGGCCACCTCTTCCACGACACCGTCCGCGCCAACCTGCTGCTCGCCCGGCCGGACGCCCCGGACGAGGAACTGTGGGACGCGCTCGGCCGCGCCCGGCTCGCCGAGGTGGTGCGCTCCCTGCCGGACGGTCTCGACACGGTCGTCGGCGAGCGCGGCTACCGGCTCTCCGGCGGCGAACGCCAGCGCATGACCATCGCCCGGCTGCTGCTGGCCCGCCAGCGCGTGGTCATCCTCGACGAGGCCACCGCCCACCTGGACAACACCTCCGAGGCGGCCGTACAGGAGGCCCTCACCGAGGCCCTGGAGGGCCGTACCGCCGTGGTGATCGCGCACCGGCTGTCCACCGTGCGGGCCGCCGACCAGATCCTGGTCGTGGAGGCCGGCCGGATCGTGGAACGGGGCACGCACGAGGAACTGCTCGCCGTCGACGGGCGGTACGCGGAACTGCACCGCACCCAGTTCGCCCGGCGGGACGGCGAGGTGCCGGCCGTCTGAGGGCGTTCCCCACGGCCGGCCGGCCGTGCGTGGCGGCGGCCGGCCCCGGTCCCGGCCGGACCGCCGCCGGGGGCCGCGGGGGCGCTGGAGTGGCCGGGACGTGTGAGGCGTCGCAGCCTGGATACGCGGTGTGCACGGACACCACGGCCCGTCCGGAAGGCCCTCCTTGCCATGACCAGTGAAAACCGGCCCGACCCGCACTCGGAGATCACCCTGCGGGTGAACGGCAAACCCCACACCCTGCTCGTCGACCACCGGCGGGTCCTGCTGGACCTGCTCCGCGAGGACCTCGGGCTCACCGGCTCCAAGAAGGGGTGCGACCACGGTCAGTGCGGCGCCTGCACCGTCCTGGTCGACGGACGCCGCGTCAACGGCTGCCTGCTGCTCGCCGTCACCCTCGACGGCAGCGAGGTCACCACCGTCGAAGGCCTCGGCGGCGACGGGGAGGAACCGCACCCCCTGCAGCGGGCCTTCCTCGAACGCGACGCCTTCCAGTGCGGCTACTGCACCCCCGGGCAGATCTGCTCCGCCGTGGGCATGCTCGCCGAGGCCGCCGCCGGCCACCCCTCCCACGTCACCGACCCGGCCGAGCCCTCCGGCCGGCCCGTGCCGCTGGACCGGACCGAGATCCGCGAGCGGCTCAGCGGCAACCTGTGCAGGTGCGGCGCCTATCCGCGCATCGTCGAAGCGGTGGAGGACGTGATCGGGTGAAAGGCTTCGAATACCTCAGGCCCACCGGTGTCCAGGAGGCCGTCGAGGCCCACGCGGCGCACCCCGGCGCCCGCTACCTCGCCGGCGGCACCAACCTCGTCGACCTGATGAAGCTCGGCGTGGAGACCCCCGGCGTCCTCATCGACGTGGGCCGGCTGCCGCTGGACGCGGTGGAGGAACTGCCGGACGGCGCGCTGCGCGTCGGCGCCACCGTCCGCAACAGCGACCTCGCCGCCCACCCGCTCGTCCGCGACCGCTACCCGGTGCTCTCCCAGGCCCTCCTCGCGGGCGCCTCCGGCCAGCTCCGCAACGCCGCCACCACCGGCGGCAACCTGCTCCAGCGCACCCGCTGCCCGTACTTCCAGGACCTGGACAAGCCCTGCAACAAGCGCGAGCCCGGCAGCGGCTGCGGCGCCCGCGACGGCGTGCACCGCGACCACGCCGTGCTCGGCCACTCCCCGCACTGCATCGCCACCCACCCCTCCGACATGGCCGTCGCCCTCGCCGCCCTCGACGCCCGGGTCGAGCTGTACGGCGCCGAGGGCGGACGCAGCATCCCGGTGGCCGACTTCCACCGGCTGCCCGGAATGCGCCCGGAGCGGGACACCGAGATCCGACCCGGCGAGCTGATCACCGGCGTGCTGCTCCCGGCCGCCCGGGCCGGGGCGCCCTCCGCCTACCGCAAGGCCCGCGACCGGGCCTCGTACGCCTTCGCCCTGGCCTCCGTGGCCGTCGTCCTGCGCGTCGCGGACGGCGTCGTGGACCAGGTGGGCCTCGCCTTCGGCGGCCTCGCCCACCGGCCCTGGCGGGCCCACCACGCGGAGACGGCCCTGCTGGGCGCGGCCGCGACCCCCGAGGCCTTCGAGGGCGCCGTCGCCCTGGAACTGGAGCGCGCCGAGCCGTTGCGCGACAACGCCTACAAGGTGCCCCTCGCCCGCAACCTCGCACTGGACGTCCTGAACCGCCTGGCCCCCGCCCCCGCGACGGCCTGACCCCCTCGGACCCGGCCGACCCCAGGAGAACCCGATGGCGCACGACCCACTGGAGCACGGCGGCCCGCTGCCCGGGACCGGACTGCCGCACGACGACCCGATGGCCGCCACCGGGCTGCCCCGGGACGACCCGCTGTCCGGCACCGGTCTGCCGCACCACGACCCGATGGCCGCCGCCGGCGCGGCCAGGGACGACGCGCTGTCCGGGACGGGCCTGCCGCACGACGACCCCCTCACCCGCACCGCCTCCGCCCCGGCCGAGGCAGGCGGGGAGCGGCAGCCCCGGACCGGCGCCCTGGACCGGGACCCCCACCCCACCCCGCGCACCGGCACCGCCCTCGGGGCGCCCGCGGGGCGGCGGGAAGGGCGCGAGAAGGTCACCGGGAACGCCCGGTACGCCGCCGAGTACCCGGTGCCCGGCCGCGCCTACGCCTGGCCCGTGCCCGCCGCCGTGGCCCGGGGCCGGGTCACCGGCGTGGACACCGCGGCCGCCCTCGCGCTGCCAGGCGTCCTCGCCGTGCTGACCCCCGGCGACGCCCCGCGCCTCGGCGAGACGGACGACGCGACGCTCGCCGTCCTGCAGAACCGGCACGTGCCGCACCGGGGCTGGTGCGTCGGCCTGGCCGTCGCCGAGACCCTCGAGGCGGCCCGTGCCGCCGCCCGGGCCGTCCGCGTCCACTACGCCGCCGAGCACCACGACGTCGTGCTCCGCCCCGACCACCCGGACGCCTACGAGCCCGAAGGGGGCGCTCAGCCGGGCCGCCTCGAACACGGCGACCCGTACGGCGCCTTCGCCGCCGCCGACGTCCGCCTGGACACCGAGTACCGGGTGCCGCCCCTGCACAACCACCCCATGGAACCGCACGCGAGCACCGCGCACTGGGACGGCGACCGGCTGACCGTGTACACCTCCAGCCAGGGCAGCACGACCGTCCAGTCCGTGCTCGCCGGTCTCTTCGACCTGCCCGAGGAGCACGTCACCGTGGTGGCCGAGCACGTCGGCGGCGGCTTCGGCTCCAAGGGCACCCCGCGCCCCGACGTCGTCCTCGCCGCCATGGCCGCACGGCACACCGGCCGGCCGGTCACGGTGGCCTACCCCCGCCGGTACATGCCCACCGTCGTCGGCCACCGGGCCCCCACCCTGCACCGGCTGCGCCTCGGCGCCACCGCCGACGGACACCTCACCGCGGTGCTGCACGAGGTCACCACGCACACCTCGCACGTCAGGGAGTTCGTGGAGCAGGCCGCGGTGCCGTCCCGCGTCATGTACACCGCCCCGCACCTGCTCAGCTCCCACCGGGTGGTGCCGCTGGACGTCCCCAGCCCGTCCTGGATGCGCGCCCCCGGCGAGGCCCCCGGCATGTACGCCCTGGAGTCGGCGGTCGACGAACTCGCCGGGGCCCTCGGCGCGGACCCTGTCGAGCTGCGGATCCGCAACGAGCCGGAGAGGGAACCCGGCAGCGGCAAGCCGTTCAGCAGCCGGCACCTCGCCGAGTGCCTGCGCGAGGGCGCCCGCCGCTTCGGCTGGGACCGGCGCGACCCGCGCCCGCGCTCCCGGACCGAGGGCGCACTGCTCATCGGCACCGGAGTGGCCGCGGCGACCTACCCGGTCATGATCCGGCCGTCGACCGCCACCGCCCAGGCCCTGCCCGACGGCACCTTCGTCATCAGGGTGAACGCGGCCGACATCGGCACCGGCGCGCGCACCGTCCTCGCCCAGGTCGCCGCCGACGCCCTCGGCGCGCCCCTGGACCGGGTGCGCACCGAGGTGGGCCGCAGCGACCTGCCCCCGGCGTCGCTGGCCGGCGACTCCTCCGGCACCGCGTCCTGGGGCTGGGCCGTGCACGAGGCGTGCGCCGGTCTGGCGACCCGGCTCGCCGAACACACGGGCCCGCTGCCCGCCGACGGCCTCCTGGTCCGTTCCGACACCGCCGGCCGGGCGGACGCCGACTCCCCGTACGCCCGGCACGCCTTCGGCGCCCACTTCGCCGAGGTCGCCGTCGACACCGTCACCGGCGAGGTACGGGCCCGCAGGATGCTCGGCGTCTTCGCCGCCGGGCGGATCCTCAACACCCGCACCGCGCGCTCGCAGTTCGTCGGCGGCATGATCATGGGCCTGGGCATGGCACTGACCGAGGGCAGCACCATGGACGCCGCGTTCGGCGACTTCACCGAGGCCGACCTCGCCTCGTACCACGTGCCCGCCCACGCCGACGTCCCGCACATCGAGGCCGACTGGATCGAGGAGGACGACCCGCACCTCAACCCCATGGGCAGCAAGGGCATCGGCGAGATCGGCATCGTCGGCACCGCCGCCGCCCTCGGCAACGCCGTCCACCACGCCACCGGGATCCGGTTCCGCGAACTGCCCCTCACCCCGGACCGGATCCTCGCCGGCCTGCTGTCCGAACGGTGACCGCCACGGCGAAGGACACCGGAAGGGGGACCGAGGTGCCGGGACTGCTGTGGGAGTACGACGGGTACGACCCCGCGGAGGAACGCCTGCGGGAGTCCCTGTGCACCCTGGGCAACGGCTGCTTCGCCACCCGCGGCGCGCTGCCCGAGTGCGCCGCGGACGCCGTGCACTACCCCGGGACCTACGCGGCCGGCATCTACAACCGGCTCACCTCCGACGTCGCCGGCCGCCGGGTCGACAACGAGGACATGGTCAACCTCCCCGACTGGCTGCCGCTGCGCATCCGCCCGGACGGCCACGACTGGCTCGGCCCCGACACCACCCCGGTCGCCGAGCATCGGCAGATCCTGCACCTGGACCCCGGCGTGCTGGAGCGCCGCACCAGGTACCGGCTGGACGGCGGCGGCACGCTCCTCGTGCGCCAGCTCCGCCTGGTCCACATGGGCGACCCGCACCTCGCCGCCCTGCGCACGGACGTCACCGCCGAGGACTGGACCGGCGAACTCGACGTCGAGGCCGCGCTCGACGGCGGCGTCACCAACTCCGGGGTGGCCCGCTACCGCGACCTCGACGGCCGCCACCTCACCCGGATCGAGACCGGCAGCGCCGAGTCGGGCGCGATGTGGCTGCGCTGCCGCACCCGCACCTCGGACATCGCCGTCGGACTCGCCTGCCGGCTGACCGCCGACGCCCCGGCGACCGACGCGCACGAGCCGACCCGGGCCGTACGGCGGCTGCGCCTGGCCCTCGCGCCCGGCCGCACGGTCACCGTCGACAAGTGCGTCGCCCTGCACACCTCGCACGACCCCGCCATCAGCGACCCGCTGTGGGCCGCCGTCGACCGGGCCGAGAACGCGCCCGCCTTCGACGAGCTGCTCTCCTCGCACGCCACGGCCTGGGAACAGCTCTGGCGGCGCGCGGAACTCGACGTCCCCGGCGAGCCGGGCAGCATCCTGCGCCTGCACCTCTTCCACGTGCTGCAGTGCCTCTCCCCGCACACCGCCGACCTCGACGTGGGCGTCCCCGCCCGCGGACTGCACGGCGAGGCGTACCGGGGGCACGTGTTCTGGGACGAGCTGTTCGTGCTGCCGTACCTGAACCTCCACCTGCCCGAGGTCTCCCGGGCGCTGCTCCACTACCGCCACCGCCGCCTCGACGCGGCCGTCCACGCGGCCCACGAGGCCGGCCGGCGCGGCGCCCTGTACCCGTGGCAGAGCGGCAGCGACGGCCGGGAGGAGACCCAGGAGCTGCACCTCAACCCCCGCTCGGGGCGCTGGCTGCCGGACCACTCCCGGCTGCAGCGGCACGTCGGCTCGGCCGTCGCCTACAACGTCTGGCAGTACTGCGAGGCCACCGGCGACACCGACTTCCTGCACACCGAGGGCGCCGAGATGCTGCTCCAGATCGCCCGCTTCTGGGCCGACTCGGCCACCTACGACGAACACCTCGGCCGGCACCGCATCCTGGGCGTGGTCGGCCCCGACGAGTACCACGACGCCTACCCCGACGCCGCCGCGCCCGGCCTGGACGACAACGCGTACACGAACGTCACCGCGGCCTGGGTGCTGCTGCGCGCCCTGGGCCTGCTGCGCGACCTGCCCGAGCCGCGCCGCCTCGAACTGGCCGAGGGCATCGGCCTGGAACAGGACGAACTGGCCCGCTGGGAGGAGGTCTCCCGCACCCTCCACGTGCCCTACCACGACGGCGTGATCAGCCAGTTCGAGGGCTACGGCGATCTCGCCGAACTGGACTGGGAGGCCTACCGGGTACGGTACGGCGACATCCGGCGCCTCGACCGGATCCTGGAGGCGGAGGGCGACACCGTCAACCGCTACCGGGCGTCCAAGCAGGCCGACGTGCTGATGCTCGGCTACCTGTTCTCGCCCACCGAACTGCAGTCCCTGTTCCGGCGGCTGGGGCACCGCCTGGACGAGGACATCTGGGCCGCGACGGTCGACCACTACCTGCACCGCACCTCCCACGGCTCCACCCTGAGCGGCCTCGTGCACGGCTGGATCCTGGCCCGCGCCCGCCGCGCCGACGCCTGGGGCTTCGTCCAGGAGGCCCTGCGCGGCGACATCGCCGACGTCCAGGGCGGCACCACCGGCGAGGGCATCCACCTGGGCGCCATGGCCGGCACCCTCGACCTCGTGCAGCGCTGCCTCACCGGCCTGGAGACCCGCGACGGCGCCCTCTGGCTCGACCCGGTGCCGCTGCCGGAACTCTCCTCCTACGGCTTCTCCCTGCGCTACCAGGGCCACTGGGGCGTCCGGCTGCGCCTGCGCGCGGGCCTGCTGGAGGCCACGGTGCCGTCCGCGTCCGGCCGGCCGCCCATCGACTTCCGGCTGCAGGACCGGGTGGTCCGGGTCGGGCCGGGGGAGAGGGTGCGCATGCGGCTGCCGGAATGACCGGCGCACGCGACGCCGCCGGCTTCTCGACGGCCGCGGCCCCGAGGGGCCAGGATGCCCTGGGGCCCGGGCCCCGCGGGACGGGACGGGACGGCACGAGAGGGCAGGGGACGAGGAGATGCGGGACATGGGCGCGGCCGGGCGGCCCGGGCCACGAGCCGGCGACGGACAGGAGCCGCTGCGCGCGCTCGCGGTGGACGACGAGGAACCCGCGCTGGAGGAACTGCTCTACCTGCTCGGCGAGGACGAGCGGATCGGCAGCGTCGTGCCCGCCCTGGACGCGGCGGGGGCGGTGCGCCTGCTGGAGCGGGCCTTCGCGGCCGGGCCCGGCGCCCCGGACGCCTTCGACGTCGTCTTCCTCGACATCAACATGCCGGGTCTGAGCGGCCTGGAGCTCGCCGGACTGCTCGCCGGCCACCCGAACCCGCCGCTGATCGTCTTCGTCACCGCCCACGAGGACTTCGCGCTGCGGGCGTTCGACCTCAAGGCGGTGGACTACCTGCTCAAGCCGCTGCGCAAGGAGCGCTTCGCGGAGGCGGTACGGCGCGTCGCCGAACTGACCCGGGCCGGGCAGGGCCCCCGGCCGCCCCGGCTCCCGGCGGACGGCCCCGCCCCGGCCGGCGCCCCCGGCGACCAGGTCCCCGTGGAACTCGGCGGGGTGACCCGGTTCGTCCCCGTCGCCGACATCACCTACGTCGAGGCACAGGGCGACTACGCCCGCCTGCACACCCCGCACGGCAGCCACCTGGTGCGCGTCCCGCTCACCACCCTGGAGGAGCAGTGGCGCTCGCGCGGGTTCGTCCGCATCCACCGCAGCCGCCTGGTGGCCCTCGGCCGCATCGAGGAACTCCGCCTGGACGGCGGCAACCTGACCGTCCGGATCGGCGACCGCGTCCTCGCCGTGAGCCGCCGCAACGCCCGGGAACTGCGGGACCTGCTGGCCGCCCGGGCCCAGGGCGCGGTACGCGGACGACGGTGACGCCGCCCGGCGTCCCGGGCGCCGGCGAAGCGGCCGTGGCGGCCCTGTGGCGATCCTCGTCCGGTACCTACCTGACCGCCCCGGCGCTGCGTACACTCGCCGCAACAAGGTGATCACCGCGGCGTCGGGGAGTGCGTGATGGGTGCCGAATCCGTCCCTCGCAGAGAGGTGGTCACCGGACGGCCCCGCACCGACCGCGCCGGCCTCCCCCCGCCCCGTGCCGCGATCCCGCCCGGCGGCCGCCCCGCCGCCCCGGACGACGACGCCCCCGTACGGAACCTGATGCGCCGTCAGCTGCGCGCCGCCCTCGCCGCGACGGCCCTGCTCGCCCTCTCCCTGGGACTGCTCCCGGTCCTCCTGCGGGTCCTCCTCGCCGGCGGCGCCGAGCACGACGTGCCGCTGGCGGTCTGGCTGCTGCTGGGCGTGGCGCCGTACCCCGTCCTGCTGTGCACGGGAGCCTGGTACGTACGCCGTGCGGAGCGCAACGAGGGCGGCGTGACCGGGCGTTGAACCAGACGTACGGAATCGCCGGAGTGTCGGCCGTGGTACTCGCCACGGTGCTCGTCGGCGCGCTGGGCCTGCGCATCTCGCGCACCACCTCCGACTTCTACGTCGCCTCGCGCAGCGTCCCGCCGCGGCTCAACGCCTTCGCCGTCAGCGGCGAGTACCTGTCCGCCGCCTCCTTCCTCGGCGTCGCCGGACTCGTCCTCGCCCAAGGCGCCGACATGCTCTGGTTCCCCATCGGCTACACCGCCGGCTTCCTGGTGCTGCTCGCCTTCGTCGCCGCCCCGCTGCGCCGCTCCGGCGCCTACACCCTGCCGGACTTCGCCGAGGCACGCCTGGAGTCCCGCGCCGTGCGGCGGATCGCCGGCGTGCTCGTCGTCGGCGTCGGCTGGCTCTACCTGCTGCCCCAACTGCGCGGCGCCGGGCTGATCCTGCGGCTGCTCACCGGCGCGCCCGGCTGGTTCGGCGGCCTGGTCGTGGCCGCCGTGGTCACCGTGGCGGTGGCCGCGGGCGGCATGCGCAGCATCACCTTCGTCCAGGCGTTCCAGTACTGGCTGAAGCTCACCGCCCTGCTGGTGCCGGCCGTGTTCCTGCTCATCGCCTGGCGCGCCGACCGGGCCCCGGCCCCCGCCTGGGACGAGCGGCCCGTCTTCCAGCGCTCCACACGCGTCGCCGGCGACCGGCCGCTGACCCTCACCGTCCAGGAACCGGTGCGCGTCACCGTCAGCGGAACCGTCGACGGACGCCCCCTCGACGGCGGACCGCTCACCCTCGGCGCGGGCACCCACCGCGTCGCCCCCGGCACCGCCCTGACCTTCCCGGCCGGCGCCCCCGTGCCGCTGCCCGGCGACGGCGGTCCCGGCACCGCCCCCTCCGGCTGGGCGCAGCCGCTGTCGGCCGGCCGCGAACAGCACGGCCTGTACGCCACCTACGGGCTGATCCTCGCCACCTTCCTCGGCACCATGGGACTGCCGCACGTCGTCGTCCGCTTCTACACCAACCCCGACGGCCGGGCCGCCCGCCGCACCACCGTCGTCGTCCTCGGCCTGCTCGGCGCCTTCTACCTGCTGGTCCCGCTCTACGGCGTGCTCGGCCGGCTCTACGCGCCCGACCTGCTGCTGACAGGCGACACCGACGCGGCGGTGCTCGTCCTGCCGCAGCGGCTGATCGGCGGGCTCGGCGGCGACCTGCTCGGCGCCCTGGTCGCGGGCGGCGCCTGCGCGGCGTTCCTGTCCACCGTGTCCGGACTCACCATGTCCGTCGCCGGGGTGCTCGCCCAGGACGTGCTGCCGACCCTCGGCATCCGCAACTTCCGGCTCGCTACCCTGCCCGCCATCGCGGTGCCCACCGCCGCCGGCGCCGTCGTCACCGACCTCCCGGTGGCCGACGCGGTCGGCCTCGCCTTCGCCGTGTCCGCCTCCTCGTTCTGCCCGCTGCTGCTCCTCGGCATCTGGTGGCGCGGCCTCACCCCGCCCGGCGCGGTCGCGGGGCTCCTCCTCGGCGGCGGATCCGCCCTCACCGCGGTGACCGTGACCATCGCCGGCGGGGCGAGGTCCGGCCCCCTGCACACCCTGCTGGCCTGGCCGGCCGTCTGGTCGGTCCCCGTGGGCTTCGCGGCCATGGTGCTGATCTCCCTGGCCACCCGGCACCGCGTCCCGGCGACCGCGGCGGCCACGATGGCCAGGCTCCACCTGCCCGAGCCGCCGAGCGCCCCGGTCGGCGCCCCGGGCGCCGGTCCGCAGCGGTCGCGGGGGCGCCGTCCGTGACCGCGCTCGGCACCGTCGTCCTCGCCGTGGCCGCCCTCGGGCTGTTCGCCCTGGGCGCCGCCCTCGGTCACGCCGCGGCCCGCCGGCAGCAGGAGAACCAGGCCGGCGTCGGCACCCCCGTGGAGCGTGCCACCTTCCACACCCTGCACACCGCCTCGCTCGCCGCACCGCCCCTGCGCGCCGGCCTCACCCCGGACACCGCCCGCAAGGCGGCCCGCCGGCTGCGGCCGCTGCTCGGCACGGTCGCCCTCGCCCTCGCCGACGAGGAGGCCGTACTCGCCTGGGACGGCGCCGGCGACCACCACCGGGCCGCGGCCGCGGCCCACCTCGCCCACGCCACGCGCACCCGGACGTTCACGCTGACCTGCCCCGACGCCCGCTGCCCCGTCCGCTGGGGGGTGATGGTCCCGCTGACGGTCGACGGCCGGCCCGCCGGCGCCCTGGCCGCCTTCGCCGGCCACGAGTCCGCCGTCGTCGTCCGGGCCGCCGAGGAGGTGGCCCGCTGGGTCTCGGTCCAGCTCGAACTCGTCGACCTGGACCGGGCGCGCTCCAGCGTGATCGAGGCCGAGATCAAGGCCCTGCGCGCCCAGATCTCCCCGCACTTCATCTACAACTCCCTGGCCTCCATCGCCTCGTTCGTCCGCACCGACCCCGAGCGCGCCCGCGAACTGCTGCTGGAGTTCGCGGACTTCACGCGCTACTCGTTCCGCCGGAACGGCGACTTCACCACGCTCGCCGAGGAACTGCGCTCGATCGAGCAGTACCTCGAACTCGCCCGCGCCCGGTTCGGCAGACGCCTGGAGGTGACCCTGCGGATCGCCCCCGAGGTCCTGCCCGTCACCCTGCCGTTCCTCTGCCTGCAGCCCCTCGTGGAGAACGCGCTCAAACACGGTCTCGAGGAGTCCGTGGACCGAGGCCGGATCACCATCACCGCCGAGGACGAGGGCACCGAGGCCCGGGTCGTCATCGAGGACGACGGCGTCGGCATGGACCCGCAGCGCCTGCGCGACCTGCTGCGCGGCCGGGACGGCCCGTCCGCCGGTATAGGCCTGAGCAACGTGGACATGCGGCTGCGCCAGGTCTACGGCGACGACCACGGCCTCGTCATCGAGACCGGCCTCGGCGCCGGCACGAAGATCACCGTCCGGCTCCCCAAGTTCCACCCGGGCTCCGCCCGTTGACGTGAAAGGACGCCACAAGTGATCGAACCGGACACCGGCACACCTCCCGACGCCGCGGACCGGGCGCTGGCCCTGCTCCGCGAGTGCGGCGCGCAGGACATGGCCCACCCCGGCGGCACCCTCCTCGCACACCTGCGCCGCGTCCACGACCGGCTCGCGCTGTGGCAGGCCCGCCCGGCGCTCCGGCTCGCGGGACTCTGCCACGCCTTCTACGGCACCGACGGCTTTCCCGGCGCCCTGCTGCCGGTGACCCGCCGGGCCGAACTCGCCGCGGTGATCGGCGCCGAGGCCGAGTCGATCGTCTACCTGTACGCCTCCTGCGACCGCGAGGCCACCTATCCGGACCTCGCCCGGACCGACGCCCCCTTCCACGACCGCTTCACCGGCGTGACCCACGTGCCCGGGGCGCGCTCGCGCCGGGACTTCGCCGAACTGTCGGCCGCGAACGAACTCGACCTCGCCCGGCTCGACCCCGCCTTCCGCGAGCGGTGGGGGCCCGATCTGCTCGCGCTCTTCACCCGGCTCCGGGCGCTGCTGAGCACCGAGGCATGGCTCGACTGCCGCGCCGTCCTCGCCGAGCCCGCCCCCTGACGCGCACCCGCGGCGCCGCGGTACCCGGGCCCGGGACCCCGCGTCCCAAAACCCGCGGCAATCACCGCAATTCATTTGCGGAAATTGCGCTAGGCTTGCGTACATGACGCGACGACTTGCTCAGGTGGCCAAGAAAGTGGGGGTCAGCGAGGCGACGGTCAGTCGTGTCCTCAACGGCAAGCCCGGAGTCTCGGAGTCGACCCGGCAGTCGGTGCTCACCGCTCTCGACGTCCTCGGCTACGAGCGGCCCACGCAGCTCCGCGGCGAGCGCGCCCGTCTCGTCGGACTCGTCCTGCCGGAGCTGCAGAACCCGATCTTCCCGGCGTTCGCCGAGGTCATCGGCGCGGCGCTGGCCCAGCAGGGGCTGACCCCGGTGCTGTGCACGCAGACCAAGGGCGGCGTCTCCGAAGCCGACTACGTGGACCTCCTGCTGCAGCAGCAGGTGTCCGGCGTGGTCTTCGCCGGCGGGCTGTTCGCCCAGGCCGACGCGCCGCACGACCACTACCGGCAGCTCGCCGAGCGGGACATCCCGGTGGTCCTCGTCAACGCCTCCATCGAGGGCCTGGACTTCCCCTGCGTCGCCTGCGACGACGCCGTCGCCGTCGAGCAGGCCTGGCGCCATCTCGCCTCGCTGGGGCACGAGCGGATCGGGCTGGTGCTCGGCCCGAGCGACCATGTTCCCTCGCGCCGCAAGCTGGAGGCCGCCCGGGTGGTGGCCCGCCGCGCGGGCGGGGAACTGCCGGAGGAGTTCGTCGCGCGGTCGATGTTCTCGCTGGAGGGCGGGCAGGCCGCGGCCGCCCGGCTCCTGGAGCGCGGCGTGACCGGCGTCGTCTGCGCCAGCGACCCGCTGGCGCTCGGCGCCATTCGGGCCGTGCGCAGGCGGGGACTCACCGTCCCCGGGGACGTCTCGGTGGTCGGGTACGACGACTCGGCCTTCATGAACTGCACCGAGCCGCCGCTGTCGACGGTCCGTCAGCCCATCGAGGCGATGGGCCGGGCGGCGGTGGAGCTGCTGTGCGCCCAGCTCCAGGGCAGCCGTTCGCACCCCGGCGAGCTGCTCTTCGAGCCGGAACTGGTGCTGCGCGGCTCCACCGCGCCCCCGCCCGCGAGCTGATCCCTCTCCTCCCACTCGGGCCGGCACCGGCGCCGGGACACCGCCCCGCGGTCCCCGGTGCCGGTGTTCTCGTATGCCCTGATCCACAAGTTCCTGCCCTCGCGATGAGGGCGTCGCGGTCCGCTCCGGACGTCTCCCGGGGGCGGACCGCGACTGCTTCGCCATCGACAGACGGCTGTTGGGTCCGCGCGTCGACTGTGGACGGTGGCGGTTCCACTGCGAGTGGACTCCGGGGCTGTCAAACAATTGCGAAATTGGCGCGAGATATTGCTGCCACTTGTTGATGGTGGTTGAGTGTGCGGCGCCCCACAACGCACCGAGTCGCCCCGACGGTGGGGCGACCTCACCGTTCATGCCCGAAGGGGACCACCCATGAGAAGTGCCCGGTTCCGCCGTACCCGTCGCTCCGGCGCGGTCGCCCTCGTCTCCGCGCTCACCCTGACCGCGCTCGCCGCCTGCGGCACCAGCGCGAGCGACAACGGCGCCGGTGGTTCCGAAGGAGGTGGCTCCTCCGACCCGGCCGCCCCCCTGGACCCCAAAACCAAGGTGACGATCACCATCGACTGCATGCCCCCCGCGGCCAAGGCGGCCGAACTCAGGGAGTGGAAGCAGGACGTCGCCGAGTTCAACAAGAAGTACCCCAACGTGACCGTCGAGGGCCGCTCCACCCCGGGCCAGTGCCTGGAACCGCCCCGCTTCACCGCCATGCTGAAGGCCAAGTCCCAGCCCGACGTCTTCTACACCTACTTCACCGACCTGCCGCAGGTGCTCGACAACGACGGCGCCGCCGACATCACCGCGTACGTCAACGACAGGACGGTCCCGCTGCTGAAGGACATCGACCCGAACGTGCTCGGCTCGCTCAAGCACGACGGCAAGCTCTACGGCCTGCCGACCAGCAACTACACCATGGGCCTGCTCATCAACCGCAAGCTCTTCCGGCAGGCCGGCCTGAACCCCGACTCCCCGCCGCGCACCTGGGACGAGGTCCGCAGCGCGGCCAGGAAGATCGCCGCCCTCGGTGACGGCATCGCCGGCTACGGCGACTACAGCGCGGCCAACACCGGCGGCTGGCACTTCACCGCCCAGGTGTACAGCCTCGGCGGCGACATCGTGGACGCGAGCGGCAAGAAGGCCGCGTTCAACAACGACATCGGCCGGCAGGTGGCGCGCAACCTGCACGCCATGCGCTGGGACGACGACAGCATGGGCAAGACCCAGCTGCTCAAGTGGGGCGACCTGCAGAAGCAGATTGCGAGCGACAAGCTCGGCATGTTCCTCGCCGCCCCCGACGACATCGCGTACATGGTCCAGCAACTCGGCGCGGAGTACGAGAACTTCGGCATGGGCCCGATCCCGGGCGAGAAGAACACCCTGGCCGGCGGCAACAACTACATGATCAAGAGCGGTATCTCGGGCGACAAGATCAAGGCCGCGATCGCCTGGCTCAACTTCAAGAACCTGACCGTAGGCAAGGGCCAGTTCGACTGGGCCCGCACCAAGGCCGACAAGCTCCCGGTCGGCGTCCCGCAGCCCAACTTCTGGCTGGGGGAGTCGAAGAAGAAGGACGACGCCGCCCGGCTGGCGAACGCCACCATGCCGGTCGCCAACTTCAGGACGTTCATGGACAACCCGGTGCCCGGCAAGGCCGAACCGCCGAAGGCGCAGGAGATCTACAAGGTCCTCGACAACGTCATGTCCGGCATCCTCACCAACAAGGACGCCGATGTCGACAAGCTGCTCTCCGCGGCCGAGTCCCAGGTCAACCAGGTCCTCGCCAACCAGTGACCGGCCCCCGGCGGGAGCGGGCCCACCGGCCGCCCCCGCCGGGAGCCCGCGTCGGCGGCGCCGCCCCGCGGCCCTCGCCGCGTGTGCGCCCCAGCAACCCGGCAGTCGAGCACCAAGGAGCGACGATGGCGGCCCCCAGTCTGACCCCGAGCACGGCGGACCCCGCCCGCCCGGCACCCCCGAGCCCGGCGGGCCCGCCACCGCCCGGCGGCCGGTTCGCCCGCGGCCTGCGGCGCAACCTCACCGCCCACGGCTTCCTCATCGGCGCGGTGATCTGTTTCGCGGTGTTCTCCTGGTACCCGATGATCAGGGAGTTCGCCCTCGCGTTCCAGAGGACCGGCAACGGCGGGACCCACTGGGTGGGCCTGGACAACCTGGAAACCGTCTACCACGACCCCGCCTTCTGGCAGGCCTGGCGCAACACCCTGCTGTTCACCCTGCTGGCGCTGGTCCTCGGCTTCGCGGTGCCCTTCGTCACCGCGATCGTCATCAACGAGTTCCGGCACGGCCAGGGCTTCCTCCGGCTCCTCGTCTACCTGCCCGTCATGCTCCCGCCGGTCGCCTCGGTACTGCTCTTCAAGTACCTGTACGACCCCGGATACGGCCTGCTGAACGAGCTGCTGCGGTTTTTGCACCTCCCCGAGCAGCAGTGGCTGCAGGACCCCGGCCTGTCGATGCTGTCCGTGGTCGTCGCCTCGACCTGGATGAACATGGGCGGCGCGACCCTGATCTACCTGGCCGCGCTGCAGGGCATCCCCGGCGAGCTGTACGAGGCGGCCGAACTCGACGGCGCCGGCCTGCTGCGCAAGGTCTGGCACGTCACGATCCCGCAGACCCGGCTGATCCTTTCGCTGATGCTGCTGATGCAGGTCATCGCGACCATGCAGGTGTTCGTCGAGCCGTTCCTGCTCACCGGCGGCGCCGGCCCCGAGGGTTCGACCACCACGGTCGTCTACCTCATCTACCAGTACGCCTTCAACTTCAACGACTACGGTGCCGCGGCGGCGCTCGGCCTGCTCCTGCTCGTACTCCTCGCCGGTTTCTCGGCGGCGTACGTACGGCTCAGCCGCGCCCGCGACGAGTAGACGGGGAGACCGGCATGTCCACACGCACACTCATCTCACCCTCCCAACTCGCACGACCGCGGGGCAGGTTCCTCTACTGGACCGTCTTCGTCCTGGTCGTCGCGGCCTTCGTCCTGGTGTTCCTCGGGCCGCTCTACTGGCTGGCCTCCAGCGGGGTGAAGGACCCGCAGGAGGTGATCCGGACCCCGCCGACCCTGGTGCCGAGGTCCTTCACCCCGGGCAACTACACCCGCGCCTGGGACGTCATGGACCTTGCCCGGCTGCTGCTCAACACGACGTTCTACGCGTTCGGCGCGCTGGCCTGCCAGCTCGTCCTGGACGTGGCCGCCGCCTACTCCCTGTCCAAGCTCCGCCCGGTCCTCGGCAAGGCGATCCTCGGCATGATGCTGGCGACGCTCATGATCCCGGCCACCGTGCTCGTCGTACCCCAGTACCTGACCGTTCTCGACGTGCCGCTCGTGCACCGCAACCTGCTCGACTCGCCCTGGGCGATCTGGCTCCCCTCGGTCACCAACGCCTTCAACATCTTCCTGCTGAAGCGGTTCTTCGACTCCGTCCCGAGGGAACTCCTCGACGCGGCCGCCATGGACGGCGCCTCCCCGACGCGGATCCTGTGGTCGATCGTGCTGCCCATCTCCCGGCCGATCCTCGGCGTGGTGTCGATCTTCGCGATCGTCGGCGTCTGGAAGGACTTCCTCTGGCCGATGCTCACCCTGCCCGACCCGTCGAAGCAGACCCTCAACGTGGGGATCTACTCGCTCTCCACCGGGGTCCCCGTGAACATCCTGATCGCCGCCCTGACGATCGCCTCGCTGCCGACCCTGCTGATCTTCCTGGTCTTCCAGCGGAACATCATGAGCGGCCTCACCGCCGGCGGCCTCAAGGGCTGACCGCACCGCCCGCATCCTCCCGGCCGCCCCTCCCACCCAGCCTTCGCCGCCGGCCCGTCCGACGCCCCGCAGCATCCGGGCCGGCGGCGAAGATCCACCCTGCCCGAAAGGAACGTCAGTTGGCAGCCCCTCACTCGCCCCGCACCGACGACTGGTGGCGCGACGCCGTCATCTACCAGGTGTACCCGCGCAGCTTCGCCGACGGCGACGGCGACGGCACCGGGGACCTCGCGGGAGTCCGGGCGAGACTGCCCCACCTCGCACGGCTGGGCGTCGACGCCGTCTGGTTCACCCCCTGGTACGCCTCCCCGCTGGTGGACGGCGGCTACGACGTCTCCGACTACCGCACGATCGACCCCGCGTTCGGCACCCTGGCCGAAGCCGAGAAGCTCATCGCGGAGGCCGCCGAACTGGGCATCCGGGTCATCGTCGACATCGTCCCCAACCACGTGTCCGACCAGCACCCCTGGTTCCGCGCCGCGCTGGCGGCCGGGCCCGGCAGCCCCGAGCGCGAGCTGTTCCACTTCCGGCCCGGGCGCGGCGGGAGCGGTGAACTGCCGCCCAACGACTGGCCGTCACAGTTCTCCGGACCCACCTGGACCCGGGTGCCCGACGGCGACTGGTACCTGCACCTCTTCACCCCGGAGCAGCCCGACCTCAACTGGGCGCATCCAGCGGTCCGCCGGGAGCACGAGGAGATCCTGCGGTTCTGGTTCGAACGCGGTGTCGCCGGCGTACGCATCGACTCCGCCGCCCTGCTGGTCAAGGACCCCGCGCTCGCCGACTTCGAGGAGGGCGTGGACCCCCACCCGTACATCGACCAGGACGAGCTGCACGACGTCTACCGCTCCTGGCGGTCGATCGCCGACGAGTACGGGGCGGTGTTCGTCGGCGAGGTCTGGCTGCCGGACGCGGAGCGCTTCGCCCGCTATCTGCGGCCCGACGAACTCCACACCGCCTTCAACTTCAACTTCCTGGCCTGCCCCTGGGAGCCGGACCGGCTGCGGAGCGCCATCGACGACACCCTCGCCGAGCACGCCCCCGTCGGGGCCCCGGCCACCTGGGTGCTCTGCAACCACGACGTCACACGAACCGTCACCCGCTACGGGCGCGCCGACACCTCCTTCGACTTCGCCGCGAAGGCCTTCGGCACCCCGACCGACCTCGAACTGGGCACCCGGCGGGCCCGCGCCGCCGCCCTGCTGACCCTGGCCCTGCCCGGCTCCGTCTATCTCTACCAGGGGGAGGAGCTGGGGCTGCCCGAGGCCGAGGTCCCGGTGGAGAGCATCCAGGACCCCATGCACTTCCGTTCGGGAGGCGCCGACCCGGGACGGGACGGCTGCCGCATCCCGCTGCCGTGGGAGGGCGACGCGCGGTGGTGCGGGTTCGGCGCCGGAGCCGAACCCTGGCTCCCGCAGCCCGAGGGCTGGGACCGCTACGCCGTCGACCGGCAGACGGCCGACCCGGACTCGATGCTCGCCCTGTACCGTGCCGCCCTCCTCCTGCGCCGGTCCGTCCCGGGCTTCGGGGACGGACCCCTCACCTGGCTGCCCGCCGGCGACGGCATCCTCGCCTTCACCCGGGCGCACGGCCTGGTCTGCGTCGTCAACCTCTCCGAGCGTGCGGCCGAACTCCCGCCGCACGAGACCCTGCTGCTGGCCAGCGGCCCGCTCGACGGCGCGGGCCGGCTGCCGCGGGACACGGCCGTGTGGCTGCGCACCTGAGGGCCGCTGTCGACGGGGGCGGGGCGGCACCGTGTCACACGGTGTCCTCCAGGCCCCGAACCGCACCGCCGGCCCCGCGCCCGCCCACCTCACCAGGGGAACGCGCCCGACCCGTGGAAGGAGACGAACAACCAGGCGACCAGGGGGAAAAGCACCAGGAGCACGAAGCCGGCCAGCGCCTTCGCCCACCCGGCGGTCCGCCCGCGCCCGTCAGCCGGCACGGCGGATCACCACCCGGTGGGGCGGCAGCTCGCGTGGTCGACGCATCGGCTTCCTCCCGGCTCGCCGGGCGTGACCCTGCAGGGCGTCCGACATGCACATGCTAGGCAGGCGCCGCCTTCCCCTCACCGCTTCCCGCTCGCGTCAGTCGTCCAGCCGCACCGGCATCAGCAGGGAGAAGGTGTGCTCGTCGTCCGGGCGGCGGATCGCGAGCGGGGCCGTCGGGGACGTGGACTCCAGGACGAGGCGGTCGTGGGCGGCGGCGGTGAGGGCCTGGAGGAGGAACGCGCGGTTGACCGCGATGACGTCCTGGCCGGCCCCGGCCTCCTCGCGGACGGTCACCGTGTCGTCGTCCGTCACTTCGAGCACGCTCAAGTCGGCTGCTGAGCCTTCCTGTTCGTGGACCGGGCCCGTCTCGAGCGCCTCGCGCAGGACGGACGTGTCCACGAGGACGCGGCGGCCCGCCGGCAGGTGGACGAGGCGGCGGTAGTCGGGGAAGTCGTGGTCGAGGCACTGCCCGGCCACCTGACGGTCGCCGGCCTCCAGCCTCACCCGGTCGCCGTCCAGCTCCAGCCGCACGGGCCCCTCGCCGCCGAGCAGGGCGCGCATGGCGTCGGCGAGCGGGGCGGGCACGACGGCCTGGACGCGCGGGCCGGCGTGCCCGATGGCCGCCGTCCGGGAGACGGCCATCCGGTAGCGGTCGGTGGCCACGGTGTGCACGCCGTCTCCGTCGACGTCGAACAGGACGCCGCCGAGCATGGGAAGTTCGGGGTCGGTGCCGACCGCGAAGCGCACCGCGTCCAGGGCGGCGGCGAGTGCCGGGGCCGGGACGGACAGGCTGACGGGGGCGGTGTCGCGCGGGGACATGGGGTTCTCCCTCTGGTCGAGTAGGGCTCGGAGTGCGGAGAACTCGGCGCGCGCATCGGACAGTCCGGCCTCCAGCCGGCGCAGATGGGCCGCCAGCAGGGTGCGGGCCAGGGCGGTGTCGGTTCCGGACCAGGCGGCCAGCACCAGCCGGATGTCCGCCAGCGGCATACCGGCCCGGCGCAGGCGCGCCAGCACCCGGGCCTCCGCCAGCTGCTCCTCGCCGTACCAGCGGTACCCGCTCACCGGGTCCACCCGGACCGGGACCAGCACGCCCGCCCGGTCGTAGAACCGCAGGGCGCTCACGCCCAGTCCGCTGGCGCGGGCCGTCTCTCCGATACTGCGCATCTCGCTCTCCACACCCGGAACCCTGAGCCCTCGACCAGGTCGAGGGTCAAACCCGGCCTGGATCAGTCTCCCGCCGTCGCGGTCGCTCCGAGACCTCCCGGCCGCGGGACGGTCCCCGGGCGGCGCTCGGGCCGCCAGGTCGCCATCAGCGCACCGGCCAGCAGGAGTTCGGCGATGTCGCCGCCGTAGTACATGATCTCCGCGCCCTGCCGGACCTGTTCGACGGGGGCGCGGATGTCGACGTAGAACCCGCCGTACATCGCCTGGGCGATCAGGGCGTGCGCGGCGATCGCGACGCCCAGGTACACCAGCCGGGCCCGGACTCCGGGACGGGCGGGCGCGGGGTCGGGGCCGGCGACGGCGTGGGCGAACAGGCATCCCGACGCCAGGAAGTGCGCCAGCATCAGCCAGTGCCCCAGGGGGTGGCCCATGGCGGCGTTGTAGACCGGCGTGAAGTAGAGCACCGCGAGGCTGCCGGTGCTCAGGGCGAGCGCCACCGCCGGACGGGTCAGCACCCGGACCGGGCCGCTGTGCAGCAGCGCCGAGAGCGTGCGGGCCCGGGCGGCCGGCAGCGCTCGCAGCAGGAGTGTCACCGGCGCCGCCAGCACCAGCGCGGTCGGCGCGTACATGCCGACGAGCATGTGCTGCGCCATGTGCCCACGGAAGTCGGCGTGCGCGGCGGACGACAACGGCGGAAGCAGGGCGATCGCCAGCAGGCACAGCCCGCCCAGGAACGACGCCGACCGCCAACGGCTCCAGCCGCGTGCGGGGTTGCGGCGCCGGACGCGGCGCACCGCGAGCAGATGGCAGCCGGCCGCGGCCAGCAGGACCGCCAGGATCAGCGCCGCCGGCACGGCCGCGGGCATACCGCCGGCACCGCCGTGGTGGTGCATGTCGCCCATCAGGCGTGGTCCTTGGCGTCGCGGGGCGCCGCCGGGTCGTGAGGCGTTCCGCCGCGCTGGATCAGATGACCGGCGAGCATGAGAACAGCGCCGAGCACCAGGAAACCGGCGTCCCACCACGCCTGGTGGGGACCCCCGTGGACGTGGTGGATCCCCAGGATCTGGTGGTCGAGGAGGCCCTCGACCAGGTTGAACAGGCCCCAGCCGAAGAGGATCCAGCCCCACAGGACCCGTGAGGTCCACACGGCCCGCCGGTTGTGCGTGACGCGCGAGTACAGCAGGGCCAGGCCCAGGAGCACGGCCACCCAGCACACCGCGTGGAAGACGCCGTCCCACACCGTGTTCATCCGCAGGCCCGAGACCGTGTGGGGGTCGTAGTACTTCACCCCGATGCGGTCGTGGTTGGTGCTGGTGAGCATGTGGTGCCACTGCAGGAGCTGGTGCAGGAGGATGCCGTCGACGAACCCGCCCAGCCCCACGCCGAGGACGGTCCCCGGCAGGCGCAGACTGCTGGGCTCGGCTGTGCGCGGCGGGGCTGTGCCTGGCATGGTGGCCATCACCTGGTCTCCGTTCGGTCGGCGGTGCCGGTCTGGTCCTGGGGCGTGGTTTCCCGAACGGCACGCCACAATCACGCGGGGCGGTGCGCTTTCGGTCAATCGCCGAAGACCCCGGAAAAACTGGTCCAACCAGTTGACCAGTGGCCGCGGCCGGTCCACGCTGCTCGCCATGACACGGCACGGCATACGGCGTGAGGCGGTCTCCGACCAGCTCTTCGCCGTCCTGCGCGACAGGATCCTCGACGGCGGACTGCCGCCCGGCTCGGCGCTCATGGCCGAACGCGAGCTGGCTTCCGAATTCGGCGTGAACCGGCACGCCGTCCGTGAGGCCGTCAAACGCCTCCAGCAGGCGCGGCTCGTGCGGGTCAGTCACGGCGGGCGCACACTCGTCCAGGACTGGCGGCGCTCCGCGGGCCTCGACCTGGCCCTGGGCATCGCGGCGGCCGACGCGGGGCCCTCGGTCGAGGACCTCGCGCGGGACGCCCTGGAGATGCGGGCGTGCGTCGGCGCCGACGCGGCCCGCCTGTGCGCGATCCGGTGCTCCGGGAAGGCCGCCCGCGAGATCGTCGAGGCCGCTGAGCGGTACGCGCGCAGCGGACCCGATCCGGCCGAACTGGACGAGGCCGACATCGCGTGGTGGCGGCTCGTCGTGGAGGGTTCCGGGAACGTCGCCTACCTGCTGGCCTTCAACAGCCTCGTCGGAGGCACGCTTCCGGTCGCCGACGTGCCCGGCGACCTGCGGACGGCGGAACTCCTCGACGCGGCGGCCCGGCTCCGGCTCGCCGCCCACATCGAGGCGCGCGAGGCGGAGGCGGCCGAGCGCCTGGCGCGTGAGCTGCTGTCCCGAAGTGTCCCGACGACGCCCCGGAAGGCGGAGCGCTGACATGATCCCTGCCGTGGTCTACGCCATCCCGGCGTTCGTGCTCCTGGTCGTGGTGGAGGCGTTGTCCTACCGCTTCCTGCCGGACGACGAGGAACGCGGCTACGAGCTGCGCGACACGGTGACCAGCATGTCGATGGGTGCCGGCAGCCAGGTCGTCGCGGTGCCGTGGAAGGCGGTGACGGTCGTGGTGTACGCGGCCCTCTTCACCGTCGCTCCCTGGCGGCTCTCCCCGTCCTCGGCGTGGACGTGGCTGCTGCTGTTCTTCGCGGACGACCTGGCGTACTACGCCTTCCACCGTGCCCACCACCGGGTCAGGGTGCTGTGGGCGAGCCACGTGGTCCACCACTCCAGCGTCCGCTTCAACCTCTCGACCGCCCTGCGCCAGAGCTGGACGCCGATGACCGGCCTGCCGTTCTGGCTGCCGCTGGCGCTGCTCGGCATCCCGCCGTGGATGATCCTGCTGCAGCAGGCCTTCAGCCTCGTCTACCAGTTCTTCCTGCACACCGAACGGGTCGACAGGCTGTGGCGTCCGGTGGAACTCGTCTTCAACACGCCCTCCCACCACCGCGTCCACCACGGGTCGAACAACGAGTACCTGGACCGCAACTACGGCGGCGTCCTCATCGTCTGGGACCGGCTCTTCGGGACCTTCGAACCGGAGGGCGCCCGCGCGGTGTACGGCCTCACGAAGAACATCGGCACCTACAACCCGGTGCGGGTCGCCTTCCACGAGTACACGGCCGCCTGGCGCGACGTCCGCGCGGCCCGGAACTGGCGCCAGCGCGCGGGATATCTGTTCGGGCCGCCCGGCTGGTCGCCCAGGGCCGAGGGGTGATCCACGCACCTGCCGCCGCGGCCCGGCGCGTACCCATCAACTGACAGGTTCCGGACAAAGAGTTGGCCAAGTGCCGGACCCCCTCGCCCGCGCGTGATCGGGTCTCCTGCGACGGCTGTACGACACCCGTTCGGGAGGATCCGGTGCCAGCACCAACCCGCAGCAGACGATGGCTCACGATCTGTGCCATCACGGCAACCGCCGGGCTCGTCGCGATACCCGCGACCGCCGCGCCCGGCCGCCACGCAAGTCCCTTCGGAGTCCGCGCCCTCGACCGGCTCGCCGCCCAGCGCGAGCACGCCATCGGGGCCGCCGGCCCCCGGGCGAAGGCGGAGGACGGGGACGACGGCAACGAGGCCGACGAGATAGCCGAGGGCGCCGACCAGTACGCCGAGGCACGCACCGCGCCCGGCGTGGTCGCCCCGGGCGCCTACGGCGCCGCCTGGCGCGGCCTGACCGGCCTGAAGCAGACGAAGGGGAACTGGCGGCACGTCACGGGGCTGACCTACGACTCCGACGACCCGCGCTACCGCGACATCGACTCCAACTCCAGCGGCGGCTCCGGCGACGTCACCGGGCGGATGGCCGCCATGGCCGCGGACGACGACGGCTACGTCTACGCGGGCAGCGCCGGCGGAGGGGTCTGGCGCTCGCGGACCGGCGGCGGGCACTGGCGGTCCATCAGCGACCGGCTGCCCTCGCAGTCCACCGGAGCGCTCGCCGTCGACGGCGCCGGACGGCTGTGGCTCGGCACCGGCGAGGCCAACACCAACGCGGACGCCTACCTGGGCAGCGGCGTGTACGTGCTGTCCGACCCGCACCACGGCTCCTTCACCACCCGCAGCCGGGTCGGCGGCGACGAGCTGGAGAGCACCACCGTCCGCCAACTGCGCTTCGCCGGCGGCAAGGTGTGGGCGGCGACCAGCGAGGGCGTGTGGAGCCACTCCACCAAGAACCTGCACGGCTCCTGGAAGCTGGAGTTCGCGCCCAACCCCGACTACCTGCCGGGCGGTTCGAAGGCGACGGACGCGGACGCCGCGTACAAGAACATCACCAACGACATCGCCGTCGACCCCAAGGACCCCGCCAAGGTGATCCTCGCGGTCGGCTGGCGCAGCGGAGACGACTACAACGGCTTCTACACCAGGGCCGCCGGCGGCTGGCAGCGGATCACCAGCGGCTTCGGCGAGCTGCCGACCGACGCCGACAACGTCGGCACGGTCACCTTCGCCCGCTCCGCCGACGGCTCCCGCTACTACGCGATCGACCAGTCGCCCGAGCAGATGGCGACGAACCCCGACAGCGGCCTGCAGGGCATCTACAGCGCCGCCTCGCCCTTCGGGCCCTGGACGAAGATCGCCGACTACAAGCAGCTGGCGGCCGACGGCTCCGCGCTGACCACGGCCGGGTACATGCCGGGCGTGCAGGCCTGGTACAACCAGTTCCTCACCGTCGACCCGGCCGACCCCAAGCACGTCTACGCCGGCCTCGAAGAGGTCTACGAGACCAGGGACGGCGGCGCCACCTGGTCCACCGTGGGCCCGTACTGGAACTTCAACTTCCCCTGCTGGAGCATCGATCCCGCCCGGCAGACCGGAAGCTGCAACCAGACCACGCACTCCGACCAGCACGGCGTCGCGATCGGCCGCTACCACGGCAGGAGTTACGTCTACGTCGGCAACGACGGCGGCGCCTACCGCCGCCCGGTGCACGGCTCCCAGGACTCCGCCGGCCACGCCACGGACTGGACCTCGCTCAACGACGGCACCATCGACACCCTCCAGTACTACTCGGTGGGCGTCGGCAGGGACCCGGGCCACCACGGGGTGGCCGTCACCGGAGGTCTGCAGGACAACGGCCAGTCGATCCTGCGCAGCGACGACAAGGTGATGGGCTCCGACTTCGGCGGCGACGGCGGCGACACCCTCACCGACCCGGCCAACGGCTGCGACATCGCCGAGGAGTACGTCTACCTCGCCGTCCAGGTCACCCAGAACTGCGCCGTGAACGACGGCTCCTGGATGACCGACCCCGCTAAGGCGACCTCGTACAACGTCGCCCCGGCCGACAACATCACCGGCGAGGCCCGCTTCATCGCCCCGCTCGCGGCCGACATGAGGAACAGCGCGACCTGGATCGCCGGCGGCCGGCACATCTGGGTGCAGGACCACGGCTACGCCATCCGCAGCGGCTCCGAGTGGCGGAGCGTGTACGACCTCGGCGCCGGCCGCACCGCGACCGCCGTCGCCGCCTCGGGCGGCAAGGTGTACGCGGCCTGGTGCGGGCCCTGCAACGAGGACGGGTTCGCCCGCGGCATCGCCGTCGGCAACGCGGACGGGACCGGCTGGCACGACATCGCCCTGCCGGCCACCGGCGCCGACGGGACGGTGCCCAACCGCTACCTCAGCGGCTTCGCCGTCGACCCGAAGAACGCCGACCACGTCTTCCTCGCGGTCAACGGCTTCTCGCGGCACTGGACCGAGGGCCCCGGCGCCGGCAAGGGTCATGTGTTCGAGTCCACCGACGGCGGCGCCACCTGGAAGGACGTCTCGGCGAACCTGCCCGACGTGCCGGCCGACTCCGCCGTGGTGACCTCGAACGGCGGGCTCGCCCTCGCCACCGACCTGGGCGTCGTCTACCGCGCCCCGGGCCACACGAAGTGGCAGCGCGTCGGCTCCCTCCCGGCCGTCGCCGTGCTGCAGCTCAAGCTCAGCCCCGACGGGGGCACCCTGTACGCGGCCACCCACGGCCGCGGCATCCACGCCATCAGGGTGCGCGACCTCGGCTGACGCCGCCCCGCACGCGTGAGGGGTGATCCCGGATCCCGGGGTCACCCCTCCGCCGTGCGCGGCACGCCGCGCCCGACCGTCCACCGGCGTCCGCGGGACGCGGTGTCGCGCCCGTCGCGGCCTCCGGTTCAGTTGCCGCGCAGACGGGTCAGCGTCGCCTCCAGGTCGGCCTGACGGGGCCGGTTGTGCGGGAGCTTGGCGAGCATGGCGGCCATGCCGCAGGTGTTGGTCACCGCCGAGAACACCAGTCCGCCGGCGATGCCCGCGCTCAGCAGCCGGAAGGCCGGGTGCACGAACTCGCCCAGCGCCAGACCGAGCAGGACCACGGAGCCCGCGGTGAGGCGGACCTGCCGCTCCATGCCCCAGGTCGCCCGCGCGCCGCCCTCGGGACGGTCGAGGTCGTTGCCCTGGGCGGCCCAGGCGCCGGTGCCGCCGGCGAGGGTGGCGGTGTGGACGCCGCTCTCGGCGAGCGTCCGGCAGGCGTTCTCGGAACGGGCGCCCGAGGCGCAGACGACGAGGACCTCGCCGCGCTCGGCGGCGGCCCGGATCTCCGGCACCGCCCGGCCGAGCTGGTCGAGCGGGATGTTGAGGGCGCCGGGAATGTGGCCGCCCGCGTACTCGCCGGGGGTGCGGACGTCGATGACGGTGAGTTCGTGCAGCCGGGAGCGGGCCTGCTGGGGGTCGAGGGTGACGGGGGTGGTCATCGTGGATCTCTTCCTTCTTGTGTGTGGGGAGGCGCCCCGGACGGGGGCCGTACCGCTGGAGTCGTGAGGCGGGCCGGTGCGGGCCGGGCCGCCGTGGTCAGACGAGCGCGTCGAGGAGCATGAGGGCTGCCACCGCGAGCAGCACGCAGGCGAACACCCGCTGCAGCGCCTGGCCCTTGATCTTCTTCGAGAGCCGTTTGCCGTCCCAGGCGCCGAGGATCGCCGCCGCGGTGAACGGGGCGACGACCGCCCAGTCCAGGTGCGTCCCGCTGCCGGCCCGGGCGCCGAGCGCCGCCAGCGAGTTGATCGTGATGACCAGCAGGCTGGTGCCGACGGCCCGGCGCATGGGCAGGCTCAGCACACCGACCAGGGCCGGCACGGCGAGGAAGCCGCCGCCCACGCCGAGGAACCCGGTCACCGCGCCGAGCCCGGCGCCGGCGGCGCCGGCCTTCCCGGGCCTCACCGCGCCGGACGTCTCGGTCCGGGCGGGACGCAGCATGCGCAGCGCCGCGAGCGCCGCGACGACGGCGAAGGCCGCCGTCAGCCCGGCCTGGGGGAGGTGCCCCGCGGCGGCCCCGGCGAGCATCGCGGGCACGATGCCCGCCGCCGCGAAGAGCAGCCCGGTGCGCCAGGCGACGTTGCCGTCCCGGGCGTGTCCGGCGAGGGCGGTGACCGAGGTCAGGGTGACGATGACCAGGGCGGCCGTGGTGGCCTCCGCCGGGGTGAGGCCGAGCAGGTAGATCAGGGCGGGCACGGCGAGGACGCTGCCGCCACCGCCGAGGCCGCCGAGGGCCAGGCCGACGACGGCGCCGGCGACGAGCGCGAGGAGCAGAGCGGTCATGCTATCGAGCCGTGGTTCCCGCGTTCGTCGACGACCGGATGCCCGGCGGCGGCCCACGCCTTCATGCCACCCTTGACGTCCACCGCCTCGGCGCCCCCTTGGGCGAGCAGCTCGGTGGCCCGCCGCGAGCGGTGCCCGCTGCGGCAGATCACCACCAGGGGCCGCTGCCGGGCGACGGCCGGCAGCGCCGCCCCGGCGGTCAGCCGGGACAGGGGCGCGAGGACCGCGCCGGGCGCGTGCCCGGCGTTCCACTCGTCCCGCTCGCGCACGTCCAGCAGGACGGCCGGGGCCTCGGGGCCCTGGGTGCGCCGGCGGGCCTCGTCCACGGTGACGCGGTGGTCGCCGCTACGGAAGAGGAACATCACACAACCTCTCGGAAAGTCGGACGGGGTGGGTGCCAGGGCCGGTCAGCCGGCGACCACGGTCAGTCCGGCGGGGGCGGCCGCGTCGAAGCCGTCGTCCACGGCCACGACGTCCCGTCCGGAGGCGTCGAGCAGCGAGGCGGCGATGGCGGCCCGCATCCCGCCGGCGCAGTGCACCCAGACGGTGCCCACTGGTACCTCGGCGAGCCGCTTGTGCAGCTCGTGGACCGGGATGTGCACCGACCCCTCGATGTGTCCGGTGGCCCGCTCGGAGTCCCGTCGCACGTCCAGCACGACCACGCCGTCCGTGCCGCGCTCGGCCAGGCCGGCGAAGGTGGAGCGGGCGAAGGAGGCCGGCCGGCCGCCCTCGGGCACCCACTGCTCCGGCGTCCCGGTCGCGGCGGCGGCCGGCCGGTCGATGCCCACCCGGACCAGCTCCCGCTGCGCGGCGGCCAGTTGCTCGGGGGACTCCGCGAGCAGCGTGACCGGCTTCCCCCACGGGATCATCCAGGCCAGGTACGTGGCGATCTTGCCGTCCGCCTCGAAGTTGAACGAACCGGCGACATGGCCCCGCGCGAACGCGACCCGGTTGCGCAGGTCCACCACCCACTCGCCGGCCGCGAGCCGCGCGGCGATCTCGTCCGCGTCCGCGACGGCCGGGGGAGTGAGGTCGACCGGGGCCGGACCGGCGGCGTTGGCCGGACCCATGTGCGCGTAGTAGGCGGGGATGTCCTCGAGACCGGCGAGCAGGTCCGCGACGAAGGAGTCCACGTCCTGGGTGAGCGCCGCGTTGGCGGCCTTCTCCTTGCCGATCGTCGTCGCGTCCCCCTCCGCCTGCGCCGAGGAACAGAAGCTGCCGAAGCCGTGCGTCGGCAGCACCGGGGTCTCGTCGGGCAGCTCGGCCGCGAGACGGTGGGCGGAGGCGTGCTGGGCGCGCGCCAGCCGCTCGGTGAGGCGGGGCTCGACGAGGTCGGGGCGGCCCACCGTGCCGATCAGCAGCGATCCGCCGGTGAACGCGGCCACCGGTACGCCGTTCTCCCGCAGCACGTAGGAGGTGTGGTGCGGGGTGTGGCCGGGCGTGGCGACGGCCCGCAGCTCGAGACCGCTGTCCACGGCCACCGTGTGACCGTCGGCCACCGGCACCCGGGCGAACGACACGTCCGCCCCGGCCGGCACCAGATAGGCGGCTCCCGTGACCCGGGCCAGCTCAAGGCCGCCGGTGACGTAGTCGTTGTGGATGTGGGTCTCCACCACGTGCGAGATCCGCACGCCACGCCGGGCGGCGGCCGCCAGGACCTGATCGAAGTCGCGCGGCGGATCCACCGCCACGGCTGTGTCACGGCCGCCGGCCAGGTAATGGCGGTTGCCCAGCCCCTCGAGCTCGATGGTGTCGATGAAGAACACGGAGAATGCCCCTTCCACGGAGATTACCCCCCCGGGTATGTATGCCACCGTAACACGGGTACCCCGGGGGGTATCCCTGGAGCTGTGCGGAGGGGAGGGGAGGGGAGAGGAGGGGAGAGGGGGAGGGGGTGGTGCGTTGAGGGGTGCCTGAGGGGGCCGACCTCGGTCGCAGCACCGGGGCCGCGACCGATCCCCCGATCCGGTCGCGGCCCCGCGGTGGCGAGTGCTGGGATCGATCAGGAGCCGCAGCAGCCGCCCGCTGCCCCTTCCCCGGCAGGGACGTTGGCGCCGATGCGGATCGGCTGCGTTGCCGGCGTGCAGCATCCGCCGCCGGACTGGTCCGTCTCGGGGGCGTCGAAGAGACCCGCTCCGCCGCACACCCCGGTCTCCGGGAGCACGAGTTCGACACGGTCGGCGGTCTCGATGTCGCCGGCGAGGGCGGCCACGACCGAGCGGACCTGCTCATAGCCGGTCATGGCGAGGAACGTCGGGGCTCGGCCGTAGGACTTCATGCCGACCAGGTAGACGCCCTGCTCGGGGTGGGCCAGTTCCCGGTGGCCGTGCGGGTGGACGGTGCCGCAGGAGTGCTGGTTGGGGTCGATCAGCGGAGCGAGTGCGGTCGGCGCCTGGAGGCGTTCGTCCAGGCCGAGGCGGATCTCCGAGAGGAACGACAGGTCGGGGCGGAAGCCGGTCAGTACGATCACCTCGTCCACCGGCTCCAGGCGACGGCCGTCCTCGGCGACCAGGACCACGCGGCCGTCGCCGTCGCGCTCGATCACCTCGGTGCGGAAGCCCGTGACCGCGTCCGCGTGCCCGTCGTCCACTGCCGCCTTGGCCGCCAGGCCGAGCGCGCCGCGGGCCGGGAGCTGGTCAGCGGTGCCGCCGCCGAAGGTCGAGCCGGAGATGCCTCGACGCAGAATCCACACGGCCTTCGTGCCCGTGCCGTCGTCGGACTTGGCCAGGTCGGCGAGGTAGGCGAGCGCGGTGAACGCGGAGGCTCCGGAGCCGATGACGGCGGTGCGCCTGCCCGCGTACCGGGCCCGCACAGCTGGGTGCTTCAGATCGGGGACGCGGTAGGCGATCCTCTCGGCTGCCGCCCGCTCGCCGAGGGCCGGAAGGCCGCTGCCGCCGGCGGGCCCGGGGGTGGCCCAGGTGCCGGATGCGTCGATGACCGCCCGGGCGAACAGGCGCTCCTCCCGGCCGTCGGCGTGCTCCACGTGGACGACGAAGGGCTGCGCCTCGCGGTCGGCGTCGACGATCCGGTCCCGCCCGGTACGGGAGACGCCGGTCACCCGGGCGCCGGTGCGGACCGTGTCGCCGAGCGCGTCCGCGAGGGGCTTCAGGTAGAGGTCGGCCCAGTCCCCGCCGGACGGGTAGGCGCCCGCGTCCGGCTTGCTCCAGCCGGTGGGGGCGAGGAGCTTTTCGGCGGCGGGGTCGACCACTTCGCCCCACGTGGAGAACAGCCGCACGTGCGCCCAATCCCGCACTCCGGCGCCGGCGGTCTGTCCGGCTTCCAGGACCACTGATGCGAGGCCGCGCTCGGCCAGGTGGGCGGCGGCGGCCAGGCCGACCGGCCCGGCTCCGATCACGACGACGGGCAACTCGGTGGTGGGCGCGTTCACGGCGACTCCTTGCGTGTTTCGATGTTTGTCGATGGCCTGCATCGCAAGCGTGACACCTGTATCGACAGGCGTCAACATAGACATTCATCGAATTGAGAGCCGCGAGAGAGGCCAAGGGGGGTGGTGATCAGCGGTGGCCGGCCCGCCCTCGCGGCGACGCGGCGGCGGACATGTCACTCCAGTGGAAGGCGGCCGCCGGCGCCGACCATGGCCCGCCTGGTTCGACGTGTGTCAACATAGACGCATGTCGAATGCGAAGCCGCTGCCGCTGCTCGAGCCCGAAGGGCGGGGTGTGGCACCGTGCTGCCCGCCGCTCACCGAGAGGCCCATGACCGCCGAGGAGGCCGAGACGGCTGCCCGCATGTTCAAGGCGCTCGGTGACCCGGTCCGCCTGCGGCTGTTCTCCGCTGTCGCCTCGCACGAGGGCGGCGAGGCGTGCGTCTGCGACATCTCCGACGTCGGAGTCTCCCAGCCGACCGTCTCGCACCACCTGAAGAAGCTGAAGGAGGCGGGTCTGCTGAGCTCCGAGCGGCGCGGCACCTGGGTGTACTACCGGGTCGAACCGTCCGTCCTGGCCGCGATGGGCCAGCTCCTGGTCCTCCCCGCAGCCGCCTGATCACACAGAGGCCTACGGGAAAAAGCGAACCCCGCCCCGCAGTACGGGGCGGGGTTCGCGGCACGTCTAGGCCACGGGAGCCGGGACGCGCGCGGTGAACTTCCGTCGCCAGGCGAGGGAGACATAGACCAGGGCGACCAAGACCGGAACCTCGATCAGCGGGCCGACGACGCCTGACAGGGCCTGACCGGAAGTGACGCCGAAGGTGGCGATGGCCACCGCGATGGCCAGCTCGAAGTTGTTGCCGGCGGCGGTGAAGGCGAGGGTGGCGGTGCGGTCGTAGGCGAGGCCGATGCCCTTGCCCAGGGCGAAGACGCCGAACCACATGATCGCGAAGTAGGCCAGCAGCGGCAGCGCGATGCGGGCCACGTCCAGCGGCTGGGAGGTGATCGTCCTCCCCTGCAGGGAGAAGAGGACGACGATCGTGAACAGCAGGCCGTAGAGCGCCCACGGGCCGATCCTCGGCAGGAAGCCGGTCTCGTACCGCTCGCGGCCGAGCTTCCTCTCGCCGATGCGGCGGGTGAGGAACCCGGCGAGCAGCGGAACGCCGAGGAAGATGACGACGTTCAGCGCGATCTTCCACATGGGGATGTTCAGGTGCCGGCCGTCGCCCAGGCCGAGCCAACCGGGCAGCAGATCGAGGTAGAACCAGCCCAGCAGGCCGAACGCCAGAACCTGGAACACCGAGTTGAGGGCCACGAGGACGGCGGCGGCTTCACGGTCGCCGCAGGCGAGGTCGTTCCAGATGACGACCATGGCGATGCACCGTGCGAGACCGACGATGATCAGGCCCGTGCGGTACTCGGGCAGATCCGGCAGGAAGATCCAGGCGAGAGCGAACATCACCGCGGGTCCGACGAGCCAGTTGACGACCAGCGAGGACGCCATCAGCCTCTTGTCGCCGGTGACCGCGTCGAGCCTGTCGTAGCGGACTTTGGCCAGCACCGGATACATCATGACCAGCAGGCCGATGGCGATCGGCAGCGAGACGCCCCCGATCTCCACCTTGGCCAGAGCGTCGTTCAGGCCGGGGACGACCCGGCCGAGGCCGAGGCCGACGGCCATGGCGAGCAGGATCCAGACGGCGAGGAAGCGGTCGAGCGTCGAGAGCTTCGCGACGATCGAGGTCTCCTCGACAGTCGCGGGCGCTTCGGTGCGGGTCACAGGCAGGCCCTCTTGTTGTCGGCGGCGTTCCGGGCGGACTCGGCCAGCTCTGCGAACCGCCCGGCGAGGTGGGCGATGACGTCCGGGCGCAGCTTGTAGTACGTGTACCGTCCGCAGGGCTCCGTATCGACGACCCCGGCCTCACGCAGCACCTTCATATGGTTGGAGAGGTTGGTCTGTTTGGCTCCGGTCTCCTCGACCAGGTGCGTGGTGCAGAGCGTCTCCCCGGCGAGCAGGGTGACGATCCGGAGCCTGAGCGGGTCGGCCAGCACCCGGATCAGATCAGCGTCGACTGACGTCAGCATGGGCTGATACTGTCACATCAGCCTGGACTGATACCAGTTCAGGCTGATCTCAAGGAGCTGTATCCCGACGTCCACTGGCGCACCGCCCGAAGTGGCCCCGCTCGGTCAGCCATGAAGGAAGAACCGATGTCCTCCAGCCCGCTCGCCTCCGTGCTGTTCGTCTGCGTCCACAACGCAGGCCGCTCCCAGATGGCCGCCGGATTCCTCTCCCACCTCGCGGGCGACCGGATCGACGTCCGCTCCGCCGGTTCCGTCCCCGGCGACCAGGTCAACCCGGCCGCGGTGGAGGCCATGAAGGAAGTCGGCGTCGACATCACGGCCGCCACGCCGAAGGTCCTCACCACCGAGGCCGTCCAGGCGTCCGACTATGTCATCACCATGGGCTGCGGCGACGCCTGCCCCGTCTTCCCCGGCAAGAGGTACCTCGACTGGGCGCTGGAAGACCCGGCCGGCAAGGGCGTCGAGGCCGTGCGCCCGATCCGCGACGAGATCAAGTCCCGCGTCGAGGCCCTGATCACCGAGATCGACGCCGCCGCGAAGCAGGACTGATGCTCCTGCGCACGCACCGGGCAGGAACGGCCTGGCGGGCGATGCCGGACCCGGTGCCGACCGCTCGCCTCACCGGCCGCCCTCCAGGATCATGAAGTTCTCGGGGTACGGGACAGGGGCGAACCCCGCCTTCGCGTAGACCTCGTGCGCGTCCAGCGTGGAGAGCAGGACGCGCTTGAGCCAGTAGGGGGCCAGGTGGTCGCGGACCGCGCCGGCGAGCCAGGTGCCAAGGCCCTTGCCGCGGTGAGGGCGGGCGACGTAGACGTCGCACAGCCACGCGAACGTGGCACGGTCGGTGATCACCCGGGCGTAGGCCACCTGCTCGCCGGCGGCGTCGAGGACGGCGAAGTTCAGTGAGCCGCGCATCGGCTCCTCGACCTTCTCCCGGGTGCGCCCCATGGCCCAGAACGCGTCGGTCCACAGCCACTTCCAAGTGTCGATGCCGGTTCGCCGGCCGACCTGGCGCCGCTGCCGTCACCAGAGGTGAGATCGTCTTCGATCGCGACCGAACAGTCTCCGGATGAGCAAGAACGTGCCTACGGCGATCAGGGTCGCCCCGATGAGGATCAAGGCCACCCCGACAGCGATGAGAAACGTCCCGACCAGGAGCAGAAGCGCCCCGATCAGGACCAGGAGCGTCCCGATGATGAGGAGGAAGATCGCGAGGGCGGTCACGGCTGTCTCCTGTCCTCCCTCCCGCTCTGACTCCTTCCCTCGCCTCCGTGGAAACACTCCGCTTCAGGATCGCCGACGGCTTGCGTGCCGGGGGCCGGCCCCCGCGCGGACGTGGCGGGGGCTCGCGGAGGTCCGGTGAGGTGCGAGTGAGGTGTTCGCGCGCCGGAAAGCGGGCCGGCCATCCGCGTCCGTGGCGGACGGGGGACGGCCGGCCCGCTTTCCACGACCAGGTGCGAGCAGGTGCGAGCAAGTGGGCCCGCCGCGGTCGGCAGGGCCTACTCGGTGCCGAGGCCGGCCGCGTCGACGGTGTCCTTGCCCTCGGCCTTGAGGACCTTGTTGAGCGGCTTGAGGTCGTAGATGCCCTTCAGGTCGGGCTGGTCGAGCAGGCCGGCCGTCACCGCGTGCTTCGCCTCGGTGCCGAGGGTGGAGGCCAGCGGGTCGTCGAGGAAGGTGATGGACTTCCACGCCGGGTCGATGACGTCGGCGGGCAGCGCCTTGCCGGACAGGTCGGCCAGAGCCTTGTTCGCCGACGCCTTGGCCTTGTCCGGGTTGGCGTCGATCCACTCGTTCGTCTTCACCGAGCCGCGCAGCACGGCCTCGACGACGTCCGGGTGCTCCTTCAGGAACTTCTGCGACACGATGATGTTCGTGATCACGAACTTCTTGCCGGGCCACAGGGAGGCCTCGTCGAGCAGTACCTTGCCGCCCTCGGCGACCAGCTTGGACGCGGTCGGCTCGGGCACCCAGGCGCCGTCGACGGAACCGGACTTGAACGCGTCCGGGGTCACCTTGTTGTCGGTGCGGACGACCGAGACGTCGCCCTTGCCGCTCTCCGCGTCGACCTTCCAGCCCTGCTCCGCGGCCCAGTTGAGGAACGCGACGTCCTGGGTGTTGCCGAGCTGGGGCGTGGCGATCCGCTTGCCCCCGACGTCCTTCAAGGACTTGATCTTCTTGGGGTTCACCACCAGCTTCACCCCGCCGGAGGCCGAACCACCCACGATCCGCAGGTTCTTGCCCTTGGACTTGGTGTAGCCGTTGATGGCGGGGGAGGGGCCGATCCAGCCGATGTCGATGGACCCGGCGTTGAGCGCCTCGATCTCGGAGGGGCCCGCGTTGAAGGTGGACGTCTTGATCGTGGTGCCGCCCAGCTCCTTCTGGAACAAGCCCTCCTGCACGCCCACGAGAGCGGTCGCGTGCGTGAGGTTGGGGAAGTAGCCGATCTTCACCTCGTCGGCTGAGAGCTTCTCGGCGCCCGCCGCGACCGCGTTCTTCTTCCCGTCGTCGGTCGACTCGGAACCGTACCCGCAGGCGGTCAGCAGGACGGGGAGCGCCGTGATGACGGCGACGGTGCGCAGGGTGGTGAGCGGTCTTGCGGCAGACACGGGGGTGTCCTCTCGGGGAGGGATCGACAAGGAGGTGCCGGAGATCGCGCGGCGAGGCCGCGCGGACGCCGGTGGGCACATGTGCTCCGCTGACCGGTCCACGGCAGCGGGGGACGCCGACCCGGAGCGGTGAGCGGACCGGGAGTGGCGTCAGGAGTGAGCGGCGCTTCCGCCGGAGCCGGCGGGGTGCGCGGACGGCTCAGGCAGGCCGACAGATGGCGCTGGACGTGCGGCCGAAGTCGATGTGCCGACGCGAGGTCAGCGGGGGCGGCGACAGGAGTGCGCGGTGGGACGACACCATGACTGCACCCCCGCCTTCCCTAGTTTTCCTACCTGGCTGCTAGGGATCGTGACAGAAGGCGGCGCTCACCCCAAGGGGGTGTTCGCATTTTGGACGCCGTCGGTCAGGCGGGCAGGACGAACGGCGGGTGCGCGCCGTTGAGGAAGTAGTCCCCCACGTCGCGCAGTCGGGGAGCGACGGGCTCGTACAGCGTGTGCGTACGGGCGTTGCGCCAGAAGCGGTCGAAGCCCAGTCGCGAGGACGCGGAGCGGACGCCGACGATGTCCAGGGCGCGGGCCGTGGACTCCTGCGCGGCCCGGGACGAGGCGGCCTCGGCCATGGCCACGAGGACGGAGATGTCCGCGTACTCGTCGTAGGTGAGGTCCGCGCCGCGGGCCAGCCCGCCGTGCACGGCCTCCAGCGCCTGGCCGGCGAGGGCGGACGCCGAGCGGGTGAGGACGGCGAGTTCCCCGTAGGCGGCCAGCACCTGCGGGTCCTGCGCGGAGCCGGCCGGTCGGGCGGAGTGCCCGGGCGATCGACCGGCCCTGCTGTACTCCCGGGCCTCGGCGAGCACTCCCTCCGCCATGCCGAGACGGAGCTGGACGGACAGGAGGCGCCCGACCGGGGAGGCCAGGGCGGTCGGGGGCGACAGGATGTCCTCGTCCGCGGACAGCGAGCCGAGTACGTCGTCGGCGGCGACCGGTACGGAGTCGAACTCCACGCTCCCCCCTGCCGCGAGACGCTGGCCGAAGGCGTCGGCGTCCCCGCCGGTGCCGACGCCGTGGTGGGCGGGATCGACGACGACGGCGAGCGGTTCGCCGGTGTCGGCGCGCACGGCGCGCACGGCGAGGCGGTCGGCGACCAGGACTCCGGTGGCGTAGTCCTGGCGTCCGTCGAGCACATGGCCGCCGCCGCGCGCCCTGGTCAGCGTCAGAGGCGGGTCCTGGCGGGCCAGGCCGCCACCCCAGCACCACTGCTCCCCGGCGCACCGGCGCTCGAGGGCGGCGGCGCGCGAGGGACCGGTGAGCAGCCGGGCGCTCCACGACAGGAAGTAGTGGCCGCCGAGCAGTTGGCCGATCGCGCCGTCGGCAGCGGCGATCTCCCGGACCACGGCGTAGGCCGTGGTCCAGTCCGCGCCGCCCCCTCCCGACTCCGCCGGCACGAGGAGCGTCAGGAGTCCCGCCTCGCGCAACCGGGACACCTCGTCGAGCGGGGGTTTGCCCGCCTGCTCCCGGACCGCCGCGTCCGTGGCCAGGTCGTCCGCCGACTCGCGGGCCACGCGCAGCCAGTGCGCCGGGCCGGGCCCGTCCGGGCCGGAGTCCGCAACGGGGCCGGACGGCGCTTGGGCAACGCCCATGGTGGAGGTCTCCTCAAGGTCAACGGCAGGGTCCCGCACGGCTGTTGGCTCGTCCGGCCGCCCGTGCCGCCAGGTACCGGCAGCATCATCCTGCGCACCCCGCCGGCGGAACGTCAATGCTTCCCTAGTAAATCGATAGGATTTATAGGGAACGCGTTTTCGCGGCGCTGCGTGGTCCGCCGCACGCACTGTGCACCGGCGGCTCAACAAGCGTCCGCCATCCGGGCCGTGGTTGACGGGGCGCGAGATGTACTGCTCAATTGGGCGCATGAATGCCGAGCAGCGTCTGGTCACCCGTGACCACATCGACTTCGGTCGGGTGTGGTCCGCGGCGTGTTGCGCCTGAAGCGGCAGTGGGCCGTCTGACCGGCCCTTCCCTCCCTCGCTCACCCCGTCGCGGGCCGAGCTCCTCGCCTCGTGGCACCGTCGCACCGCCACGCTGACGCGCGCTCGCACGCGCTGATCCGCGTACTGACGGTCCTGCGGGACACACCGGACGCGCGCTGCCGCCGCCGCGGCCACCGTCAAGCAGGACACGGACTGGTCGGCGCTCGCCGACGCCCTCGACAAGATCAGCCGTCCCCACCCTCCGAAAGAGGTCCGCCATGGCCACCGTCCTGTCCGTCTCCGGAAGTCCCTCCGCCACCTCCCGCACCGCCCGGCTGCTGCGCCACCTGGACGCGCGGCTCACGGCCCAGGGACACCAGGTGATCCCGCTGGACGTCCGCACCATCCCCGCCCAGGCCCTCCTCGGCGCCGACTTCCAGCACCCGGCGATCCGCGAGGCGGCCGCGCTCTTCGAACGCGCCGACGGAGTGGTCATCGGCACCCCCGTCTACAAGGCCGCCTACTCCGGGCTGCTGAAGTCGCTGCTGGATCTGCTGCCGCAGTACGGCCTGGCCGGCAAGACCGTCCTCCCGCTGGCGACCGGCGGAACCACCGCGCACGTCCTGGCCATCGACTACGCCCTGCGCCCGGTGCTCAGCTCCATGGGCGCCGCGCACATCGTCCCGGGCTGGTTCACGTTGGACAAGGACATCGCGGTGGGCGACGACGGCACCCTGACCGTCGCGCCGGGCACCGCAGAGGCCCTCGCCCAGGTCGTCGACCAGTTCTCCGTCGCCCTCGGCAGCCGTACGGCCCTGCTGGCGGCCGCCGGATGAGCGCCCCGAGCACGACCGCGACCGCCGGCGCCGAGCGGGGGAGGTGAGCCCCGGTGACCCTGACCTTCCACTGGTTCCTGCCCACCAACGGCGACAGCCGTCATGTCGTCGGCGGCGGCCACGGCACCCCGGCCACCGTCTCGGGCCAGGACCGGCCGCCCACGGTGGCCTACCTGAGCCAGATCGCCCGCGCGGCGGAGGACCTCGGCTTCACCGGTGCGCTGACCCCCACCGGCGCCTGGTGCGAGGACGCCTGGCTGACCACCGCCATGGTCAGCCGGCACACCGAGCGGCTGAAGTTCCTGGTCGCCTTCCGACCGGGCTTCGTGTCGCCGACGCTCGCCGCCCAGATGGCGTCCACCTTCCAGCGGCAGAGCGGCGGCCGGCTGCTGCTCAACGTGGTCACCGGCGGGGAGAGCCAGGAGCAGCGCGCGTACGGCGACTTCCTCGACAAGGACGCGCGGTATCGCCGTACCGGGGAGTTCCTGCACGTCGTACGGGAGTTGTGGAAGGGCGGCACCGTCGACCTGGACGGCGAGCACCTGCGGGTCGCGGACGCCCGGCTCACCCGGCTGCCCGACCCCGTCCCCGAGGTGTACTTCGGCGGCTCGTCGCCCATCGCCGCCGAGATCGCGGCGCGGTACGCCGACGTCTACCTCACCTGGGGCGAGCCGCCGGCCCAGGTCGCCGAGAAGACCGCCCGGATCCGCAGGCTCGCGGCCGGCCAGGGCCGCGCCCTCCGCTTCGGCGTCCGGCTGCACGTCATCACCCGCGACACCTCCGAACAGGCGTGGGCGGAGGCGCACCGGCTCCTCGACGGCTTCGACCCGGAGACGGTGCGGGCGGTGCAGGCCGGGCTCGCGCGCAGCGAGTCCGAGGGGCAGCGGCGGATGCTCGCCCTGCACGGCGGCAGCCGCGAGTCCCTGGAGATCCACCCCAACCTGTGGGCCGGCATCGGCCTGGTGCGCGGCGGCGCGGGCACGGCGCTGGTCGGCAGCCACGCCGAGGTGGCCGAGCGGATCAAGGAGTACCACGCCCTGGGCATCGAGGAGTTCGTCCTCTCCGGCTACCCGCACCTGGAGGAGGCGTACTGGTTCGGCGAGGGCGTCCTGCCGAGGCTGCGGGCCCAGGGCCTGTGGACCCACCCGTTCCACGCCCCGGAGGCGACACCCGCCGCCCAGGTCCCCTTCGCGGGCTCCGGAACCCCGCGCTGACCCCACGACCGCGGCCGCACGGCTCGGCAGCCCCGTACCAGGAAGGCTCCGACGCCCGGGCGCACCCGCCGGCCGGCGGACGACGCCTTGGCGCGGGGCCGCGCGTCCCGCCGAACTCTTCCGCGCACCACCGACCGGCTCATGCGAGAGTCCGGCACGCATCGAACCCGGCGCCGCGGGTACTCCGAGCCGGGTACGACACACGTATCGCCGGGAGGTACCTCATGGGCAAGCTGGGAGACATGGCGGACAAGGCCAAGGAGATGGCGAAGGGCCACCCGGACCAGGCCGACAAGGGTGTGGACAGTGCCGAGCGGCTGGTCGACGAGCGTACGGGCGACAAGTACGACGCGCAGACCGACAAGGCCGCCGACGCCGTGCACCGTTCCTACGGCGGCGAGGTGACGGACCGCTGAACCCGCGGCACCCGGAACCGGGCCCCGGCGTCGATCGCCGGGGCCCGGTCGTGTTCCGGGGGCGAAGCGCCGATCCCGGCGGGCCTGGACGGCGTCCGGTCAGTCGCGCCGGGCGAAGGCCGGATTGCCCGTGACGACGCGGGCGTGGTCGAGCAGGCGGTCCTCGATGTCCTGGGCGGTGGCGTCGCCGACCAGCAGGTCCATCGCGTAGCCGTCCTCCAGCGCCACGAACGACCGGCCCAGGGCCCAGGCGTCGCCGGCCAGTGTGAAGTCGCCCTTCGCCCGCCCGAGTTCCAGCACCTGGCGGTACAACTCCGCCTGCTGGTGCGCGAAAGTGCGCTGCCGGTCGGCGGCGCCCTCGTTGCGCAGGGCCACCGGGAACAGCTCGAAGAGCAGCCGGGTGCTCTCCTCGCCCTCCCCGGGCCAGGGCACGCCGGAGCGGATGCAGGCGCGCAACCGTGACACCGGGCCGTCCGCCGCCGCGATGGCCTCCTCGCGGGTGACGAAGTACGTCGCGGCACTGCGCTCGAAGACGGCGGCGAACAGCTCCTGGATGTCGGCGTAGTAGTAGAGCACCGACGCCGGAGTGACGCCGGCGGCCCGGGCGACGTCGCGCAGCTTGGTGGCCGTGGCCCCGAGCTCCACCACGGTCCTGGCGGTCGCTTCGATCAGCTGGGCGCGGCGTTCCGCCTGGTTCCTGGGTCGGGCCATGGTCGACATGCTCGCACACCGTCGAACGCCGTTCGTATCTCACCTGTGGCAATCCATTGACCTCCCCTGATTCGTTAACTAAATTTCGTTTAACTAATTCCCCCGAGTCAGACCTGGTGACCCATGTCCCGTCCTCTCCCCCTAGTGCTGGCCCAGGCAGCCCAGCGCGCCGCCGACGACCTGGACGGCCTGGCCGCCGACGTGCGCAGGCGCACGGCGGGGCTCCCCGCCGCACCCCTGGTCGTATATCCCGAGCTGCATCTCGGCGCCCCCGCCGCCGGCGCCACGTTCACCCCCGCCGAGCTGCCCGAGGCCCTCGCCGAACCCCTGGACGGCCCGCGCGACCGCGCCCTCGCCGAACTCGCCGGCGACCTCGGCGTCTGGCTCGCCCCCGGCAGCGTCTACGAACGCGGCGCCGACGGACGCGTCCACAACACGGCGCCGGTGTACTCCCCGCGCGGGAAGCGGGTCGCGGCCTACCGCAAGATCTTCCCGTGGCGGCCCTACGAGACCGTCGTCCCCGGCGCCGAGTTCACCGTCTTCGACCTCGACGGCGTCGGCCGGGTGGGACTGTCGATCTGCTACGACGCCTGGTTCCCCGAGACCACCCGCCACCTGGCCTGGATGGGCGCCGAACTGGTGCTGAACTTCGTCCTGACCTCCGGCAGCGACCGGGCCCAGGAGACCGTGCTGGCCCGCGCCAACGCCATCGTCAACCAGGTCTTCGTCGCCAGCGTCAACTGCGCCGCGCCCGCCGGCACCGGCCGCAGCCTGCTCGTGGACCCGCAGGGCACGGTGCGCTCCGAGGCCGCGGCCGACAGCGACACCACCCTCACCGACGTGATCGACCTGGACGAGGTCGCCAACGTCCGCCGGCTCGGCACCGCCGCGCTCAACCGGCCCTGGCAGCAGTTCCGCCCCGACGACCAGCCCCTCGCCCTGCCGCTCTACCAGGGCCGCATCGACCCCGCCGCCTGGGCCGGCGACACCGGCGCCCGCACCGAGACCCGTCGTACCCTCGGGGAAGAGAGAAACCCGTGACAGACCAGCCCACCCGCATGCGAGGAGACCTCGGACTCCTGTCCGTGGTCGCCTTCGGCGTCGCCTACATGGCCCCCGCCGTCGTCATGTCGATCTTCGGCGTCATCGCCGCCACCAGCGAGGGCGCCGCGCCCACCGCCTACGTGATCGCCACCGGCGCCATGCTGCTGACCGGCCTCAGCTACGCCAAGATGGCCAAGGTCCACCCCAGCTCCGGCTCCGTGTACACCTACGCCCGCAAGGAGCTCGACTCCCGCGTCGGCTTCCTGGCCGGATGGGCCCTGCTGCTCGACTACCTCTTCCTGCCGATGGTCGCCTGGCTCATCCAGGCCATCTACCTGCACGCCCAGTTCCCGGCCGTGCCGGAGTGGGCCTGGCTGGTCATCAACGTCGCGCTCGCCACCGTCATCAACGTCGTCGGCCTCAAGGTCGCCGACCGGATCAACCGGGTGCTGCTGCTCGGCGTCACCGCCGTCCTGGTCGTGCTCGCGGCGCTCTGCGTCCACTACGGCCTCGGCCACGGCGGCACCGCCTCGGCCGGACACGCCTTCTGGAACCACGCCACCAGCTTCTCCGCCGTCACCGCCGCCGCGGCCGTCGCCGCCTACGCCTTCCTCGGCTTCGACGCGGTGAGCACCCTCAGCGAGGAGGTGCGCGACCCGCGGCGCACGATCCCGCGCAGCATCGTCCTCACCGTGCTGACCGGCGGCACCGTCTTCGTCGTGATCTCCTTCCTGATGCAGTGGGCCCACCCGGGCGGCTCCTTCCCCGACCAGGACTCCGCCGGGTACCTGCTGTCCACCACCGTCGGCGGGAAGACGTTCGCGGACGTCGCCAACATCGTCGGCATGCTGGGCGGGTTCGCCTCCTGCGTCGCCATCCAGGCCAGCACCAGCCGCCTGATGTTCGTCATGGGCCGCGACGGCGCCCTGCCGCGCCGGGTGTTCGGACGCCTGCACGGCAAGCTGCTCACCCCGGTCGTCAACGTGCTGATCATCGGCGCCGTCGGCCTGCTGGCCATGAACCTCTCGCTCGCCGACGCCACCTCCTTCATCAACTTCGGCGCGTTCCTCGGCTTCACCCTGGTCAACGTCTGCGTGATCGCCTACGCCGTGCGGCAGTGGCGCTCCGGGACCCGGCACTCGGCCGTGCGGTACCTCCTGCTGCCGGCCGCCGGTGCCGCGGTCGACGTCTACCTGATCACCCAGCTCGGCGGCACCGCCGTCAGGCTCGGCCTCGGCTGGCTGGTCATCGGTGTCCTCTGGCTCGCGGTGATCACCAAGGGCTTCCGCCGCCCCGCCCCCGAGATGCGGCTCGGGTCCGACGAGGAAGCCGGCCCCACCGAGCCGGAGGCCTCCGGCCCCCTCCTCCCGACGGCGTGAACCACGCTCGGGGCTCCCGGCCGCCGCCGGCGTCGGGAGCCCCGAGCCGGCCGCGACGACCTCTGCGGGGACCGGGGCGGCGGTGTGGCGCGGGGACGGCGGCGGCCGCGTGGCGCCGCTGGAACGGACGGGCCCGGCCGGACGGCCGGCCGTACGGGGAGCGGCGGCGCGGCGGCCCGGCCGGCGGGTGACCGCACCGGGGCGGCGGGCGACCCGGCGTCGCCCGCCGTGTGATCCGGTTGGACCATTCCGGTCATTCGCCGCCGGTGTCGGGGCGACGGTGTTTACCCGGGCCGCTCCGGGTCACGCGGCCTGTGGGACACGAGTGCCGGAGGGCGCTGCGTCGCGTCCGCGCGGCGACGCGGCGGCGACGGCCATAGCGTGCTCGTAGGACGCCGGCCCCGAGGGCCCCGGCGTCGCTGCTGACGCACTACGGAAGGCAGAGCAATGACGGAGATCCGACCCGCCACCACGACCGACTCCGGCGCGCCGGTGGAAAGCGACGAACACTCTCTGACCGTGGGCCCAGGGGGGCCGATCCTCCTGCAGGACGCCTACCTGATCGAGCAGATGGCGCAGTTCAACCGGGAGCGGATTCCCGAGCGCCAGCCGCACGCCAAGGGAAGCGGCGCGTTCGGTCACTTCGAGGTGACCGACGACGTCAGCGCGTACACCAAGGCGGCCCTTTTCCAGCCCGGCGCCCGCACCGACCTGGTCGTCCGCTTCTCGACCGTCGCCGGGGAGCGCGGCAGCCCGGACACATGGCGCGACCCGCGCGGCTTCGCGGTGAAGTTCTACACCAGCGAAGGCAACTACGACATGGTCGGGAACAACACCCCGGTGTTCTTCGTGAAGGACCCGATGAAGTTCCAGCACTTCATCCGGTCCCAGAAGCGCCGCGCCGACAACAACCTGCGCGACCACGACATGCAGTGGGACTTCTGGACCCTTTCCCCGGAGTCCGCCCACCAGGTCACCTGGCTGATGGGGGACCGCGGCATCCCGCGGACCTGGCGCCACATGAACGGCTACACCTCCCACACCTACATGTGGATCAACGCCGCCGGCGAGCGGTTCTGGGTGAAGTACCACTTCAAGACCGACCAGGGCATCGAGTTCTTCACCCAGCACGAGGCCGACCAGATGGCCGCGGCCGACACCGACTACCACACCCGAGACCTCTTCGAGCACATCCGGGACGGCGACTTCCCGAGCTGGACGCTGTACGTGCAGGTCATGCCGTACGAGGAAGCCGCGCACTACCGCTTCAACCCGTTCGACCTGACCAAGGTGTGGCCGCACGGCGACTACCCGCTCATCCCGGTCGGCCGTATGACGCTCGACCGCAACCCCACCGACAACCACGCCCAGATCGAGCAGGCGGCGTTCCAGCCGAACAACTTCGTCCCCGGCATCGGGCCGAGCCCGGACCGCATGCTGCTGGCCCGGCTGTTCTCCTACGCGGACGCCCACCGCCACCGCATCGGCGGCAACTACCAGCAGCTCCCCGTGAACGCGCCCGTCGTCGACGTCCACACCTACTCCAAGGACGGGGCGATGGCGTACCGGAACACGACCGACCCGGTGTACGCCCCGAACTCCAAGGGCGGCCCCGCGGCCGACACCGAGCGCTACGGGTCCCCGCCGAGCTGGACGGCCGACGGCGAGATCACCCGCTCCGCCTACGTCTCCCACCCCGAGGACGACGACTGGGGGCAGCCGGGCACCCTGGTGCGCGAGGTCATGGACGACGCCGCCCGCGACCGTCTCGTGGACAACGTCGTCGGGCACCTGCTCAACGGGGTGACCGAACCCGTCCTGGAACGGGCCTTCGAGTACTGGTCGAACATCGACGAGACCATCGGCAAGCGCATCGCCGACGGCGTCCGGGCCAAGGCCGGCGAGAAGGACCCCAAGGCCGCCGAACAGGGCAACCCGGCGCGCAGCTCCATGCAGCACAAGGCGTGAACCGCCCGCCCGGTCCGGCCGCGCCGCTGCCGCGAGGGGAGCTCACGCGCCCCAGAGCGTGATGTGCACCGGGGGCCGGAACCGGGAGGGCGGGACGCCCGCGCCGGGCGCGCGCATGATGCGGGCCGCCGCGGGCGTGTGCAGGAAGTGCAGGAACGCGTCCGCGGCCGGGGAACGGAGTCCCGGCCGCGGCGCGGTGACGTGCCAGGTGGCGTCCGACGGCGTGGCGGGCGTCTCCAGCAGGCGCAGCTCGTCACGCCGTACGCGGGGCGACACCAGATGGGTTAGCGCCGGGGCCACCCCCGCGCCCTCGGCGGCGGCCGCCAGGGTCGCGGTCTGGTTGGGGAACACCCGCACGTGGCCCTCCGTCACGCCCAGCCGGCGCAGCAGCCGCCCAGAGTCCGCGTCCGGATCGGTGCCCGAGGCGTCGACCAGCCACGACCACCGCGACGGCGGACCGGGCGGCCGCGGCGACCCGGCGCCGGTCACCACGACGAGCCGGGTGCGGAACAGCGGCTCGCTGACCAGTTCGCCCCGGCCGTCGTCGTCGAGGCACGGGCCGAGCGCGACGTCGGCCAGCCGGTTCTCCACCAGCACCCGGATCCCGCCGTCCGCGGCCACCCCGAACGAGGTCTCGGCCCTGGGCCCCGCGCGGCAGGCGAAGGCCTCCATGAGCGACGGGAGGACGAACTCGGCCAGCGTGCTCGTCGCGACGACCCGCAGCTCGTCGGGCGCGCCCCGCGCCGCCCGCACCGCCGCCTCCGCGTCCGCGCTCAGCGCCACCATGCGCGAGGCGACCGGCAGCAGCCGCGCCCCGGCGGGCGTCAGACGCATCCCGCCACCGCCGGTGCGCGTGATCAGCGGGTCGCCGAAGTGGGTGCGCAGCGCGGTGAGCGTCTGGGACACCGCGGACTCGCTCACGTCCAGGGCGCGCGCCGCGGCGCCCACCGAGCCGAGCCGGGCCACCAGCACGAAGGTGCTGAGCTGCGTGACGGTCACCGTCCGATTTTCTCGCCCTCACGGCGATAAGTGAATGCTTATCCCCCCATTGCACGGCCGGTGCGCGCAGGCGCAGCATCGTCACGGCGGCGGGCACAGCGATCCAGGAGGGCCCGATGCAGGTACCGGCTGCGTTCCAGTACGAGAGGGCCACCAGCCTCGAGCAGGCGATCGAGCTGCTCGGCCGGTACGGCCCCGAAGCGCGCGTGGTGGCGGGCGGGCACAGCCTGCTGCCGATGATGAAACTGCGGCTGGCCCAGCCCGAAGCCCTGATCGACATCAACGGCCTCGACGAACTGGCGTCGATCCGGGTGGACGGCCACGACCTGGCCGTCGGGGCGATGGTCCGCCACGCCGACCTGCTCGCCTCGCCGGTCGTCGGCGAGCACTTCCCCATCCTGCGGGACGCCGAGCGGGTCATCGCCGATCCGCTCGTACGCAACCGCGGCACCGTGGGCGGCTCGCTGTGCCAGGCCGATCCCTCCGAGGACCTGTCCGCGGCGTTCTCGGCGCTGCGGGCGACCCTGGTCAGCCAGGGCCCCGGCGGCAGACGGACCGTCCCCGTGAGGGAGTTCTTCCTCGGGCCGTACGAGACGGCGCTGAACGAGGCGGAGCTCCTGGTGGAGATCCGCGTGCCCATCCGCTCGCACGCCAGCGCCTACCGCAAGGTCGAGCGCCGGGTCGGCGACTGGGCGGTCGTCGCCGCGGGAGCCGTGCTGGAGATCTCCGGCGGTCTGGTCACCGAGGCGGGGATCGGGCTGACCGCGGTGGGCGCCCCGCGCTTCGTGGCCGAGGAGGCCGAGGACTTCCTGCGCGGCGGACGGCCGGACGAGGAGCGCTTCGTGGAGGCGGGCCGGCTCGCGTCGCGGGAGTGCCGGCCGGCCGCCGACCAGCGCGGCCCGGTCGACTACAAGCGGCATCTGGCCGGAGAACTCACCACGCGGGCACTGCGCGCCGCCGCCGCACGCGCCCAGGGGCAGGAGGCGTGACATGCGGATCACCGTGACCGTGAACGGTGAGCAGCACAGCGGGGACGTGGAGCCCAGGCTGTTGCTCGTGCACTTCCTGCGCGACGAACTCGGGCTCACCGGCACCCACTGGGGCTGCGACACCTCCAACTGCGGCGTGTGCACGGTATGGCTGGACGGCACGCCGGTGAAGTCCTGCACCGTGCTCGCCGTGATGGCCGACGGCCACGAGGTGCGGACCGTCGAGGGACTGGCCCACGGCGCCGAACTCGACCCCGTGCAGCAGGGGTTCATCGCCTGCCACGGGCTGCAGTGCGGCTTCTGCACCCCGGGGATGATGATGACCGCCCGCTGGCTGCTCGACCACGACCCGGATCCCTCCGAGGAGGACATCCGCGAGGCCGTCTCCGGACAGCTGTGCCGCTGCACCGGCTACGAGAACATCGTGCGCTCCATCCGCTGGGCCGCCGAGCACGGCGGCGCACGCGGGACCGCCGACGCGGACGCCGAACCGGCGCCCGGCCGCGAGGAGGTGCGGGCATGACGACCACCGAGGAACGGCCGGTCGGCTTCGGACGGATGCCCCGCAAGGAGGACGCCCGCTTCGTCCGCGGCCACGGGACCTACGTCGACGACGTGAAGCTGCCCGGGATGCTGCACGGCGCGATCCTGCGCAGCCCGCTCGCGCACGCCCGGATCGTCTCCGTCGACGCCAGCGCCGCGGAGGCGCACCCGAAGGTCAGGGCCGTGATCACCGGGGAGACCCTGGCCGGTCTCGGACTGGCCTGGATGCCCACGCTGTCGTACGACACGCAGGCGGTGCTCGCCACCGACAAGGTGCGCTTCCAGGGCCAGGAGGTCGCCTTCGTCGTCGCCGAGGACCGCTACGCCGCCCGGGACGCCCTCGAACTGATCGACGTGGAGTACGAACCGCTCCCGGCCGTCGTCGACGCCCGCCGCGCGCTCGACCCGGACGCGCCGGTGATCCGCGACGACAAGGAGGGCCGGACCGACAACCACATCTTCGACTGGTCGGCGGGCGACAAGGAGCGCACCGACGAGGTGTTCGCGGCCGCCGACGTCGTGGTGGAGCAGGACATGCTCTACCCGCGGGTGCATCCGGCGCCGCTGGAGACCTGCGGCACCGTCGCGGACATGGACGCCATCACCGGGAAGCTGACGGTGTGGTCCACCACCCAGGCGCCGCACGCCCACCGGACGATCTACGCGATGGTGGCCGGCATCCCGGAGCACAAGATCCGGATCATCGCCCCGGACATCGGAGGCGGCTTCGGCAACAAGGTCGGCATCTACCCCGGCTACGTGTGCGCGGTCGTCGGCTCGATCGTCACCGGCAAACCGGTGAAGTGGACGGAGGACCGCTCGGAGAACCTGATGAGCACCTCCTTCGCCCGCGACTACCACATGCACGGCGAGATCGCGGCGACGAAGGACGGAAAGATCCTGGGCCTGCGCGTCCATGTCATCGCCGACCACGGCGCGTTCAACGCCACCGCCCAGCCGACGCAGTTCCCGGCCGGCTTCTTCGGCGTCTTCACCGGCTCGTACGACCTGGCCGCCGCGCACTGCACGGTCACCGGCGTCTACACCGACAAGGCCCCCGGCGGCGTCGCCTACGCCTGCTCGTTCCGCGTCACCGAGGCCGTGTACCTGGTCGAGCGGATGGTCGACCTGCTCGCCGACCGCCTCCGCACCGACCCGGCCGAGCTGCGGATGCGCAACCTGCTGCGGCCCGGCCAGTTCCCGTACCGGACGCGGACGGGCTGGGAGTACGACTCCGGCGACTACCCGAGGGCCCTGCGCCTGGCGATGGACATCGCGCACTACGAGGACCTGCGCCGGGAGCAGGCCGAGAGGCGCGAGCGCGGCGAACTGATGGGCGTCGGGGTCAGCTTCTTCACCGAGGCCGTCGGCGCCGGGCCGCGCAAGCACATGGACATCCTGGGACTGGGCATGGCCGACGGCGCCGAGCTGCGGGTCCACCCGACCGGCAAGGCCGTCCTGCGGATCTCCGTGCAGAGCCAGGGACAGGGACACGAGACGACGTTCGCGCAGATCGTCGCCGAGGAACTGGGCATCCCGCCCGAGGACGTCGAGGTGGTGCACGGCGACACCGACCAGACCCCGTTCGGGCTGGGCACCTACGGATCGCGCTCGACGCCGGTGTCCGGGGCCGCGGCCGCGATGGTCGCCCGCAAGGTGCGCGAACGCGCGAGGATCGTCGCCTCCGCGATGCTCGAGGTGAGCCCGGACGACCTCGAATGGGAGAAGGGCCGCTGGTTCGTCACCGGCGACCCCGACCAGGGACGGACCATGGCGGAGATCGCGCTCGCCGCCCACTCCAGCCTGGAGCTGCCCGAGGGCGTCGAGGGCCACCTGGACGCGAGCTGCGTCTACAACCCGCCGAACCTCACCTTCCCCTTCGGCGCGTACATCTGCGTCGCCGACGTCGACGCCGGCACCGGCCAGGTGAAGGTCCGCCGGTTCATCGCCGTGGACGACTGCGGCAACCGCATCAACCCCACGATCGTCGAGGGCCAGGTGCACGGCGGGCTCGCCGACGGCGTCGGCATGGCGCTCATGCAGGTGATCGCCTTCGACGAGGACGGCAACTGCCTCGGCGGGTCGTTCATGGACTACCTCCTGCCCACCTCGGTCGAATGCCCCTCGTGGGAGCTGGGCGAGACCGTCACCCCCTCCCCGCACCACCCCATCGGCGCCAAGGGCGTCGGCGAGTCCGCCACGGTCGGCTCCCCCGCCGCCGTGGTCAACGCCGTGGTCGACGCGCTGAAACCGCTCGGCGTACGCCACGTCGACATGCCGCTGACCCCCGCCGCGGTGTGGCGGGCCGCCCAGGGCCGGCCGCTGCGCACCGACCTGGCGATCACCTGAGACGCCCGCGATGTCGAACGCCGAGATCCTGACCCGGGCGGACGGACTCCGGCACGGCCGGACGCCGTTCGTCCTGGCCACGGTCGTCCACGTGGAACGGCCCACCAGCGCCAAGCCCGGGGACAGCGCACTGGTGCTGCCCGACGGTACCGTCGAGGGCTTCGTGGGCGGAAGCTGCGCCGAGACGACGGTGCAGCTCCAGGGCCTGCGGGTGCTGCGGACCGGCGAGTCGCTGCTGCTGCGGATCACACCCGCGGGCGACGAGCGGACCGCGGGCGCCGAGGAGCCGGGCGAGGGCCTGGTCACGGTGGCCAACCCGTGCCTGTCGGGCGGGACGCTCGACATCTTCCTGGAGGCCAACCTCCCCCCGGCGCTCGCGTACGTCTACGGACACGCCCCCATCGCCCGCGCCCTGCTCGACGTCGGCCGGGCGCTCGGCCTGGACGCCCGCCCGGCCTCGCCCGGGGAGCCGCTGCCACCCGATCTGCACGTCGCCGTCATCGCCACCCACGGCCGCGACGAGGAGACCGTGCTCACCGAGGCCGCCCGCGCCGGGGTCCCGTACATCGGTCTCGTGGCCAGTCCCAAGCGCGGCGCCGCGGTGCTCGCCGCGCTGGACCTCGGCGAGGAGGAGCGCACCCGCGTCCACACCCCGGCCGGCCTGGACATCGGCGCGCGCACCCCGGCGGAGATCGCGCTGTCGGTGTACGCCGAGATCATCGCCCTGCGGCCGCAGGCGGCGCGAACCGAACGCCCCGGAGCGGACGCCGCCGCGCCCCGGGCCGCGCCCGAGCAGGTGGACCCCGTCTGCGGCATGACCGTGGCGGTCACGGCCGACACCCTCTCACTCGACCGGGCCGGCGACCGGGTGTACTTCTGCGGGCCGGGGTGCCGGCACGCCTTCGCCGACGACCCCTCCCGCTACGCGCATGCCTGACCTCGACGCCCTCGCCCCCGATGTGCCCGCCCTGCGCTCGCGTCTCGACGCGGCCGGATACCTGGCCGACGACGCCCTGGTCACCGCGCTGCTGCTGGCCGTACGGATGCGGCAGCCGATCCTGCTGGAGGGCGAGCCCGGCGTCGGCAAGACCGAGGCGGCCCGCGCGCTCGCCCGCGTCCTCGACACCCCGCTGATCCGGCTGCAGTGCTACGAGGGGCTGTCCTCGGCCGAGGCGCTCTACGAGTGGAACTACCCCCGGCAGCTCCTGGCGATCCGGCTGGCCGAGTCGCGCGGGGAACCCCTGCGAGACGCCGACCTGTTCACCGAGGACTACCTGCTGCCACGGCCGCTGCTCGCCGCGATCCGCCACCCCGGACCGCGGCCCGCGGTACTGCTCATCGACGAAGTGGACCGCGCCGACGACGAGTTCGAGGCGTTCCTGCTCGAACTGCTCGCGGACGCCGCGGTCACCGTCCCCGAACTCGGCACCCGGACGGCCCTGGTGCCGCCGGTGACCGTCCTGACCTCCAACCGCACCCGGGACCTGCATGACGCGCTCAAACGCCGCTGCCTCTACCACTGGATCGAGCACCCGGACACCGCGCGCGTCGCCGCGATCATCCGCAGACGGGTGCCGGAGTCGGCCGAGTGGCTGGCCGCGCGCGTGGCCCACGGGGTGGCGAGCCTGCGGGCCCGGCCGGAGCTCACCAAGCCGCCCGGCGTCGCCGAGGCGATCGACTGGGCGGGCGCGCTGCACGCGCTGGGACTGTCCGTGCTCGACGCCGACGCCGCCGACCGCACCCTGGGGGCGGTGCTCAAGTACGCCGAGGACCTGCGGGCCGTGCGCCGGGCGGGACTGGCGGACCTGGTCGACGCGGAGCCGGGCCCCGATGCCTGAACTGCCGGAACTGGCCGCCGCGTTCACCGCCGCGCTGCGCGAGGCGGGGATCGCGGTGGGCCCCGACCGCACTCGCGGCTTCGCCCGGGCGCTCACCCTGCTGGCGCCGGCGACGACGCGCGAGCTACGGCACTGCGCGCTCGCCACCCTGGTGTCGGGACCCGAGCAGATCGAACCGTTCGACGCGGTCTTCCGGGCGGTCTTCGGCGGCGGCACGGCCGGCCCCGAAGCGCGCCGCGGGCAGGCCGGAGACCCGGCCCGGCCGCTCCCGGGCGCCGATCCCCGCCGCGTGTCCGGCGTCGGCCGCGTGCCGGGCATCCCGAGAGCCTTCGCGGACGGGCGGGGCCGGGACACCGGGGCGCCGGCGCGCGAGGCCGCCGTCCCCGTCGCCGCGAGTCCGCTCGACCGGCTCGCGAGCCGCGACTTCGCGGACCTGTCCGCGGCGGAACTGGCGCTGCTCGCCGAGGTGATGCGCACCCTACGGCTCCACACCCCGGAGCGGCCGTCCCGACGGCACCGCACCGCGCACCACGGCACGCGCGTCGACGTGCGCCGCACCCTCTCCGACAGCCGGCGCACCGGCGGACAACCACTGCGGCTGCGCCGCTTCGTGCCCCGCACCCGCCCGCGCGACCTCGTCGTGCTCTGCGACATCTCCGGCTCGATGGAGCCCTACGCCCGCGCGATGCTCCAGCTCCTCTTCTGCGCCGCCCGCGCCGGCCACGCCGAGGTCTTCACCTTCGCCACCCGGCTCACCCGCCTCACGCCCGTCCTGCGCCGGACCGGGCCGCACGACGCCCTGGCGCGGGCCGGACGGACGGCCCCGGACTGGTCCGGGGGCACCCGGATAGGGGAGTGCCTGGCGGAGTTCAACGAGCGGTTCGGTCGGCGCGGTACGGCGCGCGGCGCCGTGGTCGCCATCGTCTCCGACGGCTGGGACACCGGCAGGCCCGCCGACCTCGCCACCCACATGGCCCGCCTGTCCGGCGTCGCCTACCGCGTGATCTGGGTCAACCCCCGCACCGCGAGCCCGCGTTACCGCCCGCTGGTGGCGGGCATGGCCGCCGCACTGCCCTACTGCGACGCGGTCGTCAGCGCCCACAGCCTCGACGCCCTGGACGACTTCACCGCCGCGCTCTCCGCCCCGCGCCGCCGCCGCTGACCCCGCCGGCCCGGCGACAAGGCCCTTTCCGGCAGGGGGACTTCGTTGTCGAAGTCCGGCGGCGCGTACCCGCTACCGGGTTCCGCGCACCCCGCAACGGTAGGAACCCACAGGTCCGGCCGCCGCGAGGTGGGGCGCGTCTCCATTACGGGCTCCCCCGGGCCGGACGTAACGTCCCCGCAACCCCCAGGCCACGCACCGTACTCGAACCAGGAGCGCGGCCGCCCCCGGCCTCCCCACCCGTCGCGATCACCCAGGTGGCACGATGAACCCCACTTCCCCCCATCCGCTGCCGCGCCGCTCGTGGCCGCGCCCCGCCTCCGCGGCGGCGCTGGTCCTGTCCCTGATCGCCGTGGTCCTCGGGCTCGCCCCGGCCCCGGCGCAGGCCGCGAGCCTGCAGCAGGTCACGGGCTTCGGCTCGAACCCCGGCAATCTGCAGATGTTCCAGTACGCCCCCGACAACCTGCCGTCCGGCGCGCCGCTGGTCGTGGCCCTGCACGGCTGCACCCAGAGCGCGAGCGACTACTACAGCCACTCCGGCTGGCCCAAGTACGCGGACCTGTACGGCTTCGCGGTCGTCTTCCCGCAGACCACCAGTTCCAACAACGCCAACTCCTGCTTCAACTGGTTCCAGTCCTCCGACTACACCCGGGGCCAGGGCGAGGCGCTGTCGATCAGGCAGATGGTGGACAACGCCAGGGCCCACTACGGCAGCGACCCCGGCCGGGTCTACGTCACCGGGCTGTCGGCCGGCGGCGCGATGACCTCGGTGATGCTCGCCGACTATCCCGACGTGTTCGCGGGCGGCTCGATCGACTCGGGCCTCCCGGCGGGCTGCGCGACCGACCTGTCCAGCGCGCTGACCTGCCAGAACAGCTCGGTCAGCAAAACCCCTAAGCAGTGGGGCGACGCCGTCCGCGGCGCGTCGGGCGGCTGGAGCGGGCCCTGGCCGCGCGTCGCGATCTGGCAGGGCACCGCCGACACCACCGTGAACCCGGCCAACGCCACCGAGGAACGCGACCAGTGGACCGACGTCTGGGGCATCAGCCGGACCCCGTCCTCCACCACCACCCTGACCGGCGGCACCACCCAGGCCGTGTACGACGACCCGAGCGGCAAGCCGGCCGTGGAGACCTTCTCCGTGTCCGGAATGGCGCACGGCCTCGCGGTCGACCCGGGCACCGGCGCCGACCAGTGCGGCAGCACCGGGACCTACTACCTCGACTACATCTGCTCGTCGTACTGGACCGCGAAGTTCTGGGGCCTGGACGGCGCGGGCGGAGGAGGAACCGGCGGCCTCCCGGCGCCCGCCGGGCTCACCGTCACCGGCACCACCGACACGACCGCGTCGCTGACCTGGTCCGCGGTGAGCGGCGCGGCGTCGTACACCGTGTACCGCGACGGCGCCAAGGCCGGTTCGGCCACCGGCACGTCGTACACCGACACGGGGCTGGGCTCCGGCACGAAGTACACCTACACCGTCGCCGCCACGGACTCCGGCGGCGCGGCCGGCGCGCGTTCGTCGGCGGTCACGGCCACGACCACCGGGTACCAGCCGCAGTGCTTCCGGGACAACAACTACAACCAGGTCGCGGCGGGCCGCGCCCACCAGAGCCTCGGCTACGTCTACGCCAACGGCTCCAACCAGAACATGGGCCTCTACAACGTCGCCCTCACCCACACCCTGAAGGAGACCTCGGCCGGCTACTACGTGATCGCCGACTCGGGCTGCCCGTCCTGACGCACGGACCGCACGGGCCGGCGTCCCGCGGCGGTGGCTTCCCCTCCGGGTGGAGTCACCGCCGCACGCCTGACCCGGTCGGCACGCAGCGACGCCGTGCGCCGTGTTAGTGTCATGCGTTTGCGTGGTCGTCGCGGTGGGCGATTCTGCCTGTTCGGTTCCGCTCGTGCGGGAGCTGTTCCGTCCTGCCGGGCCTTCCTCGGCACGTTCCCCTGCGGAAGGCTCTTCATGAAGCACCCCGACGACTCCGTCCCGGCTCCCGGCGGCCCCGCCCAGCCCGAGCCCGCGACCGCGCCGCCCCCGGCCGTCTCCTTCGCCGGTCTGCGACTGCCGGTGGAGGTGCTGCGGACGCTGAGCGAATCCGGGGTGCGCGAACCCTTCCCGATCCAGGCCGCCACCCTGCCCGACGCCCTGCAGGGGCGCGACGTCCTGGGACGCGGGCGCACCGGATCGGGCAAGACGCTCGCCTTCGGCCTGCCGCTGCTGACCCGCACGGCCGGGCGGCGCGCCGAACCGAAGCAGCCACTCGCCCTGATCCTCGTGCCGACCCGGGAGCTGGCCCAGCAGGTCACCCAGGCACTGGCGCCCTACGCCGAGGCGCTGCGGCTGCGGATGGCGGCGGTCGTCGGCGGCATGTCGATCGGCCGGCAGATCGCCGAGCTGCGCCAGGGGGCCGAGGTGGTCGTCGCCACCCCCGGACGCCTGCACGACCTGATCGAGCGCAACGCCTGCCGCCTGGGACGGGTGCGGATCACCGTGCTCGACGAGGCCGACCAGATGTGCGACCTCGGATTCCTGCCGCAGGTCGTCGAGCTCCTCGGCCAGGTGCGCCCCGACGGCCAGCGCATGCTGTTCTCCGCCACCCTGGACCGCGACGTCGACCAACTCGTCCGCGGCTACCTCCACGACCCCGTCGTCCACTCGGTCGACCCGTCCGCGGGCACCGTCACGACGATGGCGCACCACCTGCTGGTCGTCCACGGACCCGACCGCTACGCCGTCACCACGGAGATCGCCGCCCGTGACGGCCGCGTACTGCTGTTCCTCGACACCAAGCACGCCGTCGACCAGCTCACCCGGCACCTGCGGGCCAGCGGCGTGCCCGCCGGGGCCCTGCACAGCGGCAAGTCCCAGCCGCAGCGCACCCGGACCCTGGCCCAGTTCAAGAACGGCCAGATCACCGCTCTGGTGGCGACCAACGTCGCGGCGCGCGGCCTGCACGTCGACGACCTCGATCTCGTGGTCAACGTCGACCCGCCCACCGATCCGAAGGACTACGTGCACCGGGCGGGCCGCACCGCCCGCGCCGGTGAGTCCGGCAGCGTGGTCACGCTCGTGCCGGCGGCCCTGCGCCGCGAGACGAGCCGCGTGATGGCCGAGGCCGGCATCGAGGCGGCCGTCACCAAGGTGCGCTCGGGCGAGGCCGAGCTGAGCCGGATCACCGGAGCCAGGGCGCCCTCGGGGGTCCCGCTCGACGGCGGGCCCGCCGCCCCCCGGCCCAAGAACACCAACGCTCCCTTCCGCGGCCTCGGCACCAGCAAGGGCGGCTCCCGAGGCGGCGACGGCGGGTCCAGGAAGGCGGGCGAGGCCCGCAAGCTCGCCGAGGCCCGCAAGGCCGCCCGCGTACGCCGCGGCGGCTGAGGGACGCCCGGCGGTGGGCGGGCCGGTGCCGCCGGCGCCCCGTACCGCGCCCCGGCATGACAAGCTGTGCTCGTCCGTCCCCGAACCCAGGAGGTCACCATGACCGCAGAGCCCGTATCGACGGAAGGTTCGGAGCCGGACGCGCCGGAGCCGTCCCCGCTGGCGCCCGACGGCGACGGGAACTACGACCTCAAGCGCAAGTTCCGCGAAGCCCTGGCACGCAAGCGCGGTGCGCAGGCGGACGCCGCCGACGGCGCCGGCAACCGCAACGCGTCGAAGGTGCGAGCGGCGCACGGCCCGGCCGCGAGCCAGCGGTCGTTCCGGCGCAAGAGCGGCGGCTGAGCCGGACCGTCCACCGGTCCCGCCCGCTCGAAGACACGTGTGACACCCGTACGTACAAGGGGTGTTAGCCTGCCCGCTGCACGATCGCACGCACACGGGGGAGGCACGGTGGGCTCGGACGGCTACCAGGTCAGGGCGGGCATGACCGGGCAGGCCCGGCAACTCGACGACGCCGGAACGGACATGGACGCCGTCAGCGCCGCCGTCAGGTCCCGTACGACGTACTCGTACGGCGAGGCCGGCGGCGGCGACGCCGCGTCGGCGCTCAACGCGTTCGTCAAGGCCTGGGAGGCGGAGGCCAGGACCCTGGCCTCCGCGCTGCACGAACTCGGCGGCAAGGTGGAGTTGGCCCAGAGGACCTACCACGGCACCGACGGCCTGGTGAGGAAGCACGCGGACAGCGTCCCCGCGGGCGGCGCGAGCGGCCTCACCGGCACATCGGCGCGGGGCGGGCGCCGCTCGGCCCTTTCGGGCTACTGAGGGCGGGGCCGGTGTCGTTCTTCTCCTCCCCCCTCGACTCCCCTTCCCTCCGGCTCTCCTGGCTCGCCGGGCTGTCCGAGAAGATGCTCGGCGCCGGCAGCAAGAACGACCTCCTCGATCTGATCGACGACGCCCTCTCGGTGCCCCGGCCGGGCGGCGACCAGGCCGTGCTGGAGGGCCTGGCAGATCTCTACCGCGGCCAGGTCGGCCACGTCGGCGGCGTCTTCGACCAGGTCGACCGGGTGGGCCGCAAGGGCCTTCCGCAGGTGTGGGTCGGCGACACGAGCGTCCTGGCCTCCAAGGCGGTGAACGCCGCCGGGCGGTCCGCTACCCGGATGGGCGAGGCGTTCCAGGGCTGCGCGACGGTGCTGCTGACGCTGGCCGACGCGATCGGCGCCGCCCAGCGCAAGGACGAACAGGGCCGCGGACAGCTGCTGGAGCAGAAGAAGACGCTCGGCGGCCGGGACGGCTTCTTCGACGACCTGCACGAGAACGACGAGGAGGAGTGGGACCGCAAGAACGCCGCCCACTTCGGGTCCTCGGCGGTCGGCCTGATGCACGACGCCGTCTCCGAGGCGCAGGAGGCCACCCGTGTCGCGGCCCGCGACCTGAACAAGTGGGCCTCCGAGGCACGGGCCGGGAAGATGGAGACCAGCGAACTCACCGCCGTCGACAAGCTGATGCTCGCCGACACCGGGGTCGCGGGCGCCGACGCCGAGCTGAACGAGATCCTCACGGCCGGCGACCTGGCGCGCGCGTCGGCGCGCATGGACCTGCTGAGCCTCGACGACGAGACGGCCATGGAGCGGATGCTGGCGAAGTCGGACAGCCCGCAGGAGCGGGCCTACCTGATGAAGGCCCTGGCCGCCGGCCACAGCGTCGCCGAGATCCAGGAGTTCCAGAACAAGATCCACGGCAAGGACCCCGACTGGCTGCGCCGGCACCTCACCCCCGTGGTCACCGCCGCGGACAGCATGGACGACGAGGGCCTGGCGCCGGACGGCTCGAACAACAACAAGGACTACGTCACCTTCGACGGCCAGCGGTGGATCCAGGGCGGCGACGGCTCCGAGGGCACCTGCGTGGCCTCGTCCACCGTCACGTCCCGCGCCATGGTCGACCCCGTCTACGCGCTCGGTCTCACCGGCGGCCCCGACGGGCAGCAGGACGACCCCGACGCCTTCAGGCAGCGCCTGGTGGCCGAACAGCACCGGCTGCACACCGAAGGCGACGGCGGCGAGAACTGGGGCGGCATGGGCCCCGAGGGGCAGGAGCGGATCAACGACACCGCCGTCGGCAGCGCCACCGGCAGCGACTACGAGCGCCAGGACCTGAACAGCCCCGCCGACCGCAGGGCGGTCCTCACCGAGGTCGAGAACTCGGTGGCGCAGGGGCGCCCGGTCCCGGTCGACGTCTCGGGCAAGGAGGGCGCCCACGCCATGACCATCATCGCCCAGGAGGGGGACATGCTCCAGGTGTACAACCCCTGGGGCTCGACCACCTGGGTCAGCGAGGACGACTTCATCAACGGCCACATGGGCAAGGCTTCCAACAGTGATCTCCCCAACACGTACAGCGTCTATCTTCCGCGGTAGCCGGGGCCGCGCCGCGATCGCGGCGGCCGCGCTCCTCGCTCTCGCCACGGGATGCGGCTCGGGCGCCGGCGACCCTGACGACGGGCCCACGGGCACGACGAGCCACCCGGTGAAGGACACCAGCATCACCGCCGAGCCGGGCGAGCGCTTCACGCTGACCGTCGGCCAGAACGCCTCCACCCGCGAGTACTGGTACCTGGTCGGGCCCGAGCCCGACAGCTCGGTGCTGGTCGGCCGCGGCCGCCACTACGCGTCGGACTTCGGCGACGAGCCGGTGGACGGCGCCGGGGGCCGGCTCACCTTCACCTTCGAGGCGAAGGGCAAGGGCACCACCCGATTCACGCTGCTGCACTGCACGTTCTCCACCTGCCAGGGCAACACCGCCACCCAGCCCCCCGCCACCACCGGACCCTCCGCCACCCCGGCCACGGGGACGGCCACCCCGTCCCAGGCCCCCGAGCGCATCACCTACACCGTCACCGTCGGCTGAGCGGCGGGGGACCAGGCAGATGAGACGAGACACCCGAGGCCAAGCCATGAGCGACGACGCCCCGCACCCGCCGGACCGCACGGACGACGAGCTGGCCCGACTCGACATCACCGTCCTGCTGCGTTACGGCCTCACCGCCGGAGCCGGCGCCCGGCGCACCGCCCTGTTCGGGGACGGCGCCGCGGCCGCGGCCGTCGTCCTCGACCGCCTGGGCACCGAGCCGCGCTCGGTCGCCTTCCTCGCCGACACCGTGCGCGCCGGCGGACTCGCCCGCGCGGTGGAGCTGCCCGAGCCCCTGCCCCGCCGGGCGGCGGCCGACCTCGTGCGGGAATGGCTGCGGGCCGGCGCCGAGCTCATGGGCGGGATCGCCGCCGACGACACCGCGGCCACCTGGCTGCGCGCCGTCGCGACCGTCATCGAACTGAGGCAGCTGACCCGGGCGCGCGGCGGGAGCGCGTGAACCGGCCTCAGGGACGGGCGAACCCGGTAGCCGTTCACGCCGGGGAGCATGATGTCGAGGACGATCAGGTCGTACTCCTGCTCGCGGGCCAAGTGGAGCCCGCCGACGTCATTCTCGGCGCCTGCAACCCGCCGCTCGCCCATCGGGCTCTGGAGGCGGACCGCAGCATCGGCCTGCTGCTGCCGTGCAAGGTGGTCGTCCGCGCCGAGGGCGACCGCACGGCCCTACAGGCCCTCGACCCGCAGACGATGGTCGCCATGAGCGGACTCGACGCGCTCCGCCCGGTCGCCGACGAGGCCACCCGCCGCCTCGACGCCGCACTCGCCTCGCTCACGGAAGTGTGACGTCGGCCTGCTCGACGCACCGAAGACGACGGTGCAGAAGGGGCACAAATGCCCGCCGACCGGGCGTGGTGCACGGTGCGTTCCCTCCGCCCGGCGGACCATGGGTCCTGTCCTGTCCTGCCGGCTCGGCCGACTCCAACGGTGAGCGCGGGGTGCTCCGCCCGCGCGACCCTTCCACGAGGAGAGTGCCCCATGGCGTTCGATCCGGTGGAGCGGCACGGGCCCCCGCTGGACCGCCGGCTGCGCGATCGGCGTCTGCCGGCCGTGCACGAGACCGCGGAGGAGAAGGTCGTCGACCCCTCTGCCCGCCGCGCGCTGTCGGGCGGCGAGAGGGCGGCTGAGGACCGGCTCGCCGATGACCGCCCGGCACCGCGACCGGGCAAGGGGCACTGGAACCGCTGTTTGTCCGTCACCGGTGGGGGGACCCTCCGCCCATGAGCAAGAAGCCAGGTGGTCGCCGTATGGGCCAGAACCGGATGCTGCGGCTGCTGGACGCCCTGGAGCGTGACTCCAGGGCGGACGCGGTGATCGACGCGCTGACCAGGGGGGTACGGGCCCTGCCGCTCGGCCGCGCCAGGGACGCACTGCACGGCAGGTGGCTCGGCCATCCCGTGCACCCCTTGATGGTGCAGGTACCGATCGGGAGCTGGATGTCCGCAGCGGTACTCGACCTGCGCCCCGGCCGCTCCCGGGAGGCCGGCCTCCTCGTGGGCGTCGGACTGGCGGCGGCCGGACCCGCCGCGCTGGCGGGCGCCGTCGACTGGGCCGAGCTGCACAGTGAGCAGAGGCGGGTCGGGCTCGCGCACGCCGTGGCCAACGCGGCGGCCGTGGCCCTGTACGGCGCCTCGCTCGTGTGCCGTGTCACCGGGCGGGCCGGAGCGGGCCGGGCGACGGGTTTCCTCGGGCTGACCGCGGTCGGTCTGGGAGGGATGCTGGGAGGTCACATGGCCTACCGGCAGGCTTCCGGCGCCAACCACGCCGAGGAGGTACCGCACGTCGTCGGTGAGGGCTGGCATCGGATCGGTTCCGTCGACGAGTTCCCCACGGGCCGGCCCGCGCGGCGGACCGTGGACGACGTGCCGGTGCTCGTGGTGCGCGAACCGGACGGGAGCTTCCACGCGTTGGCCGAGCGGTGCAGTCATCTGGCGGGGCCGCTGTCCGAAGGCAGCGTCGCCGACGGGTGTGTCCGGTGCCCCTGGCACGGGAGTGTCTTCCGGCTCTCGGACGGCTGGAACGTCCGGGGACCCGCCACCGCCCCCCAGCCCGCCTTCGACACCCGCGTCGTCGACGGGTACGTGGAGGTCAGCCTGCGCCGACAGGGCCCGACGACGCCCGAGCCGGCCGGCCACGAGGCGGCCGAGGCGGCGACGGGGACGGAAAGAGGCGGGGATCATGGGCACAGCGCCTGACGGCCGTTTCGGGGAACGTCTGAGGCGACGGCTGCGACGCACCGAGCGCACGTATGCGGCGGGGCAGGAGCGCCCGCTGCGTGGTTACACAGCGGCCATGGCGGCCTTCGGCGCGTACACCGCCGCCTGGACGACAGTGGTGAGGATTCGCGGGCGCCCGCTGCCGGACCGGCCCGTGCCCTGGGACGTGGCGCTGACCGCCGTGGCGACCTTCCGGCTCAGCCGGCTGCTGAGCAAGGCGTCGGTGACGAGTCCGCTGAGGGCCCCCTTCACCACGTTCCACGGCTCGCAGGGGCCGGCGGAGCTGCATGAGGAGGCACGGAACGAGGATGGCAAGGACACGATCGGCGAGCTGGTCACCTGTCCGTTCTGCATGAGTGTATGGGTTGTCTCGTCCCTCACCGCCGGACAGCTGCTCTGGCCGCGCGCCACCCGCACCGCCATGGGTGCGCTCGCCGCCTTGGCCGGCGCGGACGCGCTGCAGCTGACGTACAGCGCCCTGGTGGACAGGACCACCGGTGAGTGACCTCTCCCTACACGCGCTCCGGGGCGGAGTCGCCGCGCGGCGGCCACCGCCGGATCGGTACGACGGTCAGGGTGTGAGAGCGAGCACGCCCAGGGCGTAGCCGTGTTCGTCGATCACGGGAGACACATCCAGCGTCCGGATCCGCATGGCGGCCTCCGCCTCGCCGACGATCGACGTGGACGAGGTGAACGGGCCGCGGTCGAGCGGGATGTGCCGGAGCGGCTTCGCGGGTCGCGCGGGAGAGCGGTGAGTCTCGGCACGCCGATGTACAGTGAAGGCCGCCCTTGACCTGCACACAGCAGGCAGGGAGCCGTCTTCCGGGAGTCCAACATGCTGCGCACCATGTTCAAGTCCAAGATCCACCGCGCCACCGTCACCCAGGCCGACCTGCACTACGTGGGATCCGTGACCATCGACGCGGATCTGCTCGACGCCGCCGATCTGCTGCCCGGTGAGCTCGTGCACATCGTGGACATCACCAACGGCGCCCGCCTGGAGACCTACGTCATCGAGGGGGAGCGCGGGTCCGGGGTCGTCGGGATCAACGGGGCGGCCGCCCACCTCGTGCACCCCGGGGACCTGGTGATCATCATCAGCTACGCTCAGGTGACCGACGCCGAGGCGCGGGAACTGAAGCCGCGGGTGGTGCACGTGGACGGCGACAACCGGATCGTCGAACTCGGCGCCGACCCGTCCGCGCCGGTGCCCGGCTCGGACCAGCAGCGCAGCCCGCAGGCCGTCCCGGCCTGACCGGGGACGACGACCAGGAGCGTGCGTACCCATGAGTGACATCGAGATCCGCGACGACCGCGCCGAGGGCCGGCTCGAGGCCGTCGGTGACGGCGAAGTCGTCGGTCACATCGAGTACTTCGTCCTCGAGTCGCCGGCGCGCGCCCTGGTCCCCGTGCACACCATCGTCGAACCGGCCCACGAGGGCAAGGGCATCGCGGGCTCGCTGGCCCGCGAGCTGTACGCCGTCGCCGAGCGGGAGGGCGTCCCCGTCGCCCCGCTGTGCCCGTACGTCGTGAAGTGGGCCGAGCGCCACCCCGAGACCGCCCCGCCGGCCGACCCGGAACTGCTCGCGGCCGCGAAGGACTGGCTGCGGGCCCACCCCGGGCGCTTCTGAGCCCGGCGTGCTCGCGCTTCTGCACACCTCACCCGTGCACGTCCCGGTCTTCGACGCCCTGCGGGACGCCCACCACCCGGGCCTGGGGCTGCGGCACTTCGTCGACGAGGGGCTGCTGGAGCGGGCCCGGCGGGACGGACCCGAGGCGGTGGGCGACGACGTGAACCGCGCCCTCGGCCGCGCCGTGGAGGCCGGGGCGCGGGCGGTGCTGTGCACCTGTTCCACCATCGGCGCCGTCGCGGAGGCCCGGTCGGCCGCGGCCGGTGTCCCGGTGCTGCGGGTCGACCGGCCCATGGCGGCCGCCGCCGTGGCCGCGGGACCGCGCGTCACCGTCCTCGCCGCCCTGCGCAGCACCCTCGGCCCCACCGCGGAGCTCGTCGAGGAGGAGGCCCGCCGGGCCGGCGCCCCCGTCTCCGTCCGCACCGTGCTGGTCGACGGCGCCTGGGACAGTTTCACGGCAGGAGCCACCGAGGCGTACCTGCGGCGGATCGCGGCCGCCGCCGACGCGGCCACCGGCACCGACGTGATCGTCCTCGCCCAGGCCTCCATGGCCCCGGCCCAGGATCTGACCTCGACACCGGTCCCGGTGCTGTCCAGCCCCAGGCCGGGCCTGTCCGCCGCCGCGGCGGCGGCACGGGGCGGCTGAGCACGGGGCTCCGCCGGGGCTGTGGTCGTCGCCGGCTGCGCTGCGGGTCCACTGAGGGCGCGGATTCCGCCGGACTGCGGCTGTGGGAGCCGTGGTGCGGGAACGCTGGGCCCGATCCACCGCCTCCACCCGGGCGTAGCCCGTGCCGCCGTCGGGTGAGTGGCCGAGCGGCGCTCGGGTAGGCGGGGGAGTAGTCCAGAGGCGACGACGTACAGCGACCGCCGGAGGCCAGCCATGACGAGCCCGCACCCCGACCCCGTACCGCCCGGCCCGACCCCGGGGCCGGGTCCCACCCCGCCGGATCCCTACCCGAGTCCGGTGCCGCCCCCCGCGCCCGGGCCCGAACCGACACCGCCGGGTCCCGGACCCGAGCCCACGCCGCCGCCGGCGCCCCCGGCCCCCGGCCCGCCGGAGCCCTCGCCGTCCCCGATCCCGCCGGGCCCGGAGCCCACGCCCGACCCGGAGCCCGGCCCGCCCCTCACCAGCTGAACCTGAAGACGCGAGGAGGGGGACGGCGGTGCCGCCGTCCCCCTCCTCGCGACGGGCGTGAACGCTACGCCCCGACCTCCGACCGGTCCCCGCCCCACAGCGTGTGGAACGAGCCGTCCCGGTCGACCCGCCGGTAGGTGTGCGCCCCGAAGAAGTCCCGCTGCCCCTGCGTCAGGGCCGCCGGCAGGCGCTCGGCGCGCAGCGCGTCGTAGTAGGCCAGCGCCGCCGCGAAGCCGGGCGTCGGCACGCCCTGCCGGGTGGCCGCGATGATCACCTCGCGCCAGTCGTCCTGCGCCGCGGCGATCTCCTGCGCGAAGGTCTCGTCCGACAGCAGGCTCGGCAGGTCGGGGCGGGCGTCGTACGCGGCGCGGATGCGGTCCAGGAAGGCCGCGCGGATGATGCAGCCGCCGCGCCAGATCGCCGAGACCGCGCCGAGGTCGATGTCCCAGTCGTACTCCTCGCTGCCCGCCGCGATCTCGTGGAAGCCCTGCGTGTACGACACGATTTTGGACGCGTACAGCGCCTGCTCCACCCGGTCCGCGAAGGCGGCGGCCTCCGCCTCGCCGAGTGGCGAGGGCTTCGGCCCGGCCAGGCCCTGGGACGCCTCGCGCAGCGCCGCGTGACCGGACAGGGACCGGGCGAACACCGCCTCGGCGATGCCCGACACCGGCACGCCGAGATCGAGGGCGATCTGCACGGTCCAGCGGCCGGTGCCCTTCTGCTCGGCCTGGTCCACGACCACGTCCACGAACGGCTTGCCGGTGGCCTCGTCCACGTGGGACAGCACCTCGGCCGTGATCTCGATCAGGTAGGAGTCCAGCCGCCCGGTGTTCCAGGTGCGGAAGATCTCCGCGATCTGCGCGGGGGAGTACCCGGCGACGTCGCGCAGGAGCTGGTAGGCCTCGCCGATGAGCTGCATGTCGGCGTACTCGATGCCGTTGTGCACCATCTTCACGAAGTGGCCGGCGCCGTCGGGGCCGACGTGCGTGACACAGGGCGACCCGTCCTTCGCCTTCGCGGAGATCTTCTCCAGCATCGGGCCGAGGGAGTCGTAGGACTCCCTCGGGCCGCCCGGCATGATGCTCGGCCCGTTCAGCGCGCCCTCCTCGCCGCCCGAGACGCCCATGCCCACGAAGTGGATGCCCTGCTCGCGCAGCGCCTTCTCGCGGCGGCGGGTGTCCGCGAAGTGCGCGTTGCCACCGTCGATGATCATGTCACCGGGTTCCAGCAGCGGCGCGAACTCCTCGATCACCGCGTCCGTCGGCTCGCCGGCCTTGACCATCACGACCAGCCGGCGCGGGCGCTCCAGAGCCGCCACGAACTCCTTCGCGGTCTCGGCCGCGACGAAGTCGCCCTCGTCCCCGAACTGCTCCACCAGCGCGTGCGTCCGCGACGCCGTACGGTTGTGCACGGCGACCGTGTAGCCGTTGCGCGCGAAGTTCCGGGCGAGATTGCGGCCCATGACCGCGAGCCCGGTGACGCCGATCTGCGCTGAAGTGCTCATACCGCCTGCTCCCTAGCTGCCTCGTGACTACGGCTCCGTCGTGCGGACCCTCGCCCATCCTGACGTGCCGCTACGGCGAGCGCACATCCGACCCGCCACGCTTGTTTACGCGCGGAACGCCGCGGTCGGCTCACCATGGCCGGCGATGTCGTCCAAGGAGGGTCCGTTCCCGGCCACTTGAGGCGGACAGGAGGCCGATTTCCCGTCTTGTCATGGCCTGTTCGCGGCGCTTACTTTTGCCGCTCCTGACGCATGCCGAGGGGATTTCGGACATGGCCGTACGCGGCCGGCATCGCCGGTACCAGCCGAACAGGATCAACCGCGCCTCGCTCACCGTCACGGCGGGCGGCGCCGGACTCGCGATCCCGCTGGTCGCCGCGGGTACCGCGGACGCGGCCGACGCGGCCACCTGGAACAAGGTCGCCGCCTGCGAGTCCAGCGGGAACTGGCACGTCAACACCGGCAACGGCTACTACGGCGGGCTGCAGTTCACCCAGTCCACCTGGGAGGCCTACGGCGGGGCCCGGTACGCGCCGCGCGCCGACCTCGCCACCCGGGACCAGCAGATCGCCGTCGCCGAACACGTCCTCGACGGCCAGGGGCCCGGCGCCTGGCCGGCGTGCTCGGTGCGGGCCGGGCTGCGCGAGGGCGGAGCGGCCCCTGGGGTGCACACGGACGGCGCCGCGAGCCGCCCGGCGAAGTCCGGGCCGGCCCGGGACACGCGGGACGTCCGGGACGTGAAGCCGCAGACGACGCCGCAGTCCCGCGCGGGCCGGGCCGAGATGTACACGGTGGTGCGCGGCGACACTCTGTCCGGCATCGCGGACGAGCAGCACGTCCGGGGCGGCTGGCGGCAGCTCTACGAGGGCAACCGCGCCGTCATCGGCTCCGACCCCGACCTGATCCTGCCGGGCCAGCGGCTCGGCCTGCGGGGCGCCGCCTCACCGGCGTCCGGTACACGGCCGCACACCGGCACCGCACCCACGTCGGAGTCCAGGTCGAAGCCGCGGCCGCCGGAGAAGTCCGAGGAGAAGTCCTCGAAGAAGAAGGAGCCTTCGAGGAAGAGACCCGCGGAGAAGAAGCCCGGCGGGCGGCATGAGCATCCGGCCGGCTCCCGGCACACGGAGCACAAGACCTCCCGGCACCACGCTCCGGCCGGCGGGCACGCGCTCGTCGCCCCGGTGCACGCCGGCGTCGGCACCGGCTACCACGTGGCCGGGTCGCACTGGTCCAAGGGCTATCACACCGGCGTCGACTTCCTGGTGCCGACCGGCACCAGCGTCGAGGCGGCGGGGGCCGGGCAGGTGGTCTCCGCGGGCTGGGGCGGCTCCTACGGCTACCAGGTGGTCATCCGGCACGCCGGCGGGCACTACACCCAGTACGCCCATCTGTCGGCGATCTCCGTGCGGGCCGGGCAGAGCGTCGCCACCGGGCAGCGCATCGGCCGGTCGGGGTCCACCGGGAACGTCACGGGCCCGCATCTGCACTTCGAGGTGCGGACCGGGCCCGGCTTCGGCTCCGACATCGACCCGATCGCCTTTCTCCGGGCCGGCGGGGTCAGGATCTGACCCGCGGGCGGTAGGCGTTCAGGACCGGCAGCGGGGCGTAGATGCTCGCGCACAGCGGGACGTACGGCGTGTCGTCGAAGGCGGGGCCCTCGGGCGCCCGTACGTCCGCGAACGCCGCCGGCGTCAAGTCGCCCTGCGCCGGGACCGCGTGAGCGTGGTCCACGAGAGCCGGGTCCTCCGGTGCCGGAGCCGGCTGCCGCGCAGGCTCCTCGTCCGGGCCCGTTCCCGCCGGCCCGGCGCCGGCCGCGGCCGGGGTGTGCTCCAGCCGCTCGGTGGTGAGCAGGATCAGACCGCCCGCGGCCACCACCGCGCAGCCGAGCGCCAGCACGGTGCCGGCGCCGCCGTGGCGGAACGTCTCACCGAACATCAGGATGCCGACCGCGGCGGCCAGTACCGGATTCACCACGGTCGCCGTGGCCAGCGGGGCGGCGAGCCCGCCGCCCCGGTAGGAGGCCTGGGAGAGCACGACGCCGGCGGTCGCGAACGCCCCGATCACTGCCAGGGACGGCAGATCGCCGAGGACGATCCCGTCGCTCCAGTCGACCGCGACGGTCTTGGTGAACACCGACGACATGCCGAACGCCGTCCCGGAGGCGGCCGCGAGCACCACGCTGCGCACGGCGGGGTGCCGGTGCACGGCCAGGCCCGCGCACGCCAGCGCAGCGACCGCCCCGCCGGTGACCAGGGCGACGGCCACCCGCTGGGCGGAGGCGAGGGACTGCGCGTCGGCCGAACCGACCAGGGACAGCAGGCCCGCGAGGCCCACCGTCGCCATGACCGCGCCGCGCCAGGCGGCCGCCCCGGCCCTGCGGCCGACGAACAGCGCCGCCATGGGCAGGGCGAAGACGATGGTCAGGGCGCCCAGCGGCTGCACCAGACTGAGCGGGCCGCAGGCCAGCGCCACGACGTGCAGCAGGCCCCCGAGGCCGTTCAGCGCGAGCGCCGCCCACCAGCCGGCCCGGCGCAGCGGCACGTACGAGCCGTCGGGGCACGAGACCGCGACCTGCTCCTGCACGATGGCCCCGCCCGCGTAGGCGACGGCGGAGACGAACGACAGCAGCACGGACAGCGCGAGGGCGCTCATCTGCGGCTCCTTCGCGCGGGGCGGGCCCCCTGGGCCCGGCGCGGCGTACGGTCGGCGGTCATGGCGAACACTCTGCCCGCCCGGGCCCGTCCCCGTCGTCGTACCTGAGCACGCAATGGGTCCTACTGCCGATGGAGTACACCACCGCTCCGATCATCCCCAGGACGGGTGTGAACGGGGACCGGACCCGGGCTCCGCGACGGCGCGGGGGGCTGGTAGTAGTGCTGTCCGTGGACCTCGACGCCGATCTCGCCGCCCTCCGCCCGCTGGGCGGCTTCTTCGTCCTGCGCACCCACGCGGACTCGACGGAACCGGTGCCGGCAGGCCTCGCGACCCTCGCGGAGACGTACGCGGCGCGGGCTCCCGGGGCTCGGCGCGACGCGCTGACGCTCCGGGTCGAGACCGTCGCCGCCCGGCTGCGCGCCCCTGAGCCGCGGGTCTCCGCCTCCATCGGCCAGCAGGGCCTCGCCGCCCGGCTGTGGTCCGTGGCCCTGGCCTGTACCGCGCTGTACGGCAGGCTGCCCGGCCTGGACCCGCGGCACCTGCGCTGGGACCCCGTCGCCACCGCCCCCGACGACCTGTGGCTGACCGAGGTGCGCCCGCTGCCCGGGGACGCCGCCGCGCTCGCGGACACCGTGCTGCACGGCCATCTGGAACCCCTAGGGGAGGCCCTGAGGGCCCGTTACGGGATCGCGGCCGGGCTGCTGCGCGGCAACGCCGGCTCGGCGCTGGCCGGCGCGGCCCGGGAACTGGACCGCTGGGCCCGCGCCCACGGCCGCGCCGACGTGGCGGAGCGGGCCCGCGCCCTCACCGGCGAGCTCTTCGCCCACCCGCTGCTGCGCGGCACCGGCACCCGGACGGCGACGGCCTTCCGCCGCCGCAGCTGCTGCCTGTACTACCGGGTGCCCGGCGGCGGGGTCTGCGGCGACTGCTGCTTCAGCCTGCCGCCGCGCTCTTCCCCGCACGCCGTATCTGGGTGACCATGAAGGGCAACGTACGGACGAGGCCAGGGGGTTGACGGGTGCGAGTGGGACTGCTGACCCGGGAGTACCCCCCGGACGTGTACGGCGGCGCGGGCGTCCATGTGGAGTTCCTGGCCCGCGAGCTGTCCGCGCTGGTCGACCTCGAGGTGCACTGCTGGGGCGAGGGCCGGGGCGTGGGCGTCGTACGGCACCGCCCCTGGTCCGCGCTCGACGGCGCCAACGACGCGCTGCGCACCTTCTCCGTGGACCTCTCCATCGCCGCCGCCCTGGAGGGCCGCGAACTCGTCCACTCCCACACCTGGTACGCCAATCTCGCCGGGCACCTCGCCAAGCTCCAGTACGGCGTCCCGCACGTGGTCACCGCCCACTCGCTGGAGCCCCTGCGTCCCTGGAAGGCCGAGCAACTGGGCGGCGGTTACGCCCTGTCGAGCTGGACGGAGCGCACCGCGCTGGAGGCCGCCGACGGGGTGATCGCCGTCTCCGGAGCCATGCGCGAGGACATCCTCGCCTCCTACCCGGCGCTCGACCCGGCCCGGGTGCACATCGTGCACAACGGCATCGACACCGCCCTGTACCGCCCGGACCACGGCATCGACGCCCTGCTCCGGCACGGCGTCGACCCCACCCGCCCGTACGTCCTGTTCGTCGGCCGGATCACCCGCCAGAAGGGCGTGCCCCATCTGCTGCGCGCGGTACGGGACATCGACCCCGGCACCCAGGTGGTGCTGTGCGCGGGCGCGCCCGACACCCCGGAGATCGACCGCGAGTTCCGCGACCTGTACGAGGAGCTGAGCCGGGTCCGGGCGGGCGTGCTCTGGATCCCGCAGATGCTGCCGCGCCCCGAGGTCATCCAGCTCCTCACCCGGGCCGCCGTGTTCGTCTGCCCCTCGGTGTACGAACCGCTCGGCATCGTCAACCTGGAGGCCATGGCCTGCGGAACGCCGGTGGTGGCCTCCCGGGTCGGCGGCATCCCGGAGGTCGTGGACGACGGCCGCACCGGCCTGCTGGTCGACGTGGACGACGACTTCGAGGCGAACCTCGCCCGGGCGCTGGACACCGTGCTCGGCGACCCGGAGGCCGCGGGGCGCATGGGCGAGGCCGGACGGCTGCGCGCGGTGGGCGAGTTCGGCTGGGACGCGGTGGCCCGGCGGACCGCCGGACTCTACGAGGAGATCCTCAAGCAGGCTTAGTCCGGCCCGCTCGGGGCATCCATGGTGGAACCAGGGGTGAGGGGAGCCGTCATGCGTCGTGGTGGGCCTTCGGTACTAGGTATCGTGCTGGCGGGCGGGGAGGGCAAACGGCTGATGCCGCTCACCGCCGACCGCGCCAAACCGGCGGTCACCTTCGGCGGGACCTACCGGCTCGTCGACTTCGTCCTGTCCAACCTCGTCAACGCCGACGTGCTGCGCATCTGCGTGCTGACGCAGTACAAGTCGCACTCGCTGGACCGGCACATCACCACCACCTGGCGGATGTCCAGCCTGCTCGGCAACTACGTCACGCCGGTCCCCGCCCAGCAGCGGCTCGGCCCGCGCTGGTACCTGGGCAGCGCCGACGCGATCCTGCAGTCGCTGAACCTCGTGTACGACGAACAGCCCGAGTACGTCGCCGTGTTCGGCGCCGACCACGTCTACCGGATGGACCCGCGGCAGATGCTCCGCCAGCACATCGAGGGCGGCGCGGGCGTGACGGTGGCCGGCATCCGGGTGCCGCGCTCCGAGTCCTCCTCCTTCGGGGTGATCAGACCGGGCTCGGACGGCCGCACGGTGGAGCGCTTCCTGGAGAAGCCGGCCGATCCTCCCGGCCTCGCGGACGACCCCGAGTGCGTGTTCGCCTCCATGGGCAACTACGTCTTCACCACCAAGGCCCTCATCGAGGCGCTGCAACGGGACGCCGAGGACAGCCAGTCCGTGCACGACATGGGCGGCTCGATCCTGCCCCAGCTCACCGCCCGCGGCGAGGCGCAGCTCTACGACTTCAGCGAGAACCACGTACCCGGTGAGACCACCCGGGACCAGGGCTACTGGCGGGACGTCGGAACCCTCGACGCCTACTACGAGGCGCACATGGACCTCATAGCCGAGCGCCCCGCCTTCAACCTGTACAACCGGCAGTGGCCCATCTACACCCACTCGGGCCAGCTCTCCCCGGCGCGCTTCAACGCGGGCGGCATCGCGAGCGAGTCCATCATCAGCGCCGGCTGCCTGATCCGCGGCCAGGTCACCCGCTCCGTGCTGTCGCCGGGGGTGCGCGTCGACCCGGGAGCGGTCGTCCAGGGCTCGGTGCTGCACGACAACGTGCGCATCGGCCGGGGCGCGGTGGTGCGCGGCGCCGTCCTCGACAAGAACGTCGAGGTCCCGCCCGGCGCGACGATCGGGGTCAATCCCGAGCGGGACGCCGAGCTGTACACCGTCTCCAAGGGCGGCGTGATCGCCCTGGGCAAGGGGCAGCGGGTGGACTGACCGACACCCCGTCAGAACAGGTGTTCGCGCGACGCGTTCAGCGTCACCCTCCCGGAATGCCCGGGTTCGCCTCGTTCGCCCGCCACGATGCAGGCAACGATGTCGAACCATCGGAGGTCATCCGACATGAGAGGGACCCGGCGCACACGGCTGTGCCTGGCCGGGGTGATGGCAGCGTCCGCGCTGATCGCCACCCCCGCCGCACGCGCCGCCGAGCGGACCGACGGCCACCTCACCGACCTGGTCAACCCCTTCATCGGGACCCAGGACGAGGGCAACACCTTCCCCGGTGCGGCCGTGCCCTTCGGCATGGTGCAGCTCTCCCCGGACACCGGGCACAACACCGGCTACGACTACACGCAGAACCGCGTCCGCGGCTTCTCGCTGGTCCACCTGTCCGGCGTCGGCTGCCGGATCGGCGGCGACCTGCCCGTGCTGCCCACCACCGGCGCCGTCACGCAGACGGACTACGCCAAGTACGCCGCGGGGTTCCGGCACGCCGACGAGGAGGCGAGCCCCGGCTACTACCGCGTCGGCCTCGACTCCGGCATCCGCGCCGAACTCACCGCGACCGCGCGCACCGGCGTGCAGCGCTACACCTTCCCCGCCACCGGCCGGGCCAACGTCCTGCTGAACGCCGCGCAGGCGCTGCACCGGCCGGGCGGCAGCAAGGTCGAGATCCTCGACGACCGCACTGTGCGCACGGAGATCACCGGCCACGGGTTCTGCCGGGACACCGGCCCCTACACCGTCCACACCATCACCCGCTTCAGCCGTCCGTTCACCGCGCACGGCACCTGGGACGGGCCGAAGGTCACCGACGGCGCGCGCACCGGCGGCGGCGGCGCCTACGTCACCTTCGACACGGCGCGCGACCGCACCGTCGAGGCGACCACCGCCCTGTCCTACGTCGACGCCGCCGGAGCCGCGGCCAACCTGCGGGCCGAGGGCGGCCGGTCCTTCGACACCGTGCGGCGGCTGGCCCGCGAGGAGTGGGAGCGGCGGCTCGGCACCGTCCGCGTGCGGGGCGGCGCCCCCACCCTGCGCCGCACCTTCTACTCCTCGCTGTACCGCTCGTTCCTCGCGCCGAACGTCGGCGGCGACGCCGACGGCCGCTACCTCGGCTGGGACCGCCGCGTCCACCGTGCGCGGGGCTTCACCTACTACCAGAACTGGTCCCTGTGGGACACCTACCGCACCCAGGCCCAGCTCCTCGCCCTGCTCGCGCCCCGCGAGGCCCGGGACATGGCCCGGTCGGTGGTGCAGGTCGACGAGGACGGCGGCTGGCTGCCCAAGTGGGGCTACGGGCCGGTCGAGACGAACGTCATGAGCGGCGACCCGGTCACCCCGTTCCTGACCACCGCGTACCAGATGGGCCTGCTCAAGGGTTTCGAGGAGCGGGCCTACCGGGCGCTCAGGAAGAACGCCGACGGCGTGCCGCCGGCCGGCTACCCGGGCATCGGCCGGGAGGCCAACGCCGAGTACATCGCCCAGGGGTTCGCGCCCTACGTCTGGAACCGCCCGCTCGCCAAGATGGGCGACTCCGACTACCACCACGGCGCCTCCGTCACCCTGGAGTACGCCCTCGCCGACGCCGTGCTCGCCCAGATGGCCCGCGGCCTCGGACACCGCGCTGACGCCGACCGCTACGCCGCCCGCGCCCGGAACTACCGGACCGTCTTCGACCCGGCAACCGGCTTCTTCCGCCCCCGCGACGCCTCCGGCGCCTTCACCGGCACGTCCGACCCGGCCCGCGCCCCCGGCTTCCACGAGGGCACGGCCTGGCAGTACCAGTGGCTGGTCCCGCACGACCTGCCCGGCGTGGTCCGACTGATCGGCGGCGAGCGGGCGGCCAACGACCGCCTGGACGCCTTCTTCGCCTACGACCGGCTGCTGGCCGACCCCGGCCGCACCGCCCGCGAGGTGTGGGTGCACGGCGACGCGTACGCGTACTACAACGCCGACAAGTACAACCCGATGAACGAGCCCGACCTCATCGCCCCCTACACGTACCTGTCCACCGGCCAGCCGTGGAAGACCACGGACGTGGTGCACGCGGCGCTGACCCTGTTCACCGACGGGCCCACCGGCATGACCGGCAACGACGACCTCGGCACCATGTCCGCCTGGAACGTGCTGTCCTCCATCGGGCTCTTCCCGATCCAGCCCGGTTACGACACCTGGGGCCTGTCCACCCCGGTGTTCGACCGGGTCGACCTCGCCCTGGACCGCCGCTACTGGCCCGGCGGCCGGCTCACCGTCACCGCCCCCGGCACCTCGGCCGCCGCGCGCTACATCCAGGGCGTCCGCACGGACGGGGCGCCGCACGCGCGGACGTATCTGCGCACGGCCGCGCTGCGCTCCCTGCGCACGCTCGCGTTCACGGTCGGCCCGCGCCCGTCGGAGTGGGGTACGGCGTCCTCGGCCGCTCCCCCCGTCCTGCGATGACCTCCGCCGACCTCGGACGTCTCGGGAGTCCCGCCCTTCTCACAGGGGCAGGACTTAATACGCCGTTAACTGTCCGTAGCACGATCGTACTTGACCGTAATCGCCTCTCGGGGATTGACTTCTGGTTCACCCCCGTCGTCGACGTGCGAGGCAAGCCTTGACCTCCGACCTGCTCGCTCCCCTCGACCTCGCCTTCTGGAACATCGAGTCCGAACGGCACCCGATGCACCTGGGCGCGCTCGGCGTGTTCGGCGCGCACTCGCCCACCGCGGGCGCGCACGCCGCCGACCTGCTGGCCGCCCGCGCCGCCGCCGTGCCGGGCCTGCGCATGCGCATCCGGGACACCTGGCAGCCGCTCGCGTTCGGCGGCGCCACCCGCGAACCCGTCCCGGACTTCGACCCGCTGGACCACGTACGCCTGCACGCGCCGACCGCCGACTTCCACGCGGTCGCGGGCCGGCTGATGGAACGGCCGCTGGAGCGCGACCGCCCGCCGTGGGAGGCGCACGTACTGCCCGGCGAGGACGGCGTCTCCTTCGCCGTGCTGTTCAAGTTCCACCACGCCCTCGCCGACGGGCTGCGCGCGCTGAAGCTGGCCGCCGGCGTGCTCGACCCGGTCGACCTGCCCGAGCGCGCCCCGCGCCCCGTCGAGCCGCCGCGCGGCCCGCTCTCCTACGTCCTGTCCGACGTGCGCCGGCTGCCCGGCATGATGCCCGGCCTGGTCCGGGACGCGCTGTCCGACGTGGGCCGGGCCCTGGACATCGGCGCCTCGCTCGCCCGGTCCACCCTCGGCATGCGCCCCTCGTCCGCGCTGACGTCCGAGCCCAGCGGCACCCGCCGCACGGCCGGGGTGGTCCTCGACATCGACGACGTGCACCGGGTCCGCAAGAGCGCCGGCGGCACCGTCAACGACGTGCTCATCGCCGTCGTCGCCGGAGCGCTGCGCCGCTGGCTGGACGCGCGCGGCGAGGACACCGGGAACGTGGCGCCGCGCGCCCTCATCCCGGTCTCCCGGCGCCGTCCGCGCACCGCGCACCCACAGGGCAACCGGCTCTCCGGGTACCTGATACGGCTTCCGGTGGACGACCCCGATCCGCTGCGCCGGCTCGACGCCGTCCGCACGGCGATGGTCCGCAACAAGGACGCGGGGCCGAACCGGGGCGCCGGCGCGGTCGCGCTGCTCGCCGACCACGTACCGGCCCTCGGCCACCGGCTCGCCGGACCGCTGGTCGGCCAGGCCGCGCGGCTCTGGTTCGACATCCTGGTCACGAGCGTGCCGCTGCCGGGGCTCGGGCTGCGGCTGGGCGGTCACGAGCTGACGGAGGTGTATCCGCTGGCCCCGCTCGCGCCGGGGCAGTCGCTGGCGGTCGCGATCTCCACGTACCGGGGTCATGTGCACTACGGCCTGGTCGCGGACGCCCGGGCCGTGCCCGACCTGGACGTGTTCGCCCGCGCGGTGTCGGAGGAGGTGCGGGACCTGCTCACCGTCTGCGACGCCTGAGGACCGGCCCTGCGGCACCGCCCCGGCCCGCCTGCCCGGCGGACCGGGGCGGAGCCGTGCCCGGGCCGGCCGCCGACCGGGCGGGCGACGGACGTCGCCGCAGCTCAGCGCGGTGGGGCGGCGGGCGGGGGCCGGGTCCGGGGGAGCGGTTTGGCCGAAGGGTGCACCGCTACGTAAAATTCCCCGTTCGAAAGCGGGCGCGAGTCGGAGCGCTGCGCGGGTGATCAGGGAAGCGGCAGCGCGATGACGGTGACAGAGGACGGTTCCGTGCCCATGGAGGCAGCCATGGCCGTCCCCACGGACGCAACCGTGGAAGAGGTGGTCCACGGACCCGGTATCGACCCCGAGCGGCTCGCCGTCTGCCTGAGCGTGCTCGATGAGCTCGACCGGCTCGACGTCGACCACCCCGACGCGATCGCGGTGCGCCGCGCCACCTCGCACATCTACCGTACGGTCAAGCAGCGCCGCCGCCAGGAGCGCCGCGCCGCCAAGACCGCGCACGACCGTGCCGTCACCGAGGCCACCGCCACGGGGTCCGCCGAGCGCATCGACGACGAGACAGAGGGCATCCTGCCCTCGTCCAAGACCGGCGAGGGCCGGATCGCCGGCATCCTCCAGCGCCCCCGCTCCTGCTACGTCTGCAAGCAGCGGTACGTCGAGGTCGACTACTTCTACCACCAGCTCTGCCAGAAGTGCGCCGACGAGAACCGGGCCAAGCGGGACGCCCGCGCCGACCTCACCGGCAAGCGCGCCCTGCTCACCGGCGGCCGTGCCAAGATCGGCATGTACATCGCGCTCCGGCTGCTGCGGGACGGTGCGCACACGACCGTCACCACCCGCTTCCCCAAGGACGCCATCCGCCGCTTCAAGGCGATGGAGGACTCGGCGGACTGGCTGCACCGGCTGGAGGTCGTCGGCATCGACCTGCGCGACCCGGCGCAGGCAGTGGCCCTGGCCGAGCAGGTCGCCGAGGCCGGCCCGCTCGACATCCTGATCAACAACGCCACGCAGACCGTGCGCCGGCTGCCCTCCGCGTACGCCGCCCTGGTGGACGGCGAGAGCGCGCCGCTGCCCGCCGGTGAACTGCCCTCCCACCACGTCATCGGAGCCTTCAACTCCGGCGCCGTCGACGGGATAGCCGCGCTGCCCGTCGGCACCAGCGGCCTGGACGCGCAGAAGGTCGCGGACCTCGCCCTCGTCGCGGGCAACGCCAGCGTCGCCCGGCACCTCGACGGCACGGCCATCGACGCGGGCGGCCTCGTCCCGGACGTGGTCGACTCCAACACCTGGGTGCAGACCATCGAGCAGATCTCCCCGGTGGAGCTGCTCGAGACCCAGCTCTGCAACTACACGGCGCCGTTCATCCTCATCAGCAAGCTGCGCCCGGCCATGGCGGAGGCCGCGCGACGGGCCGGCCGCGGGCGTGCCTACGTGGTGAACGTCTCCGCGATGGAGGGCGTCTTCAGCCGCGGCTACAAGGGCGCCGGACACCCGAACACCAACGCCGCGAAGGCGGCCATGAACATGGTGACGCGGACCAGCGCCCAGGAGATGTTCGACACGGACGGCATCCTCATGACCGCCGTCGACACCGGCTGGATCACCGACGAGCGTCCGCACTTCGAGAAGCTGCGGCTGGCCGAGGAGGGCTTCCACGCGCCCCTCGACCTGGTCGACGGCGCGGCCCGTGTATACGACCCGATCGTGCGCGGCGAGGCGGGCGAGGACCTGTACGGCGTCTTCATGAAGGACTACGCGCCCGGGAAGTGGTGAGTCCGCACCCCCGGTGACCGAAGAAGCCCACTCGGATTCGAAGGCGTGTTCGCCTGATGAGCCGAGTGGGTGATTCGTTTGGGTCGACGAGTGATGCGCTTTGTGGCAGATAGCCGCATATTGAGAGGCATTGGGGGGTCGGACGACTCCCGATAGTTACACCTTGTTTGCACTCCCTATCGAGCGGCTGTCCGCTCATTTGGTTAATCTGGAGGACGCGGACAGCAGTACCGGGTCCCACCCACACCCATCGTCCGTACCGGCGCCACCGCGTCCGACTGGCCTTCCATCCAGACCCGAGCGGGCACGAGTGCCGGAGCGCAGCTGTGCGGTATGCCCCGAGGGTGAGCCCGACACATAAGGAGTGCGCGGTGACACCGGAGAAGACGAATCTCGACGAACGCCCCACGGAACGCGGCGAGCGCGCCGGCCGGCGGCACGGAGAACTCGGCAGCCTCGACGTGTGGGCCCGGTCCGCGCCCATCCGCCTCGCCGGGTACGAGGAGGACCTCGCCGAACCCCACATCCTGCCCAGCGTGGACTGACCGCCGGGCCGATCAGGTCGTCACGGGTACGGGCGTGACAGGCACACGCCCATACCGATCCGAGGAGCCGGCCGTCGGCCGGCTCCTCGCGCGACCGCCTCAGGCCCCGTCCGCCGGGTCCGGCAGCGGCGCCGTCCGGGACCACGGGCGCAGTGTCTCCAGCTCCTGCGCCAGCGCCAGCAGATCCGCCTCCCGGCCCGGCAGCGCCACGAGCTGCACGGCGCAGGGCGCGCCCGAGGGCAGGACGCCGAAGGGGACCGACATCGCCGGCCAGCCGGTCAGGTTCCACGGCGGGGTGAAGGGCGAGTAGGCGGTGTTCGCCAGGATGTTGCGCAGCCAGCCGCGCTCGTGCCAGGGGGCCGCCTCGGGGGAGCGGCGGGCGAGGGCCGGGGTCAGCAGTACGTCGTGCTCGGTGAGGAACGGGGTGAGCCGGGCGCGCAGGCGTTCCCGCTGGTCCCCGGAGCGGACCGACCGGACGAAGCGGCGGCCCACCGCCGCGTGCACCCGGGTCCGCCGGGCCAGCAGCGCCGGGTCCAGACCCTCCGCGTCCACCGCCGTGCCCGCCGTCCAGTGCCGCAGCGAGGTCACGCCGAGGGAGAGCGGATACGGCGGCTCCGCGCGCCGGAGCCGGTGCCCGGCCCCCGCCAGCGCCCCGGCCGCCTCCCGGACCGCGGTCGTGTACGGCCTGCTGACGCTCACCCCGGCGAGCGGGCTGCGCAGCGCGACGGCGACGCGGAGCGGCTTGCGCTCCGCGCGTCCCGGGAACCCGGTGTCCGCGAGCACCGAGAGCATCAGCCGCAGATCCCCGACCGTGGTGGCCAGCGGCCCGTTCTCCGACATGCCGAACCAGTCGCCGTTGCCGATCCCGGCCGGCACCACCCCGTGCCCCGGCTTCAGCGTGACCAGCCCGCAGTTGGCCGCCGGGATGCGCAGCGAGCCCATGCCGTCGTTGCCGAGCGCCAGCGGCACCAGGCCCGCGGCCACCGCCGCCGCGCTGCCACCGGAGGAGCCGCCCGCCGTACGGGAGAGGTCCCAGGGGTTGCGGGCGGTGCCGTGGACGCCCTCCGTGGTGCCGAAGACGCACAGCTCGGGCACGTTCGTCAGGCCCACGACCACGGCGCCGGCCGCCCGCAGCCGGGCCACCGTCACATGGTCCTCGGCGGCCGGTTCGTCCGGCGTGGCGGCGGAGCCGTTGCGGTGCGACTCGCCGCGCACCGCCAGGTTGTCCTTGACCGCCACCGGCACCCCCGCGAGCGGCAGTCCGGCCAGGTCGGCCCGCGCCGCCACCTCGTCCGCCTCCGCGAGCGCCGCCTCGGCCCGCACGGTGCGGAAGGCCCCGATCCGGCCGTCGAGGCGCTCGATCCGGGCGAGGTGCTCCGCCACCACCTGCCGTGGCGTGACGTCCTTCTCGCGTACGGCCGCGGCGATGTCGGCGGCGGTCCGGCCGGCCCAGCTGGTCACGGGCACTCCCTGGCTACTCGTCGGTATGAATCAAGCGCGCAGGGAGAACTGTGCACGTTCGGGCGCGGCGCGTCGAGAGGGAGGAACCGGTCGCCGGTCGCGGCCGGCGGCACGCTCCACCGACGTGTCGTGGGAGCCACCGCTCCGGCCCGTGCCGGGAGCGCGCAGCTCCCGGCGCCTCAGGCCGGGGCAGCCGCCCCCGTACTGCCGCGGCCGGTGAGCCGGGGCACCGGCACCCCCACCGACCGTGCCGGCTCGCCGTCCAGCAGCGCCATCAGCTCCCGCGCCGCGGTCCGGCCGAACTCGGCGCTGTCGCGGGACAGGGCGGACAGCCGCGGTGTCACCATGCGGCACAGGGCCGAGTCCTCCCACGACACCACCGACACGTCCCGCGGGACGCGGAAGCCCAGCTCGGCCGCCGCGGCCAGACCCGCCACCGCCATCACGTCGTTGTCGTAGATCAGCGCGGTCGGGGGCGGTGACCCGCCGAGGACCCGGCGGGTCACCGCCGCGCCCTCCGCGTCGGAGTAGTCGGTGGTCAGCGAGCGGACCCCGGTGAGGCCGCGGCGCTCCGCCTCCGCGCGCAGGGTCGCGATCCGGCGCCGGGTGTGCGCCAGGCCGGGCAGCCCCGCGATGTGCACGATCCGGCGGTGCCCCAGCGCCGCCAGCTCCTCCACCACCGACGCCATCGCGCCCGCGTCGTCCGCCCAGACCGTGGACAGGCCGGGGTGCCGCACGTCGGGAGCGCCGCCGATGACCACGGCGGGCAGGCCGAGTTCGTCCAGGAGATCCGGACGCGGGTCCTCGGCGCGCGGGTCGACCACCAGGACGCCGTCCACCCGGTGCTCCGCCCACCAGCGCCGGTACACCGCGCACTCGTCGGCCGTGTCCGCGGCCACCTGGAAGAGCAGACCCAGGTGGCGCTCGGCCAGCACCTCCTGGATGCCGGAGACGAGATGCAGGAAGAAGGAGTCGACGCCGAGCGTGTCCGCGGGCCGGGCCAGCACGAAACCGACCGTGGCCGCCCCCTCGCCGGACAGGGCGCGGGCCGCGGTGCTGGGACGCCAGGCCAGTTGCTCGGCCACCCGGCGGACCCGGGCGCGGGTGGCCTCCGAGACCCCGGGGCGGCCGTTGAGGGCGAACGAGACGGCGCTCTCGGAGACTCCGGCGCGGCGCGCGATGTCCTTCATCGTCGGCCGGCGCGCGGGTGATCGCCTCTCCGGCAACACTGTGCCCCTTCCCGTGCGGGCCCGGAACCGGCCAACTGCTAATGCGCTTGAGTCCACTTACCCTAAAGCGCATTAGCGATCGGCGGCAATAGAGCGTAAGCGCCGCGATGAACAGGGGATTTGAGCCACTAATGACTTTAGCGAGGTCGAATCCATTGACGCGTCCCACTGACGCTGTGCACAGTCTGGCCCGGCACCTTCTGCCACATCCCCCCTGCAAAGGAGCCCAGCCGCCGTGCGCATCTCCCGCAGCACCTTCGCCGCCGCCGCCGTCGCCCTCCTCCTGCCGCTGAGCGCGTGCGGCCCGGGCGGGGACGGAGGCGGCTCGACCGACGCCTCGGGCAAGGTGGAGGGCGACATCACCTTCCAGACCTGGAACCTGCGCGCCAACTTCAAGCCGTACTTCGAGGGCCTGATCGCGGACTTCGAGAAGCAGCACCCCGGCGCCCACGTGAAGTGGATCGACCAGCCCGCCGAGGGCTACGCCGACAAGATCAGCGCCGACGCCGCCGGCGGCACCCTGCCCGACGTCGTCAACGTCTCCCCGGACCTGGTCGCCCCGCTCGCCAAGGCCGGTCTCGCCCTCGACCTCGACAAGTCGGCGGGCAGGTACAGGTCCGAGTACCTGCCCGGGGCCTGGGCCGGCCACCGGGTGCCGGGCCTCGGCGGAACGTACGCCTTCCCCTGGTACCTGAACACCGGACCGCTCTTCTACAACAAGGCCCTGTTCCGGAAGGCCGGACTCGACCCCAGCGCACCGCCGAAGACGTACGGCGACCTCTTCAGCGACGCCCGGCGGATCGCCGACAGGACCGGCGGCAAGGTCGCCACACTCGCCAACGTGCCCACGATCGAGGACTTCGGCCGGTACGGCGTGCCGCTGATGAACAAGGAGGGGACCGGCTTCGCCTTCGACGACGCCAAGGGGGTCGAACTCCTCACCGAGTACAAGCGGCTCTACGACGCCAAGGCACTCGACCCGCAGGCGCTCACCGCCACCCCGGAGTCCTCGGGCCGCAAGTTCCTCACCCAGGCCGTCGCCATGAACCCCGGCAGCGCCCTCGACCTCGGCAACTTCAAGAAGCAGGCGCCCGGCCTCTACCGGAACATCGGGATCACCGACCAGATCACCAGCACCGGGCACGCCAACATGTACGTGATGGGCGTGATGGTCAACTCCCGTACGAAGCACACCCCGGCCGCGGTCGCCTTCGCGCACTTCGTCACCGACGCGCGCAACCAGATGTCCTTCGCCAAGAAGGTCGCCATCTTCCCCAGCACCGCCGGCTCCCTCGACGACCCGTACTTCACCGAGCAGGACGGCACCGACGAGACCCGGGTGCGGGTCGCGGCCGCCAAGTCGCTGAAGACCGCCGTCAACTACACCCCGGTGCTGTTCAGCGAGCAGATGAAGACCGCGCTGCGCAACGAGGTCGCCAAGGCGCTCCAGGGCAAGGAGAGCCCCGCCGCGGCCCTCGACAACGCTGTCAGGGCCTGCGACCGGCTCCTGAAGCAGCAGGGCTGAGCAGCATGGCCACCCCCACCCCCACGTCCCGGATACGGCGGCAACTTCCCAGCAGTCCTTGGCTGTTCGCCGCCCCCGGGCTGCTGGTCGCCGGCGCGTTCGTGCTCTACCCGTTCGTGTCGACCGTCGTGAACTCCTTCACCGACCGCCGCACCCTGATCCCGGGGCGCTTCGTGGGTCTCGCCAACTTCCGCGAACTCCTCCACGACGACATGTTCTGGACCGGGCTGCGCAACAGCTTCCTGTACATCGCCGGCGTCGTGCCCGCGCTGGTGGTCCTGCCGCTGCTGCTCGCGCTGCTGGTGCGGCGCGACATCCCCGGCATCACCTTCTTCCGGTCCGCCTTCTACACGCCGGTGGTCGCCTCCATCGTGGTCGTCGGCCTGATCTGGGTGTGGCTGCTGGACGAGCGCGGCCTCGTCAACTCCCTGCTGGAGGCGGTCGGCGTCGGGCGCGTCGGCTTCCTCAGCGACCAGTGGCTGCTCCTGCTCAGCGCCATGGCGGTGACGGTGTGGAAGGGCCTCGGCTACTACATGATCATTTATCTGGCGGCGCTCGCGAACGTCCCGCGCGAACTGCACGAGGCCGCCGCCGTGGACGGCGCGGGACCGGTCCGTCGCTTCCTCAGCGTCACGGTGCCGGCCGTGCGGTCCACCATGGTGCTGGTCGCCGCGCTCTCCTCGGTCGCCGCGTTCAAGGTGTTCTCCGAGGTGTACCTGATGGCCGGACCCAGCGGCGGCCCGGCGGGCGAGGACACCACCCTCGTCATGCTCGTCCAGCGCACCGGCACCGGACTGACCGGCCGGGTCGGCTACGCCTCCGCCCTCTCCGTCGTGGTGTTCGCCGTCACCGTCGCACTGATGCTCCTCGTGCTGCGCGCCGACCGGAAGGAGGAGACATGAGCGTCCTGGAGAAGACGGCGCACGCGGACCTGCCGGCCGCGCCGCCCGCCGCCCGCGCGCCCCGGATCACCGACGAGCACGGCCGCCGGATCCGGCCCGCCGAACTGGTCCTGCGCTACGCGCTGCTGCTCGCCGTCCTCGCCCTCACCACCGGGCCCTTCCTGTGGCAGCTCTCCACGTCCCTCAAGGGCCCCACCGAGGACATCTTCGGCTCACCGCCCGAGTTCCTGCCCGCGCATCCCACCCTGCACAACTACGCGCGGGTCGCGGACACCATCCCCGTCTGGGACTACGCCCTCAACTCGCTGAAGGTGGCCGCCGCGAGCGTCGTGACCAACTGCGCCGGTTCGGCCCTCGCCGGCTACGCCCTGGCCCGCCTGCGCTACCGCGGCCGCAGGGCGGCGACCCTGGTCTTCGTGCTGGCCATGCTGGTGCCCGTGGAGGGCATCATCATCGCCCAGTTCACCACCATGCGGGAACTCGGCCTGAACAACACGCTCATCGGCGTCGTCCTGCCCGGTTCGGTCGCGGCGCTGAACGTCCTGCTGATGCGCAACGCCTTCCGCAACCTGCCGTACGAGATCGAGGAGGCCGCCTACGTCGACGGCGCCGACGTCTGGCAGCGGTTCTGGCGTATCGCGCTGCCGGCGGTGAAGGGCACCCTCGCCGTCGTCGCGATCTTCGCCTTCATGGGCGCCTGGGACGACTTCCTGTGGCCGCTCGTCGTGCTCAGCGACCCCGACAGGTTCACCCTGACCATCGGCCTCAACTACCTGCACGGCACCTTCGCGAACGACGAACGGCTGGTCGCCGCGGGCACCGTCATCGCCGTGGCCCCGCTCATCGCCCTCTTCGCCTGCCTCCAGCGGTACTTCTTCCGCGGGGTCGGCGAGGGCGCCGTCAAGGGCTGACCGCACCGCCGCGGGGCCCGCCGGCCCCCGTACTCACCGCAAGGACACCGTATGCCCCCTGCCGTGCGCCTCGGCGTCAACTACACCCCGAGCGAAGGCTGGTTCCACCACTGGCTCGACTTCGACCTGGACGCCGTGCGCGCCGACCTGGACGCGATCGCGGCCCTCGGCCTCGACCACATCCGCGTCTTCCCGCTCTGGCCCTACTTCCAGCCCAACCGCACCCTGATCCGCCCCCGCGCCGTGGCGCAGCTGGTGGCACTCGCCGACGCGGCCGCCGAGCGCGGCCTGGACGTCAACGTGGACGGCCTCCAGGGCCACCTGAGCAGCTTCGACTTCCTGCCCGCCTGGACCCGCACCTGGCACCGGCGCAACCTCTTCACCGACCCGGACGTGGTCGGCGGCCAGGCCGAGTACCTGCGCACCCTCGCCGCCGCCCTGGCCGGCCGGCCCAACTTCATCGGCATGACCGTCGGCAACGAGGTCAACCAGTTCGCCGCCGGACCCCACCCCGACCCCGACCGGATCACGGCGGAGGAGGCCGAGCGGTGGCTCGGCACGCTGCTCGCCGCCTGCGCCGAGGGCGCGCCCGGCCGGCTCCACCTGCACGCCTCGTACGACGCCGCCTGGTACCAGGACGACCAGCCCTTCACACCAGGGCACTCGGCCCGGCTCGGCGCCGTCACCGCCGTCCACTCCTGGGTGTTCAACGGCACCGCGCAGCGCCACGGCCGCACCTCCGTGCCCGCCGAGCACCACGCCGCCTACCTGGTCGAGCTGAGCAAGGCCTGGGCCGAGGAGCCGCACCGGCCGGTCTGGCTGCAGGAGGTCGGGGCGCCGGCGCCCCTGGTGCCCGCCGAGCACGCCGCCGCCTTCGCCGAGGCCACCGTGGCCGGCGCGCTGGACTGCCCGGACCTGTGGGGCATCACCTGGTGGTGCTCCTACGACGTCTCCCGCGACCTCGCCGACTTCCCCGAACTCGAATACGGGCTGGGCCTGTTCACCAACGACCGCAAGCCCAAGGACATCGCCCGCGTGCTGGCCGACGCCGCCCGCGCGCCCCGCACCGAACCGGCGGCGCGCACCACGGCCCTCGTCGTCCCCGCCGACCCCGGCCGCCGCTCCCGGTGCGCCCCCGGCGGCCCCGTCTTCGACGCCTTCTTCCGGCTCGTCGCCGACGGAGCCCGCCCCACCACCGTCCTCGACGCCCGCGCCGACGACAAGGAACACCTCGCCGCCCGCGGCATCACCGAAGTCGTCACTCCCGACCAGGTACTCCCCACCCCACCAGGAGGCCCTCGCTCGTGAAGCCCACCAGACGCACCGTCCTGATCGCCGGCGCCGCCGCGGCCCTGCTCCCGGCCGCCCCCGCCCCGGCCGCCCCGGGAACCAGGGCCGCCACCGCGCCGTACGCCTCCTACTGGTACCCGGACTCCCTGCCCGACGGGAGCCCGGACAGCGGCGTCATCTGGCGCAGCCTGAAGTCCTGGCGCGCCGACGGCGACCCCGACCTCGCCTTCAACGCGGCGTCCGTGCCGCTCGCCGCCCGCTTCACGCCCACCCCGGCCAACACCACCGCCCGCTCGGGCCAGGCCCGCGTCCAGGCCCTGGTCTCCTTCGGGCCCACCGCCGCCAACCCCTCGCAGGGGTCGCCCACCGCCGACTACTACGCCCTCACCCACTGGGCCTATCTCGACGAACTGGTGTTCTGGGGCGGCTCGGCGGGCGAGGGGCTGATCCTGGCTCCGAACGCGCCGGTCGTGGACGCCGCCCACCGGCACGGCGTGCCCGTCCTCGGCAACGTCTTCCTGCCGCCCACCGCCTACGGCGGGCAGCTCCGCTGGACCCGCGACCTGGTCCAGAAGGACGCCTCGGGACGCCATCCGCTCGCCGCGCAACTCGTCGCCGTGGCGGCCGCGTACGGCTTCGACGGCTGGTTCCTGAACGCCGAGACGGGCGGCGGGAACACCGCCCTCGGCACCGCGATGCTGGACTTCGTGACCGAGCTGAAGGCGCTCGCGGCGGCCAAGGGGCAGCGGGTGACCTGGTACGACGCGATGACCGTGGACGGCACGGTGAGCTGGCAGGGCGCCCTGAACGACCGGAACCAGGCCTTCTTCCAGAGCGCCGACGACATGTTCGTCGACTTCCGGTGGAGCGCCGGCCCGCTGGCCGCCTCGGCCACCCGGGCCCGTCAACTGGAGCGTGATCCCTACGAGTTGTGGGCCGGCGTCGACGTCGAGTCGAACGGGTCCGGCTCGCCGGTGGACTGGGACGCGATCGTGCCGACGACGAAGGCGCACATCACCTCGATCGGCTTCTACCGGCCCGAGTGGACCCGCAACCACCTGCCCGCCGACCGGCGGACCCCCGAGGACTTCCACGCGGCGGACGACCGGTTCTGGACCGGGCGGTCACCGGACCCCGCGCGGCCCGACGGCACAGACCCCTGGCGGGCGCCCGCCGTGTCGGTGGCGGACCGGTCGACGGTGACCTCCGTGCCGTTCGCCAGCGTGTTCAACACCGGGCACGGGCTGCGCTGGTACGACGGGGGCGCCGTCACCTCGGACGCGCCCTGGAACCACCTCGGACTGCAGGACCGGCTGCCGTCGCGGCGGTGGGTGGTGCGGACGCGGGGACGGCGCCCGGACGTCTCCCTCGACTTCGGCGACGCCTGGCGGGGCGGCAGCAGCGTGCTGGTGGCGGGCGGCCTCGACGAACCGGCGGTCCTCGACCTGTACGCGACCCGGCTGCCGATCACCGCCGGCACGGTTGTCGAACTGACGCACCGGGCCGACGCTGGAGAGGTGAACGTCGAGCTGGCCGTCGCCACCGCGGAGCCGGACGGCGCCGGTGCGCCACCGCCGTACACCTACCTGCCCCTCGGTCCCGCGCACCGGCCCGACCCGGCCGGTCCCGCCCACCCGGCCGACGCGGCCGGCGCCTGGCGGACCTCGACCGTGCCCCTCACCGGGCTCTCCGGCACGGCGCACGCCCTCGGGGTGCGCCTGAGCGCGCCCGGCGGCGGCCCCGTGCGCTGGCGGCTCGGCCGCGTCGCGGTGCGCCGCACCGCCTCGGTTCCCGCCGCGCCCACCGGCCTGCGGATCACCGCCGCCACCGGCGGCGACCTGCGCCTCGCCTGGAACGCCGCGCCCCGCCGGGTCCCGGTCCGCCACTACGAACTGCACCGTCTGCTGCCCGACGGCACCCGCCGCTTCCTCGGCGGCACCTGCCAGCGCGCGTTCTTCGTCACCGGCCTGCGACCCGAGCGGGGAGAGCGCGCCGCACGACTCGAACTGCGGGCGGTGGGGGAGCTGTACGGCGCCTCGGCCCCCGTCACCGTCACCCACTCCTGGTAGCCCGCCCGTGTCCCGCACCCGGAACCCAGCAGGGAGCACCCCGCATGCATGACGACCGCAGCCTGGTCGAAGCCCGTCTCCGGCGCGTCCTCGACGAGCGCCTCCGTCCCGCCGTGTACCCCGAGTCGGTGCCGCTGCGGGTGGCCGTCTGGCACGCGCCCGGCGAGCCCGTGCCGGTCGCGGAGGGGCTGGCGGCCGAGCCCGAGCCGATCGAGGTGGGCGCCCGGTGGGGCGCGCCCTGGGGCACGAGCTGGTTCCGGGTGACCGGGACCGTCCCCGAGGCCTGGGCGGGCCGGGCCGTGGAGGCCCTGCTCGACCTCGGCTTCGACGAGAACATGCCCGGCTTCCAGTGCGAGGGCCTGGTCTACCGGCCCGACGGCACGCCGGTGAAGGGCCTCAACCCCCGCAACCAGTGGGTGCGGATCGGCGCCCCCGCCGAGGGCGGGGAGGAGGTGCGCCTGCACATCGAGGCCGCCTCCAACCCGGTCATCCTCGACTACCGCCCCTTCCGGCCCACCCGGCTCGGCGACAAGGACACCGCCGGGCACGAGCCGCAGTACACGCTCGCCCGCATGGACCTCGCCGTGTTCGACGAGACCGTGTGGCGGCTGGTGCTGGACCTGGAGGTGCTGGGCGAGCTGATGGCCGAGCTGCCGGCGGACTCCGCCCGGCGGCACGACATCCTGCGCGCCGTCGACGGGGCCCTGGACCTCGTCGACCTCCAGGACGTGAACGGCACCGCGGAGCGCGCGCGGGCCCGGCTCGCCGGCGTGCTGGCCGCCCCGGCGGTGCCCTCCGCGCACCGGATCAGCGCCGTCGGGCACGCGCACATCGACTCGGCGTGGCTGTGGCCGCTGCGGGAGACCGTGCGCAAGGTGGCCCGTACGACCGCCAACATGACCGCGCTGATCGAGGACGAGCCGGACTTCGTCTTCGCCATGTCCCAGGCGCAGCAGTGGGCGTGGGTGAAGGAGCACCGGCCCGAGGTGTGGGCGCGGGTGCGCAAGGCCGTGGCGGAGGGCAGGTTCGTGCCGGCCGGCGGAATGTGGGTCGAATCGGACACCAACATGCCCGGATCGGAGGCGATGGCGAGGCAGTTCGTGCACGGCAAGCGGTTCTTCCTCGACGAGTTCGGCATCGAGAACGAGGAGGCCTGGCTGCCCGACACCTTCGGCTTCGCCGCCGGGCTCCCGCAGATCATCCGGGCGGCCGGGTCCAAGTGGCTGCTGACCCAGAAGATCTCCTGGTCGCGGACGAACACGTTCCCGCACCACACCTTCCACTGGGAGGGCATCGACGGCACCCGGATCTTCACCCACTTCCCGCCCGTCGACACCTACAACTGCTCGATGCGGGGGGGCGAGATCGCCCACGCGGCCCGGAACTTCAAGGAGAAGGGCAGGGCCCGGCACTCCCTGGCGCCCACCGGCTGGGGCGACGGAGGCGGCGGCACCACCCGCGAGATGGTCGCCAAGGCGGCCCGGCTGCGCGACTTGGAGGGCTCCGCGACCGTCGTCTGGGAGACGCCCCGGGCGTTCTTCGAGAAGGCCGAGGCCGAGTATCCCGAAGCGCCGGTCTGGGTCGGCGAGCTCTACCTCGAACTGCACCGCGCCACCCTCACCAGCCAGGCCATGACCAAGCAGGGCAACCGCCGCAGCGAGCACCTGCTGCGCGAGGCCGAACTGTGGGCGGCGACGGCGGCGGTCCGCACCGGGTTCCGCTACCCGTACGAGGAACTGGACCGGATCTGGAAGACCGTCCTGCTGCACCAGTTCCACGACATCCTCCCCGGCTCCTCCATCGCCTGGGTGCACCGCGAGGCCCGGGCGACGTACCGGCGGGTCGCCGCCGAGCTGACCGGCGTCATCGAGGCCGCGCAGCGCGCGCTGGCGGGCGAGGGCACCACGGCGCTGGTGTTCAACGCCGCCCCGCACGCCCGCGCCGGCGTCCCGGCCGCGGGGGCGGGGGCGGCGGCCGCACGGACGGAGGGCGCGACCACACTCGCGCCGCGCCCGGACGGCGGCCATGTGCTGGACAACGGCCTGCTGCGGATCGGGATCGACGCCCGCGGCCTGGTCGTCTCGGCGTACGACATCGCCGCCGACCGCGAGACCGTAGCCCCCGGCCGCGCGGCGAACCTGCTCCAGCTGCACCCCGACTTCCCGAACATGTGGGACGCCTGGGACGTCGACGAGTTCTACCGGAACACGGTCACGGACCTCACGGACGCCGACTCGGTGACGGCGGACGAGGACGGCGCCTCGGTGCGGATCGTACGGTCCTTCGGGGCCTCCCGGGTCACCCAGGTGCTGTCGCTGGCGCCGGGGGAGCGGCGGCTGCTGATCGACACCGAGGTCGACTGGCACGAGACGGAGAAGTTCCTGAAGCTGGCCTTCCCGCTCGACCTGCACGCCGAACGGTACGCGTCCGAGACCCAGTTCGGGCACGTCCACCGGCCCACCCACACCAACACCTCGTGGGAGGCCGCCAAGTTCGAGGCCTGCAACCACCGCTTCGTCCACCTGGAGGAACCCGGATGGGGCGTGGCGCTGGTGAACGACTCGACGTACGGCCACGACGTGACCCGCACGGTTCGCACCGACGGCGACCGCGGTACGACGACCACGGTCCGCGCCTCCCTCCTGCGGGCCCCGCGCTTTCCCGACCCCGAGACCGACCAGGGCGTCCACCGCTTCCGGCACGCCCTGGTCCCCGGCGCCGGGATCGCGGACGCGGTCCGCGAGGGCTGGCGGATCAACCTGCCGGAGCGGCGCGTCGACGGCGCCCACGAGGTCGCCCCGCTGGTCACGGTGGACGACGACGCGGTCGTCGTCACGGCCGTGAAACTGGCCGACGACGGCAGCGGCGATGTCGTGGTCCGCTTCCACGAGGCCCACGGAGGCCGCGCCCGGGCCACCCTGACGGCCGGTTTCGAGGTCACCGGCGTCACGGCGACGGACCTCCTGGAACGGCCGTCCGGGACTCCCGCCCCGGACCGGGACGGCGACCGGATCACCGTGCGGCTGCGGCCGTTCGAGCTGATGACGCTGCGGCTGAGCAGGCGCTGACCCCGTACCTGGCGCACCGCGGCTCGCCGGGCGGCGGTCACGGCCTCCGGGCCGCCCCGGCGAGCCGTGTCGGCGGCAGGTACTCCCGGACGAACGTCCGCTCCCAGCAGGCCCCGGTCGCCCGCAGTTCCCGCCAGGTGGTGTAGCGGTAGCGGAAGAGGCGGGCCCGGACGAACCGGGGCGGGTCGTCCCGGGGGAAGGGGGAGCGGCGCAGCAGCCGCAGGGTGTCGCGGTCGTTCTCCAGCAGCCGTTCCACCAGCCGGCCGAACCAGTCGCCGGCGTAGCCCGGGGACAGCGCGGCGAACCACATCAGCCAGTCGAGGCGCAGGTGGTAGGGCGCGAAGAGGCGCGGCCAGTGCCGCGGATCGCCGGGCTTGCCCCGGAACTCGTACTCCAGCCACTCGGAGTCCGCCCGCGGCGCGTCGTCCAGCGTGCCCTCGATGACCACCTCGTACCGGACCCGGCTGACGCTGCCGAACGCTCCGTAGGTGTTCACCAGGTGCAGCGGGTCGAAGGACCGGTTCATGACCTGGCGCCGGGAGACCATGTTCACCACCGGGTGGTAGCTGAGGAACAGCAGCAGCGCGGCGACGGCCAGGACCACGACCTCGTACCAGAGCGGGGCCGGGGGCACGGCCGGCGCCGTGGCCGGCAGCCGCAGCGCGGACAGCGCCAGCACGATGGTGATCCAGTTCAGCCAGGAGAAGTTCCCGGACAGCACCAGCCAGAGCTGGGTGACGATCATCAGCGCGGCGGCGGCCGAGGCGACCGGCTGCGGGGTGAAGAGCAGGAAGGGCACCGCGAGCTGGGTGAGGTGGTTGGCGGCCACCTCCACCCGGTGCAGCGGTTTCGGCAGATGGTGGAAGAACCAGCTCAGCGGGCCCGGCATCGGCTGGGTCTCGTGGTGGTAGTCGAGACAGGTCAGCTTGCGCCAGCACGCGTCGCCCCGGAGCTTGATGAGCCCGGCCCCGAACTCGACCCGGAACAGGATCCAGCGCAGCAGGAACAGCACGACCACGGGCGGCGCGACCTCGTCGTTGCCGAGGAAGGCCGCGAGGAAGCCGGTCTCCAGCAGCAGCGACTCCCAGCCGAAGGAGTACCAGGTCTGGCCCACGTTGACGACCGACAGGTACAGCGCCCAGGGCACCAGCCACAGCAGGATGCCGCCCCACAGCGGCAGGGCGGAGTCCACCCCGGCGAGCAGCGCCGCCGACACCGCGCAGCCCGCCCAGGCGACGGCCGCGAAGAAGCGGTCCGAGTAGTGCAGATGGAACAGGCTGGGCGCCCGCCGGAACGGCACCCGCGCGGTGAAGCGGGGGATCGGCAGCATGCCGCGCTCACCCAGCAGGGCCCGGAACTGCAGGGCGGCCACCAGGAACGCGACCAGGTACACGCCGGCCAGGGCCCGCTGCAGGACCAGCCTGCTCAGCCAGTAGTCGGGTGCGGTGAACCAGTCCACAACTGCGCTCCTGCCAGGGTCGTGGCCACCGCGACGAGGGTGCCCAGTGGCGCGGGAGGGGCCCGTCACACCGTGTACCGCACGCCATCGCCTGCGTAACACGGGCGGGCGGGGCGGACCGGCCGACTCCCACTCGAAGAATCGGGCGAATGCTGGCAAGGTGGGCGCATGGCTGATCGGGGAGCGAGCGCCCTGTCTCTCCCGGAGGACTGGCCCGCCCACCCGGACCCGATCCTGGCGCTCAACAACATGGGCAGCTTCGACTGGGACCTGGACACCGGTCTGTTCAGCATGGACGCCCAGGCGCACGAGATCTTCGACCTGCGCCCCGACGAGTACGACGGCCGCCCCGAGACCCTCTCCTCGCGGGTGCCCCCCGCCGAGGCGCACCGCCTGGACGCACTGGTGGCCCTGGCCATCAAGGACGGCCGGGAGAACTACGGCGCGTACTTCCGCCTCCGCCGCGGCGACGGCAGCATGCGGTGGACCCACACCCAGGGCTACATACGGCGGGACGAGACCGGCCGCCCGCGCCGGATCATCGGGATCGTCCGGGACGCCACCGAGGAACTCAGCGAACGCGCGAACCGCCAGGACGCGGCCGCCCTGGACGCGGCGCGGCGCGAGCAGACCAACGTCGTCCAGATCGCCACCGCCGCCCTCGCCCACGCCCGCACCGTGCAGGACGTCATCGACGTCGTCACCGACACCCACGGGCTGACCCTGCTCGGCTCCCGGAGCCTGGTCCTCGGGCTGGTCGAGGCGGGCCGCATCCGGCTGGTCGCCGAGGGCCCCGCGGGCAGCTTCGTACCCGGCACCCGGATCACCCGCATAGACGAGCAGTACCCGATGAGCGAGGCGGTGCGGACGCTCAGCCCGTGCTTCATCGAGTCACCGGAGGAGTTCGCCGAGCGCTTCCCGCTGCTGTGGCCGCGCATCACCGGACTGCGGATCACCTCCGCCGCCTATCTGCCGCTGATCGCCCAGGCCCGCCCGATCGGCGCGATGGGCCTGCTCTACGACGACCGGCGCGGCTTCTCCCCCGAGGAGCGCAACGTACTCGTCGCCCTCGGCAGCAGCATCGCGCAGAGCCTGCAGCGGGCCATGCTCTACGAACAGGAGAAGGACCTCGCCCAGGGTCTGCAGCAGGCCATGCTGCCCCGCACCATCCCGAGCGTGCCCGGCGCCGACGTCGCCGTCCGCTACCGTGCCGCCGCCGTCGGCGGCACCCTCGGCCGGGACATCGGCGGCGACTGGTACGACCTGATCCCGCTGCCCGGGGGCAGCCGCTCCGGAGGAGGCCGGGTCGGCGCGGTCATCGGCGACGTCCAGGGCCACGACACCCACGCGGCCGCCGTGATGGGCCAGCTCCGGATCGTGCTGCGCGCCTACGCCGCCGAGGGCCACACCCCGGCCACCGTCATGGCCCGCGCCTCCGTCTTCCTGCGCGAACTCGACACCGACCGCTTCGCGACCTGCCTGTACGCCGAGGCCGACCTGTCCACCGGGGTCGTCCAGGTGGTCCGCGCCGGGCACATCGACCCCCTCGTCCGCCACGCCGACGGCAGCTGCCGCCGCGTCCCGGTCGAGGGCGGTCTGCCGCTCGGGCTGTCCGCCGAGTTCGGCCGGCTGGAGTACCCCGTCTCCACCCTCGAACTCGACCCCGGCGACACGCTCCTGCTGTGCACCGACGGCCTCGTCGAGCAGCCCGGCACCGATCTCGACGACGGTGTGCGCGCCCTGACGGACCTCATCGCCGAGTCCCCCGAGGACGTGCGCGCGCTGGCCAACCGGCTCATAGCGGCGGCCGAGGAGCGCGGCGGCGACGACGACGTGGCCCTGCTCCTGCTGCGCCGGCGCGCCCTGGAGGCCCCGCGGTCCGGCGGCCGGTTCCAGCAGCACGTGGCGCCCGGCGACCCCGAGGCGCTCACCCAGGCCCGGCACCTGATCCGCGCCGCCGTCCGCGGCTGGGGCGCGGGGGAGCGGGCCGACGAGATCGAACTCGTCGCCGACGAACTGATCACCAACGCCCTGATGCACACCGAGGGCGCCGCGATCGTCACCCTGCGGGTCCTGGAGGGCCGCGACCGGCGGCTGCGGGTCGAGGTCGAGGACTCCTCCAGCGCCCTGCCGCGGCGCCGCGACGCGGGGGAGGACGGCGTCTCCGGCCGCGGGCTGCTCCTCGTCGACCGGCTCACCGACGCGTGGGGTGTCGAGGCGCGCGGCGGCGGCAAGGCGGTGTGGAGCGAGTTCCAGGTGCCGGGACGGCCGGCCGCGTGACCGGCGGGGCGTTGCCGGCGCCGGATGGCACTCTGGAACCATGCCGGAACTGCCCGAGGTAGAAGCGCTGAAGGACTTCCTCACCGAGCACCTGGTCGGCCGACGGGTGGTCCGGGTGCTCCCGGTCGCCGTCAGCGTCCTGAAGACGTACGACCCCCCGGTCACCGCGATCGAGGGCAGCGAGGTCACCGCCGTGCGGCGGCACGGCAAGTTCCTCGACCTGGCGACGGGCGACGGGCCGCACCTGGTGACCCATCTGGCCCGCGCGGGCTGGCTGCAGTGGCGGGACCGGCTGCCCGACGGCCCGCCCCGGCCCGGCAGGGGCCCGCTGGCGCTGCGCGTGGCGCTGGAGACGGGCGAGGGCTTCGACCTCACCGAGGCCGGCACCCAGAAGCGGCTCGCGGTGTACGTGGTCCGCGACCCGGACGAGGTGCCGGGCATCGCCCGGCTCGGCCCCGACCCGCTCGCGGCGGACTTCGACGCGGAGCGCCTCGCCGCCCTGCTCAAGGGCGAGAGACGGCGGCTCAAGGGCGCGCTGCGCGACCAGTCCCTGATCGCGGGCGTCGGCAACGCCTACAGCGACGAGATCCTGCACGCCGCGAAGATGTCCCCGTTCAAGCTCGCCGGGTCCCTGACCCCGGAGGAGACCGGGCGGCTCCACGAGGCTCTGCGCGGCACCCTGACCGAGGCGGTCGAGCGTTCGCGCGGCCTCGCCGCCGGACGGCTGAAGGCGGAGAAGAAGAGCGGCCTGCGGGTGCACGGCCGCACCGGCGAACCCTGTCCGGTCTGCGGCGACACCATCCGGGAGGTGGCCTTCAGCGACTCCTCGCTCCAGTACTGCCCCACCTGCCAGACCGGCGGCAAGCCGCTGGCCGACCGGAGACTCTCCCGGCTGCTGAAATGAGGTGGCCCGCTGCCCGACGGCGTCCGCTCGCCGCGCGGACGGCCCGGGCGTGGCGCGGGGGCGGTCCGGGCGTGGCCGGGACGGCTCACTTGCGGGGCGTGAGCGACACCAGCGGGTGTCCGTCCGCGGTGCGCACGTCGTAGCGGGCGATCTGGTCCGGACGCATCGAGGAGCCGGCCATGGTCGTGGTCGTCCCGCTCTCGTGGGCGCCCACCGTCCAGCCGGAGACCGTCTGCTCCGAGCCGTCGCGGCCGACGACCACGAGCCGGCAGGAGTGCGGCCCCGAGCCGTCCTTCACGTCCAGCCGCATCCGGCTGCCCAGGTCCCCGTCCTCCGTGGTCACCTGCGCCCACACCCCGGTGCCCGGATCGGTCGCCGCGGTCACCCGGGCGGCCGGAGCCCCGTGCGCGGAGTGCAGTACGACCCCCGGCCCGGCCACGGCCAGCACGACCGAGGCCGCCAGACCGTACAGGAACCGCCGGCGCCGGGCGCGGTGCCGCAGCGCCAGTTCGCCCAGGAGCCGGTCCAGCAGCCGGGGGCCGGGCTGGGCCACGGGGTGCACGAAGCGCGGCGTGGCCCGGCGGTACAGCATCAACTGCCGTGCGGCGGGACCGAACTCGGTCACCTGTGCCGCGCACCGGGGGCACTCCATGAGGTGGTCCTCGAAGCGGAAGGCCTCCGCCTCGTCCAGCACGCCGAGCGCGTACGCGCCGACGTCGCGATGCCTTTCCAGGGACCTCATGCCGAATCCTCGTGCCGATGGGTGCGGGTGGGGTTACTCCGTGCTCCCATCCGTACGCACCCGACAACCGAATCACTCAAGGCGCACACCGAATCGTGACCAAGAGATTCGGAGCGGCCCGCCCCGCGGATTGGTGCGATTTCCAGAAAACCTCAGGAACTCGCCGGCGGGCAGGTCAGGGCGGTCCCCGGGTCCCGGGCGGGTCTCAGAACAGGTGGATGGCCAGATGTCCGAGGGGCAGTCCGAGCCGCCAGGCGGCGGTCCACACCTTGGGCCCGTCGTCCTCGCCGGACACCGCCGCGCCGCCCGGCACCGCGTCCAGGTCGGGAGCGAGCAGCTCGGTCTCCTCCAGCCAGCGCCAGGCCTCGGCGGCCAGCGCCAGGTCGGGCGAGGGCGCGGCGGCCGCGGACTCCTCGGCGGCCAGCTCGGCCATCCGCAGGCCCACCCACTCCTGCCACTGCTGGTCGTACGCCGTCAGCGACAGCCAGTTCTCCAGCTGCGAGATCACCCGGATGCCGGACAGCTCGCCGTCGGTGTCGGAGAGGAAGACGGTCAGCGCCAGGGCGTCCCGCCCGGCCCGGAACTCGAAGGACGTCGGCGGCATCAGATCGCCGGTGCGCAGCAGCTCGTCGGCGATGTACTCGGCGTACAACCAGGCCATCGGGACGGCCAGTTCACCGCCGACGCCGTCGCTGCCGTCGGTGCTCTCGTGACCTCTGTACGGCATCCCTTCCTGCCTTCCTCCGGTGCGTGCGCCTCGCCCGAAACCTCCGGGCCCGCCATGGGCCCGGCCCCCGTCCGGAAACACGGATGAGGACAGCTGATTGCCCCAACGGGGTTCTCAGCAAGGCGCTTTACCGAGGTTTGACCCGGCCGCCGGTTTCACCGCAGGTCGGCCGCGTAACCCGGAAGGACCCCGCGCAGGGCGCGCAGCGCGTAGTAGGCGCGGGACTTCACGGTACCGGGTGGAATGCCCAGGATCCGCGCGGCCTCCGCCACACTGGCCCCGCGGAAGTACACGAGTACCAGCACGTCACGGTGGGCCGGCGTGAGTGTCTTCACAGCCTCCCGGACGTCCAGCGCCGCGGCGGCCCGCTCGGCGTGGTCGGCGGTCACCCGCGCGTTCTCCGGCACCTCGTCGCCGACCTCCGGCGGCCGCGCCTGGCGGGCCCGCCGCGCGTCGATCGCCAGCCGGCGGGCGACGGTCAGCAGCCAGGGCCGTACCGAGTCGAAGTCGGCCGCGCGCAGGGCCTCCGGGTGTTGCCAGGCGCGTACCAGGGTCTCCTGCACCAGGTCCTCGGCGCGCTGCCGGTCGCCGTCGCTCAGCCTCAGCAGCAGCGCGAAGAGGGGGCCGCCGTGCTCGCGCTGGAGCGCGGCCAGCTCGTGCTCGGCGGTCGTCGTCCGGTGGGGAAGTGAGGTTGCGGCCGTCATGGCGGTATGGCAGCGCAGGGCGCCGCCGCGGGACAGGGGGCGCGCGCCGCTCTGCGACGGACGGTCCGATCGCGTCGGTGAGCGGTCGCCCGAGCGCCGCGCGCACCGGCGCGGGGGGCACCGGATGGCCTAATTCCGGCGCCCCGTCCGTTTGCGCCGGGAGCCGGATTCATACCCATATGCCGACAAAGCCTTGTCGGTGAGCAGGACCGCAGAGACGACGACGCAGGGGTGAACCGATGATCGCACGCAGGCATCAGGTGGCGCTGGCGCTGACCGCCCTGCTCGCCGCCGGGGCCGCCTGCCTGAACCAGGAGCGGCAGGAGCCCGTCGCGGCGGCGGGCCGCCCGGCGCCGCCGGTCGTCCGCCCGGTCACGCTCGTCGCCTCCGGCGGCGTGCTCCCGGACCGCTCCGTCGCCGAACGGGCGGCCTACGACGCCGGCGGCCACGGCCACGACTACCGCCCGATGCTCTCCGGCGTAGAACCCCTCGTGCACGGCGCCGATCTGGCGCTGTGCCACCTGGAGACCGTCACCGGCGACGGCGACGGCGGCGCCGCGGACACCGGTGCCATGTCCCCGGCGCAGCTCGCCGCCGGCCTCGCCGCGACCGGCTACGACGGCTGCGCCACCGCCTCCGAGCACGCCCTGGACGACGGCGCCGCCGGTGTCGGGCGCACCCTGGACGCCCTGGAGCGGGCCGGCCTGAAGCACACCGGGACCGCCCGCACCGAGGCGGAGTCCCGCTCGGTCACCCTGTACCGGGCGGGACTCGCCAGGATCGCGCACCTGTCGTACACCTACGGCGCCGGCCGCCGTCCGCTCCCGTCCGGGCAGCCCTGGGCCGTCAACCCGCTCGACGCCGACCGGATCGTCTCCGACGCCCGCGCCGCCCGGGTGGCGGGCGCCGACCTGGTCGTCGTCTCCGTGCACTGGGGCACCGAGTGGCAGGACGCCCCCGACCGGACCCAGCTCGATCTTGCGAAGGCCCTGACGGCCTCGACGACCGACGGCCGCCGGGACATCGACCTGCTCCTCGGCACCCACGCCCACGTCCCGCAGGCCTACCAGAAGGTCAACGGCACCTGGGTCGTCTACGGCCTCGGCGACCAGGTCGCCGGGGAGATGTTCAACGACCGGGGCGTGCGGGACCCGCGCGGCAACGAGTCCACCACCGGCCGCTTCACCTTCGCCCCGCCCGCCGTCCCCGGCGACCGCTGGCGGGTCACCAAGGCCGAGTTCGTCCCGCAGATGTACGACGTCGACGCCGGCCGGGTGGTCGACCTCAACCGGGCCATCGCCGGCGGCGCCGAGCTGGAGGGGGTGCGCGACCGCGTCCGGGACGTGGTCCTCAGCCGCGGAGCCGCCGCGGACGGCCTGGTCATGGCGGACTGATCAGTCGGTGGGCCGGCGTCCGGCGAGCGCCGAACGCCGGTAGGAGTAGCCGAAGTAGATCACGCAGCCGATCAGGAACCAGACGGCGAACCGCACCCAGGTCTGCCACTGCAGGAACGTGATCAGCCAGATGGAGAAGAGCACTCCGAGCGCCGGCAGGAACGGCATCCACGGCGTGCGGAAGCCGCGCGGCAGGTCCGGCCGCCGGTAGCGCAGCACGATCACCGCCGTGCACACCACCACGAACGCCAGCAGGATGCCGATGTTGGTCAGCTCGGCCGCCTCGCCGATGGGGACGAACCCGGCGATGAGCGCCGACGCCGCTCCGACGATCCAGGTCACCCGGGTCGGCACGTGCCGGGTCGGGTGCGTCTTGGCGAACCACCGCGGCAGCAGCCCGTCCCGGGACATCGAGAACCACACGCGGGTCACGCCCAGCATGAACGTGAACATCACGGTGAGGATGCCGATGATCGCGCCCACCGCGATCACGTCGGCCAGCCCGCTCAGCCCGACCGACTTGAACGCCGTGGAGAACCCGCTCTCCGGGTCGATGTCCTTGTAGTTCTGCATGCCGGTCAGCACCAGGCAGGCCGCGACGTAGAGCACCATCGAGATCGCCAGCGAGTAGATGATCGCCTTCGGCATGTGCCGCTGCGCGTCCTTGGACTCCTCGGCGGCGGTCGACATGGCGTCGTAGCCGAACACCGCGAAGAACACCGTCGCCGCTCCCGTGAAGGCACCGCTGATGCCGAACGGGAAGAACGGATGGTAGTTCGCCGTGGTGATGTGGAACACGCCCACCCCGATCACCAGCAGCACCACCAGCACCTTCAGCGCCACGACGAAGGTCTCGAACCGGGCCGCGCTGCGGATTCCCAGGGTGAGCAGCCACGCGATCAGCAGACACAGCACGGCGGCGAACAGGTCCACCCGGTGCCCGCTGCCGGTCCCCGGCGCGCCCAGCATCCAGGAGGGCAGATCGGCGCCCATCTGCTCGACCAGGAAGCTGAAGTAGCCGGAGATGCCGATGGCGACCACCGCCACGATGGCCGTGTACTCCAGCAGCAGGTCCCAGCCGATGAACCAGCCGGCGAACTCGCCGAGCACCGCGTACCCGTAGGTGTACGCCGAACCCGCCTTGGGGATCATCCCCGCGAACTCGGCGTACGACAGGGCGGCGCAGGCGCTCGCGACACCGGCGATGAGGAACGACACCAGGACCGCGGGCCCGGCCGTCTCGTTGGCCACCGTTCCGGCCAGCGTGAAGATGCCGGCGCCGATGATGCCGCCCACTCCGATGGCGGTGAGCTGCCACAGGCCGAGCGACCGCTCGAGCCCGCCGCCCTCGCCGACCTCGGTCTCCTCGATGTGCTCGATGGGTTTGCGGCGGAGAATTCCTTCGCCCATTCGGAGCTTGGCCATACGTTCCACCTCTTCGCCGACGGCAAACGGCTGACGGCCGATCATGATGGCTCAGCGGCGCTCCTTACGGAAGACGCCACGCACGCGCGGTCCAGCCCGGTGCGGGCCGGGCTCCGATTCGCGGCGCCGACCCGCCCGCCCGCGGCCTCGACGGCCCCGAGCGCGCCGCCCGGAGCGCACCCCGGACGACCGCGCCCGCCCGCACCCGGCCGGCCGGTCCGTCACCGGCCGCCCCGACCGCCTTCCGGGGCCCGGCGACGCTCACCGGCCGCCCCGGGGCCGCCGGCGTGGCGGGGACCCGCTACGGGACGACCGTGACCGGCCAGCGTCCGGCCTTCACCAGCCGCACCGCCACCGAGCCGATGATGCGGTGCCCGGCCTGCTCCGAGGCGCCCACCACCACCGCGTCGGCCTTGAGTTCGTCGGCGGCCTTCACCAGGCCGTTGTAGGGGTCGCCGCGGAAGGTGTGGAACTCCCACCGGATGTCGAATATCCCCCGGACCCGCTCGGCCGCCTCCCGGATGTAGGCGACCAGGTCCTCGGCGATCTCGTCGGTCGTCTCCGCGACGGGCGCCCCGAGCGCGGCCCCGGCCGCGAGCACCGGCTGCACGTACACGACGGCCAGCAGCGCGCGCTGCCGGCGGGCCAGACCGCCCGCGTACGCGGCGGCGCGCAGCGAGGAGTCGGAGCCGTCCACCCCGACCACGATGACCTTCGGCCCGTCGGTACCCCGCTCGAACTGGTGCGCGTGCTGTTCGTGCTGTTCCGTCACGGCCCGAGGCTATCGGAAGCACCCCCTCCGGCCGAAGCACGGGCTCAGGGGGCCGGCCGGCGCCCCGCGGCCCGCGCTCCGGACGCTCGCTCGACGGGCGGCCCGACCGGGGTCTTCCTACAGTCGGAACCATGACTGCCACCGCCGGGCCGGCCGCACGGAGGGCTGCCGGGGAGCCGGGCCGCCCGCCCGCCGGCCGGCACCTCGGGCGGGTGCCCGAGGTCTTCGCGGCCTTCTTCGCCGCGCTCGGCCTGCTGTGCGCCCTGCTCGCGTTCGTCGCCCCGCTGCGCCGCGTCCTGCGCCCGGTCGTGCGGACTCTCGACCTGCTCCTGGTCCCGATCAGCGCCAACCTCGCCTACGCCGTCTTCCTGTTCCTGCTGGCCGGCGCCACCGCCGCCCGCAAGAAGGTCGCCTGGTGGCTGGTCGTCGTCTATCTGGGCCTGCTGGTGCTCAGCGACGCCCTCGGTCTGGCCCTCGGCCTGTACCGCCAGTCGCTGCCGTCCCTGGTGCTGTGCGCCCTGCTGCTGCTCGTGCTGGTGGCGGCCCGGGGGGAGTTCTGCGCCGCCTCCCGCCGCGGCGCCGTGTGGCGGGCGCTGGGCGTGCTGCTGGGCGGCCTCGCGGTGGCGATCCTGCTCGGCTGGGGCCTGGTCTCGCTGTTCCCCGGCACCCTTCCGCAGGGCCAGCACCTGGCCTGGGCCGCGGACCGGGTGTGCGGCGGGCTGGTCTCCAACAGCGCCTACGACGGCCGCCCGCCGCGCCGCGTCACCTTCGTGCTCGGTCTGCTCGGCGCGCTCGCCCTGCTGAACGCGGCGGCCACGCTGTTCCGTTCGCAGCGCCTGGAGGCGGCCCTGCACGGCGACGAGGAGGACCGTCTCCGGGCGCTGCTGAAGGCCTACGGCGACCGGGACTCGCTCGGCTACTTCGCCACCCGCCGCGACAAGGCCGTCGTCTTCTCCGCCAGCGGCAAGGCCGCCGTCACCTACCGCGTCGAGGTGGGCGTGTGCCTGGCCAGCGGCGACCCGGTCGGCGACCCCGAGGCCTGGCCGCACGCCATCGCCGCCTGGCTGGACGTGGCCCGCCGGCACGCCTGGGCGCCCGCCGTGATGGGCGCCTCCGAGGACGGCGCCCGCGCCTACGCCCGGGCCGGGCTCGGCGCCCTCCAGCTCGGCGACGAGGCGATCCTGCACGTCCCCGGGTTCGACCTGGACGGCCGGGACATGCGCGTCACCCGGCAGGCCGTGCACCGCGTCCGCCGCACCGGCGCCACCTGCCGGGTCCGCCGCCACGCCCAGCTCACCGAGCGGGAGACCGAGGAGATCGTCGCGAAGGCCGACGCCTGGCGGGACACCGAGACCGAGCGCGGCTTCTCCATGGCCCTGGACCGGCTCGGCGACGCCGCCGACGGCGACTGCCTGCTGGTGGAGGCCCTCGGCGACGACGGCCGGCTCCTGGCGCTGCTCTCCTTCGTGCCCTGGGGCCGCGACGGCGTCTCCCTGGACCTGATGCGCCGTGACCGCGCGGCGCCCAACGGAGTGATGGAGTTCATGGTCACCGAACTCTGCGCGGCCGCCCCCAAACTGGGAGTGCACCGCATCTCCCTCAACTTCGCCGTCTTCCGGTCCGTTTTCGAGGAGGGCGCCCGCATCGGCGCCGGACCGGTCCTGCGGCTCTGGCGCCGGCTGCTGCTGTTCTTCTCCCGGTGGTGGCAACTGGAGGCGCTGTACCGCTCCAACGCCAAGTACCACCCGCAGTGGTACCCCCGCTTCATCTGCTACGGCGACGCCGCCTCCCTCGCCCGCATCGGCCTCGCCTCCGGCATCGCCGAAGGATTCGTCTCCGTGCCGTCCTTGCGCAAACTCCGCCGAAAGGGGCACTCGATGCCGGGACGGCGGCCCGCCACCACCGAGGGGCCGCCGTCCACCACGGCGCTCGGCCTCGCCGGAGGGGACGAGACCGCAGCCGCCGCCCCGGACGCGGGCCTGCCCGACCAGGTCCGCGTCCGGCACCGGACCCTCGACCGGCTGCGCGCCACCGGCACCGACCCGTACCCGGTCGGCACGCCCCGGCCCACGCACGCTCTCGCCGACGTCCCGCAGGGGCAGGACGTGACGGTCGCCGGCCGCGTCATGCTGGTCCGCGACTTCGGCGGCATCCTCTTCGCGGTGCTGCGCGACTGGTCCGGGGACCACCAACTCGCCCTCACCCGCGACCGCTGCGGGCCCGCCCTCGGCCGCTTCCGGGCCGACACCGACATCGGCGACCACATCACCGCCACCGGGCACGCGGAACGCAGCGACAAGGGCGAGCCCACCGTCTTCGTGCGCTCCTGGCAGCTCACCGGGAAGTGTCTGCACCCGCTGCCCGACAAACGCCACGGCCTCACCGACCCCGAGGCCAGGGTCCGCCGACGGCACCTCGACCTGCTCACCAGCCCCGACTCCCGCCGGGTGGTGCGCGCCCGCTCCGCCGCCGTACAGGGCTTGCGCCAGGGCCTGCTGGACCGCGGCTACCTCGAGGTCGAGACGCCGATGCTGCAGCAGATCCACGGCGGCGCCAACGCCCGCCCCTTCACCACCCACATCAACGCCTACGACCTCGACCTGTACCTGCGCATCGCCCCCGAGCTGTACCTGAAGCGGCTGTGCGTGGGCGGTCTGGAGAAGGTCTTCGAACTGGGCCGCACCTTCCGCAACGAGGGCGTCTCCTACAAGCACAACCCCGAGTTCACGATGCTGGAGGCCTATCAGGCGCACGCCGACTACGACGTGATGCTCGACCTGACCCGGGAACTGGTCCAGGGCGCCGCGACCGCCGCCTTCGGCGCCCCGGTCGCGCACCGGGACGGCCGGGAGTACGACATCTCCGGGGACTGGCCGGTCCGGACGGTGTACGGCGCGCTCTCCGAGGCGCTGGACGAGGAGATCGGCCCCGGCACCGAACTCCTGCGGCTGCACCGGCTGTGCGACCGCGCCGGAGTGCCGTACACCGCCGACGACGGGCCGGGGGACGTCGTCCTGGAGATGTACGAGCGGCTCGTCGAGGAACGCACCCTGCTGCCCACCTTCTACAAGGACTTCCCGACCGAGGTCTCCCCGCTCACCCGGCAGCACCGCACCGATCCCCGGCTCGCCGAACGCTGGGACCTGGTGGCCTTCGGCACCGAACTGGGCACCGCCTACTCCGAGCTGACCGACCCGGTCGAACAGCGCCGCCGGCTCACCGCGCAGTCCCTGCTCGCCGCCGGCGGCGACCCCGAGGCGATGGAACTCGACGAGGACTTCCTGGACGCCCTCGAGTACGCGATGCCGCCCACCGGAGGCCTCGGCATCGGCGTCGACCGGCTCGTCATGTTCCTCACCGGCCTCACGATCCGCGAGACCCTGCCGTTCCCCCTGGTGCGCCGCGGCCGGCGGCCCTCCTGAGGATCGTCGGCGCGGCGTCCGGCGTTGCGCCGTACGGGTGCATTACCGCCGCCGCACCGGTGCCGTTGTGGTGCGGCGGCGGGGTGCCGGGCGACTGATGAGTCATGCAGAAGGATCAGTTGTTCACACGGCGCCGCATGCTGCTCGCCGGGACCGCCGCGCTGGGCGCCGCGGGCACCGCGGGAATCGTCCTGGCCGGCGGCGAGGAGCCGGCCCGCACCGCCGCCCCCGTCGCCGGACCGCAGGCCCGCCAGCAGCTCAAGTCCTCGGCCTTCCGGCTCCAGCCGCTCACCGGGTACGGCCCGCCGCGCGCCGCGCCCCGCAAACCCAAGGTCCGGCACGAGCCCATCCTGCGCATCTCCGGACGCGGCCGGCAGATGATGCTGACGTTCGACGACGGCCCCAACCCGGCCTACACCCCGCACATCCTGGACACCCTGGCCAAGTACGACGTACGGGCGATGTTCTTCGTCTGCGGGGAGTGCGTCGTGGACAACCGGGAGCTGCTGGCCCGGATGGCCGACGAGGGGCACGTCGTCGGCAACCACACCTGGACGCACCCTTTGCTGACCAGCCTCAACCGCAAGGAGATCCGCTCCGAGATGGCGCGGACCAGCGACGTCATCGAGGACAGCTACGGCGAGCGCCCCCAGTGGTTCCGCGCACCCTACGGCGCCTGGAACCGGGCCGCCTTCCAGATCGGCTCCGACCTGGGGATGGAGCCGATGGCCTGGACGGTCGACACCACCGACTGGGAGACGCCCGGCACCGCAACCATCGTCGACCGGGTGGAGGAGGGCGCCGCCCCCGGCGTCGTGGTGCTCTCCCACGACGCCGGGGGCGACCGTTCGCAGAGCGTCAAGGCGATCCGCGAGTACCTGCCCCATCTCCTCGACTCCGGCTACCACCTCACCGTGCCGCCCCGGCGCCTCACCTGAGGCGGCGTCCGCCCGCCCGGCGGCGGTTCACTCGACCGCGACCAGGCGGGCGAAGACGACGACGTTGCCGTCGTAGCCGTGCTGCTTGGTGAAACCGCCGCCGCAGGTGATCACCCGCAGCTCCGGGGCGCCCTTCGAGCCGTACACCCGGCTGCCGGGGAAGCTGCTCTTCGCGAAGACCTCCACGCCGTAGATCTCGAACACGGGGGTCTTCCCGTCCTGGCGCCGGACCTCGATCCGGTTGCCCTTCTTCAGGGCCCCGAGTCCGTAGAACACGGCGGGGCCCTGCTGGTTGTCGACGTGCCCGACGATCACCGCGGTGCCCTTCTCCCCGGGGGACACGGCCCCGGTGAACCAGCCCGCCAGGTTGGGGTCGTCCGGCGGCGGGGCGCCGACCCAGCCCTGGGTGTCCAGGCCCACGGGCTGGACGGGTGCGTCCACGTGGATCGCCGGGATCCGGACCTGCTCGACCGGGGAGAACGCCAGCGGCGTGACGGGGGCCGGCACCGCCGCCGGGTCCTGCTCCGGCGTGGCACGGCTGTCCGCGGCCGCCGCCGACGCGGGCTGCGGCGGTCCGACGTCGAACTCACCCGAGCCGTTGCGGATGAGCGCCAGACCGGTCAGCAGAACCAGCGCTATCACGCCCCAGGGGGCGCGCTTGCGCCGCCGCTCCTCCTCTTCGGCCAGCTCGGCCAGCTCGGACGCAGACATTCGCCATCCCCTCTCGACGCGGCGGTCACCACGTCTCCGCGCATGGGAAAACGCTAAGTCCCGCGCGAGGGGCGGGCGACGGGGCGACGGGCGAACGGGTGGTCCGGAGCCCTGCCGGTGCGCCATCCGAGTTGCAGCGGAAAGGATTTTTCTGATGGGCCGTGACCTGCGTGAATATCTGATTGTGTGGTTTTTATTCGGCGTGTCCGCTCACCAGAACGGACCATTCTCGATGTGCGGGCGTGTTCCGGGCGGCTGAGGGTCTTGTCGGGAGGTGCTTTCTCGCCGATCGCCCGGGAACCGGACCCGGGGTGCCTCCCGCGGAGGATCACATGCGAAACAAACGTGCCCTGGGGGCCGCGTGCGCTGCGGTCGCCGTACTCGGGCTCGCCACCGCCCCCGTGGCCGTCGCGGACGGCATGGGCGCCGGGGGCGGCCCGTCGGACGGCACCGGAACCGGGAACACCGGGGCGGTGGTGGTCCCCGGAACCGGAAACGGAAACTTCAACGGCGTCCTCCCGGGGAACGGCAACTTCTTCGGCAACGGCAACTTCCCCGGCAACGGGAACTTCTTCGGCAACGGGAACTTCCCCGAGCACGGAAACTTCCCCGGCAACGGGAACTTCCCGGGGAACGGCAACTTCCCCGGCAACGGGAACTTCAACGGCAACCTGAACGGCAACTTCAACGGCAACTTCAGTGGCCACGTCAACGGCCACATCGGCAACGGCCGGGGCGATTTCAACAACGGCAACGGCCGAGGCGACTTCAACAACGGCAACGGCAGGGGCGACAACAACGGCAACGGGCCCTTCAACGGGAACTGCCGCGGCGAGCTCAACAACCCGGGCAGGCTGCCCAACAACGGCAACAACAACGGCAACAGGCCCTTCGACGACCGGAACTGCCGCGGCGACCTCAACAACGCGGGCGGCCTCAACGGCAACAGGCCCAACTGGCCCTCCGGGGGCGTCAGGGCGGGACTCGGCGGTGGCGTCTCCACCGGCGCCACGCCGACCGACATCGCCATCGGCGGCGGACTGGTGGCCGCCGCCACCGTGTTCGGGGGCGGCACGCTCTGGCTGCGCCGCCGTCCCGGCAAGCGCGTCTGACCGGCCTCGGCTCCCGCCCCGCCGGAGCCCGGCCCCCGGACGACCACCGCCTCGCCCCGGTCCCGTCACGGGACCGGGGCGAAGTCGGTCGGCGGCCCGCTCCGCGCGGAGGAGCTAGTTCCCGGCGCCCGGGATCAGGGTGAGGAACGGCTCGGCGGTGGCCGCGATGCCCCGGCTGTAGGGCGCGTCGAAGTCCCAGATCAGGAACAGCATGAAGGCGATGGTCGCGGAGAACAGCCCGGCCAGCACCAGCTCCCGCGCGGTGCGCCGGATCTGCAGGGCGAAGACCATGCCGATGGTGATCACCGCCCCGCTGAGCAACCCCCACCAGACCACGGGCGGCATGGTCGGGCCGGTCGAGTCGGCGCGCGCGTTGCGCGCCTGGTCGGCCGCCGCCATCTGGTCCAGCGCCGGCTGGTACGCCTGCGCCTCGTAGTCGTTCCCCGGCCGGTAGTCGGTCAGGTCGTGGCGGACCCGAGCCAGCAGCTCGCCGCCGCGCCCGGTGACCTCGCCGCGCTCGGTCATCGACCGCCACTCGGTGGTCACCACGTAGCGGGCGTACGCGTCGACGTCGTTCCGGATGCGGTCGCGGACCTCGGGCGGGTAGACCCGGACCCGCTCGGAGATCTCGTGCAGCGCCTGGGCCTCCGCCTGCACGTGGTCCTGGGCGGCGCTGCGCGCCTCCCACACGCCCGCGATGGCCAGGCCCAGGACGATGGCGTACACCACGCCGATCCACATCGTCATGTACTCGATGACGTCCGGGGTCTCGCTGGGGTCCTCGTCCTCGGGCGCCCTTCTGTGCCGTACGAGGGTGATGACGACCACGACGGCACAGGCCCCCAGCATGGCGAGGACGAGAACAAGCCAATCCGACAACGGTGCCTCCAGAGGTGAGCGGCCGGCGCGTCAGCGCGGGCGCAGCGCCGCGACGGCGACGATCGCGGGCACGGTGATGAGCAGGACGTAGGTGACCGGTGAGGTCCGGGCGGGGGCCGTGTGGTGCACCGGCCGCGGGCGGTACGCCGGGTAGCTCACCGGGGTCGCGGAGGGCCGCGGGGCGGGCTCGGCGGACGGGGCGGGCTTCGGCGCCGGCGGCGGGGCGGGCGGGGGAGTGGGCCTGGCCCTGGGCCGGGGCGCGGGCGCCGCCGGGGCGGGCCTGACGGGTGGCCGTGGCTTCGGCGGGGGGTCGGGCACCGGTGTCGGCGTCGGCTCGGGCGTGGGCTTCGGCGGCGGGGTCGGCGTCGGGGTGGGGGTCGGCGTCGGGGTGGGTGTGGGTGTGGGTGTGGGCGTCGGGGTGGGGGTCGGCGGACACGGGGGCTTCGGTTCCGGACACGGCGGGAAGGGGGGCCACGGGCCACCGCCCGCCACGGCCACCGCCACCGTGCCGTCCGGGCCCGTCGAGGCGTACGCACAGGCGTCGGCCGTCGCGGTCCCCACCGGGCAGCCCACCAGGGTCCAGGTCAGTGCCACCAGGGCCAACACCCGTGTGACGGGCGCGCATCGGGTCGCTTCGGGTCCTTGCACGACGAAGATCATGAGGCGCGGAGCGGGGCCCTAGTCCGCGGTGCCCGTGGATTGATCCGAAGGGATGACAAAACGCCATGAATGGTTTGACGGGACGAAAGGCGTCGACCGGCCTGTTCGAACGGCTTTGTCTCCGCTCTTCCGGCGGCCGTGTCACAGCGGGCGGAAAGAAATTCGCGCCCGGATTGAACGCTCCCGCCCCCGCGCCGCGTACCCATGGCCGTGCGGCGGCGCAGCAGAGCGCTGCGACATCCAGGCGAAATATGGGAGTTGACGATGAGGACCTCCTGGCGGACCGCCTCACTGGTGGCTACGGCCGCTTCGGTGCTGGCACTGACGACGGCGTGCGGTCAGGACAACACCACGACCCCCGCGTCGGCGGCCCAGAACGTGGGCGCCACGGCGGCGGCCGGCGACTACGGAAGCCCGGCCGGTACGGGCACGGGCGCCGGCAACGGGTACGGCGCCGACGGCAACCAGAGCTCCGCCTCCCCGAGTCCGGCGGCCCCCGCAGGCAAGCTGACCGTGGCCGCCAACCCCGACCTGGGCAACGTGCTGACGGACGGCTCCGGCCTCACCCTCTACCGGTTCGACAAGGACACGGCCAACCCGCCCAAGTCGAACTGCTCCGGCGACTGCGCCACCACCTGGCCGCCGGTGCCCGCGGACGACGCCACCGCCGGCGCCGGCATCGACAAGGCGCTGCTCGGCGAGGTCACCCGGGCCGACGGCAGCAAGCAGCTCACCGTGGGCGGCTGGCCCGCCTACCGCTACGCCAAGGACGTCAACTCCGGCGACGTCAACGGCCAGGGCGTCGGCGGCAAGTGGTTCGCACTCGCCCCCAACGGCAAGAAGGCCAAGGTGACCGACCTGCCCGGGCTGTCCGTGCACAAGGACCCCAAACTGGGCGACATCGTCGTGGACAAGAACGGCATGACGGTCTACCGCTTCCTGAAGGACCAGGCCTGGCCGAAGTCCGTCTCCAACTGCACCGGCGCCTGCCTGGAGAAGTGGCCGGCCGTCGGCCCGGTGAACGCCGGCGACACCGAGGGCGTGAAGAAGAAGGGGCTCATGCCCTTCACCCGGCCCGACGGCGTCAAGCAGATGTCGGTCAACTGCTGGCCCATCTACACCTTCTCCGGCGACAAGGCTCCCGGAGACACCAACGGTCAGGGCGTGGGCGGCACGTGGTACGCCGTCTCGCCCGACGGCAAGCCGGTCGGCGCGCCGGGCAAGTAAGGATCACCTCCCCAGGGTCGATCGCCCCGCCCACCGGCGCGTGACCGAAGGTCCGCCCCCTCCGCACCGCACGGAGGGGGCGGACCGTTCGTGTGCCGTGCGAATTCCGAAGCCGGCCGGAGCGTCGTGACACAGCGGGGTCGTTCGGGCACTTGCCGCAGGCAGTGACCGGGAACGGATGGTCAATTTCCGGTTCGGGTCGCTCCGTTGGCGGGCGATCAGTAGCCTCTGCTCGAACACCGGATCGCCTTCCCCGTCAGCCATCCCTGGGAGAGATACATGGAGCGTCCCGCCTGGGCACCCCGGAGCATCGACATCTCGGTGCCGAGCGTTTCGCGTATGTACGACTTCTACCTGGGCGGATCGCACAACTTCGAGGTCGACCGGGAAGCGGCCCGCAGGGCGATGGAGTTCATGCCGGGGTTGCCGAAGATCATGCAGGCCAATCGGGCGTTCATGCGCCGCGCGGTGCGCTTCGCGGCGGGCGAGGGCATCACCCAGTTCCTCGACATCGGCTCCGGCATCCCGACGTACGGCAACGTGCACGAGGTGGCCAGGTCGGCGGCGCCGGACGCACGGGTGATGTACGTCGACCACGACCCGGTCGCGGTGGCGCACAGCCAGGCCGTGCTCCAGGGCGACGACGGCACGGACGTGATCGCCGCCGACCTGCGCAAGCCGCAGGAGATCCTCGCGAGCCCCCAACTGAGCCGCCTCATCGACCTGAATCGGCCAGTCGCCCTGCTTCTCGTTGCGATACTTCACTTCGTGGAAGACGCGGACGACCCCTACGGTGCGGTGGCCGAGCTGCGCGACGCGCTCGCGCCCGGCAGCCTGCTGATCCTCACCCATGCCTCCTACGAGGGGATTCCGCTGACGGCGGAGCGGGCCGAGGGCACGGTGGACGTGTACAAGGACATCCGCAACCCGCTGATCATGCGCTCACCCGACGACATCGCGCGGTTCTTCGAGGGGTACGACATGGTGGAACCCGGAGTGGTGCAGATGCCGCGCTGGCGGCCGGAGTCGGCGCCGGAGGACGAGGATCCGTACGCCTTCTCCGGGTACGCCGGCGTGGGGCGCAAGGCGTGAGCGCGGAGCCGGACGGACCGGAGGACAGACTGCGCCGGTTCGCGACGATCTGGAGCAGGGCGGTCTTCCCGGTCACCTCCACTTCGCTGACCCGCGCGGAGTTCGAGCAGCTCCTCCTGCCCCTCGCGGGCCGGCTGCGGGACCTGCTGCACACCCGCGGTTTCGCCGCCGACGAGGCGAAGGCGGTCGGCGCCGCGCTGGTCGAGGCGCACTGCACCGACCCCGAGACGCTCGCCCGCACCCTGGACTGCGTTGACGCCTACCTGGTGCTCTACTGCGGCGACGACAGCCCGCAGGACGAACTGCGCGCCCGCTCCTCCCGGTTGCAGCACGCGATGGCCGCCGGATACGCGCAGGCGCTGCGCGAGCGCACCCTCGCCGAGCAGGAGGCCATCGCCCAGGCCGCGCTGCGGGCCCAGGGCGTGGTGGCCCAGGCGCTGCACGCCAGCGAGGCCCGGTTCCGCGCCGTGTTCGAGGGCGCGGCCATAGGCATCAGCATCGCCGACCTGGACGGCAACATCCTGCAGGTCAACAAGGCGCTGCTGCGCATGTTCGGCCTCACCGAGCCGGGCCTGCGCGGCCGCCGGGTGCTGGAGTGGACCCATCCGGAGGACGCGCCGCAGACCTGGAAGCTCTACGAGGAGCTGGTCCGCGGCGAGCGCGAGCACTACCACGTCGAGAAGGCCTTCAACCGCCCCGACGGAACTGCCCTGTGGACCAACCTGACGGTCTCCCTGCTCCGGGACGCCGACGGCAATCCGCAGTACCAGCTCGCCCTCATGGAGGACACCACCGAGCGCCGCCTGCTCAACCTCCGGCTGCGCTACGAGGCCACGCACGACGCCCTCACCGGACTGCCCAACCGCACGCTGTTCTTCGAGCGCCTGGAGAAGGCCCTCGGCGCCGGCGAAGGTCAGCGCTTCGGCCTGTGCTACCTCGACCTGGACGGCTTCAAGACCATCAACGACAGCCTCGGCCACGCGGCCGGAGACCGGCTGCTGGTGGAGGTCGCCGACCGGCTGCAGTCCTGCGCCACCGCGCCCGGCGAGATGGTCGCCCGACTCGGCGGCGACGAGTTCGTGGCGCTGACCACCGGCACCGACACCCAGCGCGAGGTCGACGAACTCGCCGAGCGCATCATGAGCGCCCTGGTCACCCCCATCAGCATCGACGGCCGCGACCTGCTGGTGCGCGGCAGCCTCGGCATCGTGGAGGGCCCGGCCGGCGAGCGCACCGCGGCGGAGGTGCTGCGCAGCGCGGACATCACCATGTACCGGGCCAAGTCGGCGGGCGGCAACCGTTCCGAACTGGCCGACCCGGAGGCGGACGCCCGCGCCATCACCCGGCACGGCCTCACCACCGCCCTGCCGACGGCCCTGGAGCGCGGCGAGTTCTTCATCGAGTACCAGCCGCTGGTCCACCTCGGCGACGGCAGCGTCCGCGGCGCCGAGGCCCTGGTGCGCTGGCTGCACCCGCAGCACGGCGTGCTCGGCCCCGACCGGTTCATCCCGCTCGCCGAGCACACCGGCCTGATCGTGCCGCTCGGCCGCTGGGTGCTGGAGCAGTCCATCCGCCAGGCCCGCGAATGGCGCGAACGGTACGCCGGCCAGGACGCCGCGAGCCCGCTGCGCATCAACGTCAACCTCTCCCCGTGCCAGCTCGGCCATCCCGGCCTGGTCCAGGACACGGTGGACATCCTCGAACGGGCGGGCGTCACCCCGGACGCCCTCTGCCTGGAGGTCACCGAGTCGGCCCTGATCGGCGCCGACGACGCCCTGCTCAAACCGCTGCGCCGGCTCGCCGAGATGGGCGTCGACATCGCCCTGGACGACTTCGGCACCGGCTACTCCAACCTCGCCAACCTGCGCCGGCTGCCGGTGAGCGTCCTGAAACTGGACCGCTCCTTCACCCGGGGCATGCAGCAGTTCCCGGCCGACCCGGTCGACCTGAAGATCGTGGAGGGCATCGTCTCCCTGGCCCACAGCCTCGACCTCGCGGTCACCGTCGAGGGCGTGGAGACCGGGGCCCAGGCCGAGCAACTGCGCATACTCGGCTGCGACACGGCCCAGGGCTGGTACTACGCCCGGCCGGGCCCGCCGGAGAGGCTGCACGAACTGGCGCTCGTGGACGCGACCGGCTGACGGCGGCTCCGCCGGGGTACGCATACGACGGGCGGGCCGCGTCGGCACCCGCCGTCGCGTCGTTCACCGTGCCCGAGGACGGAGGACCGGATGGCGGATCGCTCGGTGGCCGAACTGCGGGAGTACGTGGCCGCGTTGGAGGCGAGCCAGGGGCTGCGGGCACTGGAGACCACGACGGCCCGGCACGATCTGGCGGGGGCGTTGCACGAGTCCGGGGAGCTGCTCGAGGCGGTGGAGCAGTACGCGCTGGCCTGGGACTGCTTCGCCCGGCGCTTCGGCCCCTCGCACCTGATCACCCTGACCTGCCTGAACAACTTCGCCCTGGTGATGCGGGACCTGTGCCGGTGGGACGAGGCGCTGAACCTCTTCGACCAGGTGCACGCGGAGCGCGCAGCCCAGTTCGGGCCCGCGCACCCGCTGACCCTCAACGCCGCGAACAACTTCCTCAGCGTGCTGGTGAGGAAGGGCGACCTGGCCGCGGCGGCCGACGAGTACCCGGCGTTCGTGGAGGCCTGCGAGTACACCTTCGGCCCCGAGGACGACACGGCACTGTCGATCCGGCGGGACTACGCCGACGTCCTGCGCCGGCTCGGCCGGCACGACGAGGTCGTCCGGGTCCTGGGCGCGTCCGCGATGTGGCCGGTCGGCCGGGTGCTCATCGGCTGCGCCCGGCTGCTGCGCTACACGGCTCTGTTCCCGGTGGCGATGACCGCGAGCCGCTACGGCGCCGAAATGACGCTCAGCCTGCACGGGACCGCCCGCACGGACCTCGGCGCCGGGCGTGAGCTGCGCGACGACGACCTGGGCATCCGGTGCGCCGTGGTCGCCCCGAGGGACCTCCTCGAACCGTACGACCCCGCCGAGGACCTGCGGACCGCGGCGGACCAGGTCGCCGACGCGCTGGGCGCGCTGGGCGAGCACCTGTCCGATGCGGACCGGGAACTGGGGGAGGGGCGGCTGAGGGTGCGGGTCCTCGTGCACCACTCCCGGTGGCCCCGGCTGAGCCTGCCGCCGTCGCTGACGGTCGACCGCAGGCTGATGTCCGCGCGCGACCGCGCCCGGCACGACCGGGTGATGCGGTCGACCCCGCACCACCCGGCGCCCGAGCCGGCCGGCCGCCGGGGCCGCCTCGGCTCCCGGGGCGGCTTCTCGGTACGCCTGACCTCGGCGCCGCACGTCACCGTGTCCACGAGCATCGGACTGGACGCCGTTCCGCCACCGTCGCCGGCCCAGGCGTGAGGGCGCCGGCGCGGGCCCGTACCAGGCGACCGGAGGCCGCTTCCCGTACCGGTGCGCCGGCGGGGCCGCACGCCGTCCGCCACGCCGAGCGGCGCGGGTCACCGGCCGGGCGGACCGGTGACCCGACGCCTCACCCGTCGAAGCGCGACAGGTCCGTGCGGTCCTTGCGCAGCAGGGTGGTCGCCGCGCCGCCCTCCTCGGGGCCGAGCCGGCCCGGGCAGTCGATCCCCAGCCGCAGCACCAGTTCGCGGCCGTAGAGGTCGACCGTCGCCTCCACGAGGTCGGCCTGCACCGCGACGGCGAGCCGGGCCCGGTGGCGGGCGGCGACCAGCACCCCCGCGGCGAGCACGGCGGCGGGCCACCACACCAAGGCGAGCGGCAGGTACAGCAGCCCCCATCCCATGAGGCGCGCGCTCGCGCCGACCCCGGCCCGGGCCTCGGCGAGTTCGGCCCGCGCCTCGCCCGGAACCAGCAGCCACAGCCGCGGCCAGGCGGCCGTCAGATCCAGGTGGTATGAGTCGTGCACCCGCTCGTCCACGGCGTACAGGCGATCCCCCATCCAGGTCGGCCGGGACGAGGGTTCCGGGCAGATCGCGTCGCGGCGGGCGATCGCCGCCCGCAGGGCCCGCGCCGTGCGCGGAGTGCCGCCGGACGCCGTGAACTCCCGCAGCGCGGCGGTCACCCGCTCCTCGGCCAGCCGCCAGCGCCGTCCGCGCGAGGCGGCCAGGGCCCGCAGCGGCGGCTCCTCGCCGGACGCCCACCACACCCGCTCGACGAGCTGCGCGGCCGCCGAGGCGGCCAGTCCCGCTGCGGCCGACGCGGCGGTGAAGCCCGCGGCGCCGATCAGCACCGTACCGAAGCGGCCGCTGGCCGGAGCGGCGGCGACCGAGTCCAGCCAGACGGTCAGCACCCCGGGGTCGAGCGCGTGCCCGTGGCCGAGCAGCACCGCGACGGCCGCGGTGGACACGTAGAAGGCGCCCGGCAGCACGAGCAGCGCCGCCCAGCGGCCCGCCACCTGCTTGCCCAGCTCGGCGAGGACCGTGATCACAGCCGGGTCTTCCGGGAGACCAGGGGGACGCCGGTCAGCCCGCACGAGGGCGGCGGGGTGCGCGCCCCGTCGCGGCGCTCCTGCGGTTCCAGCCGCGAGCAGGCCGCCCCGGCCGGGCAGCCCCAGACGGTCACCACGGGGTGGGCGCGTCCGCCCCGCAGCGGCGGCAGGGCACGCGGCCCCACCGTGAGCCCGTCGATGCCGTGCCGGGCGAAGGCGTCGTCCAGGGCGTCCAGATCCTCCGCGACCTCGGGTGTGCGGCTGCCGGACCGGGCGGCCTCGCCCAGCCGGGTCAGCGCGCCGCCCACCCCGTAGCGTTCGGCCCGCTCGCGCAGCCCGCCGTCCCCCGCCTGTACGCACAGCCGCGCCAGCCGCTCCGCGATCTCGTCCATCGACGGCTCCTCGAACTCCCCCGCGCCACGGCCGTTTCCGTGGCCGGCGGGGTTCAACGTACCCGTCACCGACCGTGGTGGACACGCGACGGCGGGGAACCCTCGGGGGAGGAGGCTCGTTGGCCGGTGTACCGGGGGGTGAGGTGGTGGACGGTCTGGAGCTGTACCTGCGCACCGGCGACGGCCGGGACCTGCCGCCGCTGCCTCCCGCCGAGATTCCCCCGCCGCCCGGCGCGGACCCGGCGGACACCGCCCGCCTGGCCCTGCTGCGCTGGTTCCGCTACCTCCATCTGCCGGGCGTACGCGGTCTGCTGGAGTACCGCGCCGCGCTCCTGCTGGCCGGCATGCTGGAGCACGAACCGAAGGGGCTGCCCCCGCTGCCCGACGCGCTGCGCGAGAGCATGCGAAAGCCGGGTGCGCGGCGCCGTGGCCGGCGATGGCCGCGGCGCGGGCCCGGAAGGACGCCGGACGGCGAAGAGGCGGAGCGGGGCACGCTCGGCCCGGCCCGCATCGACCAACTCCTGTTCCTCATGGCCAGGTTCGAGGAGCAGCACGAATACTCCGCCTTCCACACCGCCCGGGACCTCCAGCGGCGCTGGCTCGAGGAGAAGGGCGCGTCGGCGCGTGAGTGCGCCGCGCTGCTCACCGACCACGCCCACCTGTTCCTGCTCGCCGGCGAACTCGGCGCCCACCCCAGCTGGCCGGCCGAGGCCGAGCTGGCCGCCGGCATGGCCGCCGAGGCCACCGCCCGGCATCACGCGAGACACGATCCGCATCTCGCCGGCCGGCTGGTGCTGAAGGCCCGTTGCGCGGCCTTCCGGTACGACCCCGACACCGACCCCTCCGGGCTCGAGCGTGCCGTGGGCGACCTGCGCCGGGCCGTCGAGGCGGCCGGGCAGCGCACCCCCGTGCAACTGCACCCCGCGCGCCACCTGGTGACCACGCTGACCCGGTGGTACGAGGCGACCGGCTCGCCGCAGACCCTCACCGAGGCGCTGACGGCGGCCCGCGATCTGGTGCGGGCCACCCACCCGGACGACCGCCGGGGCCCGGAACACCGCGAGTGGCTCGCGCGGTTGGAGTCGAAGGCGGTACCCCGGCTCGGCACGCGCGCGGTCGCCGCAGTCCTGAACGAGCCTCCGGTGGCGTACGCACCCGAGACCGAGCAGCGCCACCGTGCATGGTGGGGCACCGCCGAGGACGCGGACGCCCCGTGGCCCCAGCGGCGGACGGCGGCGCTCGCCCTGGTCGCGGCGGTGCCGGGCCATGACGTGGACCGGGCCGCGGCCCTGCTGCTGGCCGCGCAGACCGAGATGCACGTCTGGCTGGAGGGCGGCCACGAGGCGTCACCCGTCCAGGCGCGCATGTGGGCCGTCCGGGCGGCCGACGCCCTGCCGCCGGAGCACCGGCTCGCCGGGCGGGCGCTGACCGTGCTCGCCGAGACCACCCTCTACCTCGCCGCCGAAGCGTCACCCGAGCCCGACGAACGGCTCGTCGAGGAGGCGCTGGCGCACGCCCGGCGGGCGCGATCCGCGCTCCAGCCCGACCAGTCGGACACGCCCCTCCTGCTGGAGCGGCTGGCGAAGCTGTTCGTCCGGGCGGCGAACGTGCTGGCGGACGGCACCCTCCTGACGGAGTCGGTGGCACTGCGCAGGCGGGCGCTGTCCCTGACCCCGGTCACGGACTCCTTCCGGCCGTTCCGCATGTCCAACCTGGCGAGTGCCCTGCGTGAGCTGGGCGCCTACGAGGAGGACGCGGAACTGACCGACGAGGCACTCGCCTTCGCGCGCGAGGCCGCCGACGCGCTGGCCGAGGACCACCCGCGCAAACACGAGCTGCTGCTGAACCTGGCCGATCACCACATGCTCGGGCGCAGCCGCGGGGAGCGCGGGGTCGCCCGGCTGACCGAGGCCGAACGGCTCTACCGGGACGGCCTGTCCCGGCTCCCCGCGGACCACCCCGACCTGCCCCGCTTCACCAGCTCCATCGGCCAGGTGCTGCACATGCGGTACCGGGAGACGGGCGAGCGGGCGACCCTGGAGGACGCCGTCGGCCTGGCCCGGGACGCCGCGGCCCGCACCCCGGCCGACGACTGGTTCCACAGCGAGCGCCTCATCCTGTTCGCCCGCGCCGCGACCGCCCTGTACGACCTGACGGAGGCGGAGGCGGAGGCGGAGGTGCGGCCGGACGCCGAGCTGCGCGCCGAAGCACTCGCCGCCTGGGACGCGGTGGTGGCGGACGCGCGGCTGTCGACCACTCTGCTGTTCGAGGCCCGGGAGCAGTGCGCTCGTCTCGCCCGGGCCACGGGCGACCCCGAGCACGCCCTGCGCGTACTGGAAGCCGCACTCGCCGAGGTCCCGGGCCTGGCCCGGCGCGCCTACGCCGGACCGGTCCGCAAGGGCATCGCCGGCCGGGCGCCCGAACTGGCCGTACAGGCCGCGATCGCTGCCATCGAGGCCGGCCGCCCCGGACACGCGGTCGAACTGCTGGAGAACGGCCGGGCGATCCTCTACGGGCAGGCGATCACCTCCTGGCGGCACCGGGCCGAACTGCGCAGGATCGACGCGAAGGCCGCCGCGCGCCTCGTGGAGATCGACCGGAGCCTGGCCAAGGCCGACTTCTTCGCGAACGTCGGCAGGATCGACCTGAACGCGGTCACCCAGCACCGCTTCGGCCGCACCACCACGGACGCGACCCGCAGCTGGGACCCCCGCCCCGGCTACGCGGCGCAGACCCGCAGACTCGCCGCCGAACGCGAGCGCATCGTCGAGGGCCTGGCCGCGGACCCGCGGTTCGCCGAGCTGACCGGCCGGCGGTCACTGGCCGCCCTGCGCGCCGCCACCGCCGGAGCCACCGTCGTGCTCGTCCTGGCCCACCGCGCGAGGGGGGACGCCCTGCTCGTCCCCGCCGACCCCGCGGACCCGGTGCGGCACATCGCGCTGCCGGGCCTGACCGACACGGCGGCGCACGCGCACGCCGCCGCGCTGACGACGGCCCTGCGGGACGCGGTGGACCCGGCCGCCGGGCCCGACCGCCGCGAGGCCGCGCAGCGCGAACTGCACGACGTCCTGGGCTGGTTGTGGGACGAGGTGACCTCGCCCGTCCTGGACCTGCTGGACCCCGCCGTACCGGGTCGCCCGAAGCCGCGGCTCTGGTGGTGCCCGGTGGGACCGGTGGTGCGGCTCCCGCTGCACGCGGCGGGCCGCCACCCGCGCACGGCCGCCGAGGCCGAGGCCCGCGCCCGGGACCGCGCGCCCGGCGCCCGGCCCACCGTCATCGACCAGGTGATCCCCTCCTACACCCCCACCCTGGGGGCGCTGGCCCACTCCCTGCGGCGCGCGCCCGGCACACCGCCCGGCGGACCGGGACCGAGCTCCCTCGTCGTCGCCGTGCCGAACAGCCGGCACGGCCCGCCGCTGCCCCAGGCCGAGCGGGAGGCCCGCATCGTCCTCGCCGCGCTTCCCGGCGCGCGGCTGCTGCTCGGCGCGGAGGCCGACCTGAGGACCGTGACCGCAGCGCTGCACGAGCACACCCTGGTCCACTTCGCGTGCCACGGGGACAACGACTCATCCCTCGGCCTGCTGCGCGGCGGCGGCCTGCACCTCGGTCACGGGACCCTCACGGCCGACCAGATCCAGGACACCCCACTGGAGCACGGCGCGCTGGCCGTCCTCTCCGCCTGCAGCACGGCCCAGGCGCACCCCCGGCTGCCCGACGAGCCGATGCATCTGGCGGCGGCCTTCCAGCTGGCCGGGTTCCGGGGCGTCATCGGCACCCTGTGGCACGCCCCGGACACCCCCCGGATGGCCCGGGAGCTGTACGCCGCCCTCACCGCGGACGGCAGCACCCCGCCGGACACCGCGGCCTCGGCCGCCGCGCTCAACCGGGCGCAGCTCACCGTCCGCGACGCCTACCCGGCCACCCCGACCCGCTGGGCGGCCTATCTGCACTCCGGCGCCTGAGCGCGCGGGGGACGGGTGCCGGGGGAGGCCTCACCGCTCCAGCAGCATCCGCTGGAGCTCCCGGGCCGCCCGGGGCGGGGCCACGTCGCTGCGGTGGGCCAGCGCGATGGTCCGGTGCAGCCCCGGACGCGCCAGCGGGGTGACCCGCAGCCCCTGTCCGGCCCGGGTGGCGACCATCCGCGGCACCACCGCCACCCCCAGCCCGGCCCGCACGAATCCCAGCACCGCGTCCATCTCGCCGCCCTCCACGGCGAACTCCGGCTCGAACCCGGCGGAGCGGCACGCCGCGACGGTCAGCTCCCGCAGGTCGTACCCGTGCCGGAACATCACCAGACGCTCGCCCTCCAGGCCGGCGATGTCCACGACCCGCCCGCCCCGGCCGGGCGCCCGCGCGTCCGGCGAGGACACCACCACCAGGTCCTCCCGCAGCAGCTCCACCGTGGTCAGGGCGGGCGACGGCGTGGGCAGCGGCAGCACCACCAGGGCGAGGTCGAGGGCGCCTCGGGCGAGCTGCCGCACCAGGTCGTGGGAGCCGCCCTCCTCGATCAGGAGCTGAATCCCGGGATACCGGTCGTGGAAGGCGCGCAGCACGTCCGGCAGCAGCCCGGTGCACACGCTGGGCGTCGCGCCCAGCCGCACCCGCCCCCGGCGCAGCTGCACCAGCTCCTGCACCTCGTGCCGGGCCGTGTCCGCGTCGGCGAGGATCCGCCGGGCCAGCGGCAGCAGCGCCTCGCCGGCGTCGGTCAGCGCGATGTTGCCCCGGGCGCGCACGAACAGGTCCGCGCCCAGCTCCCGCTCCAGCGCCTTGATCTGCTGGGACAGCGAGGGCTGGGCCACGTGCACCAGTTCGGCGGCCCGGGTGAAGTGCCGGGTCTCGGCGACGGCCACGAAGTACTGGAGCTGCTGGAACTGCATGGACTCCATGATAGCCGTCGCCTATGGAATCAAGGCGGACCATGTCTTGGACCGATCGGGCCCTCTGGCCCTAGCGTTTCTCAACATGGCTCTGGCAACGCGGACGGACCGACGGCCGTCCATGGCGCGCACGATCTGGGACAGCACGGTCGGCAAGAAGACGGTCATGGCCGTCAGCGGCCTGGTCATGCTGCTCTACCTGGTCGCGCACATGATCGGTAACCTGAAGATCTTCTTCGGGGCGGGCGAGTTCAACCACTACGCCCACTGGCTGCGCACCGTCGGCGAACCCTTCATGCACTACGAGTGGACGCTCTGGCTGATCCGGATCGTCCTGGTCGTCGCCGTGGTCGCCCACGCCACCTCCGCCTACCAGCTCAGCCGCCGGGACATCGGGGCGCGGCCCGTGAAGTACGTGCACAGCAGGCCGCGGGCGAGCTACGCCACCCGCACGATGCGCTGGGGCGGGATCATCCTCGGCCTGTTCATCGTCTGGCACCTGCTGGACCTGACCACCGGCACCGTGCACTCCGGCGGCTTCCAGCAGGGGCACCCGTACCAGAACGTCGTGGACACCTTCTCCACCTGGTACGGCAACATCGTCTACATCGTCGCGATGCTCGCGCTCGGCCTGCACGTCCGGCACGGCTTCTGGAGCGCGGCCCAGACCCTCGGCGTCGGCAGCCGCTCCCGCGACCGCGCCCTGAAGACCCTCGCGAACGTCCTCGCGCTGCTGCTCACGGCCGGCTTCATCGCCGTACCCGTGGGTGTCATGACCGGAGTGGTGAGCTGACATGACCGACTACCTGAACTACACGACAGGCGAACCGGCCGTCGACACCAAGGCGCCCGCCGGCCCGATCCACGAGCGCTGGGACAAGCGCCGCTTCGAGGCCAGGCTGGTCAACCCCGCCAACCGGCGCAAGCACACGGTCATCGTCGTGGGCACCGGTCTCGCCGGCGGCTCCGCGGGCGCCACGCTCGCCGAACAGGGCTACCACGTCGTCCAGTTCTGCTACCAGGACTCCCCGCGCCGCGCCCACTCCATCGCCGCGCAGGGAGGCATCAACGCAGCGAAGAACTACCGCAACGACGGCGACTCGGTCCACCGCCTGTTCTACGACACCGTCAAGGGCGGCGACTTCCGGGCCCGCGAGTCCAACGTGCACCGCCTCGCCCAGGTCTCCGTCGAGATCATCGACCAGTGCGTGGCCCAGGGCGTGCCGTTCGCCCGCGAGTACGGCGGCCTGCTGGACACCCGCTCGTTCGGCGGCGTCCAGGTGTCCCGGACCTTCTACGCCCGCGGCCAGACGGGCCAGCAACTGCTGCTGGGCGCCTACCAGGCGCTGTCCCGGCAGATCGCCGCCGGCAACGTGGAGATGCACCCGCGCACCGAGATGCTCGACCTGGTCGTCGTCGACGGACGGGCCCGGGGCATCGTCGCCCGGGACCTGATCACCGGGGAGATCTCCACGTACTTCGCGGACGCCGTCGTCCTGGCGAGCGGCGGCTACGGCAACGTCTTCTATCTGTCGACGAACGCCATGAACTCCAACGCCACCGCGATCTGGCGGGCCCACCGGCGCGGCGCCCACTTCGCCAACCCCTGCTTCACCCAGATCCACCCCACCTGCATCCCGCGCACCGGCGACCACCAGTCCAAGCTGACGCTGATGAGCGAGTCGCTGCGCAACGACGGCCGGATCTGGGTGCCGAAGGCCAAGGGCGACGACCGTCCCCCGAACCGGATCCCCGAGGACGAGCGCGACTACTACCTGGAGCGCATCTACCCGTCCTTCGGCAACCTGGTCCCGCGCGACATCGCCTCCCGCGCCGCGAAGAACGTCTGCGACGAGGGCAGGGGAGTGGGCCCCGGAGGACAGGGCGTCTACCTGGACTTCGCGGACGCGATCCGGCGGATGGGCCGCAAGGCCGTCGAGGCCAAGTACGGCAACCTCTTCGACATGTACCAGCGGATCACCGACGAGGATCCGTACGAGGTGCCGATGCGCATCTACCCGGCCGTGCACTACACGATGGGTGGCCTGTGGGTCGACTACGACCTGCAGACCACCGTCCCCGGCCTGTTCGCCGTCGGCGAGGCCAACTTCTCCGACCACGGCGCGAACCGGCTCGGCGCCTCCGCGCTGATGCAGGGCCTGGCCGACGGCTACTTCGTGCTCCCGGCCACCATCAACGACTACCTGGCGCGCAACCCCCACCAGGACCCGGTGACCGGCGACCACCCCGCCGTGCTGGAGGTGCTGGCCGAGACGGAGGACCGGCTCAACCTGCTCCTGGCCGTCGACGGCGACCGCACCCCCGACTCCTTCCACCGCGAACTCGGCGAACTGATGTGGGAGTTCTGCGGCATGGCGCGCACCGACTCCGGTCTGCGCAAGGCCCTGGAGCGCATCCCGCAGATCCGCGACGAGTTCTGGCGGCGCATCAAGGTGCCCGGCTCCGGCGAGGAGTTCAACCAGTCGCTGGAGAAGGCCAACCGGATCGTCGACTACCTGGAGCTCGCCGAGCTGATGTGCCTCGACGCGCTGCACCGCGCCGAGTCCTGCGGCGGCCACTTCCGCGAGGAGTCGCAGACCCCCGACGGCGAGGCGGCCCGCCGGGACGACGAGTTCGGCTACGCGGCCGCCTGGGAGTTCACGGGCACCGGCTCGGCTCCCGTCCTGCACAAGGAAGACCTGGTCTTCGAGTACGTCCACCCCACCCAGCGGAGCTACGCATGAAGCTCACCCTGCGCGTCTGGCGGCAGAAGAACGCCGACGCCGACGGCGCGATGTCCACGTACGAGGTGGACGGCATCTCCCCGGACATGTCCTTCCTGGAGATGCTCGACACCCTCAACGAGGAGCTCATCCTCAAGGGCGAGGACCCGGTCGCCTTCGACCACGACTGCCGCGAGGGCATCTGCGGCGCGTGCTCGCTCGTCATCAACGGCGACGCGCACGGCCCGGAGCGCACCACCACCTGCCAGTTGCACATGCGGTCCTTCGAGGACGGCGACGTGATCGACGTCGAGCCCTGGCGGGCCTCGGCCTTCCCGGTCGTCAAGGACCTGGTCGTCGACCGGTCCGCGTTCGACCGGATCATCCAGGCCGGCGGCTACGTCACGGTCCCGACGGGCTCGGCGCCGGAGGCCCACGCCACCCCGGTGCCCAAGCCGGACGCCGACCTCGCCTTCGAGCACGCGGAGTGCATCGGCTGCGGGGCCTGCGTGGCCGCGTGCCCCAACGGCGCGGCGATGCTGTTCACCTCCGCCAAGGTCAACCACCTGGGCGTCCTGCCGCAGGGCGCGCCCGAGCGGGAGACCCGGGTGCTGGACATGGTGGCGCAGATGGACGCCGAGGGCTTCGGCGGCTGCACGTTGACCGGTGAGTGCGCGACGGCCTGCCCCAAGGGCATCCCGCTGATGTCCATCACCGGCATGAACAAGGAGTGGCTGCGCGCCACCCGCAAGGCGGCCAAGCGGTAGCGGGGACCGCAGGGACGTTCGCCGCACAGGGGCGGACGGGCGGGGCCGGGGACGGTGCTCATCCCGGCCCCGTCTGGGTTTCCGGCCCTGCGCCCTCCCGCGCCGTTCAGCAACCCCACACCCGCGCTCCCGCCACCGGTCACACGCACGCCAACCGGCATCGGAAGAACAGGAGCGGCAGCCCGGAAGCGCCGGACTGCCCTGCTGCCGACCCCGGCCCGTGACCAGGGAGTGAGCCATGACCGGCGTCACCACGCTCGACCGTCCTTCACAGCCCGAGGCCCCCGCCCGCTACACCGTCACCCTCGCCCGCGACGAGGACGACGTCCGCGCCGCCCAGCGGCTGCGGCACGACGTGTTCGCCGGGGAGCTCGGCGCCCTGCTGACCACCCCGCAACCGGGCCTCGACGTCGACCCGTTCGACGCGTACTGCGACCACCTGCTCGTCCACGACACGGTCACCGGCCAGGTCGTCGGCACCTACCGGCTGCTGCCGCCGGAACGGGCCGCGGTCGCCGGACGGCTCTACTCCGAGGGCGAGTTCGACCTGACCGCGCTCGACGGGCTGCGGCCCGGGCTGGTGGAGGTCGGCCGCTCCTGTGTGCACCCCGCCCACCGCGACGGCACGGTCATCGGCCTCATCTGGGCCGGGATAGCCCGGTACATGACCGACCGGGGCCACGAGTGGCTGGCGGGCTGCTGCTCCGTACCGCTCGCCGACGGCGGCTCCCAGGCCGCCGCCACCTGGGAGCGGGTGCGCGCCAAGCACCTGGCGCCCGAGGAGTACCGGGTGCGTCCGCTGCTGCCGTGGGCGCCGTCCGCCGCGGCGCCGGCCGGTCGCGGTGAACTGCCCGCCCTGCTGCGCGGCTACCTGCGGCTCGGCGCCTGGGTGTGCGGGGAGCCCGCGCACGACCCGGACTTCGGGGTCGCCGACCTGTACGTGCTGCTGTCGATGCGCCGGGTGAACCCGCGCTACCTGCGGCACTTCCTCTCCCTCGTGCCGGCCTGATGAGCGCCTGGCTGCCCACCGGGCCCTGCACCCCGGCCGCGTGCCTGGAACCGGCCGCACCCTCCGTGGCCGTGCCCCGGGCCGTGCTGCGGCTGGCCGCGGTCACCGCCCTGGTGCTGGCGGGCATCGCGCTGTGCCCGCTCGGCGGCCGGCTCCCGGCCGGCTGGGTCAGGCGCTGGTGCCGGGCGGTCGTACGGGCCGCGGGCGTCCGGATCCGGCTCACCGGCGCCGCGCCCGCCGAGGGCGGCGTCCTCCTGGTCGCCAACCACGTCTCCTGGCTGGACGTCCCGCTGCTCGCGGCGGTGCGTCCGGCCCGGATGCTCGCCAAGTCCGAGATCCGGCGCTGGCCCGTGGCGGGCAGGCTCGCCGCGCGGGGCGGGACCCTGTTCATCGAGCGGGACCGGCTGCGCGCCCTGCCGGAGACCGTCGCCCGGATCGGCACGGCACTGCGAGGCGGCGCCGCCGTCGCGGTGTTCCCGGAGGGCAGCACCTGGTGCGGGCGCGCCCGGGGGCACTTCCGCCGGGCCGTCTTCCAGGCCGCGCTCGACGCCCGGGCGCCCGTGCAGCCGGTGCGCCTGAGCTATCGCGGCGCCGGTGAAGGGGCGGCCACGGCGGCCGCGTTCGTCGGCGACGACACGCTGTTCGCCTCGCTGTGGCGGGTCGCCTCCGCGCGTGGCCTGGTGGCCGAGGTGGAGGTGCGCCCGCTCATCCCGGCCGGCCGCCACCACGACCGGCGGACGCTCGCCCGGGCGGCCGGGGAGTGGCCGGCCGGGAGTAACACAGAATGGGTACATTTCCGGCAAAAGGGAACCCGGGACGCGTACACCACTACTCTCCGAGGAGCGTGTGTCCATGTACACGGGAACGCTTCTGGCCATGTCCACGGGAACGCTGCTGGCGATCATCATCCCGATCGTCGTGGTGCTCGCACTGATCGCACTGATCGCCATGGCGGTGTCGCGGATGAGGCGCGACCGCCTCCGCAAGCGCTTCGGCCCGGAGTATGAACGCACGGTCGAGGGATCCGGCAGCCGGCGCACCGCCGAACGGGAACTCAGGGACCGCGAGCGGCGCCACGACTCCCTGGAGATCAGGCCGCTGCCCCCGGTCTCGCGCGACCGCTACTCGCGGGAGTGGAACGACGTCCAGCAGGAGTTCGTGGACCGGCCGCAGGACGCGGTGCACGACGCGGACCGCCTGGTGACGTCGCTGATGCGTGAGCGGGGATATCCGACCGAGGGTTTCGAGCAGCAGACGAGGGACCTCTCGGTGGAGCACGGCCGCACCCTCGAGCACTACCGCGCCGCGCACGAGGTGGAGTCCCTCAGCACGCAGCGCCAGGCGACGACCGAGCAACTGCGGGGTGCCATGGTGCACTACCGCGCCCTGTTCGACGAGCTGCTCTCCGACGGCGGCGGCCGGGCCCACGCCCGGACCTGACGCCCCGCACCACCCGTATGGAGGAACACCGTGCACAGCAACGAGGAAACGCGCCGCACGACGGGCGGCCTGTCCACCGGTGACCTGGCCCAGCCGGCCGGGGCCCCCACCGAGGACGAGCGCGGGGCGACCGCCTCGCGAGCCCCGATCTACCCGGGTGAGGGCACGACGCGGACCGGGACGGAGCCCACGGGCGGCGACACCGGGGCCGCGGACCACGACACCGGCGCCCCCGCGCCGGGCGGGTCCGAGGCGGCCGGGGCCACGGCCGAGCCCGCCGGCGACACGGCCGCCGCCCGCGGGGCCGGCGCGGCCTCCGAGCCCGCCCGCGCCCCCGGCGCGTCCGACGACGAGAGCCCGCAACTGCTGACCGACGGCGAGGAGCAGGGCTTCCGCGACCGCTGGCAGACCATCCAGGGAAAGTTCGTCGACGACCCCAGGGAGGCCGTGCACGACGCCGACGCCCTGGTCGCGGACGTCATGCGGACCCTCGCCACCACCTTCGACCAGCACAAGAAGGACCTGGAAGGGCAGTGGAGCCAGGGCGAACGGGTGGACACCGAGGAACTGCGCGGGGCGCTGCGCCGCTACCGCTCCTTCTTCAACCGGCTGCTCAGCACCTGACGTCCGGCGGCCGGCCGCCGGGCAGCGGCGCCCGCGCCCCGCTGCTCAGCGGCCGGCGTCCCCGCTCAGCGCCCGGGCCAGATGGGCCGCCGTCGCACTGCCCTCGGCCCGGGCCACCTCGGCCGGGGTGCCGGCCGCCACGACGCGCCCGCCCCGGTCGCCGCCGCCCGGCCCCATGTCGACCACCCAGTCGGCGCCCGCGACGACCGTCATGTCGTGCTCGACCACGACCACCGTGTGTCCGGCGTCGACGAGCCCGTGCAGCCGGCCCATCAGCACCTCGGCGTCGGCCGGGTGCAGCCCGGTCGTCGGCTCGTCCAACAGGTACAGCGTGTGGGCGCGGCGGCCGCGCTGCAGCTCGCTCGCCAGCTTGATCCGCTGGGCCTCCCCGCCGGACAGCTCCGTGGCCGGCTGCCCCAGGCGCAGATAGCCGAGGCCCACGTCGAGCAGCGTGCCGAGACTGCGGGCGGCGGCCGGGACGTCCGCGAAGAAATCCGCCGCGCTCTCCACCGTCAGGTCCAGCACCTCGGCGATGTTCCGCCCCCGGTACTCCACCCGGAGCGTCTCCGGGTTGTAGCGCGCGCCCGCGCAGTCCGGGCAGGGCGCGTACGTGCTCGGCAGGAACAGCAGCTCGACGCTGACGAACCCCTCGCCCTGGCAGGTCTCGCAGCGGCCCCCGGCCACGTTGAACGAGAACCGGCCCACCCCGTACCCGCGGGCCCGCGCCTCCTCGGTTGCGGCGAACACCTTGCGCACGACGTCGAACAGACCGGTGTACGTGGCCAGGTTGGAGCGCGGGGTGCGCCCGATCGGCTTCTGGTCCACCCGGACCAGCCTGCCCACGGCCTCCGCCTCCTCCGTGAACTCGCCGACGAGCGTGGTCTTCCCCGAACCGGAGACGCCGGTGACGGCGGTGAACGCGCCGAGCGGGAAGGCGGCCGTCACCCCGCGCAGGTTGTGCCGGGTCACCGGACCCAGCGTCAGCCAGCCGCGCGGCTCGCGGACGGTGCGCGCCGGACCCGGCTCTCCGGCGAACAGATGGCGGGCCGTCGCCGAGCCGGCCACCGAGGCGAGGCCCGCCACCGGGCCGCTGTACAGCACCCGCCCGCCGTGCTCGCCCGCGCCGGGGCCGACGTCGACGAGCCAGTCGGCGCGCCGTACCACCTCCAGGTGGTGCTCCACCACGAAGACCGAGTTCCCGGCCGCCTTGAGCCGCTCCAGCACCGTGATCAGCGCCTCGGTGTCCGCCGGGTGCAGCCCGGCCGAGGGCTCGTCCAGCACGTACACCACCCCGAACAGACCCGAGCGGAGCTGGGTGGCCAGCCGGAGCCGCTGCAGCTCGCCCGCGGACAGGGTGGGCGTGGCCCGGTCCAGGCTGAGGTAGCCGAGGCCCAGCTCGACGACCGGCGCGATCCGTGCGTCCAGGTCCTCGGTGAGCACGCGGGCGCTCTCGGCGCCGTCGTGCGGCAGCCCGGCGAGGTCGGCCAGCGGCAGGGCCGCCAGTTCGGCGATGGTGCGGCCGGCGAAGGTCACCGCCAGCGCCTCGGGCCGCAGCCTGCTGCCCCCGCACGCCGGGCAGGGGGCACTGGCCAGGAACCGCTCCGCCTTGGCCCGCAGGGTTGCGGACCTGGTGTCGGAGAACGTCTTCATGACGTACCGGCGGGCACTGCTGTACGTGCCCTGGTACGGACGCTGGATCCGGTCCGCGTCCCGCACCGGGTGGACGGTGACGACCGGCTGCTCGTCGGTGAAGAGGATCCACTCCCGGTCGGCGGCGGGCAGCTCGCGCCAGGGCCGGTCGACGTCGTAGCCGAGGGCGTCGAGGATGTCGCGCAGGTTCTTGCCCTGCCAGGCGCCCGGCCAGGCGGCGATCGCGCCCTCGCGGACGGACAGCGAGGGGTCGGGGACCAGTAGTTCCTCGGTGGTCCGGTGCACCCGGCCGAGGCCGTGGCACTCTGGGCAGGCGCCCGCCGCCGTGTTCGGCGAGAAGGCGTCGGAGTCGAGCCGCTCGGCGCCGGGCGGGTACTTCCCGGCGCGTGAGAACAGCATGCGCAGGGAGTTGGACAGGTTGGTGACCGTCCCCACGGACGAGCGCGAGGACGGGGCCGAGCGGCGCTGCTGCAGCGAGACCGCCGGCGGCAGCCCGGTGATCTCGGCGACCCGGGGCGCCCCGACCTGGTGGATCAGCCGCCGTGCGTACGGCGCGACCGACTCGAAGTAGCGCCGCTGCGCCTCGGCATAGACGGTGCCGAACGCCAGGGACGACTTGCCCGAGCCGGACACGCCGGTGAACACGGCCAGCACGTCCCGGGGGATGTCCACGTCGACACCCTTGAGATTGTGCTCGCGGGCACCGCGGACGCGGACGAAGGGATCATGGGGGCTGTGCATCGGGGCGATGTTAGTCCGCCCCGTTCGTCAGGTCTGCGGCGGCCTGTCCTGCGGCTTGCCGAACTCGTCCCGCAGCTTGTCCTGGCCGGTGTCGACCTGGGACTGGTACTTGTTGCCGGTCCGCTGGTCGATGTAGTCGCCACCCTTGTCGACGCCCTTGTCGGCCATGTCCTCGTGGCCCTTGAGCATCCCCTTGATCTTGTCCATGAAGGACATGTCAGCGCTCCTTGTCGTCGAGGCTTCCCCCCAAGCCTGACCGGACCGGCCCGACGCCGCATCTCGGGGCGTCTCCGTGCCGTGCGTACTCGAAGCATATATGCGATTTTGGGGGCATATGTCTGCCCGCCGCAGAAAGGGCCGCCCATGAGCACCCCCGGTTTCGGTTTCGGACGCAGTCCGTTCGAGGAGTTCGACGAACTGATGTCCCGCTTCTTCGGCGGGACCGGCGGACCGGCCGCGTCCGCCCGCCGGCCGCAGCGCGTCGACATCGGCAGCCTGCTGTCCGAGCGGGCGCGCGACCTGGTGGCGTCGGCCAGGGACATCGCCGCCGCCGAGGGCAGCGACGAACTCGACGCCCGTCATCTGCTGGCCGCCGCCACCGAGCACGACTCCACCAGGCGGCTGCTCACCGCCGCCGGCGCCGACCCCGACCGCATCCGCGAGCGGCTCGCCGCCCCCGCCGCGGACGTGAAGAGCGAGCCCGCCACCCTCACCCCGGCCGCCAAACGCGCCCTGCTCGACGCCTACCGCATCTCCCGCTCCGAGGGCGCCTCCTACATCGGGCCCGAGCACCTGCTGCGCGCCCTCGCCGCCAACCCGGAGTCGGCGGCCGGGCAGGTCCTCGGCGAGGGCGGCTGGGAGCCCGCCCGGGTGCCCGCCGAGAACGCGGCCGAGCGCAAGGAGCCGAGCAGCACGCCCACCGTCGACGAATACGGCCGCGACCTCACCGAGGACGCCCGCGACGGCCGCCTCGACCCGGTGATCGGACGGGACGAGGAGGTCGAGCAGACCATCGAGGTGCTCTCCCGGCGCAGCAAGAACAACCCGGTCCTGATCGGCGACCCCGGCGTCGGCAAGACCGCGGTGGTCGAGGGCATCGCGCAGCGCATCGTCGCCGGTGACGTGCCGAAGACCCTCGCCGGCAAGCGGCTGGTCTCGCTGGACCTGGCCGGCATGGTGGCCGGCACCAAGTACCGGGGCGAGTTCGAGGAACGGCTGAAGAAGCTCCTCGACGAGGTCCGTCAACACGGCGACGAGCTGGTGCTGTTCCTGGACGAGCTGCACACCGTCGTCGGGGCCGGCGGCGGAGGCGAGGGCGCCATGGACGCCGGCAACATGCTGAAACCGGCCCTGGCACGCGGGGAGTTGCACCTGATCGGCGCCACCACCGTGGACGAGTACCGCAGGCACATCGAGAAGGACGCGGCGCTGGAACGCCGTTTCGCGCCCATCCTGGTCGGCGAGCCGAGCGTCGACGACACCATCGAGATCCTGCGCGGGCTGCGCGACCGCTACGAGGCGCACCACCAGGTGCGCATCACCGACGAGGCGGTGGTCGCCGCGGCCGAGCTGTCCGACCGGTACATCACCTCCCGCTTCCTGCCCGACAAGGCCATCGACCTCATGGACCAGGCCTCAGCCCGGGTCCGGCTGCGCGCGAGGACCCCGCTCGCCGACACCCGGGAGGCCGAGGACCGGCTCGCGGCCCTGAACCGGGAGAAGGACCAGGCCGTCGCCGACGAGGAGTACGAGCGGGCCAGGGACCTGCGGGACCGGATCAAGGAGACGGAGGCCGAGCTGGCCGGCGCCGACAAGGCGGCGGAACAGGCCCCGAAGGTCACCGCGGAGGACATCGCCCAGGTCGTCTCACGCACCACCGGCATCCCGGTCGCCCAGCTCACCGAGGAGGAGCGGGAGCGGCTGATGAAGCTGGAGGAGCACCTGCACGAGCGGGTCGTCGGCCAGGACGAGGCGATCACCGCGGTCGCCCGCGCGGTACGGCGGGCCCGGGCCGGCATGAGCGACCCGGACCGGCCCGTCGGCAGCTTCCTCTTCCTCGGCCCGACCGGCGTCGGCAAGACCGAGCTGGCCCGCGCCCTCGCCGCGGCCCTGTTCGGCGACGAGGGCCGCATGATCCGCCTCGACATGAGCGAGTTCCAGGAGCGGCACACGGTCTCCCGGCTGGTCGGCGCCCCGCCCGGATACGTCGGCCACGAGGAGGCCGGCCAGCTCACCGAGGCCGTGCGCAGGCAGCCGTACGCCGTGCTGCTGCTGGACGAGGTGGAGAAGGCGCACCCCGACGTCTTCAACACCCTGCTGCAGCTCCTGGACGACGGCCGGCTCACCGACTCCCAGGGCCGCACCGTCGACTTCAAGAACACCGTGGTCATCATGACGTCGAACATCGGCGCCGACCGCATCCTGTCCGCCGGCACCGAGGACTACGCGAAGGTCCGCGAGGCCGTCATGCCGGTGCTCCAGCAGCACTTCCGGCCCGAGTTCCTCAACCGCATCGACGAGATCATCGTCTTCCGCGGCCTGGACCGCACCGAGCTGCGCCAGGTCGTGGACCTGCTGCTGGAGCACACCCGGCGCCGGCTGCACGCCCAGGGCGTCACCATGGAGGTCACCGACGCGGCCGCGGAGCTGCTGGCGAACCTCGGGTACCAGCCGGACTTCGGCGCCCGCCCGCTGCGCCGCACCATCCAGCGCGAGGTGGACGACCGCCTCGCCGACCTGCTGCTCTCCGGCGGGCTGAACGCGGGCGACCGGGCGGTGGTGGACGCGGCCGACGGCTCGGTGGAGATCCGCGCGCAACGGCCAGCGGCGGCGGAGGACTGAACCCTCAGCGGCCGGGCGCGAACAGGGCGGCGAGCCGCCGGTAGGAGTCCAGCAGCGCGGCACGGTCGTACGTGCTGGTGGTGACGAGGACCTCGGCGGCGCCCGTCTCCTTCAGCACGGTCTCCAGCTCGGCGGCGACCTGGTCGGCGGTGCCGGCCAGGTGCCCGGCGAGCGCGGACTCGTAGCGGTCCCGTTCCTTCGCGGTCATCGCGCGCCCCTCGGTCTCCTCGGCCGGGGCCAGCGGCGGGAAGGTGCCGTGGGTCCGCGAGTAGGCCGCGGACCACGCCTCCGGGACGAGGAGCCGCCGCGCCTCCTCGGCGGTCCCGGCGACCGCGACGGTCCCGGAGATCACCACGTACGGCTCGGACGCCCAGGGCGAGGGGCGGAACAGCGAGCGGTACTCGTCGATGCCGCGCATCATCGGCTCGCGCCGCCGCAGGTCCCCGATGACCATCGGCAGCCCGGCGCGGGCCGCGATCCGGGCGCCCTCGCCCATGGCCAGCACGAACGGCGGCACCTTCAGGCCCTCGGCCGGGCGGGCGCGCACCCCGGTGGGCGAGGTCCCGGCGAACCAGCCGAGGAGCTCGTCGAGCTGGGCCGCGAAGTCCCCGGCGGCGTCCTTGTCCCGGCCGAGCGCCCGGCGGACGCCGTCCGTGAAGCCGACGGACCGGCCGAGCCCCATGTCGATCCGGCCCGGGAACAGCGACTCCAGCACGCCGAACTGCTCGGCCACGACCAGGGGCCGGTGGTTGGGCAGCATCACCCCGCCGGTGCCGACCCGGACGGTGCGCGTCGCGGCGGCCACCGCGGCGGCGAGCACGGTCGGCGCGGAGCCCGCGACCCCCGGCACGCCGTGGTGCTCCGAGACCCAGAAGCGGTGGTAGCCGAGCGCCTCCGCCTCCCGCGCCAGCGCGACGGTGTCCCGCAGCGCCTCGGCGGGCGGACGTCCCGCGCGGGTACGGGAGCGGTCGAGGACGGAGAACCGGGTCCGGGCGATCACTGCGCTCACGCAGGGTTCAACACCGCCGGGACGCCAGGATTCCCGGTCCGGCGCTCACCGCCCCGACCGGGACCGCGCGCCGCGTGGCGCGCGGATCGTCTGCAACTCCAGGGTCAGCGGGGGCTCGGCCGCACCGGGACCGCCCGCCCGGGCCCACTGGGCGACCTCGGCCGTGCAGTCGTCGTCCAGGGCGAAGCCGATCCACACCGGTCTGCCGCCGGCCCGCCGGCCCTCCGTGGACGGCCGCACGACCAGCACGTTCGCCTGGTCGCACGGCCCGAGGCAGTCGCTCGTGCGCACCTCGAAGCCGCCCTCGGCGGCGGCCGCCCGCAACCGGTCGAGCTGGCCGCCCGGATCGGTGCCCGGCTGCTTGACCGGATCGCCGCAGCAGCAGCCCCGGCAGACGACGACGGTGCAGGGACGGGAGGGGAGGCGGGGCGCGGAAGGCATGGGAGAAGCATGCGGCCCTCGGTCCACGGCAGTTGACGCCGGGGTGGCTAAGGTGACCGGGTGACAGACAGCAGCGCGCGCCCCGTCGCCGTGTTCGACCTCGACAACACCCTGGCCGACACCGCCCACCGCCAGCACTTCCTGGAGAACCGCCCGCGCGACTGGAACGGCTTCTTCGGCGCCGCGCCCGCGGACCCGCCGCTCGCCGAGGGAGTGACGCTCGCGCTGGAGACGGCCCGCGAGTGCGAGATCGTGTACCTCACCGGACGGCCCGAGCGGTGCCGGCGCGACACCCTGGCCTGGCTCGCGGCCCACGGACTCCCCGAGGGCCGCGTGCACATGCGCGGCGACACCGACCGCAGGCCCGCCCGGTTCACCAAGCTGGAGATCCTGCGCCGGCTCGCCCGGGACCGTACGGTCCGGGTCCTCGTCGACGACGACGAGCTGGTCTGCGACGACGCCGAGCGCGCCGGGTTCACCGTCGTGCGGGCCCGCTGGGCCGACCGGTCGGCGGCGCTGGAGGACGCCCAGGAGCGCGAGGGCCGTACCTGAGGGGCCGCGCGGGGCGTCCGGGGGACCGGCCGGCTACTCGGCGGTGTCCTCGATGCGGAAGCCCACCTTCAGGCCCACCTGGTAGTGCTCGACCTGCCCGTTCTCGATCTGGCCGCGGACCTGGGTCACCTCGAACCAGTCGAGGTTGCGCAGGGTCTGGTCGGCGCGCGAGATGGCGTTGCGGATGGCCTGGTCGAGGCCCTCGTGCGAGGTGCCGACGATCTCGGTGACCCGGTAGGTGTGGTTCGACATACGGGGGGCTCCTCTCCGCCGTGAGGAGCCGCGCGGCGGCGTGCCTCACGTCCGGCGCGGCCGGTGTGCCACGCCGTACTCCACCGTGCCGTATCCCCGCCCGGCGCGCGAGGCGTCGCCACCGGACGGCCGGGGGCGCTTGACCTACGCATTGGTCCATACCAAAATCCAGCACACCCGTGCGAACGCGTGCGTTCGTCCCCCACGTCGGGCCCCCTCCCCTGTCCGCAACCGCCCCCGGCCAGACAGAACAGGACCCCCCGTGAGACGTCGTCTGCTCGCCCTCCTCTGCGTCACCGGCTCCCTCGTCAGCGCCTGCGGCGTCCTGCCCGGACACGACCGGCAGACCGTCACCGTGTGGCTGATGAAGGACAGCGCCTCCGAGGACTTCCTCCGGCGCTTCACCGAGGACTTCGAACGCACCCACGACGACCTGCGGCTCGACATCCGCATCCAGGAGTGGACCGGCATCGTGGAGAAGGTCCGCAAGGCGCTCAGGGGCGACGGGAAGGACGGCCCCGACGTCATCGAGGTGGGCAACACCCAGGTCCCGCTCTACGTCGAGGACGGCCGGCTGACCGACCTGACCCTGGAGTCGATGCGCGACTGGGGCAAGGAGCACTGGCTGCCCGGCCTCGCCGAACCCGGAAAGGACGGCAACAACCAGTACGGCGTGCCCTGGTACGCGGCCAACCGGGTGGTCATCTACCGCAAGGACCTCTTCGAGCGGGCCGGCGTCACGGCCCCGCCGAAGACCCGCGACGAATGGCTCGCCGCCACCCGGAAGCTCGACGCGGCCGGGAACCAGGGCATCTACCTCGCCGGACAGGACTGGTACACCCTCTCCGGCTTCATCTGGGACGAGGGCGGCGAACTCGCCGAGAAGAAGGACTACGACTGGCGGGGCACCCTGGACACCCCCGCCGCGCTGCGCGGCATGGACTTCTACCGCCGGCTCCAGGCACTCGGCGACGGGCCCGTGGACGCCGACGAGGAACACCCGCCCCAGGCCGGGGTGTTCGCGGGCGGCAAGGTCGCCCAGATCATCGGGGTGCCGGGGCTCGCGCAGTCGATCGTGCGGCAGAACCCCGGCCTGAAGGGCAAGCTCGGCTTCTTCCCGGTGCCCGGCCGGACCGCCGCCCGGCCCGGTGTCGTCTTCACCGGCGGCTCCGACCTCGTCGTACCGCGCAACACCGGCGACCAGTTCGCCGCCACCGCCGTCGTCGGCGCGCTCACCGGCGCCAAGTGGGACACCGAACTCGCGCGCACCATGAACTACGTCCCCAACAAGACCACGCTGGCGGACGCGGTGGCCGGCGAGGAGGGGGTCGCCGCCATGGCGGCGGGCGCCGCGCACGGCCGGGCCACCCCCAACACCCCGCAGTGGGCCGCGGTCGAGGCCGACAACCCGATCAAGGGGTACATGACCCGGGTGCTCGGCGGCGCCGACCCGGCGAGCGAGGCCCGCCGGGCCGACCGCGAGATCACCGAGGCCCTGGCCACCAGTCTGGGCTGACCTACCGCACCACGCTCAGCGACAGCGCGAACCGGTCCTCGGCATCCGTCCACCAGTGGGTCAGCTCGAGACCGGCGGCCGCCAGTTCGGCGCCGATGCCGGCCCGGCGGAACTTCGCCGACACCTCGGTGCGCATCTCCTCGCCCGCCGCGAAGTCCACGGCCAGGTCGAGGGCGGGCACCTTGACGGTCTGCGCGGCGCGCGAGCGCAGCCGCATCTCGATCCACTCCTGATCCGGGTCCCACACGGCCACGTGCTCGAAGGCGTCCGGATCGAAGTCCGCGCCCAGTTCACGGTTGACGACCGCCAGGACGTTCTTGTTGAACGCGGCCGTCACCCCGGCCGCGTCGTCGTACGCCCGGACCAGCACCCGCTCGTCCTTGACCAGGTCCGTGCCGAGCAGCAGGCCGTCGCCCGGGGCGAGCTGGGAGCGCACGAGGGCGAGGAACTCAGCCCGTTCGGCGGGCAGCAGGTTGCCGATGGTGCCCCCGAGGAAGGCCACGAGCCGGGGTCCGGGCGTCGCGGGCAGTTCCAGCGGGGCGGTGAAGTCGGCGATCAGCGCGTGCACGTCGAGTCCGGGCCGCTCCGCGACGAGCGCCCGCCCGGCCTGGGCGAGGGCGCTCTCGCTGACGTCGACCGGGACGTACGCCTCCAGCGAGGTGAGCGCGTCGATGAGGTGCCGGGTCTTCTCCGAGGACCCGGAACCCAGTTCGATCAGGGTCCGGGCGCCGCTCGCCGCGGCGATCTCACCGCTGCGGGCGACGAGGATCTCGCGCTCGGCACGCGTGGGGTAGTACTCGGGCAGACCGGTGATCCGCTCGAACAGCTCGCTGCCCAGGGCGTCGTAGAACCACTTCGGCGGCAGCGTCTTGGGGGTGGCGGTGAGGCCGTGCCGGACGTCGGCGCGCAGCGCGGCGCCGGTCGCGTCCTCGGGGAGTGTGCGGGTGACGTGCAGGGGACTCAACGGCAGGGCTCCTTCTGGGTTGCCGGCGCCGGATCCTCGAGTGGGGCGAGGAGCACGCCGGCGCGGTTCGCGGTAAGCACGGTGCGGTCGGGGACCTCCTGCCAGAGCGGGTCGTCGTCGTAAGGCTCCGACGCGACGACCGTCCCCCGGCCGGGTTCCGTGCGGTACCAGAGGCTGTCGCCCCAGGCGGTGGCGGCGATGGTCTCGCCGTCGGTGAGCAGCAGATTGAGGCGGGACGCGGGGGCCGCCGCGGCGAACCGGCGGACGGTGCCGCCGAGGGCCTCGGCGGGCTCGTCGCCGGAGCGCAGCCGGTGCAGCACCAGCGCCCAGACGAACGCCGAGTCGGTGCGCGCCTGCAGCGACAGCAGTTCGACCGGCGGCAGTCCGGAGACCAGGGGCGCCGCCGAGTCGGGCCAGCCGGCGATCGCGCCGTTGTGGCTGAACAGCCAGCGTCCGGCGGCGAACGGCGCGGCCGCGGCCTCGGCGTCCGCGCCCGCGAGGGTGGCGTCGCGCACAGCGGCGAGCACCGCGCCGGAGCGCACCACCCGGGCCAGGTCGGCGAAGGACAGGTCGGCCCAGATCGGCCCGGCCCGCCGGTAGCGGGCCGGCGCGGGATCGTCCGGGGCGTACCAGCCCACCCCGAAACCGTCGGCGTTGACGGTGCCGTACCGCTGCCGGCGGGGCTCCCACGACTGCCGGTACAGGCTGTGCGCGGGCTCCGTCAGGAGCCGGCCGAGCGGCTGTTCCGGCCCGAGGTAGGCCAGGTGCCGGCACATCAGACGGCCTCCGTACGCGCGGTCCGGAACCCGGAGAAGATCTGCCGCCGGATCGGGTAGTCCCAGTTGCGGAACGTGCCCCGGCAGGCCACCTGGTCCACGGCGAACGAGCCGCCGCGCAGCACCTTGTACTCGGCGCCGAAGAACACCTCCGAGTACTCCTTGTACGGGAACGCGGTGAACCCCGGGTAGGGCAGGAAGTCGCTCGACGTCCACTCCCACACGTCGCCGATCAACTGCCGTACGCCGAGCGGGGACTCGCCGTCCGGATAGCTGCCGGCGGGGGCCGGCCGGAGATGGCGCTGGCCCAGGTTGGCGTGCTCGGGGGCCGGGTCGGCGTCGCCCCACGGGTAGCGCCGGGAGCGGCCGGTGGCCGGGTCGAAGCGGGCGGCCTTCTCCCATTCCGCCTCGGTCGGCAGCCGGCGCCCGGCCCAGCGGGCGTAGGCGTCCGCCTCGTACCAGCACACGTGCAGCACGGGCTCGTCGGCCGGCACCGCCTCGGTGACGCCGAAGCGCCGCCGCAGCCACTGGCCGCCGTCGCGCCGCCAGAACAGCGGAGCGGTGACGCCGTGCTGCCGGATGTGCGCCCAGCCCTCCGGGGTCCACCAGCGCTCGGTGCGGTAGCCGCCGTCCTCGATGAACGCCTGGTACGCCGCGTTCGTCACCGGGGTCGTGTCGATCCAGAAGGGCGCCACGTCCACCGGGTGCGCGGGGCGCTCGTTGTCCAGCGCCCAGGGCTCGGCGGAGGTGCCCATGGTGAACGGGCCGCCGGGCACCAGGACTTCGGCCGGACCGGTGAACAGCGGGGCCGGTCCGGGATCGGGCGCGGTCAGGACCGGAGGACCGGTGCGGAGCTGATGGGTGATCAGCATGGTCTCGTCGTGCTGCTGTTCGTGCTGCGCGATCATGCCGAAGGCGAAGCCGGCCTCGGTCAGCCGGCTGCCGTGGAAGTCCGCGGCCCCCAGCAGGTCCAGGGCGCGACCGCGTACGTCGGACGCGTATCCGCGGGCCTCGGCGGGCGGCAGCAGCGGCAGCGAGGGGCGTTCGGCGCGCGAGTGCTCGAAGGCGTCGTACAGGCCGTCGATCTCGGGCCGCAGCGCCTCCCGGCCGCCGACCGCCCGCAGCAGCCACAGCTCCTCCTGGTTGCCGATGTGGGCGAGGTCCCACACCAGGGGCGACATCAGCGGGGAGTGCTGGGCGGTGAGGTCCGGGTCCTCGACGCAGTCGGTCAGCAGCTCGGTGCGGGCGCGGGCGGCGGTGAGCGAGGCGACCGCGCGCTCGCGCAGCGCCTCGGTGTCCGCCTCGGCGGCCGTGGTCTCGGTCTCGGGGGCGGTCATGTGCGGATGTCCTTCCTCCCGTCGGCCGCGCGGCGGCCGGCGCCGCGCAGACGGTCGAGCAGGTCGTCGGCCGGGCAGCGGCCCCGCGCGACGTAGCGGTCCAGGTACGCGGCGACGGCGTCGACGACCGCGGGCGCGGCGCCCATCCGGGGCAGGGCCAGGAGCGCCGCCGAGAAACAGGCGACGGCGGCGTCGCACAGCTCCGGATCGGTGAGCCCGTGCCGGGCCGCGTCGATCCACAGCGGATTGTGCGGGGCCGGCAGGTTCATGGCCCGCTCGGCCAGCGGTTTGACCGCCTGGTGCGCGCTCTCGGCGGCCTCCGGGTCGTCGAACAGCGCCGCGGTCACCGCGAGCGGCACGATCCAGCCGTCGTCGCCCGGCTGCGCGTCGATCATGCGCAGCTCCAGGTGGCCGCGCGGCCGGACCGGCGGGAACAGGGTGGTCAGGTGGTAGTCGAGATCCTCCCGGGTGGGCGGCCGGCGGTCCCGCGAGCGGGTCCACTCGCGGAAGGTGAGGCCGTCGGGCACGTCCCACGGGCCGCTGTCGCGGCGGACGCACATCACCGGGGAGTCCAGCACGTGCCGGGCCCAGGCGCCCCTCGGTTCCGCGTCGGGCGGGGGAGCGCCCGCGCGGCCCGCGCCGATCTCCGTCCAGTGCAGCTGACGGGTGGACCGCCAGCCGGTGGGCCGCCGGCCGACCAGGGGGGAGTTGGCGAACGCGGCCACCAGGACCGCGCCGAGCTGGTGGGCCAGCCACCAGCGCTGTCCGAGACCGAGGACGCCCGGGTCGTCGTGCCCGGCGTCCACGCACACCTGGACGGAGGCCGAGGCGCACATCATGTGCCGGCCGGCCGTGCCGGTGCGGTCGAGACAGGCCTCCATGGCGTCGTAGCGCGGTTCGCGCAGGAACCGGCGGGGTGCGCGCCAGGGGTCGTGGCCCACGCCGAGGAGTCCGAGTCCGTCCTGCGCGAGGACGGCGCGCACGGCCTCCAGGTCGGCGGAGACGGTGTCCACGCACTCCATCAGGGAGGCGGCGGGCGGAGAACTCAGCTCCAGCTGGCCGCCGGGCTCGATCGTGAGCGGCGAACGCAGCGGCACGCTCCGCAGGGTGGCGTACGCCGCTTCGAGTCGTTCGGGTGGGACCGGGAGCTGCGGCCGCCGCAGCTCGTGTACGAGCCATTCCACTTCGACCCCGAGGGTGCGGGGCGGTCCGGTCTTGAAGCAGATGCCCCTGACCAGGGCTTCCACCTCGGCTTCGGTGACGGCGTCGCGGCGCTCCGTACAGTCGCCGCAATCGCTCTTCGAGTCGGACATGTCGGGATCCTCCTGAGATTCCACCATGCCACCGGTCCGGCCCACGCCGGGCACGGACAGGCACCCGTCCACCCAAGACCCTTGAGTCGATTCGCACAAGGGTGCCCATCGGGACGTTCCGGATCGGTAACCTCCGTTCCTTTCCGGGTTCCCCGGCCGTTCCGGCCCCCGGGAAACTCCGTTGCACCGCATCCCAGCATCACCCAGGATGCGTGCATGAGCACGACGGGGGAGAGAGCGCCGGCCGCGCTCGTGGCGCCCACGGGGGTGGCGCCATGAGCGCGCGCCTGCGCGGTGTGGCCGCGGAGACCGAACGCATGGTGGCGGCGGGTTCGTACCGCGCGCCCGACGGCCGGGAGGTACCGCTGGCGGCCGCCGTCGAGGCCGCCCGGGCGGGCACCCGGCTGTATGGACCCGAACCGCTACCGGTACCGGTACCGGTACCCGTGGTCCTGGACACGGAGCCCGTCCTGGAGGTCACGGGGGAGAGCAGCACCGAGGCCGCCCGCCGGCTGGCCGGCGCGCCGGTCGCCGTCCTGAACTTCGCCTCGGCCCGCAATCCCGGCGGCGGCTACCTGAACGGCGCCCAGGCCCAGGAGGAAGCCCTGTGCCGCGCCTCGGCGCTGTACACCTGCCTACTGGAGGCCCGCGCCTTCTACGACCACCACCGCGCGCACCGTGACCCGTTCTACACCGATCGGGTGATTCACTCCCCGGCCGTGCCGGTGTTCCGCGACGACCGGGGCGCGCTGCTGGAGCGGCCGTACCTCGCGGGCTTCCTCACGGCGGCCGCTCCCAACGCGGGTGTCGTGCGGCGTACCGCCCCCGGGCGTGCCGCTGAACTCCCGGCCGCCCTCGCCCGGCGGGCCGAGCGGGTCCTGGAGACCGCCGCCGCCCAGGGCTACCGGCGGCTGGTGCTGGGCGCCTGGGGCTGCGGCGTGTTCCAGAACGACCCGGCGCAGGTCGCCGAGGCCTTCCGGGCGCTGCTCGGGCCCGGTGGGCGGTTCGCGCGGACGTTCGAGCACGTGGTGTTCGGCATCCTGGACCGCACGCCGGGGGCGGCCGTCCGGGAGGCCTTCGCCCGACGTTTCGCCGAGTCCTCCGAGCGCGCGCGCCCGGTCACCGGCTAGGGGCCGTCCGGCCGGTCGCCGACCGGGAACCGCAGGGCCACCGGCCGGGGGCGGTCGCGGCGCGGGCCGGGGCCGCGAGGCCGCCGGCCGGCGGCCGTCAGGTCCAGCCGTACCGCTCGTGCAGCCGCTGCCGGACCAGATTGAAGCGCATCCGGTCCAGCGCGCAGGCCTCCCGGCGCATGCCGTCCTCGTGCAGCCTCAGCACGCGGTCCACGTCCACCCACGAGTCGCGGCCCGACCGGTCCCAGGGGCCGCTGCCGATGGCCACCCACTCGCGGTCCCCGTCGTGCCGCTTGCTGGACAACTGGACGGCGAGGAAGGTGCCCGCCGCCTCCCGGGCGACCACCAGCACCGGCCGGTCCTTGCCGCGGCCGTCGTTCTCCTCGAACGGCACCCAGGTCCACACGATCTCACCCGGGTCGGGGTCGCCGTCGTGGGCGGGGGAGTACTCGGTGCGCACCCGGCCGGCCCCGCGCGGGTCGGCCTCGGTGGTGGCATGGGGGCCGAAGCGGCCCGGGACGTTCTCATCGGTAGGCGTGCTCACGGAGAGCACCCTAGGGCCTGACGTGGGCACGTCGGGAGCGCGGGTCAGCGCGGGGCGGACGGCGGGTCGCGGCGAACGGCGTTGCGCGACGGGCCTGTTCCGCGCCCGGGCCGCGGCGGAGGACATGACCGGCCGCCTCCCGCCCGTCACACGGGCGCGCCGCCGCGCGACTGGATCTGCATGCCGGGCCGGCGGCGGTGCACGGTCAGGCAGGCGAGGCCCGAGGCGCCGGCGGTGATGCTGCGCGTGGAGCCGTGCGGCAGCCACAGCAGGGCGCCCTCGGTGAGCGGCTCCGGCTCGTCCCGGGCGCCTTTGCCGAGCACGCCGTCCCCCGAGACGACCAGGACCAGCACGTCCAGGTTCGGCTCGGTGTGCGTGTCGACGCGCGAGCCCGGGGCCAGCCGTACGACGTTGGCGTCGAGCTGGCGTCCGCCCTCGGCCAGCTTCCACAGCACCCCCGACGGAACCGGCGGATCGGCGGCCAGGGCGCCGGCGTCGCACAGGACGCGCGGGTCCGGACCCGCGTCCCAGCCGGTCCCGCTCTCGGACGACGGCGTCATGCGCACCCCTCGCTCTATCGCTCTCCGTGGCCCATCCTACAATTACTCCACGTAGGTCTTGTGAAAAATACACGCAGGTGGAAGTGGGTGAACGGCCATGACCGCACGGCAGAGCCCGCGCCGCCGGGAGGTGCTGGACGTGCTGCGGGCCGCCCCCGCGCCGCTCGGGGTGGCAGCGGTCGCCGAGCGGATGGGCGTCCACCCCAACACCGTGCGTTTCCACCTGGACGCGCTGGTGGCCGACGGGCTGGTGGAGAGCGGCACCGAGGCGACCTCCGGGCCCGGCCGGCCCCGTGCCGCCTACCGCGTGCGGCCCGGCATGGACCGCGGCGGCGCGCGCGGCTACCCGCTGCTGGCCCGGATGCTGCTCAGCCGCTGGGCGTCCGCCGATCCCGCCGAGGCGCGCGCGGAGGCGGAGGAGACCGGCCGCGCCTGGGGCCGGTCCCTGGTGGAGCCGCCGCCGCCCTTCGAGCGGCCGACCGCCGCGCGCTCGGCGGCCCGGCTCGTCGGCCTGCTGGACGACCTGGGCTTCGCCCCGAGCGCGGAGGGAACGCCCGGACCGGACGGGCCGCCGGCCCGGATCCGGTTGCGGCACTGCCCCTTCCTGGAACTCGCCGAGGAGTACGGCCGGTTGGTGTGCCCGCTCCATCTCGGCCTGATGCGGGGCGCGTTGGCCGGGCTCGGCGCGCCGCTGACCGCGACCGGCCTGGAACCCTTCGCCGAACCCGACTCCTGCCTCGCCCACCTGGGCGGGACGGCCGCCGCAGAGCAGAAAGAGGCAGCCCCCCGATGAACAGCGCGTCGGCCGCCACCGCGAGCGCGGTGGTCTTCGTCTGGCTCGGAATGGTGCTGGCGATCTCCTTCCTGGAGGCGCCGCTGAAGTTCCGCGCACCGGGCGTGACCATACCCATCGGCCTGGGCATAGGCCGGCTCGTCTTCCGGGCCCTGAACGCCGTCGAGACCGCTCTCGCCGTCGTGGTGGCCGTCGCCGTCGCCGTGGGCGGCGCGGCGGCCGGGACCGTGGGGCTGACCGCGGCCGTCGCCGTGCTGCTCGCCGCCCAGCTCGCCGTCGTACGGCCGCGCCTGAACCGCAGGTCCGACCGGGTGCTCGCGGGCGAGGACCTGCCCCGCTCCCGCGGCCACCTCTGGTACGTGGCGCTGGAACTGGCGAAGGTCGTGACGCTGTTCGCGCTGGGCATCGCGCTGCTGCGCGGATGACGGCCGGCGACGGGGGCCGACGCGCGGCGGCCGGGGCCCCCGCTGGGGACCCCGGCCGTCCGGCGGCTCCGGAGCGGACCGCTAACCCTCCTGCTCCACCGGCACCCTCTGCGGTGCGGGCGGCACCGCCCCGTTGAGCGACGGTGAAGTGCCCGGCGCGCCGGTCCCGTTGTGGTTCATCGACGAGAGCAGCTGGCGGGCCAGGCCGAGTCCGGTGCCGCCCATGGTGAGCGCCTTGGCGAACAGCTCGGCCATGCCGTCGGCGCCGTTGAGCAGCACCATGTTGTCCACGTTGCCGAACGCGGACGCGCCCGCCTGGACGATCTCCGGCCAGTTCTCCGCGAGCTGCTGCGCGACGACGGCCTCCTGGTTCTCGGCCAGGGCGGCGGCCCGCGCCTTGATGGCCTCCGCCTCGGCGAGGCCCTTCGCCTTGGTCGCCTCCGCGTCCGCCAGACCCCTGGCCTGAGCGGCGGCGGCCTCCGCCTCACCGGTGGCCCGGGTGGCCGCGGCGGAGGCCGCGCCCCGGGTCTTGGTGGCCTCGGCCTCGGCGCCCGCGGCCGCCTTGACCCGGGTGGCCTCGGCGGCCGCCGCGAGTTCCGTCTCCTTCGCCTTGGCCTGGGCCGCCGAGATCCGGGCGTCGCGCTCGGCCTCGGCCAGCGTCCGCTTCTCGTAGGCCCGGGCGTCGGCCGGCTTGCGGACGTCCGCCTGGAGCTGCTGCTCACGCCGGTGCGCCTCGAGCTCGGCGACCCGGGTCTCCTGGACGACGACCTCCTGCCGGGCGGCGGCCGCGGCGAGCGGTCCGGCCTGCTGGGCCTTCGCCCCCGCCTTGTCCCGCTCGGCCTGGTAGCCGGCCTGCAGGATCTCGCTGTCCCGGGTGGCCTCCGCCATCCGCGCGAACGACTGCTGCTCCGCCTCGGTGGCCAGCCGGTTCGCCTCGGCCTGCGCGATGCGCGCGTCCCGCTGCACGGCCGCCGCGTGCGGCATGGCCAGGTTCTGGATGTACCCGGTCGGGTCCTCGATCTCGTGGATCTGCAGCGAGTCGACGATCAGACCCAGCTTCTCCATCTCCGTACCGCACGCCGCCCGGGTCTGCCCGGTCAGCTTCTCCCGGTCGCGGATCATGTCCTCGACCGTCAACCCGCCCACGATGGACCGCAGATGACCGGCGAAGACGTTGTGCACCCGCTCCGACATCAGCCGCTGCTGGTCCAGGAAACGGCGGGCGGCGTTCGCGATCGACACGAAGTCGTCGCCCACCTTGAAGATGACCACGCCCCGCACCTTCAGCGGGATGCCCTGGTGGGTCACGCAGTCCACCTGCAACTCGGTCTCGTTCAGGTCCAGGGAGAGCTTGCGCACCGCCTGCACACCGGGCAGCACCAGCGTGCCCCGCCCCGTGACGATGCGGAATCCCATGCCCTCCTCGAGTCCCTCGGTACGGTGCTTGGACCCGGAGATGATGAGCGCCTCGTTCGGCTCGGCGACCCGCCACATCATCTTGAACAGACCGATCAGCACGAGAACGGCAACGACGACCGCTCCCGCAACGACGCCGACGACCATCGGCATTCGCCCCCTTTGCATGGTGCCCTTTCGGCACCGAACGAAGGGAGTGTGCGCCCGTCGCGACGCACCGAGAAGGCATCGGGGCATCCTTGGCGCAATCTTGACGCACAAGCCCCTCACCTGGGGCGCGCTACGCTCAACTGTCGTACGCGGCGGTGACGTACACCGTCCTCGGCGGCAGGTACTCCACCACCATCACCACCGTGCCGCGCTCCATGCGGCCCGTGCCGTCGGCGGCGTACGCGAGGAAGTGCTCGGCGCCGCCGCGCACCCGGACGATCACCTCGCCGACCAGACCGGGCCCGATCGTCCCCGTCACCCGTCCCATGAGCCCGACCATCGACGCATCGTCCATGGCCACAGGGTACGGGCGGAACGGGCGCCCGCCGCCTGGAAGTTCGGGCTCCGGGAAGTCCGGGGCCCGTCCGCCCGCACCGCCCGCGCTCGCCGATCGGTCAGGCCACCCGCGCGTCCGGCTCCGGCACCGGCGGCCACCGCTCGTGCCAGCGCAGCTCCGACTCCAGCTGGGCGGCCAGGGACACCAGCAGCGGCTCGCTGGCGGCGGGCCCGAGCAATTGGGCGCCCACGGGCAGGCCGTCGCCCACGAACCCGGCGGGCACGTTGACCCCCGGCCAGCCGAGGACGTTCCACGGCCAGGCGTACGGACAGGCGGCGATCATGGCGCGGTCGGTGGCCAGCCCGCCGAGGCCGGACAGTGCGCCGATCGCGGGCGGGGGAGCGGCCGTCGTCGGGGCGAGCAGTACGTCGTACGCGTCGAAGAAGGCGCCGATCCGCCGGTGCAGGACCGCCTCCGCGCGCCGTGCGGCCCGCAGCGGGGCCCCGCCGAGCAGCCGGCCCAGCCGGGCCGCGCCCCGGGTGCGCGGATCGAGCAGCGCCAGGTCGGGAGCCTCGCGGACGTAGTCGGCGATACCGGCGGTGGCCCGCGGTACGAAGGCCAGCCCGATCTGCCCGTAGGGCGGGTCGGCCTCCTCCACGGTGTGCCCCAAGCCGGCCAGCCGGTCGGCGAGTTCGAGGACCCGGGCCCGGACGTCGGGGCGCAGCCGCGCGGGCACGGCGGTGAACGGCGGCTTCAGCGACAGGGCGACGCGCAGCCGGCCGGGGTCGCGGCCGACCGCCTCGGACACCGTGAGCGCCGGCGGCCGGTGCGGGTCCCGGGGGTGGTTGCCGCCGGCCGCGTCCAGCAGCAGGGCCGCGTCGGCGACCGTGCGGGCCAGCGTGCCGTTCACCGTGATGCCGTGGAAGGCCTCGGCGCGCGGCCAGGTCGAGATCCGCCCGCGCTGTGGCTTGATCCCGATCAGATGGGTCCAGGAGGCCGGGATCCGCACCGATCCCGCGCCGTCCGAGCCGAGCGCGGCCGGGACCAGTCCGGCGGCGACCGCGGCCGCCGAACCGCCCGAGGAGCCGCCCGGAGTGTGGCCGGTGTGCCACGGGTTGCGGGTCTCCCCGAAGGCGGGCCCCTCGGTGAACGGCCACTGCCCCAGCTCACAGGTGTTGGTCTTGCCGACAATCACCGCCCCGGCCGCCCGCAGCCGCCGTACCGCCTCCCCGTCCGCCGCGGCCGGCGGGAACGCGCCCCGGCAGCCGAACGCCGTCGGCTCGCCCGCCACGTCCATGTCGTCCTTGACCGCCACCGGCACCCCGAGCAGCGGGCGGCGTACTCCGGCCGCCAACTCCCGGTCGGCGGCTTCCGCTTCGGCGAGCGCGGCCTCGGCGCGCACCACCCGGAAGGCGTTCAGGGTCGGCTGGGTGGCCTCGATCCGGGCCAGGGCCAGTTCCACCAGCGCACGTGAGGTCACCTCCCCGGCGGCGAGCGCGCGGGCCGACTCCACGAGTCCTGCGGCACGGTCGGGCGTCATTGCGGGGCACCTCCGGGAGCCTCCGGGCACGATGTCTACCGAACGGTAACCTCGGCATGGGGGCGGTCGTACAGCTTTCGCACAGGTGACATCCGGCCAAGTCCGGGTGCGCGGGACGCGCACGGCGTGCGCGTCCTCATCCGGCCAGCAGTCTGCGCAGCCACGCGAGCCGGGCCGCCCGCGCCGCCCGGGACAGGGAAGCCCGCGGGGCGACTCCGTCGAAGCCGTGGAAGCCGCCTGGCCAGACGTGGAGTTCGGCCACGCCGCCGCAGGCCCAGATGCGGGAGGCGTAGTCGACGACCTCGTCCCGGAAGGTCTCGGCGGAGCCGACGTCGAGGAAGGCCGGGGGCAGGCCGGACAGGTCCGCCGCGCGGGCGGGTGCGGCGTAGGGCGAGACGTCGGGGCCACCGCGGCGGTCGCCGAGCAGCGCCGTCCAGGCGGTGTCGTTGGCGGTGCGGTCCCAGACGCCGACGCCCGCCATCTGGTGGCTGGAGACGGTGTCGTTGCGGTCGTCGAGCATCGGGTACATCAGGAGCTGGCCGATGACGGCCGGGCCCCGGCGGTCGCGCAGCAGCAGGGCGAGCGCGGCGGTCAGCCCGCCGCCCGCGCTGGCCCCGGCGATCACGATCCGGTCCGGGTCGCCGCCGATCTCCTTGGCGTGCCCGGCCGTCCAGAGCAGGCCCGCGTACACGTCCTCGACCGGCGCCGGGTGCGGGTTCTCGGGCGCGAGGCGGTACTCGACCGAGACGACGACGGCGCCCAGTTCCCGCGCCCAGTTCAGCGGGGCCTCCACCCCGGCCCGGTTGTGACCGAGGATCATGCCGCCGCCGTGCACGTGGTAGATCACCGGCAGCGGGCCGGCCGGGGCGGCGGCGGGGCGGCAGATGAGCAGCGAGACGTCCGGCGCGCCGCCGGGACCCGGCACCGGCCGCTCCTCCACCTCGAAGGCGCCGTCCATCGTGACGTCGAACAGCTCGGCCAGCTCCTTGCTCGCGCCCCGCCGGGCCGTGGGGATCTCGTCCGGTGTGAGGCCGGGCGGGACCGCGTCGCCGGCCGGCTCCAGCACGGCGGCCAGCTCCGGATCGAACGGCGGCGGGGACGGGGAGTGGCGCGGGGGCATGACTTCTCCTCACCTGACTCTGCGGGACGCGTGCTGCGCGCCCCTGCGACACGTATGACCCGTGCGCCTGTTTCGAGTCCTGGATGTCCACCGGACGGCGGGTCCCCCTCCCAGGGCGTCCGGGCATGCCGAAGGGGCCGGAACCCGGCGGTTCCGGCCCCTTAGCGGGTGCGTCCGGCTCAGGCGGCCGCGACCTCGCCCACGTTGCCGTGCAGGCGGGCGACGACCTCGGTGAGCTGCGCGGCGACCTCGGCGTCGTCGACCGGGTGGGTCTCGGCGAAGCGGGTCACGGAGCCGGGGATGGACAGCTTGATGTCCTCGATCACCTTGCCGCCGGCGATGCCCACGGCCTTGCGGGTGTCGTCCTGCGCCCACACGCCGCCGTACTGGCCGAAGGCGGTGCCGACCACGGCGACGGGCTTGCCGATGAAGGCGCCGGCGCCGTACGGGCGGGACAGCCAGTCGATGGCGTTCTTCAGGACGGCCGGGATGGTGCCGTTGTACTCGGGGGAGAAGAAGAGGAAGGCGTCGGCTGCGCCGGCGGCCTCGCGCAGCGCGGCGGCGGGCGCCGGGACGTCGCCCTCGACGTCGATGTCCTCGTTGTAGAAGGGGACCTCGGCCAGGCCCTCGTAGAGCACGACCTCGGCGCCCTCGGGGGCGAGCTTGACGGCCGCCTCGGCGAGCTGGCGGTTGTGCGAACCGGCGCGGAGGCTGCCGACGAGGGCGAGGATGCGAACAGACATGGGGGTTACTCCAAAGGGGGCTGAGACATCGCCGTTAGGATCCGGACCGAGGTCCGCTTAGCTTTTCTATCAGGCTAACCGGACCGCGGTCCAGTTTTGTTCCCGATGCTTTACGCTGTCTTCATGTCCGCCGCCCTGCCCCCCTTCCCGCAGCCCCAGGAGCCCTACGACACGCCTCAACTGCTTGAGGTCGAGCCGGGTCCCGGCGAGCCCTGCCTGCGCGCCGACGCCGCCCGCAACCGGGCCCGGCTGCTGGAGGCGGCCGCCCGGCTGATCGCCGAGCACGGGGTGGCCGGGGTGACGATGGAGGCCGTGGCGGCCGCGGCCCAGGTGGGCAAGGGCACGGTGTTCCGCCGCTTCGGCGACCGCACCGGGCTGCTGACGGCCCTGCTCGACCACTCGGGCCGGCAGCTCCAGGGCGACTTCCTGTCCGGGCCCCCGCCGCTCGGCCCCGGCGCACCGCCCCTCGACCGGCTGCGGGCGTTCGGCGTGGCGGTCCTCTACCGCTCGGCGGAGCAGCTCGACCTCCAGCTCGCCGCCCAGCCGGAGCCGTGCCGCCGGTTCTCACACCCCGCCGTCCAGGCGCTGCGCACGCACGTCACAATGCTGCTGCGGCAGCTCGTGCCGGGCGCCGACTGCGATCTGCTCTGCCTGACGCTGCTGGCCTACCTCGACCCCGCCCAGATCCACCATCTGACCCGGCAGTGCGGGATGCCGATGGAGCGGCTGGAGGCCGGCTGGCTCGACCTCGTGGCCCGGGTGACGGGCACGGAGCGGCCCGCCTGACGCGCGGTCCCGGCCGGGCACTCCCGGCCGGGGCGGGATCAGGCGTCGTGGCCGGCGAACATCCGCAGCAGCCCGTGCGGCGCGTCGGCCCGGAACAGCGTCGCGCCGCCGCGCGCCGACTCCGCCGCCGACGCCGCGGCCCGCGGGAACATCCGCTCCTCGTAGGCGGCGAGCGCGGCCTCGGTGTCCCCGGGGTGCGCGGCTACGGCGAGGCCCAGCTCGGCGCCGTCGAGCAGCGCGAGGTTGGCGCCCTCGCCGGCGAACGGCGACATCAGGTGCGCCGCGTCCCCGAGCAGGGTGACCCCGGGCGTCCTGGCCCAGCGGTGACCGGCCGGCAGGGCGTGGATCCGCCGTGGCACCAGCGCCCCGTCCGCCTCCGCCACCAGTGCGCGCAGGCTCTCGTGCCAGCCGCCGAACTCCTTCAGCACCGCCGTCTTCGCCGCCTCGGTGTCGCCGAAGTCGATCCCGTCGAGCCAGTCCTCCGGCGCCTCGACGGCCGCGTATACGTGCAGGCTGCCGTCGCTCTCGCGGTGCCCGAGGAAGCCCCGGCCCGCGCCCAGCGCGAACAGCATGCCGCCGCCGACCACCGCGGCGGCCCCGGGATGCCGGGCGTCGGCGTCCAGCAGGTCCGCCTCGACGAACGACACCCCGGTGTACGCGGGCCGGGCGGGGGACAGCAGGGGGCGGACGCGGGACCAGGCGCCGTCCGCGCCGACCAGCAGACCGGTGGTGAACGTGCCGCCGTCCGCGAGGGCCACCTCGTGCCGGCCGTCGCCGAGCGGGCGGGCGCCGGTCACCTTCGCGCCCCAGCGGACGGTACCGGCCGGCAGGGAGGCCAGCAGCAGGTCGCGCAGCTCGCCGCGGTCGATCTCGGGGCGTGCGCCGGTGCCGTCGTCGGACTCCTTCAGGTGGACGGTGCCCTCCTGGTCGAGGACGCGCAGCGCCTGGCCGCCGGGGTGCACCCGGGCCATGAAGGCGTCGTGCAGCCCGGCCGCGCGCAGCGCCTCCTGTCCGGAGTCGTCGTGGATGTCGAGCATGCCGCCCTGCGTGCGCGCGGCCGGTGAGGCGTCCGCGTCGAGGACGGCCGCCTCGACGCCGTGCACGTGCAGCACCCGGGCGAGCGCGAGGCCGCCGAGTCCGGCGCCGACGACGGTGACGGGGTGGTGGGCGGTGGTCATGGAGGTCTCCTCGGGAGCGGGGTGTCAGTCGGGTACGGCGGTGCGCTCGATGCCGTCGATCAGCGCCCGGAAGGCCCAGGACATACGGGCCCGCGGGGCGCCGGACAGCAGCTCCCCGGCGGAGGCGGCGATGTGCGGATGGGTCTCCTCGGACGCCCCGCGCAGCGCGCTGTCCAGTGCCTGCCAGTCGCCTGGGGACTTCTCCCCGGCGTGCTCGGCGGCGGTCGCGGTGGCGTGCTGCAGGAGCAGGTCCACGCCCCAGGCGGCCCGGTCGCGCGGGACCCCGCCCTCGGCGAGCAGGGCGAGCAGCGTCTCGATCAGGTTCAGGTAGTGCGGGCCGCTCGGCCGTGCGGTCAGCGCCGAGCGGGCCAGGTCCGGATGGTCCAGGAGCATCAGAGTGCAGTCGGTGAGCACCCGCTCCAGCCGCTCCCGCCAGTCGCCCCCGGCCGGGGCGGGACCGACGGTGCCGAGCAGCTCGTCGAGGACGGCCGCGTGCAGCTCGTCGGTGTTGCGGACGTAGACGTACAGCGAGGCGGGTCCGGTGTCGAGCTCCTGGGCCAGCCGCCGCATGGTCACCTTGCGCAGCCCTTCGGTCCGCAGGACCGCGAGCGCGGCCGCGACGATACCCTCCCGGCTGAGCGCCGGTTTGGCGGGGCGTTCACGGCGGGAGCGGGGGGTTCCAGTCATGCCGCCAGGCTAACGAACATGTTCGTTGCGAACAAGTTCGTAGCGAACGTGTTCGTCGCTTGCTCGCCGCTCCGCCTTCGCCGGGCCGCCGACGCGCCCGCCCCGGCGTGCCCGCCGTCCCGCCAACTGGTCGAAGAATGAACGACGTTCCCCCGCCCGCACCCCGCCCCCGCCCCTCTGCCAAGATGCGGTCTGTCATGGTGCAGATACCGAACACGCCGCCGTCCGCGGCGCCCGCGCCGCACTCCGTTCCGACGAGTGCCGACGTGGCCCGGCTGGCGGGCGTCTCGCGCGCGACCGTCTCCTACGTCCTCAACAACACCAGTGCCGTACGGATCAGCGAGCCGACGCGCCGCCGCGTCCACGAGGCCGCCCGGGAACTGGGCTACGTACCCCACGCGGCCGCCCGCAGCCTGCGGGCCGGACACAGCCGCATGGTGCTCATGCCCGCCCCGGCGATCCCGGCCGGCCCCCTCTACAGCCGTTTCCTCGCCGAACTCCAGACCGCCCTCGGCCGCCTCGACTACACCGTCGTCCAGTACGGCACCGTCGGCCTCCAGGGCGACGAAGCGGCCCGCGCCTGGGCCGAGTTGCGTCCCGTCGCCGTCCTGGTGCCCGGCGTGGGGCTCGGCCCGCGGGGCGTCGCCGTGCTCAGGCGTTCCGGCGCCCGGGCCGTGGTGACCCTCGGCCCCGAGCGGGTCGAGGGCGCCCACGCCCTGCTCATGGACCACGAGGCCGTCGGCCATTGCGCCGGCGTCCGTCTGCACGCGCGCGGGCGCCGCCGGATCGGGGTGATCGTCCCCGAGGAACCCGGCCTGGAGATGTTCTCCCGGCCCCGGCTCGCCGGCGTCCGCCAGGCGCTGCGCGGCACGGACGCGACCGTGACCGCGCTGCCGCTCGCCTACACGGAGCAGGCGGCCGCCCGGCTGGCCGCAGGGTGGCGCGAGTCGGGTCTCGACGCGGTGTTCGCCTACAACGACGAGTACGCGATGCTGCTGATGCGCGCCCTCCAGGACGAGGGCGTCCGCATTCCCGAGGACGTGGCCGTGGTCGGCGCCGACGACCTGATGCTCGGCCGGCTGCTGCGTCCGCGGCTCAGCACCGTCCGCGTCGAGCTGCCCTCCGGCCGGGAGCTGGCGGAACTCGTCGACCGCGCGGTCCGCGAACCCGGCGGCGAGCCCGAGGTGCGCAGGGTGCTCGGCGCGAGCCTGGTCCCCCGCGAGTCCGGCTGACCCCGCCGCACCCCTCGCACACGCGTGCGGCCCGCGGCGCGAGACGCGCCACGGGCCGCAGCAGGACCTGGAGCCGGGACTACTCGCCCTGCTGCTCCTGGGCCGCGATGCTCTTGCGGACCTCGTCCATGTCCAGCTTGCGGGCCTGCCCGATGACGTCCGTGAGGGCGGCCTCCGGCAGGGCGCCCGGCTGGGCGAAGACGGCGACCTGGTCCCGGACGATCATCAGCGTCGGGATCGACTGGATGCCGAAGGCCTGCGCCAGCTCGGGCTGAGCCTCGGTGTCGACCTTGCCGAAGACCAGGTCCGGGTTCTCCTCGGCGGCCTTCTCGTACACCGGTGCGAACTGACGGCACGGCCCGCACCAGGACGCCCAGAAGTCGATGAGGACGAACTCGTTCTCGGTGACGGTCTGGTCGAAGTTCTCCTTGGTCAGCTCCACAGTGCTGCTCATGGCCTGGTTCCCTCTTCCTGGTGTGGGGTGTGCCGTCGGCGGAAACACGCCGGCGCGGCCGCCTATTCCACGAGTGTTCCGGGCGGACCCGCGGCTGTCCCGCGCGCCTACCCGTGTGGCCCTGGTGCCAACCACCCACCAGACTGACCCCATGACGGAAACGGAATCCATCGCGTACGACGTCGTGGTGCTCGGGGCCGGGCCCGTGGGGGAGAACGTCGCCGACCGCACCCGCGCGGCCGGCCTCACCACCGCGGTCGTGGAGAGCGAGCTGGTCGGCGGCGAATGCTCCTACTGGGCGTGCATGCCCAGCAAGGCGCTGCTCAGGCCGGTCATCGCCCAGGCGGACGCGCGACGCCTGCCCGGCCTGGAGCAGGCGGTCCAGGGCCCACTCGACACCCCCGCGGTCCTCGCCCGGCGGGACGACTACACCTCGCACTGGCAGGACGACGGACAGATCCGCTGGCTGGAGGACACCGGCGCCGACCTGTACCGCGGCCGGGGCCGGCTGGCCGGCCCCCGCACGGTCACGGTGACGGGCCCCGACGGCACCGTCACCACGCTCACCGCCCGGCACGCCGTCGCCGTCTGCACCGGCACCAGCGCCCGGCTGCCCGGCCTGCCGGGCCTGGCCGAGGTCAAGCCGTGGACCAGCCGCGAGGCCACCAGCGCCAAGGCGGCTCCGGACCGGCTGATCGTCGTCGGCGGCGGGGTCGTCGCCACCGAGATGGCCACCGCCTGGCAGGCCCTCGGCTCCCGGGTCACCTTGCTGGTGCGGGGCAAGGGCCTGCTGAGCCGGATGGAGCCGTTCGCCGGGGAACTGGTCGCCGACGCGCTCGCCGGGGCGGGCGTGGACGTGCGGACCGGTGCCTCGGTCGAGTCCGTCTCCCGCGAGAACGGCACCGTGGTGGCCGTCACCGGCGCCGGGGACCGCATCGAGGCGGACGAGATCCTCTTCGCCACCGGGCGCGCCCCGCGGACCGAGGACATCGGCCTGGACACCGTAGGCCTGGAACCCGGCTCCTGGCTCGACGTGGACGACAGCCTCCGGGTCACCGGCACCGACTGGCTGTACGCGGTCGGCGACGTCAACCACCGTGCGCTGCTGACCCACCAGGGCAAGTACCAGGCCCGGATCGCGGGCGCCGCGATCGCCGCGCGGGCCACGGGCACGGAGCCGCCGGACGAGCCCTGGGGCGCGCACGCGGCCACCGCCGACCACCACGCCGTGCCCCAGGTCGTCTTCACCGACCCGGAGGCCGCCGCCGTCGGGCTCTCGCTGGCCGAGGCCGAGCAGGCGGGCCACCGCGTCCGCGCCGTCGACGTCGAGTTCTCCTCGGTGGCCGGCGCCGGCCTGTACGGCGACGGCTACAAGGGCCGCGCCCGCATGGTCGTCGATCTGGAGGAGGAGATCCTGCGCGGGGTCACCTTCGTCGGCCCCGGCGTCGGCGAGCTCATCCACTCCGCGACCGTCGCGGTCGCCGGCCGGGTCCCGGTCGGCCGGCTCTGGCACGCCGTCCCGTCGTACCCGACGCTGAGCGAGGTGTGGCTGCGGCTGCTGGAGGCCTACCGGGACAACTGAACGGCGGGCGGGGCGGGTTACGGCAGTTCGAAGCCGAGCGCCTCGGCCGCCGCCCGCGGTGCCGGCTGCGCCCACAGGGCCGCCACCGCCTCGTTCGTGGACAGCGAGCGCGGCTGCGCCCGGTCGAGGTAGAGGACGCCGTCGAGGTGGTCCGTCTCGTGCTGGACGATCCGGGCGGGCCACCCGGTGAACACCTCGTCCAGCGCGGAGCCGTGCTCGTCCTCGCCGCGCAGCCGCACCTCGGCGTGCCGGGCCACCACGGCCTGCCAGCCCGGCACGCTCAGGCAGCCCTCGAAGAACGCGGCACGGGCGTCGCCCACCGGTTCGTACGACGGGTTGACCAGGACGCGGAACGGCTGCGGCACCCGGCCCCGGATCCGCGCCACCTCCTCCGGCACCGGCGCGGGGTCCTCGACGACCGCGATCCGCAGCGGAATCCCGACCTGCGGGGCGGCCAGGCCCACGCCGGGCGCCGCGTGCATGGTCAGCCGCATCGCCTCGACGAACCGGGCCAGCAGGGCGGGGCCGAGCTGGCCGTCGTAGACCTCGGTGCCGCGCCTGAGGACCGGCCGGCCGGCCGCGACGATGGGCAAGGGGCCGCCGGCGGCGAGGAGTTCCTCGACCCGCTCGGCGAGCGGTGCCTGATCACTGGAAGGTGCCATCGCGTCAGAATGCCACGTCGCCGTACCGGCGCCGGCCGCGATCGCCGACCCTGTCCGCTTCGTGCCGCCGCCCGGCGTCGTCGCGGGCCGCCCTCCTAGGCCGTGTCCGCGAAGTCGCGTCTGCGTCGCGACGCCCGGCACGCACTCTCGCCGCACCGGCCGAAAGCCCGAGTACACCCAGTACGAGGGCATCCGGCCGGCACTCCCCCAGCTTTCGGCCGGGGGACCCCCAGAGCACGCACCGGACGCCGCGACGCCCGCCCTGCGGGCGAACGACGCGACTTTGCGGACACGACCTAGCCGGGGACGGTCCTCGGCGTTGTGCGCACCGGCGTGGGCGGCGTACGCGCCGGAGCGCCCGGCGGGGGACAGCGCGACGGGCCCGGTTCCCCATCGAACCGGGCCCGTGGGCTGCGCCGCTCACTCCTCGGGGAAGTCGCCCGCGAGCGCTCCGGCGATCCGCAGGTGCGGGGCCGCCTCGTCGTGCCGGGCCTGCCGCTGGAGCGTACGGCCCAGCATCAGCCGGGCGTAGTGCTCCACCGGGTCCCGCTCCACGATGATCCGAAGCTCGGCCTCCGCGCGGCGCAGCTGGGCCGAGTGGTAGTAGGCGCGGGCCAGCAGCAGCCGGGGTCCGGTCTGCTCCGGCACCTCCTCGACCAGCCCCGCCAGCACCCGGGCCGCGCCGGCGTAGTCCTGGGCGTCGAAGAACAGCCGCGCCCGGTCCCAGCGCTCGGCCGGGGTGCCGTGGTCGTAGTACGTGGTCTCCACTCGCGTCTCCACTGTTGACCTCCTCGGGGGCCTCAACGGGAGCGCGTTGTTGAATATTCCACTACCTGGAGGTCGCGGCGCGCGCTCGTCAGGGACGCGCCCCCGCCGCCCGTACCACCGCCACCGGACAGTGCGCGTGGTGCAGCAGGGCCTGGCTGACCGAGCCCAGCAGCAGGCCCGTGAACCCGCCCCGGCCTCGCGCGCCCACCACCAGCAACCGGGCGGAGCGGCTGGCCTCGATCAGCGCCTCGCGCGTGCCGCCGTGCACCAGCCGGTGCCGCACCGGCACGTCCGGATGGCGTTCCCGGTGGCCGGCCAGTGCCTCGGCGAGCAGCCGGTCCTCCTCCCCGGCTAGCGCGCCGGGCGGATTCGCGTAGGGCGCCGACGCGTCCTGCGGCGCGGGCAGCGGCGCGTTCCACGTGGTCCAGGCGTGCAGGGCCACCAGCTCGCAGCCCCGCAGTTCCGCCTCGGCGAAGGCGAAGTCCACCGCCGCCCCGCCCGCGGCCGAACCGTCCACCCCGAGCACGACGGGGCCGTCGCCGCCCTGCTGCTCGCGCACCACCAGCACCGGGCAGTGGCCGTGCGCCGCCAGGTGCACCGCCGTCGAACCGATCAGCAGGCCGACGAACCCGCCCATGCCCCGGGACCCGACGACCACCAGCTCCGCGTGCCGCGACTGCGCCTCCAGCACCGTCAGCGGTTCACCGGTCACCACGACATGGTCGACGACGACCTCGGGCGCCGCCGCCCGTGCGTGCTCCACCGCCTCGGCCACCAGGCGGTCGACCATCCTGCGCACCCCGCCCTCCGACGGCCCCAGCGGCGACGGACCCAGGGGCACGTGCATCGCGGGCCACAGGAAGGCGTGCACCACCCGCAGCCCGGCTCCGCGCAGCCGCGCCTCGCGCGCCGCGGTCTCCACGGCGGCGAGGCTGGAGGCCGACCCGTCGGCGCCGACCACCACCGGACCGGAGGTCACCGGGCCCCTTCAGCGGCGCGGGCACCCGCGCGGGCGGCGCGGTGCCCGCCGCTCAGGGGCGCGCCCACTGCCGGTCGTAGCGCGGGACCGTGGCGCCGCCGCCGGCTCGGACGGCCTCGACCACCGCCTGGTGCAGGTCCCGGCTCTCGGGCTGCGAGGAGCACGGCACCGGACTGCCGGTCAGCGTGTACCACAGGGAGGTCCCGGTGTACTGGACCTGCACGGCGGCCTGCCTGGCGTCCCAGGTGGTGTGCACGGTCAGGTCGCCGGTGACGATCCCGGCCTCGTCGGTACGGACGCCTCCCGGCCCGGTGAAGACGCCCTGCGTCGTCCAAGATGTCTGGACCATGGTTCCGGCCTCCCTCGTGAACGCGGGCGCGGCTCTGCCTCCGGCGGCCCGCCTCCGCACGGATCCAGTGTGTGCCCACACCCGGCGGACGTCCTGTCGGGAGCCCGGTCACTTGAGGCCGCTGAGCATGACCCCGCGGATGTAGTGCTTCTGCAGCAGCAGGAAGACGATCAGCACCGGCAGGATGCTCAGCACCAGGCCGGCCATGACGATGGGCATCGTGCGGGACGGGTCGACGTAGTCCTGCAGGAGTTGGATGCCGACCGGCAGGGTCATCACGTCCGGGTCGGCGGTCGAGACCAGCAGCGCCCAGATGTACTCGTTCCAGGCGTCGACGAAGGTCAGCAGCCCGAGCGTCACCACGACCGGCCGGGTCTGCGGCACCACGATCCGCCACCACACCGCGAACTCGCCGGCCCCGTCGATGCGCGCGGCCTCCAGCACCTCGTCCGGGATCGCGACCATGAACTGGCGCATCAGGAAGATCCCGAAGCCGTTGACCAGGAACGGCATGGTGAGGGCCACGATGCTGACGGTCAGGCCCGCGCCGCCGCGCCCGAGCAGGTCGTTGCCGCCCGCCAGCGGCCAGTGCACCAGGATCAGGAAGTGCGGGATGAAGAAGAGGAACGGCGGGAACATCATCGTCGACAGCACCAAGCGGAAGACGAAGTCCCGGCCCGGGAAGCGGAGTTTGGCCAGCGCGTAGCCGGCCAGCGACGACGTCAGCAGCACCGATCCGGTGATCACCGCGGTGGCGACGACGCTGTTGCGGAAGAGCACCGGAAGGTCGAGCTGCTCGACGGCCGCCCGGTAGTTGGACAGGTCGAACGCCTTGGGCAGGAACCGGTACGGCAGGGTGCCGGACTCGCCCGGTCCCTTGAACGACGTCATCACCATGTCCAGGAACGGCACCATGGTGAGCACGGCGCCGCTGACCACCAGCAGGTACGACAACCACGGGAAACGGCGGCCGGTCACGCGTCCTCCCCCTTGCGCCGGAACAGCAGCAACTGCAGCAGGGTGACCGCGAGGACCACCAGGAACAGCACGAAGGCGGCGGCGCTCGCGGTGCCCCAGTCGCCGTAGCTGAAGGCCTGGCGGTACATCTCCAGCGCGGCGACGGCCGTCGCGTCGCCCGGACCGCCCCTCGTCATCACGATGATCAGCGCGAACGACTGCAGCCCGGTCAGGAACTGGGTCACGCACACGAACAGCAGGGACGGCCGCAGCAGCGGCAGGGTGATCCGGAGGAAGACGGTCACGGGCCCGGCGCCGTCGAGCGCGGCGGCCTCGTAGTACGACCCGGGGATGGACTTCAGCCCGGCGGTCAGCACGAGGATCGCGGTGCCCACCGAGGCCCAGGCCTGCACGACCACGACCGACGGCAGCGCGGTGCCGGGGTCCTGCAGGAACGCCACCGAGCCGATCCCGAGGGCGTTGAGCACGCCGTTGACCAGGCCGCCCGGCTCGTACATGTACTTCCACACGTTGCCGACGGCGACGACCGTCGTGACGATCGGCAGGAAGTACAGGGTGCGCCACAGCCCCTGGAAGCGCAGCTTGTCGATGCAGGTGGCGACCAGCACCGAACCCGTGAGGGAGAGCGCCACCGTGCCCAGCGCGTACAGCAGCGTGTTGGTGAGGACCGGCGTCAGGAACGTCGATCCGTCCGCGAGGAGGCCGGCGAAGTTGTCGAGCCCGGCCGGGTCGATGTCGCCGAGGTCGAACCCGGTCCAGTGGGACATCGACAGCAGCAGCGCGAAACCGAGCGGCAGGAACAGGAAGACCGCGAAGAACAGCAGCGTCGGCGCCAGGAAGAGGTAGGCGACGGCGGTCTGCCGGCGCCGGGCCCGGTCGGGGCGGCCGGCGGCGGCAGGCGCGGCGGACCGGGTGCCCCGATCCGCCCGCCCGGCCGTCTCCGGCGCCAGTGTGTTCACCATGCGCGCGACACCTCCTGGTCGACCTGACGCCGGGTGACGCGCAGCGCCTCGTCCACCGACCGCTGACCGGTCCACAGCGCCTCGACGTTCTTGCGCAGCAGTGACTTGGCCTGCTGCGCGCCCGGCACGTTCGGCTCGGGCACGGCGTACGCCAGCGCGTCCAGGAACGGGCGCAGATTGGGATCGCCGCCCCCGCCCAGCAGGGTCCGCATGTCGTCGGCGCGGCCGGTCAGGGAGCCCACCGACGTCTGGAGGACGCTCATCCGGGTTGCCGTCGCACCCCGCCCGGCGCCCTTCACGGCCACCTTCTCGGTGTTGAGCCAGCGCAGGAACTCCCAGGCCTCGCGCGGGTGTGCGCTGGCCGCGTTGACGCCCAGCATGAAGCCGGTGGAGAGGGTGGCGCGCCTGCCGCCGGCCTCGGGCACCGGCACCGGCGCCACACCGACGTCCCGGTAACCGGCGCCCATCAGCTCCTTCAGGTTCGCCGTCCACCAGCCGGCGCTGATCACCATGGCCACCTGCCCGGACGGGAACGCCTTGTAGACGTTGACGCCCGGCGCGCTGGCGCCCGTCGCGACGAGCCGGTGCTCCAGGTCGAAGACGGCCCGGCCGGCCGCCGAGTCGATGGCGGTGCGCCGGCCGTCCGCGGAGACGAACCTGCCCCCGGCGGCGTTGAGCAGGGCGAGGGTCTGGCCGACGGTGGTGGAGTCGTCGTAGGTCGACAGGCCGAACCCCTGGACCAGCGTGTTGCCGTAGGCGTCCCGTCGGGCGGTGCGGCGGGCCGCCTCCTCCAGCTCCCGCCAGGTGCGCGGCGGTCCGTCGAGGCCGGCCGCGCGCAGCAGCCGCTTGTTGTAGTAGAGCGCGTAGGTCTGCGCCTCGGTGGGGTAGCCGTAGACCCGGCCCTCCACCGAGGCGGCGCGCACCGCCGCCTCGCCGTAGCCGCGACCGATCTCCTCGGCGTGCCCGGGCGGCGCGGGCCGCAGGACGCCGGCCCGTACGAGCTGGCCGTTCCACAGGCAGTACGGGTGGAGGATGTCGGCGCCCTGGCCCGCGGCCTGCCGGACCATGAACGTGGTCAGCAGGTCCGTGAACTCCACTGCTTTCGTAAGCACCTTGACCCGGTCGTGTGTGGCGTTCCACTCGTCGACCGGGCCCTGGAGGGCCTGCTTCAGCTCCCCGCTCGCGTAGTGGGAGAGCAGGGTCAGCTCGACCGGGTCCCCGGGCCGGCCGGTCCCCCGGTGCGGTGCGGCGCACCCGGAGGCGAGCAGCGCCGAGGGCAGCGCGAGGGCGAAGTGACGGCGGCTCAGCCCGCCCGCTGCCCCGGGGCGGCGGGCGGTCGTCATCGGGCGGCCTCCCGGCGCAGCACCTGGAACACCCGGGTGCTGTCGAAGCCGGCCTTGCGGTACATGTGGCCGGCGGGGGACCGGGCGCCGGTCCACAGGAACCACGCGGAGTGCGCGCGGCGCGCCCGCATCCGCTCCAGCACCAGGTGCAGCAGCACCTCGCCGAGCCCGGTGCCGCGCATCTCCTCCCGGACCCCGATCGGGCCGAACCGCTCGTCGACCCCGTCGAACGCCCCGTGCATCGCCCAGCCGGACATGCGCCCGGCGGGATCCCGGGCGACGACGATCCGGTCGAGCGGTGTGCCGGCGGTCAGACACGCCCGGATCGTGCACGCCCAGTCCGGGCCGAAGTGGCCGCCGGCGAGCGCGAGGAGGTCCACCAGGTCGTCGTCGGACGGAGTGGCGAAGCGGTGGCCGAGGGCGGTCAGTTCGCCCAGCCGGCGCGCGACCTCGTCGGGGACGCGGTAGCCGACCAGGCCGCGGTGCATGGCCGTCGCCTCGTACAGCGTGCGGAAGCCCAGCGAGCCGAGCAGCGCGGCGGCCCGCGGATAGGCCTCGGCGTCCAGGCCGGGCAGGACGTAGTCGGGGGTGTACGAGGAGAAGTCCACCCGGGTGCGGCCGTGGCCGTGCAGCCAGTCCAGGGCCTCGGTCAGCAGCCGGCGGCCCAGGCCGCGCCCGCGGGCCTCCGGGTCGACGAAGAAGAACGGGATCCAGCCCTGCTCCGGCTCCAGATCGGTGCCGGCCAGCGGCGTCAGCCGGCGCACCGCGTAGGCGGCGCCCACGACCCGGCGGCCGTCGACGGCGACCCGGAGCCCCTCCGGGTCGAAGTTGGGGTCCAGCAGCACCAGGGAGCGGAAGCGGTCCGCGGTGACGGCGTCGGCGGGGGCGCTGCGGCGCCAGGCCTCTACCAGCGGCGGTCCGTCGCCGGCGCGGAAGCCCCGGGTGGCGGTCCGTGGGGTCGTCGCGAGATCGGTCATCGACGGGGTCGTCCTTCCCGGTGTCGGGGTGGTTGCCGGTGTCAGGGGTAGAGCAGCACGTCGTCGCCGGCCCACCGGCCCGGCTCCGCCGGCGGATCGCACAGCGGCAGCGGGTCCTCGCCCGCGTCGACGGTGCGCCGCAACCGGTCGGACCCCCACAGCAGGTCGATGAAGGGACGGCGGCCGGTCCCCGGCGCGCCGCCGTCCGGATCGCGCCAGGCGAAGTCGTCCGGGTACAGCCGGCGCAGCGTGGCGAGCATCGCGACGGCGGTGCGCACCGGGGCGAACGCCACGGGGTCGGTCAGGTGCAGCTGCACGCCGCGCACGGTCCTTCCGGCGTGCTTGTGGAAGGCCGGCACGAACCGCAGATCCCGGAAGCGCACGCCGGGCAGGGTGAGTTCGGCTAGCGCGGGCGCGAACCGCGCGTCGATGTAGGGGGCCCCGACGATCTCGAACGGCTGCGTGGTGCCCCGGCCCTCCGACAGGTTCGTGCCCTCGAACAGGCAGGTGCCGGGATAGCAGACGGCGGTGCGGGGCGCCGGGATGTTCGGCGACGGCGCGACCCACGGCAGCCCGGTGCCCTCCGCGCCCATGGCACGCCGCCAGCCCGCCGCCTCGATCACCGTCAGGGCGGCCGCCTCGCCCGCCGCCCGGGGCACGGCCGAGGCGTTGAGGAACCGGGCCAGTTCACCGCAGGTCAGGCCGTGCCGTACGGGCACCGCCGCGCGCCCGACGAAACTGGCCCACGCCGGGTCGAGCAGCGGCCCCTCGCTGATGGTTCCGCCCAGCGGGTTGGGCCGGTCGGCGACCACGAACCGCACGCCCGTACGGGCCGCCGAGACCATGAGGTCGAACATGGTCCACACATAGGTGTAGAACCTGGCCCCGATGTCCTGCAGGTCGTACACCAGGACGTCCACGCGGCTGTCGCGCAGCAGTTCGTCGAGACGCTCCCCGGAGCACCGGTAGGTGTCGTGGACCGGCAGCCCGGTGTCGGGGTCCTTGCCCGCGGCCTCGCCCTCGCCGGCCTGACCGGTGCCGTGCAGCCCGTGCTCGGGACCGAACAGGGCGGTCAGCCGCACGCCCGACTCCAGCAGGGCGGGCGCGGCGGGACGCAGATCCGGCAGGACGCCGGTGTGGTTGGTCACCAGTCCGAGCCGGCCCGGCCCGGCGAGCGCGGGCGCCGCGTGCAGCCGTGCGATCCCGGTGGTCACCGCGACGCGGTCGTCCGTGCTCATCCCTGGGCCCCGTCTGCCGGTGACATCTCGAAGCGAGTGCCCGAAATCTACTGGTATGACATGGAAATTAGCAATGATCCGCCCCCGGCCGCGCCGCCCCGTCCACCCCTCCCGCGCATCGGGCCGCGCTGTAGGGCGGCGCCGTCGTGGGTGCGGATGACGATGTCGCCGCCGCCCAGGACGCGGTTCACCGGGCGTACCGTCGGCAGCGCGTGCCGGGCGAAGACGATCCGGCCGAAGGGGACGCCGCCCAGCAGCCGCAGGGCCTCGTCGCGGTCCGGTTCGATGGTCCGGCGCGGCCCGTGCGGAGGTGGGGTGGCCTCGCCGGTGGTCGGGGCGGTGACCGTGCCGCCCGTCACCGTGCGTGCCCGGGCCACCGCCGCCGAGGCCGCCCGGACCATGACCGAGAGGGGTGTGGAACGGCTGCCCGTCGTGGACGAGGAGGGCCGGCTGGTCGGCATCGTCGGCCGGCGCGACCTGCTCCAGGTCTTCCTCAGGCCCGACCACGGCATCCGTGACGAGGTGATCGAGGAGATCCTGCGGCGCGCGCCGTGGCTGCCGCCGCGGGGCGTCGACGTCCTCGTGGTGGAGGGCGTGGTGACCCTCGCCGGCCGGATGGAGCGCAGGAGCGACACGGAGACCGCCGTGTCGACGGCCCGCCGGATCGAGGGCGTGGTGGCCGTGGTCGACCGGCTCGCCTACCGGCTGGACGACTCCCGCCTGCGCGCCCGGCAGGGGCCGTCGGCGTCACCGGCCACCGGCTGAGGAGCGGCGCAGGGCCACGGCAGGCCGCTTACCGCCCCGCGCGGGCGCGCAGGGTCGTGTTGGCGTCGTGGGCCGCCACCTCACCGGCCGTCCGGCGCTGGTGCGTACGGGCCCCGTCACCCATGCCGCGATACGCCACGCAGGATGCCCCGTGGCCGTCGTGCCGCACCGCTGAGCCGGCGGCCGGCCGTCAGGCTGCCGCCGGTCGACGGATGGGACGGGTCAGACCCGGACGCCGAACATGAACGGCCCGCCGATGGTGTCCATCGACTCGTACCGCACCACCGTGCCCGTGCGCGGGGCGTGCAGCACCTGGCCGTTGCCGGCGTAGAGGCCGACGTGGTGCAGGTCGTTGAAGAAGAACACCAGGTCGCCGACCTGGAGCTGGCTGCGGGTGAGACGGGTGCCGATGTTCGCCTGGGCTTCGGAGGTGCGCGGTATGGAGACGCCGGCCTGGGCGTAGGCCCAGGAGGTCAGGCCCGAGCAGTCGTAGGACGAGGGGCCGGTGGCGCCGTAGACGTACGGCGAGCCGATCTTGCTCTGCGCGGCGGAGAAGGCCGCGGCGGCCCGGCCGGAGGCGGAGGAGTCGTTGCCGAGGTCCACGCGGGAGCTGGAGGAGCGGTCGGCGCGCTGCTGCTCGGCGGCGAGGGCCGCCTTCTCCTTGGCCGTCAGGGTGTTGAGCAGCTTCTGCGCCTCGGCGAGCTTGCCCTGGACTTCCTGCTTCTTGTTGCCCAGCTCGGTACGGGTGGAGGCCAGGTCCTTGAGCTTCTCGGTGGCCTCGGCGCGCTGCTGGGCGAGTTCGCGCTGCTTGTCCTGGATCTTCCCCAGTGCCTCGACCTGCTGGGCGCTCAACTGGTCGAGCGTGGAGGCCTTGTCGAGGTAGTCGTCCGGGTCGGCGGACAGGAAGAGCTGGACCGAGGGGTCGATGCCGCCGGAGCGGTACTGCGCGGTGGCCAGCGAACCCAGGCCGTCGCGGAGCTTGTTGAGCTCCTCCTGGCCGCGGGCCACGTTGTCCTGGATGGTGGAGATTTCCTTCTGCAGCTTCTGCTGCTTCTCCTTGGCCCCGTTGTACTTCTCGGTGGCCTGCTCCGCCTGCTCGTAGAGCTTGTCGACCTTCGCCTTGACCTCGTCCTTGCCGAGCTTCTCGCTCGGAGCGGCGTTGGCGGCGTTCGCGCTCAGCGCGACGGCGGCGGCGGCCGCGGTGGTCAGCACGGTGACACGCGTGCGGCTGGGCTGCTTGGGTCGACGGTGGGACGCCACGAGTGACGGTCTCCTTGCTCCTCAGCCGCCTGCCGGGCACGTCGGTGGGCGGGCCCCTCCGCCGTCACTCCGCTTGAGTGATCGCCTGAGCGGGGGCTGGATCATGACCTTAATGACTTTCCTATGGATAGATCAAATGTTTGCATGGCGGTCCGCGTTCGCCGCACGCGGCCCCGGGCGCCGGAAGGGCGTGCCGCCCCGCCGGACGGCACGCCCTCATGTCGGTTGCCCGGCGGGGGAGTTGACGCGCTCTGTCGCCGTGCGGGGTCAGCGCAGGCGCAGCGCCTCGCGGACCGTGGTGAACAGGTCGGTCTGGTCGGTGACGCCGAGGACCCGGTAGGCCATCGGGCCCTGGGCGGCGATCCGGACCTCGGTGCCGGTGTGCTCCTGGGACTGGCCCGGGGTGTTGGTGGAGTAGTTGACCTTGAGCTGCTGGCCCTCGTCGGTGACCAGGGTGGAGGACAGGCCGGGCGGGGTGGCCTCCAGCGGCACGATCTGGCTGGTGTGGCCGTGGTCGGCGGTGGTGACGACCAGGGTGTCGGGGTGCTTGGCCGCGTAGGCGCGGGCGACCTTCACGGCCTTGTCGAAGGCGGCGGTCTCACCGATCTGGCCGCACGGGTCGGCGGCGTGGTCCTGCTTGTCGATCGAGGCGCCCTCGATCTGCAGGAAGAACCCCTGCTTGGAGTGGTTCGCCTTCTGCTTGGCCTCCAGCAGCTGGATCGCCTTCGTGGCGGAGTCGGCGAGGCTGGGGGTGGCGGCCGGGCGGTTCGGGTTGGACGTGACGCACCGCTGCGGGTCCGTGCCGCCGACCGCCGCCGCCTTTCCGGTCCACTCGGTGGGCACGTTGCCCGGGGCGAACAGGCCGAGCACCGGCTTGCCCGACTTGGCCGCCTTCATGGACGCGTGGTCCGTGACGACCTGGTAGCCCAGCTTCTTCGCCTGCTCGGTGACCGTCAGGCCCTTGTACCTGCCGTTGGTGACGGTCTGGTCGAAGCGCTGCTTGCCGCCGCCGAAGAGGACGTCGACCCTGTGGTTGACCTCCTGCTCGGCGATCGAGCCCGGACCGCCGGCGGCGACCGTGTCGCCGGGGCACTTGGCCATGTCGGCCGGCCCCTGGCAGGAGCGGTCGGTGGCGTGGGCGGCGAGCACGGCCGGGGTGGCGTCGGTGAGTTCGGCGGTGGTGACGTCGCCGGTGGCGTAGCCGTTCTTTCGCGCCAGCTCCAGCAGCGTCTTCACCGGCCTGTCCGTGCCGGGGGTCTTGGAGATCCGGCCGTTCACCGTCTTCACACCGGTCGCCCAGCCGGTGCCGCTGGCGGCGGAGTCGGTGACGTAGTCCGGGGTGCCGTCGGCGTGCACGGCGTAGGTGGTGTAGGCGCCGGTGAGCGGGAACCTGTCCATGTTCAGGCGCCCGTCGGCGCCCACGGTGTAGTCACGGGCGAGGGTGATCTCCGAGTCGCCCATACCGTCGCCGATCAGCAGGATGACGTTCTTCGCCTTCCCGTCCTGGATCGCGTTCCGCGCCTGCTCCTTGCCGCCGGACGCGCCGGCGGCGCTGGTGACGGCCACGGCGGCGGTGGTGGCGGTGACCAGCGCGGTCGCGACCGTGAGGCGACGGCGGGTGGCTCTGTGCATGGAATGGCTCCTTGGGGCGTCAGGTGATCGGAAGCGGTCCGACGGGGACCAGATCACCAGGCGCCGGCGAAGCACAGGTGAACCACCGGCCGAGTGCGCGTATCCAGGTCATGACACGCCGTAGGTCATGAACCAGTGGGTGTCGAAGTAGCGGGCCAGCGAGTAGGGATGGAGCGGGTCCACGAGGGCGTGGCAGACGAACCGCGCGGTCCCCGGGCCGAAGGCGAGGTCCCTTGTGTTGTCGAAGGACCGCACCACGACCGGCCACCGGCCGGGGTCGTCGCAGTCGGTCCGCCAGCAGTACACGTCCTCGGCCTCGGTGCCCGCCCAGATGAGCAGACCGTCCTCCCGCAGCTCCGTCCACGGCTCCTGGTTCAGGTCCAGGTATCCGTCGAAGGCGCCCACGCCGAACGTCTCGACCATGCGCTTGTAGTCGGCGGGCAACGCGGTGCCCAGACGCGACTCCAGTGCCGCCCAGTCCACGTCCGGCCGCTGGTCGGACCGGGTCCAGCCGGTGATGCCCTTCAGACGCTCCAGCCAGTCGACGTCCTCGTCGTCCTCGCCGGGGAAGACCGCGAGAGGCCGCGGCACCTCCCGGTGCGCGACCGCGAGCACCGGCCGCTCGGCCCCCTCGGCGTCCCGGGCCGTACCGGTGGCGATCCACTGGTCGGCGTACGCCCACGCCCGTATGGTCACCGCCCGGTCCAGGAAGGGGACGAGCAGGTCGGCGCCCCTGGACTCGTCGACCGTCGGATCGGTGAAGCCGTCGAGGACGAGGGTGCGCGGGGCGCCGTACCTGCTGCCGAGCAGGTCGGTCAGTTCGTGCACGTCCAGGTCGCCGGGCAGGTACATGTGGCCGCCGTACGGCCCGAGTCGGGCCAGCAGTTCGTCGACGGCCGTCTGGGTGAGCTCCATGACGGACAGTGAAACGCACCGCACTGACAACGGACCCGCCCGGCCCGCGCCGCGCCCCCCGCGCGCGTCCGGCCCGCCCGGGGACGCTGCACACCTTCACGGCGGCGGAGGCGGCCGGCCGCACGTGAGCCGCCGGTGGCGGCGAAGACCTCGGGGACGGCAAGCGTGGCGACGGGTGGGCCGGAGGCGTCCGGCGGGTCCGGCCCCCGCGCCGTCGCCGGGACGTCCGTCCCCGGTCCGCCCGTGCGGACGAGGGTCGTCCCCTGCCGGGCGGGACGTGTGCTCACGCCCCGGTCTCCGAGGGAGGCCCCGGCGGCTCCCGCAGCACGCTCCACGCGACCGGGCCCAGCAGATCGGCGAGCCGCCGGAACACGTCGAGGAACAGGTCGTCGATCGTCAGCACGCCCACCGCCCGGCCCCCGTCCAGCACCGGAAGCCGGCGGACCCCGGTGCGGCGGAACGCGCGGTAGGCCGACTGCAGGTCGTCACCGGCCTCGACCGTGACGACGTCCCGCGACATCACCTGGTCCGCCCGGGCGTCCACGCCCAGGCCACCGCCCATGCCGCGCAGGGCGAGGTCGCGGTCGGTGACGATCCCCCGCAGTGCCCCGTCCTCGGTCACGAGGACGGAACCGACGGCCGACCCCGTCATCCGCCGGACCACCTCCGCCAGGCATACGTGCGGGGCGACGCACACCGGGGGAGCGGTCATGATCTCGGCGACCTTCATACGGCGGCTCCTCGCTCTCCGGCGGATCCGGTCAGGGCGGCTGCCCGGTGCCTGGCCGGCGGTCCACCCGAACGGGACGCCCGAGCGCCGTTTCCATGCAATCCCCGGCGCGACGCGCCTGCCAGGGCCATTGGTCCCGAGCGCGGGCGGGCCACGGGCCGGCCGGCGCCCGATGGGGCCGTGTGGCCCCTGATCCGTCCCGGCGCCACGGCGGCACCCTGGTAACGGAACTCTCCGACAACGGGAGGTGGAGCCGATGTCCCGGACCGTCACCGCAGGACTCGACGATGCGCCCGAGAGCCGGGCCGCGGCCGAGTGGGCGGCGCGCGAGGCGGTGCTGCGCGGCCTGCCCCTGAAGATCGTGCACGTCCAGGAGGAGGCCCCCGGACACGTGGCCCGGATCCCGCTGCCGGAGTTCGAGAGCCGGCAGCGGTGGGCCGAGCGGTGGGCGCGGGAGACCGCGGACGGCATCCGGTTGCGCCACCCGGGCCTCGAGGTGGTCACCGAGCAGCTCACGGGGACCGTGGCCGACGTCCTGTGCGAGGCCGCGGGGTTCGCCGAGCTGCTGGTCCTGGGCTCGCGGGGCCTCGGCGCGCTGGGCGGCTTCCTGGTCGGCTCGGCGAGCCTCGGTGTCGTGGCCCGCGCCGAGCGTCCCGTGGTGCTGGTGCGAGCCGGGGAGCAGGCCGCCGACGAGCACCGGCCGGACGCGGCCGGCGTGCCGTCCGGCGCGGCGCCCTTCCGGCCTGTTGTGCTGGGCCTCGACATCGAGCGTCCGGACGACGCGCCGCTGGAGTTCGCCTTCGACGCCGCCGCCCGCCGCGGCGCCGCGCTGCGCGCCGTGCACGCCTGGCCCGAACCGCCGCCCGCCTTCCCCCGCTTCGCGGGTGACGCCGAACTCCACGACTCGTCCGAGCGCGCGCAGGCCGCCCTGCTGCACAAGGTGCTCCGCCCCTGGCGGCACAAGTTCCCGGACGTCGAGGTGATCGAGGCGAGCCGGTGCGCAAGCGCCGCGCAGGCCCTCGTGGCCGATTCCCGTGACGCCTCCCTGGTGGTCGTGGGCCGGCGCATCCGCACCGGCTCGCTCGGCCCTCACATCGGCCATGTCACGCACTCCGCCCTGCACCACGTCGCCGCGCCCGTCGCGGTCGTCGCGCACGGCTGAGCCGCCGTCCGTGAGGCCGTGGGGCGCCTTCGGCCGGCGAAGCCGCCGGGCCGTCCTCCGGAACCCGCCGCCCGCACCCGGAACCGGACCGGGCGGCCCCCGCGGTCAGCCCGCGGCGGAGACGTCCGGGGCCGGGGCGGCGGGGCCGCGGCCGGCGGGGCCCGAGGCCCAGGCGACGGCCTCCTCGAGTTCGGTGTACTCGAAGCGCCGCACCTCGGCCCGGACGAAGTGGTTCGCGAGGTGGGGTACGAACTCGGCGAACCTGCTGTCGGCCGCCAGCGCGATCCGCCTGACCCTGCGGTGGTGGTCCCGGACGAAACGAACGTGCCGCAGCAGGCTCCTGACGTTCTCCCAGCCGGGGAAGGCGCGCGCGTGCACCACGACGCCTTCCAGCGCGTCATGGGTGTCGAGCCAGTTGTCGACGGTCTTCGCCAGCGCGTCGAAGTCCTGGACGCGCAGCGGCTGATCGACCTCGATCACGACCACCCTGTCCTCCGACCGGAGCTGGTGGGACACACCGGGGCCTTCGGGCAGGGAGGTGAGCCAGCGCAGCGCCTCCTCGCGGTCCGCGCAGCCGTAGACGCGTACCGGACAGGGCATCAGGAAGCTCGTGAGGCGGGTCGACTCCCTGATCCAGCGGACGTCGCTGACGACCGCGCAGCCCTCGAACAGGCGCATGGAGCCGAAGCCCACCTTGAGGTCGTCCCAGGCGGCGGCCGGCTTGTACGACCGGAACTCCGGGCCGCACTCCCACAGCAGCCGGATACGCCGGCCCTCGCGGCGCGCCTCGTCGAGGAGCGGCTTGATCACGGCTTCGTAGTCGTCCTTCGTCACCGTGCCGATCGCCTTGACCGCGTCGACTCCGGGAGGCGCGTCCTGGGCTCTTTCCAGCATGGCGTTCCCTCTCTCAGGCCGGCCCGGCCCCACCGCTCAGCACCAGTGTGGAGCGCCCGCCCGCCGCGCGCACACCGGCGGCGGGGGTCCGGCCGTGCCGCCGGTCAGCCGCCCGTCAGGCCCGCGCCCTCCGGTTCCGGCTCGGTGCGTGCGGTGGCGTCGGCCAGGCCGAGGCGGAGGTGCTCCACGTGGTGGATGGCCTGGTCGATGAGTTCCGCGACGTGGTTGTCGTACAGCGAGTACACGATCGAGCGGCCCTTGCGGTTGCCGACGACGAGGCCGAGGTTGCGCAGCAGGCGCAGCTGGTGGGAGCAGGCGGACTGCTCCATGCCGACCTCGGCGGCCAGCTCGGTCGCGGGCAGCGGGCCTTCGCGCAGGCGGGAGAGGATCAGCAGCCGCGAGGGGGTCGCCAGCGCCTGGAGGGTGGTGGCCACCTTGGCGGCGCCGGCCGCGTCCAGGCTCCTGCGCGGGACGTGTCCCGATGACTGTGCGGCTCCGTGACCCATGCGCTCATGGTAACGGCACCACGAATGAACACATGAATGAGTCTTCATTTATTCCTGTTACGGTGGTGACGTCGGACCCCGCCCACCGTGAAGGACCCGCGCCGATGTCATCCACCCTCACCCGCCCGGCGCCGCCCGGTACCGCCCGCGACGCCGGCGCGCCCCGGCGCCGCACCCGGATCCTCGCCCTGCCCGAGGCCCGCTGGGCGGCCGTCGCGCTGGTGCTCTTCCTGGTCGCGCTCCCGCTGTACCTCTCCGGGGCGCCGGCCTGGACCTGGGGCGCGCTCTTCGCGGCCGTGTACGCGGCCGGCGGCTGGGAACCGGGCTGGGCCGGGCTCCGGGCGCTGCGGGAGAAGACCCTGGACGTGGACCTGCTGATGGTGGTCGCCGCGCTCGGCGCGGCGGCGATCGGGCAGGTGCTGGACGGCGCGCTGCTCATCGTCATCTTCGCCACCTCGGGAGCGCTGGAGGCGGTCGCCACGGCCCGCACCGCCGACTCGGTGCGCGGCCTGCTCGACCTCGCGCCCGCCACGGCCACCCGGATCGCCGACGACGGCGCCGAGGAGGCGGTCCCCACCGGGCGGCTCGCGGTGGGCGAGATCATCCTGGTGCGGCCCGGTGAGCGCGTCGGCGCCGACGGCCGCGTGCTGGACGGGGCCAGCGAGGTCGACCAGGCCACCATCACCGGCGAGCCGCTTCCGGTGGCGAAGGAAGCGGGCGACGAGGTGTTCGCCGGCACCCTCAACGGCACCGGCGCCCTGCGGGTGAAGGTCGAGCGGGACCCGTCCGACTCGGTGATCGCCCGGATCGTGGCCATGGTCGAGGAGGCCTCGGAGACCAAGGCCCCGACCCAGCTCTTCATCGAGAAGGTGGAACAGCGCTATTCCATCGGCATGGTGGCCGCCACCCTGGCGCTCTTCGTGCTCCCGCTCGTCTTCGGAGCCGCGCTCCAGCCCACGTTGCTGCGGGCCATGACCTTCATGATCGTCGCATCGCCCTGCGCGGTGGTGCTGGCCACCATGCCGCCGCTGCTGTCCGCCATCGCCAACGCCGGCCGGCACGGCGTGCTGGTCAAGTCGGCCGTGGTCATGGAACGCCTCGGCCAGGTCGACGCGGTCGCGCTCGACAAGACGGGCACCCTGACCGAGGGCGCCCCGCAGGTGACCGGCGTACGTCCCCTGGCCGCCGCCGGCCTGACGGAGGACGAGGTGCTGCGGTTCGCCGCGGCGGCCGAACACCCCAGCGAGCACCCGCTGGCCCGGGCGGTCGTCGACGCCGCCCGCGACCGCGGTCTGGACATCCCCCCGGCGGAGGACTTCGGCTCGGCGCCCGGCACCGGCGTGAGCGCCACCGTCGAAGGCAGGACCGTCGCGGTCGGCAGCCCGGCCCGCCTGCCGGGCGGCCGCACGGACCAGCCCGCCATGGCCGTGGCGGCCGAGTGGGAGCGGGAGGGCCGTACGGCCGTGCTCGTCACCCTCGACGGCGAGCCGGCGGGGGTCCTGGGCGTCGCCGACCGGCTGCGCGCCGAAGCCGCCGCCACCGTCACGGCCCTGGGCGGGCTGACGGGGACCTCCCCGGTCCTCGTCACCGGCGACAACCCGCGCGCGGCGGCCCGGCTCGCCGCCGAGGTCGGCATCACCGACGTCCGCGCCGGGCTGCTGCCGCAGGACAAGGTGACGGCGGTACGGGAGCTGGAACGGGCCGGGCGGAAGGTGCTGGTGGTCGGCGACGGCGTCAACGACGCCCCCGCGCTGGCCGCCGCCCACACCGGCATCGCCATGGGCCGCGCCGGTTCCGACCTCGCCCTGGAGACCGCCGACGCGGTCGTGGTCCGTGACGAACTGGCCACCGTCCCCGCGGTCGTCCGCCTGTCCCGCCGGGCGCGCCGCCTCGTGGTGCAGAACCTGGTCATCGCCTCGGTGTTCATCACCGGCCTGGTCGTCTGGGACCTGGCCGGGACCCTTCCGCTGCCGCTGGGCGTAGCGGGTCACGAGGGCTCCACCGTCATCGTGGGCCTCAACGGCCTGCGACTGCTCGCCGACGGCGCCTGGCGCCGTGCCCGGACCGGGATGGAGCGGTAAGCGGGGCGGCGAGCGCGCCGGAGTAGGGGCGGCCGCCCCGCCCAGAGGCGGGCGGACGCGGCCCACCCGAGACGTGGGGAGCCGAGCCCGCGGATGCCCGCCGGCCGGTGGAGACCCTCACCCGACCGGTATCGGCCGCCTGATCACCTCGCCCGTCGGGGTTCCGCGTCGTCGAGGGCGACGGCGGCCCTGACCAGCTTGCCCTGGGGCTCCCGGCGCATCTCGAAGCTCCGGCACGCCGCCATGACGATCTCCAGCCCGTGCTGACCGACCCGGCCCGGATCCGGTTCCCGCACCGTCGGAAGTGAAGAGTCGCTGTCCCGCACGATCACCTCGACGGCACCCGCACGGGCCTGGATCGTCAGCAGACACGGTCCCGGAGCGTACTTGCGGGCGTTGGTCACCAGCTCACTCACCACCAGCTGCACCACGTGCAGCACGCGTTCGGACACCGCGACGCCGTGCACGGCGGTGAGGTCGGCCAGGAAGGAACGGGCCAGAGCGCGAGCCTCCGCGATCTGCGCATCGCTGCCGAAGGCGGCGGCGACCGCCATCGGCCGGCTGCCCGGCGACCGCCGGCTCTGTTCCCCCGGCGTCCTATCCATGCCAACGGCCCCCGCTCCCGCGCGTCTTCACCACGTGCACACCGACGGCCCTCGAAACCCGCCGTTCCCCCGGCTTCGGCGAGGGGGCACGCACGCGCCGCCATGACACCGGGGCACCGCCACGGCCGAGCGGGCCGGCGGAACGGCGCGGGGACCTGAGAGACATGGAAACCTTCAAGGCGCGACGAAGACGTCGCCGACCAGGCTTCCCGGCACACCACCCACCCCAACAGCATGGCGAGCCAACGGCATTGTAACGGCGCACCGCTGATCGGCACAGGCAGGGTCGGGTGGAGGGGGCAAGGGGGTCGGTGGCCGCGCGGTGCGGGGACGCGGATGTCCCGCGCGCCCGACGCGCACGGGACGGCTCACGCCTGCTGCGCGACCGGCGCGGCGCCCGTCGACTCGCGCGGCGGGCTCATGAGCCACCGCCCCGGTCAGCGCACCCGTCCGCGCGGCTTCAGCGGCACCGGGGGCAGCTCCGGCGCGGACAGCGGGCGCCCGTCGTAACCCGTCACCTCGCCGAAGCGGGTGCCGTTCGTCCAGTCCTCGCGGGCCTGCTCGATCTCCGCCTGGGTGCGCGCGACGAAGTTCCACCACATGATCAGCTCCTCGGCGAACGGCTCGCCGCCCAGCAGCATGATCCCGGCGTCCGACTCGGCGCGCAGGGGGAGTTCGGCGCGGCCGCAGCCGAGGTAGAGCATCGAGCCCGGCAGGACCGGCACGCCGTCCACGTTCACCTCGCCGGACATGGCCAGCACGCCGTACTCGAAGTCGGGGTTCAGGGGCAGGCGTACGTCGGCGCCCCGGGTGAGGCTCAGGTCGGCGCCGACGATCGGGGTGAACGCCGTGCCGGGGGAGGACGCTCCGTCGAGCTCGCCGAGGATCACGGTGGCGGTGAGACCGGGCGCGGTGACCTGGGGCAGCTCGGCGTGGTACTCGAACCTCGGCTCCGTGTGGCGGTGTTCGTCGGGGAGCGCGACCCAGAGCTGCGCTCCGTGCAGGAAGCGGGCGTGCGACCGGGGGCTCTCCTCGGAGTGGCTGATCGCCCGGCCCGAGGTCATCAGGCCGAGCTGCCGGGGACCGATGGTCTGCAGGCTGCCGGTGGAGTCGCGGTGCAGCACCTCGCCCTCGTGCAGCCAGCTCACCGTCTGCAGCCCGATGTGCGGGTGCGGCGGCACCTGCATACCGGGCTCGTCGGCGATGTCGTCGGGGCCGTAGTGGTCGACGAAGGCCCAGGCGCCGATCATGCGCCGGCCCAGGTTGGGCAGCAGCCGGCGCACCTCGGTGGACTCGCCCAGCTTCACTCGGCGAGGGCTCAGCAGTTCGCGGACGGGCTCGGCGACGACGAATCCGCGGCCGCCGCACACACTCGGTACCGGCGCACGGTCAAGATTGCTCATGCGGCACAACCTAGTCGCCCCGGAGCCGGGACGCAGACAGACCCGTGCCCCGGCACCCGGTGGGGCTGCCGGGCGCTACGGCGTGGCGCTGCCCGGGCTGCTCGGGGACGGCCGGGCCGGTGACGGGGGGACGGTGGTGGGCACGGGTGCCGGGGTGCCGGTCGCGGGCCTCGGGGAGCGGGCCGGCTCGGCCGGGCGGGGCCGGTCGTCCCGGACGGTGAGGAACACCAGGGCGGCCACCGCGGCCAGCGCGAGCAGGCCCGCGACGACACGGCGTACCGGCAGCCGCCGGGCGTGCGTCGCGGACGGCGGGCGCGGTGCCCGCAGGTCGGCCGGGCCGACGGACTCGGCGCGCGCGGCGAGGGCGGCCCGCAGCCGTTCCTCGACGCGCGCCGGCGCGGTTCCCGTCCCGGCGGGGGAGTCGTTCATCGCAGACCCTCCAGGCGTCGGCCGAGGGCGTCCAGGGCCCTGCTGGCCGTGGACTTCACGGCGCCCCGCGACAGACCCAGCGTCGCCGCGATCTGGGCCTCGGTCAGGTACGACCAGTAGCGCAGCACCAGCACCTCGCGCTGCCGCGGGGTCAGCGTTCGCAGGGCCGCCAGCACCTCCCGGTGGTCCTCGTGCAGCAGGACGTCCTCCTCCGGCGGCGGCGCGTGCCCCTCGGGTTCGGGGACGTGCGCCCGTACGGTCCTGCGCCGCCGCAGCACCGAGCGGGCGCCGTTGACGACGCTCGTGCGCAGGTACGCCTCTGGGTCGTCGAGGGAGCCGAGGCGGTGGCCGTGGCGGCGGAACAGCGCGGTGAACGCGTCCTGGACGACGTCCTCGGCCGTGGGCAGGTCGTCGACCAGCAGCACCGCCAGGCGCACCAGGGAGAGCCGGCGGTGGTGGTACAACTCCTCGATGCCCGGCGGGATCTCGGCGGCGGCCCGCCCCGGTGCGCCGATGCCGGCGCCGCGGCCGGGCGGCGCCGGGGCTGCCGGGCCCCCGGCGCGGACGCGGGCCAGCAGACGGGCGCGCAGCGGCGCGAGCCGGGACGCCGGGCGGCTCCGCCCGCGCGCCGGAATGCGGAACGGGCCCCGGACGAGGGGTCCCGCCGGCGGTGTGGCTGTGGTCATGGATCTCCCGGCCGGTGTGCGGGGAGCCGCGTAGGCGGGCTCCCCGCACACCGGCGCTGCCTCAGTGGTGCGGTGGAACCGGCGCGGGCGTGGCGAGCCGGCTCGCCGGAACCGGACTCGGCGACGCCGTCCGGTGGCCGTGGTGCGGCGCCGGGACCGGCTTCGGGGTGCCCGGACGCGTGGGGGAGGGCACGGGGGTCGGGGCCTTCGTACCCGGCGCCGACGGCACGGGGGCCGGCGTGTGCGGGCTGGACGGCACCGGGGTCGGGGCGGACGTGGGCGGGTGCGACGGCGTCGGGACGGGCTTCGGCGTCGGCGGCCGGGTCGGGGACGGCACGGGCGTGGGCGTCGCGTGGCCGCCCGCCGACGCCGGCGCGGTGGTGGCGCCGGAGCGGGCGGCGGGCCGGGCGTCGCCCTGCACCGCCTGGGCGGTGACGGCGCCGCCCACGGCGAGGGCCGCGCCGACGGCGGAGACCCCCAGGACGGTGCGCAGCCCGCGCTTGCGGCCGGGGCGGGGGGATTGCTCTGTGGACATGGGTTCCTTCGGTCGCTCGGGTCGGACGTGGGTCGAAGTGGAGGCCTCCACCCGGACAGACGTCCGACCCCGGACGAGGTTGCACCCTGCGGCCGGGCAATTCTCCGCTCGCCCCCCGGGTGCGCCGGCACAGCCGGTCCGGCGGCTCGGCGCGGGCCCGCCGCGGAGTGGGACCGTCGATTGACGGCCCCCGCGGGGCGGGCCGACGATGGGGGCGAGGGGTGCGGCCGCCGCCAATGTGCTGCCGGTGCCGTCCGTGGCCGCCGGGGACGGGGGCCGGCCCCGGCCGTGGTGAGCGGCCGGAAGGGAGGACACCGTCATGCTGGAAGTGAAGACGGTCGACAAACCCGACGAGCGGCGTGACTTCCCCCGCGGCCACCTCGAAGCCCTGCATCTGACCGGGCTCGACTTCGCGGTGGGCACCTTCGAACCGGGCTGGCGGTGGTCGGAGTCCGTGGGACCGATCGCGGGCACCGCGAGCTGCATGGTCCACCACAACGGCTATGTGGTCCAGGGACGGATGCACCTGCGGATGGACGACGGCGGCGAGAGCGAGGTCGGCCCCGGGGACGTCTTCGTCTGCCCGCCCGGCCACGACGCCTGGGTGGTGGGTGACGAGCAGGTCGTGGTGTTCGACTTCGCCGGGACGATGGCGAACGAGTACGCCAGGGGCTGAGCGGAGCACGCCGAGGGCCACGGGGCACACCCCGTGGCCCTCGGCGTGCGGCCCCGCGTCACACCGGAAGCAGCCTGGCGATCAGCGCGCCGAGCTGCCGGGCCGTACGGCACTCGTGCATCTCCACGAGAGCGGCGTAGGCGGGCGCCGCCGAGTCGCCGGTGCCCCACTGGGCGCGCGGCTCGGGGTTCAGCCAGTGCACGCCGCGGGCGCGGCGGGCGAGTTCCCGGACGGCGGGCAGGTTCGGGTCGCTCATGTTCGTCCGGGCGTCCCCGAGCACGAACACCGTCGTCCGGGGGCCGACCGCCGCGCCGTACCGCTCGGTGAACTCGCCGAGCGCGACGCCGTAGTCGCTGCTGTCGTGCCAGCCGGTCAGCGTGGCCTCCGCGCGGATCCGGGCGCCGAGCCCGTCCGGGTCCGCCCGGCCGTGGGCGAGCAGCCCGGTCACCTCGTCGAGCCGGTTGACGAAGGCGAACACGCGGATCTTGCTGAACTGGTCGTGCAGCGCCTGCACCAGCAGCATCGTGAAGTCCGAGAACCCCGACACCGAGCCCGACACGTCGCACAGCAGGACCAGTTCGGGCCGTACCGGACGGCGCCGGCGCAGCACCGGCCGCATCGGCACCCCGCCCGTGGACAGCGAGGAGCGCAGCGTGCGCCGCAGATCGACCGTGCCGCGCGCGGCACGGCGGCGGCGCGCGGCCAGCCGGGTCGCCAGCTTCCGCGCCAGCGGCCACACCACCCTGCGCAGCTCGGCGAGCTGGTCGCGGTGGGCGTACAGGAAGTCCACCCGGTCCGCGGTCGGCGCCACGGCCCGCCGGGCGATCTCGTCCCGGCCGCGCCGCTCGGCGACCCGGCGCCGGGCCTCCGCCCCGACCAGCCGGCGGAACTCCTCGATGCGGCGCCTGATCTCGTCGTCCAGCAGCCGGTCCGCGAAGCCCGTGCCGCCGTCCCGCGCCCGTACGTCGGCCCGTACCCGGGCCAGCAGGGTCTGCGGCCGGAGCCGGTCGAGCGTCTGGTGCGCCGACCAGCCGTCCGATCCCGCTGAGCCGCCGTATCCGCCGAAGCCGTCGACCGCCTCCGCCGCCAGCCGTGCCAGCAGCGCCGGATCGCCCGCCGCCAGCGCCCGTGCGAGGCGGTCGCGCAGCTCCTCCCGGTCCGCCGGCGCCCGCTCCGGGCCGCCCACACCGCGCGGGAAGTACAGGTCGAAGACCGGGTCGAACACGGCCCGCTGGGCCGGGCCGTGCAGCAGGGTCGCGGCCAGTCCCTCCCGCAGCAGCTCCCGGTCGCCGAAACCGAGGGCCTCGACGGCGAGGGCCGCGTCGACCGTCTCCCCGGTGCCGATCCGCACGCCGTGCGCGCGCAGCGCGCCGACCAGCCCGGTGATCCGGTCCCCGGCACCGGTCACAGTGCTTCCAGGTCCAGCTTGGCGGCCGCCTTCAGCACGTCGTCCTGGTGCTTGAGGAGCACGCCCAGGGTGTCCCGTACGACCGTCTCGTCCAGCGTGTCCGCGCCCAGGGCCAGCAGGGTCCGCGCCCAGTCGACGGTCTCCGCGACGGACGGCGCCTTGCGCAGGTCCATCGCCCGCAGCGCCCCGGCCACCCGGACCACCGACCCGGCCAGCGCCGCGTCCAGCCCCGGCACCTTCAGGGCCACGATCCGCCGCTCCAGTTCCTCCTCCGGGAACCCGATGTGCAGGAAGAGGCAGCGGCGGCGCAGCGCCTCGGACAGCTCGCGGCCCGCGTTGGAGGTGAGCACGACGAAGGGACGGCGGGTCGCGGTGACCGTGCCCAGTTCGGGGACCGTCACCTGGAAGTCGCTGAGCACCTCCAGCAGCAGGCCCTCCATCTCGACGTCGGCCTTGTCGATCTCGTCGATCAGCAGGACCGTCGGCTCCTCGCCGCGGATCGCGGTGAGGAGCGGGCGGGGCAGCAGGAACTCCTCGCTGAAGATGTCGGTACGGGCCTCGTCCCAGCTCTCGCCGCGGCCCGCGCTGATCCGCAGCAGCTGCTTGGCGTGGTTCCACTCGTACAGGGCCCGGGACTCGTCGACGCCCTCGTAGCACTGCAGCCGGACCAGCCGGGCGGCGGCGACCTCGGCGACGGCCTTGGCCAGCTCGGTCTTGCCGACCCCGGCGGGCCCCTCCACCAGCAGCGGCTTGCCCAGCCGGGCGGCGAGGAAGGCGGTCGTGGCGACGGCGGGCGAGGCGAGGTACCCGGTCTCGGCGAGGCGGGCGGAGACGTCGTCGACGGACGTGAACAACGGGGCCTCCGGCGGGTTCGGGGAACGGCGTCCGTCACTATCTAAGCGCTTGTTCAGCGCTCCTGTCACGTGCTCCCGCCCCGCTCACCCGCCGGCGGTCACCGGTGGCGCGAGCGGGCCGCCGCGCTGTCGCCCCTGAAGCGCTGGCCCATGGCGATCTCGTCGCCCACCACCGACCAGACGGTCTCGTCGTCCTGGAAGGGGAGCGGGTCGACGTCGCTCGTCTCCTCACGGACGCGGTCGACCTCGCCGTCGAGGCGCTCGAAGTCGGCCTCCTCCTCGTCCTCGTCGCCGCTGAAGGTGAACTCGTCGAGCAGGCGCTGGAAGCGGAGGGTGACCTGGACGAGGGACGAGACGTCCGTGTGGAGTTCCCGCACCGTCTCCTCGTCCGGGTCGAAGGCGTACACCTTGCCCGAGACGGGGTCGAGGGCGAGGTGCGCGTTGAGCAGCCAGCCGATGACGGGCCAGTCGCCCGCGTTCTCCTCGGCGTCCTCGAAGTCCTCGACGTGGACGACGTCCCGGACGAGGGGCAGCAGCCCGTCCTCCTCGTCGGGCTGACGCAGCAGGAGCGTCCGGGTGGGGACGCCGACGGTCTGCAGGAGGCGGGCGCCCTCGGTGTCCGCGGCGGCGGGTGGGAAGGCGGCGGCGGGCACGGTCGCGATGCGGTCCTCGCCGAAGATCTCGACGAGTTCGCCGCGGGTGACGTCGAAAAGCACTTCCGGTACTCCGAACTCGGTGGCGCCGGGCGCCGTGGATTTCCTGGCCGTCCCGCCCTGCTAGGGAAGGAACTTGCGGTCCGAGGGCGAGAGGTTCATCACCGTATCAGTGCGCCCTCCGGCGGCACCGTGCTGGTCCCACTGGTCCTCCAGCCACGCGACGTAGGCGCGGTGCTCCCGGTCCTTCTTGTACTTGCTCAGCTCCTTGCCGTCCGGCCCCTTCTCGGACTGGTCGTACTTCGCGCTGTGGCTGACCTCGAGATGGTCGGGGAACTCCCTCGCCAGATACTTGTCGCACTTGGGATTCTTCTGGCAGGGCTCGCGTTCCGTGTAGAGGTGACTGACGTTGCCCTCGTGGCCCTTCTTTATCAGCGGGTGCCCGATGGACCGTTCGGAGTGCGCCTTGCCGCTGGCGCCGACCAGGATGAACCGGTTCCCCTTGCCGTCGTCGTACAGCGCCGAGGCGTAGTTGCCGCCCGAGACGTAGGAGTCGGGGCGTTCGGAGCGGTTGGCGTAGCGGCCGAGCTGGGTGGCGCGGGCCAGCTCGGTGGAGCCGGGCGCGACCTTCTTGGAGTCGACCCGCTCGCCGTTGCTGGGCTTGTCCTTGCGCTGCTTCTCGTCCTTGTGGTTCCACGGGTACCAGGCCTTGTCGCCGAGTACCTGGTTCACGCCGGAGGAGTCGCTGTGGTGGACGGGGCTGGTGGTGCCGTCATGGTGCAGTTGGCGTACCGAACCGTCGTCGCTGAGCAGGTACATGGGCGTGTCGCCGTCCCGCTTGACCTTCTTGACGTCGACCTTGTCGGCCTCGTCGCCGACGTCGTGGTCCTTGCGCTTCTGGTGCCGGGAGGCGGCCTTCACACGTTCCGGGATGGTGTCGGAGACGTGGGTGGTCACCTTCTTGGCGGCCTTCTCCATGCCGTCGATGGCGCCCTCGAGAATGCCGTCGAAGGCCTTGGTGAAGACGTCCTTGCCCTTGGTCTTGTGGAAGGAGTGCTTCGACTTGCCCAGGTGGATCCCGGACTGGCTGCCCATGTCGCTGCCGTGGCGGGAGACCTTGCCGGCGCCGTCCTCGAACTCGACGTGGTCGATGACCGTCTTCTTGCCCCCGCTGCCCGAGCCGCCGGTGTCGCCCGCGGAGGCGAGCTGCATACCGCCCGGCTTGTCACCGGGGTTGAAGGCTCCCTCGGCGAGGTCGAGGACCATGTCGGAGACGAGCTCCTGGAGTTTGCCCGTGACGGGCTCGGTGACCTTGGCGACGAGCGCGTCCACGATCTGGTCGACCGCCTCGTCGATGAGCCGCTTCACGATGGTGCGCATCAGCGCGATCTCACCGGCGGCGGCCGCGGCGGAGATGCCCAGGGTCACCGGGGCGGCGGCGAGTTCGGCGACGATGGTGCCGGCGAGCACACCGAGTTCGACGCCCGCCTTGACCTTCATGCCGCGGATGATCTGGCCGACGCCGTCACAGGCGTCCGCGAACAGCCGCGCCACCTCGGGAATCTTCTCCAGGTGCCGGGTCTTCACATGCGACCAGTGCTTCTGCATGGAGTCGACGGCCCAGCCCTCGGAGGAGGACAGGATGCGGCTCACGGCCTTGTGCGCCTCACCGCCGTGGCCCTCGAACTCCTCGGCGAACTCCCGCATGGACGTCGCCATCTCGAAGTAGTCGTCCTCGTCGACATTGGGCCAGTTGACCCCGATGAGGTCGAGTGCCTCGTCGATGATGCTCGGCAGTACCAGACCCATGGCCGCGTGCTCCGTCCCCCGTCAAGTACCGGCTGTCCCGTCCCAGCCAACGGGACAGGTTGTCAGGTACACAAGAGTAAACCGGCCGCGTCACGGTTATGTGACAGGACGTCCATCTGACGATGACGGCAAGGGAGTTGACGGCGTTCGCTCGGGGAACGCAAGGCGGCGCATAGCAACCGGCCGCGGACCGCCGGCCGTCGTCACCGCCCCCGCATCCGCACGAGCGCCTCGTCCGTCCCCACCATCAGGTCCCCGTCCGCCGTGAAGGCGAGGGCGTTGGCCTGGCTGCCTGGGTGGAAGGTGCGCAACCGGTCGTCGTCCAGGAGCCGGTGCTCGACGAGGCCGTCGGCCCAGGCGATCGCGAGGGCGAGCCCGGCGCCGGTCGTCGCCACCGCCACCGCGTTGACGGCGCAGCCGCGGGCGGCCACCGGTTCGGGCATGGGGTCGGTGTGCGGAGCCCACGCGCGCACGGTGCCGTCGGCGCCGCCCGTGTACAGCAGGGCGACGGTGTCACCGGCCGCGGAGACCGGCAGGGCGGTTCCGGCGACCGCGGTGACGGGCCCCCGGTGCAGCGCGCGGGTACGCGGCTCGGCGCCGGCGGCCACCACGTGCACCGTCCCGGCGGCGTCACCGAGGACGACGCGGTCCCCGGCGCCGGTCAGCGCGGTGAACGTCTCCTGCTGACGCCGTGTGTACTCCCGCACGGCGTCGAGCAGCCGGCTCTGCTCGGAGGGGCCGTCGTCGAGGAGGGCGGCGAGTCCCCTGGGCCGCGACGACTCGGTGGCGCGCTGCGTGTGCAGCAGGCCGTGCTCGTCGAGGACGCTGACGGTGCCGTCGCCGTGCTCCGCGGTGGCGCGGACGCCGGGCGCGGAGTGCGGGAGGCGTCCGGTGGAGCGGGCGCTCTCCGCGTCGAGGACGCGCACGGTGCCCTGGTGGTCCGCGGCGACGAGCTGCCCCGCCAGGGGGCCGGTACCGGCCGCCAGCGAGCGGACCGGTCCGGGCCAGGGCGGGTTGACGTCGCCGCGCACCCGGTGCCAGACGAGGGTCCAGGAGGCGTCCCGGGCGAGGGCGCCGAGGACGGCGGGCAGCCGCGGATCACCGGCGTCGCCGAGGGCGGCGAGCAGGACGAGGGCGCGTTCGGCGGCGGGCTGCTCGCGTGTCAAGGAGGCGCCGGCCCGCAGCCAGGCGGCGCGCAGCCCGCCGTGGCTCTCCTCGGAGCGTTCGTACGCGGTGGTCACGCTCCAGGGGTCGGCGGCGCAGACCGAGGCGGGATCGTCCAGATCGAACGGTTCCTCCGGTTCCGGGTCCCGGCCCGCGACCGGCTCCGGGCCGGCCGGGTGGGCCGCCGCCCAGGACGCGCGTCGGGCCTCGTCGGTCCACCGGGGCTCGTCCAGGTCCATCCGGGCGCAGGGTCCGGCGGTCAGCGCCCGCTCCCACTCCGTACCCGAGCGGACCTCCACGAGTACCCGGAGGTGCTCCAACGAGGCCAGCGACAGGACCAGTTCGACGAGCGGGCCGGGCTGTTCGGCGGAGTGCAGTTCGGGCAGCGCGATGACGGTGCGGCGCGGGTCGGCGGCGAGCGCCGCCAGCAGGTCCCCCGGGGAACGCGCGGCGATCGACAGCTGTTCGCCGAGCATCCAGGCGGCCGTGGTCGCCGTCTGGCCGGGCAGCGGTACGAAGCCGTGGACCCGGCGTTCACCGACGGTGCCGGGCCGGGTGCCGTGGCCGATCAACCAGGCGAGGAGCCGCGACTTGCCGCTGCCCTCGGCGCCGGTGATCACGGCGAGGCCGGGGGCGTGGGGGTCGCCGAGCCAGGAGAGCAGGGCGGCCGCGGCGGGCTCCCGCCCGTCGGCGGGCCGGGACCAGGGCGGAGAGGCGTCGGCCGTCATGAACTCGCCTTCCCGCACGCGACGTTGGGGCGGCGCGTCACTGCCGGGCCTGCCGCGCGGCGTGGGTGATGAGCTCCTTGAGACCCTCCTCGCGGGACTCCGCTGTGTCGCCGTAGTCGAAGCTGTGCGTGAACTCGGCGTGCGGCAAGACGGCTTGGAGCCAGGCGGCGCAGTAGTGGCCCGGCATCATGCACGGCTCGAGTTCGCAGTAGACGCGGCGGACCTGCTCGGGCTCCACCCCGGACGAGGAGAGCCGCTGCCAGAGCTGCTCCTCGGGGTGCGGGCGGCCGGGACCGGCCTGGGCGGTGACGATCTGCTTGGCGCCGTCCTCGCCGACGTACTCGAAGGCCGACGAGAACGGGAAGTTGAGGGTGTGACGGATGTCGTCGAGCACCCGCGACCACCAGTTCTCCCGGTCGGCGACGGCCTCCGGGTCGATCTGCCGGATCTCCCGGACCAGCGCGGCGAACGCCTCGGCCGCGGACTGCAGTCCGTCGGAGGCGGCGATCACCGGGAGGGCGCGGTCCAGAGCGGCCGCGCAGTGCGTGAAGGCGGCGACGTCCGAGCTGACGAACAGGGCGGGTTCGCCACGGCCGAGGAAGACCGCCTGCACGGAGCCGTCGGTGCGCACGCACAGGTTCGCCAGCCGGTCGGTGCCGATGCGCACCCACTCCGCCCAGTCGCCCTGCAGCGCCACGCCGCGGTGGCCGGTGAACATCCCGAGGGTCGGCCCGTCGGTGTCGTCCGCCGCGATGAAGTACGGGCCGACGTGCAGCGGCACCCCGACCTGCGCCAGGTGCGTCCGGGCCGAGGCCGGCACGGTGCCGTACGAGGCGGGCACGCTGATGCGGCGCAGCCCCTGAGGGCCGAACTGCGCGACGGCGGGGTCCGAGGGGAGCTCGGGCATCACAGACCTCTCACGGTGGCGGACGTACCGGCCCCACCCTATGCGCAGCGGGGTGTCTCCATGGCGCAGACCCCGACGCCGGCTCCGCGCCCGCGATGCGCGCCCGGAGCCGGCCGCACCGCGTCCGGCACGCCGGTCACGCCCCGCTCACCAGCACCACCTCCAGCGCGCGCGGCCCGTGCACCCCCTCCACCCGGTCGAGTTCGATGTCGCTGGTCGCGGAGGGGCCGGAGATCCAGGTCAGCGGGCGGGCGGGATCCAGGCGGCCGAGGGCCTGCGGGACCGAGGCGACCACCTGGTCCGGGACGCGCACCACGCAGACGTGGTGGTCGGGGATCAGCGTGATGCGGCGCCGGCCCTGGTCGGGGGAGCCGTCCAGGACGAGTGTGCCGGTCTCGGCGATCGCGACCGCGCAGCCGGTGACCACGCTGTCCACCCGGTCCAGTTCACGCGCCGTACTCCCGGCGCGGTCCTCCATCAGGGCGGGACCGGTGGCCGGCAGCCACCCGGGCGGGAGGCCGGGCGGCACGAGCACCCGCTCCGAGCCGCGGGCGGCGAGCAGCCGCGTGATCAGGCCCGGCAGGCCCGCCGCGTCCGTGCGGTGCACGACCGCCCGGTAGTCCGCCAGGTTCTCGGCCAGCAGCTCCACGGTCCGCCCGGCCGTACGGTCGCCGTGCTCGCGCAGGTAGTCGCGCGCCACCGCCTCCTCGTACGGCCGCTCGTCCGCGGGCAGGTCGGCGAGCGCGCGCCGCACCCGGCCCAGGATCCTTTCCCTGCTGCTCACTTCGCCGCGTCCTTCCCGCCGTTCGTGCGCTGCCACCAGTCCCGGAACGGTTCGGCCGGCACCGCCGGCAGGTCCCGGGCGCCGCTCCACGCCCGGCCCGGACCCGGCAGCGTGCGCGGATGCAGCCGGCGGGTACGGGAGGCGAGCCGCTGCCCGGCGCGCAGCGCGCCCGGGTGCGCGAACGCCCAGCGCGCCGCCCGCATCGCCGCCCGCTCGGCGGCGTGGCCCCGGGCCGGCCTCAGCACCACCTTGTTGCCCGCCCGGACCGCCTGCCCGCCCTGCGCGACCCGCTCCCGCAGGTGCACCAGCACCTCCGGGATGTCGATGGCGACCGGGCACACCTCGTAGCAGGCCCCGCACAGCGAGGACGCGTACGGCAGGGAGGCGTCGATCTCGCTTCCGGTGCCGCGCAGCTGGGGGCTGAGGATGGCGCCGATCGGACCCGGGTACACCGAACCGTAGGCGTGGCCGCCGGCCCGCTCGTACACCGGGCACACGTTCAGGCAGGCCGAGCAGCGGATGCAGCGCAGCGCCTGCCGGCCCACCTCGTCGGCGAGGGTGTCCGTGCGTCCGTTGTCGAGCAGGACGAGGTGGAAGGCGTCCGGGCCGTCCCCGTCCGTGGTGCCGGTCCACATCGACGTGTACGGGTTCATCCGCTCGGCCGTCGAGGAGCGGGGCAGCGTCTGCAGGAAGACCTCCAGGTCCCGCCAGGTGGGCACGATCTTCTCGATGCCGACGACCGAGATCAGCGTCTCGGGCAGGGTCAGGCACATCCGCCCGTTGCCCTCGGACTCCACGACCACCAGCGTGCCGGTCTCGGCGACCATGAAGTTGGCGCCGGAGACGCCGACCCTGGCCCGCAGGAACTTCTCCCGCAGGTGCAGCCGGGCGGCCTCGGCGAGTTCGGCGGGGGAGTCGCTCAGGCCCTCGGGCGCCGGCCGGCCCCACTCGGCCATCTCGGCGCGGAAGATGTCCCGGATCTCGCGCCGGTTGCGGTGGATGGCCGGGACCAGGATGTGCGAGGGCCGGTCCTTGCCCAACTGCACGATCAGCTCGGCGAGATCGGTCTCGTAGGCGCGGATGCCCGCGGCCTCGAGCGCCTCGTTCAGGCCGGTCTCCTGCGTGGCCATCGACTTGACCTTGACGACCTCCGACTCGCCGGTGGCCCGGACCAGTTCGGTGACGATCCGGTTGGCCTCCTCGGCGTCGGCGGCCCAGTGGACCGTGCCGCCCGCCGCCGTCACCGCCTCCTCCAACTGGACCAGGTAGCGGTCGAGATGGCGCAGCGTGTGGTCCTTGATCCGCCTGCCCGCCTCCCGCAGCTCCGCCCAGTCGGACACCTCGGCGACCGCCCTGGCCCGCTTGGCGCGGATGGTGTGGGTGGCGTGGCGCAGGTTGCCGCGCAGGGTGGCGTCGCCGACGGCCTGGCGCGCGGCCTCGGGGAAGGCCGGCATACCCAGGTACGTTCCGCTCATGCGGCCGGTTCCTCCTCCGTGCTCGCCAGGATCTCCGCGATGTGCACTGGCCGCATGTCCGTCCGCAGCCTGCTCATCGTGCCGCCGATGTGCATCAGGCAGGAGTTGTCGGCCGCGCACAGCACCTCCGCGCCGGTCGACTCGGCGTTGCGCACCTTGTCCGCGCCCATCGCCGCCGACACCTCGGCGTTCTTCACCGCGAACGTGCCGCCGAACCCGCAGCACTCCTCGGCCCCCGGCAGCTCCACCAGTTCCAGCCCGCGCACGGCGTTCAGCAGCCGCCGGGGCCGGTCGCCGAGACCGAGGGCGCGCAGTCCGTGGCAGGTCGGGTGGTACGTCACCCGGTGCGGGTAGTGGGCGCCGACGTCCGTCACCCCGAGCACGTCGACCAGGAACTCCGTCAGTTCGTACGTCTTCGGCACGACCGGCGCGAGCACCGCGGCGAGCGTCCCGCCCCGCCCCTCGGCCCGCGCCCGCTCGCCCATGCGCGGGTAGAGCTCGCGGACCATCGCCCCGCAGGACCCGGACGGGGTGACGATCGCCTCGTACTCACCGAAGACCTCGGCGAAGCGCCGGGCCAGCGGCTCCGCCTCGTGCCGGTAGCCGGTGTTGTAGTGCGCCTGCCCGCAGCACGTCTGGCCCATCGGGAAGTCGACCTCGACCCCCAGCCGGGTCAGCAGTCTCACCACCGCCCGGCCGGTGTCCGGATAGAGCGTGTCGTTGACACAGGTCAGGAACAGGGCGACACGCATCGCGGCTCCTCGGTGTCGGTCGTCGGACGTCTGCAGGGTAATCGGCGCGATCTGCCGGGCGGCGGGCCCGGCTCACCGCGTGGCGAGCCGCGCCGCCGCCTCCCGTCGGCGGGCGGCGCCGCCGCGGGGTAGGCAGCGGGTCAGCGGCTGGGTGCGGGCGAGCAGCCGGCGCATGCCGGCGAGGTCGCCGGCCAGCCCCGTGCCTGTGGGCCAGCACCAGCACATTGCCGAGGGCCGCCGCCGCCGTCGCGCCCGCCACCACCGGCAGCCCGCAAGCGTCGGCGGTGAGCTGGGGGCACAGCAGCGCGTTGCGGGTGCCGCCGCCGACGACGTACACGACGTCGACCGCACGGCCGGCCATCCGCTGCGCGTCCTCGACGGCCCCGCGGTGGGCGAGGGCCGGCGAGTCCAGGATGCAGCGCGTCACCTCGGCCCGGGTCCCGGGCGCCGGCTGCCCCGAGGGCCGGCAGGCCTCCGCGACGCCCGCCGGCAGGCGGAGACGGCGCCGTTCTTCGAATCGCCGGACGGCGCCCGGCCCGACGAGGCGATGACACCGCTCACGGAGGTGTTCCACCTGCCGTGACCGCCGCCGCGAGCGGGCCCGTGACCGCCGTCGCCAGGCCGGCCCCGGACCCGGCCGGGCGACCGGGCCGCACCGGGGCGGGGACCGGGCCGCGATGCCGGTCATGACGGTAATGTGAGGGCTCTTCCGCCCTCCTGCGCGCGCGAGTGCGCCCTCGAGCGCACGAGTGTCCGGGCGCCCGTGAGCGCCTTCCCCCGCCGCCCCTGGTCCCCTGGAGGTCCGAAGCCCGATGGTCCAGTCGGTGGGTATCAAGGACGTCGCCCGCGCCGCCGGTGTCTCGGTGGGCACAGTCTCGAACGTCATCAACCGCCCCGAGACCGTCGCCGGCGAGACCCGGGCCCGGGTCCTGTCCGCCATCGACCGGCTCGGCTACGTCCGCAGCGAGTCCGCACGGCAGTTGCGCGCCGGCCGCAGCCGCATCATGGGCCTGCTGGTGCTGGACATGGGCAGCCCCTTCTTCGTGGACGTGGCGCGCGGCGCCGAGCGGGCGGCCCGGGACGCGGGGCTCGGCGTGATGGTCTGCAACAGCGCGCGGAACGCCGCCGAGGAGGCGGAGTACCTGTCCCTCTTCGCCGAGCAGCGGGTGCGCGGAGTGCTGCTCACCCCGGCCGACGCCACCGGCCGCAACATCGCGGCCTTCCGCCGGCACGGCATCCCCTTCGTGCTGGTCGACCGCGTCGCCGAGGGCACCACCGAGTGCTCGGTCTCCGTGGACGACGTCGCGGGCGGCGCCCTCGCCGTCCGCCACCTGGTGGACGCCGGCCACCGCTCCATCGCCTACGTCAGCGGTCCGCCCGGACTGAACCAGGTGCGCGACCGCCGCACCGGCGCCCTGAACGCGCTCGCCGAGGCCGGGCTCGGCCCCGACGCCCTGCGCGAACTGCCCACCGAGCGGCCGGACGTCGCGGCCGGCCGGGACGCGGGCGCCCGGCTGCTGGGCCTCGCCGACCGGCCCACCGCGGTCTTCTGCGCCAACGACCTGCTCGCCCTCGGTGTGCTCCAGGCCCTGTACGCGGCCGGTGTGGTCGTCCCCGACGACCTGGCCATCGTCGGCTACGACGACATCGAGTTCGCCGCGGCCGCGGCCGTACCCCTGACCTCCGTACGGCAGCCCGCCGTCACCATGGGCGCCCTCGCCGCGGAACTGCTGCTGGAGGAGACCGAGGCCCGCACCGAGGGCGGCGCCGGCCGGCACGAGCACCGCCGGGTGGTGCTCCAGCCGGAGCTGGTGGTGCGCCGCTCCAGTCTCGCCGCCCGCTGACCGGAGGTTCAGTAGGAATCCGTGATCCCGGGTGGGTCGGCCCGGCCGCCGGTGTGCTGAACTGGGACGCGTCCGTGCCGTCCGTCCCGGGAGATCCGTTGACTTCCAGCTACCGCCAGCCCGGTGTCGTCCTCACCGACCACCGCTTCACCGTGCCTCTCGACCACGCCCGGCCCGGCGGCGAGACCATCGAGCTGTACGCCCGTGAGGCCGTCGCCGGCGACAAGGCGGGGCAGGACCTGCCGTGGCTGCTGTATCTGCAGGGTGGCCCGGGCTTCGGGGCGAATCGTTTCGCCGGACGTCAGGCCTGGCTCGACCGCGCCCTGAAGGACTACCGCGTCCTGCTTTTGGACCAGCGCGGCACCGGCAGCTCCACGCCCGCCACCCGGCAGACCCTCCCGCTGCGCGGCGGCCCCGCCGAGCAGGCCGACTACCTCACCCACTTCCGCGCCGACTCCATCGTCCGCGACTGCGAGGCCATCCGCCCCCGGCTGACGGGCGGCGCCCCGTGGACCGTGCTGGGACAGAGCTTCGGCGGCTTCTGCACGGTGTCGTACCTCTCCCTCGCCCCCGAGGGCATGGACACCGCCGTCGTCACCGGCGGCCTGCCCTCGCTCGACGCCCACGCCGACGACGTCTACCGGGCCGCCTACCCGCGCATCGAGCGCAAGGTCGCCGCGCACTACGCGCGTTACCCGCAGGACGTCGAGCGGGCCCGGCGCATCGCCGACCACCTCCTCACCCACGACGTCGTCCTGCCCGGCGGCCACCGGCTCACCGTGGAGGCGTTCCAGTCCCTCGGCCTGATGCTCGGCACGAGCGACGGCAGCCACCGGCTGCACTTCCTCCTGGAGGACGCGTTCGTCCGCACCCCGGGCGGCCCGGAGCTGTCCGACGCCTTCCAGGAGCAGGTGCGCGGCCTGCTGTCGTACGCGGGGCACCCGCTGTACGCGCTCGTCCACGAGTCCATCTACGGCCAGGACGCCCGCCCCACCGCCTGGGCCGCCGAGCGGGTCCGCGCCGAGTTCCCGCAGTTCGACGCGGCCAAGGCACTCGCCGGCGACGCCCCGGTGCTGTTCACCGGCGAGACGGTGCACCCCTGGACGTTCGAGACCGACCCGGCGCTGCGCCCGCTGCGGGAGACCGCCGAGCTGCTCGCCGCCCGCACCGACTGGCAGCCCCTGTACGACCCCGCCCGGCTGGCCGCCAACGAGGTCCCGGTCGCCGCGGCCGTCTACCACGACGACATGTACGTGGACACGGCCCACTCCCTGCGCACCGCCCGCGCCGTGCGGGGGCTGCGGACCTGGGTGACCGACGAGTACGAGCACGACGGCCTGCGCGTCGGGGCGCCGCGGGTGCTGGACCGGCTGCTCGCCCTGGCCCGCGACGAGGTGTGAGCCAACCGGGCGCGGCGTAAAAGGAGTCGCGGCGGCGGGCGGGCGGCATAGTCTGCGGCCAGGGCTTGCCGGCGATCACCGGGACCGCTGCCGCCGCCCGCGGCGGAGCAGGTGCGGGCGCCCCGCCGGCACCGGACGAACGGGGACCCCATGAACGGCACCACCGACCTGCTCGCCGAGCGCTTCGAGGAGCACCGGGGGCACCTGCGCGCGGTGGCCTACCGGATGCTCGGCTCGCTCACCGAGGCGGAGGACGCGGTCCAGGAGGCCTGGCTGCGGCTCGGCCGCGGCGACGCGGAGGAGATCCGCAACCTCGGCGGCTGGCTCACCACCGTGGTGGGCCGGGTCTGCCTGGACATGCTGCGCTCGCGCACCGCGCGCCGCGAGGAGCCGATGGACGACACGTTCGTCCCCGATCCGGTGGTCCGGCCCCTCGGCGCGACGGACCCCGAGAAGGAGGTGCTGGAGGCCGACTCGGTCGGGCTGGCGCTCCTCGTGGTGCTCCAGACGCTGGAACCGGCCGAACGGCTGGCGTTCGTCCTGCACGACATGTTCGCCGTGCCGTTCGACGACATCGCCGCGATCGTCGAGCGCAGCCCGGCCGCCACCCGGCAGCTCGCCAGCCGGGCCCGCCGCCGGGTGCAGGGCGCCGGCCCTTCCGCCGACCCCGACCTCGGCCGCCAGCGGCAGGTGGTCGACGCCTGGCTGGCCGCCACCCGCGGCGGCGACTTCGAGGCGCTGCTCGCCCTGCTCCACCCCGACGCGGCGCTGCGCGCCGACGCGGGAGTCCTGGTACGGGGCGTGGGCGGGTCCAAGGCGGTCAGCGGGGCCCGCACGGTCGCCGAGCAGGCCTCGATGTTCTCCCACCTCGCCGCGCACGCCCGTCCGGTGCTGGTCAACGGAGCGGTGGGCCTGGTCACCGCGCCCGGGGGGCGGCCGGTCTCGGTCACGGCGTTCACGGTCGCCGACGGCCTGATCACCGGCCTGTACATCCTCGCCGACCCGGAGCGCCTGGCCCGGCTGGACCTGCCGGCGCCGGCGGACTGAGCCGTGGACCCTGCGCGGGCCGCCGGGCCGGGCCGAACGTCCCGCGGACCGCGCAGGTCAGTAGGCTGGACGCCATGCCGGATCAGATACCCGACCTCACCGAGCTGCGCGGCGACTGCGCCCAGTGCTTCGGGCTGTGCTGTGTCGCCCTGCCCTTCACCGCCGGCGCGGACTTCGCGACCGACAAGCCCGCGGGGAAGCCGTGCTCGAACCTCCGGGAGGACCATCGCTGCGGCATCCACGCGGGCCTGCGCGAGAAGGGCTTCGCCGGCTGCACGGTCTACGACTGCTTCGGTGCGGGGCAGAAGGTCTCGCGGCTGACCTTCGGCGGGCAGGACTGGCGTACCGGCTCGGGGGAGCGGGCCCGTCTGATGTTCGAGGTGTTCCCCGTCGTACGCCAACTGCACGAACTGCTCCGGTACCTGACGGAGGCGCTCGGCATGGAGGCCGCCCGTCCGGTCCACGCCGGACTGCGCGAGGCCCTGGAGCGGACCGAACTGCTCACCCGGGGGACCCCGGAGGAACTGGCCGGGCTGGACGTGGCCGCCCACCGGCAGGAGGTCAACGTGCTGCTGCTGCGCGCCGGCGAGCTGGCCCGGGCGGGCGCCACCGGCGGGGCGGCGCAGACCGGGAAGGGCGGGAAGGCCGGAAAGAACGGCAAGGGCGGCAAGCGCGGGGCCAAGGACCGCCGGGGCGCCGACCTGATCGGGGCCCGGCTGCGCGGTGCCGACCTGCGCGGGGCCAGCCTGCGCGGCGCCTATCTGATCGCGGCCGACCTCACCGGCGCCGACCTGCGGGAGGCCGACATGATCGGCGCCGACCTCCGCGACGCGGACCTGACCGACGCCGACCTCACCGGCGCCTTCTTCCTGACCCAGCCCCAGGTGAACGCGGCCCGCGGCAACGCGGGCACCAGACTTCCGGAGACGGTCACCCGACCCGGGCACTGGGCGGCGGACGACTGAGCGGGGCGGCGCCGGTGGCGGCCGGCGGCGGCGCTCGCGGCGCGGCCGCACCGGCGCCGGCGGGCCGGACCCCGGCCCGCGCGGATCAGGGTCTCGGCTCGTCCTGCCGGCCGGGCAGCGGGCGCTCGCCGGGCCCGTCACCGAGGCGCGGGCGACCGTGCCGGGCGTGCGGCGGCGCCGCTCGTGACCCGGCCGCGCCGGTTTCGGCCGGCGGGGTTCAGGCGCCCGCGCCGCTCACCGGGCAGCGGGTGGCCGCGCCGGGGCCGTCGTCGGGGACGGTGACCGGGGCCGGGGTCGCCGCGGCCGGCGCGGGCCGGCGTTCCAGGCGCAGGCGCAGTCCCTCCGGCATCACCGTCAGGCGCTCGGTGACCCGGAGCCGGTAGGCGGGGTCGGCGCGCAGGTCGTAGCGGCGCAGCAGCAGGCCGAGGACGAGGGTCGCCTCGTGCAGCGCGAACTGGCGGCCGATGCAGGCCCGCGCGCCGGTGCCGAACGGCTTGAAGGTGTGCGGGGCACGGCCCCGTACGGCGCCCGCCTCGAAGCGGTCCGGATCGAACCGCTCGGCGTCCTCGCCCCACACCTCCGGGTCGCGGTGCAGCAGGGGCAGCAGGACCAGCGCCCACGCCCCGCGCCGCATCGGGTGCTCCCCGGCCAGCACCGTGTCCTGCCGGGCCTCGCGGGCGTAGGCGGGCGCGGTCGGCCACAGCCGCAGCGACTCGTCCAGCACCCGGCGCACGTAGCGCAGCTTGGCGACCTGCTCGTAGCCCGGTTCCGGGGTGTCGCCCCAGACGCGGTCCACCTCGGCGCGGGCCCGGGCGGCGACCTCCGGGTGCCGGGCGAGGTAGTACAGGGCGAAGGACAGCGCGCCCGAGGTGGTCTCGTGGCCGGCGACCAGGAACGTGATCACCTGCTTGCGCACGTTCTCGGCGGACAGCCGCTCCCCGGTCTCCGGGTGCGCGGTGTCCAGCATGCGGTCCAGCAGGTCCCCGTCGCCGCCGCCCGAGCGCCGCCGGGCCGCCACGACCTCGTCGACCGTGCGGTCCAGGTGGGCGATGTCGGCGGCGTTGCGCCGGGAGGCGCCCCGCAGCAGCAGCGGCGCCAGCGGCACGGGCACGCTGTTCAGGCGCTGCGCGTAGCTGAGCGTGCCGACCATCGCGGTCACGAACGGATGCGGCCGGTCCCGTTCGAAGGAGCCGAAGTCGTGCCCGAACCCGGTGCGCGCGATCGTCTCCAGGGTCAGCTTGGTCATGTCGCCGGGCACGTCCACTGTGCGGCCGGCCGCCAGTTCGCGGTCCCAGTGGCCGGTCAGCCGCTCCGCCACCGCCAGCATCATCGAGTGGTAGCCCGCCATGGCCTCGCGGCTGAAGCCGGGCGCCAGCACGTCGTGCGCCAGCTGCCAGTTCGGCTCGTGGTTGTACGCCGTGAACAGCCCGTCCCCGGCGACCGGGCGCAGGTTGGCCACCCCGAGGCCGACGTGCTTGGCGAACCGGGACTCGTCGGCGAGGTCCGCGACGAGCCGTGATCCCCACAGGAACACGAACTCGTTGCCGAACACCCGGCGGCGGAAGACCGGGCCCAGCTCACGGCCGAAGCGCATGGAGTCCTGTAGCGGCCGGTGCCGGTCGACGCCGAGCACGTCGCCGAGCAGGGGCAGCCGGCGCGGCGGGTGGGGGATGCGGTGCAGCTCGGGCCAGCCCTGCTCGGCGCCCCGGAAGCCCTTGGGCAGCCCGGCGTCCGTCGTCTCCGCCATGACGCGATCTCCCTTGACCCAGCGGATGGTTGAACCTGCGCCGCGCGCGTGTTGTACGTGGGTTCAATAACGGGTTCCAGTGTGGGCCGCTTGTTGAACCGGCGTCAAGTAAAGTGACGGCATGCCCGCGAACCAGGGGGAACGCGCCCGGCGCAGACTCAGCACCGAGGAGCGCCGCGAGCAGTTGCTCTCGGTCGGCGCGAGACTGTTCTCGGAGAGCCCGTACGACGAGGTCCGGATCGAGCGGGTCGCCGAGATCGCGGGGGTCTCCCGCGGGCTGCTCTACCACTACTTCCCGAACAAGCGGGACTTCTTCGCCGCGGTCGTGGAGCGCGAGAGCGAGCGGATGCTGCGCATGACGGCGGCCGTGCCCGGGGTGCCGGTGCGCGACCAGCTCCTCGCCGGCCTCGACACCTATCTCGCCTACGTCCAGGCGCACGCGCACGGTTTCCGCGCCTTCCACCGCGCCGACGCGGCCGGCGACCAGGCCGTGCGCCGCGTCTACCGGCGGGCCCTCGCCGCCCAGGAGCGGCAGATCCTGGCCGCCCTGGCCGTGGACCCCGAGTTCGGGCCGGCCTTCGAGGGCGCCCCCGGGGTGCGGCTCGCCGTGCGCGGCTGGCTGGCCTTCACCACCGCCGTCTGCCTGGAGTGGCTGCGGGACGGCGAACCGGCCCGGGACCAGGTCCGCGACCTGTGCGCCCGGGCGCTCCTGGGAGTCATCGCCTGACGCACCCTCTGCCGAGGCGTGGTTGGCGCGCGCTCGGATCTTCGATAGGTTAGGCAAGGCTTACCTAAGGAGGCAGGGAATGGGTGACATCCAGGACCGGTCGGCCGGACCCGGCGCGGCGCAGCGGGCGCGGTCGGTCGCGGCGGCCGCGTGGTCGTGCGCGGTGACGGCGGACGGCGCCCGCGAGGAGTACGTCGGCGCGCACCGCGTGACCGCCGACGGGGGAGTGCTGCTGGACGTGCCCGAGGACAGCGCCCTGGCCGCGGCCGCGCTGTGCGCCCCGCGCGGCGAGCCGACCGCCGTCGTCGAGTTCGCCGACGCGGCCCCGGTGCCGGTGCGCCGGCGGATCCGGTCCCGCCTCCGGCTGGCCGGTTGGTTCACCCCCGTCGGCGACTCGCTGCTCCTGCGGCCCACCCGTGCGGTGCTGTGGCAGCCGTCCGGTTCGGTGTCCGTCGACCCGGACGAGTTCGCCGCCGCCCGCCCCGACCCGCTCGCCGGCGCGGAGGCCCGGCTGCTCACCCACCTCGCCGGCGCCCACCCGGACGCCGTCGAACGGCTCACCCGGCTCGTGCGCCCCGAGAGCCTGCACGCCGCGATCCGCGTGGTGCCGCTCGCCGTCGACCGGCACGGCCTCACCCTGCGCGTCGAACGGGCCCGCACCCAGGCCGACGTACGGCTGCCGTTCCACACCCCCGCCGACGACGTCGCCCAGCTCGCCGAGCGGATGCACGCACTGCTGGCCCGGGCGAGCGCCGCCGTCCGCCCCCGCGCCCTACAGCGGCAGCGCGCAGACGGCGACGGGTGACGCGAACGGCTCACCCGCCAGGCGCAGTCCGCCGCTCGACGCGTCCACGTGGAACACGCTGACCGTGCCGGAGCGCTGGTTCGCCGCGAACAGCAGCCGGCCGTCCGGCGAGAACGCGATCTGCCGCGGGAAGTCACCGGCCACCGGCACCGTGCCGAGCAGCCGCAGCCGGGCCCCGGAGTCCTCGACGGCGTACCGCGCGAGGCTGTTGTGGCCGCGGTTGGCGAGGAACGCGTAGGAGCCGTCCGCGGTCACCAGGAACTGCGCCGGGTAGTTGGTGCCCCCGGACGAGCCCGTCGGCTGCGGGTCGCCGATCGTCAGGCGGCCGGTAGGCGGATCGTAGGCGCAGACGGCGACCGTGTCGTCCACCTCGTTGGCCAGGTAGGCGTGGCGGCCGCCGGGGTGGAAGGTCAGATGGCGCGGGCCCGCGCCCGGCCTGGTCCGCGCCCGGGCCACCTCGGTGAGCGTGCCCCGCTTCTCGTCGAGGCGGTAGCTGTAGACGGTGTCCGTGCCAAGGTCGACGGCGAGCACATGGCCGCCGTCCGGCGCGGTGACGAACTGGTGCGCGTGCGGCCCCTGCTGGCCGGGGCCGGGCGGCGGGGCGGTGTGCGTGACCAGGTCGGTGCGCTCGCCGAGCGCGCCCGAGGCGCCGACGGGGTGCACGGCGACGCTGCCCGACCCGTAGTCGGCGCTCAGCAGCCAGCGGCCGCCGGGGTGGACCGAGAGATGGCAGGGGCCGGCCCCGCCGGTGGCGCGTGCGCCCAGGACCTTGTGGTCGGCCAGGCGGACGGCGGTGACCGCGCCGTCCTGGCGCTCGTCGACCGCGTACAGCGTGCGGCCGTCCGGGTGGACCGCGAGGTACGACGGGTCGGGAACGCCGGTGAGCGTCCCGGTGCCGGTGATCCGGCCGGTCCCCGGGTCGTACTCGGCCAGTGCGACGCCGGCCCCGCCGCCCTCGACGGAGGTGTAGGTGCCCACGTACAGCGGGCGGGGGCGGTCCGCCCCGTGCGACGGCCGGACCGCCGTGCGCTCACCGGTCCGCGGAGGCGGAGCGGCCGGCGGGGCGGGCGCGGGCGGGTCGGCCGCGGTGGCGGGCACCGCCACCACGGCGGCGGCGCCCGCCACGGCCCCGACGAACCGGCGCCTGCTCCAGCCCGTCACCGGTTCCCGGCCCCGGCCGGGCGCGGGAGAGCCGCCGCGCACCGTCCGTTCCTCCTCGTCCATGCCGCACCTCAGGTCGTCGGTCGTCCCGCTGGCGCAGCCACCTTGGCGCGGACCGGCCGCCGAAGGCAAGAACGGCAACGGTCGTCGCGCGTCTCGCAACCGGGTGGGGGCCTACCACTCACCGTCCTCGACCGGCTTGCCCGGCGTGTCCTTCAGCGGGGTCACCTGCCCCGGGGACGGCTGCTGCCAGGGGTCCAGGTCGTCGCCCAGCCAGTCGCCGACCGGCTTCACGCCCGTCAGGGTGCCGGTGGGGTCCAGATCCTCGGCGTCCTCGTCGTAGTAGTCGAACCACGGCAGTCCGGCCCGCGTGTACGCCGCCCGGTCCACCGGCGACGGCGGCGGCGCCTCGCCGGTGATGCGGCGCCACTCGGGAGGCGTGACCAGATGGACGAAGACCCGCCCGGCCGGTGCGTCGGACCAGTCCCTCAGCGGCCGGTCGTCCTGGTAGACCTCCTGGCGCATCGAGCCGCCGACCCCCAGCCCCATCGCCGCCGCGCGGCGCGGGGGAGCGGCGCCGGCCGGGGCGGCGGGCGGCGGCAGGGCGGCGCCGGGAGCGGCCGCCGCCATGGGGACGGGCCCGCCGCCCGGCGGGGGCGCGCCGTAGCCCCCGAACGGCCCGGCGGACCGCAGCCGCTGCTGCCGCTCCCGCTCCTCGCGCCGCCACTCGGCCAGCGCGTGCTCCTTCAGCCCGAACGCCTGGAGCTGTACGCCGCCCCACACCTCCTCGCCGGTGACCTGGCCCTCCACCGTCGCCCCGAGCCCGAGCGGCACCGCGACGAACTGCCGGACCGTGCCCTTGCCGGAGTTGATGCCGTCCAGCCAGGGCTGGCGGGGGAGCACGACGTAGTTCTGCGGCCTGCGGACCAGGTGGTCGCGCCACGGCTTCCCGGACACGGCGCACACCTTGCCCACGCCCACCTGGAGGGCGGCCGGCTCCGTCGTACCGGTGAAACTCAGCCACATGGCCTCCCGCAGGTACACCGGCAGCATCACGCCACCGCGCCGGCGCCACTCCTCGGGAACCCGGTCGCCGAAGTCGGAGACCCGCCGCACCGGGAACTCGCCGAGCCCCGGCGGCAGCGGATGCGTGCCCTTCTCGGGCAGCCGCAGCGTGCGGACGAACCGCACCGCCACGCCGCCCGGCAGCCTCAGTGTGTTCCCGTCGATCCGCACCTCGGTGCCGGCCATCGGCGACCCCCTCTCCTCGTGGTGCCGGCCCCGCCGCGGCACCTCTCACGGAGAACGCTCGCCGAACCCCGTACGGTTCCGCCACAGGTCCTCCTGCACGCCGAGGCGCTCACGCAGCCGGCTCATCCGCGGCAGCCTCGCCCGCTGCTCCCGCGACACCCGGTCCAGCTCCTCCAGCAGGCGGCGGGTGCGGTGCTCGGTGTCGAGCTCGGCGATGATCCGGTTCACCTCGGTCAGCACGGCCCCCATGAGCTGCCAGTTCTCCCAGTCCTTGCCGACCTCGTCCCGGAGCAGTTCGGCCAGCCGGTCACGGGTGCCGGCCGCGGTGTGCAGCTCGGCGGCGAGCCGTGCCTCCGCCGACTCGGCGTTCTCGCTCAGATCGGTGGTCACGAGGACCGCGAAGCTGACGATCGCGTCGGCGATCTCGGAGAGCAGTTGCTCCACGGTCGCGCCGGCGTCCGCCGGGAACAGGTCCTCCGAGCCGCGGGCCTTGGCCAGGTCCGTGAAGGAACGGGCCAGCACCCGCAGCACCACCGTGCAGATCTCCAGCGTGTCCAGGCCGGTGCGCAGCACCACCCGGTGCAGCAGGCCCTCCTTGACGCGCGGATTGAGCCGCAGGCTGTCCTCGGCCTGCCGCAGCGAGGCGTCCACCTGGGCGATGTGCTGGTCGAGTCGGCGGGCCTCGTGCAGCCGCTCGGCGGCCATTTCCCAGGAGACGCGGCCCGCGGCCTCCTCGCCCATGCGCAGCATCAGCTGCCGCACCCGGCGGGCCAGGTCCTCGATCGACTCGCCCGCCTTGTCCACCCAGACCGGTGGCGGCAGCAGCAGGTTGCAGGCCATGCCCACGACCGCGCCGATCAGCGTCTCCACGATCCGGGCCCAGGCGGTGAAGCCGACGGTGGTGACCCCGAGCACCAGCATGGCGCTGATCGCCACCTCGGCCACGTACTCGTCGACCCGCACCAGGTGTCCCACGCCGAGCGAGGCCACGATCAGCAGTGCCAGGCTCCACCAGGTCAGGCCCACCAGCAGGCTGAACGCGATGGCGACCAGCACCCCGGCGACCACCGAGTTCACCCGGCGGATGCCGTTGGTGAGGGTGGCGTAGAAGGTGACCTGGACGACCAGCAGGGCGGTCAGGGGGGAGGTCAGCGGAGCCGGTTCGGGACTCAGGCGCAGCGCGATCACGTAGGCGATCGTCGCCGCGGCGGCGGACCGCAGCGTCTGGACGACCACCGGCTCCCGGTAGCGCATCACCAGACGCTTCAGTGCCGTGGTCCACTCTCGTACGTCGTACATCCCTTGGCCTGTTCCCGCTCCTCGGCCGGGCCGAACGTCCCTGATCGGGGAGGCGTCCATCCGTGACGCCTGCCGGTCGCCCGCACGGGGCGCGTCAGTCGCGGATCCTGTCGAGGAAGGCGTGCAGATTGCCCGTCGCACGGGCGATCTGCTCCTCCAGGGTCAGGCTCTCCTCGAACCGGCCCCCCGACTCCGGCACCTTCTTCCCGCGGACGTACAGCGAGCAGGCCAGGTCCGTGCACATGTACACCCCGACCGAGTTCCCCTCCCGGCCCGCCGGACCGGCCTTCCGCGCCGTCATCAGGGACACCCCGCCGCCGGGGTGCGTCGTCAGGCACACCGAGCACAGGCTGCGGTGCAGCAGCCCGCGTCGCGCGGCCGGGTAGCGCAACGCCACCCCGACGAGCCCGTCCTCCCGCTCGGCGACCAGATAGCTCCGGTCGGGCGCCCCCGGATCCCGCCAGCCGAGGAAGTCCAGGTCGTCCCAGGGGCGTTCGCCCAGATCCCGGGGCACCGCCAGCCGCTTGGCCTCGCCCTTGGAGCAGTTGACGAAGGAGGCGCGGATGTCCTGCTCGGTGAGCGGTCGCATGAGAGGGGTCCTTCCGGATTCCGTGTGCCGAGGAGCGAACCTAGACCCTCTAGGTTCATGGCTAGCGTAGATAGCCAACGGCGGAGCGGGCCAACGGATTTCCGTACGCTGTACCGCGAGGGGAGGGCGAGGGGCGTCCAGGGGCGCCGCGATGGTTAGCTCAATACATGAAATAAGGGTTGTCGGAAAGTCGCGTCCCGGCTGGCGCGAGAGGTATGTTGCAGGTCGGGACAGGGTTCGGAGGGAGCCACATGGCGGGGCGGAACGGGCGGACGGTACGGGACCTCAGGCGGGGGAACCGCACGGCCCTGCTGCAACGGCTGTACTTCGACGGCCCGCTGAGCCGCTTCGAACTGGGCCCGGCGACCGGGCTGAGCTCCGGCTCCGTCAGCAACGTGGTCGCGGACCTGGTCGCCGACGGCCTGATCGAGGAGGCCGGCAGCGTCGACTCCGACGGCGGCCGCCCCCGTACGCTGCTGCGCGTCGCTCCGCACAGCGGCCAGATGATCGGCGTCGACGTCGGCGAGACCCGGGTTCGGGTCGAACTGTTCGATCTGGCGCTCACCGAACTCGCCCGCGCCGAACGGCCCCTGACCCAGGACGGCTACGACGTCGACGGGATCGTCGGCCACATCCGCGACGGCATCGCCGAGGTGCTCGCGGCCCCGGAGGCCGTGCCCGAGCGGCTGCTCGGCGTGGGCGTGGGCGTGCCCGGCATCGTCGAACACACCGCAGACCGGGGCACCGTCGTCCACGGGCAGACCATCGGCTGGGACGGGGTGCCCCTGGAGGAGCTGCTGCGTTCCACCTCGCAGCTCCCGCAGGCGGTCCGCTACTTCATAGACAACGGGGCCAAGACCCTCGGCCAGGCCGAGATGTGGTTCGGCGCCGGGCGGGGCGCCCGCAACGCGGTGGTCGTGCTCTTCGGCTCCGGCGTCGGCGCCTGCCTGGTCACACCGGAGGTGGAGCACGGACGGGCCGTCGAGTGGGGCCATCTGACGGTACGGGTGCGCGGACGCCGCTGCCGGTGCGGGGCGCCGGGCTGCCTGGAGGCCTACGCCGGTGCCGAGTCGCTGCTCGCCCGCTGGCGCGAGGAGGGCGGACGGCCGCCCGAGGACGCCGACGAGGAGACCGCGCTCACCGCGATGCTGGCCGCCGCCTATCCGCTGGACGGCGGCGACCCGGACCCGATCGCGCTCGCGGTCCTGGAGGAGACCGCCGAGTACCTGGGCGCCGGGCTCTCCGACCTGATCAACCTCTTCCAGCCGGAGCGGATCCTCATCGGCGGCTGGGCCGGTCTGCAGCTCGGCACCCGCTTCCTGCCCGCCGTGCGCCGCCACGCCTCGACGTACGCCCTGCGGCACCCGGCCGACAAGGTCACCATCGAACTCGGCCGGCTCGGCCCCGACGCGGTCACCGTGGGCGCCGCGATCCTGCCGCTCGCCGACTTCTTCGCCCGTGGCGGCCGCCGTGCCGAACCGGTCGCGGAGGACCGCCATCCGGCCTGGCGGGCCGCCCTGGAGGAGCGGGCGCCGCGCTAGGCCGTGTCCGCGACGCGCCCGCGGCGCGACGCCCGGCACGCGTTCTCGCCGCACCGGCCGAGGGCCCGAGTGCACCCGGTACGGGGGCATCCGGCCGGCGAACCGGGAGCACGCACCGGACGCCGCGACGCCCGCCCTGCGGGCGAACGACGCGACGTCGCGGACGCGGCCCAGGCCGTCAGTCCGCGGGCTCGTCCGGTTCGGGCCGCTCGTCGGTCCCGATGCCGTCGTCCGTCCGGGTCCCCTCGTCCGGGGCCGTGCCCTCCTCGCCGGGCCGGGCTTCCGGCCCGGCGTCCAGCCGGTCGGCGCCGGCGCCGGCCTGCTGGTCGGGCGGGTCCCTGGGAACGGGATGCTCATCGCGCCCGGGCTCCGGCTCGGGCTCCGACTGTACGGTCATGGGTTGCCTCCCCTCTCACGCCGGCCGCGGTTCAGCCGACCTTCCGTCCGCGCAGCGGCTCGGTCTCCATGCCGCCGCCCTGCTGCAGTCCGTCCAGGAACTCCCGCAGCACCTCCTCGGCCGTGTGCCGGGGGCGCCAGCCCAGCTCGGTGCGGGCCCGGGAGCAGTCCATCAGCGGCAGCCGCAGGACCGCGTCGAACAGGTGCGGGGAGGCCGGGACCAGCCGCAGCCCCCAGGCCGCGGCGAGCGCCGACCGGGCGGCGGTGCGGGGCAGCCGGACCGGACGGGTGCCGAGCATCTCGCCCAGCAGGGCCGCGTCCACCGGCGGGTCGGCGGCCAGGTTGAACGCGCCCCGCGCGGCCTCCGAGTGCACCGCGAGCCGGTAGGCCTCGGCGGCGTCGTCCGTGTGCAGCACCTGCATCCGCAGCCCCGGCACGTCCGGCAGGAACGGCAGCATCTCGGGCCGGGCCAGCGGGCCCGGCAGGAAGCGTCCGCCGAAGATCCGCCGCTGCTCGCTCGCCGACTCGCGCTTGAACAGGAAGCCCGGCCGCATCCGGACCACCCGCACCTCGGGGTGATCGCGCTCGAAGATGTCGAGGGTGCGCTCCAGGTACGCCTTCTCCCGGCAGTACGCGGCGTCCGGCCACCCGTGCGTCGGCCAGGACTCGTCCACCGCGTGGTCCTTCGGGCCCGGCGAGTACGCCCCCACGGAGGAGGCGTGCACCAGCACCGGCACCCGGGCCGCGGCGACCGCCTCGAACACCCGGTTGCCGCCCAGCACGTTGGTCCGCCAGGTGGTCGCCGGATCGTGCGTCGGCTGGAACGCCCAGGCCAGGTGGATCACGGCGTCGGCGCCCTCGAACCGTTCGGCCAGGTTGGCGGTCTCGGAGGCGAGATCGACCGCCGACCACTCCGTCTTCGGCGGGGACCACGCCGGCGTCCGGCGCGCGATGCCCCGGACCGACTTGACCCCCGGATCGTCGGACAGGACGCGCACCACGCTCGTACCGACGTTGCCGGTGGCGCCCGTCACCACGACCCTGCTGCCCACTGCGCTGGTCACCTTCGGCTCCTTCCGCGGAGACTTCGGCGGACCCGCCGGGTACCCGGCGGCCCGGCGCGCACACGGCGGGGCACGAGAAAGCCCCGGCCGTGACGGGGGAGACACGGCCGGGGCGGCTTGTGGTGGGCGCGGACGGCGGTCGCCTCTCGGCGAGACGCTCCACAGGGCTTCAGCCGGACGATCGTCCCTGTGGGCAAAAGGTGAGGCCCGGGGACACTGTCCCGTCCGCACCCACGGCTGGTTCAACGGGCAACCACCCCGTGGTGTTCCGGCGGTCCACCATGACCTGCGTCACTCCGCCGCGATCCGGTCCAGCGGGCTGTCGGCCAGCCGGGCGAGCAGGTCCGCGGGATCGTCGTACACCGCCTCGGCCCCCGCCTCCTCCAGATCGGCCCGCGGGATCCCGCCGCACAGCAGGCCCACACAGCGCACCCCGGCCTTCGCGCCGGCCCGCATGTCCCACACGGTGTCCCCGACGAACACCGCCCGGGACGCGGGCACCCCGGCCAGCTTCAGCGCGCGCTCCACCGGCTCCGGAGCCGGTTTGCCTTCCGCCACGTCGTCGGCGCTCGCCGTGCCCACGATGGCCTCGTCCGCGTCGATCGCCCGGCGCAGCGCACCCAGCTCGGCGCCGCTCGCGGAGGTGGCCAGCACCACCCGCCAGCCGTCCGCGTGCAGCCGCCGCAGCAGCTCGCCGGCCTTCGGCAGGGCCTGCAGCCGCTCGAAGTACTGGCCGTAGAGGGCCTTGTGCGCGTCGCTCAGCGCGGCGTCCTGCTCCTCGTCCCGGCCGTCGCCGAGCAGATGCGCGACCAGGTCGTCGGAACCGAGGCCCACGGCCCGGTGCACGGCGTGCATGGGCACGTCGTGGCCCGCCTGCCGGAAAGCCTCCCACCAGGTCACGACATGCAGATGGTTGGTGTCGGCGAGCGTTCCGTCGACGTCGAACACGGCGGCGCGGTCCATCCGGGGGTTCCTTTCTCTCGGCCCCTTCCGGGTACCACCTCAGGGACCCGCCACGCGCGCCGGTACGCGGCCCTCACGCGTCCAGGCCAGCAGCTCGTCGGCGGCCCAGGTGTTCACCACCCGTCCGGCGGGCACCCCGCACTCCTCGGCGCGGGCGCAGCCGAGGATCTGCCAGTCGAGCTGTCCGGGGGCGTGCGCGTCGGTGTCGATCGCGAACAGCGTCCCCGCGGCCACCGCGCGGCGCAGCAGCCGCCGGGGCGGGTCCAGCCGCTCGGGCCGGCTGTTGATCTCCACGGCCGTACCGGACTCGGCGCAGGCCGCGAAGACCTCGTCCGCGTCGAACTCCGACTCGGGCCGGCCGCGCCCGGTGACCAGCCGCCCGGTGCAGTGACCGAGCACGTCCGCGTGCGGGTCGCGGACCGCGGCCACCATCCGGCGGGTCATCGAGCGGGCGTCCATCCGCAGTTTGGAGTGCACCGACACCACCACGACGTCCAGTCGCTCCAGCAGCCCGGGCTCCTGGTCGAGCGAGCCGTCCTCGAGGATGTCGCACTCGATCCCGGTGAGCAGCCGGAACGGCGCCCACCGCGCGTTGAGCTCCGCCACCACCGCGAGCTGCTCGCGCAGCCGTTCGGGCGACAGGCCCCGGGCCACGGTCAGCCGGGGGGAGTGGTCGGTCAGCACCGTCCACTCGTGGCCCAGCCGGGCCGCCGTCAGCCCCATCTCCTCGATCGGGCTGCCGCCGTCCGACCAGTCCGAGTGGGTGTGGCAGTCCCCGCGCAGCAGCGCCCGCAGCTCCGCCCCGGGGCCGCCCGCGTCCGGCGCGGCGGCCTCGTCCTCCAGCTTGCGCAGATAGCCGGGCTGCTCCCCGGCCAGCGCCTCCCGGACCACCTGCGCGGTCTTCGGGCCGACCCCCTTCAGCGCCTCCAGCGTCCCGGCCGCCGCCCGCTCCGCGACCTCCTCGTCGGGCAGCGCGGACAGCACCCGGGCGGCGGTCCGGAAGGCCTTGACCCGGTACGTGGGAGCCAGCGACCGCTCCAGCAGGAAGGCGATCCGGTCCAGCGCCGCCACGGGGTCCATGCGTGCACCTCCAGGTCGGTGAAGCCCCTCCAGGGTTCCCCGGACCGGCCCCGCCCGCACGTCACCGGGCGGCGCGGACGCCGGGACCTACGGCGGTTTGCCGGTGCGGCCGCCGGGTACTGCGGAGTCCCGTCGACGTGCCCGCCTGCGAGGAGACCTGCGATGTCCGCTTCCGCCGACACCCCCCGAGTGGCCGTGATCACGGGCTCCGACTCCGGCATCGGCCGCGCCACCGCCGTACGCCTGGCCGAGGCGGGGCTGGACGTCGGCATCACCTGGCACAGCGACGAGAAGGGCGCCGAGGAGACGGCGCGGGAGGTCCGGGAGCGGGGCCGCCGGGCGGCCGTGGCCCGGCTCGACCTCACCGAACTGCCCGGCGCCGCGGACACCGTGGACGAGCTGTGCGCCGAACTCGGCCGCGTCGACGTCCTGGTCAACAACGCCGGCACGGGCACCATGACGCCCTTCCTCGACCTCGGCCTCGAGGACGTGCGCCGGGTGCTCGACGTGGACCTCGTCGGGCCCTTCCTGTGCGGGCAGAAGGCGGCCCGGCACATGATCGCGCAGGGCGGCGGCGGCCGGATCGTCAACGTCACCTCCGTCCACGAGCACCAGCCCCGGGTGGGCGCGGCCCCGTACTGCGCGGCCAAGGGCGGGCTGGGGCTCCTCACCCAGGTGATGGCCCTGGAACTGGCCGAGCACGGCATCACGGTGAACGCGGTGGCGCCCGGCGAGATCGCCACCCCGATGACCGGACAGGAGGACACCGACGTGCACACCGAGCGCCGTCCCGGCGTACCCCTCGGACGCCCCGGCGACGCCCGCGAGGTCGCCGCCGTGATCGCGTTCCTCGCGAGCCCGGACGCCTCCTACGTCACCGGCGCCTCCTGGAGCGTCGACGGCGGCATGCTGCGCATGGGCCCGCAGGCCGGCTCGCATCTGACCGGCGACGACTGGCGACGGCCCTGACGGCACCATGAGACTGCGCACCAGCTCCTGGGACTGGCCGGGCTTCACCCGCATCCGCGCCGGCCGGGGCTTCCGCTACCGGGACGAGTCCGGCGCGCCCCTGACCGACCCCGCCCAGCGGGCCCGGATCCGGGCCCTCGCCATCCCGCCGGCCTGGCGGGACGTGTGGATCTGCCCCTGGCCCAACGGCCACCTCCAGGCGGTGGGCACCGACGCCGCCGGACGCCGACAGTACCTGTACCACGAGCAGTTCCGGGCCCAGCAGGACAAGGCCAAGCACGAGCACGTACGCGGTGTCGCGCGCGCCCTGCCGGAGCTGCGCGCCCGGGTCTCCGCCGACCTCACCGGACGCGGACTGAGCCGGCCCCGGGTCACCGCCTGCGCCGTCCGCCTGCTGGACCTCGGCTTCTTCCGCACCGGCAGCGACCGGCACACCCGTACCAGCGAGACCTACGGCCTGACGACCATGCTGCGCGAGCACGTGAGCTGCGGCCGCGGCGAGATCGCCTTCAGCTTCCCCGCCAAGGGCGGCACCGAGACGGTCCGCGCCCTGGTCGACGACGAGGCGCACGCCGTCGCCCGCGCGCTGCTGCGCCGGCCGGGCGGCGGGGACCGCTTCCTCGCCTTCCGCGACCACGGTGTCTGGCACGACCTGCACGGCGACGACCTGAACGAGGCGCTGCGCCGGCTCTCCGGCATCGACGTGACCGCGAAGGACTTCCGCACCTGGCACGCCACCGTGCTCGCCGCCGTCGCGGTCGCCGTCACAGCCGGCGGCGCCCGCGGGAGCGAGGCCGCCCGGCGCCGGCAGACGGCCCGCGCCGTCCGCGAGGTCAGCCACTACCTCGGCAACACGCCCGCGGTATGCCGGGCCTCCTACATCGACCCGAGAGTCTTCGAGCTGTTCGAGCGGGGCGTGACGATCGCCCCGGCGCTGGGCCGACTGGGGGAGCACGGGGACTTCGGGCGCCCCGCCACCCAGGGAGCCGTCGAGGCGGCGGTCCTCGGACTCCTGGACGGCGCACACGGATGAGCCGTCGGCCCGCGAGCCGTTCTACGCTCTATTGCATGACCGAACAAGGAGTTCCGCACATCTCCCACCCACGGATCCTGGTGCTCGGTGTGTGCCCGGGCAAGCACGGCGGGCCGCCGTTCCGGATCATGGAGATCGACGGTGAGGTCATCGGTGAGGCCAGGACCATCACCGACGTACTGGAGGCCGCCGCGTCCCACGGCCTGCCCATCCATGATCTGGACGACCCGGACTCCATCCGCTGGGTGGGCGGCGACAAGTACACCTGGACCCTGCACCACTGAAGGCGACCGCCCGCGGCGGCCCGGACGGGCCGCCGCGGGGCTTGCGTGCCCGCGACGGCCCCGGTACCGCGGTGCTCAGCCCACGGTCCACTTCTGGTTGGCGCCGCCCGTGCAGGTCCAGATCTGCAGCCGGGTGCCGTTGGCCGAGTTGTTCCCGCTCACGTCCAGGCACTTGTTCGCCTGCGGGTTGACGATGTCGCGGGCCGCCGGGAGGGCCCACTTCTGGGCGGCGGTGCCGTTGCAGTCCCAGAGCTGGACGGGCGTGCCGTCGGCGGTGCCGCCGCTGGTGACGTCGAGGCACTTGCCGAGCGCCCGGATCGTGCCGTCCGCGCCCACCGTCCACTGCTGGGCCGCCGTGCCGTTGCAGTCGTAGAGCTGGACCGGTGTGCCGTTGGCGGAGTTCGCGGCGGCCACGTCCACGCACTTGCCCGCCAGGCCGCGGATCGCCACCCCGGCGGCGCTGTCGCTCGTGGTCACCGAGACCGAGTCGACCACCAGTTGCGCCGGGAACTGGGTGGAGCCGTCCGGGTCGCCCGGCCAGTAGCCGCCGACCGCCAGGTTCAGGATCAGGAAGAACGGCTTGTTGAACACCCAGGTCTTGCCGCCGAGGTCGGCGGGCGTGCGGCGCTGGTAGACGTTGCCGTCCACGGACCAGGTGATCGAGTCGGGCGCCCAGTCGACGGCGAAGGTGTGGAAGGCGTCCGCGAAGGCCTGGCCGCCCGGCAGGGTGTAGCCGGCGCCGATGCCGCCCGAGCCGGAGTAGCCGGGGCCGTGGATGGTGCCGTGCACGGTGGAGGGCTCGAAGCCGACGTTCTCCATCACGTCGATCTCACCCGAGTCCGGCCAGTTCACCGGGGTGCCGAGCATCCAGAACGCGGGCCACATGCCCTGCCCCCGCGGGATCTTCATCCGGGCCTCGACATGACCGTACTGCGCGTTGAACTTCCCCGAGGTGTTGAGCCGGGCCGAGGTGTACTGGCAACTGCCGTACCAGCACTGGTAGCCCGCCGGATTCTCCTTCCGGGCCGTGATGACCAGGTGCCCCTGGCCGTCCAGGGCCGCGTTCCTGGTACCGGAGGTGTAGTACTGCCGCTCGTGGTTGTTGACGTTGTCACCCGTCTCCAGGGTCCACTTCGAGGAGTCGACGCCCGAGCCGGCGGCCCCGTCGAAGGAGTCGGAGAAGGTGGAGACGGCCGCGGCGGCCGCCCCGGCCGGGGCGTCGCCCTGCGCGCGGGCCGGGCCGACGGCGGCCGAGCCGACCAGCGCGGCGGACAGGACGGCGAACAGACATCTGCGGAGCAGGCGTGGGGAGGGCATGTCTCTCCGTTCGGAGTGGGGGGTGAGATGCCCTCTTGATTCAAGGCGTGAGATAAGAACCGGTCAATACTCTGGTCCGGACCAGTTTCTGACGCTCACTCAGTTTCCGCGGGCTTCACCCGGCGGTGCACCGACCGCCCGAGCCGCCGGCCCAGCAGCAGCCAACCGAGCAGCGCGCCCGTGGTGTTGAGGATGACGTCGTCGATGTCGAAGGCCCGCCCGGTGACCAGCGCGCCCTGGATCAGTTCCACCACCAGCATCACCAGGGCCGTGAGCACCAGCACCTGGAGCATGCCCCGGGCGCGCGGCGCCAGGACCGGGACCAACACCCCGAAAGGCACGCCGAGGAGCACGTTCCCGCCGATCTGCTTGACCGTGTCCCGCCACGGCGCGTACTCGAAGTAGGCCGACAGCGACCGCCCGGGGTGCAGATTGCTGTGCGTCAGCGACACCGACGCCGGGGACGGCTGCAGCGTGAGCCGGGCCAGTACGACCGCGAACGCAACCATGAACGCGAACGCGACCAGCATCGCCAGCAGCCGCAGCGGAAGCGCGAGCGCGTGCGGTGCGGCCGCCGGGCGGGTCCGGGCGGGCGTCTCCCGCTTCTTGGGCGTGCGCAGCGCGGTGGGCAGGCGTAGCGCGGTCCGGGCCATTCGGTCACTCTCCTGGAATAGACAACGTCCCCGTTTCCCAGCGCGGTTACCCCTGAACCGGCGCGGAATGCCGTCGCCCGGACGGCGGCCGTAGCGCGTCGGCGGTTTCCGTTCACGCCTCCGGGGCACTCCGGCCCCCGGACCCGCGTGCCGCCCGCCCTTCGCGGGCCGGGCGGTGCTTGGATGCCCCGAGCGGCGTATCGGAACGAACCGCCGCACAACGCCCAGCCGAGCGGACCGAGGAGACGGCGATGACCGGGCGCACGTCCCCGCGCGGCACCCCGCGCACCGTCCTGCTCGCCCTGGCCGAGCTGCTGGCCTGGTGGACCGCCCTCGCCCTGCTGTGGCTGGTTCTCATCACCTCCGTCGACACCCTGGAGCGGATCGTCGGCGCGAGCGCCGCCGCGGTGGGGGCGCTGCTCGCCCGGGCCGGACGGCGGGCGGTGACCTGGCGGTGAACGGCTGGATCCTGGCGGCGACCGTCCTGCTGGCCGGGGGAGGGGCGGCCGTGCTGTGGGGGGTGGCCTCCGGCCCGCTGCCCCGCCGGGTGGTGGCGCAGAACCTGACCACCTCCGTGGCCTGCCCGGCGCTGCTGCTGCTCGCCCAGGGCTACGACCGCCCCGCCTACGTCGACCTCGCACTGCTGATGGCCCTCCTGGGCCCGGTCGGCACCCTCGTCTTCGCCCGTCTGCTCGCCGCCGACCTGGCGGGTGAACGGCCCGCCGCCTGGGGCCTGACCTGGGCCGCGGCCACGCTCGGCGCGGTGGTCGTGGTGGCCGTGTGCGTGGCCGTCGGGCCGGGCCGGGCCATGGTGAAGCTGCTGGTGACCGGCGTCCTGCTGGTCGGCGGGAACCTCATCGCCTCCCGTGCGCTGTCGAGCGGGTTCGAGGAGGTGCGCGGTGACTGACACGGCGCGCGGCGGTCGCGGGGGAGGTGCGGCATGGCCGACGCGGTGATCGTCGTGGCGCTGCTGCTGGTGGCGGCCACCGCCACCGCCGCGGTGGCGGTGCGCGATCCGGCGCGGCAGGCCCTGGTGCTGTCCCTGCTGGGCGTCACGCTGGCCGTGCTGTTCACCGTGCTCCAGGCCCCGGACGTCGGCCTGTCGCAGCTGGCCGTGGGCTCCGCCGTCACCCCGCTGCTCGTCATGCTGTCCGTGCGCAAGGTCCGCCGGCGCGGCCGGACCGAGGACGAGTCCCGGTGAGCCGCCGGCTGCGGCTGTGGCTGCTCGCCGTGGGCGGGGCCGGGCTGGCCGCCCTGCTGGTCGCCGCCGCCCTTGACCTGCCCTCCTTCGGCGGCGCGAGCCACCCCTACGGCGACCGGGCCGTCCGGGCCTCCCTCGCCCGGCACACCGCGAACACCGTCGCCTCCGTCAACTTCGACCAGCGGGCCTACGACACGCTCGGCGAGATGAGCATCCTGTTCGCCGCCGTCCTCGGCTGCGTGGTGCTCCTGCGGCAGGCCCGCGACGAGCACCGGGCGCAGCCGGAGCCCGCCGAGCCGGCCCGGCCGGTCCGCCGCTACGCGCTGGTCGTGCTGCCCGTCGCCCTGGTCACCGGCATCTACGTCGTCGCACACGGCCAGCTCAGCCCCGGCGGCGGCTTCCAGGGCGGGGTCGTCGCCGCGACCGCGCTGCACCTGCTGTACCTCGGCGCCGACTACCGCGCCCTGGAACGGGTCCGCCCCCTCGGCCTCTTCGAGGCCTCCGACGCCCTCGCGGTCTGCGCCTACCTCGTGCTCGGCCTCGCCGGCGTCGTCGCGGGCACCGCCTTCCTGGCCAACACGCTGCTGCCGTACGGGACGTTCAACACGCTGGCGTCCGGCGGCATCGTCCCGCTGCTGAACGCGGCCATCGGAGTGGAGGTGGCCTGCGCGGTGGTCGTACTGCTCGCCGGCTTCCTGGACCAGGCCGCCGAGATCGAGGAGGAACAGGGGAGTTGAGAGCGCCGTGATGCACGTGCTGCCCTACCTGGTCGCCGCCTACATCTTCCTGGCCGGCGCCTACGGCCTGGCCACCAGCCGCAATCTGATCCACGCGGTCGGCTGCCTGGCCGTGTGCCAGTCGGCCACGTACGTCCTGCTGCTGGCGGTGGGCTACCGCGACGGCGCCACAGCGCCCGTCTTCTCCGACCTGAAGCCCGGCTCGCGGCCGGTCGTCGACCCGGTCGTGCAGGCCCTCACCCTCACCGACATCGTCGTCGGCGCCACCGTCACCGCCATGCTGCTCGCCCTCGTCCTGCAGATCGCCAAGCGGCACGGCACCGTCGACCCCGACGAACTCAGGGAGCTGCGCGGCTGATGCACCACCTGCTCCCGCTGCTCGTCGCGGTGCCGCTGCTCGGCGCCGCGCTGCTGGTGGCCATGGGCCGCTTCCTGCCCCGGCGCGCCGCCGAGATCACCGGCTGCGCGGTCTCCGGTGGCACCGCCGCGCTCGCCCTGGTCCTGCTGCCGCACTCCCCACCCCCGCTGGTCGAGTGGGCCGGCGGGTGGCGTCCCACCGGCGCCGGCAGCGTCGGCATCGTGCTGGTGGGCGACGGGCCCGCCCTCGGCATGGCCACCCTCGCCTCGCTGCTCACCCTGGCGGCGCTCGCGTACTCCTGGCGGTACTTCGACGAGCCGCCGCGCGGCCACTCCGGCTCCTTCCCCGCGCTGATGCTGGCCTTCCAGGGCGCGATGTGCGGGTTCGCGATCGCGGGCGACCTGTTCAACGCCTTCGTGTTCTTCGAGCTGATGAGCGTGGTCGCGTACGCGCTGACCGGCTACCGGATCGACGAGGCGAAGGCGGTGCAGGGCGCGCTGACCTTCGGCGTGGTCAACTCGCTGGGGGCCTACGCCCTGCTGATGGGCATCGCGCTGCTGTACGCCCGCACCGGTGAGCTGTCCATGACGAGGATCGGCCGGGGGCTCGACGCGCACGGACCGCCGGACGCCCTGGTCCTCGCCTCCTTCGTACTGGTGATGACCGGGCTGCTGGTGAAGGCGGCGGCCGTACCGTTCCACTTCTGGCTCCCGGACGCGCACGCGGTCGCGCCGACCCCGGTCTGCATGCTGCTCTCCGGCGTCATGGTCGAGCTCGGCTCCTACGGCGTCTGGCGGGTGTACGGCACGGTCTTCGCCGGCCCCGGCGGCATTCCCGCCCCGGCACTGACCAGCGCCCTGGTCACGCTCGGCACGCTCACCGCCGTCATCGGCTCTGCCATGTGCTGGTACCAGCGGCACATCAAGCGCCTCCTGGCCTACTCGACGGTCGCGCACACCGGGCTGTTCCTGATCGGCCTCGGCGTGCTCAGCCCCGAGGGCGACGACGGGATCGCGCTGTACATCCTGGGCCACGCCGCCGTGAAGGCCGCGCTGTTCGCCTGCTCCGGCGCCCTGCTCGACCGGTACGGCAGCGTCGACGAGCACGCCCTGCACGGCAGGGCGCGGGAACTGCGCGGCTTCGCGGTGATGTTCGCCGTCGGCGGCCTCGCCCTCGCCGGTCTGCCGCCGTTCGGCACGGCGCTCGGCAAGGCGATCGCCGAGGAGGCCGTGGGCGGGCCGCTCACCGTGGTGTTCGTGGGTGCTTCCGCGGTCACCGGCGCGGCCGTGCTGCGCGTCACCTCCCGGGTGTTCCTCGGCCTCGGCCCGCGCCCGCGGGACGCGGAGTACGAGACCAGCGGCTCCGACGAGCGGCCGGAGACGACCGGCATCCTGCGGCGCGTCCCGGACAGCATGACGGCGGTGCCCGCCGTGCTGCTCGCCGCCGCGTTCGCCGCCGGGGTCGCCCCGGGCTTCGGCGATGTGGTGGCCCGGTCCGTCAACGAGGCCGGCTCTGGCGGCGCCCACGCCTCCGCGCACTGGACGCTCGCCGGCGTCCTGCTGGGCCTGCTCTCGGCGCTGCTCGCGGTGGCCCTCGCCACGTCCGCCGTGACCCGGCCGGGTCGGGTGGGCGCCCCGGACCGGGCCCTGCCCCTGCGCCGGCTGCAGTCGGGCCACGTCGGCGACTACGTGGCCTGGCTGCTGGTGGGCGCCACCGCGCTCGGGGCGCTGGCGCTGCCGGGCGTCCTGGGCGGCTGACGCTCAGGCCCCGTAGGACACGTGCACCTCCTTGAACCCGAGGGAGTGCAGCAGCCCCTGCAGCATGTCGGTGGTGTTGGACTCGGCCCGCCCGGTCAGCCCGCTGTCCTTCGCGGCGTCGCCGATGTGCCGCACGGCGAGCTTCTGCACCGCCTGCTCGCCGTTGGGGTTGTCCGAGAACAGGTCGCCGAGCCGGTCGAGCAGACCGCGCTGCTTGGACACGGCGTAGGAGCGGTCCGGGTCCAGGGCGGGCCTGCCGAGCCGCGCGTGCGGCAACCGGAGCGTGGCCGTCGTCCGGTCGCCGTTCACCGACACGTCCTTGTCCCCGACCGCGCCGAGGTCCACATAGGCGTCCACGGTGCCCGCGCCGACGTACAGCGTGCGGGTGCCGCGGATCGCGTCGGGCAGGAACTTCGCGTCCTTCTCCAGGTCGACGACCACCTGGAAGTTGCCGGAGGCGGCGTCGTAACGGCTCATGTCCTGGATGGACTTCAGGAGCGCGGGGCCGCTCCGGTCGTGCGTCTCGGTGCCGAACAGGTCCTTGATGCCCGGGAGCACGGCCAGCCGGATGCCCGCGAACAGCACCACCAGCACCAGCACGAACGCGGTCACCACCTTGGCCCAGCCGGGCATGCGGCGGGGCAGGCGTCTGGCTTCAGTCGTCATGGCGACCCTCCTTCCTGCTGACACTGATGCCCGTCAAACGCGGGAGCAGACCGCGCCATTGAGTGGACGACGGCCCCGGGCGCCGGACCACGGCCGGGACGGGCGCGTCCGGCACACCGCTGCCGGGGGCCGGGAAGCGCCGCCAGTAGCATGACGGCGCAGCCCGTGCTGATCAGCGAGGAGCGGATCGTGCGAGACATCGCCGTCTTCAGTGGCAGTGCCCATCCCGAGCTGGCCGTGGAGGTCTGCGCCCACCTCGGCGTGCCGCTCAGCCCGACCCGGGTCAGCCGGTTCGCCAACGACTGCCTGGAGGTGCAGCTCCAGGCCAACTGCCGGGAGCGGGACGTCTTCCTGATCCAGCCGCTGGTCCGGCCGGTGCAGGAGCACCTGGTCGAACTGCTGATGATGTGCGACGCCGCCCGGGGCGCCTCCGCCGCCCGGATCACCGTCGTCATGCCGCACTACTCCTACGCCCGCTCCGACAAGAAGGACGCGCCCCGCATCTCCCTCGGCGGCCGGCTGGTCGCCGACCTGCTGACGGCCGCGGGCGCGAGCAGGGTGCTCGCCATGACCCTGCACGCGCCCCAGGTGCACGGCTTCTTCTCGGTGCCGGTGGACCATCTGCACGCCCTGCGCGAACTGGCCGCGCACTTCGCGCGGTACGACCTGACGCGCACCACCGTCGTCTCCCCGGACCTCGGCAACGCCAAGGAGGCCGCCGCCTTCGCCCGGCTGATCGACGCCCAGGTGGCTGCGGGCGCCAAGCAGCGGTTCGCGGACGACCGGGTGAGCATCAGCTCCGTCATCGGCGAGGTCACCGACCGGGACGTCATCGTCCTGGACGACGAGATCGCCAAGGGCAGCACCGTGCTCGAACTGCTGCAGAAACTGCGCGAGATGAGGCCGCGCTCGATCCGGGTGGCGTGCACGCACGGGCTGTTCGCGTCCGGCGCCCTCAAGCGGCTGAGCGAGCAGCCGGACGTGCTGGAGATCGTCTGCACCAACACCGTGCCGATCCCGGCGGACGAGCACACCGACAAGCTCCGCGTCCTGTCGATCGCCCCGGCCCTCGCCGAGGCCGTGCGCCGCATCCACAACGGCGAGTCCGTCAGCGCCCTGTTCGAGGACCCGCGGGGCGCCTGACGGCGAGGAGCCGCGGGGCGCCTGACGGCGAGGAGCCGCGGGGCGCCTGCGGCTCACAGGGAGCCGGACGCGGCCTCGGACCGCTTCAGGGCGGCGTCCAGAGTCGGCTGCGGCGGCAGCAGCCGGGACAGGCCGGTGACCCGCAGCACCCGGAGGGTCAGCGGATGGGTGCACACCAGATGCAGCCGGCCGCCCCGCTCCAGCACCCGGCCGCGCGCCCGGTACAGCAGGCGCAGGCCGGAGCAGTCGAAGAAGTCCACGGCGCGCAGGTCGATCACGATCAGAGCCCCGGGCCGACCGGTCGCCCGGTCCAGCGCGGGGACGATCTCGGCCGCCGCCGCGATGTCGATCTCACCGCGGAACTCCAGCACGGTGTGCCCGCGGTCCTCTCGCACGCGCAGATGCCGGGTGCGTGGCGTGTCCTGTCGCACGACGGCACCACCTCCCACCCGCGCCCGGAAAAGCATGACCCTCGACCGTCAAGTTACCCTCGATAGAAGGAATTTGAGCATGTTCGATTGACATATGTCTTCGGGTTTCACGCGTGTCGCCGTGTGGCCTGGGTGACAAAGCGGCGGCGGCGCGGGAGCGCGGGCCCGCCGTCGCCGGGCCCACGCTCACCCTCCCGCCCAGGTCAGTCCACCAGCAGGACCAGCTTGCCCGTCGTCCGTCCGGTGTCGCCCAGCTCGTGCGCCTTGGCCGCTTCGGCGAGCGGGAAGGCGCCCGCGACGGTGGCGCGCAGCCGGCCCGACTCCGCCAGCTCCGCCACCGTGTTCATCCCGGACCGGTCGGCGTCCACCAGCATCCGCACCGCCCGCACCCCGAGCCGCTCGGCCTCCTCGAGGAACTCCCGCGAACCGACCGGCAGGATCGACACCACGACGCCGCCCGGCCGCAGCACCCGCAGCGACCGTACGGACGTGTCCCCGCCGAGGGTGTCCAGGACGACGTCGACGTCCCGTACCGCCTCGGCGAAGTCGGTGGAGCGGTAGTCGATCGCCTCGTCGACGCCGATCTCCCGCAGGAAGTCGTGCTTCCCCGCGCTCGCGGTGCCGATCACGTACGCGCCGCGCGCCTTGGCGATCTGGACGGCCACGTGTCCCACCCCGCCGGCCGCGGCGTGGATCAGCACCCGCTGCCCGGGCCGCACGTCGGCGTGCTCGGTCAGGGCCTGCAGGGCCGTCAGCGACACCAGCGGGAGCGCGCCCGCCTGGACGTGGTCGAGCGAGGCCGGCTTGTGGGTCAGGGCGCGGGCCGGGACGGTGACGTACTCGGCGTGCGAGCCGTGGCCGAAGGGGTAGGGCAGCATGCCGAAGACCTCGTCACCGGGCCGGAAGGCGGCCACGCCGATCCCGGTCTCGGCGACCTCGCCGGAGACGTCCCAGCCGAGGACGAACGGCGGTTCCCCCAGGAAGCCGCCGGTCGCCCGGTGCTTCCAGTCGGTCGGGTTGACCCCGGCGGCCCGCACCCGGACCAGTACCTCGTTCGGCCGAGGCGCGGGCCGCTCGACCCGTACCTCCTTCAGCACCTCGGGACCGCCGAGGACGTCCTGGCGGATGGCGCGCATCGTGTTCACATCGCTCATGGTCACCCAGCCTGCCCGGCGGCGCCCGCCCGGGAAATGGCACGATGGCCAACCTCCGATAGGATCGTGCCATGCGTGGCACAGCGAGCCCGGAACGGGTGGCGGTCCTGGCCCTCGACGGCGCCTACCCCTTCGAACTGGGCATTCCCAGCCGCATCCTCGGCGCCGCCGACGGCCGCTACGAGGTGCTGACCTGCAGCGTCGACGGCCAACCGGTGCGCAGCAGCGCGGACTTCACCATCGGCGTCGAACACGGACCGGAACTGCTGGAGACGGCGGACACGGTCGTGGTCACCTCCGTCGCCCCCGCCCGCCTCCCCACCGGGCTGCCGGAGGCCGTCGCCGCCGCTCTCGCCCGGATCCGCCCCGACGCGCGGATCGTCTCCATATGCACCGCGGCCTTCGTGCTGGCCGAGGCGGGGCTCCTCGACGGCCGCAGGGCCACCACCCACTGGCACCTCGCCGACCTGTTCCGCCGCAGGTACCCGCGGGTCGAGCTGGACCCGGACGTGCTGTTCGTCGAGGACGGCCGGACCCTGACCTCGGCCGGGGCCGCCGCCGGCGTCGACATCTGCCTGCACCTGGTGCGCAGCGACCACGGCAGCGCCCTGGCCAACTTCGTCGCCCGCTGCTGCGTCGTCCCCCCGTTCCGCGAGGGCGGCCAGGCCCAGTACATCGAGCAGCCCGTCCCCGAGAACGGCACCTCCGGCACGGCCGCCACCCGCGCCTGGGCCCTGGAGCGGCTGGCCGAGCCGCTCACCCTGACGGAACTCGCCCAGCACGCCCGGATGAGCCTGCGCACCTTCGCCCGCCGCTTCCACGACGAGGTCGGGATCAGCCCCGGCCGCTGGCTCATCCAGCAGCGCGTCGGCCGCGCCCGGCACCTGCTGGAGTCCAGCGACCTGCCGGTGGACCGGATCGCCGCCGAGGTCGGCTTCGCCACCGGCGCCTCCCTGCGCCAGCACCTGCACGCCTCCATCGGGGTCTCCCCGCAGGCCTACCGGCGGACGTTCCAGAAAGCCCGCTGAGGCCCGCTGAACGTTCCGCGCCCCTCGGCCGTCCAAGGAGCGGACAACGGGCAGGCGGGAACAGGGGTGGGACATGCGCGCGGGACTCGTGGCGGTGGCGGTGCTTGCGGCCGTGGCGGCGGTGGGATGCGACGACGGGACCGGAGTACGGGTGGTGGTCCGCGGCACGCCCCCGGCCACCCCGTACGACGGACCGCTGCACGTGGCCACACGGGACACGGACGAGTCCGGTCCGCGTGCGCTGCGGCAGGCCTCCGGGGCGGCCGGGCGGGCGCTGGAGTGCGACGGGGAGATCTACGACGGCGGCGGCCCCGACGGCTGGAGCAGGGCCGACGGCGGTGACACGCCGGAGGACGGGCTGAAGCTCTACTTCGACCTGTTCGAACCCGAGCTGCCCGGCCACGGCTACCGCGAGGAGCGCGCGGAGGCCGGCCGGGTGCTGTACTCCTTCGACGTCCACGGGCGCACCAAGGTGGCCGTGGTGGTGGCCGAGGACCAGCCCGGCCGCCCGGGCTGGGGCCCGGAGACCTACGCCTCCTGCGACCCCGCCGAACTCCCCGCCCGCTACGCGGAGGCCGCGGGGGTGGAGGTGTGGACGGACCGCGACGGCGGGCGCGTACCGGTGCGCAGGCTCACCGGCTGGACCGGACCGGAGCACTGCGACTGGCAGTCGGCCCGCTTCATCGACCTGGACGGCCGCACCTACGCCCGTGACCCCGAGGGCGTGCTCGCCCGCGACGGCCTCCTCCGGGCGCCGTACCGCGCGCACGCCCCGCTGCCGGCGACGGCCCGTGACACCGGGTACCACTATCGCGGACTGCGGCTGTGGCTGACGCCCGCCCGGGACACCGCCTACGTCCGCACCGCCACCGGCACGGAGGCCTGGCCGCAGACGAAGAGCCGCATCGCCTGCAAGTGACGGTCCGACGGCCGCGGTTCGCGCCCGGTGGGTCGCCCAGCCGCCCGGCGCCGGTGCCGGCACCGGGCTGGAAGAGCTGACCGGCCGCGAACGCGAGGCCGTCGTCCTGGTCGCGCGGGGCCTGTCCAACGACGAGATCGCCGACAGCATGGTGATCAGCCCCCTGACCGCGAAGACCCACATCAACCGGGCCATGTCGAAGCTGCGTGCCCGCGACCGGGCACAACTCGTGATCCTGGCCTACGAGTCCGGCCTGGTGACCCCGCGTACCTCCTGACCCCGCGTCACGCGCACCCGGAGCCGTCCCAGCAGGCCGCTCGGCAGGCAGCCGGGATCCGCGGCACCGACCCGGTTGTCTCGGGCAACGCCGTGCGCGGGGCGCGCGGGGCCGTCGAAGCCGCTGACGGCCCCGCGCTCAGGTTGTCACTGCGGGAAGGTCGGCCAGACGCCCACCTTCGTCACCGCCGTGGTGGTGATGCCCGTGGAGCCGCCTCGCAGGAGGAGGCTGGTCTGCTCGTAGTCGTTGTCGCCGATCACGAGGTCGGCGTCGCCGTCCCGGTCGGTGTCGCGCAGGCGGACGAATAGGCCGAACCGCTCCCACTGGGTCGGGCTGCCGGGGACGCCGGCGGTGGCGCGGGTGAACCACTGCGAACCCGCGCCGGTCAGCCCCGCCCTGCCGCCGCGCAGGATGTGCACGCCGCCCGCCGAGGCGACCGTGCCGACCTTCTCCTCCTCCGAGCTGACCGCGAGGTCGGGGTAGCCGTCGCGGTTCGTGTCGCCGGCGGAGAGGGTGTCGCCGAAGCCGTCGTTCTTCGTCGCGGCCGTGGCGACGCCCGAAGTGGACTGTGTCAGGCGGTACTTGGTCGTGGGCCCGGTGGCGCCGCCGCGGACGACGACGACCGAGCCGGCGCCGTTGTTGTAGCTGGTGTCGCTGACGGCCAGGTTGCCGTAGCCGTTCTTGTCGAAGTCGGCGATGACGCCTCTGGGGCTGTAGTCGGGGTGGGAGTTGTCGATCGGGGTGACCTTGGAAGCGGGCTTGACGGTGCTGCCGCCGCGCAGGAACCAGGCGTCCAGGGTCATCTTGTCGTTGCGGTAGCCCTGCCCGAGGACGTACAGGTCGGTGGCCTTGTCGTCGGTGACCCTCCCGGCGACGAGCCCGGCGGGCTCCAGGATGTCGGGGGAACCGGGCGGCAGGTGGTGCTTGGTGACGGTGCCGGTCGTCCCGCTCTTGGAGAAGCCGCCCCGGAAGACGTACGCGGTGTCGAGGGAGTCGATCACCGCCAGGTCGGGCTTGCCGTCGCCGTTGAAGTCGCCGGTCTCGACGCCCTTGCCGAAGCCCCGGTACTTGACGGCGGCGACGGGGAGCCGGGTGGCCTTCGTGCCGAGGCCGGAGGCCGCGCCCCACATGATGGTGACCGCACCCGAGTCGACCTTGTCGCTCACCTTCTCGGTGAAGTCGGCGACCGCGAGATCGGCGTAGCCGTCCGCGTTGAGGTCGGCGGCGGCGAGGTCCGCACCGAACGCGTCCCCGTAGCCGCCGGCGTCCCCGGCGGCCCCGGGTACGCCCGTGCTGCTCTGGGTGAACGTCTTGGTCACCGTGCCGGGGCCGGTGGCGGTCCCGTAGGTGACGGTGAAGGAGCCGCCGAAGGAGGCCTGGGCGTAGTCCCGGTAACCGTCGCCGTTGAAGTCGTCGGCGTACTTCGCGGCCGCGGCCGCGGCGGGGCTCGAGAGGGCCAGCAGCCCTCCGCCGGTGAGGGACACCGCGGTGGCGGTCGCGAGGGCGAGCCGCAGCGCGCGGGGCATCCTGGGCGTGAACATGCGTCTCCTGCGTGCGCGCGGGACCGGCGGGGCCGGCTCCTGGTGATCTTGTGGTGCGGGGTACAGGGGAGACGCATGGTGGGGGAGAAGGGTTGTATCCCGGGGCCGCTCCTTCGCGGGCCGGCCGTGGGGACCCGACCGCCCAGGGCCGAAGGAGAGGACTCACGGTCCGCTCACCCGATGGAGCCGGGAGAACTCCTCGGCGAGCATGCCCATCAGAACGAGATCGTGGTGGCGGCCGGCGAGGAACACCTGCTCCCGGAGGCGGCCCTCCTCCACGAAACCAAGCCGACGGTGCAGTGCCAGCGACCCCTCGTTGTGCGCGAAGATCCGTGCCTGGCACTTGTGATAGCGCCGCTCGGCGAACATGTATTGCAGCAGCATCACCACGGCCTCTGACGCATAGCCCTGGTGACGGTGGTCGGCACCGATCGTGACGCCGTACTCGAACCAGCCGGCACCGGGGTCGGCGTGGTGCGTGCCGACGGTGCCGACCGCCTCTCCCGAGTCCGCCGCCTCGACGACCAGTTGGAAGCAGTCGCCGTGCGGCTCGGCAACGGCCCGCTCTCTCGCCCAGGCACGGCAGCCCTCGGCGGAACGAGGCGGACGCAGCACGTCCCCCAGTCGTTCCTCATCGGCGGCGAAGCGCATGAACGCCGTCCAGTCGTCAGGCTCGATACCGCGCAGACGTACCCGGGTGCCCGTCCAGAAAGATGCCATCCCGCATTCGATCACGCCGCACCGGAGGCGAGTACACGCGCTCGCCTCCCCCGCCGTACCCTCGGAAGGCCCGTTCGGGGGGCGTCATTGCGGCCGATGGCTGTCCGAGGAAAGAGGCTGAAGAGCCGTTGCTAGCGTTCGCCCCGTGAGTGACAGCGTGTACGTGGGCAACGCGGGCGAGGACGCGGCACTGGACCGGGGGTGGCTCCTCGGGCACTTCAAGGATGTTGGGGATCCGCGTCACAGCGAGGCCGTGGAGATCAAGTGGGGCGTCCACCCCCGTGCCGACGCGCGAGCGCAGTGGGTGAGGGGCGAGGAGCGCACCGCTCTCCTGGTTCTCGTCAGTGGCCGCTTCCGCGTCGAACTGCCCGGCCGCAGTGTCCTCCTGGAGAAGCAGGGTGACTACGTCGTGTGGGGGCGCGGAGTCGATCACTCGTGGTTCGCGGAGGAGGAGTCGGTGGTACTGACGGTCCGCTGGCCTTCCGTGCCCGGCTATGCGGCGGCTGGGAAGGATCGGGCGCGACCGCAGACCTGACACGGACGACTCCCGCGGCGCCGGCCGGGCGTGGGCCGGCGTCCGGGCGGGCCGGGAGGGCGCCCGTGCCCGACGTCACTCGGGAGCCATCGTGCCCCCGCGCAGTTCCCGTGCCCGCAGCGCGAGTTGGATCTCGAAGCGGGCGTCCGGGTCGTGGAGCGAGTCGCCGAAGAGTTCGTCGAGCTGGCGCATCCGGTAGCGGACCGTCTGAGGGTGCACCGCGAGGCGGGCGGCCACCTCGGCGACGCCCCGGCCGGACCGCAGCAGCGCCAGCAGGGTCTCCGCCAGCCGCTCCCGCTGGGGGAAGCGCACCCGCGCCAGCGGGCGCAGCCGGCGCTCGGCCATCGCGTCCAGCAGCGCGTCGTCGCGCAGGAGCAGCAGCGCGGGCAGGTGGTCCTGGCAGCGCACCACGCCCCCGGCCGGACCGGGGCCCGCCAGCACCCCGCGCCGTACGAGGCCGAGGGCCTCCGTCGCCCAGCGCAGCGACCTCGCGCCTTCGTGCGGCGCCACCGGCGGCCCCATCGCGGCGCGCAGTCCCTGCAGCGCCCCGGCCACCGCACGCGCCCGGCCCGGGCCCTCCGGATCGGGCACCACCAGCAGCGCGGGCTGCAGATCGAAGCGGGCGAGAAACTCCGGCGGCACGATCGGAGCCGCACCGGGGCCCGGGTCCACCGCCACCACCGCCACCGCCCGGGGCACCGTCCAGCGCGCGGAGTGCGCCAGATCGGCGATCGCGCCCTCCGGTGCCGGCGGGTCGGCGGTCAGCAGGTCCGCCAACCGGGCCCGGCGCTGCTGGAGTTCGCCGGCCGCGTGCAGCCGGGCCTCGGTGTAGGCCGCGGTCGCGGCGGCCGCCATCTCGTCCAGGTGCAGGAACAGCGCCTCGCCGAAGGCGCCCAGCACATCGCGGGGGAGCAGCCCCTCGTCCACCAGCGCGTTGACCCGGCGCCAGGTCACCCGGGCGCCGAGCCGCAGCGCCGACTGGAACGAGTCGAGACTGCGCCCCTCCTCGGCCTCCCCGCGGCCGATGCGCTCGTACGTCTCCTTGACCGGCTGCCAGTCGGTGTCCGGCTGCGCCATCCGCTCCAGCAGTCCGCGCAGCGCGTGGTCCACGCCCCGGTGCACGCCCTGGATGTACGTGTCGTCCATCGGGCGGGCGTACTCGGCTATCTGGCTGCCGATGGCGCGGACGACCTCCTCGGTGATCTCGGCTGCGTACGGTCGGAGGCGGTCGGGCAGTCCAGGGGGCAGCGCCTTGAACGGGCCGCCCGTGTCGGCCCCCGCCACGGCGGCTCTCTTCGGCACGGCGGTGACGATACCCGCGAGTAACTCGTACGGGCTCATCACCTGGAGACAGTTGCGGAAGCCACTTCTGCGCACCGGTGACAAAGGCCCCTCGCGGCCGGCGGCCCGGACACGCCTGGAGCGCCTTTCGAGCGCGGACGCAAGGCGGACGGTCACACTTGACGCCGTCCGCACGTCCTACGAGCGAGAACCGATGCCGAGGAGGCACGACCATGACCCCGCCGCCCGCCCGCACCGCCGAACAGCGCAAGAAGGACACCCTCCACCGGCTGGAGCACGACGTGGACGCCTGGGTGGCCACCGCGGGCGCGGACGGCGGCGCCCCCTACCTCGTCCCGCTGTCCTTCGTCTGGGACGGCGCCACCCTGCTGATCGCCACCCCGGCGGAGAGCCCCACCGGGCGCAACCTGGCGGCCACCGGGCGGGTCAGGCTGGGCATCGGGCCGACCCGGGACGTCGTCATCGTCGAGGGCGCCGCCCGGGCCGTGGCCCCCGAGGACCTGCCGGAGGAGGACGCCGAGGTCTTCGCCGGGAAGACCGGCTTCGACCCGCGCCGACTCGCCACCCGCTACCTGTACTTCACCGTGCTCCCGCGGCGGGTCCAGGCCTGGCGCGAGGAGAACGAGCTGGCGGGACGGGAGCTGATGCGTGACGGAGCGTGGCTGGTCGCCGACTGAAACGGCGGGACGGGGATATCCGCAGGGAGACCGAGAAGGACGGAATTCCCCAGGAGGAAAGATGCCCCTCGTGACCGCGGGCGTAGTGGTACTGGACTGCGCCGAGCCGGAGAAACTCGCCGAGTTCTACCAGCAGTTCCTGGACGGGGAACAGACGCACGCGTCCGCGAACCTGGTGGAGATCCGGGGCGGCGACGGCCTCCGGCTCGCCTTCCGCCGGGACGCCAACGCGACGCCGCCGAGCTGGCCGCGTCCGGAGAACTCCCTGCAGGCCCACCTGGAGTTCCTGGTGGCCGACCTGGACGAGGGCGAGCGCCGGGTGGTGGGGCTCGGCGGCCGGCCGATCGAGGCGGGGGACCCGGCGGGGACGTACGAGGAACGCGGCTTCGCCGACCCGGCCGGCCACTCCTTCACCCTGCGCCTCGTGCCGTCGCCGGCCCCGAAGCAGGGATGACGTTCCCGGACGCTCCACCGGGCCGGGCCGGGCGACGTGAGCCCGGCCCGGCCCGGTGGAGCGTCCGGCCGGCAGGTCCTAGGTCGTGTCCGCGAAGTCGCGTCGTTCGCCCGCAGGGCGGGCGTCGCGGCGTCCGGTGCGTGCTCTGGGGGTCCCCCGGCCGAAGGCTGGGGGAGTGCCGGCCGGATGCCCTCGTACTGGGTGTACTCGGGCTTTCGGCCGGTGCGGCGAGAGTGCGTGCCGGGCGTCGTGACGCAGACGCGACTTTGCGGACACGGCCTAGTCCCGGCCGCCCTTCTCCTTGGCCGGCCAGACGCCCGTGGTCCGCTCGATGGCCTTCGCCCCGGTGCGGTCCACGGCGCTGCGCACCACCGCGAAGATGGCGCCCTGGACCGCGGCGGCGAGCAGGATCTCGCCCCAGCCGCGGTCCGGGTCCAGCGCGTCGGGCGCGTCCTCCTCGTGCCGGAAGGCCATCCACGCCTTGCGGAAGGCCATCCCCGCCAGTGTTCCGCCCGCCCAGCTCAGCACGAACCCGACCGGCTGGTAGACGAGTGGGAGCTTGTTCTTCTTTGTCTTCGCCATGGAGGACTCCTTCCTCGTCATACGGTCCTCATGCGGGGCGTCCTCGCTCCGGCACCCGTTCGCCCGGGGGCGGCGGGCCCGGCGGCGTCCCGTCCCCGAACGGCCGTCCTCCCAGCTCCTCGCGGTGATGCGGGGTCAGCCAGCCGTCCAGGTCCGGGCCGAGCGGCACGATCCCGGTGGGGTTGATGCCGGTGTGCACCTGGTAGTAGTGCCGCTTGATGTGGTCGAAGTCGACCGTGTCGCCGAAGCCGGGCGTCTGGAACAGGTCCCGGGCGTACGCCCACAGCACCGGGTTCTCCGTCAGCTTCCAGCGGTTGCACTTGAAGTGGCCGTGGTAGACCGGGTCGAACCGGACCAGCGTGGTGAACAGCCGGATGTCCGCCTCGGTGATCGTGTCGCCGACCAGGTAGCGCCGGCCGGCGAGCCGTTCGGCGAGCAGCTCCAGCCGCCGGAACACCGCCGTGCAGGCCTTCTCGTACTCCGCCTGGTGGGTGGCGAACCCGGCGCGGTACACCCCGTTGTTGAGGTCCGCGTACACCTCGGCCATCACCGTGTCGATCTCGTCGCGCCGGCCCGCCGGGTACAGGTCCGGGGCGCCCTCGCGGTGCAGCTCCGTCCACTCGGTGGCCAGGTCGAGGGTGAGCTGCTGGTAGTCGTTGGTGACGAGCCGGCCGCTGGGCACGTCCACGACCGCCGGCACGCTCACCCCGCCCGGATAACCCGTCTCCCGCTTGTCGTACGCCTCGCTCAGGAAACGGATGCCGAGCACCGGGTCACGGCCGCCGGGGTCCAGGGTGAACCGCCAGCTCCGGTCGTCCTGGACCGGGTCGGCGACGGCCATCGGCAGGGCGTCCTCCAGACCCAGCAGCCGGCGTGAGACGACGGCCCGGCTCGCCCACGGACAGGCGCGGGACACCACCAGCCGGTAACGCCCGGCGGCCACCGGCCAGCCGTCCCGGCCGTCGGCGGTGATCCGGTCGTCGAAATGGCTTCTGGACCGGCTGAACGTCTTGTGTCCGTAGGCGCTGTTGCCGTCGCCGCCCATCTCTCCTCCTCGTCGTGCGCGGGCTTGTGTTCCCGCCACCACGCGTTCCCCTTTTTCGCCCTTCGGCACGGTGTGATCCGGCGGAGCGGGGGCAGTCGGCACCAGGTGAGTGGGACATCCTCTGAGCAGCAGACGGCCGCACGGACGGCCGAGGACTCGAACGGTGAGAAGGGCACCCGGCACAAAGGCGATTCGGGCGGTGACCATCACACCAAGGTCACCGTGCTGGTCGCGCTGGCCGCGAACCTGGTGATCGCCGTGGCCAAGGCCGTCGGCGGGGTGCTGGCGGGCTCGCCCGCGCTGCTGTCGGAGGCGGCGCACTCCGTCGCCGACAGCCTCAACGAAGTCTTCCTGCTGGCCGCGTTGCGGCGCAGCAGCCGTCCCGCCGACCGGCGGCACCCCTTCGGCTACGGCAAGGAGCGGTTCTTCTGGTCCCTCCTGGCGGCGGTCGGCATCTTCGTGATGGGCGGCTGCTTCTCCTTCTTCCAGGGCTTCGAGGCGCTGCGCAGCGGCACGGAGGAGAAGTTCAGCGGCTACGTCGCCGGCCTGATCGTGCTCGGCGTGGCGCTGGTCGCCGAGGGCGCCTCGCTGATGCGGGCCCTGCACCAGGTGCGCCGGCAGGGCGGCGGCCGCGACGCGCTGCGCGACCCGGCGCTGCGCACGGTGGTCGCCGAGGACGGCACGGCGGTCCTCGGTGTGACCCTCGCCCTCATCGGCATGGCCCTGCACATGGTGACCGGCCAGGTCGTCTGGGAGGCCTCCGCGTCCATCGCCATCGGCGCGCTGCTGGTGTACGTCGCCTACCGGTTGGGCCGGGACGCCCGGGACCAGCTCATCGGCGAGGCCGCCGACCCGGAGCTGAGCGGCAGGATCCGCTCGCTGCTGGAGGCCCAGCCGGAGATCGACAGCGTGGAGTCACTGCTCACGATGAAGATGGGCCTCGACTCCACCCTGGTGGCCGCCCGCATCGACCTGGTGCCGGGCCTGGACAGCGAGCGGGTGGAGGAGGTCTCCGTGCGCATCAAGCGGTCGATCTCCAGCACGGTTCCGGCCGCCGACCACATCTACCTCGACGTGACCGACCGGCCGGCGCGGGAGGCGCGAAGCGGCCCCGCCGCGACGGGGGAGCGCGGCGGGGCCTGACGCACGGGTGCCCAGCCCCGGACGGGTTCATGCCCGCCGGTTCGGCGAATCTCCCGACGGCGCCCGCCGCCCCGGCCGGAACCCGGCTCAGGGCGGCGGGCGCCCCCGTCAGTCCCCGTCGACCGGCTCCAGCACGAACACCGGGATCTCGCGGGACGTCTTGCGCTGGTAGTCGGCGTACGGCGGGAACGCGGCCACCGCACGCTCCCACCACTCGTCCTTCTCCGCGCCGGTGACCTCCCGGGCCCGCATGTCCCGCTTCTCCGCCCCGTCCTGCAGCTCGACGTGCGGATCCGACTTCACGTTGAAGTACCAGACCGGATGCTTGGGCGCGCCGCCCAGCGAGGCGACCGCCGCGTACCGCCCCTCGTGCTCGACCCGCATCAGCGGCGTCTTGCGGATCTTTCCGCTGCGCGCGCCCCGGGTGGTCAGCACGATGACCGGCAGCCCGGTGTCCCGCAGCGTGGTGCCCTTGGTGCCCCCGGAACTCTCGTACAACTCGACCTGCTCGCGCACCCACTGCGTCGGGCTGGGCTCGTACTCGCCCTCAAGTGGCATGGATCCGTCTCCTTCGTCGGTCCGGCGGTTGGTGCTCCGGACGGCCACAACGCCTGCGGCCGCCCGGATCATCCGTACCGCGTGCCCCGTCATCCGCGCGGGTGAACCGGTCCGGCTACGTGGTCATCCGTACCGCCAGCACCAGGATCACGGCGCTGGACAGCAGCGCCGTCGTCAGCCGGCCCCGGTGACCGGTCAGCGAGCGGCCCAGCAGGGCGCCCCCGCCGGCCAGCACGAGCTGCCAGCTCGCCGACGCGGCGAAGGCCGCCGCCACGAACGCCACCCGCTCCAGCGGCCGTCCGGCCTGCGCGGCGCCGCTGCCGAGCACCAGCGCCGCGAAGTAGACGACCGTCATGGGATTGAGCAGCGTGATCCCGAGAAGGCCGAGATACGCCCGTGCCGCGCCGGGAACCGGCCGCTGGGGGCGGGTGGCCAGCCGCCGGGCGCGGTACTGCCGCAGGGCGAGCAGCGCGGTGCGTACCGCGAGTGCCGCGAGGACCAGGGCCGAGGCCCAGCGCAGCGGGTCCAGCACCGGCCGCAGCCCGGCCGCGAGCGCGGCGCCGCCCAGCGTGGCGAGCAGCGCGTACAGTCCGTCGGCCGTGGCGACGCCGAGCGCCGCCGAGGCGCCGGTGCGCAGCGAGGTGCGGGCGGTGAGGGAGACCAGGTAGGTCCCGACCGCGCCCACGGGCACGGCGATCCCGTACCCCGCGAGCAGGCCCGCGAGCAGCGCGCCCGTCATGGGCGCGCGGGGTCGGGCCCTCCCGGACGGCCGGGCTGCTGTCGGCCCGGCACCGCGAGGACGGTGGCAGCGGGCGTCGGCAGGAGGGAGTCTGTAAGAAGCATGGGCCGATCCTGGGGCCGCCGCGCCCGCACCGGCAAGCGAATTTCGGCGCGTTCCCGTCCCCGGCCGGCCCGGTCTTCGGCCACATCACGGCGTACGCCGATCTGGCCGAACTTCCCGTCGCCCCATAGGTGCCTCGGGCATCTAATGAAGATCGGCACGACGCGTCTCATCGTCTGCGAGGTCTGCCCATGACGGAACTGAAGGACATCACCGGCCCGGGGACCCCGGCCGACCCCGTCGCCTTCCCCCAGGACCGCACCTGCCCCTACCACCCGCCGACCGGATACGAACCGCTGCGCGACGGGCGGAGCCTGTCCCGCGTCACCCTCTTCGACGGCCGCGAGGTCTGGATGGTCACCGGCCACGCCGCCGCCCGCGCGCTGCTCGCCGACCCCCGGCTGTCCACCGACCGCACCCGCCCCGGCTTCCCCGTGCCCACGGCCCGTTTCGCGGCCGTCCGGGACCGCCGGGTGGCGCTGCTCGGCGTCGACGACCCCGAACACCAGACCCAGCGGCGGATGATGATCCCGTCGTTCACCCTCAAGCGCGCGGCCGGGCTGCGCCCGACCATCCAGCGGACCGTGGACGGGCTGCTGGACGCCATGGTCGAGAAGGGCCCGCCGGCCGAGCTGGTCTCCGCCTTCGCCCTGCCCGTGCCCTCCATGGTCATCTGCGGTCTGCTCGGCGTGCCGTACGCCGACCACGAGTTCTTCGAGGAGCAGTCCCGCAAGCTGCTGCGCGGCCCCACGGCCGCCGACTCACAAGGGGCCCGCGAGCGGCTCGAGGAGTACCTCGGCGGGCTGATCGACGACAAGGAGCGCCAGGCCGGGCGCGGCGAGGGCGTCCTGGACGACCTCGTCCACCAGCGGCTGCGCACCGGCGAGCTGGACCGCCGGGACGTGGTGGCGCTGGCCGTCATCCTGCTGGTGGCCGGCCACGAGACGACCGCGAACATGATCTCCCTCGGCACCTACACCCTGCTGCGGCACCCCGGCCGGCTGGCCGAACTGCGCGCCGACCCGGCGCTGCTGCCCGCCGCCGTGGAGGAGCTGATGCGGATGCTCTCGATCGCGGACGGGCTGATCCGACTGGCTCTGGAGGACATCGAGGTCGCCGGCACCACGATCCGGGCCGGTGAGGGCGTCCTCTTCGCCACCTCGGTGATCAACCGCGACGCGTCCGTGTTCGCCGATCCCGACACCCTGGACTTCCACCGCTCCACCCGCCACCACGTGGCCTTCGGCTTCGGCATCCACCAGTGCCTGGGGCAGAACCTGGCCCGCGCCGAACTGGAGATCGCCCTCGGCTCCCTCCTGCGGCGGTTCCCCGGGCTCCGGCTGGCCGCGCCCCCCGAGGAGATCCCGTTCAAACCCGGCGACACGATCCAGGGGATGCTGGAACTCCCCGTGACCTGGTAAGAGGCTCTGGTCATGCACATCGACATCGACAAGGACCGCTGCATCGGCGCCGGCCAGTGCGCGCTGGCCGCGCCGGCCGTGTTCACCCAGGACGACGACGGCTACAGCACGCTGCTCCCCGGCCGGGAGGACGGCGGGGGCGACCCGATGGTCCGGGAGGCGGCCCGCGCCTGCCCGGTGAGCGCGATCAGGGTGACCGAACCGGCGGGCTGAGGGAGCCGGGGCGGCCCCGGGCAGGCGGCCGCCCTCGCCGGTTCGGTCGGGTCGTGCGCTTTCAGTAGGGTCGTGCGATGACCTCACAGGCCGGCAGGCCCTTCCTCTACGTCATCGTCTGCACGGCCGGGATCGCCGCCGGAGTACCCCGGCTGATCGCCGCGGCCCGTGACCGGGGCTGGGAGGTCGGGGTCGTGGCGACCCCGGTCGCGATGGGCGGCTTCTTCGACACGGCGGCCGTCGAGGAGCTGACGGGCCGTCCCATCCGGTCGGCCTGGCGCTCCCCGGCCGATCCGCGCCCGTTCCCGCCGCCGGACGCCGTGGTGGTGGCGCCCGCCACCTTCAACACCGTCAACAAGTGGGCGGCCGGGCTCGCCGACACGCTCGCCGTCGGCACGCTCTGCGAGGCGGCGGGGCTCGGCGTGCCGATCGCCGTCCTGCCCTGCGTGGCGGACGCGCTGGCCGCCCACCCCGCGTACCGGGAGAGCCTGGTCCGGCTGCGCGGGATGGGCGTCCGATTCGGCGAGCCGTACGCGGGCCCGCCCGGGGAGGACGGCGGACGGCCCGGGTTCGCCTGGGAGAGCGCCCTGGACCTGGTAGAGCGGCCCCCGGCCCCTCGGTAGCCGGCCGGGGCCTGCCGAGGGAGCCCCGCCCGGCCCGCCCGCTCCGGGCGGACGACGGGGCCTTCGCGACGGACCCTAGACGCAGGTCAGCGCCGGTCCGGCGAGCATCGCGCCGGTGTACAGGGACTGGCCGCGCGGCACCCAGTAGCCCAGCTTGGAGACCACGGTGGAGCAGTCGGGTCCGACGGTGACGCGGACCTTCACCTTCTCCGGGTGGCCGGGCTGCAGCGTGGTCAGCGCGCAGTCCAGGGAGTGCCGCAGCCGGGTGTTCGAGGGGTACCGGCCGACCAGCGGGTTGACGCAGCGGGCGTCGTCCGTGGCGATGCGCACACCGGTGGCGGCCTCGCCGATCAGCCCGAGCCGGGCGCTGCCGTCGCCCTCGTCGCCGTCCCGGCGGACCGTGTAGGTCAGCGTGGTGGTCGCGTTGCGCCGCAGCGTGGTCCGGTCGACGGTGACGGCGTGCGTGGGCTTCGCCTTGGGCGCGGTCACGGTGAGCGTCGCCTCGACGGTGCCCCGCAGGTCGACACCCGCGGGCGCCGACCGCACCCGCACGTCGGCGGTGACGTCGTACGTACCGGGGCCCGGGTACTCCTGGGCGTCCGGCAGCGTCCCGGTGGCGAGCGTCCGGCCGGCGCGGTGCGCCGTCCAGGTGCCCTCGGTCCGGCAGGTGTAGCGCACCCGGACGCCGGCGCGCCGGCAGCTCGCCGGGGCGGAGACCGTGAGTTGCGGGGTGCCGCTGCCCAGGCAGACGCTGACGACGGCCAGCTGGCCGTGGGCGCCGCGCAGGGTCCCGGCGGGCGCGCACAGGGTGGACGGCGGCTCCTCGCCCGCCCGGGACGGCGCGGACGGCGCGGACGGCGCGGACCGCGCGGGGGTGGGCTGCCCCCAGGCGGGGGTCACCAGGGCGAGGGGCAGCAGCGCCGCCCCCGCCAGGCTTTTCAGGATGGTGGGACGTGTCGGCACCTGGTGTCCTCCGGGCGGCCGGACCGGCCGGCTGCCGGTCGTCTGGGCCGAGGATGAGCTGACGGTACGACTGTCGGACCGCGCCACGCCGGGCCGGTCACCGGCAGGCGGCACGGCGGGAGGGCCGGTCGGCCCCCTCAGCGCACCTCGCGGACGTAATCCGGCGCGTCCGGCGTGGAGACGTCCAGGTCGCGGCGGACGATGCTCAGCCGGCCGCCCCAGCGCGCCAGGGCCTTGCGCAGGCCCCGGTCGGTGTACTCGATGTCCACCACGAGGTCGTCGAACGCCTTGGCGTACACCTCGCACTCGTCGTACTGCCCGCACTCCTCGGTGACCGCGAAGTCCAGTCCCGCCGCCTTGCGCCGGGCGGCCAGTTCCGCGGTGTTCTTCTGCCCGACGGCCAGTTCGCGGGCGTGCGCGTGCCCGGTGAGCAGGCGCGTGAACGCGATCGCGTCGGCGGCGGTGAGCAGGTGCTTCGAGCGGGTGTAGCTGTCGTAGTTGTCGGGCTCCACGGCGTCGAAGCCCTTCTTCGCGCAGCCGTCGATCCACCGGTTCACCCGCGCCGCCACCCGGCTCCGCTTGGCGGGGGTGCCGATGTCCAGCAGCGGCTCGTCCCAGTCCTCGTCGACGACGAGCCTGCCGCCGCCGTCGCGCAGCAGCAGGTCGGCGGGCCAGTCGGAACGTTCCTGCGGCTGGGCCTGGAAGGCGTTGACGTAGCAGATGTTGTACAGGCCGGGCACGGGGGAGTCGGACCGGTCGCGGCTGACGACGCGGACCCCGCGGGCCGGGGGATAGGCGCCGCCGATCTGGTAGTCGAAGCCGGCGTGCCGCGGCGGCAGGCGGTACGTCTGGGGCTTCGCGGTCCTGACCGGGCCGTCCGGGCCGCAGCCGGCCGGCGCGGTCACGGCGAGGGCCGCGGCGAGCAGGGCGGCGCCGGCCGTCGTCCCCCGGCCTCCCTTCCGGGAGGCTCCCTTCGTCAGCACGTCCGCTCCGTCGTGTCCCGGTCCCGGCCCCGCTCCGGACCGGCGTGGCGCGTCCGGAAATCCAACCGTCCGCCCGCGGCCGTGGTCAAGTCGGGTCCGGGAGCCGGACGTACGCTCCTGAGTGACCATCGCCCCTGAAGGCAGGAGCAGCAACGATGCAGTACGTGAAGCTCGGTTCGACCGGCCTGGACGTGTCGCGGATCTGTCTGGGCTGCATGACCTACGGCCTGCCCGACCGCGGGACGCACGAGTGGACGCTCGACGAGGAGGCGTCCCGTCCGCTGATCCGGCAGGCGCTGGAGGCGGGCGTCAACTTCTTCGACACCGCAAACGTCTACTCCGACGGCACCAGCGAGGAGATCGTCGGCAAGGCGCTGCGCGACTTCGCCGACCGCGACGAGATCGTGCTGGCGACCAAGGTGCACGGCCGGACCCGGCCGGGCCCCAACGGCGCCGGACTGTCCCGCAAGGCCGTCCTGACCGAGATCGACCACAGCCTGCGCCGTCTCGGCACCGACTACGTGGACCTCTACCAGATCCACCGCTACGACCACAGCACTCCGATCGAGGAGACGATGGAGGCGCTGCACGACGTGGTCAAGGCGGGCAAGGCCCGGTACATCGGGGCGAGTTCGATGTACGCCTGGGAGTTCGCCAAGGCCCAGCACGCCGCCGACCTGGGCGGCTGGACGCGATTCGTGTCCATGCAGAACCACTACAACCTGCTCTACCGCGAGGAGGAGCGGGAGATGCTCCCGCTCTGCGCCGACCAGCGCGTGAGCACGCTGCCGTGGAGCCCGCTCGCTCGCGGCCGGCTCACCCGTGACTGGGGCACGGTCACCGAGCGCAGCGCGGGCGACGCCTTCGGCAGCCGCCTGTACCTGGAGAGCGACCGCTCCATCGTCGAGGCGGTGACCCGGATCGCCGGGAACCGGGGCGTGCCGCGCGCCCAGGTGGCGCTGGCCTGGCTGCTGCACCGGGACACGGTGGCCGCGCCGATCGTCGGCGCCGCCCGGCCGGGGCACATCGAGGACGCGGTGGCGTCCGTCGAACTCGAGTTGAGCGAGAAGGAGATGGAGGAACTCGAGCAGCCCTACACACCGCGCGCGATCAGCGGCCACTGACCGCACGGCATCGGTCCGAGCGGGGCGCGCCCGTGCCGTGCGGACCGGCGCTGAGCCCCCGCCGGCCGCCCGGCCGGCGGGGGTGAACGGCGGTAATGCGGCGTAAAGGCTTTCTTGACAATTTGTCAAAAGGGCGGCCGCCCGAATTCCCATGCCGGGAACCGGGAGATCTCTTGTTACCCGGTGTCCGACTGTGTAAAAGTGTGCGCTGTCGGCGCGCAGACAATTACATTTTCCGCTGCATGCGCCAGGCCGCTCCGTACGCCCCCCACGCTTCAAAAGAGCTGCCACGGCGGCGTTCGAGATGCCGAATCCCGTCCATCCGATTGGTATGGACTAATTTCGTGTCGCGTCTGGAGGAATGCAGCGGTGAACGACGCAGGCAGGTCGGATTCCGCGCCGACCGGCCGCCGGTTCGATGTCCCGGACGAGCGGCTGAGCGCCGAACTGAGGAAGTGGACGGGAACGTCACCCGCGCTGCATCCGGTCGGTGAACTCCTGGACCGGCACTGGGAAGCCGCCTTCGCCTACGCCCGGCTGTGCACCGACGGGCCCCGGCCCGCGGGCATGCTCACCACCGCCGCCTTCACCCGGCTGTTCGGCGAGTCCATCAGGCAGTCCGGCCCGTCCGCCGCCTGGCGGCCCCATCTGCTGGTCACCGTCCGCCGGATAGCCGCCGAATGGGACGGCGACGGCCGGCAGGAACTGCTGCACCCCGCCCTGCGCACCAACCCCGCCACCGGTGAACGCGCCTCCGCCCGACTGCTCCCGCCCCCCGGCCGGCGGCTGCTCTCCCGGGCCTTCCAGCGGCTCCCCCAGTCCGCCCGCGCCGTGCTGTGGCACATCGAGGTCGAGGCCGAACCCCTGGCTGTGCCGGCCGCGTTGCTGGGCCAGGACGAGGACGAGACCCGCGTCGAACTCGGCCGCGCCCGCGAACGCCTGCGCGAGGAATGCCTCCAGGCGCACCGCGAACTCGCGCCCGAGACCGAGTGCCGGCGATACCTGCGCATGCTGGACGTCACCTTCCGGCGCGGCGGCGTCGACGTCGACCCCGATCTGCGGCGGCACCTCGACGGCTGCCGGCACTGCCGGCAGACCGCCGACCAGCTCGCCCAGTTCAACGCGGGGCTCGGCCTGGCCCTCGCCGAGGCCGTCCTCGGCTGGGGCGCCCGCGCCTACCTGGAGGCCCGCGCCACCCTCCCCGAAGCGGCCGCCGCCCCCGCACCCGCACCGGCCGCCGCGCCGCCCGGAGGCGAGGCCTTCGCCCCCACGCCGTCCCGAGCCCCCACGCCGTCCCGCGTCGCCGCCCCGTCCCGCGCCGCCGAGGCATCCCGCCGGTCCGCGCCCGCCGACCCGGCCGGCCCGCCCCGGCCCGGGCCCTCCCGCCGGTCCGCGCACCGGGCCGCCCGCCGCGCCCGCCGCCGTGACCTCGCCCTCGCCGCCGCCGCGGTCAGCGGCCTGGTCGTACTGCCGCTCGTCCTGTGGTCCGTGCTGAGCCCGGGCGACGACCCGGCCCCCGCGCCCGGCGCCACCCCCTCCCGGACACCGGGCAAGGGCAGCCCCGACGCGGGCCCGTCCTGGGCCGGTTCGAGCGGGACCACCCAGGGGGCACTGCGCGGCCGGCTGCGCAACCTCGCCTCCGGCCTCTGCGTGGACGTCGCCGGCGGCAGGGCCGTCAAGGGCGCCGAGACCGAACTCGCCACCTGCTCCTCCGGCCCCGCCCAGCAGTGGCGCTACGAGACCGACGGGCTGCTGCGCAACGCCTCCGCGCCGGACCTGTGCCTGGACTCCCACCTCGGCTACTCGGTCCGGCTCGCCCCCTGCTCGGCCACCGCGAAGTCCGCCAAGGACATCCGCTACGACTTCACCCTCCAGGGCGCGCTCGTGCCCCGCTCGGACCAGGACCTGGCACTGGTCCCGGCCGCCACCGACGGATCCGGCGCCCTCGTGCTCAAGACGCGGACCGCGGCCTCGGTCCAGCGCTGGAGCGTCGACACCGCGACCCCCGACCTGGAGATGCAGATCGTCAACTGGGACATCGAGAGCACTCCCGCACCGGCCCCGTCGGCCACCGTCGCGCCCAGGGCCGCCGAGCCCCCGTCCCCGTCGCCCACGCCCACCCCGACGGCGGACCCGTCCACCTCACCGCCGACGGACACGCCCAGCCCCGACTACTGCTCGGTCCACCCCGATCACTGCTCCTGGGGCGGCGGCGGATACCGCGGAGGCGGCGGACGCCACCACCACTGATCCGCCGCCGGCTCAGTGGTGGTGATGCGGCGGCGGGGGCGGGATCGTCGCCAGCCCCGGGGCCGGCTCCGGCCAGACCAGCAGCACCGGGCAGGGCGCGTGGTCGACGGCGAACCGGACGGCCGGGCCCAGACTGCGGGGCCCGAGCCGCGAGCGGTCGCCGTCCCGGGCCAGCACCAGCAGATCGGCGCCCTCCGCGGCGGCCACCACCTCCCGCTCGACCCGCCCGGCCCGTACCGCGCGGACGCTCGGCCGCCCCAGCCGCTCCGCCGCCGCGTCCAGGATCCCGGCGGTGGAAGTGCCCTCCAGCGTCTCCAGCAGCCCGCCCGGGTCCCGTTCGGGATGGCCGCGGCCCAGAAGCCCCGCGAACGCGCCGTGCGCCACCCCGGGCACGTCCGGGCCGGAGACGTGCAGCAGCACCACCTCGGCGTCCGGCGGGGCATGGGTGCGTACGGCGTCCACACAGGCGGGCCAGGTGCCCTCGACGAGCCAGGCGATCACGCGCATCCGGCCGGCCTCCCTCGGCTCACGGAATCCCTCAGAGAATCTGCAGCGCCCCCCACAGTGCCACCACGGACACCGCCAGCGAACAGGGCACGGCGATCAGACCCAGCCGGGTGAACTCCCCGAGGTCCACGCCGTGCTCGTGCTGGTGCACGATCCGCCGCCACAGCAGGGTGGCCAGCGACCCGGCGTACGTCAGGTTGGGGCCGATGTTCACCCCGAGCAGCACCGCGAGCACCGCGCCGGAACCGGCCGGAGCGGCGAGCGGCAGCAGCACCAGCACGGCCGGCAGGTTGTTGATGAGGTTGGCCAGCACCGCGGCCAGCGCCGCGGTCCCCAGCAGCGCGGCGAGCCCGGTGCCGCCGGGCAGCACCCGCCCGAGCACGTCCGCGAGCCCGTTGTCGACGACGGCGCGCACCACGACGCCCAGCGCCAGCACGAACGCAAGGAAAGCCGGGGCCGCCGCCCGCACCACGGCCAGGGGCGTCGCCCTGCGCCGCAGCAGCGCCCGCCCGGCCAGCACCAGGGCACCCGCCGCGGCCACCCACGCCGGGTCCACGCCGAACGCCGACGCCACCACGAAGCCCGCCAGCGTGCAGCCCACGGTCACCAGCGCGAACAACGGCAGCGGCGGCGCCGCGGCGGCCTCCCCGGGCACGGGGGCCGCGGCCGTCAGGTCCCGGGCGAAGAACCGCCGGAACACCAGGTACTCGGCGCCGATCGCCACCAGCCAGGGCAGCGCCATCAGGGCCGCGAACCGGGTGAAACTCAGCCCGCTCGCCGCGAACGCGAGCAGGTTCGTCAGGTTGGACACGGGCAGCAGCAGCGACGCCGTGTTGGACAGATGGGTGCACGCGTACACATGCGGTTTGGGCCGTACGCCGGTGCGTGCGGCGGTGGCGAAGACGACCGGCGTCAGCAGCACGATGGTGGCGTCCAGGCTGAGCACCGCCGTGATCGCCGACGCCAGTGCGAACACCGCCGTCAGCAGCCGCACCGGCCGGCCCTCCGCCCAGCGCGCCATCCACGCGCCGCACGCCTGGAACAGCCCCTCCACGTCGCAGAAGTGGGCGAGCACCAGCACCGCCGCCAGGAAGCCGACCACGGGCCCGAGCCGCTCCGCCTCCGCCCGGGCGTGCTCCAGCGGGATCGCGCCGGTCGCGATCACGATCCCGGCGGCGGGCACGGCCAGCGCGGCCTCCGGCCATCCGAAGGGACGTACGACGGCCCAGGCCAGCACGGCGACGAGCAGCAAGGCCGACAGGGCCTCGGCGAGCGGGGTGTTCAGGGCGGGTCCTTCCGGATCGGTCTCAGGTGGTGCCCGCCCATGAAAGCAAACGCCGGCGCGCGCACCACGCCGTCCTGGTGCCCGCCGCGCCCGGGAATCCGTCCCGGACCGGCACGGCGGTTTCCGCCGTCCAGGCCGGACGGCGGAAACCGGCATGCCGGCGGAAGCCGGTCAGGCGCCGGTGCCGGGACTGAAGACGGTCAGGAACACCGAGGAGGAGTTTCCGCCGACCGGGACCTCCCCGGCCGTCCACGCCACCCGCAGGTGGTCCCGCTCGTCCGGCGGGGTGATCAGCAGGCCGGCCGGCCTGGCCGTCTTCGCCTCGCTGATCTCCGGGTTGGAGAAGGTCAGGCCGGCCCAGGCGCTCTGCCCGGGCTTGAGCGTGACGGTCGCCGGGGAACCGGAGGAGCGCTTGGGGTCGGGGCCGAGCTGCGCGCCGGAGGCGTTCACGAAGGCCGCGCCCGGATAGCCGCGCAGGGTGCAGGTCCGGCCGGACTTGTTGGTGAGCACGAGGGGGAAGTTCTCCTGGCCGGCGCCCGGGTTGTTGCGGCCGACGGCGGCCCGCAGCTCCGAGGTGTGGCACCGGGTGCTGGTGGCGGCGGTCTTCCCGCCGCTGTCCGCGCCGGTGCCGGTCTTCGTGCCGCTGCCGGCGCCGCCGGACGCCGTGCCCGTCTTCGGGGCGGCGGACGAGGCCGTGCCGCCGGGGGTGGAGGCGGCAGGGGAGGAGACGGTGGTGGCCGGGCTGCCGCCGGCCTCGGTGGCTGGACCCGCCGTGCCCGACACCTTCTGGGGCGCGGAGCCGTCCTGGCTGCCGCAGGCGGTCAGCAGGCCCAGCACGGCGACCGCGCCCGCGAGCAGGGCCCCGCGCCGCGGGGACCGGGATGAGTACGCCATGTCGCTCACTCCTGGATCTTCACGGCACGCGTCGGGCGCGTGCCTCCGGCGCCGGGTGCGCCGTCACCACACTCCGATGCGCGGGGCGCCGGAAAAGTTCGCCTCGCCCGGAAATCCCTTCCCCGCACCGCCGCGCGCGGAACGTGTTCAGGTGACCCGCAGTGAGCGGAGCACCCTGTCGGTGCCGTCGGCGCCATCCCGCCGGCGGACCTGTACGTACACCTGGGGCCCCGCGGAGCCCCCCGCAGGCACCAGGGCCGACTCGGTGACCGAGCCGCCGTCCGGGCAGTCGCTCCAGGCCCGGACGCGGCCACGCCACCGGTCGCTCGCGAAGCTCCGGGAGCCGTCGTAGTGACAGCCCGGGTGGGTGAGGGCGTTCACCGGGGCGGTGACGTCGCCGTGCCCGCCGAGCCCGGCGAACACCCCGTCGACGCCCGCCCTCAGGTCGGCCCAGCGGGACAGGTCGCCGGTGACCACCAGACCCGGCTGGTGCCCGGCCGGCAGCCCGAGGACGCGCGGGTCCCAGCCGGAGTCGCGCAGCTCGCCGGCCCAGCCCGCCGGCACCTCGACCGAGATCCGGCCGGTGGCGTCCCGCACCTCGGTCCGGCCGCCGGAGCCGGAGCGGTGCAGCGCCAGTGTCACGGCGACCGCGGCCGCCACGGCGGCCACCACCGCGGCCAGTACCAGCGTCCCGGCGCCGAGCCGCCGCCGGACGCCGCCGAGTCGCCCGCCCACCCCGCCGCGGGCGGGCGCCGCGAGCCGGTCCAGCTCGTCCGCGAACGCCAGCGCCCCCGGCCAGCGCCGCTCCCGGTCCGGTTCGAGCGCGCGCAGCAGGGCCCGCTCGGCGTCCGCGCCCAGGTCCGGCCGCAGCCGGCCGGGCGGCACGACCTTCCCGGGCGGTCCCGGCACGGCGCCGGTGACCAGCTCGTAGCCGACCGCGCCCAGGCTGTACACGTCGGCGCGGGCGTCGATGCCCGCGCCCGGCTCGGCCTGCTCCGGCGGCTGGTAGCCCGCCGAGCCGGCCGCCAGGGTGAGCACCGAGGCCTGCGCCAGGCTCTTGGCCAGCCCCAGGTCGGCCAGCAGCACCCTTCGTTCGCCGTCCGGGGCGGTGTGCAGCAGCACGTTGGTCGGCTTGATGTCGCGGTGCACGATGCCGGCCTCGTGCAGCGCGGCGGCGCCGCGCGCGGCCAGCGCGGTCAGCGCGAGCGCCCGCGGCACCGGCAGCGGACCGGCCGTCAGCAGATCGGCGAGCGTGCCGCCGTCGGCGTACTCCATGACGAAGTACGGTCTGCCGTCGGGGAGTTCGCCGATGTCGTAGACCTGCACCACCCGGCTGGAACCGGCCCGGCGCAGCAGCCGCGCCTCGGACAGGAAGCGCTCGCGGACGTCGAGCCGGTGCGCCCAGTTCTCGGCGAGGACCTTCACCGCCACCGGGGCGTCGAGCTCGTCGTCGTGGGCGAGCCACACCGTGGCGAAGGCGCCGGTGCCCAGGCGCCGTTGGAGGCGGTAGCGGCCGATCCGCTCCAAGGAGTGCATACGACTATCATGCCTGCCCTGAGATCGACTTCCAGGGGGCCCGACGTGCCGGACGAGGCGACGGCCGAAGACCTTGCCCGGAGCGCCGCCGCCGGCGACCGGGAGGCGCTGGACCGGCTGCTGACCGGGCTGCGGCCCGAGGTGGTGCGCCGCTGCGGACGGTTCCTGCCCTGCCGGGAGGACGCCGAGGAGGCGGCGCAGGACGTGCTGCTCCAGGTGGCCCGGCACATCTCCGGCTTCGAGGGCCGCAGCCGCTTCAGCACCTGGCTTCACACCGTCGTCGCCAACTGCTGCCGGCAGAAGTACCGCGAGCTGAAGCGGCGGGCGGCCGAGCGGCCCGCCGTCATCGAGCCCGCCGAACACGTCGACCCGCGCACCACCAGCGTCATCGCCGGCTCCCGGGTGGACCTGCTGGAGGCCCTCGACCGGCTGGAGCGCGAGCACCCGCACCTGGTCGCGCCCCTGGTGTACCGGGACGTCTGCCGGCTCGACTACGCGGAGGCCGCCGAGCGCGCCGGCATCCCGCTCGGCACGTTCAAGTCCCGCCTGCACGAGGCCCGCAAGCGGGTACGGCCCTGGCTGCGGGTCTACTGAACCTCGGTCAGCGCCAGTTCCGCCCAGATGGTCTTGCCCTCCGGCGTGTGCCTGCTGCCCCACCGCTGGGTGAGCTGGGCGACCAGCAGCAGCCCGCGGCCGCCCTCGTCGAAGGTCTTGGCCCGCCTGAGGTGCGGCGCGGTGTGGCTGGCGTCGGACACCTCGACGATCAGCGTGGCCTCGTCGTGGATCAGCCGCAGCCTGATCGGCCGCGCGCCGTACCGGATTGCGTTGGTGACCAGTTCGCTCACCACCAGCTCCGCGGTGAACGCGACCTCGCTCAGCGACCACAGGTCGAGCTGGTCCAGCACCTGCTTGCGGATCGGCGCGACCAGTGCCGGGTCGGCGGGGATGTCCCAGGTCGACACCTGGGAGGCGGGCAGCCCCCGGGTACGGGCCAGCAGCAGGGCCACGTCGTCGGTGGCCTCGCCCGGCGGCAGCAGGGTCTGCAGGACCAGGTCGCAGGTCTCGTCAAGGGAGCCCGCGTACGCCTTCAGCGCCTCCACGAGCAGCCCTCTGCCGACGTCCAGATCCCGCTTGCGGGACTTCACCAGACCGTCGGTGTACAGGGCGAGCACGGTGCCCTCGGGCAGCTCGACCTCCGCGGACTCGAACGGCAGCCCGCCCAGTCCGAGCGGGGGGCCGGAGGGCAGGTCCAGCTCGTGCGGCTCGCCGCCCGGCCGCACCACCAGCGGCTGCGGGTGCCCCGCGCGGGCCAGCGTGCAGCGCCTGGACACCGGGTCGTACACGGCGTAGAGGCAGGTGGCGCCCACCTCGCCGGGGCTGTCGTCGCCGCTGTACTGCTCCGCCAGCCGGATCACCAGGTCGTCGAGGTGGGTGAGCAGTTCGTCGGGGGCCAGGTCGAGGTCGGCGAGGGTGCCGACGGCGGTGCGCAGCCGGCCCATGGTGGCCGAGGCCTGGATACCGTGCCCGACGACGTCCCCGACGACCATCGCGACCCGCATCCCCGACAGCGGGATGACGTCGAACCAGTCGCCGCCCACCCCGGCCCGGGCCGCCGGCAGATACCGCGAGCGGGCCTGCAGGGCGGCCGTGCGGGGCATCGTGCGGGGCAGCAGGCTGCGCTGCAGGGCGAGGGCGGTCTCCCGCTCGCGGGAGTAGCGCCGCGCGTTGTCGATGCAGACGGCGGCCCGGGCGGTGATCTCCTCGGCCAGCAGCACGTCGTCGGCGGTGAAGGAGTCCGGCCGCCGGTGCCGGGTGAGGACCGCGACCCCGAGGGTCAGGCCGCGCGCCCGGATCGGCACCGACATCGTCGAGTGGATGCCGAACCTCCTGACGACCTGGTCGCGGGCGGTGTGCCAGCTGTGCCACCTGGCCATGTCACCGGCGGCCTCGGAGGCGATGATCGTGCGGCCCGCGGTCAGCGCGTCGGCCTGCGGGGAGAAGTCCGGGTACAGCTCCGCCCGCCCCGGCCTGACCACCGCCTCCGGCACACCGTCGAGCACGGACTGGTGGGCGGTGCGGCGCAGCCGCAGGGGCGCCGTGACGCGCGCGGGGGGCTCGCCGTCGTACTCCTGCGGGTCCAGCAGGTCGATGGTCACGAAGTCGGCGAGCACGGGTACGCACACGTCCGCCAGCTCCTGGGCCGTACGCGTGATGTCCAGCGTGGTGCCGATCCGCGCGCCGGCCTCGTTGACCACCTGCAGCCGCCGGCGGGCCAGGTGGTTGTCGGTGACGTCGTGCGCGGCCAGGCACACGCCGACCACCCGGCCCCGGGCGTCGGTGATCGGGGCCATCCGGGTGAGCCAGGCCGTGACCCGGTCGTCCCCGCCGATGTCGCCGGTGTTCTCCATGTCCAGCGGCAGGCCGCTGGACAGCACCTGGAGCATGCCGCGCTCCACGTCCTCCGCCGGGGCCTGTCCGCCCAGCTCCGTGATCCGCAGACCCTTCACGCGCTCCTCGGGCAGCCCGATGAAGCCGGCCATGGCCTCGTTCATGCGCCGCAGGCGGAGCTGGTCGTCGTAGAGCGCGACCGCGCAGGGCGACTGGAGGAGGCTCGCCCCGGCCAGGTTGTCGTCGTCCAGGGCGTGCGGCCCGGCGCCGGTCAGCGGGGAGACGACCAGCCAGTCGGCGCCGTGGCCGTCGTCGGGCGGCCGGCGGTGGGCGAGCAGCCACACGGGGACGGTACGGCCGTCCCGGTGGCGCAGTTCCACCGTCCCGGTCCAGCGCGTGCCGAACGGCGTCTCCGGCATGCCCTCCCCGGCCAGCAGGGCGGCCGCGGGGCGGCCCACGACGGTCTCCGGCGGGTGGCCGAGCAGGCGCCGCGCGCCCTCGTTCCACTCGACCAGTGTTCCGTCGTCGTCGATGACGGCCCGGGCCGTGGCCGCATCGTCGAACGGATAGACCCGGCTCATCGTCGCCGCTCCCAGCGCACACTCACAGTGAACAGGTGGTACCACGCGCATTCCAGCGTAGTGCGTGGCACACCTCCCGCGGGGACGGCGAACCCGGCGGCCGGGTCGGTCCGCCGGACGGGGCCGGGGCGCCTTCCCGGCCGCCCGGACGCCCGGCCCCGTCCGCGGCGGACCGGGGGCGGGGACGCGGACACCGGGTCAGGCGCGGTAGCCGAGGATGGTCATCATGCCGCTCTCCGAGTGGTACTGGTTGTGGCAGTGCAGCATCCACAGCCCGGGGTTGTCCGCGTCGAACTCGACGACCAGCTTGCGGTGCGGCAGCACGATGGCCGTGTCCTTGCGCGCGCCCGCGCCGTCGAGTCCCGCGACGGCGAACGTGTGGCCGTGCAGGTGCATGGGGTGCCACATGTCGGTGGCGTTGATGAGGGTGAGCCGCACCCGCTCGCCGGCGCGCACCGGGTGGCGCTGACGGACGGAGTACGGCCGGTGGTCGAAGCCCCAGTCGTACTTCTCCATCGTGCCGGTGATCCTGATGCGCATCTCGCGGTCGGGGTCGCGGTCGTCCAGGGCGACGGAGTCGTCCGGCCGCAGGCGCCGGGCCGGGACCAGGTTGCGGTCGAGCCCGTCCGGGCGGACGTCCGCAGGGGGGACGTTGCGGCCCTTGTCGGTGCGCAGGACGGCGAGGGCCTGGCCCCTCTTGCCCTCGGCCAGGGCGACGAACGGGAACGCGCCGTCCTTGGCGGTGACGAGGACGTCGTAGCGCTCGGCCATGCCGACGAGCAGTGCGTCGGTCTCGGTGTGCCGCACCGGGTAGCCGTCGGTGTGCGTGACGGTCATCGGGTGCCCGTCCAGCGCCACCCGGAAGGCGGTCTCGGAACCGGCGTTGATGATGCGCAGCCGCACGCGCTCGCCGGGCCGGCACCGGAACACCGACGGGTGGCCGGCGGTGCGGCCGTTGACGAGGTAGAGGGGGTAGTCGACGCTGCCGGCGTCCCCGTGCAGCATCTCGCTGTACGCGTGGTGCAGCACCCGGCTGGGCCCGCCGGACGCCCGGGAGTGCGCGGCGTGCGGGGCCGCCGTCCCGCCGGAACGGGTCGCGGCCGGCTCGGGGCCCATGGCCATGCCCTCCATCTTCATGCCCTTGGGCATGAGCTGACGGAGCACCTGGTCGGGCGTGGAGCCCTGGACGCCGTCGAGCCAGTCGTCCAGGACGATGACCCACTCCTTGTCGTAGGCGAGGGGTTCCCGGGGGTCGTCGACGATGAAGGGCGCGTACAGGCCGCGGTCGGGCTGCATGCCGACGTGGGAGTGGAGCAGGAACGTGCCCGGGTGCGAGACCGTGAAGCGGTAGGTGAAGTCGGTCCCGGGCGCGATGGCGTTCTGGGTCAGGCCCGGGACGCCGTCCATGTCACAGCGCATGCGCACGCCGTGCGAGTGCAGGGTGGTGGTGTCCGGCAGCCGGTTGGCGAGGGTGAGGCTGAGGACGTCGCCTGCGGTGACGCGCACCAGCGGGCCGGGCAGTTGCTCGTGGTACGCCCAGGTGCGCACCTGCCGGCCGCCGAGGTCAAGGGTGTGCTCGGCGGCCGTGAACCTGAGCATGCGCACCGGGCCGGAGCCGCGTCTGCGCTCGGCGGCACGCACCTCGGGACCCGACGGCTCGACATATCCCTTCGGCCCGGGCGGAACGAAGTCCCCCTGGACGGTCCCCGCGGCCGCTGGGCCGGAACGGGGGCGGGGGCGGGAGTCGGTGCAGGCAGCCAGCAGTCCCGCGCCGGCCGCAGCGAACGGGGCTTGGAGCAGGGTACGCCGCGAAGGTGTGTGCATAAATGAAATAAGACACGTTTCGATCTGATATGTGCGGGATCCCGGGCGGCGCGTCCGATGGTGTCGGCGGCTGGGCCGTGCGTGCGCCGACCCGTTCCCGCGCGCCGGGCGGCGGGCGCGCCGTGTTGCCCTGCCGGGGGCGGCGGCGCGAGAGTGGGGGCCACCGGACTGCTTGGGGGTGTGGACCGTGTGCGTGGGCCTCGTGTCACCGGCGGAGAACGGCCATGGCCCCGGAGTTCGGCAGGTACCGGGACGAAGTGGCTGTGACCTGCCGATATTTACGGGTGAGTACCCGAGCGGTACCGTTGGCGCATGCCAGCTCTCAACGTGGAGTTCACTGACCGCGAACTGGAGGACCTGCGCCAGATCGCCAAGGAGCGCGGTACGTCGATGAAGGCGCTGGTGCGCGAGGCCGCCGCCGCCGACATCGCCCGCCACCGGGCGCTGCAGGAGGGCGCGGAGGCGTTCCGGAGCTTCTTCACCGCCCACGCCGAGGAGTTCGCGGCCGCGTTCCCCGACGACGAACGCCCGGCCAGCGGCGAGGCCGCCTGAGCGATGCCACCCGTCATCCACATAGACGTCCCCTGGCTGCTCCAGCGGCACGAGGAGGTCCTGCCGGACCAGCCCACGGTCGACGACTTCTCCGCGCTGGTCGCCGCCGTCGCCCGGCACCGCGTCGACCCGCCCCGGCTCGGCGTGGACTCCGACCCCGCCTGGCGGGCCGCCGCCCTGCTGCACACCCTCACCGTGCTCAAGCCGCTGCCGTCGGCCAACGCCCGCTTCGCCTGCGCGACCGCGGTGGCCTACATGTTCGTCAGCGGCGCCGGCATCGACGCGCCCTACGGCGCCCTCGTCGACCTCGCCCGCGACCTGATGTCCGGCAAGACGGACGTGTACGGCGCCGCCGACCGGCTGCGTTCCTGGCAGATCTGAGACGGTCCCGGCCGGCGGGGGAAGCCGCCGGGGCCGCCGGCCGGGGGCGCCCGCACGGAACGGGCCGCCGGCCGTGGGCAGTGGGACGGGGCCGGCGGCCGGTTGCGCGGGGGAGGGCTTCCTCCGGCTCTCGGCTTCGCCGAGCCGGGACCGTCCCGCCGCGCGGCCTTCCGAGGGGCCGGGGCCAGTCCACCACCCGGTCGCGCGCCCCGGGAGCGTGCGTGGCCGGCCGGTGCGTGCGCGGTGTTCACACGGGGCACGAGGAAATGGGAAAGGGGCGGCGGAGAACCGTTTCCGCGGCGCCCGTCCGGCTTCGTCCCGAAGGCCGCCGATGTCGTGCGAATGCCTTGTTCCGTGTGTGGAGGTTGTGCAAGGGTTGAAACACGGTGCGGGGGGTAATCGCCAGCAATCTCAAGGCAGTTGGGACGGGCCGGTCCGGAACCGGTGAATTCCCGCTCCCCGCGCGTATCCGGCGATCGGCAATCGACGCACCACACCCATCAAAGGATTCCGCTCAGTGCCAACCCCCCACCCCCCTCACCCTCCCTATCCGCCGCCGGGCGGCGACCCCGGGGAGTCCGACGAGTTCCTGGCCGTCCCGCTGCGAGCCGGTTCCGACGCGGAGGCCGCCCGGTCCACCGCGCTGCTGATGGCCCGCCACTGGCATGCCGCACACGACTACGCCGTCGTCTGCCTGGCCGCACAGGGACCGGTCGCCCACATGGTCACCGGCGCCGCCTTCCACCGGACGCTCGCCCGGCTCGCGCTCGGCGAGCCCGCCGAGGCCGTCCGGCCCCGCCTGCTGGTGGCCGTCCGGGACACGGTCCTGAACTGGTCCGCCGAGGACCGGATAGCCGCCGTTCTGCCGGCCCTGCGAAAACCCGCCGGGGGCCGCGGTATGCGCAACGCGAAGACCCTGATACCGGAAAACCGCGCCCTCTCCGAACGTTCTTTCCAGAGCCTTCCGCGACTCGAACAGGCGTTGCTGTGGCACGTCGAGGTCGAGGCCGAGCCTTTGGACATACCCGCGGCCCTGCTTGGCCTGGATCCCGGCAGCGCGGCGGCGGCACTCGAACAGGCGCATGAGAAATTCCGGGAAGGCTGCGTGCGGGCCCACCGGGAACTCGCGCCGAGTTCCGACTGCCGTCACTACAACCGCCTTCTGGACGCGCCGATCCGCCGCGGCGGCGCCCTGCTGCCGGACGTCCGGCAGCACCTCACCGGCTGCCGCTACTGCCGGCACGCCGCCGAGCAACTGGGCCGCATCGAGGGCGGACTCGGCGTACTGCTGGCCGAGGCGGTGCTCGGCTGGGGCGCCCGGCGGTATCTGGAGTCGCGCCCCGGCCGGTCCGGACCCGCCCGGGGCGCCTCGCAGGGCCCCGCCGGACGAGGGCGCGGCGGCGGGCGGCGCGGACCGCTGGAAGGGGCGCCGCCACGGACGTCCGGCGGACGCCGCAGACGCGGCAGGGCGTCCGGGCCGTTCGGCGCGGTCCCGACGCCCGCGTCGGGATGGCCGGCCAGGACGCTGCTCGTGGGGGTCGCGGTCGCCTCCGCCGCGCTGCTCGCCACCGTCGTCGCCCTCAGCGCCTGGCCCGACGGCGGCGACCACACCGACCCGGTCGCCTCCGAAGCGGCCCCGGGCGCCGGCGTCCGGCCCCCGACCGGGGCCGGCGGCTCGCCCGGCACCGCGGGCCTCCCCACGGCCGGCCGGCCCGCCCGGCTGCGCAACGCCGCGACCGGTCTGTGCCTGGACGTGCGGGGCGAGGCGCGGGCGGGCGCGAGCGTGGTGCTCGCCGCCTGCTCGGCCGCGCCGGCACAGCAGTGGACGTACGAGGCCGACGGGCTGCTGCGCAGCGCCGCCGACCCCCGTCTGTGCCTGGACTCGCACGCCGACGCGGGCGTGGTCATCCTCGGCCGGTGCGCGGGGGCGGGGGAGCGGAGGGGCGACGACGTGCGCTACGACCTCACCGTGCGGGGCGAGTTGCCGCCCCGCTGGGACCCGACCCTCGCGCTCGCCCCGGCCGGCGACGGGGCGAGCGCCGACGTCGTCGTCAAGGTCCGCGACGGCTCCGCCGCCCAGCGCTGGCGCACCGACGCCCCGTCCGCGAGCCCGGGCTCCCTGTCGGTCGCCGGCGGCGGCTCCCCGGGGTCCGGGGCGGCGCCGTCCGCCGGGCGCGCCCCGGCCCGGCCGGCCGTGCTGCCGGGGACGGGGACGTAGCGACTACGGCCGGTGCCGCCGCCGACGGCGGCGGCACCGGCCGGTCAGAGCGCCGCCTCGACGAGGTCGTCCCGCGAGACCGTCGCGGGCGTGGCGTGGCCGGACAGCGCGAGCGTGAGATCCAGTTCGGCCAGGACGCAGCGGACGACGTGCTCGACGCCCGCCTGCCCGTCGAGACCGAGGCCGTACACGTACGGCCGGCCGAGCAGCACCGCCCGCGCGCCCAGGGCGAGCGCCTTGAAGACGTCGTCGCCGGTGCGCACCCCGCTGTCGAACAGCACGCTCAGCCGGTCGCCCACCGCCTCCGCGATCGCCGGCAGCGCGTCGGCGGCCGCGATCGAACCCGCCACCTGCCGGCCGCCGTGGTTGGAGACCACCACCCCGTCCATCCCGGCGTCCGCGGCGAGCCGGGCGTCGTCCGGGTGCAGGACGCCCTTGAGAACGATCGGCCCGTCCCAGTGCTCGCGCAGGAAGGCGAGGTCGGGCCAGGTGTGGCCGGCGTCCCCGAACAGGCCGAGGAAGTGCAGCACCGCGGCGTTCGGATCCTCGTGGACGGGCTTGGCGAGGCCCGCCTGGAAGGCCGGGTCGGTGAAGTAGTTGGCGGTGCCCACCCCGTGCAGGAACGGCAGGTACGCCTGGTCCAGGTCGCGCGGGCGCCAGGCCAGCAGCGGGGTGTCCAGGGTGACGACGAGCACCGAGAACCCGGTGGCCCGGGCGCGGGCCAGGAAACTGCGCGTCACCTCGCGGTCCTTGCCCCAGTAGAGCTGGAACCAGCGCTCCGCGTCCCCCATGGCCTCCGCCACCCGCTCGAGCGGCGTGCTGGACGCCGAGGACAGGACGAACGGCACGCCCTGCGCTGCGGCGGCCCGGGCGGCGGCCGTCTCGGCGTCCGGGTGCATGATCGACAGCACGCCCACCGGGGCGAGGGCCAGCGGCGCCGGCAGGGTGCGGCCCAGCACCTCGGTCGTCAGGTCCCGCTCCTGGACGTCGCGCAGCATGCGCGGCACGATCCGGCGCCGGGCCAGGGCCGCCCGGTTGGCGCGGGCGGTGCCGCCGTCACCCGCGCTGCCCGCCACGTAGCCCACCGGGCCCGGTCCGAGCCGGTGTTCGGCGAGCTCCTCGAGCCGGGTCAGATCGGTGGGCAGCCGGGGCACGGCACCCGTCATCCCGTTCAGGTAGATCTCGTACTGGAAGTCCGCCCAGTGCTTGGCCATCCGTCCCTCCCACCACTCGCACCACGCCGCACGTCAGCGCGTGCCGACGATACTCGCGGGTAGGCCGGCGGGGCCCCACCGGGACGCGTCCGCAGCGACGGGACCACGCCGGCTCCCTGGACGCTCCATGAACGCGAGAAGTCGTGAAGGGGTCGTGAAGGGCTCGCCGTGGGGTTGGGGCGTTATGTTTCAGGCCGATTAACAAGTGGATGTTTTTCGGCCATTCGATCGACCCCTACGATCAAGAACCGCTCAGTTATGGGGTCGACGCGTTCAGTTTCCGTGACTTCACGCCACTGCTTCAACACGCAATGTTACTGAAAGCCGTGGGTTGGATGTGTGTTTCGGCGCGGGACTCGGCAGAGTGGCGCTCGCCGCTCCGGCGCCGACCGGGCCGGAGGGCACCCGTCTATTCGAGCGGAAGGATGCACACAATGCGGAACACCGCGCGCTGGGCAGCGATCCTCGGCCTCACGGCCGCCGTCTGCGCACCCCTGACCGGGGCCGCCCTCGCTGCACCGGGCGCCGCCCCGTCGTCGCTCTACGCCCCCTCGGCGCTGGTGCTGACCACCGGCCACGGCGAGACCGCGGCCGCGGCCACCCCCGAGCGCGCCGTCACCCTGAACTGCGCCCCGACGGCGTCCGGCACCCACCCGGCGGCGATCGACGCCTGTGCCGAACTGCGCGCCGCCGGCGGCGACCTGTCGGCCCTGAAGGCCCGCGACGACGTGCGGTGCACCAAGCTCTACGACCCGGTCGTGGTCACGGTCCAGGGTGTCTGGCAGGGCAAGCGCGTCTCGTACGAGCGCACCTTCGGCAACTCCTGCGTGAGGGACGCCATGAGCAGCAGCGTCTTCGCGTTCTAGGACCGGGATCGCAAGGTCCGCGCGCCGCCGGATCAGGCTCGCAACTGGGGAGTGCGGCCCCTGGAGCGTGGACGTGCGATCTCGCACCGGGACCGACGGGCGGAGTGGGGCCCCCGCCGGATTTCCCGGGCACACAGCCGCTCCCCGGAACAGGCCCGTGGGGGGCCTCTCCGGGGAGCGGCGAAAAACGACCGGTATCGAAAAACAACCGGTTTCAACTGAAGACCGGACGTCAGGCCTTGCGCCGGTGACTCGTGTCGCACCAGGGGTAGCGGCGACTGCGCCGGCAGGTGCACAGGGCCACCCGGAAGCGGTCGGAGGAGACCGTGGTGCCGTCGTCCAGCTCGATCTCCACCGGGCCCTCCATCAGGAGCGGCCCGCGCCGCTGCATCCGGATCCGGCGGGGCTGTTCAGCAGGGTCGTTCGGCACGGATCACCACCAGCTCCTCCTTGTCGTCGGCGGCCGTGAGCAGACCGCTCCGGCGCAGCCAGTCCTCCCGGGAGCGCAGCACCGGACCGAACTCGATCCAGCGGCGCCGGACGACGGCGGCCTTGAGATCCGCCGCGCGCAGCAGTTCCAGGGTCCGCTCCGGGCCGCTGAGCGCCGAGTGGACCAGCAGCAGCACCCCGCCGGGCCGCAGCAGCCCGGGTGCGTCCCGGCAGATACGGTCCAGCAGCAGCCGCCCGTCGTGGCCCGCGTCCCAGGCCCGCGACCTGCCGTGCGGCTCGCCCCCGGAGCCGGGCGCCGGCACGTACGGCGGGTTGGCCAGGATGAGGTCGTACGATCCGTCCGCGACGGGGCCGAAGAGGTTGCCGCGCCGGATCCGCACCGGCTGGCCGGTCAGCCACGCGTTCAGCCGCGCCGTCCACACCGCCCGCCGTGAGACGTCCACCGCGGTCACGTCGGCGCCGTGCCGGGCGGCCGCCAGGGCCAGCGCCCCGCTTCCGGTGCCCACGTCCAGAACCCGCGCGCCCGGTGCCGGCGCCTCTTCGTCCAGTGCCTCGGCCAGCAAGGCGGTGTCGTCCTGAGGGGCGTACACGCCCGGAAGTACCCATGCTGTCACGCCGGCCCGGGTACCCCCTTCATCAGGATGTATGGGCCATTTCCCGGGCAAGGGGAACGCGGAGCGACGACCGCCCCGCACGCCACTCGCCGAGCAGCCGCCGCGCCAGCCGCTCCTCCACGAACTCGGTGGCGTCGATCCCGAAGGCGATGTCGGCCGCCAGTTCGGGCTCCTCCGCCAGCAGCCCGCCGATCACGTCGTGGCGGACGACCTGCTCGTGCACCGCGTCCGCCTCGACGTGCTCGTCGTAGAAGAACTCGGCGGCCGGCCCGGCCCCGGTGCGGCGCATCGCCTCGGCCAGCCGGCGGGAACCGGGGGAGGAGGTGATCTCCACGTCCGCGAAGTGGCCCACCAGCGCCCCGCGCAGCCGGCGGTGCAGCCCGAACAGCGACATCAGGTTGACGACGGTGAGCATCTCGGCGCAGGCCGCGTCCAGGTGGCGGCCGTACGCGGTGTCCAGGCCCAGGTCCGTCATCAGATCGGCGAAGAGCCGTGCGTGCACGCGCTCGGTCCGGCCGCCGCCGAACTCGTCGAACTCCACCGCCGCCATCGCCGCCTTGGCGCGGCCCCACAAGCGGGGCAGCACCCAGGCGTGCGGGTCGGCCTCCTTCAGGTGGTACAGGGAACGCTGCGCGGCGTACTCCCGCACATGCCACAGCTCGCCCTCGTCGCACAGGAAGTGCGAGACGCCCGTCCCCTCGGCGGGCTCCACCAGGAGGGCGGCCAGGGCCTCGTCGAGGCTGTCGTGCACCGGCGTGTCGGCGCGCAGGGCGGACAGGAAGCGGTTCTCCAGCGCGCCCCGCAGCGCGAGCAGCCCGGGATCCCACTCCAGCTCCGGGCGGACGCCCGCGAAACCGCGGTAGTGCAGCTCGTAGCACAGGTAGAGGGCGAGCTGGAGATCGTCGCCGTAGGGATCGGCCGCCTCGGCGCCGGCGGCGTCGGGCAGCGGGCCCGCGTCGCGCAGGAAGGCGGTGACGGCTGCGGACAGGGGCCCGCGCGGCGCGGGCAGCTCGGGTCCTCGCAGGTGGTGGTTCATGGCAGCCGGGTACCCGGCCGCGATGAAAGCACTAGTGATCAACTGCACTCTCAAGCGGTCACCCGACGCCTCCGACACGGAGGCGCTCGCCGGGGTGGTCACCGGGCGACTGGAGAGGGAGGGCGTGGGCGTCGACCTCGTACGGGCGGTGGACCTGCCGATCGAGCCCGGCGTCACCAGCGAGCCCGTCACCGACGGCGACGCCTGGCCCCAGGTCCACGGCAAGCTGCTGGACGCCGAGGTCCTGGTGATCGCGTCACCGACCTGGCTGGGGCGTCCGTCCTCCGTCGCCCAGCGGGTGCTGGAGCGGATGGACGCGATGCTGTCCGAGACCGACGGCGACGGCCGCCCGGTCGCCTACAACCGGGTCGCCGGTGCGGTCGTCACCGGCAACGAGGACGGGGCGCATCATGTGATCAGCGAGATCTCCGGCGCCCTCGCCGACATCGGCTACACGATCCCGGGCCAGGCCTGGACGTACTGGCACCTCGGCCCGGGGCCGGGTCCCGATTACCTGTACGAGGAACGCGGCCGCGAGTGGTCGCACCGGACCGGCCGCGCCATGGCCGCGAACCTGCACGCGGTCGCCCGCGCGCCGGCGGAGCACCCGGTGGGTGCTCCGCCGGAATAGCGGGAGGGCGCTCAGTCCCCCTCGGACTGCTCCTGCGCTCCGGTGTTCGGGGTGATGGCGTCCGCCGCCTCGCCCCGGTTCCGCTCGTCCTCGCCGTGCGTCTCGGCCTCCTCGGCCTCGTGCAGCACTTCCCCCAGGGCCGTATCGGGCCGCTTCCCCTGGTCGTTCCCGCCCGGCATGGCGTCTCCTTCCGTCGCCTGGTCTTGATCCACTACGGGTTACCCGTCGGCGCGGTCTCAAGCGCCCCGGCACGGGTCCGGGAAGGCGGAGGCGTCGTCCACGGGCCCGGCGTGCGGACGCGCGGGGGAGTGGGCGGGTAGCCTCGGCACGCCGAGGGGGGCCCGCACCGCGGAGGACCGATCACCATGCCCGCCGACCTCACCGGCACCTTCCTGACCCTGGACGACGGCCGCCCGGCCGTCCGCTTCACCCGGATCTACGACCTGCCCCAGGACCGGGTCTGGAGGCTGGTGACCGACCCGGGCGAGCTGGCCGGCTGGTTCCCCTCGCGCGCCGAGATGGACCTGCGCCCCGGCGGCGCCATCACGTTCAGCGGCGACCCGAACATGCCGGAGTCGACCGGCACGGTGCTCGCCGCCGACCCGCCTCGCCACCTCTCCTTCGAGTGGGGCGGCGACGAACTCCGCTTCGGCCTGGAGGCGGAGGACGGCCGGCGCACCCGGCTGACGCTCACCGACGTGCTGGCCGACGAGAAGGCCGCCGCCCGCAACGCCGCGGGCTGGGAGGTGTGCCTGGCCGCCCTGGACGCCAGGGCGCGCGGCGAGCACCCCGACGGACCGCACGCCGGAGCGGGCGCGGCCTGGCGGGAGTTCTACGACGCCTACGTCGCGGCGGGAGCGCCCTCGGGCGCACCAGTGCCGGGCCTGGACTGACCGCCCGGCCCGCGCCCGGTCCTCGCCTACGCCAGTTGCCTGCGCACCAGTTCGTGCAGCCGGCCCCCGGTGTCGGCGAGCAGCTCGGCGGGCGGCCCCTGCTGGATCACCCGGCCGTCCTCCATCACGATCACCCGGTCCGCGTCCAGCACTGTCGACAGGCGGTGCGCGATGACGATCCGGGTGGCGTTCAGCTTGCGGGTGCTGTCGATGACCGTGCGCTGGGTGTCGTTGTCCAGGGCGCTGGTCGCCTCGTCGAAGAACAGGATGCGCGGACGCCGGATCAGCGCCTGGGCGATCATCAGCCGCTGCCGCTGGCCTCCGGAGATCGCGCCGTTGCCGGCCACGATCGTGTGCAGGCCCATCGGCATCCGCTTGATGTCCTCCGCGAGGCCCGCCAGCTCGGCGGCGGCCATCGCCTCCTCCGGCGTGTACGGCTCGGTGCCGCAGATGACGTCCAGGATGGAACCGGTGAACGGCTGCGCGTGCTGGAGCACCACACCGCACTGGCGGCGCACCGCCGACTGGTCCAGGGCCGCCAGGTCCTGCCCGTCGTACAGCACGCTGCCCGAGACCGGCCGGTCGAAGCCGATGAGCAGCCGCAGCAGCGTGGACTTGCCGCAGCCGCTCGGGCCGACGACCGCCACGAACTCGCCCGGACGGACGGCGAAGGACACGTCGTCGAGGACGAGCGGCCCGTCGTCGGCGTACCGGAACGACAGCCGGCGGGCCTCGACGGCGCCCGACAGCGGGCCGGGCCGGGTGCTCGCGGTGCGCACCTCGGGCGTGGCGTCCAGCACCGGCCTGATCTCCTCGAACAGCGGCAGCGCCGCCACCGCCGAGACGAAGGAGCCGGTGAGCTGGGTGACCGAGGTCAGCACCATCGTCACCGAGGTGTTGAAGGTGAGGAACGCCGCCGCCGACATCGCGCCCCTGGCCGGCCCGGCCAGCAGCATGAACATCAGCAGCGTGCACACCGGCAGGTAGACCGCGCCCAGCACCGAGGTGAGGTTCTTGATCCGGCCCACCTTCTGCTGGAGCTCCCGGCTGTGCGCGAACTGGCGCGCCCACGCGGCGTACGCGTAGTTCTCCGCCGCCGCCACCCGCAGCTTGGGCAGACCGCGCAGGGTCTGGAAGGCCTGGTTGTTCAGCTTGTTGCCGAGCACCACCAGGCGCCGCTGCCAGCGGACCTGCCACAGGCCGAGCCCCAGGAACACCGCCGCGATGACGACGAGCATGCCGATCGCCGCCATGGCCATCGCCGGGCTGTACCAGAACAGCAGCCCCAGGTTCATCGCGCCGACCGTCACCGACTGCGCGACCACCGGGCCGGTCCCGGCCAGCAGCCGGCGGATCGCGCTGATCCCCATGGCGGCACTGGCCAGCTCACCGGTGGAGCGCTGGGTGAAGAACCGGGTGGGCAGCCGCAGCAGCCGGTCCCACACGGCCGGCTGCAGCGCCGACTCGATGCGGCCCTCCATGCGCAGGATGGTCAGGTTCTCCAGCAGTGTGAAGGCGGCCGACACCACCCCGCTCACCATCACCGCGAGGCATACCTGCACGATCAGGCCCGTCTGGGCCTTCGGCACGTACTCGCCGAGCACCTTGCCGGTGGCGATCGGCACCAGCGCGCCGATGACCACCGTCACCAGCCCGGCCAGCGCCAGATTCCCCAGGTCGCCGCGCGTGCCGCGCAGACTGAACCGCAGCAGCCCGAGCGGACCGAGCCGCCGCTCGGGCAGCGGCCGGTAGAACATCACCGCGCGCGGCTCGAACTCCTCGGCGTTCGCCTTCTCCACCGGCGTCTCGCGCCCGGTGCCCGGATGCACCGCCACATAGCCGCCGCGCCGCCACAGCAGCGCCACCGGCGCCCCGGACAGCGCCCGGTGCCCCACCAGCGGGCCCACGTTCTCCCGCCACCAGCGCCCGTCCAGCCGGACCGCCCGGGTCCGCACCCGGGAGGCGAGCGCCACCCGCTCGACCGGGTCGAGGCGTTCGCTCTCGGTGCCGCTCTGCGCGGGGGCGGCCAGCTCGATGCCGGCCGCCTCGGCGACCAGCTTGCAGGCCGCGTAGCTCGCGTCGGCGTCGGCGGCCGTCGCCGGACGGGCCGAGCGCCTGCCGATGGAGGCCAGCAGCGTCTGGTCGGCCTGGGCGCGGACCGCCTCACCGGCCTTGATGCCGGCCGCCGTACGCGTCTCGTGGGTGCGCTCGAGCTGCTCGATCCACCGGTCGAGCGCGGTCAGCAGCCGGTACTGCTGGTCGACCATGCTCTGCCACAGCGCCGGGTCCATCAGCAGATCGGCCGCGGCCTCGGCGCCGTACAGCGAGCCGTACTGCACGCTGCCCGGCGGCACCTGCATCCAGAACACGTCGTCGTCGGCGGGCGCGGCGGCGCGTTCCTCGGCCATCGGCGCCTGGAAGAGGACGGACAGACCGCGGCCCACGCCGAGGGCGAGGGCGTACTCCAGCGGGCTGGTCGTGGGCGGCACGTACTGCGGGTTGCCGTACTCGTCGTACGACCAGGTCTGGGTGTGGGCGGGCTGGTACAGCTCGCGCAGGTTGACGCGGTGCAGCACGCAGTCCCGCACCGGGCGGGCCACGAGCGTGTGCTGGGGCCCGGCGACCGGGCCGAGCAGCAGCGCGCCCGCCTCCAGGCGGCCCAGATGGTGCCAGTGCCCCTGCTGCTCGGCGTCCACCGCGAACAGGTCGAGCCCGCCGGCCGCGACCAGCCACAGCACCTGCGGCCCTTCGAGGTCCACGCGGCTGAAACCGGCGCAGTCGACCCGCGTGCCCAGCGAACCGAGCGCGCCGAGGACGAGGTCGCCTTCGTGCACGGACGTCATCTCACCGCTCCCTGACCAGCGCGGCGTACGCGCCACCGCGCGCCACCAGCTCCTCGTGCCGCCCGCGTTCCACGACGGTGCCGTGCTCCAGCACGACGATCTCGTCGCTGTCGCGGACCGTGCTCAGCCGGTGGGCGATCACCACGCAGGCGCAGCCGCGCCGGCGCAGGTTGTCCATCACGACCAGCTCGGTCTCCGCGTCCAGCGCGCTGGTCACCTCGTCCAGCACCAGGATGCTCGGCCGGCGCACCAGCGCCCGGGCGATCTCCAGGCGCTGCCGCTGGCCGCCGGAGAAGTTCCGGCCGTCCTGCTCGACCATGCTGTGGATCCCGCCCGGCCGGCGCGTCACCACGTCGTACAGGGCGGCGTCCCTGAGCGCCTCGATCACCGCCTCGTCGGGGATCGACGGGTCCCACAGGGCCACGTTGTCGCGGATCGAGCCCTCGAACAGGAACACGTCCTGGTCGACGAAGGACACCGAGGCGGCGAGCGCGCCGCGCGGGATGTCCTCCAGCCGGCGGCCGTCGATGCGGATCACCCCGTCCCACGGCGTGTACAGGCCCGAGATCAGCCGGGACACCGTCGACTTGCCGCTGCCCGAGCCGCCGACCAGGGCCACCTGCCGGCCGGGGCCCACCGTCAGGTCGAACCCGGTCAGCAGCGGCTGGTCCAGCGGGCTGTAGCCGAAGGTGACGTTCTCCAGTTCGATGTGCCCGTGCAGCCGGCGGGTGGAGTCGCCCGAGCCGGGCCGCGCGTAGAGCGGGTCGGCCTGGAAGTTCTCCACGTCCTTCAGCCGGGCCACGTCCGCGGCGAAGTCCTGGATGCGGCCCGCGACGCCGTTGAGCCGGGTCAGCGGCGCGGTGAACCGGGTGACCAGCGCCTGGAAGGCGACCAGCAGACCGACCGAGATGTGCCCCTCGACGGCCCGCATCCCGCCGATCCAGAGGATCAGCGCGCTGTTGAGCGTGGCGAGCGTCGGCGCGACCACGCCCAGCCAGGCGCTCGGCACGCCGAGCCGCTGCTGCTCCTCCAGCGTGGTGGCGTGCTGGCCGGCCCACTTGCGGAAGTAGCCGTCCTCGCCGCCGGTCGCCTTCATCGTCTCGATGAGCTGCAGCCCCGAGTACGAGGTGTTGGTGAGCCGGGCGGTGTCCGCGCGCAGCTTCGCCGTCCGGGTCGCCCGCAGCCGTACCACCAGCCGCATCGCGACGACGTTCAGCAGGGCCACGCCGATGCCGACGAACGTCAGCTGCGGGTCGTACGTGTACAGCAGCACGGCGTACAGCACGACCACGATGGCGTCCACGCCCGCCGCCGCGAGGTCGCGGGCCAGGGTCTCGGCCACCTGGTCGTTGGACTGCAGGCGCTGCACCAGGTCGGCCGGGGAGCGCTGGGAGAAGAAGGTGACCGGCAGCCGCAGCAGATGGCGCAGGAAGCGGGCGCTGGAGAGGGTGGAGGAGATGATCCGGCCGTGCAGCAGGTTCGCCTGCTGGAGCCAGGTCAGCACCAGGGTGAGCGCGACACAGGTGGCCATCGAGGCGAACAGCACGCCGAGCAGCGAGGTCTGCCCGCCGATGAGGAACATGTCGATGTAGGTACGGCTGAGCGCGGGCACCGCCGCCCCGACCGCCACCAGCAGCAGGCTGGCCAGCACGGCGGCCGGCAGGGTGCCCGCGGTGCCGCGCAGCCGGGCCGGCATCGCGCCGAGCACGCCCGGCCGGCGGCCGCCCCGGGTGAAGTCCCCGCCCGGCTCCATCACCAGCACGACACCGGTGAAGCTGCCGTCGAACTCCTCCATCGGCACGAACCGGCGGCCCTTGGCGGGGTCGTTGATGTACACCCCGCGGCGGCCGAAGCGGCGGCCCATGCCGTCGTAGACGACGTAGTGGTTGAACTCCCAGAAGAGGACGGCCGGCGCCTTCACCTCGGCGAGCGCGGCCAGGTCCATCTGCATGCCCTTGGCGGTCAGCCCGTAACCGCGGGCGGCCTTCAGCAGGTTGCTGGCGCGCGAGCCGTCGCGGGAGACGCCGCAGGCGATGCGCAGCTCCTCCAGCGGGACGTGCCGGCCGTAGTGGCCGAGCACCATGGCGAGGGAGGCGGCGCCGCACTCGACGGCCTCCATCTGGAGCACGGTGGGCGTACGGACCGTGCCGCCGCGGGACTTGGGCACCGGCCTGCGGGCCGGGGCGGCGCGTCTGCGGCCGCGGGATTCCTGGGCGGTGGTCACGGGAGCAGCCAATCGACGGGACGCTGGTCGGCCAGCTTGATCGAACCGGAGGCGAGGGTCATGGAGTCGAGCCGGTACGGCGGCCCCTCGGCGGACGACCAGCGGTAACCGCTCTTCGCCGACGCCGACTTGTCCAGCGAGACCAGCACCGCCACCGGGCGGCCCTTGCGGGTGAACTGCTCGCCGAGCTGGCTGTCGCCGAGGAACGCGGCGATGGACTGCGGGGACTGCGCGGCGCGGTCCACCGACTTCACGTGCCCGCGCAGCACGCCGTACCGCTGTGCGGGCACGGAGGACACGGTCAGGTCGACCGGGGCGTGCGCGGGGATGGCGGCCGCGTTCTCGGCGGGGACGTACACGGTCGCGTACAGCGGGTCCGAGGCGTGGGCGATCTTCTCCACGGAGGCCACGTTGGCGCCGGTCTGGACGATCTGCCCGATGGTGGCGGCGAGCGCGGTGATCCGGCCCGCGGCGACGGTGCGCACCACCGTGTCGCCCTGGCCGGTGCGGACCTTGAGCACGGGCGCGCCGGCCGGCAGCCGTTCGCCCTGCTCGGCGAGCACGGCCGTGACCTGGCCGGCGACGGGGCTCTGCAGCAGGTAACTGCCCTGCCCATGGGTCAGGACGGCCTGTGCGGCGACGGTGGAGGCGACCGATCCGGTCACCGCCCACACGGAGGCCGCCGCCATGACGACGACGGTGACGCCGAGCGCGAGCCAGCCCTGGGGGCGGGCCAGTCGCACCGGGAGGTCCAGCTCCTCCGGCGACTGGAGCTTGGCGAGGGCCTGTTGGCGGAACTGCACGGAACTTCCCTCACCCGAGGAGAGACATCGTCACGACAGGAACGCGGGCACCCGAGAGTCCCGGAGCCGGGGGGCGGCTCCGGGACTTCGGTGACACCGGGGTGCGATCAGAGACCGGCGACCAGGCCGGTGATCGGGGCGGTGTTCAGGCCCGTGACACCCTCGACGGTGCCGACGGCGGTGTCCACCAGGCCGGCGACGGGGGCAACGCCGTTCACGGCACCGGTCACGGTGTTGAGGGCGTTCAGGGACAGACCGCCGGAGACGTTGTCCAGCTCGGCGTCCGAGATCTCGACGGTCTCAACCTGGGGGGTGGAGTTCATGGTGGAACTTCCCTTCGTATGGATATTCATAAGGGGGGAAGCGGCCCCCTCTGGGGACAGACGGACGGCCGCCACCGCGGGCTCCGGGCCCCCGTTTCCGGAAGGCCCGGGGGAATGCCCGCGGTGCGATGGATCAAAGCACGCCCGCGCTTCTGGCTTCCAATCAAACATGCCTCTCACCTGCGCACTTGGAGTACCCAAGAGTCCAACGGTGCAGGTTTGCGCACGCCGTGTCGGCCACTCCTTCACATGCCGCACGGCATCGGCGCGGCCGCGCCCTTGCCCACCGGCCGGCGAATCCGGCACTCCGCGCCAAAGGAGTGCCGGGGGGCGCGCGGATGTGCAGATACGACGGCGGCGGTGACGCGCTTGGGCAGTCGATGTGCAGATTCCCTGAAGCAGGGATTCCGGTACGTGTGCAGAACTGGCTGTTACCGAACGGTAGCCGAGCGTGCCCGTTCAGGGGTGCGCGGAGCGCCGGCCCGGGAAGGCGCGGACCGTCAGCCCAGGAGCGCGTAGACCGTGCTCGCCCGGGCCGCCAGTGCGCCTGACTCCGTGTCGCGCAGGGTGATGTCGGCGAACGCCGTCCGCCGCCCCAGCTTGGTGAGCACCGCCTCGATCCGGACGTCGGAACCGGTCACCGCGCGCTGGAAGGACGTCGACTGCTGCACGGTCGTCATCGGCACGAAGCCGCCCCGGGCGGCCGAGACCGCGACCACCGTGGCCGTGTCGGCCGCCGCCATCAGCGCCTGGCCCGACAGTCCGCCGCCCTCCCGGGCCAGCCGCTCCGACCAGGGCAGCCGCAGCACCGCGCGGTCCTCGGCCAGCGACTCGACCACCAGGCCCAGTTCGAGGACCCAGGGGGCGAAACAGGTGGCGAGGATCTTGTCGGCCTCGGCGGTGGTCAGCGTCATGTCGGCGATTCTTCCCGGCCCGGCGCCGGGACACGCGCGACGCGGCCGATTCGCCTCGGTGGCACGGGAGTCGGCAACCGGAATTGAACGCACCGCCTGACCCGCCCGTACCTGTAGCCATCCAGGCGCCCCGAACGACTGCCCGACCGCGGCAGATTCCCCCGCTCCCAGGAGGTCGAGAAGTTTGAGTCACAAGCGAATGCCCAAGCGCAAGGCCGCGATAGCGGTGGGCGGTGTCGCTGCGCTCGGCGCGGCGGCCCTCCTGCTGCCCAACGCCAACGCGTCCCAGGACAAGGCGTCGGGCGCCGCCGGCACCGCCAGGACCCTGAAGGCCGCGGACGCCTCGGATCTCGCCGCCCAACTGCAGAAGGCGCTCGGCGACGCCGTCGCCGGGTCCTACTACGACAGCGCCAAGCGGCAGCTCGTCGTCAACGTGGTCAGCGGCGACAAGAACGTGATCGTCCAGGCGGAGAAGGCCGGCGCGGCCGTGCGCCAGGTCGACAACAGCACCGCCGAACTCCAGGCCGCCGCGCGGACCCTGAAGAGCAAGGCCACCGTCCCGGGCACCGCCTGGGCCGTCGACCCGCGCACCAACAAGGTCGTGGTCACCGCCGACTCCACCGTCACCGGCGCCAAGTGGGACCGGGTCCAGTCGACCGTGCGCGGTCTCGGCTCCGGCATGGCCACCCTGAAGAGGTCCGCCGGTTCCCTCAAGACCTTCGTCTCGGGCGGCGACGCCATCTTCTCCCAGGTGCAGGGCGGCAACGTGCGCTGCTCCCTCGGCTTCAACGTCACCGCCTCCGACGGCAGCCCCGCCTTCCTGACGGCCGGTCACTGCGGGGTGGCGGCCAAGCAGTGGTCGGACTCCCAGAACGGGCAGCCCATCGCCACCGTGGACCAGGCCACCTTCCCCGGCGAGGGCGACTTCTCACTCGTCAAGTACGACGACCCGAACACCCAGGCGCCCAGCGAGGTCAACGCGGGCAACGGCCAGACCGTGCAGATCAACCAGGCGGTGGACGCGACGGTCGGCCAGGCCGTGTTCCGGATGGGCTCCACCACCGGGCTGCACAACGGCCAGGTGACCGGCCTCGACGCCACCGTCAACTTCCAGAGCGAGACGGACCCCAACGGCGTCGACACGGTCACCGGCCTCATCCAGACCGACGTCTGCGCCGAGGCGGGCGACAGCGGCGGCTCCCTGTTCACCCAGGACGGCGGCGCGGTCGGCCTCACCTCCGGCGGCAGCGGGGACTGCACCAGCGGCGGCGAGACCTTCTTCCAGCCGGTCACCGCGGCCCTGCAGGCCACCGGCGCCACCCTCGGGAACGGCGGGAACGGCGCGGGCGGCCAGGCGGGTGCCGGAGCCGGGGACCAGGCGGGCGCGGGCGACCAGGCGGGTGCAGGAGCGGGGGACCAGGCCGGAGCGGGCGACCAGGCAGGAGCTGGTGACCAGGCCGGCGCCGGTGCCGGTGACCAGGCTGGAGCCGGGGAGCAGGCGGGCGCCGGGGACGGCTCGGGCGCCGGTGACCAGGCGGGCGGCGACCAGATCGGCGGCGGCGCCGACCCGTCGGCCACGGCGGGCGGCCACCAGAGCGGCACGGGCGAGGGCGCGGGCGACCAGGCGGGCGCGGGCGACGGGTCCTCCTCCGCCGACGGGTCCCACTGATCCCACCGGGGCCCGCCGGCTCGCGCCGGGCGCGACCGGGGCCACCGGGCCGCAGCACGACTCCCCGCCCGGCCCACAGCGGTTCCGGCCGGGCGGGGACGGTCCGGTCCTCCGGCGGGAGGGCCGGACCGCGGCCGTCGCGGCACCCGGGACTCGCCGCTGTCGTGGTGCCTGGGACTCGCCGCTGTCGTGGGGCCTGGGACTCGCCGCCGTCGCGGCACCCGGGACTCGCCGCCGTCGCGGCGCCCGGGGCTCGCCGCCGTCGCGGCGCCCGGGGCTCGCCGCCGTCGCGGCACCGCGGCTCAGCCGCCGTCGTGGGCCCTGAGCAGCAGCACCGCGACGTCGTCCATCCGTTCCTGCGCGGCCGCGCTGTGCCGCAGCAGCTCGTCGGCCAGCTCCTCCAGCGGCCGGCCGCCCACCTCGCCGAGCAGCGCGCCCAGGTCGACCAGGGAGTCCTCGATGTCCACGCCGGGCGACTCCACCAGCCCGTCCGTGTACAGGGCGAGCACCGAGCCGGGCGTCAGGGACACCTCGGTGGTCGGGTACGTGGCGGAGGCGTCGATGCCCAGCAGCGGGCCGCCCGCCAGGTCCAGCACCCGCACCCGGCCGTCCGGGCGCCTGAGCAGGGGCGGCGGATGCCCCGCGCGAGCCATCACGGCCCGGCCCCGGGCCGGGTCCAGACGCAGGTACAGACAGCTCGCGAACAGCTCGGACCCCAGATCGATGAGCAGCCGGTTGGTGCTGCTCATCACCTCCTCGGGCGGCTGCCCCACCGTGGTGTAGGCGCGGACCCCGGTGCGGATCTGCCCCATCAGCGCCGCCGCCGTGACGTTGTGTCCCTGTACGTCCCCGATCACCGCCGCCGCCAGCGGGCCGGTCGGCACCAGGTCGTAGAAGTCGCCGCCGATCTCCATGCCCTGAGTGGCCGGCAGATACCGGGCGGCCGCCTCGATCCCGGGCAGCCTCGCCAGCGAGTGCGGCAGCAGGGACTCCTGGAGCCCCTGCGCCAGCCGGTGCTTGGCGTCGTACAGCAGGGCGCGCTCCAATGCCTGCGCGATGAGACCGCCGAGGCTGGTCAGCACCGCCCGCTCGTCGGCGGCGAAGGCCCGCGGTTCGGCGTACGCGAGCACACAGGTGCCCACCGGCCGCCCGGACGCGATCAGCGGCAGGAACGCCCAGGCCGCGTAGCCGTCCGGGGTCCGCTGCCGGCTGGGATACAGCCGCTCCAGCTGCTCCTGGGTCTCGAAGAACCCCGGTACGCCGCTGTTCAGGACATGGGTGCCCGGGGTGCGCTCGGTGAGCGGCAGACCGTCGAACCGCTCCACCACGTGCGGGTCGGTGTAGCCGCGGTGTCCCAGCACGTGCAGCCGTCCGCCCTGGGAGCCGAGGATCACCAGCGCCTGGCTGCCGACCGCCGGGGCCACCTCGTCGGCGACCAGCTGCACCACGTCGTGCACCCCGACCGCCTCGGTCAGCGCGCCCGCCAGGCTGAGCACCTGAGAGATCGTCACCAGCCGGGACGGCCCCGGTCCCGGCTGCGGCGTCTCGCGGGTGATCTCGGCGACTGCCCGGGCACGGGTGATCCGGACGCTCAGCCCGGTCCTGCTCGGGTACAGCCGGAACGACAGCCATTCGCCCGGCGGGCGCAGCGCCACGAACGACGCCACCTGCTGGCTGATCAGCGCGGCCCGGTAGCGGTCCTCGTACACCGGGTCGTTCAGCCACGGCACCGACACCCACGGCTGGGTGCCCAGCAGTTCGGCCGCCGGCCGGCCGAGCAGCTCGGCGGCCGCCGCGTTGACGAAGCCGACCCGGCCGTGCAGGTCCAGCGACACCAGCCCGTAGGGCAGCCGGGCCACCATCCGCGCCGCCTCCACCGTGCCCAGCGTGCCCGCCACCCCCGACACCGGCGCCGCCAGCAGATCGGCCTCGGGGAGCAGGGTCAGGTTCTCCTCGGCGGCCCGGGCCAGCCGCAGCGCGAGCCGTTCGCAACCCGCGGTCAGACGCTCCCGCTCCGGGTCGGACAGCTCCGGCGGCCGCACCCCGGGCCAGGTCACGAACACGGCGCCGAACACGGTGTCGGCCGTCGCCACCGGCAGCGCGGCCAGCGCGAACGGGTACGGCAGCACCACCGAGATACGCGGGTAGCGACGCGCCATCTCCTCCTCGCCGCTCACCCACACCAGCCGGCGCTCGCGCACCGCGTCCGCCACCGGGATCGGCGCGTGCAGCCCGACCCGCTCCCAAGGGGCCGCGAACGCGCGGGGCATGCCCGCCATGACCGCCATCTCCAGCACCGGCTCGGAGTGGCGCAGCAGGTAGACCGCGCCGGAGTGCGCGCGCACGTCCTCCAGCATCGAGGCCAGCGCGAGCGACAGCAGCGGCCGGCCGGCCGTCATGCCGGCCACCTCCGGTGTCCGCCCGGCCCCTGGCCCGTCGGGCACGGCGACCACCTCCTCGTACGGCCGCGCACGCCTCCCGGGATCAAGGCTGCCCCGTGGGCGCGCCGGGCGCACGGCGAGCGCCGCCGGCGTGCCCCCGGCGGCGTCCTGACCTGCGCGCGAACCCGCGCGTGACGATGAAATCTTCCGATTACCCCGTCCGCCCGGACCCATGCCCAGGCATCGGAAGCGCGGGTGGTGTACGGGCGCCGCACGTGCGCCCCCGCGCATCCTGATGGCCGGTTTCCCGCGCCCGTGATCGGTGACAGCGCCGAACAATAGGGCACGCGCTCAACACCTGAATTCGAAAGCATGCGAGGCGGCCGCCGAGCGGTCCGCTGGAGGGGCGGGGCAGTGATACGGGTACTCCTGGTGCACGACGCGTGTCTGGTACGGGCGGTTCTGGCCGAGTGGCTGAGACGGGAGCCCGGGCTCCAGGTGGAGGACACGCCATGGCGGGGCGCCGCGACGAGGGTGCGCTCCTTATGCCCGGACGTCTGCGCGGCGGACCTCGAGTGCGGCGACGGCCAGGGGAGCCCGCCGCTCGGTGAACTGTGTCCCCCGGGCACGGGAGGGCGGCCGCCGGCGCTGGTGGTGCTGGCGAGCGGGAACCGGCCCGGGGCCCTGAAGCGGGCGGCCGAGGCGGGGGCGCTCGGCTTCGTCGACAAGGCGGGCTCCCCGGACCGGCTGGTGCGGGCGATCCGGCGGGTCGCGGAGGGGGAACGATTCGTCGACACGTCGCTGGGCTTCGGGTTCCTCAAGGCCGCTCAGATGCCGCTGACCGGCCGGGAGTTGAGCGTGCTGTCGATGGCGGCCGACGGCGCGTCCGTCGCGGAGATCGCCGGGCGGCTGCACCTGTCCCACGGCACGGTGCGCAACTACATGGCCGCGATCACCCGCAAGACGGGGGCGCGCAACCGCATCGACGCGATCCGGATCTCGCAGGGCGAGGGGTGGCTGTGACCGCCGGTCACCGCACCGGCGCGGCGGGCTCCGCCGTCCAGTCGCCGACCAGGGCGCGGTAGCGCGCCGAGGTCCGCAGCAGTTCTTCGTGGGTGCCGCAGGCGGTGCGCGGCCCGTCCAGCACCAGTACCCGGCCGGCCCGCAGGGCCGAGCTGATGCGGTGCGCGACGACCACCAGCGTTCCGCCGGGCCGGGCGGCGAAGGCCCGCTCGGCCCGGGCCTCGGCGGCCGCGTCGAGATGGCAGGTGGCCTCGTCGAGCAGGGCGAGCGGCGCCGGGGAGAGGTAGGCGCGGGTGAGCGCGATCAACTGGCGCTCGCCCGCGGACAGCGCGGCCGGATCGACCCCGGCCGCGGGGCCGCCCAGCGCCTCGAGCAGCGGAAGGCACCCGACCGCCTCGGCCGCGGCCGTCAGCTCCGCCTCCGGCACGGGCTCCTGGCGGAACATGCCCAGGTTCTCAGCGAGGGTCCCGCCGTGGACGTACGCCTCCTGCGGAATGAGCACCCGCGCGGCGGCCGCCTCCGGGCTCGGCACGGTGTGCCCGTACACCTGGATCGCCCCCTCGCGTGCCACCAGCAACCCCGCGACCAGCCCCGTGAGGGTCGACTTCCCGATCCCGCTCGGCCCCACGACGGCCAGGTGCCCGCCCGCCGGCAGCCTCAGATCGAGCCCGTCGAGCACGGGCTCGCTGGCGGGCCCGTAGGCGAAGGTGACACCCCGGAGACCGAGGGCGGGAGCCCCGGGACGCGGACGCGGGTGAACGGTTCCCCCCGGCTCCCGCCGTGGAGCCGGCCCTCCGCCCGAGGCGCCGAGCCGGGGCGCCGGGGGCCGGGGCGGCCGACCGCCGGTGCGGCCTCGTTCGTGCGTGGCCTCTCGTGCAGGCGGCCCTTCGCCCGCGGCGTCGAGCCGGTCGCTGTGGTCGGCCGGGCCGGGCGCTGGGTGGGGGGCGGGCTCTGTTGCCGGGTGCCGGTCCGGACGTCCCTCCCCGGCTGCGGGCCGTTTCGTGGGTGCCGGCCGGCTCGGCGTGCCGGATGCGGACGCCTGACGCTGGTCGCCGCGGTCGCCCGGTGTGGGCGCGGGGCGAGGGTCCGGCTGGTCGGCGGAGCCGGGTGCGGGGCGCTGGTCCGGCCTGCCGGGTCCGGGCGCCGGGCGCCGGGCGCTGCGTCCGGCCGGGCCGGACGCCGGCTGTGGGTCCGGTCCGTCGGCGGGCCGTCGTGCGGCCGGTGGCCGGTTCTCGACGTCGGGGGGTGTGGGCGGGAGTAGGCGGCGTAGGACGACGGTGAGGCGGGAGCCGCTGGTGCCGAGGCCGTGGACGAGGTTCTGGAGGGCGGGGAGCAGGGACTGGGTGACGTAGGCCAGGGCGCCCACCAGCGCACCCGCGGTGACGCCGTGCCCGAGCAGCCAGGGCGCGGTCACCAGCAGCAGGACGACCGGCAGTTCGCCGCCCACCGCCAGCGCCGCCACCCGGGCCACGCTCCAGCGGGCCAGGGCGCGGGCGGCCCGCTCCTCGGCGGCGACCGCCTCCGAAATTTCCGCCGCCATCCGGGCCTCCGCGCCGGCGGCCGCCACGTCCCGCAGCCCCGGGCACACCGTCCCCAGCTCCCCGGCGAGCGCCTCGTCGGCGGCGAGGAAGGACTCCTGGCGCCGGGCCAGCGGCCGCAGCGTCGCAGCGAACAGCGCGACACCCGCCAGCAGCGGCGGGACGACGACCGCGAGCAGCAGCGGGTCCAGCGCGCACAGGCCGGCCAGCGCCCCGGCCGCGGTGAACAGGAACGACCGGGAGACCAGGACGAGACCGGCGGACGTGTCCCGGGCGATCTCCACCTGCTGGGTGAGCCCGGAGAGCGCTCCGCCGTCCGCCTCCCGCACCCCGCGCGCCACCACCCGCTCGACCAGCCGGTCCCGGGCGGGCTCGACCAGCGCGGCGACCGCGCCGTACACGCGTCCGGTCCCGTACGCCCCGGCGGCCACCGCGAGCCCGGCCGCGCCGAGCCAGAGCAGGCCGGTCCGTGTGTTCCCGGCCAGGAACCCGGCGTCCAGCGCCCGCGCCAGGGCGTACCCGAGCACGAAGGTCTGCCCCGCCTCCAGGGCCGACCAGCAGCCGAGCCGCACCAGCACCCGCCACCGTGCCCGCAGGAACCGCAGCGCCTGCCGCCGTACGCCCATCAGCGGGCTCCTTCCCGGTGCGGGCACCCGCCCGCGGGCCGCTCGCTCATGTCCCGTCCTCCTCCCCGAACACCGCCCGGTACTCCGGGTCCCGCCACAGCTCGGCGTGCGGGCCCACCGCCCGTACCCGGCCCCCGTCCAGCCAGGCGACCGCGTCGGCGCGGGCCGCGGTGGCCGTGCGGTGGGCGATGAGCAGACGGGTCGGGCCCGCACGGGAGGACAGCAGGGCCTCGGTGATCTGGTGCTCCGTGACCGTGTCGAGGCTGGAGAGGGCGTCGTCGAGGATGAGCAGCCGGCCGCCGTGGGCGAAGGCGCGGGCCAGCCCGAGGCGCTGGGCCTCGCCCCCGGAGCGGGGCGCGTCGGCGCAGCGGGTGGCGTAGCCGGCGGGCAGCCGGCGGACGAAGTCGTCGGCGCGGGCCGCGCGCGCGGCCGACCGGACGCGCTCGGCGGAGGGGGCGGCGAGCCCGAAGGAGAGCGTGTCCTCGATGGTGGTGCCCAGCAGGGCGGGCCGCTCGAAGGCGTACGACACCGCGCGGCGCAGCTCGTCGTGGCGCAGGTCGCGCAGCGGGACCCCGTCCAGCCGGACCTCCCCGGCGTCCGGGTCGGTGAGCCGGCCCGCGAGTTCGGCGAGCAGCGACTTGCCGGTGCCGGAACGACCGACCACCGCGAGCATGGCGCCCGCCGGGACGAGCAGGTCGACGCCGTCCAGCACGGTCCGCCCGCCCCGCCGGGCCGTCACGCCGCGCAGCTCCAGCCGTCCCTCGCCGGGCGGCAGTTCACCGGAGCCGTACCCGGGGGCCGGCTCGGCCAGCACCTCGGCCAGCCGTCCGGTGGCCGCGCGGGCCCGGGAGAGCGCGGCCAGGTGCCCGAGCAGCATGCCGACGCCGGTGGCGAGGGCCGCGTACCGGGAGGCGGCCAGCACCTCGCCGACCGACAGACGGTGCCGGGCGAGCAGCAGCCCGGCCACCGCGACCACGCCGAGGTTCAGCAGCGGCGCCACCGTGACCGCCTGCGCGGCGGCCCGCCCCTGCACCCGCCACATGCGGTGCCCGGCGCGGGACAGTTCCGGCAGCGGCCGCAAGATCCGGGCCGTCTCCCGGTCCTCGGCGCCGGCCGCGCGGATCGTGCGGGAGCCGCCGACCGCCTCGGTCAGCGCGGCGGCGATCCTGCCCTGCACCCGCTGGTAGTCGGCGGCGCAGGCCGAGGTGTCCCGGGCGAAGGCGCGCAGCAGCAGCGCCAGGACCGGCGCTCCGGCGAGGAACACGGCGGCCAGCCAGGGGTCGATGAGGCCCAGCGCCACCACCCCGCCCACCGGCCCGGCGAGCGCGGCGACCAGCGCGGCCGTGGCGCCCGGCGCCGTGCCGGCCTGCGCGGCGCTGCCCACCAGCCGGGCCACCAGGTCACCGGAGCCGAACCGGGCGCCCGCGCGCGGGCCGACGGCCAGTACGTGCCCGGTGACCCGGCGGCGCAGCCACGCGGTCGATCGCGCGTCCACCGTGCCGGTGAGGACGCCCGCGCACCCGTCCAGCACGGCGAGCAGCAGCACCAGACCCGCGCAGCAGGCCACCCAGCGGCCGGCCGGCGCACGGTTCAGCAGCAGGTCGAGGGCCCGGCCGAGCGCGGCCGGCAGCAGCAGTCCGGCGGCCGTCGCCGCCGCGCTGACGGCGCACAGCGCGGCGCACCGGGCCCGGACGTGCCGGAGCACGGCACGCGGCAGACGGTCGGGGAGGTCGGTCGGGGGCGTCATCGGCTGCGGCCTCGCCTCGGATCGAACGGGAGCACGAACAACGAACGGGACGGGAAACGGGAAGGCTCCGGGCAGCCCACCCCCGCACGGGGAGTGGGGCGCCCGGAGCCGTTATCCGGCGGCTCGGTCAGAGACAGAGCGCAACGCTCGCCGCCGAGACGCAGGACAGCAGGCTCAGCGTGCTGGCGCCGCCGCCGGTGTGCTCGTCGGACTCCAGGGTCTGCAGGTCGAGAAGTGCCATGATGGGTGTCCTTTCCCTATTGGGGACGGGGGTTGTGTCACGACTCCGTCGGTGCGGAGCCGCGTGTGAGGGCCGCCGGCGGCGGCAGGAACGGCAGGTGCGCGGCGCGTTCGGCGTCGAGGGCCGAGGCGAGCGCCAGCAGGCAGCCGGCCGTTCCGGTGGCGAGGTCCATGGAGAGCCGCATCATCTGGTTCCCGGGGAAGGCGAGCTGACCCTGGTAGGCCATCGCGAACCAGCCGAGCCCCGCGATCTGCTGCTCGAGCCGCTCCCGGCCGGCGTCCGGCGTCAGGCCGCGGGCCAGGTGCAGGATCATTCCGGCGCGGCCCTGGAAGAGTCCGGGCTGCGCGTAGAAGCGGGAGGTGGCGGCGGTGCGGATGCCGGTCCTGGCCTGCTCGAACTCCGCCGCCGCGCCCGCCGCGTGCGCGAGGAAGGCCGTCTCGCGGGCGTCGTCGGCGGTCCGGGCGAGCGAGGAGAACCGCTCGCCGCCGTCGCCCGCGTGCGCCAGGTAGTCGTCGAGGACCATCCCGATCCCCACGCTCCCGTCGCCGAGGTACGGCAGCGTCCGCCAGCCCTCGTCCACCTCGAGCCCGCCGTGCGCCTTCTGGAGCACGCAGCCGGCCAGGTCGCGGCGCAGTGCCTCGGCCGCGGCCACCAGAAGCCGGGTCTCACCGGTCTGCTCGTACCGCCGCAGCAGGAACAGCGCGGGCCCGGTCGCGCCCCGCAGCAGCCCGGCCCGCCGCCGCGGCGTGTCCGGGACCGGCTCGGTGAGGCGCCGGACGAGGATGTCGGCGGCCTCATCGGCCCGCTCGCCGAGCTCCGGCTCGCCGGTCGCGGCCGCCAGGTGGCCGAGGACCAGTCCGACCCCGGCCAGTCCGCCGTTCAGTTCGGAGGAGAGGTTCTGCCACTTCTCCCGCAGGACGCAGTCGACCAGGTCCAGCGCACGCTGCCGGTGGCCGAGCCGGTCGAGGACCAGCGCCACGCCCGCGAGGCCGTCGTAGAGGCCCAGCGGAGTGCCGGGCGGCACCACCGCCGTGTGGTCCAGCAGCCAGCGCTCGCCCTCCTCGTACCGCCCGGCCCCGGCGGCGTCCAGCGCGTACAGCACGCCGGCCGCGCCGTGCGCCAGGCCGAGCCCGCCGCCCTCGGAGAACTGGGCGATGTCGCCTGGGAAGAGTCGGTCGTCGCGCTCCGGCGTCGCGGAGGCGAGGATCGCCTTGACCATCGAGTCCCGGCTGTAGGGCCAGTCGCCCGGGTCCACCAGCGGGGCGGACGGCCGGGCCGTCCCGCCGGCCGGGTTCCGGGTGATCTCGGCGACCGCCTCGTCCAGGAAGGCGCGCGGCACGTCCGGGAACTGCCCGGCGATCACGTCCGCCAGGTGGGCGGCCTTGCCGCGGTCCACCACGAACAGCGTGGTCACCGGCAGGAACAGGGCGATCCGCAGACAGGCCAGCGCGTACCGGTCGACGTCCTTGCCGCGGCGGTCCGGCGGCGCGAAGAAGCCGGGGTGGGCGACGACCTGCCGCCCGTTCTCCTTGGCCGGCGCGGCCGCCTCGAAGTCGATGAGGTACACGGTCTCCTCGTCCGGGGCGACCATGACGTTGAAGACGTGCAGGTCGTTGAAGACCAGCCCGCGCTCGTGCACCGCCTCCACCGCGCGTTCCACCGCCCGGTGTATGCGCAGCGCCCACCGCGTGTACGAGGCCACGCGCTCCGGGTCGGGATCGGTCGTGAGCAGCGGATGCCGCTCGGCGAAGTACGAGTTGAGCGTGCGGCCCTCGAGGAAGTCCATCACCAGGAACCGGTGGTCGCCCAGCGTGAACCAGTCCCGCACCTCGGGCACCACGCCGGTCCCGGCGGCCCGTTCCAGCGCCGCCTTCTCCCGCTCCAGCCGGGCCACGGCGTCCGCCCCGTCTGCCGCGAGCCCGGCGTGCGGGCGCGCCTCCTTCAGCACGACCTTGCGCCCGTCGCGGGTGTCGGTGCCCACGTAGACCCCGCCGCCGTTGGAGAAGTGCAGCGCCTTCTCGATGCGGTAGGGCAGGTCGCCCACGGTCGTGGTGTTGCGGGCCTCCAGGTGCGGCCGCAGGAACTCCGGCAGCGCCACCCACTCGGGCACCTGGAAGGACGGGTCCCGCCGGTCCGGCACCAGGCGTCCCTCGCCGTCGGCCACCGCCAGGACCAGCGAGCCCCGCTCGTCGACGACGTACCGGCGGGCGAACGCGCCGTAGCGGACGTAGAGCGGGCCTTCGCCGTAGCGCAGGTCGGTCAGGATGTACGGCCCCTCGCAGCCCTTCAGCTCCGCGCCGAGCTCCTCCAGCACCTGCCGCAGCTGCTCCTCCCCGTCCGGGTAGACGGTGACGAACTTGCCGCTGGTGTCGCGGCCGGCGTACTTGGTGTTGCGCAGGTGCAGCAGGTGCGGGCCCGGCACGAACTTGAACGGGATGCGGCGCGGCACGCAGTAGTCCCACACGGCCGCCGCGATCCGGTCCGCGTTCGCCCGGGTCGCCGAGGAGTGCACCTTCCAGCCCTGGGCCGGCCCGGGCAGCGGTGCGCCGTCCGCGCCGAGCGGGGTCAGCGTCAGCCAGTCGCCGCTCCGTGCCGCGTGCCAGCCGTCCGGAACCGTGCGACGCGCCGTCTCGAACAGCGGCGCGGGCTCGTGCCCGTCGTCCGCCGAAAGCCGGTCGGGCGTGTCGTAGAAGTGCCCGTCGGCCAGCGCGTACACCTCGTACCGCTTGTCCATGCGCCTGCAGCCCCTCCCTGTGGGTGACCGGGGAAGAGATTTCCAGCAACCGACCGGTCGCGGACAGTCACCGCTGTCACGAGAAGGCCGTGCGGAACGCACAAGTAAAGATGTGTTCGGCGGCTTTCGAGCGGTACGCGGACGGCGGCGCCCGGGACGGCGCGTCCGCAGGGGCTGCGCCGTCGGCTCATACGCGCTGTAATGGCGAACGTGGCGAGTGAGGGTGCCGCGGTGCGCGGATCGCGGAGCGAGCGTGCCGCATCTGCCTTGGACGCACTCGCGGCCGTTCCCGCTGCACCGGACCGGCTGCGGCGCGTCCTGGAACAGGCGCTGGTCTTCGCCGGGGCCTCGTTCGCCGGCGTGTACGCGCCGGGCGACGACCCCGCGACGCTCCGCCTGACCGAGTCGGCCGGTCTGCCCCGCACCCTGTACGGGCTGCGCGACGGCTGTCCGGCCGCGGGCGGCTCCCCGATGGCCGAGACCCACCGCACCCGGAGCCCCGTCTGGCTGGGCCCGGCCGACCTGGCGGGGTGCGCCGAGGCACGCCGGGCGCCGTATCCGGACTTCTCGCTGGCCGCCCTCCCGCTCGGCCCGTCCGGCGGCTGCCTGCTCGCCGTCACCGAGCAGCCCGGCGGCTTCGGCGCCGACGACCGCGCCTGCCTGGAACTGGTCGCCCGGGCCGTCGCCCTGCCCGCGCCGGCCCCGGTCGCGACCGACACGGGCGAGCTGCCCGCCGACGCGTTCAGCGTGATCATGGACACCGGCCGGATCGAGGTCGGCGACGCGATCCTCGGTCTGTTCGGCATCGGCCGGCCGGAGTTCGACGGCCGGGTGGAGACGCTGCTCGGCCTCACCGTCCCCGAGGACCTGCCCTCCCTCATGTCCGTCGTCGAGGCCGACCACATGTCGATCGGCGAACGCGAACTGGAGTTCCGCATCCTGCAGCCCTCCGGCCCGCCCAAGTGGGTCCGGCTGCGCGGCCGGCTGGTGCCCGGCGGCGAGGGCCGTTCCGCCCGTCTCACCGGCACCGTCGCGGACGCCTCCACGCTGCGCTCCGGCGTCACCGACGTGGCCCGGGTCCAGCGGCTGGCCGCCGCGCTGGCCACCGCCGGCACCGTCAAGGACGTCGGTAAGGCCGTGGTCGCCGCCCTGCGCGTCCCGCTCAACGCCGACCGCATCGCGCTGGCCGAACTGGAGAACGACCGCCTGGTCGTCACCGTCCTCGACCCGCCGGAACCCGAGGCGTGGCCCGAGGTGTGGCGCACCGAGTGGCGCACCGAGTGGCCCGACGCGCCGGTGCGGGCGATGCCCACCCTGGCCTCCGCGCTGCGCCAGGGCCGCGCCCGCATCTGGCCCGCCGGCAGCCCGCTGGAGCCCGCCCTCGCCGAGGTCGGCCCCGGCGGCCTCGCCGTGCTGCCGCTGCCGGCCGGCGGCCGCATGGCCGGCGCCTGCCTGGTCGGCTGGGACCAGCCGCACGAGTTCGCCCCCGACGAGCGCGCCCTGCTCACCGCCTGCGCCGGTCTCACCGGACAGGCACTGCTGCGCGCCCACGCCTTCGACGCCGAGCACGAACTCGTCGGCATGCTCCAGCGCACCCTGCTGCCACGCCGGCTGCCCCGGCTGCCCGGCGCGGTCGCCGTCGCCCGCTACCTGCCCACCACCGCCGGCCTGGAGGTCGGCGGCGACTGGTACGACGTGATCCCGCTCGCCGACAACCACGTCGCCCTCGTCATCGGCGACGTCCAGGGCCACAACGCGGGCGCCGCCACCCTGATGGGGCAGATGCGCACCGCCCTGCGCGCCTACGCCGCCGAGGGCCACTCACCGGACGTCGTCGTCGCGCACGCCAACCGGCTGCTGCTGGACATGGAGACAGACCTCTTCGCCACCTGCGCCTACGTCGACGTCGACATGGAGCAGGGGACCGCCCTGTGCGTGCGCGCCGGCCATCTGCAGCCCGTGCTGCGGCACCCGGACGGCAGCACCGAGATCGTGCAGGCCGAGGGCGGCCCGCCGCTCGGCGTGCTCGGCCAGGCCGAGTTCCGCATGACCCCGCTGCGGCTCCAGCCCGGCACGGTCCTGGCCCTCACCACCGACGGCCTGGTGGAGTCCCCGGGCGCCGACATCGACGAGGGCATGGACCGGCTCGCCGCCGAGCTGGCCGCCGCCGACCCCGGCCACCTCGGCCTGGTCGCCGACGCCCTGCTCACCGGCGCCCACCGCGGCGACGACGTCGCCCTGCTGCTGATGCGCTACGACGGCATGGCCGTACGCCCGCTGCGGGAGAGCTGGACCGTGTGGCGGGTCCCCGAGGCCGTCCGGCACGCCCGCCGCTTCACCCGGCGCACCCTGCGCACCTGGGGCGTCTCCCCGGACACCCTCGACGCCGCCCTCCTGGTCGTCTCCGAGCTGGTCACCAACGCGCTCGTGCACACCGGCGGGCCGGTCCGCCTCGACCTCAGCCTGGTCAACCACCGGCTGCGGCTCGCCGTCGCCGACACCTCGCCGCGCAGCCCGGTGCAGCCGACCAGCATCGGCTGGGAGGCCACAGGCGGCCGGGGCATCCTGCTGGTGGAGGCGGTGTCGGCGGCCTGGGGGACGGTGCCGGTCAGCGGCGGCAAGCAGGTGTGGGCCGACCTCGTATCACCGGACTGACCCGCCACTCGGGTACCGGTGCGGTCCGCGCACGGCAGGTCAACGGGCGCCGCGCGCCGACCGTGCCTAAGGTCGGTGGGGTGGCACACACCTTCGAGGAACTGGTGGCGAAGCAGCGCGCCGCCGAGGCGGCACAGCGCATGGTCGATGAGCTCCGGAACGCCTACGGGCCGCCCGCCGGGCAGCAGATGACGGGCGTCCAGTCCGGCACCTACGAGACGGCCCTGCGCGCCTGGCGGGACCTGGCCCGTGAGGTGCAGACCGCGGTGAGCGAGTACGCGAAGGAGACCGGCAGACCACGGGCCGACGTCGAGGCGGAGGTGGCGCGGGCGGCCGCACCGCAGGACTCGTGAGAGGTGGTCCCCGCGCGGCCGCCCGCGCCGCCGAACGCCTCACCGACGCCGCCGACGCCCGCCTCCCGGTGCTGGAGGGCGGCTCGCTGCTGCGCAAGGCGTTCCCCGAGCACTGGTCCTTCCTGCTCGGCGAACTCGCCCTCTACAGCCTGCTGGTGCTGATCCTGACCGGGGTGTGGCTGACGTTCTTCTTCCAGCCGGAGATGCGGGAGGTCGTCTACCAGGGCTCCTACGTGCCGCTGCAGGGGGTGCTCATGTCGTCCGCCTTCGACTCCACCCTGCGCATCAGCTTCGACGTCCGCGGCGGACTGCTGATCCGGCAGATGCACCACTGGGCCGCGCTCCTGTTCATCGCAGCGATCGGCGCGCACATGCTGCGGATCTTCTTCACCGGCGCCTTCCGCCGGCCCCGCGAGCTGAACTGGGTCATCGGGGTCACCCTGTTCGCGCTGGCCCTCGCGGAGGGCTTCGCCGGCTACTCGCTCCCCGACGACCTGCTGTCCGGCACGGGACTGCGGATCGCCCAGGGCATCATGACCTCGATCCCGGTGGTCGGGACGTACCTGGCCTTCTTCGCCTTCGGCGGCCAGGTGCCCGGCCACGACATCATCACCCGCCTCTACCCGGTGCACATCCTGCTGATCCCGGGCGCGCTCGTCGCCCTCGTCTCGGTGCACCTGATCCTCGTGTTCCGCCTCAAGCACACCCAGTGGCGCGGCCCCGGCCGCACCAACCGCAACGTCCACGGCAAACCGCTCGTCCCGCAGTTCAGCGCCTCCTCCATCGGCCTGTCCCTGACGGTCGCCGGCGTGCTCGCGGCGCTGTCGGCCGTCGCCCAGATCAACCCGGTGTGGGTGTACGGCCCGTTCCGCCCCGACCAGGCCTCCACCGGCTCCCAGCCCGACTGGTACGTCGGCTTCCTGGAGGGCGCCCTGCGGCTGATGCCGGCCTGGGAGACGAACTTCGCGGGCCACACCGTCATGTGGAACGTGCTGCTGCCCGCCGTGGTCCTGCCCGCGCTGGTGTTCGCCGTGCTCTACGCCTACCCGTTCGCCGAGCAGCGCCTGACGGGGGAGTGGCGCCAGGAGCGGCATCTGTGCGACCGGCCGCGCGAGCGTCCCGTGCGCACCGGACTGGGCGTCGCGGCCACCGTGTTCTACGCCGTGCTGCTGCTGGAGGGCGCCAACGACGTCAGCGCCCAGACGTTCCGCGTCTCCGTCAACGCGCTGACCTACGTGTACCGCGTCGCCCTCGTCGCGGCGCCCGTCCTAGCCTTCCTGCTGACCCGGTGGCTGTGCCGCGCCCTGACGGCGGCCGAGCGGGAGCGCCTCGCCGAGGGCGTGCCCACCGGCGACATCCGGCAGAACGTCACCGGCGGCTACGAGACCGGCCACGAACCCGTGGAGTCGTTCCGGCCCGGAGCGCCGCGCCGGGAGATCACCGGCGCGCGTACTGGAACACCATCCCGAAGACCCCGCGGGCCAGAACGCCGCAGCCGATGAGGAACAGCCACAGCCCGTAGACGACGCCGGTCGCCGTCACCGCGAAGCCCAGCGCGGTGACGACCGGCCACGGGCTCTCGTCCGGGAAGAACGCCACCGGCCCGGCGCCGTCGGCCACCTCGGCGTCCCCGAGGTCCTGCGCCCGCCTGCCCTTGCGCCGGTACTGCACCAGGCAGAAGAACGACACCAGCGCCGCCATGCCGCACGCCACCAACAGCGCGGCCGTGCCCGCCGGCTCGCGCGACCACACCCCGTACAGGGCGGCGACCCCGCCGAAGAACACCGCCACCCCGCCGAACAGCATCGCCTCGGTCTTCATCGTTTCCCTTCCTCCTGGGCCTCGCGCACGACCTCCGGATGGTGCAGGTCGAAGGCCGGCGACTCGGACCGGACCCGGGGCAGCGCCACGAAGTTGTGCCGGGGCGGCGGGCAGGACGTCGCCCACTCCAGGGCCCGGCCCCACCCCCAGGGGTCGTCGATGTCCACGCGCTCGCCCTTGGCCCATGTGCGCCAGACGTTGTAGAGGAACGGCAGGGTCGAGACCGCGAGCAGGAACGCGCCGGCGGTGGAGATGCTGTTCAGCAGGGTGAAGCCGTCGCCGGGGAGGTAGTCCGCGTAGCGGCGGGGCATGCCCTGCTCGCCGAGCCAGTGCTGGACCAGGAAGGTGAGCTGGAAGCCCGGGAAGAGCAGCCAGAAGTGCAGCTTGCCGAGACGCTCGTCCAGCATCCGGCCGGTGAACTTGGGCCACCAGAAGTAGAACCCGGCGAACATGGCGAACACCACCGTGCCGAACAGCACGTAGTGCAGGTGGGCGACGATGAAATAGGAGTCCGTGAGGTGGAAGTCCAGCGGGGGTGAGGCGATCAGCACCCCGCTGAGCCCGCCGAGGAGGAACGACACCAGGAAACCGCAGGACCACAGCATCGGGGTCTCGAACGACAGCGAGCCGTACCGCATGGTGCCGATCCAGGCGAAGAACTTGATGCCGGTGGGGACGGCGATCAGGAACGACATGACGGAGAAGAACGGCAGCAGCACCGCGCCGGTGGCGAACATGTGGTGCGCCCAGACGACGGCCGAGAGCATGGTGATGGCGATGGTCGCGCCGATCAGCGGCAGATAGCCGAACAGGGGCTTGCGGGAGAACACCGGCAGGATCTCGGAGACGATGCCGAAGAAGGGCAGCGCGACGATGTAGACCTCGGGATGCCCGAAGAACCAGAACAGGTGCTGCCACAGCAGCGCGCCGCCGTCGGCCGCGTCGAAGACGCGCGCGCCGAACTTGCGGTCGGCCTCCAGGGCGAGCAGGGCGGCGGTCAGCACGGGGAACGCGGGCAGCACCAGGATCGAGGTGAACAGCACGTTCCAGGTGAAGATCGGCATCCGGAACATGGTCATGCCGGGGGCGCGCAGGCACATGATGGTGGCGATGAAGTTGACCGCGCCGAGCGTGGTGGAGACACCGGTGACGACCAGCCCCATCACCCACAGGTCGCCGCCGGCGCCGGGGGAGTAGTACGCGCTGTTGAGAGGTGCGTAGGCGAACCAGCCGAAGGAGGCGGCGCCGCCCGGCACCAGGAAACCGGAGACCACCATCAGGCCGCCGAAGAGGTACATCCAGTACGACAGCGCGTTGAGCCGGGGGAAGGCCACGTCGGGCGCGCCGATCTGCAGCGGCATGACCGCGTTGGTGAACCCGGCGAACATGGGGGTGGCGAACAGCAGCATCATGATCGTGCCGTGGATGGTCACGAACTCGTTGTAGCCCTGCGCGCTCAGCACCTGCAGCCCCGGCCGCGCCAGCTCCGTGCGCATGCCCAGCGCGAGCAGCCCCGCGAGCAGGAAGAAGCAGAAGGCCGTGACCATGTAGAGCCGGCCGATCACCTTGTGATCGGTCGTCGACAGCCAGCGCAGCAGGACCCGGCCGGGCCGGGGAGCGGGGGAGGAGTACCGTGCGGTGATCTCCGCGATCTCCGACATCTCCGGTGTTTCGGTCATCACGGGCGACGCTACTCCGGGGGCCCCGTGGGCCCGCCCGCGCCACGCCCCGCACGCCCACGGTCGGATCCGCCGCCCCCTGCGCCGTTCGGCTGAAGCACCCCCGGTCAGGCATCCGGCGCGCACTCCCGGGTACCCGCAGGCCATGAACACTGCCACGTACGAAGCAGCCTCGGGCACCCAGGTGTTCGGCTACGTCCTCGTCCTCGTGGTCGGCGTCGCGCTCGTCGCCGGGCTGCTGTGGGCCTTCCGGCTGGGCGTCTCGGTGCGCCGGCGCGAATCGGCTCCGCCCCGGCCCGAGGAGCAGCCCAAGCTGCCGCCGACCGGTCCGGTCCGTGAGACGAGCGAGATGCGCGAGGCGCACGAGGTGCCCCGCGCCGAGGACGGCGACGAGCGGCTCACCCCCCACCAGCTCGGCAACGCCGGCTCCCGGCGCGCCGAGGACCAGCGGCGTCCGCGCTGGTCGCCCGGTTCCAGCGGTTCCTTCGGCGGCGGTGGCGGCGGCCAGACCTGAGCCGCGACCGTGGCCGTGACGCCGCGGCTTCCCGTACATACATGAACTCGGGTTCGGTTCACCCTTGTGGGCGAACCGAACACCGTTACCGACGGGCCGGAGAAGTGGACGGCGCCGGGCGCCGCCCGGTGGGTGTCCTGGTGTTGGTCAACGCGGTGTCGCCGCCGTAGTGGGCGAGCAGCCTCGGGTCCATGACCCTGCGCCACAGCGGTGGGACCCAGGCGAGGACGATCATGGCCGCGTAGCCGGCGGGAAGCTGCGGCGCTTCGTCGAAGTGCCGCAGCGTCTGGTAGCGGCGCAGCGGGTTCGCGTGGTGGTCGGAGTGCCGCTGGAGCTGGAAGAGGAACAGGTTGCTGACCGTGTTGTCACTGTTCCAGCTGTGCCGGGGGGTGACCCGTTCATAACGGCCGTCCGACCGCCGTTGACGCAGCAGGCCGTAGTGCTCCAGGTAGTTCACCGACTCCAGCAGGCCCACACCGAGGACCGCCTGCAGCAGCAGCCAGGGCAGGACCACGGGTCCGAAGACCGCGCCCAGCGCGCTGAAGAGGGCGACGGACAACGCCCAGGCGGTCAGGACGTCGTTGTGCCGGCTCCAGGTGGGTCGTCCACGCCGTTGGAGCCGGCGCCGCTCCAGAAGCCATGCCGATCGCGCACTGCCCGTGACGGTGCGGGGCAGGAAGAGCCAGAAGCCCTCCCCGCGGCGGGAGCTGGCGGGATCCTCCGGTGTCGCCACACGCACGTGGTGGCCGTGGTTGTGCTCGACGTAGAAGTGGCCGTAGCAGCTCTGGGCCAGGGCCAGACGGCTGAGCCTTCGCTCCACCTGCTCCTTCTTGTGGCCCAGTTCGTGGGCGGTGTTGATCGCCACCCCGGCGACCACGCCGGTGGTGGCCGCCAGCCCGAACGAGCCGGTCACGCCGAGAGCGCCTCCGGCCCACTGCCGGCAGGCCCAGACGAGGGCCGCGAACTGCAGCGGCAGATACAGATAGGTGCACCACCGGTAGTAGCGGTCCTGCTCGAGGCGCTCGACCGCCGTCTCGGGAGGGTTGGCCCCGTCGGTGCCGGTGATCAGATCGAGCAGTGGGACGAGGACGAAGGCGAAGAACGGCCCCCACCACCACAACGCGGCGACGCCGGTGACGTGCACAAGGACGCCGGCCTGCCAGGGCAGGGTCGGGACGGCGAGCGCCAGGGGCCACCACAGGCGCTTGGGGTCGCGCCAGCGCACGTCGTCGGCATCGCGGCTCATAGCGTCAGCTCCTCGGTCGGGTGCGTGCTTCCGCCTCCCCCGCCCAGGGGAGGCGGAAGCACGCCATGGGGGGGGAGGCTCAGACTGGCAGTCGGCCGATCGGCTGACAAAGGCGGCGCTGTGTCAATATTCTGACGGCCGGTCAGCTTGCGAGGAGTGATCATGCGGGTGCCGCAAACGGGCGGACCAGGGCCTCAGGAACAGCCCCTCCCCGAGCAGGGGGCGGGATCCGGGCGGCCGCCGGATCCGCCCCGTCTCGCCTGGCGCAAGCACATGCGTCAGCGCGTCCTCGACGAAGCGTGGGCCCTGGCCTCCGACAGCGGATGGGACCGTGTACGGGTCGCCGACCTCGCTGTGCGGGCCGAGGTCTCCCGCCCTTCCATCTACGCGGAGTTCGGCAACCGCGCCGGCATAGGCCACGCCCTGGTGCGTCGGGAGGCCGAGCTGTTCCTCACCGGCCTGGCCGGCGTGCTGGACCGGAACCGCACGCACGTGGGCCTCGCCCTGCAGGCCGGAGTCGGCCACGCCCTGGCCGAAGCCGAACGCAACCCGTTCATCAAGGCGGTGCTGGCCGCCGCCCGCGGCGGAACCGACGCCCTGCTGCCCTTCCTCACCAGCCGCCCCGACCCCGTGCTCACCAGCGCCCGCACCCTGGTGTCCGCGTGGCTGGGCGACGTCCTGCCCCACCTGGAAGAGCACCGGCACCACGAGGCCGCCGACCTCCTGGTGCGCCTGAGCATCAGCCACATGCTGCTGCCGTCCCCCGACCCGGACACCGCACCGGCCCGCGTGGCACGCGCGGCCTGCGCCGTGCTCGGCATCCCACCGGTCGCCGCACGATGACGGCCGGCATGGATCACCGCTGCCGCGGGCTGCGGCGCCGTCCGCGCGTCGCGCCGGGACGAAGGCCCCGCGTGCGGTCCGGGCCGGCAGCGGCGGTGCTGCTGTCGGGGAGGTCAGCCGGTGTCCGGTCCCTGAGTGGGCCGGAGTTGGGTGTTGCGGCTGGGTCCGTGCCATTCGAGGCAGACGACCGTGGCGTCGTCGCGGAGCCGGTCGCTGTGGTGGTCCAGGACGGCGCGCATGAGGCGGCGCAGGGTTTCGGGTACCGAGAGGCCGTCGGCGTGGTGGCGGATGACGAAGTCGGTGAAGGCCTCCAGACCGAACTCGCGGCCCGTCGCGTCGCGGGCCTCGATGACGCCGTCGGTGTAGAGGAGGACGCGATCGCCGGGTTCGAGCTGCTCGTGGCAGAGCGTGGCGGTGATACCGAGGTCGGTGCCCAGGGGATGGGCGGGCTTACAGGGCAGTGAGGCGGTCCAGCGGCCGGCACGGATGAGAACCGGCGGGTGGTGTCCGCGACTGATCCAGGTGAGCAGCCCGGTGCGAGCGTTGAGGTCCGCCAGGATCGCCGTGACGTACGTGTCGTGTCCGAAGTGGTCCAGCAGCACCCGTTCGACCCGCTCGCCGGTGGTGACCAGGCCGGCTCCCTGGCGGCGCTGGTTGCGGCAGGCAGCCACGGCCAGGTTCGCGGTCAGCCCGGCGTGGCTGTCGTGGCCCATGGCGTCGAAGACGGCCAGATGCACCTGGTCCCCGGCGACGGCGTAGTCGAAGGCATCCCCACCGATCTCGTAAGCGGGTTCCATCGCGGCGGCGATCACCACGTCCCGGTTGGCGAAGGAACGCGGCGGCATCAGATTCCACTGCAGCTCCGCGGCCACGTTCATCGTCCGGGTTCGGGCCAGGCGGGCGGCGGCATCGCTGCTGGGCCGCTTGCTGACCACCAGCAGACCCACCAGCGACGCCACCGTCTGCAGCTCCTCAAGTCCCGCACCGCCGCCCAGGTCGGCGCGCAGGACGCCAAGCCGCGCGGTTCCGTCCAGGATCGGTACCCACCAGCGGCCCACCTCGCCCTCTGCGCGCGGCTCGTTGTAGGCGAAGACCCAGCCCGGCAGCGTGCCCTCCACCGGGAACTCCTCGCCGCCGTGCGTGCCGTCCAGACCGCTGCCGGTCACCTCCCGCAGAACCTGCTCGCGCAGGTCGGCCAGGTAGACGCGGGCGTCGGACAGGCCCGCCAGGGCGGCGTGCCTGGCGATGAGGCCAGGGAGCTGATCGAAGCCGGCCAGGTGGCCCTCGGCCAGCATCCCGCCCAGCGACCGCACCATGCGCTCCGCCTCCATGGGCTCACCCCTTCGCCGCCGCGGCATGGCTTCCGGCTCCAGCATTCCAGCCACCACGGCCGAAAGCGCGCACGAGCAGGCCTCGGGTCGCCGCGGACCGCTCAGGGATGATCACGAACGGGTGCCCGCCCGCGGTGCGCCGCCCGGCCGGGCGGACCGTCTTCGGACCCAGGGCGGCCATGGGGCCGCTGGTCGGCCGGTACCGGATCGGGTGCCTGGTCGAGCAGGTCGAGGTGGGCACCATGTCCGCGAGCGGCCGGTACGGGCGTCCGGCCGCGCGCCCGCCGACGGCTTGAGCGCCACGAGTACGGAGAGTCGCCCCTGCCACTGCCCACGCGTTTGGGCGTCCGGGGCGCGGGGACCCGGGCCGACACACCGCAGCCGCCGGCAGCCGGTCCACCGGCCGGCCCGGCGGCAGGGCAGAAGAGAGAAGATGAGACACCGTGACCGCGCACATCAGTGACAGGCCCACCCTCCCCTATGCCGAGACCGGCTGGTCCAAGGCCCGCCGCGGGCGGGGCAAGGGCGTCCGCACCTGTCTGCCGGCCGTCGTCGACCGCACCGCTCCGCGGCAGGGCGACACGGAGCGGGACGCCACCATAGTGCGGGGCGAGGACTGAGGAACACCGCGACGGGGAGCGGCGCCGCGGCGGCGATCCGCGAGCCTGCCCAATAAGGCGAACAAGGGTCCGGACCGGGCCGTCCGCCGTTAGGGTATGGCCAATATGAACCTCCTCGTCACCGGCGCCGCCGGGTTCATCGGCTCCCACTACGTCCGCGGCCTCCTCGCCGACGACTCGCCCGGAGCGCCGAGCGTCACCGTGCTGGACAGGCTGACCTACGCCGGCACCCGCGCCAATCTGCCGAGCGGGCATCCCCGCCTCGACTTCGTGCACGGCGACATATGCGACGCCGCCCTCGTCGACAAGCTGATGGCCGACGCCGACCAGGTGGTGCACTTCGCCGCCGAGTCCCACGTCGACCGGTCGATCGACGGGGCCGGCGAGTTCGTCCGGACCAACGTGGTGGGCACCCAGACCCTGCTGGACGCGGCGCTGCGGCACGGCGTCGGCACCTTCGTGCACGTCTCCACCGACGAGGTGTACGGCTCCATCGAGTCCGGCTCCTGGCCCGAGGACCACCCCCTCGCGCCCAACTCCCCGTACTCCGCCTCCAAGGCCTCCTCCGACCTGCTGGCCCTCGCCCAGCACCGCACCCACGGCCTCGACGTCCGGATCACCCGCTGCTCCAACAACTACGGCCCGCGCCAGTTCCCGGAGAAGGTGATCCCGCTCTTCGTCACCAACCTCCTCGACGGCCTGACCGTCCCGCTCTACGGCGACGGGCGCAACGTCCGCGACTGGCTGCACGTCGAGGACCACTGCCACGGCATCGAGCTGGTGCGCACCAAGGGCCGGCCCGGCGAGGTCTACAACATCGGCGGCGGCACGGAGCTGAGCAACAAGGAGCTGACCGGCCTCCTCCTCGAGGCCTGCGGCGCCGGCTGGGACCGGGTGCGGCAGGTCACCGACCGCAAGGGCCACGACCTGCGCTACTCGGTCGACTGGAGCAAGGCCCGCGACGAACTCGGCTACCGCCCGCGCCACGACTTCACCAACGGCCTCGCCGCCACGGTCGCCTGGTACCGGGACAACCGCTCGTGGTGGGAGCCGCTCAAGCGGCGGAGCGTCCGATGAGGTGGCTGGTCACCGGCGCGAGCGGCATGCTCGGCCAGGACACCGTCCGGGAACTGCGCGAACGCGGCGAGGACGTCACCGGTCTGGACCGTACGGCTCTCGACATCGCCGAACCCGGCTCCGTACGGCAGGCGTTCGACGACCACCGTCCGGACGTCGTCGTCAACTGCGCCGCCTACACGGCCGTGGACGACGCCGAGACCGACGAGGCACGCGCGCTGCGCGTCAACGGCGAGGGACCCCGGCTGCTCGCCCGCGCCTGCGCCGCCCACGGCGCCCGGCTGGTCCACGTCTCCACCGACTACGTCTTCTCAGGCGAGGCCCGCGACACCCCCTACCCCGAGGACCACACCCCGGCGCCGCGCACCGCCTACGGCCGCACCAAACTCGCCGGGGAGCGCGCGGTGCTCGCCGAACACCAGGGCGGCGCCGTCGTGTTGCGCACCGCCTGGCTGTACGGCGCCCACGGCCGCAACTTCGTGCGCACCATGCTCGAACTCGAGGCCCGCCGCGACACCCTCGACGTCGTCGACGACCAGCGCGGGCAGCCGACCTGGAGCGCCGACGTGGCCGCCCTCGTGGCGGACCTCGGCGCCGGGGACGCCCGCGGCGTCCTGCACGCCACCAACTCCGGCGAGGCCACCTGGTTCGAGCTGGCCCGCGAGGTGTTCCGGCTGGCCGGGGCCGACCCGGAGCGGGTGCGCCCCACCGACAGCCGGTCCTTCCCCCGCCCCGCGCCCCGGCCCGCCTACAGCGTCCTCGGGCACGCGCGGTGGCGGGAGACCGGCCTGGAACCGCCGAGGGACTGGCGGTCCGCCCTGTACGAAGCCCTGCCTCACATCCGCAAGGAGATGTCCCAGTGAAACGGCACGAGTTCCTGCGGGAGCTCCACAAGGTCACCGCGAACCGCAACTACCTGGAGATCGGCGTCAACGACGGCCGCAGCCTGACGCTGTCCCGGGTGCCCAGCATCGCCGTCGACCCCGCGTTCAAGGTGGTCACGGAGATCCGCTGCGACGTGCACCTCGCCAAGGCGACCAGCGACGACTTCTTCGCCCGCGACAACCCCCTCGCGCACCTCAGGGGCGGCCGCCATCCGCTGCGCAACCTGGCCCGCAACCGCAGCCCCTTCGGCTACTGGCGGCGCACCACGCTGGACCTGTCGTTCATCGACGGCATGCACCTCTTCGAGTACGCGCTGCGGGACTTCATCAACATCGAGAAGCACGCAGACTGGGCGAGCGTCATCGTCTTCGACGACATGCTGCCGCGCAACGTCGACGAGGCCGCCCGCGACCGGCACACCGACGCCTGGACCGGCGACGTGTACAAGCTCGTCGAGATCCTGAACCGCCACCGTCCCGACCTGGTCACGGTACTGGTCGACACCGCGCCCACCGGCCAGCTCGTGGTCTTCGGCGCCGACCCGTCGAACACCGTGCTCAAGGACCGGTACGACGAGATCGTCGCGGAGTTCGAGGTCCCCGACCCGCAGAAGGTCCCCGAATCGGTGCTGGAGCGCACCACGGCCGTCAAACCCGAGGACTTCCTCGGCGCCGGCTTCTGGAAGCCGCTGGCCGCGGCGCGCGACCGGGGCACCAAGCGGGCCCGCGGCTGGGAACCGCTGCGGCGCGCGCTGGAGCCCTACTCCGTCACCCGCTGAACCGGCCGCGCAGTCGCGCGTAGTGGGCGGAGCAGTCCGCGTAGGAGGGCAGCAGCCCGGACCGCTCCGCCTCGGCCAGGGTGGGCGCCTCGGCGTCCTTGGGCGACAGCACCGGCTCGACGCCCTCGGGCCAGGCGATGCCCAGACCGGGATCGAGCGGGTGCACGCCGTGCTCCCGCCCCGGCGCGTACCCCTCCGAGCACAGGTACACCACGGTGGCGTCGTCGGTCAGCGCCATGAAGGCGTGCCCGAGGCCCTCGGCCAGGAAGACCGCGTGCCGGTTGTCGTCGTCCAGCCGTACCGCCTCCCACCGCCCGAAGGTGGGGGAGCCGACCCGGATGTCCACCACCACGTCGAGTACGGCGCCGCGCACGCAGGTGACGTACTTGGCCTGGCCGGGCGGCACGTCCGCGAAGTGGACGCCGCGCAGCACGCCCCGCCGCGACACCGAGCAGTTGGCCTGGGCGAGGCCAAGGTCGTAGCCGGTGGCCTCGCGGAACTCCGCGCCCCGGTACCACTCGTGGAAGCTGCCCCGGTCGTCCGGGAACGCCTTCGGCTCCAGCACCCACGCGTCCGCTATCTCCAACTGCCGCACCGCTTCAGGCCTTTCGTGTAGTCGTCGGTCCCAGCACCGCGCCCAGCACGCGCCGGGCCCTGCCGAACAGCCGCCGCAGCAGCCCGCGCGGAGTCACCCGCACCACCCGCACGTCCTCGCGGCCCGCCTTCAGCAGCAGCGGCAGCGTCAGAACCCGGCCGCCGGGCAGGCAGAGCGCCGCGCGCCAGGCGGCGCCCCGCAGTTCGCGCACCGGCACCGGGGCCGCGAGCAGGCCGTGGGCGCCGTCGGCGGGGGTCAGCACGGCCTCCGCGTCGAGGGTGCGGCCGGAGGCGGTGTGGGTCAGCCGGAGGGTGATCGGGGTGCTGTCGGGGACGTACAGCGGCAGCACCAGGGAGAGCACCTCGCTGTCGGACAGCGCCGCGTCGGCCGGGGTGAGCCGGTGCAGCCCGAGGGACTTCACCGCCCGGTCCACGTCCAGGGAGAGGTTCGCGTACCCCTTCGTCCAGTACGGCAGCACCATCCGGCCGCCGACCAGCCCGGCGGGCGGCAGCGCGCCGCCCTGCGCGGGCGCCGGCCCCAGCCGGCACTCCTTGGTCCAGCCGCCCAGCGTGAGGCGGACATGGGCGCCCCACAGCCCGCCGGCCGGCGGTTCGCCGCCCGCCGCCGTCGCGGGGTCGACGGTGGCCGTGCCGCGCAGCACCAGCCGGGTCCGGCCGTCGGCGGCCGGGACGCGCTCCCGAACGGTCTCCACCGGCTGGAAGTAGGAGGCGCCGGTCTCCCGGTCGCGCAGGATCAGATCGGCGGTCGCCCTGCCGAAGCCGTCCGCGGCGGCCGCGGTCAGCCGGGACACGGCCTCGGCCAGGTCGGCCGGCGCGTCGTCCGACGGGGGCCGGGTCCCGTCGGCGCTGACGGCGAGCGGGCCGTCGGCGTCGGTGTACTCGGCGGTGAAGCCCACCCGCAGCCTCCCGTCCCGCCACTCGACGCCGGCCGGTACGGCCCGGGGCCGGACGCCCGCCTCCCACTCGGCGTAGGCGACCAGGTCGTCGTAGCGGTCGTCCCGGATCAGCGCGGCGACGATCCGCTGGCCCAGCCGCATCCCGGGGGCGACACCGGGGCCGAAGCGCTCCTTGACCACCGCGTGGGTCTCCCGGAACACCTCCCGCCGGTAGTCGTCCGGCATCGCCAGCAGCCGGCGCCCGCTCATCCGGTCGACGATCTCCACCCGCAGCCAGCGGCGCAGCAGCCGGTCGCGCAGCGCGCCCGGCTCGGTGTATCGCTCGACGACGTCCAGGGCCTCGCGGAGGTTCTGGAAGTAGCCGACCGGATCGAAGCTCTGGAAACCGGCGTTGGCGGCGTCGTCGCGTTTGACGTGGTAGTAGCAGACGTAGTCGCTGAGCACGGAGACGTTGTCCGCGCGCAGGTAGGCCTCGGTGACGAAGACGTGGTCCTCCAGGCGCCGCCGGCCTTCCGGGAAGCGCAGCCCGGTGCGCTCCAGGAAGGAGCGCCGGAGCATCTTGTGCGGGGTGAGGCTGTCGATCAGCGGGGCGTTGGCGACCGTGGCGTGCGGGTGGTTGCGGCGGAACAGCTCCACCGGCACCGGGCGGCCCTTGCCGGCCATCTTGCCGACGACGACGTCGGCCTTGTTGGCCACGCCGTACTCGTACATCCGCTCCAGGGCCTCGTCGCCGAGGTGGTCGTCGTTGTCGACGAACATCACGAACTCGCCGCGCGAGGCGTCGATCCCGACGTTGCGGGGCTTGCCGGACCAGCCGGAGTTCTCCTGGTGGACGACCTGGAAGTGCGGGTGCTCGGCGGCGAGCGCGTCCAGTCTGGCCGGGGTGGCGTCGGTGGAGCCGTCGTCGACGAATACGACCTCGAACTCGTCGGGAGGCAGCGACTGGCGCAGCAGCGAGGCCACGCAGTCCTCGATGTACGGCCCGGGGTTGTAGACGGGTACGACGACGCTGACCTTGACCGGCATCCGGTTTCCAAGCCCCCTTGGTTCGCCTTCCGTTGCCTGAGTGGCACGGCGCGTGGCCGAATGTTAACCCGCTGCCTTGTACGGGCGAAGTCAAGCCCGCACAAGGCACCGTGTCGGGTGATCAGGCGTGGGTCTTGGCCAGCAGCTCCAGGATCTCGGCCGTCGTGCCGCTCTCGCCGAGCCGCGGGAAGATCCGCTCGACGCTGCCCGTGTGCGCCGCGGGGTCGCTGTCGGTCATGGCGTCCGTGGCGAGGGTGACGTGGTAGCCGTGGGCGTAGGCGTCGCGCGCGGTGGACTCGACGCCGATGCTGGTGGCGATGCCGGCCAGCACGATCTGCGTGATGCCGCGGCGGCGGAGCTGCGTGTCGAGGTCGGTGCCGTGGAAGGCGCTCCAGTTGTGCTTGGTGACGTGGATGTCGCCGGGGTGGCCGGACAGTTCGTCGACGACGACGTCCCAGCCGTCCGGGAAGGCGAGGCCGCGGGCCTGCCGCTCGGTCCGGCCGGGGACGGCGTCCGCCCCGTCGGGCGAGAAGGACACCCGCACCAGGACCACGGGGAGGCCGCGGTCACGGAAGGCGGCGGCGAGTTCGGCGGTGCGGGAGACGACGTCGGCGGCGGAGTGCGGCTGGGTGGGCATGGCCACGATGCCGTTCTGCAGGTCGATCGCGACGAAGGCGGTGCGGGGGTCGAGCGTGGTGACGGACATGCGTCGATCAGGCCTTTCGAGGGGTGAGCCGGCCGAGGGAACGGTCGGGGAGGGTCGTCGCCAGCAGCAGGGCCGAGCCGGCGAGCATGAACAGGGCCAGGCCGTGCAGCCCGGCGGTGTCGGCGCGGTGCGGGTAGAACGCCGCGGTGGCGGCGGACGCGCCCAGCGCACCGAGGTACATGAAGGTCCGCAGCAGTCCGGCGGCCGACGCGATCCGTTCGGGATCGGCCTGCCGGTACAGGGCGTTCTGCGCGGCGAGGCCGACGAGGCCCTGCGGGACGCCGAGGAGGGCGCCGACCCCGAGCAGCAGCCACGCCGGGCTGTCCGCGCCGACCAGGAGCAGGGCGGCGGAGCCGGCGATCTGCAGCGCGGCCCCGGTGAGCAGCTTGGCGCGCACCGCCTCGCGCCGCCCGGTGAGGGCGGAGACGGTGAGCGCCGTGGCCGACAGCGGCAGCAGCACCAGGCCGGCCGTGGCCGCGCCCAGCCCGCGGCCCTGCTCCAGCCACTGGGTGTAGCCGTACATGAAGGCGTAGGAGGTGGTGTAGGCGAGGAGCTGGCGCAGATACGTGGCGAGCAGCGGGCCGTTGCCGCCGAGGACCCTGAGGTCGATGAACGGGTCCGGGGTGCGCAGCTCGCGCAGCGCGAACGCGGCGGCAGCGGCGGCGGCCGCGAGCGGCAGGCACCAGCGGTCCGGGCGCGGGTCCGTCAGGAACAGCATCAGCGCGACCAGCATGGCCGCGAACAGCGCCATGCCGGGCAGGTCGACGCTCCGGTGCCCGGGTGCCGCCGGGGCGCGCGGCAGCCGCAGCGCGCCGAGGACCAGACAGGCCGCGGACAGCGGCACGTTGACGGTGAACACGGCACGCCAGCCGCCCAGCCCGATCAGCAGCCCGCCGAGCGCGGGCCCCACCACCGCCACCGTCTGGGCGGCGACGGCCAGTGCGGCCAGCACGCCCGCCGGACTGTCCTGCCCGGTGCGCTCGGCCTCGGCGCGGGTGAGCCGCATGGCGGCCGGATACGCGGCCGACGTACCGAACCCGAGCAGCACCCGGGCCGCGATCAGCGCGCCGAGCGACGGCGCCAGCGCGCCCAGCAGACCGGCGACGCCGACCATCGCGGTGCCGGTCAGATAGAGCCGGCGCGGCCCGTACGTGTCCACCAGCCGCCCGATGACGGGCTGGCCGACGGCCGTGGCCAGGTAGAGCGCCGAGACCAGCCACACCGTCTCGGCGGGTGGCGCGCCGAACGCGACGCCGATCGGCACCAGCGCCACGGCGATCATCGAGGAGTTGACCGGGTTCAGCACCGAGCCGAGGACCATCGGCGCGATGAGCCGGCGGTCGAATCCGGCGGGGGAGGGGCCGGCGGTCCGGCCGGTGCGCGGGGTGAGCCTCGGTATCACGGCCGCGAGAGCCGTTCCAGCAGCTCCAGCGCGGTCAGGACGGTCTGCCGCTCCTCCTCGGTGTAGCGGTCCTCGAAGGCGCGGGCCAGCCACTCCTCGCGGAGCTGCTTGTTGCCCTCGACCCGGGCCCGGCCGGCGTCGGTGAGGGTGACCAACTGGCGGCGGCCGTCGTCCGGGTCGGGGGCGCGCCGGATCAGGCCGTGCCGCTCCAGGGCGGCCAGCGTGGTCGCCATCGACTGCGGCCGTACGCCTTCCGCGCCGGCCAGCGCGCTGGCCGTGGCCGCGCCGTGCTTGCCGACGAGGGAGAGCGCCGACTCCTGCGACGGGGTGAGGTCGGCGTCCTGCGCGACCTCGCGGATGCGGCGCCGCAGCCGGCTGAACACCACGCGCAGGTCACGCGCGGTGCGTACGGCGGATTCGGAGATGACGGCCATGCCGTCACCCTAGGACCGCCAGCGCAAACTGTCCAGTCACAACTGTTCAGTTTTGCCTGTCGAACAGTCGGGTACTCGGCCGTCCCCGCACAGGGACAGCGCAGTACAGCGCCCAGGTGAGTTCAGGGAGTGCGGATGACCGGGTGGGACATCTCCGGCCTGCGGGCCTCACTCGCCGACGAGGTGGACGGCGAGGTCCGCTTCGACGCGGGCAGCCGCGGGGCCTACGTCACCGACGGTTCGAACTACCGGCAGGTCCCGATCGGCGTCGTGGTGCCCCGCACGGTGGAGGCGGGCGCCCGCGCGGTGTCCGTCTGTGCGCGCTTCGGCGTCCCGGTCCTCTCCCGGGGCGGCGGCACCAGCCTCGCCGGGCAGACGACCAACACGGCCGTGGTGATCGACTGGACCAAGTACTGCGACGGGCTGCTGTCCGTGGACCCCGATGCCCGCACCTGCGTGGTCGAGCCCGGCATCGTCCTGGACGAGCTCAACCGCCGTCTGTCCCCCCGCAAGCTGCAGTTCGGGCCCAAGCCGTCCACCCACAGCCACTGCGCGCTGGGCGGCATGATCGGCAACAACTCGTGCGGCGCCTCGGCCCAGGCCTACGGCAAGACCGTCGACAACGTACGCCGCCTGGAGATCCTCACCTACGACGGACAGCGGGCCTGGGTGGGCCCGACACCGCCGGACGAGCGCGCCCGGATAGCGGAGGGGGGCGGCCGGCTCGCCGAGATCTACGCCGGCCTGGACCGCATCGCCACCGAGTACCTCGCAGACATCCGCCGCGGCTACCCCAAGATCCCGCGCCGGGTCTCCGGCTACAACCTCGACTCCCTGCTCCCGGAGAACGGCTTCGACGTGGCCCGAGCGCTCGTCGGCAGCGAGGGCACGCTGGTGACGGTCCTGCGCGCCGAACTGGACCTCGTGCCGGTGCCGGCGTACCAGTCCCTGCTGGTCCTCGGCTACGACGACATCTGCGCCGCCGCCGACGACGTGTCCCATCTGCTGGAGCACTGCTCGCCGAGCCAGCTGGAGGCACTGGACGGGCGCATGGCGCAGCTGATGCGCGAGGAGGGCGCCTACCTGGAGTCCCTGAACATCCTCCCGCGGGGCGACAGCTGGCTCATGGTCCAGTACAGCGGCGACAGCCAGGAGGCCGTCGACGAACAGGCCCACGCCCTGCTGCGCGCCGTCGGCCGCGGCGAGAAGGACCCGGACGTCGCGTTCTCCGACGACCCCGAGCGCGAGCAGCGGATGCTCAAGGCCCGCGAGGCCGGGCTGGGCGTCACCGCCCGGCCCCCGGACGACCGCGAGACCTGGGAGGGCTGGGAGGACTCCGCGGTCCCGCCCGAGCGGCTCGGCGACTACCTGCGCGACCTGAAGGCCCTGTTCGAGGAGTTCGACTACGACCACCCGTCCCTGTACGGGCACTTCGGGCAGGGTTGCGTGCACACCCGCATCCCCTTCGGGCTGAAGACCGCCGAGGGCGTCGCCGACTTCCGCCGCTTCGTCGAGCGCGCCGCCGACCTCGTCGCCTCCTACGGCGGTTCGCTGTCCGGCGAGCACGGCGACGGGCAGTCCCGGGGCGAACTGCTCACCCGGATGTTCGGCGAGCGCCTGGTGACCGCGTTCGGCGAGATGAAGGCCCTGTTCGACCCGGACGACCGGATGAACCCGGGCAAGATCGTGCACCCGCACCCGGTCGACGGACAGCTGCGCCTCGGCCCGTCATGGCGCCCCGACACCCCCTCCACCCACTTCCGGTTCCCGGCGGACGACCACTCCTTCAACCGCGCCGTGATGCGCTGCGTCGGCATCGGCAACTGCCGCAGCCACTCCGGCGGCGTGATGTGCCCGTCCTACCGCGCCACCCGGGAGGAGGAGCACTCCACCCGCGGCCGCGCCCGGCTGCTCTTCGAGATGCTCGACGGCCACGCCGACTCGGCGGTCAAGGACGGCTGGCGCTCCACCGAGGTGCGCGACGCGCTGGACCTCTGCCTGGCCTGCAAGGGCTGCAAGTCCGACTGCCCGACCGGTGTCGACATGGCGACACTCAAGGCCGAGTTCCTGTCCCACCACTACGAGGGCAGGCCGCGCCCCGCCGCGCACTACGCGCTGGGCTGGCTGCCCCTGTGGGCACGCCTCTCCCGCCTTTCCCCCGGCCTGGTCAACACCGTGCTGCACGCGCCCGGCCTGGCCCGCGCGGGCAAGCGGCTGGCCGGCGTCGACGGGGACCGCCCGGCGCCGGTGTTCGCCCGCCGGTCCTTCGTGCAGTGGTGGCGGGCCCGCGGCGGCGAGGAACCCGACCCCGCCGACCCGCGCACCGTGGTGCTGTGGCCGGACACCTTCAGCAGCTACTTCCACCCCTCCATCGCGATCTCGGCCGTGCGGGTGCTGGAGGACGCCGGCTTCCGGGTCGCCGTACCCACCGAGCCCGTGTGCTGCGGCCTGACCTGGATCTCCACCGGACAACTGCCGGTCGCCCAGAAGGTGTTGCGCCGCACCCTCGGTGTGCTGCGGCCCTACCTGGAGGCGGGCACGCCCGTCATCGGCCTCGAGCCCTCCTGCACCGCCGTGTTCCGCGCCGACGCCCCCGAACTGCTGCCCGCCGACCAGGACGTGCGACGGCTCGCCGGACAGTTCCGCACCTTCGCCGAGCAACTGGTCCACCACGCGCCCGACGACTGGCGGCCACCGCCGCTCGCCCGGCACGCGACCGTGCAGACCCACTGCCACCAGCACGCCGTCATGAAGTTCGACGCCGACCGCGAACTCATGCGCCGCGCCCACCTCGACGCCGACGTCCTCGACGAGGGCTGCTGCGGACTGGCCGGCAACTTCGGCTTCGAGCGCGGTCACCGCGAGGTGTCCATGGCCGTCGCCGAACAGGGCGTCCTGCCCGCCGTCCGCGCCGCCGCCCCCGGCAGCCTCGTCCTCGCCGACGGCTTCAGCTGCCGCACCCAGATCGAGGACGGCGGCACCGGCCGGCGCGCCCTGCACCTCGCCGAGGCCCTGGCCCTCGCCCTCGACGGCAACCTGCCCAGCGACGCCCCGGAACGCCTGGCTCAGCGCCCGTCCGGGCCCTCCCGCACCGCGCGCTGGGCGACGACCGCCTCCGCCGCCGCCCTCGCCGCCGCGGCCGGCACCGGCGCCGCGCTGCGGCTGCGGCGCCGGGACTGAGGAGGCGGCCATGAGCGACCGGCCCGTCGTCGAGTCCGTGGACACGGCCGTCTACACCGTGCCCACCGACGCCCCCGAGGCCGACGGCACCCTCGCCTGGGACAGCACCACCCTCGTCCTGGTCACCGTCCGCGCCGGCGGCACGAACGGCCTCGGCTACACCTACGCCCCCGCGGCCGCCGCGCACGTCGTCGACGGCCTGCTCGCCGGCGCCGTCACCGGCACACCCGTCCACGACGTGCCGCGCGCCAACGAGGCGATGTGCCGGGCGGCCCGCAACGCGGGGCTGCCGGGAGTGGCCGCCCAGGCGGTCAGCGCCGTCGACATCGCCCTGTGGGACCTCAAGGCCCGCCTGCTGGGCCTGCCCCTCGTCGACCTGCTCGGCGCCGCCCGCGACGACGTGCCCGTCTACGGCAGCGGGGGCTTCACCACCTACGACGCCGACCGCCAGGACCGGCAGCTCCGCGGCTGGGCCGAGGACCAGGGCATCCCCCGGGTCAAGATCAAGATCGGCGAGTCCTGGGGCTCCCGCGAGGCCCGCGACCTGGAACGCGTCGGCCGCGCGCGGGCGAGCGTGGGCGAGACCGCCGAGCTGTTCGTGGACGCCAACGGCGCCTACTCCGGCGGACAGGCGGTCCGGGTCGCGAGCGCGCTCGCCGACGCGGGCGTGACCTGGTTCGAGGAGCCGGTCTCCTCCGACCACCTCACCCTGCTGGCCGACGTCCGCGGCCGGGTCCCCATGGACGTCACCGCCGGCGAGTACGGCTACACGCTGCCGTACTTCGAGCACATGCTGGCCGCCGGCGCCGTCGACTGCCTCCAGGCGGACATCACCCGGTGCGGCGGCGTCACCGTGTGGCTGCGCGCCGCCGCCCTCGCCCACGCCCGCGGGACCGCCGTCTCCGGGCACTGCGCGCCGCACGCGCACGCCCACGCCGCCGCCTCCGTGCCCAACCTGCGCCACCTGGAGTGGTTCCACGACCACGTCCGCGTCGAACGGCTCCTCTTCGACGGCGTCCTCGACCCCGGGGGCGGCTCCGTCACCCCGGGCGCCGACGGCGCGCCGGGTCTCGGGCTGACCCTGGCGGAGGAGCGCGCCCGGCCCTACCGGGTGGCCTGACACACCGCCAGCCCGCCGTACGAGAGGAGACACCATGCCCCCCACCGTCGTCATCACCGGTGCCAGCGCCGGGATCGGCCGCGCCACCGCCCGCCTGTACGGCCGGCGAGGCGCGAACGTCGTCCTGGTGGCGCGGGGCGAGGGCGGCCTGAGCAACGCGGCCGACGAGGTCGCGGTCCTCGGCGGACGGCCCCTGGTGCGGCCCGCCGACGTGGCCGACCCGGCCCAGGTCGAGGCCGTCGCGGACGCCGCCGAGAAGGAGTTCGGGCCGATCGACGTGTGGATCAACTGCGCCTTCGCGTCCGTGTTCGCGCCGTTCGACGAGATCGAGCCCGAGGAGTTCGTGCGCACCACCGAGACGACCTACCTGGGCTTCGTCAACGGCACCCGCACCGCGCTGAAGCGGATGCTGCCGCGCGACCGGGGCACGATCGTGCAGGTCGGCTCGGCGCTCGGGGAACGGTCCATCCCGCTGCAGTCGGCGTACTGCGGCGCCAAGCACGCCGTCAACGGCTTCACGTCCTCCGTCCGCCTCGAACTGCTGCACCGCGGCAGCAACGTGCACATCACCGTCGCGCAGATGCCCGGTGTCAACACGCCCCAGTTCGACTGGGTGCGTTCCCGGCTCGACAAGCACCCCATGCCGGTGCCGCCGATCTACCAGCCGGAGGTCGCCGCCCGGGGTGTGGCGTACGCGGCCGACCACCCGCGCCGCAAGCAGTACTACGTCGGCGCGTCCACCGTGGCCACCCTCTGGGCCAACCGCCTCGCCCCGGCCCTGCTCGACCGGTACCTCGCCCGCACCGGCTTCGGCTCCCAGGAGACCGACAGCGTCCCGCCGACCGGCCTGGACAACCTCTTCGAGCCCGCCGACCGGGCGCCCGAGGACGACCAGGGAGCCCACGGGGCCTTCGACGACATGGCGCACGGGCGTTCCTGGCAGGAGACTCTGGCCCGGCACCCGGCCGCCGCCGCCCTCGGCGCGAGCGCCGCCGTACTGGGCGCCGTACGCGGCATCCGCCACCTCACCTCCCCGCATCCCTAGAGTGGCCGTGTGCGACTGCTCCTGATGTCCGACACCCACCTGCCCAGGCGCGCGAAGCGGCTCCCGGACCCGCTGCTCGCCGAACTCCCGCGCGCCGACGTGGTTTTCCACGCCGGGGACTGGGTCGACACGGCCACCCTCGACCTGCTGGAGGACCGCAGCCGCCGGCTGGTCGCGGTGTACGGCAACAACGACGGCCCCGAACTGCGGGCCCGGCTCCCCGAGGTGGCGTACGCCGAACTGGGCGGCCTGCGCTTCGGCGTGGTCCACGAGACCGGTCCCGCGCGGGGCCGCGAGGCCCGGTGCGCCGCCCGCTTCCCGGAGCTGGACGTGCTGGTCTTCGGCCACAGCCACATCCCCTGGGACACCGTCGCCCCCGGCGGACTGCGGCTGCTCAACCCCGGCTCCCCGACCGACCGACGCCGCCAGCCGCACCACACCTACCTGACCGCGGCCGTCGCCGACGGCGCCCTCACCGACGTGACCCTGCACCGCATCACCTAGGCCGTGTCCGCGAAGTCGCGTCTGCGTCGCGACGCCCGGCACGCACTCTCGCCGCACCGGCCGAAAGCCCGAGTACACCCAGTACGAGGGCATCCGGCCGGCACTCCCCCAGCCTTCGGCCGGGGGGACCCCCAGAGCACGCACCGGACGCCGCGACGCCCGCCCTGCGGGCGAACGTCGCGACTTCGCGGACACGACCTAGGGCCTCTCGTCCCGGCCCGCCGTGGCAGGATGCGGCGATGACCTCCCGTCCCGCCGCACCGGTACCCGCCACCGCGCCCGCCGTCCCGGCCGCCGGCCGGATCGCGGCCGGCGAGCAGCCCGTACTGCCGCTGAGCGGCGAACTGGAGCTGCGGCCCTGGCGCCTCGACGACGCCGACGCGGGCGCCCTGCTCGCGGCCGGCCAGGACCCGGACATCAGCCACTGGAACCTCTTCACCGTCGGCAGCCGCGCGGAGGCCCGCGACCGCATAGCGCGCATGCACCAGCGCCGCACCGCCGGGACCGGCGCGGTCTGGGCCGTCGCGCCCCGCGGGGGCGCGGCGATCGGGCTCGCCGCGCTCAACGACGTCGACCCCGCGGACGGCTCCGCCGAGGTCGCCTACTGGGTGCTGCCCGCGGCGCGGGGCGGCGGCATCGCCGTCCTGGCCGCCCGGCGCCTGGGCCGGTGGGCCCTGGACGAGCTGGGACTGCGCCGGCTGACCCTGCGGCACTCGACCGCGAACCCGGCGTCCTGCCGGGTGGCCGAGAAGGCCGGCTACACCTACGAGGGAAGCCTGCGCGACGCCCTCGCCCACGCGGACGGCCGGCACGACGTCCACCTCCACACGCTGGTGGCCGGCTGACCCTCGCCCCCTCAGCGGCAGGTCACCTACGGCGTCCGCCGTGCGGCCGCCGGGTCCCGCGGCCGCGCCGCGAGCGGCCGCGGCGCCGGAGTCCGGCGGCGGCCAGCACCAGCAGGGCCAACGCCGCAGCGGCCGCGAGGCCGCGCTTGGCCACCGGGAGACCCGCCGTGCGCAGCAGGTCCAGGGGCTCCGGCTCCTGCCGTCCGGCGGCCGGCGCCGCCTCCTGCGCGGCGGGCCCGGGCTCCGGGCCGCGCAGCCGGTCGGCCAGGCACGCGGCGAACTGCCCCACCAGACGGTCGCCCACCTCGCCCAGTACGCCGCGCCCGAACTGCGCCGGACGACCGGTCACCTTGAGATCGGTGTCCACGGCCACGGCCGTGCCGCCGTCGCGCTCGCTCAGCACGGCGGTGACCGTCGCCCTGGCCGTGCCCTGCCCCCGGGTCTCCCGGCCGCTCGCCGCGAGCACCATCCGGTGGGCGACCGCGTCCTGCTCCTCGAAGACCGCGGTGCCCCGGTAGGTCACGGTGACCGGCCCCACCTTCACCTTCACCGAACCGGTCACGGTCTTGCCGTCGTACTCCTCCACCGTCGCGCCCGGCAGGCACGGCGCGACGCTCTCGATGTCGAGCAGTGCCCGCCAGGCCTCGTCGACGGGGACGGGGACGGTGAACTCGTGGTGCAGTTCCATCAGTTGCTCCTCGCACTCAGGGGGCGGCGGCCGGATGGATGGCCCCGGCGGTCGTGGTCAGCGGCGCGCCGCTGCCGCCCCAGCGCAGGGCGACGATCTCGGCGGCGACGGACACCGCCACCTCCTCCGGCGTCCGGGCCCCGAGATCCAGCCCGAGCGGCGAGCGCAGCCGGGCCAGTTCGGCCTCGGTGACACCGGACTCGGCCAGCCTTTCGCGCCGCTCGTCGTGGGTACGGCGACTGCCCATCGCCCCGATGTACGCGGCCGGCCGGCGCAACGCCTCCTCCAGCAGCGGCACGTCGAACTTCGGGTCGTGGGTGAGGACGCAGATCACCGTGCGCCCGTCGGTGCCGGTGGCGGCGAGATAGCGGTGCGGCCAGTCGACGACGACCTCCACGCCCTCCGGGAAGCGCTTCGGCGTGGCGAAGACCGGCCGGGCGTCGCAGACGGTGACCCGGTAGCCGAGGAAGGCGCCGATACGGGCCACGGCGGCCGCGTAGTCGATCGCCCCGAAGACCAGCATCCGCGGCGGCGGCGCGAACGACTGCAGGAACACCGTGACGGCGTCCTCGCGACGCTCCCCGTGCGGCCCGTAGTGCCTCAGCCCCGAGGCGCCGAGGGCGAGTTCACCGCGCGCGTCGGCGGTGACCGCCACATCGAGACCGGCCGCGCCCAGGGTGCCCTCGACGCCGTCCGGCCAGACCGCCCGGGCGGCCCCGCGCGGTGCGGGCCCGTCGACCACCGTGGCCACGGTCACCGGCTCGCCCGCGGCCACGGACGCCGCGACCCGGCCGAACCCCGGGTCCGAACCGGGCGTCACCGGCCGCACCAGCAGGGTGATCTCGCCGCCGCAGGTCAGCCCGACGGCGAACGCGTCCTCGTCGCTGTACCCGAAGGTCACCAGCCGCGACTCGCCGCTCGCCACCACCTCCTGGGCGAGTTCGAACACCGCCCCCTCCACACAGCCCCCGGACACACTGCCCACGACCTCGTCGTCCGGGCCCACGGCCATCGAGGCGCCCGGGCCGCGCGGCGCGCTGCGGCTGACCGCGACGACCGTGGCCAGCCCGAACGGCACCCCCGCCCGGTACCAGCGCTCCAGCGCCGGGAGGATCTCACGCACCTTCCGCTCCCTTCATCGGCACCCGGCCGTCCGCGGCCCCGCGCACCACCGCCGCCAGTCGTTCCAGCGCCGCGAGACTGTGCCCCTCGACGAACGCGTCCACGCTCGGCAGCGCGGCCGCCATCCCGGCGGCCAGCGGCGCGTAACCGGGCCGGGCCTTGCGCGGGTTGGCCCAGATCACCTGGTGGGCGAGGGCGTGCAGCCGGCGCATCTGCGCCCCGAGCAGCTCCGGATCGCCCCGCTCCCACCCGTCCGAGAGCAGCACCACCACGGCGCCGCGCGCCATGCCCCGCTGCCCCCAGCGGTTCAGGAACTCCCGCAGCAGCTCACCCAGCCGGGTGCCACCGCGCCAGTCCGGCACGGCCGCCGCGAGCGCCGCCATCGCGAGGTCCGGGTCGCGGTGCGACAGTTCCCGGGTCGCCCGGGTCAGCCGGGTGCCGATCGTGAAGACCTCGGTGCGGCCCCCGCGCACCGCCGCGTGCGCGAACCGCAGCAGCGCGTCGGCGTACGGCGCCATCGAGCCGCTCACGTCGACGAGCAGCACGACCCGCCGGGGCTGCTCCACCCGCGCGTGCCGCCGCAGCCGGGCCGGTTCCCCGCCGCGCCGCAGCAGCTCCCGCACGGTGCGGCGCGGGTCGACCCGCCCGCGCCGTGCGGGCCGCCGCCGGGCCGAGCGCCTGCTCTGCCCCCGCAGCGCGAACGCGGCCAGCAGACGGCGCAGTTGAGCCCGCTCGGCGGGGTCCAGGTCCGCGACGTCGCGGTGCCGCAGCACCTCGGCGGAGCTGGCGAGCGTGACCGCCGGCGGCCCGTGCGGCTCGTCCTCGCCGGGTGCGCGGGGCACGGCGGACGCCTGCCGGGCCACCAGGCGCAGCCGGGGCGGGGGAGCGGACCGCACCGCGCGCGCGGGGGGCTCGCCGGGCGATCCGAAGTACGCCGTGAACACCCGCTCGTACCGCGCCAGATCGTCGTGTCCGCCGCACAGCGTCGCCCGTCCCGCCCAGTACACGTCGGCCCGTGCCCCCGGCCGCAGCACGGCCACGGCACGCAGGAACGCGTGCACCCGCTCGCTACTGGCCTCGAGCCCGGCGGCCCGCAGGGCCCGCACGAACCCGAGCAGCACGGCATCGGCCCCGAGCGGCCCGTCGCCCGCGCCGTTCGGCCCGTCGCCACCCGCCCGGGGTGGCGCGCCGCTCGTCGGGCGGGGACCCGGTGGGCGGTGCGGAGGGCTGTCCGGCGTGTGCATCGCGGTCACGTCCCCCGGGCCGCCAGGACCGCGGTCAGGTCCAGGCCCCGCGCGCGGTCCGCGTCCTCGCGGTACTTCAGGGCCGAGCCCAGAGTCGCCACGGCCAGTTCCGCGTCCACCTCCGTCGCCCCGAGCGCGTCCAGCGCCTCGGCCCAGTCGATCGTCTCGGCCACCCCCGGCGGCTTGAGCAGGTCCGCGCCGCGCAACGTCTGGACGAGCGCGGTGACCTGCTCGGCCAGCCGCGCCGAGACCCCCGGCAGCCGGCGGCGCACGATGGCCAGCTCGCGGGCGAAGGAGGGGTGGTCGAACCAGTGGTACAGGCACCGCCGCTTGAGCGCGTCGTGCACCTCCCGCGTCCGGTTGGAGGTCAGCACCACCACCGGCGGCTCCTCGGCCCGCAGCGTGCCCAGTTCGGGGATGGTCACGGAGTACTCCGACAGCAGCTCCAGCAGGAACGCCTCGAACTCGTCGTCGGCCCGGTCGATCTCGTCGACGAGGAGCACCGAGGGATGGGTCTGCAGCGCCCGCAGCAGCGGCCGGGCGATCAGGAAGCGCCGGTCGTACAGCTCGCTCTCCAGCCGGTCCGCGTCCCGCACCCCGGCCGCCTCCGCGGCCCGCAGGTGCAGCAACTGGCGCGGGAAGTCCCAGTCGTACAGGGCCTGCGCGGCGTCGATCCCCTCGTGGCACTGCAGCCGGATCAGCGGCGCGCCCAGCGCCTCGGCGAGGGCGGAGGCGAGCGCGGTCTTGCCCACGCCCGCGTCGCCCTCGCAGAACAGCGGCCGGTGCAGTCGCAGCGCCAGGAAGCAGGTGACGGCCAGCCCCTCGTCGACGAGGTACCCCGTCTCCTCCAGCCGGGCCCGCACCTGCTCCGGGTCGTCCATCCGGGTGATCGGCGCTCACCCCATTCCGGTGGCGGTCAGCACCGCCCGCCTGGTCAGCACCCGCGCCAGGTGCTGCCGGTACTCGGGCGTGGCGGCCAGGTCCTGCGACGGTTCGGTGCCCTCGGCCGCCGCCTCGGCGGCCCGGGCCACGGCCTCGGGCCCGTCGGCGCCGGCGAGCGCCTCCTCGGCCGCCGCGGCCCGCAGCGGGGTGGCGCCCATGTTGGTCAGACCGACGCGCGCCTCGGCGATGTGCCCGTCGTCGCGGCGTACGAGCGCCGCGACCCCGACGATGGCCCAGGACTGGGCGACCGGGTGGAACTTCTCGTAGTGGAAGCTCCAGCCGTCCGTCTTCGGGATCCGCACCTCCACGAGGAGTTCGTCCGGCGCGAGCGCCGACTGGAGGTAGTCGACGAAGAACTCCCGGGCCGGGATCGTACGCCGACCGCCCGGGCCGACGACGACCAGCTCCGCGTCCAGGGCCAGGGCCACGGCGGGCAGGTCGCCGGCCGGGTCCGCGTGCGCGAGCGAGCCGCCGAGGGTGCCACGGTGCCGTACGGCGGGATCGGCCACGGTGGCCGTGGCCTCGGCGAGCAGACCGGCGTGCCGGCGCACCAGCGGGTCGTGGACCACCTCGTGGTGCGTGGTCATCGCCCCGATGGCCAGTGTGCCGCCGTCCTCCCGGACGCCGCGCAGCTCCGGGATCCGGCCGACGTCCACCACCAGCTCCGGGAAGGCCAGCCGCAGCCGCAGCAGCGGCAGCAGGCTCTGCCCGCCGGCCAGCACCTTCGCGTCCTCGCCGGCGTCGGCGAGCGCGCGCACCGCCTCGTCGACGCTCGTCGGACGGGTGTACTCGAACGCGGGGGGAATCATGCCGAACCCTCCTCTCCGGACGGGCCGTACTGCCCGACGTCGCCCGCCTGGGCCGCCTGCCCGGACTGGCCCGACTGCGCGGGGCCCGTCCCGCCGGCCTGCTCGGCCACGTTCGCGGCACCGGACCGCGCGGCCCGGATCGCCTGCCACACCCGGTGCGGCGAACACGGCATCCGGACCTCCCGCACGCCCAGCGGCCGCAGCGCGTCGATCACGGCGTTCACCACGGCCGGGGTCGAGGCGATCGTGCCCGCCTCGCCGACTCCCTTGACCCCCATGGAGTTGGAGGCCGCCGGCGTCTCCGTCCGGTCGGTCACGAAGTGCGGCAGGTCCGCCGCCGAGGGCACCAGGTAGTCGGCCATGGTGCCGGAGACCAGGTTGCCGTCGTCGTCGTACACGGCCTCCTCGAACAGCGCCTGGGCGATGCCCTGGGCGAGCCCGCCGTGCACCTGCCCCTCCACGATCATCGGGTTGACCACCCGGCCGACGTCGTCGACGCAGACGTAGCTGCGGATCCGGGTCTTGCCGGTCTCCGTGTCCACCTCGACCGCGCACAGGTGGGTGCCGTGCGGGTAGGAGAAGTTCTCCGGGTCGAGCACGGTCTCCGCGTTGATGGACGGCTCCACGCCGTCGGGCAGGTCGTGCGAGGTGAAGGCCTCGAAGGCGATCTCCTGGATGGTCTTGCGGGCTTCCGGGGACCCCTTCACGGAGAACGCGCCGTCCCTGAAGTCCAGGTCCTGCTCGCTCGCCTCCAGCAGGTGGGCCGCGACCTTGCGGGCCTTCTCCACGACCTTGACCGCGGCACGGTGCACGGCCTCGCCGCCGACGGACAGCGAGCGCGAGCCGTAGGTGTCCATGCCCTGCGGGGCGGCCCTGGTGTCGCCGTGCACCACCTCGACGTCCTCGAACGGCACGCCGAGGACGTCGGCCGCGATCTGGCTCCAGCAGGTCACGTGGCCCTGGCCGTGCGGGCTGGTGCCGGTGACGACCTCGACCTTGCCGGTGGGCAGCATGCGGATGCTCGCCGCCTCCCAGCCGCCGGCCGAGTACCGCAGGTCGCGCAGCACCCGGCTCGGCGCGAGACCGCACATCTCGGTGAAGGTCGACACCCCGATGCCCAGGCGTACGGTGTCGCCGCGCTCCTCGCGCTTGCGCTGCTCGGCGCGCAGGTCGTCGTAGCCGAACAGGCCGAGGGCCTTGTCGGTGGCCGCCTCGTAGTCGCCGCTGTCGTAGGTCAGTCCGGCGATGGTGGTGTACGGGAACTCGTCGTGCCGGATCCAGTTGCGGCGCCGTACCTCCACCGGGTCGAGGCCGAGCTCGTGGGCGAGTTCGTCCATGGTCCGCTCGATGGCGAACGTGGCCTCGGGGCGGCCGGCGCCCCGGTAGGCGTCGGTCGGGGTGCGGGTGGTGAACACGCCGGTGCAGTTGAACTCGTAGGAGTCCATCTTGTAGATCGCCGGGTACATGAAAGCGCCGAGGATCGGGATGCCCGGGGTGACGAGCATCAGGTAGGCGCCCATGTCGGCGAGCAGGTCGACCTTCAGGCCCAGCAGCCTGCCCTCGGCGGTGGCCGCGACCTCGACGTCCTGGATCATGCCGCGGCCGTGGTGCGTGGCGAGGTAGCCCTCCGAGCGGGACTCGGTCCACTTGACCGGGCGGCCGAGCCGGCGGGCGACGGTGAGCGCGAGCGCCTCCTCGCCGTAGACCTGGAGCTTGGAGCCGAAGCCGCCGCCCACGTCCGGGGCGACCACCCGCAGTTTCTGCTCGGGGATGCCGGTGACCACGGCCAGCATGACCCGCAGGATGTGCGGGATCTGCGTCGCGGAGTACACCGTGTACTCGCCGGAGGCGGCCAGCGGGGTGACGACGACCGCGCGCGGCTCCATGGCGTTGGGGATCAGCCGCTGCTGGTGGTAGCGGCGCTTCAGGATCACCTCGGCGCGCTCGCGCACCGCGTCGAAGCTCTCGCCGGTGGCGAGCGGCCAGGTGTAGCAGCGGTTGGTGCCCTTGTCGGCGTGGACCTGCGGGGAGTCCTCGGCGAGCGCGGCCTCCAGGTCGAGGACCGGGGGCAGCGGCTCGTAGTCGACCTCGATCGCCTCCAGCGCGTCGGCCGCGGCGTACCGGTCGCGGGCCACCACGACCGCCACCGGGTCTCCGGCGTACCGCACCTCGTCCACGGCGATCGGCGGGTGGTCGGGCAGCACGATGTCCTCGGTCACCGGCCAGGCGCAGGGCAGCGAGCCGAGCCCCTCGGCGAGGTCGGCGCCGCTGAACGCCGCCACGACACCGGGGCGTTCCCGGGCGGGGGACACGTCGACCGAGGTGATCCGGGCGTGGGCCATCGGGCTGCGCAGGACGGCCATGTGCAGCAGCCCGGCGACCTGGATGTTGTCGGTCCAGTTCGTCTGGCCGGTGATCAGCCGGGCGTCCTCCTTGCGCAGCCGGGAGCGGCCGATCTCGCGTTCGACGGCCTGGTCGGTCATGCCGTGGCCTCCTCGGTGACCTGTTGCCCGGAGGCGGCCAGGACCGCGCGGACGATGTTCTGGTAACCGGTGCAGCGGCAGAGGTTGCCCTCCAGGGCCTCCCGGACCTCGCCGGCCGTGGGGCGCGGGTTCTCGCGCAGCAGGTCGCGCGACGCCATGATCATGCCGGGGGTGCAGTAGCCGCACTGCAGGCCGTGCCGCTCGTGGAACGCGCGCTGCAGCGGCGTCCACTCGCCGTCCTCCGCCAGCCCCTGCACGGTGGTCACGACGCCGCCGTCCGCCTGCACGGCCAGCACCGAGCAACTCTTGACGGTCGCGCCGTCCAGGTCGACCGTGCACGCCCCGCAGTTGGAGGTGTCGCAGCCGATGGTGGTGCCGGTGAGACCGAGGCGGTCACGCAGATAGTGGGCCAGGAGCAGACGGGGTTCCACGTCGTCCTCGTAGGCCGTGCCGTCCACGTTCACCTTGATGTGGGTCATGCGCCCTCCAGACCGTGCGGGCAGGAGTGAAAGCTGGGTAAATCCGTCAGACTGACGTGACGTAGGTCACTCTAAGGCGGCGCACGGGACCCGGCGAGTGCTGCGGCACTTGGATTGTTGAGTGTTAGACCGATGTGCAGGTGGGGCACGGCCTCCGGGGGGCTCGGGGGAGCCCCGGGGCGTGTGTCGCTCAGCTTCCGCCCGGACCCGTCCAGCCGTCCTGGACGTGCCCCAGGCGGACGCGCTGCGGATGGTCGCCGACCGGGACCGACGTCACCTTCCGGCCGGTGGCGAAGTCGATCGCGGTGACCTGGTCGGCGCCGGACTCGGAGACCACGCAGTCCTTGCCGTCGCCGCTGACCGTGGCCCAGTACGGCTTGGACGCGGTGACCAGCGGCCCCTCCTGGAGGGTGGCGCGGTCGACCACCGTGGCGTAGTCGTCCATGGTGCCCGCCACGCACAGCCTGGTGCCCTCGGGGTTCATCGAGAGCCCGTGGTGGCGCGAGTCGTTGACCCAGGTGGTGCGGTCCGGGCTGGTCGCCGGGTTCTTCGGCAGGGTCTTCATCCGGGTGATCTTGTCGGCGGCGACGTCGTACTCCAGGAAGCCGTTGAAGAACGACACCTGGAAGTACAGCTTGGACTCGTCGGGGGAGAACACGGCGGGACGCACGGCGTCGGAGAAGTCCTTCAGTCCGTACGCGTCGAGCCGCTGACGCATGTCGACGACCTTCACCTGCTTGAAGGTCGTCGCGTCCACGACCGTGATGTGCCGGTCGCCCTTCGTCCAGTCCCAGACCGGGTCGTCCAGGGCGGTGTTGACGTCGCCGATGGACATGTTCCAGATGTACTTGCCGTCCCTGGTGAAGATGTTCTCGTGCGGCTTGTCGCCGGTCGGGAACGAGCCGAGCTGTCTGCCGGTCCCGATGTCCAGCACGTGCACGGTGTTCGCGGTCGACGCGGACACCGCGACGCGGGTGCCGTCCGGCGAGACGGCCATGTGGTCGGCACGGTAGCCGGACACGGCGAAGCGCCAGTTGAGCTTGCCGGTGGCCAGGTCGATCGAGACGACGTCCGCGAAGCTGGGGCGGGACACCACGACGGAGCGGCCGTCCGGGGTGGAGTACATGTCGTCGGCGAACTGGTCGTGGCCCTCGCCCACGCTGTTGCGGATGGCCTGGAAGTAGATCCACCGGATCGGGTCCGCGTTGATCTCCGCCATCCGCTGGGCCTTGTCCGGGATCACGTCGATCCGGCCGATCTTCGCGAAGTCGCCGGAGGACCTGATCACGTCGGCGGTGCCGTCCCAGTTGTTGCCGACGAACAGCACCTCCCGCAGACCGGCGGCGTCCGACGCGGTGGCGGTTGCGGAGGCGGCGGTCGCCGGGCCGGCGAGGGTCAGCGCGAGGGCGGCGGCCATGGAGCAAAGGTGCCTGGTTCTCGAGGCAGGCATGACTGCTCTCTTTCCTCGGGGAATCTGAACACGGGCGCTTTCACTGTGAACTTACTGAAAAGTAAGGAAGGGGCGGCCTTCTCGACAAGATGTGTGCACGACAAGATTGGGGGAGTGGTGGCAGCGGTCGGGGCGGCAGGGGGGCAGGGTTGACGGGCAGGCTCAGGGCGCCGACGGGCCGCTACGGCGGCAGGTCCGCCGAGGAGCGGCAGGCCGAGCGGCGCCGCCGCTTCCTGGACGCCGCGCTGCGGCTGTTCGGCGGCGACCCCGGCTACCGGGCGACCACGGTGGCCGCCCTGAGCCAGGCCGCGGGCCTGTCCACCCGCCAGTTCTACGAGGAGTTCCGCACCCTCGAGGACGTCCTCGCCGCGCTGCACCTGGAGGTCAACGGCCTCGCGGAACGGGCCGTGCTGGACGCGCTCGCGGCGGCGGAGGGGCTGCCGCTGGCCGAACGGGTCGCCGTGCTGTTCCGCGCCTACGCCCGCGACGTCACCAGCGACCCGCGCCGCATCCGCATCGCCTTCGTGGAGATCATCGGCGTCAGCGCCCGGCTGGAGGAGCAGCGGCTCGCCCGCCGCGCCCGCTGGGTCGACCTGATCCGCGCGGAGGCCGACGCGGCGGCGGCCCGCGGGGAGGCGGCGGTACGCGACTACCGCCTCGCGGCCACCGCCTTCATCGGCAGCGTCAACGGCCTGCTGCACGACTGGAGCAGCGGCTGGGTGGACGCGACCCTGGACGACGTCGTGGACGAACTCGTCCGCCAGCTCCTGGGCATCCTCCGCCCGGAGGGGTGGCGGGCCGGAGGGGGGTGAGGGGGGAGGGGACGCGAGCGTCGGTCGCGGCTGCGGGGGCTTCCGGCCCCACCCCATGTCGACGGGGGGCTCCGGCCTGGCCGAGTGCGGTCACGGAGCACCGTCCGGCCCTGTCGACGACGAGACGTGCCCGGCCCGGGCCGGGCAAGCCGGGCGCTGGTGAGACGGGGTTCGGCGGGTCGGCGGCCGGCGGGGTCCGGTTCGGCGGACCGTGCGGCTGACGGCGGGACTCGCCGGGTCCGGACCCGGGCCTGGCGGGGCGGTGGGCCGGCCGGGTGGCGGCATCCGGGCCGGGGGTTCGGCGCGCGGCATTCGGGTGGAGCTGGTGTGCTGGAGCGGGGGGCCGTCGTACCCGTTCTCCGGAGATGCAGATGAGTACCTATCGAGTCGCGCAGGTGACCGCCCCGGACGGCACGTTCGAACTGGCCGAGCGAGAGGTGCCCCGGCCCGGGCCCGGGCAGGTCCTGGTCGCCGTGGAGGCGTGCGGGATCTGCCACAGCGACGCCCTCTTCGTGAGCGGCGGACTGCCGGGCGTGTCGTTCCCCGAGGTGCCCGGGCACGAGATCGCCGGGCGGATCGAGGAGCTGGGCGAGGGGGCCCAGGACCGCGGATGGCGCGCCGGTGACCGGGTGGCCGTCGGCTGGTTCGGCGGCAGCTGCGGCCACTGCGCGCCCTGCCGCCAGGGCGATTTCGTCGTGTGTCCGAACCTGAAGGTCCCGGGCTGGGCGTACGACGGCGGCTTCGGCGACAAGGTGCTCGTACCCGTCGACGCCCTGGCCCGCATCCCCGAGGGTCTGGCGGCGGGCGACGCCGGGCCCATGGCCTGCGCCGGCGTCACCACGTTCAACGGGCTGCGGCGCAGCTCGGCCAGGCCGGGCGACCTGGTCGCGGTGCTCGGACTCGGCGGCCTGGGACACCTCGGGGTGCAGTACGCGGTCGCCATGGGCTTCGAGACCGTGGGGATCGCCCGCGGCGCCGAGAAGGCCGACTTCGCCAAGAGGCTCGGCGCCCACCACTATGTCGACAGCACCTCCGGCACCCCGGTCGCCGAGGCCCTGCAGTCCCTCGGCGGAGCCAAGGTCGTGCTCGCCACCGCCGGGCACTCCGATGCCATCACGGCCACCGTGGACGGCCTGGAGCCCCGCGGCGAGCTGGTGGTCATCGGGGCGGACACCGAGCCCCTGGGCATCAGCCCGGTCCAGTTGCTGATGAGCGGCCGTGTCGTGCGCGGTCACCCCTCCGGCACCGCGAAGGACGTCGAGGACACCATGGCGTTCAGTGCCCTGCACGGCATCCGCCCGATGACGGAGTCCGTGCCGCTGGAGCAGGCGGACGAGGCCTACCGGAAGATGCTGGCCGGCCGGGCCCGCTTCCGGATGGTGCTCACCACCGGCTGAGACGTCCCGTCACGGCAGGAACCCCCCGGCCGTGAAGGAGCGAAGTCACCCTTTCGGGCAGCGGGGAAAAAGTTTCCGCGGGCGAAAGTGCCGAATGCGACCGGAACGAGCCACCGCGCGTACGAAGGAATGGCCGACTCCGTTTATTTTCCCGCGATTTCCCGACTCGTGGCGCTGATCGAAAAGCGGAGCCCGGCCCGCCGGCGTGCTTTTCGGTCAAACTCCCCATGCCTTCTTTGGGCGGGTGAGGGCGTCCCTTAGGATCAATTGCAAGCGCTGCGGGGTTGGGCCTGTGGTGCCCTATTTCCGAGGGAGACGCAATGGGCGAGTCGAACACCGACCAGAAGATCCTCGAGGAGATCGAGGACCTCGACTCTCTGGAGGTCCTGGAGGCCGAGGACCTGGACGACAGCGTGGCGTTCCACGCGTTCCGGTTCCGCAGCTAAGGCCGGCCCGGACCAGACATGAAAACGGGTGGGCGGCCCGGTTTTCCGGCCCGTCCGCCCGTTGTCGTCGTCCGGCCGATAATTCGAGCACGGTACCCCAGGTTCTCGTCGAGAAAGGTCACACGGCCCGCTGTGGCGATTTATGTACGGCTGTTGCGGCACCGGCGTTTCGCCGGCCTTTGTTTCGGGCAGATGGTCTCCCTTCTCGGTGACGCGTTCTTTCCCATCATCGTGGTGGTGGCGGCCGCGAAGGCGGGCACGCCCGCCGAGACCATCGGCGCGGTCTTCGCCGCGCGCTTCGTCGCGCTCGGCGCGGTGGTGCTGTTCAGCGGAGCCCTCCTGGACCGGTTCGACCCGGTCCGCGCGGCCGTCGTCGCGGACTCCGCCCGCGTGGCCGCTCTCGTCGCACTCGCCGTGGTCTGGGACGGCGGACTGGACCCCGTCGTCCTCGCCGTCGCCGTACTGATCGGACTGTGCGAGGCGGTCAGCGAGCCCGCGCTGCTCGTCGTCGCGCCCAAGGTCCTCCCGCACCGCGCGGCCCGCGACGCCGCCGGCGAGGAGGACACCGAGGTCACCGCCGCCTACGGCCTGCTGGAAGGCATGCGCAACAGCGCCGGCATGGTCGGCCCCACCCTCGCCGCCGCCGTCGTCGGCGCGCTCGGCGCGCCCACGGGCGCCGTGCTCGCCGCGTTCGCCTTCGGGGTCTCCGCCGCCGCCACCCGCTACGCGGGCGCGCACATCGGGACCCGCTCCCGGTCCGGCGCCCGCGCGGCGGAACCGGCGCCCGGGAAGGCCGGGCCCGAACCGGACGGCCCGGCGGGCGGCCCGCGGAGCGACGACGCGGATGACGCCGAACCCTCGCTCCTGCGCACCGCCCTCCAGGGCCTCGCCGTGCTGTGGCGCATCCCGTGGCTGCGCCATGTGCAGCTCCTCGCCGTCGTGCACGTGGTGTTCGCCGTCGGCCCCTGGATGGTCGGCCTGCCCGTCTTCCTGATCGAGCGCGGTCACAGCGCCACCGTGTACGGATTCGTCCTGGGCGCCTTCGCCGTCGGCAACGCCGTCGGCGCCCTCGTCGGCGGCCGGATCGGCGGCCGGCACCGCGGCCTGTACGCCCTCGCCCTGCTCGCCCTGTACGGCGTGACCGTGCTGGCGCCCGTCATGACCGGTTCCGTCCTGCTGCTCGCCGCCGCCTTCTTCGCGGGCGGTGTCGGACAGCAGGCCTTCGACGTCGTCAAGATGACCGGACTGCGCCGGGACGTGCCCGAGGAGCTGCACGGCCGCGCTTTCTCGGCGGACTTCTTCTTCTCCTTCGCCTCCCTGCCGCTCGGGCAGCTGCTGGGCGCCGGACTGCTCCGCTTCGCCGACGCCCGCTCGATCATGCTGTGGGGCGGCGCGCTCGTGCTCGTCTCCACCGCCGCCGTGGCCGTACGGCCGGACGTCCGCCGGTTCGCGTCCGCGGGGCCCTCGGACACCGTCCCGGCGCCGGGAACACCTCTCATGGAACGGTCACCGGATGCCGGCACACGTTGATCTCTTCGAGGAGCACGGCGAGGTCGCGGCCCTGTGGTCCGGCCGCCCCTACGGCGGCCGCACGGTCGTCTGCTTCGACCGCCACCTCGACCTCAAGCCCCTGGCCCCGGGCGGCGCCGAGGCGCTGCGCGCCGCCGCCGAGGAGGGCGGCTCCCCGGCCCCGCTGGTGCGCCGGCTGCCGGTCCGCGGAGTGCCCGGCGCCTTCGGCCTGGACGACTTCTGGTCCGCCGCCGCGATCACGGCCGGCCTCACCGACCTGGTGTGGGTGCCCAGTTGGCGTTCCTCCGACGGCTGGGTGCGGCACGCGCTGGACGCCGTCTCGCTGATCGGCACCGCCGGCGCTCCGGCCGACCCGCGGGCGGAGCGCTGCTGCCTCGCGGTCACCCTGTGCGGGGTCCGGCTCGCCGTCGTACCCCCCGACCTCCTCCTCGACCACCTCGACCGGCACGTGCGCACGGACGTCGTGACGGACATCGACCTGGACTGGCTGGTCGACGAGCACGGCAGGTCCGAGCACGGCACGGACGAACTGGCCCGCCTGGTCGACGCCTGCGGAGGCGAACTGACCGCGATGACCTGGTCCACCCGGTCGGGTTTCCTGCCGTCCGAATATCGCACCGTGGGCGCGGACGTCGCCGCCCGGCTCGGGCTGCGCGCGCGCCGGTCCTCGTACCTGCCCGCGACGCCGTGGCCGGAGGACCTGATGCTGCGCGTCCACCAGGGCGCCGGACCGTCCGGACCCGAGGCGGACGGCGACGGACCGGAAGCGGGTATCGTCATCGCCCTGCGCGGCCTGGCGCACACGGCGGCGAGCCTGGAGACGGCGGAGAAGTGCTTCGAGCGGGCCGCCGCGCACGGCTACCGCTCCAGCTGGCTCGCCTACCGCGTCGGCGCCGCCCACTTCGCCCTCGGCGACCACCGCGCCGCCCGCTCGTACCTGCGCGAGGCGGCGGCCATCGACCCCCAGGACACCCTCGGCGCACACGCCCGCGTCATGGGCGCGCGGGCCACCCTGCGCCTGGACGGCGCCGGCGCCGCCCTGGACGAGTTCCGCGCCCTCGCCGCCGAACTGCCGTTGCGCGAAGGGGTGTGGAAGACGCTGCGCGTTCTCGCCCGCGCCCAGGGCGACCCGGACACGGCGGAGGCGGCCGGGCGGCAACTGCGGCGGCTGGCCCGCCTGACCGGGCCCGGCGCCGCCGCCGGGCCGGAGACGGACCGGCCGTGATCGACGTGCTCCTGGTGATGCCACCGGTCAGCGAGGCCGTGCAGTTCCCCTACCTCGCCCTGCCCCAGCTCACCGCGGCCTGGACCGCCCAGGGGCACCGAGTGCGCGCCGTCGACCTCAACCTGGAGTACCGCGACGAGGTGCTCCTGCGCCGCCCGACGGCCCCCGAGGACGGCGCGGCCGACGACGCGCCGACCGCCGCCGCCATCTACCGGGGCGTCAGCGAGGAATACCGGGCCGCCCACGGCGACCTGCTGCTGCGCACCGCCCGGGACCGCTCCGCCGGATTCGACCAGGAGACGGCCATCACCGCGACCGGCCGCTACGTCCTGCGGCAGGCCGGCCGGGACGGCTGGATCCTCCCCGGGACACCCCGGCTGGGGCGGATCGACGAGCTGGTGGAGGCGTCACTCGGCTCCTGGTCCGCCCGCTGGTGCGCCGACCGCCTCGAAGCGCTGCTCGCCGAACACCGGCCCCGCCTCCTGGCCTTCACCGTCCCGTTCTTCAGCCAGGTGGTCCCCACCCTCGCCCTGACCACCTCCGTCAAACGGCGCCGGCCGGACGTCCGGATCGCCCTCGGCGGACCGACCGTGCAGATGTGGGCCGCCGCCCTGCGCCGCCGGACCGCGGCGGCCGGCTCGGTGGACCACTGGTGCGCGGGCCACGGCGAGGACTTCCTGACCGACGTCCTCGGGACCGGCCCGGCCCGCACCCATGAGGTGCCGGAACGGCACGCGGACGGCCTGCGCGACGGCTTCGTCCTCAACGACCAACCCGCGCCCGACTTCGGGCAGTTCGACTTCGCGGACTACAGCAACCAGGCCCACCAGTTCCCGTACCGCCTGACCGTGGGCTGCTACTGGGGACGGTGCACGTTCTGCTCGTACGGCAACCGTTACCGCGACGCCCGGGCCTTCCAGCAGATAGACCCCGGCACCGCCGCCCGGCACCTCGTCGGGCTCGCCCGCCGGCTCGGCATCACCGATGTGGCCGTGGCCGACGAGAACACCGGCCTGCGGCACCTGTTGCGCGTCATGGAGGCCGTGCGTCGCGGCGGAGTGGACCTGACCTTCCGGGTCCGGGCCCGCCTGGAGCCGGAACTGGCCGACCCCGGTTTCTGCCGCCGGCTTCGCGAGGCCGGCTGCGTGCAGATCTCGACCGGCTTCGAGACGGCCGACCAGGACATACTCGACTCCCTGCGGAAGGGACAGGACGCGGCCCACGCAGAGCGGGCCGTGCTCAACCTGACCGGCGCGGGCATCGTCACCAACCTCTCCTTCATGGACGGCTACGACCACCCCCGGGCCGTCGAGGGCCACCACGACACGGTCGGCGTCATCCGGCGCCACCCCGCCGACATGGGCCTGGACACCCTGCAGTTGCTCGTTGCCGAACCCGGCAGCCACCTGTGGGCCGACCGGCCGCGCGAGGACGACGATCCGCTCGTCACCAACGACGGACTGGCCTTCGCCGCCGGACGCGTCGGCGGCGCGGTCCTGGCGGGCGCCGCGACCGACGAGGCCCGCGACCGGCTGCTGCGGATGACCGTCGAGGCCGTACCCGACGCCGAACGCGCCGGCCGCCCCGACCTGCCGCAGCACCCGGACGGACGTCCGGCCGCGTCCGGCGACCGGACCACGGCGGCCCGGCCGCGGTTCGCCGTCGCCCTGCGACGGGTGGGCGGCCGCTGGTTCCTGGCCGACGTCGCCTGGCCGCGGATGGCCGCCGTGCCCGCCGGCCTGACGCCCACCCCGGACGGCCGCTTCCAGCCGGAGGACAGGGACGGACGGCACTGGCTGCACCGGATGCTCGACAAACGCCTGCTGGAGCCCGACGGGCCGGACCCCACCGCAGCCGGCGCCCGCCGGGCGCCCGCGGCGTCCGATGCCCTCGGAGGGAGGAGCGTGTGATGGAGAAGCTCGGACTGGGGCTGGGCATGGACCTGGTCTGGGGAGAGCGGATCGGCTTCGAGAAGACCGGCTCCGGCCGGCCCACCGACCAGGTGGCCGCCTTCCTGAGACACAACGCCCCCGGCTACGACTACATGTTCGTCGCCTTCCAGCCCATCGACTACGGCCCCCTCGCCCCCGAGCGCTACTTCCCGGCGTACGACCGCCTGTTCGAGCTGTTCGGCGCCGAGCGGCCCCGCGCCTTCCACCACACCATGCTCAACACCGGGAGCCCCGAGCGCTACCGGCGCGCCGAGATCGCGGACTTCACCAACGCCCTCGTCGAACGCTACGGATTCCGCTGGGTCGTCGAGGACCTCGGCATCTGGTCCCTCGCGGGCCGCAGCCTGCCCTACCCCATGCCGCCCGTCCTCACCGAGGAGGGCCTGAAACACTGCGTGGCCGGCGTCGCCGACTGGGTGGAGCGGCTGCGGGCGCCCCTGTCGGTGGAGTTCCCCGGCTTCACCGAGGGCGGCAGCTTCCTCGTCGGCGACCTGGACGCGTTCACCTTCTACGACACCGTGATCCGGGAGACCGGCGCCCTGGCCACCATCGACATCGGGCACATCCTCGCCTACCAGTGGCTGACCGGACGCACCGGACCGCGGATGTTCGAGGGCCTGGACGCGCTGCCGCTCGACCGCTGCCACGAGGTGCACCTGTCGGGCTGCCAGATCGTCGACGGGCGCTTCCGCGACCTGCACCACGGGGTGCTGCTCGACGAGCAACTGGCCCTGCTGGAACACCTGCTGCCGCAGATGCCGAACCTGACCGGCGTCACCTACGAGGACCCCAAGTTCACCGCCGACGGACAGCTCGTCCCGAAGTCGCGGCCCAACGCGGAGCGGCTGTTCGCCCTCGTGCGGTCCTGGAAGGAGGGCGGCGCCCGTGCCGCATGAGACCCCGGCCCCCGTCCTCGGTCCGCCCACGCGGCACGAGCGGATCCTGAAGGTCCTCGACCGGCTGCTGTACGACAGGGAGTTCCGCGAGGCGTTCACCGCCGACGGCCCGGCCGGCCGCCGGCTCGGCCTCGACGCCGACCTGGTGGACGCCTTCGGTCGGGTGGACCTGCACGAACTGGCCCTGGTGGGACGGAACATACGCTCCGAGGTGGTCTCCGGCGGCACCGGCACCGGGCCCGGCCTCAAGGGGGCGTTCCCCCGCACCCTGGACGAGCTGCGGGAGCGGCGCGGGGTGGCGGTCAACCAGGTGGCGGAGCGGTTCATCGCCTCGCCGTCCTTCCAGCGGTTCCGCGACGTCCCGTTCTCCCCGTACGGCCGCGGCACGACGCTGCCCGAGTGCTTCCACCGCTTCATGGCGGGCCGGCCACCGGAGCTCGACCCGCGCGGCGAACTGGAGCCGCTGGTCCATCACGAGGCCGCAGCGGCCGTCGTCCGCGCGGTCGCCACCGGAGCCCACGCCACCTTCGACGTCACCCTCGCCCACACGGCCTTCCACGGCGGTGTCCTGTGCGGGTTCCGCGCCTACGACGAGGCGCCCGGGGCGTGGCGGCTGGAACCGACCATGTTCCTGGCGGGAGGCGGCCGTTGCGTCATCGGCACCGCCCGCCGCCCGCTGTACGAGGCCCTGACCGCCTTCCTCGACGGGCGCCTCGACGCGCTCGCACCGCGGGTGCGGGCCTCACTGGAGGAGCGCGTGCGCGCATGGGGGCTGCGATGAACACTCACCGGACCGAACGGACGGACACCCGCCGGCCGGACGAGACGGACCAGCTCGACCTCGACCGGTTCCGCCGCGAGCACTGGCGCCGCCGGCCCGTCGTCCTGCGCGGCTGCGGACCGCAGTTTCTCGCACCGGCGCTGACCTGGTCCGACGTCACGGCACTCGAGGCACGCCTGGACGCGGACACCTCAGCGGCGGGCGTGCACCGGCGCCCCGACGGAACCGTGCTCTTCGTGAACCAGGCGCAGCACACCATGCCCCAACTGGCCGCCGCCTGCGAGAAGCTGGCCGGTCTCTTCGGCTGGGACGAGTGCACGGCCGATCTGTCCGTCACCCGCGGCGGCGGCGCCGGGATCGGCTGCCACTTCGACCACAGCGACAACTTCGTCGTGCAGCAGCAGGGCTCCAAGAGCTGGCGCGTCGGGCTGCCCGAGCACACCAGCCGCGACCGGCAGCGCCGACGCATGCTGGAGACCAAGGGGTTCGTGCCCTCGGGCCGGCTCCCGCAGCGGCCCTGGGAGGTGCTGCTGCACCCCGGTGACGTGCTGTACCTGCCGCTGTTCGCACCCCACGAGGGGGTCGAGGACCCGGACGGCGCCGGCGAGGGCTCGGTCAGCGTGTCCTTCTCCTACAACGCGCGCAGCGCGCTGGGCGCCCACCTCAAGCCGCTGCTGCGCGCACTGGCCGCGCAGGACGCCTGGTGGGAGCCGCTTCCCCTCGACGGGGCCGACCCCGAGCGGCTCGAGGCGGCGCTCGTACGGGCCCTGCGCACCATCACGCGCCCGGCGCCGGAAGCGCCGGAGCGGCACACGGAACCGGCGGGACAGGGGGACGCATGAGGCTGAAGGAACTCGCGGCGGACAGGTCGGCGGCGGGACTGCCCGATCTGTCGCTGATCGTCCTCGCGGAGGACGCCGCCGCCGTCGCGGCCGGCGAACAGGTGCGCCGCGTCGTGGCCCGGCAGTACCTCGTACGGCTCCTGCGCGCGGTCAGGGCGCTGCGCGAGGACCGCCCCGACGCGCCCGAGCTCGCCCGCGCCCTGGAACTGCTGGACGCCTGGGACGTCGACGAGGCCCTGGACCGGGCACTGCGACCGGACATGACCGGCTGGATCTGGCGCAGCACCGGGACCGGCGCCGACCCCGCGGTCCTGCTCACCCAGCTCGGCCGGTGCCTGGAGCCCGAGCGGCCGGGCGCGGCGGCCCACGTCGGCCTCGGGGCCCGGCGTCCCATGGCACCGGTCGTCACCACCGCCGCCGGAGGCCGCGCCGCCCAGCTCTTCGGCTGGGCCCGCGAGGGCGACGAGGAGCCGCTCGACCTCACCGCTGAGCGGGCGCGGGAGTTCGCCGCGACCGTGCAGCGGGGAGCCGACGCGCTGGCGGCCGTGTGGCCCGAGGGCCTGGAGATGGCGGCGATCGACATCCAGGCGTTCGCGGCACTGGGCGGCCACCGCGGGCTGCGGCCCCTGAACTTCAGCATCCACGGCCTGCGGGGTCTGGTCCTGACCAGCGAACGACCCGCCCACATGCTCGCCCAGACCCTGGTCCACGAGGCCACCCACCAGCGCTTCAGCGGCATCCTCGACTGCGTGGCGGTGGTCCGCAATCCCGAGGCGCGGCACCACTCGCCGTTCGTCGACGCGGAGCGGCCCCTCGGGCACATCGTGCACGGCATCCTCTCCTTCATCAACGACGTCCACGTGGCCGGCCGCCATCTGGCGGTCGAGCGCGACCCGGTCGAACGGGGCCGCATCCAGCGCTACGTCGCGCTGAAGACCGATCAGCTGCGCGTCGCCGAGAAGAACCTGCTCGAGGTCGCCGAGCCGACCGAGCACGGCGCCCGGCTGCTCGCGGGGTGCCGGAGCGCGATCGACCGGCTCGACCGTGGCTGACGGGCGGCCCCACGGCCCGCCCGCCGTCCCGGCCGGCCCCGGCGAGGACGTCGTCGGCGCGGCGCTGACACGGGCCCGCGCCCGGCTCGGACCGGGGGCGCACGTCGACCACGACGAACACGGCGGGCTGTGCCGGGTGCGCATCCGCCTCGGCCCGGCCCGGCACGGCCACACCCCGCAGTGGGGCGTCGCCGCCCACGACAGCGCCTACGTGGCGGCCGAACTGGACGGCGGCGTGGCCCGACTGCTCGACGACCGCGCGCTGCTGGCCCGGCGCCGTCCGCTGACCGGCCCGTTGTCCGGCCCGGCGCTGCTCACGCCCCCGGCGGCCGGAATCCTGGTGCACGAGTGCTTCGGCCACACCAGCGAGGCCGACAACTACCTGGCCCAGCGGCAGGCCCTCGGCCGGTCCCTCGGCGACACGTGGACCCCGGCCCCGCTGACGGTACGCGACCGCCCGACGGCCCGTCCGTACGCGGGCAGCTACCTCCGGGACGACGAGGACACCGCGCCCCGGACGGTCACGCTGGTCCGCGACGGCCGCTGGAGCGCGCTGCTCACCTCCCGGGCGACCCGGGCCCTGAGCGGGGGCAGCAGCACCGGACACGGCCGCGGCGCCCGGGGCGCGGTCGCACCCCGCTGCAGCGTGCTCGACGTGGAGCCGGGGCCGCACACCCGGGCGGAACTGCTCGAACGGGTCGGCGACGGCTGGCTCCTCGGCACCGCCGTCGGCGGCTTCTCCGTGCGCGAACACCTCATCCTCGAAGCGCTGTGGGCCCGCCGGGTGCGCGACGGGCGGCCGACGGACGACGTCGTGGGGCCGGTCGCCGTCTGCGCGCCGAAGGCGGCGCTGGCGCGGCAGATCACCGCCGTGGGCGGCGACGTGCGCGTGCACAGCTCGCCGTACTCCTGCGTCAAGGACGGGCACGAGGTCGGCTCCACCCTCATCAGCCCCTCCCTGCTCCTGGCCCGCTGCGTGGTGCGGCCGCTGGAGCAGGTGCGGCGACTGGTCCGGCGTGCGCGGCCGCCCGCCTGAGCGGTCCCGGGCGGGGTACGGCGCTCAGGTCTGCCGGGCGTTCACGGGGCTGTTGGCGACCTCGTCGGGGCACTTGCGGCGCGGCCCGCGTACCCGCCGGTCGCGCCGCCAGTCGGCCGTCGCGAGGGCCAGCGAGGCCGCCATGCCGACGAGGGCGGCGCCCAGCGCGGCGAAGAGGGCGCCGCGGAAGTCGTGGCTCCTGCCGAGCACCAGGTAGAAGAGCCCGGGCAGGGCGGCGGTGCCCACCGCCGCGCCGAGCCGCTGCCCCGTCTGCAGCGCGCCGCCGGCCGCGCCCGCCATCCGCACCGGAACGTCCCGCAGGGTCATGGTGATGTTGGGGGAGACGACGAAGCCGCCGCCGACGCCGCCCAGGAACAGCAGCGGAGCGGCGAGCCAGGCGGCGCTGTCCGCGGGCCCGTGGCGCAGCAGCAGCGCGGTGCCGCCGAGGCCGAGGAGGACGCCGGTGAGACCGCACACCGTGAGCAGCCGGCCGAACCGCTCCACCAGCCGGCCGGCGACCACGGAGCTGATCGCCGAGCCGACGGCGAACGGGGTCACGGCCAGGCCCGACCGCAGCGGGGAGAAGCCGAGGCCGTGCTGGTAGAAGAGGGCGAAGACCAGCCAGACGCCGCTGAACCCGATGAAGTACAGCGTGCCGACGCCGGCCCCGACGGCGTAGCCGCGCACGGTGGTGAACAGGCGCGGGTCGAGCAGCGGCTGCGTGCCGCGGGCGATCAGGCGCCGCTGCCACCGCGTGAACACGGCGAGGACCGCGGCTCCGGCCGGGAACAGCCACCACAGCTCCCCGATGCCGCCCGATTCCGCCTGCACCAGCGGATACATGAGGCAGAGCACGCCCAGCCCCAGCAGCAGGACGCCCGGCACGTCCACGTGCCCCCGGCCGGTCCGCCGGGTACGGGGCAGCAGGCGCCGGCCGAGCAGCACGGCGAGGATGCCGATGGGGAGGTTGACGTAGAAGATCCACCGCCAGCCCTGGGCGCCGGAGGCGAGGGCGAGGATGACACCCCCGGTGATCGGGCCCACGGCCGAGGAGATGCCGACGATCGAACCGAACAGCCCGAAGGCACGGCCGCGTTCGGCGCCCCGGAAGAGCTGCTGGATGAGCGCGGAGTTCTGGGGGGCCATGAAACCCGCCGCCAGGCCCTGGGCCAGCCGGGCCGCCACCAGCAGCGTGATGTCGGGGGCCGCTCCGCAGGCCGCGCTGAAGACCACGAAACCGCTGAGGGCCAGCAGGAAGATGCGCCGCCGGTCCAGGGCGTCGCCGAGCCGCCCGGCGGTGACCAGCGCGAGGGCGAAGGTGAGGGCGTATCCGGAGACGACCCACTGCACCTGCGCGGCGGAGGCGTGCAGGTCGCGCTGGATGGTGGGCAGGGCGACGGCCACGATCGTCACGTCCAGCAGGCTCATGAAGCCGGCCACGAGCGTGACCCACAGGGCCCGCCAGCGGCGCGGGTCCGGCTCGTACCCGGCCTCCTGGGCGCCCTCGTCCCGGGCGCCCGGATCCCGGTCGTCCGCCGCGGACGCCGACGCTGTCACAGGGGCTGCTCCTCTCACCCACCCGAACCCGGACGAACCAGGTTCCCCCGCCCGGCCCGCCGCACACCTGTCCACCACCGCGGATGCGGGCGCCGCCGGGCGCGGGTCAGCCGGCCGCCAGGACCAGCAGCCCCGTCGCCGCCACGAGGGCGCACCCCAGGACGCACCAGGCCGCCAGCCGCAGGCGCAGCGCCCGGTACCGGCTCTCGTAGGCCAGCCGCAGTTCCTCGGCGCGCTCCGCGGTGCGCCGCCAGGAGGCGCGGGACAGCGTCAGGTACTCCGCCTCGAACTGTCGCTCCAGATCGTCGCGCTGGGTGTCGGTGAGCCAGCCCAGCCGGGCGGCCAGCCGGGCCGCCGCCGCACGGCCCTCCTCGCGTGCGGCGGCGAGCAGCAGATGACCCTCGATCTGCCGGACCAGCGTCCGGCCGTCGTCGGCGCTCACCGCGCGGTCACCTCCCGTTCCCGCGCCGGAACACGCGGATGGTGCAGGTCGAACGCCGGGGACTCGCTGCGGATCCCCGGCAGGGCGGCGAAGTTGTGCCGCGGCGGCGGGCAGGACGTCGCCCATTCCAGCGAGCGGCCGTAGCCCCACGGGTCGTCCACGCCGACCGGCTCGCCGTACTTCGCCGTCCTCCACACGTTGTAGAGGAACGGCACCATCGACGCGCCGAGCAGGAAGGAGAAGACGGTGGACACGGTGTTGAGCGTGGTGAGCCCCTCGACCGCGAGGTAGTCCGGGATCCGGCGCTGCATCCCGTTCACGCCCAGCCAGTGCTGGACCAGGAACGTGCCGTGGAAGCCGACGAACAGCGTCCAGAAGGTGATCTTGCCGAGGCGCTCGTCCAGCGTCTTGCCGGTCATCTTCGGCCACCAGAAGTGGAAGCCCGCGAACATCGCGAAGACGACGGTGCCGAAGACCACGTAGTGGAAGTGGGCGACGACGAAGTAGGTGTCGGAGGTCGGGAAGTCCAGCGGCGGCGAGGCCAGCATGACTCCGGTCAGCCCGCCGAAGACGAACGTCACCAGGAAGCCCGACGCCCACAGCATGGGCGTCTCGAAGGAGAGGCTGCCGCGCCACATGGTGCCGATCCAGTTGAAGAACTTCACACCGGTCGGGACCGCGATCAGGAAGGTCATGAAGGAGAAGAACGGCAGCAGCACACCGCCGG